>NZ_BMVB01000003.1:0-216697 GCF_014650495.1 Streptomyces cinnamoneus | reverse complement strand
GCTGTAACGGCCAGGGTTCGTGGTACAACCAACTGGCCCGTGACGGCGTATGGGCCTGCTCGGGCGCACCCATCCCGCCCGGCTACCGCACCACCAACCACGACCGTAACGGCTGCAACGGCCAGGGTGCGTGGTACCTCGTGCGCGCCTGACCGACGCTGATCGCGTCGGCCGGAGGCACCGTGCACCCCCGCGGCGCCTCCGGTGCGTGAACCGGGAAGCCACTGGGGGGGCGACGTCCCGCCGCGCCGCGCCCCACTCCCACATGCCGCGTATCTTGAGCCGGTGGATGCCGGGGGCGAGACCGGTGAAGGTCAGCTTGCCTTGGGCGTCGGTCTTGCCAGCGCCGGCTTCCTGGCCGGCCGCGTCGAGGAGGAATGCGGCGCCCGGGAGGACGGCGCCGGCCGGGTCCTTCTTGACGATGGAGACGCTGCCCGTGTCGGGCTCGGGCGTCTCGGTCGGAGCAGCGGAGGCGGAGGGCGTCGGCACGGGTGTCTGGGCCGTCGCGGCGCCGGGGCCCAGGCGAGGGGGGCGGTCACGGCCGCAGCACTCCAGCGGATCGCTGACGTCCCCGCCGCAGACGCCAAGCCCTGACTGAATACACCGGCCGACCACCCGCGTCCCGACCCACTCAAGGAGACGTGATGACAACCAACTCTGAGCCCCTGATCACGGACGAGGACGACGCATGCCCGTCCCGCCTCGGCGACCAGGTCGAGGACTGCGAAGCCTGCGGCGGCAGCGGAGACGACTGCATCATCTGCGGCGGTAACGGATGGACCGTCCCTGATCACTGCTGCGCGTGCGCCAGCTCCCCGTACTGCACCTGCTGCCCCACTGCTCCGCCACCTACATCGGCGCCTGCGAATGCCCCACCGAGGTGACCCTCGCCGACGGCACGACCAAGACCCTGCCGTCAGCGCAGGACATACCGGCCGACGCGTACCCAGCCGGGCGGCCAGTGCCGGCCGTGAGCGTTGACGAGGTCTCTGAATTGCTCGGCATCCGGCAGGTTGCCGAAGTTCTCGGTCCCGGTCCTGCGGTCGCGGCTCCCGCCCTCACGCCAGCGCACCTGAGAAAAACGGCGGGGCTGCCACAAGTGATGTGGCAGCCCCGCGTTGCATATTTCCGCTGGTCAGAGGCAGTGTGCCTGACTGACCGTCAGCAGGGGTGACAGGATTTGAACCTGCGACTAGCGGGTTTGGAGTCCGCTGCTCTGGCCGGGCTGAGCTACACCCCTTCGGCGTCGACAAGATCAGTTTGCCATGGCCGCGGGTGCCACGTCCACGGGATTTCCGCGACGGGTTCTTCCGCATCACGCGTCATGCGCCGCGCACCACGCGTCACGCGGAGTCTCGCCCCGGTGGCACCCGCGGGCCCGGTCCCGGATCGTGGGTGGCATGCGGGAGCGGGAGCGGCAGCGGTTCGACACGTGGGTGGCCGGGGACGCCTACGAGCGCTACATGGGCCGGTGGAGCCGCCTGGTGGCTCAGGAGTTCGTTCCGTGGCTCGGCTGCGGCGACGGGCTGCGGTGGCTGGACGTGGGCTGCGGTACGGGCGTGCTGACCGCGACGGTGGTCGCCCGGTGCCGGCCCCGGGCGGTGGTGGGCCTGGACCGTTCCGCCGGCTTCGTGGTCTCGGCCCGTGCCGCCGTCCGCGCACCGGCGTCCTTCGTGGTGGCCGACGCGCTGGCGCTGCCGGTGCGCGACGGCGGATGCGATGCGGCCGTCAGCGCGCTGGTGCTCAACTTCCTGCCGGCACCGGACGCGGCGACGGCCGAGGCGGTACGGGTGGTGCGACCGGGCGGGCTGGTCGCCGCGTACGTGTGGGACTACGCGCAGGGCATGCCGTTCCTGCGCCGTTTCTGGGATGCGGCGGCCGCCGTCGACCCGTCCGCCACCTCGCTGGACGAGGGCCGCCGGTTCCCGTTGTGCCGCCCGGGCCGGCTGCGGGCGCTGTGGGAGGGCGCGGGGCTCGCCGACGTGGTGGTCGCCCCGGTCGAGGTGCCCGCCGTCTTCGCCGGGTTCGCGGATCTGTGGGAGCCGTTCTTGTCCGGGCAGGGCCCGGCCCCCGGATACGTCGCCGCCCTCGCACCCGCCACCCGCGACCGTGTGCGGGACACGCTTCGCCAGATGCTGCCCGTGCAGCCGGACGGGTCGATCGCGCTGACCGCCCGCGCATGGGCGGTCAAGGGCAGGAGGCCGGCCCACCCGGACCCGGCTCTCTGACGCAGCCGTCCCGTCCACGGCATCAGCGGGGCCCTCGTCCTGTTCGCTCACCATGGTTCACGCCTTCGCGGGTGCCGGCGCTGCCGCCCTCGGGCCCCCTGCGGAGCCGTGCACCGGATCACCGCAGCGTGATCTCCTCGCCGACCGTCCGCTCGCGGGCGGCGGCGACGACCAAGGCCGCGGCCGCGGCGTCCTGCACGGCCACGCCGACCGACTTGTACAGGGTGATCTGCCCGGGCGAGGTGCGGCCGGGCTTCGTGCCGGAGACGAGTTCGCCCAGCTCGGCGTGGACGTGGTCGGCCGTGATGTGGCCGTCGCGGATCGGGACGAGCAGGTCGTTGCTGCCGGCGGGGAAGGGCGCGAGCGCGGCCTGTCGCGACTCGACGCAGACCAGGGCCTGGGCGATGGTGGCGTCGTCGATCTCGCGGCCGTCCGGGTTGTAGCCGACCGAAGTGACGTGCACTCCGGGAGTGAGCCAGGGGAGGCGGATGACGGGTTCGCGGCAGTGAGTGGTCGCGGCGGCGATGTCCGCGCCGTCGAGCGCCGCGGCGTAGGTGGGGGCCGCCCGTACGTCCGCGTCCAGGGCCTCGGACAGTTCGACGGCGAGGGCTGCGGCCTTGGCCGGGTCCCGGCCGGCCACGCGGATCTGCCGGATGGGGCGGACCCGGCTGATCGCGTGGGCGTGGGAGCGGGCCTGCGCGCCCGTGCCCAGGACCGCCAGCACGGTGGCGTCCTCGCGTGCCAGGAGCCGCGCGGACAGCGCCGAGCAGGCGGCGGTCCGCGCCGCGGTGATGGCCGTACCGTCCAGCAGGGCCGTGGGCTCGCCGGTGTCCGGGTCGAACACCATGATGACCGCCTGGTGGGTCGGCAGCGGGGTCCCGGCGTTGTGCGGGAAGAGGGAGACCAGCTTGCTCATGAGCACCGCGGCCGAGGGCACGTAGCCGGGCATGGCGGCCAGGAGCCCCTCCCGTTCGGGCACGAGCGCGGCGACGCGATCGGGAGCCGAGGCGCGGCCCGCGCTGAGGTCGGCCATCGCAGTGGCCAGGGCATCGATCAGCGCGTCCGTCTCAAGGAGGCCCTCGACCTGCGAGCGTCCGAGCACCAGCATCCGCCACACCCTTCTGGGAAGACTTCGTGAAGCGTCGCCCAGCGGCCTCGTTGCCCCGGTCGCGACACGCCGCCCCTCTTGGCACATCCATTCGTACACGACCCGGCGGATCAGCGTGAACGCCGGCGAGGGGACGCGGGGCCTGCCGGGCACACAAGCGGAACCGATGTACTGGACGATGAGGACTGGACGACGAGCCGCCTCCGGACGGGCTCACGGCGAGTCCGTCCGGCTGTACAGGGCCGCACCCACGGGGGAGGGGCCCCCGCTGACGTGCGCACGGACCGAGGCGAGGTAGTCGTCACGGATGACGTACCCGTCGCCGTCGGTGTCCAGCACGGCGAAAGCCGCTTCGATGTTGGTGACCGGATTACCCAGCGCCGTACGCAGGGCCGTGAACTCCGGCAGGTCCAGGGCGCCGTCCTCGTCGGTGTCGGCGAGGTCGAACAGCGCACTGAGCACGGGCCTGCAGACGGTGTCGAACGCCTCGGCGCCGGCCCATGCCGCGTACTCCTCGAAGGTCACTCCTCCGTCCCCGTTCGCGTCCATCGCCGCCCATGCCTTCTGCCCGGCCGCCCGTGCGCTGACGACGAGGGGATCGTCCTCGGCGCGTCCCGTCGCCAGGGCAACGCGTTCGGCGCGCGCGGAGTATTCCTCCTGCGAGATGACGCCGTCCCCGTCCGCGTCCAACATGGCGAAGACAAGTCGCTTTGCGGTGATGTCGTCCACCAGGGGTCCTTTCCATCGCGTTCGCAGGACCCATCGGGTCCGTCGGGTCCATCCGGTCCCTCGGGCCCCTCGGGTCCATCCGGTCCGTCGGGTTCGCGGCTGAGAGCCGTGTCCGCGCGTCCGGCTCTCCCTACCCGCGGTGCGCCCGGGCCCAAGGGGTGCCGGGACGGCTCGCGTTGCAGTGACGTGGTGCGCGGAGTGCGCCTCCCGCGCACACGTGGGATGCGCGCGGTCGGTCCGCTGCGAGAGCCGGGTGCCCGGGGAGGCGCCCGGGGTAGGCAGGGGCCGTGGCGGATCCGGACTGCTTGGAGGGCACATGATCGGCGGGCGCGGTGCGGCGGTGGCTCTGAGTTCCATGGCCTTGGTGGGAGCGTGCTGGGCGGGGGCTCCGGCCGGTCAGGCCGACGGGGGCAGGCAGAGAGACACCCCGGGCGTGCTGTGCGTGGGTGCCAGCGACAGCACCTACGACCCGCCCCTGACCCTCGTGCCCCGGCGGGCGCACATCACCGTGGACGCCCGCTACGTCTGCACCGTCGCTCCGGGCCGGACCCTGCCGGCCACCGGCTCGCTCGACGGGCAGTCCCCGGACGCGTCCTGCCTCACGCTGGGCGGAGCCCGCCTCACCGAGACCGTTCGCTATGCCGACGGCAAGAGATCACTGATCGTCTACGACAGCGGCACCACGCTCCGCGTCACCGACGTCCAGATCGTCAGGCTGACGGGCCACGTCACCGAGGGGCGCGGCAAGGGACAGCCGGCGCAGCGGACCGTTTTCGCGGGCTCCTCCCAGCTGCCCACGGAGTGTCTCTCCTCCGGTCTGCGCGGGAGCAGCGGCCGGGCGCAGCTGGAGGTCCACCCGTGACCGCGGCCTGCGTGGGAATCCCCACGGAGCCCATCGGCAGCATCCCCCGGCCCGCCGAGCTGCTCGACGCCACGGCGGCTCATGCAGCCGGCCGGATCGGCGACGACGAGCTGGCCGCCGCCCAGGACCGCGCGGTCCGCGACACCGTCCGCCGTCTGGAGGAGGTCGGTTCGCCGGTCGTCACCGACGGCGAGCAGTCCAAGCCCAGTTTCGCCACCTACCCGCTCGCCGGTGAGCTCCGGCTGGCACCCGACGGCGCCGTCATCCCCTTCGCCGACGGCCACCAGCGGCAGCTGCCCCGCCTGACGGCCGGACCGATGCGCTACGGCGTGCACGCCGACCGCTATCTGCGGGCCGCCCGTCGGCACGCGACCGTCCCCGTCAAGCAGGCCGTCATCGCCCCCTCGGCCCTCAGCCTGCTCTATCCGGCGGACGGCATCGACGGTTATCCCCGCGAAGCCTTCCTCGACGATCTCACCGCCGGCGCCGAGGCCGAGATCCGTGCTTGCCTGGATTCCGGCGCCCACGTGGTCCAGCTCGATTTCACCGAAGCCCGCCTCGCGCTGAAGCTGGACCCGTCAGGTGACCTGCTGGAGCAGTTCATCACGCTCAACAACCGCGTTCTGGAGCGCTTCACCGCCACCGAGCGGGCCAGGATCGGCGTGCACACCTGCCCGGGCGGCGACCAGGACTCCACCCACAGCCTCGACGTCGACTACGCCGGGCTGCTGCCCGGGTTGCTGCGGCTCGAAGCCGGGGCCTTCTACGTCCAGTTGGCCAGTGAGCCGGACCCGGAGAGGGTTCTCGGCATCCTCGCCGACCACCTGCCCGGGCAGGCCCGGGTCTTCGTCGGGGTCACCGACCCCCTCGACCCCCGCGTCGAGACCCCCGAAGAGGTCCGCGACCGGGTCCTGACCGCCGCCCGCCACCTGCCCCTGGACCGCCTGGGGACGTGCGACGACTGCGGCTTCTCGCCGTTCGCCGACGACACCTCCACCTCGCGCGACACCGCCTTCGCCAAGATCCGCGCCCGGATCGAGGGCACCGCCCTGGCTGCCCGGAAGCTGACCGGCTGACGGCACCGGTGCCGCGCACGCCGACGTCGCAGGGCGGTCCGGTTTCGCCGGGAGGCGACCGGACCGTCCCTGCCGGACCGGCGCGGGACGGGATCGCCGGGCCGGGATCGCCGGGGCGGGCCGGGCGGGGCGGCCACGTTCAGCAGAGCAGGGCCGGATTGGGCAGCAGCGCCCATTGGTCACCTCCCGGAGCCAGCCGCATCAAGGTGAGCGCCTTTGCCGGAAGCCGCTCCGTCATGAGGGCCCGCAGGTCGGGGGTCGGGGGCAGGCCCTGGGTGGCGGCCCGGAGGATCGTGCCCAGGGCCGAGGCGCTTCCGGCCAGCGGGCCCAGGGCGCCCGTGACCAGGCAGCCGAAGACCTTGCGGCGGAGAACGGCGGGATCGTCGTTGAGCAGTCGGCCGGTCAGCGGTGGCGGTGAGAGCGCGTGGCGGGCCAGCCGGACGGGGCTGATGCGGACGTCGGCGAGGTCGCGGTAGACGAGTCGCCGGGCCCGGCCCTCCCCGTCGAGGACGGCGAGGAGGTTCTGGCCGTGCGCCTCCAGGGCCACCCCCAGGCCGAGCAGGTCCAGGCAAACCTCCACGGCCAGGTGCGCGAACTCGATGATCCGGCTCTGCCGCTCGCCGGGCGCGAACGGGGCGAAGTACGCGGGCAGTTCCGCCACCGGCACCACCTGCTCCCTCGGCCCGGCGTGCACGTACGGAGACTGCCGTAACACCGCTGCCAAGTCCGGTGTGCCCGCTCCGGCCGCCGCCAGGGTCCGGGCGATGTGCAGCCGGCCACCGAGGCGTTCCGCGGCACGTTCGACGGCGTCGGAGGTGATCAGGGCGTTCTCCACCGAATAGGCGGAGATGTCCCGCACCGCGGAGGTGAGCTGGGTGCTCAACGCGGTTTTGACGTGCACGTTCCGGCCGAGGTCGAGCGTTCGCAGGGCCAGCAGCGGCTGGGCCTTGGGCCCGGGCAGCAGGGCCCGGCCGGTCAGGGTGTGCTCGGCCTGCCACGGGTGCACCGGAATCAGCGTGAGCCGGCCGTCGCGCAGGTCCGCCGGCCACGGGCCGCGCACCGTGGCGCCGGCCACCGGTGCCAGTCGCAGGCTCACCACCGGCCGGTGTTCCGGCGCGTACGCCAGCTGATCGGCGGCCGAGAAACCGGGCCGGGACCGGCAGGCGGGGTGATAGGGATGCCCGTCCGGCGACTGCTGTTCCCACTCCCATGGGGCCGCAGGCGGGCCCGCGGCACGAGGGGCGGTGCGGGAGAGCGCCATCGATGCGGTGCTGTGGTCGATCTCGGCGGCGACACGCTCGCCCCCCGGCACGGCCAGGGCCGTCAGCAACCGGGCCGGGTGATCGAACGGGCGGCCGTCCAGCTCGACGCAGGCGACCGCCGTCCCCGTCGCCCAGGGGTCCGACGGCGGACCGTGCAGGCACCGCCCGTCCGCCAACCGCAGCCTGACGCCGTCACGCCCGGCGAGACGGCTCACGACCCAGGGCAACGGCTCGTGAACGAGCCCCCGCCACAACCGCGCCAGCACCGCGGCCCGCGCCCCGGGCAGGCCGGCGACGTAGGCATCGGCCAACTCCGGGCGTATCTCGCCCAATTGCTCTGACAGCTCCCGTTCGGCGGCGGTACCGCACACGCGATTCCCCTCCATACGCCGGCACGTTCCGCACACACTCATGCCCGATACATACTGATGCCCGATGCATGACTTCGCCCGAGTCGCCGAACAACTGTCCATAACGCCTCTGCTCAACTGTCTGCTTCGCGAGGCCGCCGAACCGGCCTGGACCACGTCCACCGGCCACGCCGTCCACCGCCTGCGCGCCAGCGGCCGACTGCTCCGCGTGCGCACGGGCCACCGGCCCTCCTCGCCCGCACTGTGGAACGATGCGGCCTGGCACCTCCTGCATCACGCCGACCTCATCGACCTCACCGCCCAGGAGATGCGGGCCCTCACCGCGCGTTCCAACCCCGCCCTGGTCGCCGAGATGCTCGCCAGCCGCGAGGCCCTGGAGGCCATCCTGGCCGCCCGGGCCCACACCGCCCCACCCCACGACCTGTGGCTGCGCTCCGAACAGGCCCTCGTCATGGGCCACCCCTTCCACCCGGCCCCCAAGGCCCGCAGCGGCGGTGGCCCGCCCGCCGCCTGGCTGCGCTACGCCCCCGAGGCGTACGCCCGCTTCCCGCTCCTCCTGCTGGGCGTCCGGGAGGACACGGTGATCGACGCCGGAGACCCCCGTGCCCTCGACGCCCTGGGCCAGGCCCCGCCCGGCTACCGCCTGCTGCCCGCCCATCCCTGGCAGTTCGCTCTCACCCACCACCTGCCGGCCGTGCGGACCGCCTTCGCCGAGGGCCGGCTCGTCCGGCTGGGCACCACACCCTGGCAGGCCCGGGCGACCTCCTCGGTGCGCACGGTTCATGTCCCCGGCAGCCCCGAGCGCCCTGGATCGGCCGACCTGTTCCTGAAGTTCAGCCTGGAGGTGCAGATCACCAACGACGTCCGGCGGATGCGGCGGCACGAACTGCGCCAGGGGCGCCGCACCGACCCACTGGCCACTGCCGCCTTCGCCGCCATGGCAGGGCCCGCGGCCTGGTTGAGCGAACCCGGGCACCGCACGGCCCGCGGCCTTGAGGAGATCTTCCCGGTCCTGGTCCGCGACGGTCTGGACGGCCACCTGCTGCCGGGCGCCACCACGGTGCTGGCCGCCGCGCTCACCGAGGACTTCGACGGAAACCCCCTCGACCGCCTCAGCGACCCGCTGCACTGGTGGTCGGCCTACCTGGGCCGCGTCGTCCCACCCGTGCTGGAGGCGTACGCCCGGCACGGCGTGGCGGTCGAGTGCCACCTGCAGAACACCCTGATCGCCGTGGACGCGGACGGCAATCCCGTCCAGGCCGTCTTCCGTGACACCGAGGGCGCCAAAGTCATCCCCGGGACGCCGCGCGAGGCGGCCTGGCAGCGCTTGGTGTACTGCCTCGTCGTCAACAACCTCAGCGAGATCGCCAACGCCCTCACCCACCGTTTTCCCGGGGCTGCAGGTGCACTGTGGCCGGCCGCGCGGCTGGAGTTCGAGCGGTACGACAAAGAACGCGGCTTGCCCGAGACCGCCACCCTCCTCGCGATGTCCACCGTCCCGGCCAAGGCCAACCTCCTCTCCCGCTGGATCGCCGCGGACGGCACTCAACCCCGCTACCTGCCCGTCCCCAACCCGCTGGCCGTCCACCCCGATGCGGTGGGCGGTAGCCTCTGACGGGCCGGACGACTAGACCGGCACCCTCGACAGTCCCGCCTCCTGAGCGTCGATCAGCTCGTCCCAGTGCTCCCGGGTCCACTCGCACGCCGCGTCCAGGGGGCCCAGCAGCCCCCGGCCGAGCGGGGTCAGCGCGTACTCGACGCGCCGCTCCGGGGTCTCGTGCTCGGCCCGGACGACGAAGCCGTCGCGCTCCAGGCTGCGCAGGGACTGGGTCAGGGACTTCGAGGTGATGCCCCGCAGCGGGACCTTGAGCTCGGAGAACCGACGCGGGCCGTCTTCGAGGCAGCGCAGGATCAGTGAGGCCCACTTGTCCCCGACCCGGAACGGGACCAGCGGGGACGGGCAGACGGGGTCGAACATCTCCGGATCCAGGGGCGGGGGAGTGGGCTGCGGCGGGAGCTGGTTCATGATCCGTACGGTAGACCGGTATCCGATCGGTAACCACCTCTTTCCCTAGGGTCTGCCACATGACGAACCACAGAGGGATCAGCAAGGGCAGGGTCATCGTGCTCGGGGCCGGCGGCCGGGTCGGGCGGGCAGCCGTCGCGGAGGCACGGACACGCGGGTACGAGGTCACCGAGGCGGGCCGCGCGGACGGGGACGTCACCTCGGCGGCGGACGTGGCCCGGCTGGCGGCCGGTCACGACGCCGCGGTGGTCGCCGTCCACGACCAGACGGCGGCACCGGGCGTGTTCTTCCCCGCAATGGCCCGCGCCCTCGCGGCGGGCCTGCCGCAGGCGGGGGTCGGGCGGCTGGTGTCGGTCGGGCTCGCCTCCGTACTGCCGACGGGGGCCGGGACGCTGCTGATGGACACCCCCGGATATCCGCAGGAGTGGCGGGAGTTCTACGCCGGCCACGGCGCCGGGACCGAAGCGCTGCGGGAGGCAGCGCCGCAGGCGCTGGACTGGGTGGTGCTGAGCCCGGCCGGGGACTTCGACCACGCGGGCGGACCGGCCGGCGGTTACGCCGTCGCTCCGGCCGATGCCGGCTCCCGCATCACGCACGCGGACTTCGCCCGAGCTCTGCTCGACGAGATCGAGGTGCCGTCACTGCACGGTACGCACGCGGGGGTGACCGGGGCATGACCCTCACCGAATCCGTCGTGGACAGCCCGAACCCCTGGGTCGCCGAACACATCCGGCGCTTCGAGGAGACCGCCGGACAGCCGCGGCCCGGGATCTCGGATCTGCTGCTCACCACCCGGGGCCGCCGGTCCGGGCAACTGCGCCGCACGGCACTGGCCTACGTACGGGACGGTGACGTGTACGTCCTGACGGCCTCCAACGCGGGCGCGGACCGCCACCCGTCCTGGTATCTGAACCTGACGGCGGACCCTGTCGTCACGCTCCAGGTCGGCGCCGAGACCTTCCTGGCGACCGCCCGCCCCGCGAGCCCGGCCGAGGCGGAGCGCCTGTGGCCGGTGGTGGTGGCCGAGATGCCCTCGTACGCGGCTTATCGAGACGCGGCGCACCGGGAGATCCCCCTGATCCTCGTCACGCGTACGGGGTGAGGCCACCGCGGCGGGCCCGACGGTGGAGGGTCTCACGCTCTGCGCGTCGATCACGCAGGCCGACGGCGTGGCGGGGGCGGGCAGCCGGCCGCCGGGCCGCAGGTTGACCGGTTTCCAGCGGTAGGTCAGCCCAGAGTGGGGAATTTCGCGACTTTTGGCCTACATCATTCCTCTCGGGCGTCCCGTGTGGAGCGGCGCCGCGTGCACCGAGGTGGAGGAGTTGGGCATGGGGAAGGTGCTTCTCGAACGCGATGAAGCGGTATCGGCCGCGGCGAGGGCAGGAGAGTCCGCGCGGGCCGGCGAGGGACGATGGCTGGTGTTCGGTGCGGTGGCGGGGATGGGGCGTACTGCCCTGTTGAGGGAGGTGACGGGGCGCGAGGCGGCGGGCGGGACGATGAGCGTGCTGCACGCGGGCTGTTCGCCGGAGGAGTCGGGGTTTCCCTTCGCTCTCGTGCGCCAGCTCTTCCCCGAGGCCGGGGAGGTGCCCTTCGCGGACCTGCCGGCTGCCGAGGAGCAGCGGGTCTTCCACCGTCTTGTGTCCCGCTTGGCACGGGCCGCCGCTCGGCGGCCCGTGCTCCTGGCCGTCGATGACCTGCACGATGCCGACATGGCCTCACGTCGTTGGATCGGCTACCTGGCCCGTCGACTGGCGGGCTTACCCGTGCTGCTGGTCCTGACCGAGTGCTGGGAGGAGGGCGCCACCGTGCTGCCCGATGCGACGGGCACGTCCGTCGTGCTCCGCCCGCTGGGCCCGGAATCCGTAGCCCGCCTGGTGGCTGCCCGCGGACACGACGCCGACCGGGCCGCGTTGTGTGTCCGGGCGTGCGCCGGCAACCCGACGCTGGTGCACGCCCTCCTCGCCGACTTCCGCGAGGGTCCGCTGCCCCGCACGCTGTCCCAGCTCGGCGGAAGCTGCTACCGCGACGCGATCGTCCACTGGATGCAGGCCCGGGCGACTCCATGGTCGCGCCGTACCGCCTTGGCACTCGCCGTAGCCGGGGGCGGCGCCTCATCGCTCGGTGGCGCCCTGCTCCACGAGACTGCCGGCCCCTTCCCGGAACACCGTGCCACGCCGGTGAGCGCGTCCGTCCTCGGCCGCCTCTTCTCCCACCCGCTGGCACGCGAAGCCGCCCTCGCGGCGGTCGACCCGGCCGAACTGGGAGCACTGCGCGGCCGTATCGCCCGCCTGCTCGACGAGCGCGGTGCACCTGCGGCGAACGTCGCCGCCCAGCTGCTCCACCTCGACCGGCCCGGTGAGGAGTGGATGACGCAGTCCCTGGAGGACGCGGCCGAGGACGCCGTACGCGGCGGCCGGGTCGACCAGGCCATCGTCCTCCTCCGCCACGCCCTCACCGCTCCGCTCACCCCCGCCCGCCGCGCCGGGCTCACCCTGCGCCTCGGTGCCCTGGAGCTGCCCCACAGCGCGGATGCCGGCATCCGCAGGCTGCGCGCGGCGCTGGAGCTTCACGTCGACCGCCATGAACGCGCCGCTGTCGCACCCGCCCTCGGCGCGGCGCTCGTCGCCCGGGGCCGCACGGACACCGCCATGCGGGTCATGCGCCAAGTGGGCAGCTCCGTGGATGACGGCGAACTCGTCCGGGTGCTGCAGACCACCGCCGCCGTCATGGCCTCCCACGACGCGGTCGCATGGCGCAATGCCGTCGCCCACATGCGGGAACTGGCGGCGACGGCCCCCGCCGCCTTCGAGCCACTCGCCTGCGGCCTGGTCACCGAGTACGAGGTCGGGACCGGCCGGCTTTCGGCCACCGAGGCCCTCGACCGTGTTCTGCCACGGCTGGCCGCACCGGTGGACCCCCGGCTCCGCAGCGGCTGGCTGGGGAGCGCGGCCACCTTGCTGCAGTGGGCCGACCGGCTGGACGAGGCACGCGCCTTCACCGAAGAGGCCCTCCCCGCGCCGCCCGCGCTCCCGGACCTGACGGACATCGGCCGACAGTGCCTGATCAGCGTGCGCGCCGAAGCCGCCCTGTGGGCCGGAGACTTCCGGCGCGTGACCGCCGAGAACGCCCCGCTCCTCGACGCGTGCACCGGGCAGGGGATCCGCATGCCCCACCTGACCTCCATGGTGGCACTCGCCCACTACGAACTCGGCCACCGTGCCCAGGCCCGGCGGCTGCTGGCCACGTTCGACGAGGAGGGCGCCGACAGCTCCTGGGAATGGAACGAACTGCGCTATGCCAGGGCCTTTCTGCACAGGGACGAAGGCAACTGGCAGGCCGCCCTCGACGACTACCTCTCCTGCGGCCGTGGTCAGAGCGCCCGCGACTTCGTCAGCCCTGTGGCCACCCCCTGGCGCTCCGGCGCCGCCCTCGCGCTGGTCGGCCTCGGACAGCCGGCGCGAGCCCTGGACCTCGCCGAGGAGGAACTGCGCCACGCACGGACCTGGGGGACACCCCGCGTGGTCGGCCGAGCCCTGCGGGCCCACGCCGCGGCCGTCGGCGGCCGCCGGGGGCTCGATTCGCTGAGCGAGGCCGCAGCCTTGCTGAGGACCGCACCGGCCCCCGTCGAACTCATCGAGACCCTCCTCGACCTGGGCCACGCACGGATCGACGCCGGGAACAGCCGCAAGGGTCGCGAGGACCTGCACGAAGCCCACGCCCTGGCACTGCGCCTGCTGTCACCCGGCCCCGAACACCCGGACACCCCGGACGCGCCTGCCACGGCTCCCGCCACCGGACGCCTGCTCCGCGCCGCCGACAACGCCCTGCGAGCCAGCGGCGCCCGCAGGACCCGCCAGGGCACGACGGGCAGCGCCGCACTCACCCGGGCGGAGCGGCGCATCGTCGAGCTGGCGGCCCAGGGCCAGACGAACGCCCAGATCAGTGCGGCACTCCACCTGGCCCGCCGCACCGTGGAGACCCACCTCACCCACGCCTACCGCAAACTCGGCGTGACACGCCGCACCCAGCTCGCCAACCGTCTGACCGGGACAGGCGCGGCAGTCTCCTCCAGCACGCGGAGCGTCACCACACCCGCCTGACCCGCGCCGCCGCCCTCGCGACGTCGTGGTGTCCGTCCCCGGGTGCTCGCCGCGGCCGGGTTCGTCTGCGTCCGAGGTCGCCGGTACCGATGGTCACCTTGGTCGACGACATCACCTACCGGAGACAAGCTCGGCCAGATGGTGCAGCGAGTTGGTGAGATGCTCAGGGCCGAACGGCGGGAACTGGATGTACTCCCGGATGAACGGTGGCACCGCCGACCAGTCGTAGGTGAGCGTCACCTCGGTCTCGGACGGGCCGAGCGGTGCAAGGTCGTAACGCCAGATCCAGCCGCCGAACTCCAGGTGACCGTCGCCCTTCTCCTCACCTGTCAGCCAGCCGATGGCGCGCGGCGGGTCGAACACCTGGACCTTGTTGGCCACCTGGTAGTCACCGTTCGGATGGTTGGCGTGATACATGTCCATCCGGAAAATCTGCCCCACCTCGGTCAGCGGCGCCCGGTCGACGGCTTCCTGAACCCATCCGGTGCCATCGATCGCGGAATGGGTCGTCGGGTCCGCCAGCACCGCGAACACCCTCGCGGCGGGCACCGCGACCATCAGGGTGGCGCTCACGTTCTCCTGGTCCACGCTGTGCACGCTCCTCGTCACCTCATGCCGGGGGCCAAGTTTCGGGGGGCCGGGGAGGCGGTCTCCCCCTGCGCATCCTGCGACACGCCAACCGCGACCGGACCGTGATGGGCAACGTCACCCCGACGTACCCGGCTTTCGAAGACACGGCCAGCGCGCCGTGACGACTGCCTGATGCCAGAGGGCAGGTGTTCGATGGTCGACGGGTGCTGTGCCCCCGCCCCGAGCCGGCCGGCCAGAACACCGACCTGCTGCTACGGACGGCTTCGGGCTCACTCGGCAAGGCTCCAGGGAGAGGACCATGGACCGCAGCTTCTGCTTCGGCGGCGCCGTCGTCGGGGGCCGTTGGTTCGGGGAGGCTGGGCAGGAGCAGGCACAGCGGGACGGCGGCGGCGGTGAAGGCCACCGACCACCAGAAGGCGGTGCCGAAGCCGTCGGCCAGGGCGCTTGGGGTGTGGGCGTCGCCGGTGCTGTGCTGGAGGACGACAGCGAGGACGGCGACGCCCACTGCGCCGCCGATCTGCTGGGTGACGCGGGTGATGATGCTGGCGTCGGGGATCTCCTCGTGCTCCAGCCTCACGTAGGCGGCGCCCATGGGCGCGATCACGGCGGCACCCAAAGCGATGCCGCGGACGAACAGCGCGGCCATGAGCAGGACCTCGCTGGTGTCGGCGGTGACGAAGGCGAACGGCACGGTGGCTGCGGCGACAAAGGCGAATGCCGCGACGGCGACTCCGCGGGGGCCGATGCGATCGGTGTACTTGCCTGCCAGGCTGCGTGCGAGGAGCGCGCCGACACCCTGCGGGATGAGCAGCAGCCCGGCGCCGAGGGCGTTCTCGCCGCGGACCTGCTGAAGGTACAGGGGCAGCAGCATCATCGACCCGAACAGGGAGATGCCGCCCAGGAACAGCAGGGTGGAGGAGGAGGCCACCGCGCGGTGGCGGAACAGCCGCACGTTGACCAGGGCGCCGGTGGTGCGGGTCAGCGCCCAGGCGATGAAGCCCCCGACCAGGGTGAGTCCGCTGATCAGCGGGATGAGGACCTTGGCGCCGGCGAAGCCCGCGCCGCCCTCGGCCTGGGAGAGGCCATGGACGAGGGCGGCGAAGCCCGGGCAGAGCAGGAGCAGGCCGACGACGTCCAGGCGGGCGTGGGGGCGGTCGGGTGCGGGCCGGTCGTCGGGCAGATCGCGCCGGGCGAGCCAGCCGCCGACGACGCAGAAGGGAATGTTGACGAAGAACAGCCAGCGCCAGTCGGCCAGATGCAGGACGAGGCCGCCGAGGACCGGGCCGAGGACCGGGCCGAGTGCGGTGGGCACGGTGATGACGGCCATGAGCGCCCGTACGGTGCCGCCGGCCACATGAGCCAGCAACTGACCCCCCAGGCAGATGCCCAGGACCGGTGCCCCGGTCTCCAGCGCCTGGGCCACGAGTGCCCGCGTCCGCGCGAGCCAGGGCGCACGCCCGTCCTCGTCCGGCAGGTACCCGCCACCGAGGACGAGGAGGGCCCGGTGCTCCAGGCGTGCGGGGATCTCCGCCCCGTCGTAGGCCGCGATCACCTCCAGCTCCAGCCCGTCTTCGGTCAGCCAGTCACCGAGACGGCCCGCACCGGCACGCGGGTCGTTCTGTACCACCAGAAGCCGTGGCACGTACACACCTCCGTCCGGGAGTGCCGGTCTCACGAGCCGCCCACTGACCGGTCCCAAGAAGCCCTTGCCCGGTCACAACCCGGTCGCCACGCCCCCCACCTCCGTACGGACCAAGGGCGGCCTGCCGCGCCTCTGTACCGACCTCAAGGCCCGAAGGCTGACCTCAGCCGGTTGCCGCCTTCGCCATACGGTCCACGACCGGTGCCGACGGGGCCGTGCCGCTGGGCGCGGCTTCGTCCGCCCGTACCGCCACTCCCAGCAGATGGCCGTCCGCCGTGCGCAGCAGGGCCACCGACCACGCGTTCTTGTCCGTACGGGTCGTCAGCTGACCGGACGACAGTGCCGAACGCAGCTGGGCCGCTGTCTCCTGCTTGATCACCTGTCGGCCCGCCGCCGCGTAGCCCGCCGGCTTCTGCACACTGCCGTCGCCATGCACGATCCGGTCCACCAGTTGCGGGCCGATCTGCCTGCCGCCGTTTCCGATGACCGCCATCACCCTCGCCATCTGCAGCGGCGTCGCCGTCGTCTCCCCGTCGCCGTACGTGCTTTCCGCAACCTGCACCGGCATCTTCAGCTGCTCGTCGTTGAAGCCGAACGCCTCGGCCGTCGACCGCACCGCATCCGGGCCCACCTCCGCCGCCATGGCGGTGAAGACCTCGTCGCACCCGTTTCGCAGCGCCTGCCTGATCGAGGCGTTCTGGCAACCGCCGGTGCCGCCCGGCCCGTGTGCCGGCGTGTCCACCGACGCGTATAGCCCCTTCTCCAGCGCCGCTGCCGCCACCACCGCATGGAACGCCCCGCCCAGCGGAACCGCCTGCCTCAGGGCGCGATCGAGCAGGGGATGGTCCTGGTTCCCGGTCAGTTCCTCCCACGCCCCCTTGTCCGCGAACGTATTCCCGCTGAACGCCGACGGGTCGTACGAGGGCGCGCTCACCAGCGCCCGGACACGGCCCGTCTCCACATCGAGGGCCACCGCCGCGCCCTTTCGTCCCCGTAGGCCGTCCGCCGCCGCCCGCTGCAGCGCCGGGTCGACGGTGGTCTCCACGGTGCCTCGGACGTCCTTGTAGATGCCTTCCAGACCCGCCGCCCCGTACGCCAGCGACCGGTACCCCGTCACCGCCGAGTACAGCTCTCCGTCCGAGTAGGTGCGCTGGTAGGGGATTTTGGTGTTCCCCGACGGTTTCGTGCCCGTGACCGGCCGCCCCGCCACCAGGATGTCGGCCAGGCCCTCCTTCGCCTTGTGCGGCGGGGAGGATTGCGCCTTCGGCGCCTTCTCCTCCGCCCCTCCACCGGACGCGCACCCTGTAGCGCCGGCAGCGAACAACGTCATCAGAGCCGCCACGGGCAGGGCGGCCCGGCGTCGGTTTGTCGTAGGCATGATCAACATCGTACGGGTGCCCCGAGGCCGGCCGGACTTGCTCTCTTGGGGCCTGGCCTGCATCTTCTCCCATCGCGGGGTGGGCTTGCCGGGTCAGCTGAGTCTGCTTCCCGCGGTCCGGCTACGCCGGTGATGCCTCCGTGTCCAGAGGCGCGCCCGGCTCGTTCTCGTCGTGACGGTCCATCTTCCTGACGTCTGAAGGAGTCCCGATGCGACGAGCCCTCGCGACGGCAGCCATCGCCGCGGCCGCCCTGAGTGTGAGCACCCTGGGAATGAGCTCCACCGCTCATGCGGCCGACCGGCCGCAGGCTCCCGACCTGAGTGACGTGAGCGCCGGCGACCCCGCCAGCCTGAGCACGATGGTGGACGGGACCGCCAGGAAGACGACGGGACTGGCCGGCGACGCCGGGAGCAAGGCGGTCAAGAAATCGGTGCCCACGGCCGGCCGGACAGGCGGCACCGCGGTGAAGGAGTCGGTCTCCGCCGTCCAACGGGGCACGGGCACCACGGCAGGGTCGGCCGGCGAGCTCGTGGGCGAGACGGCAAAGGCGGCCACCGGGCAGGGCCTGCCGGTCGGCGGCCGGCCGGCGAAGGCACTGGGCCCCTTCCGCCTGCCCGGGGGCCGTTCCGTCTGAGTTCCGGCCGGGCGGTCTTCTCGTCTACTCGACGAGGGCGGCGAGGAGGCCCGTCGCGAGGATGAATACGGCGATGGCAGTGAGGTCGACGGCCAGCCGCAGCAGGCGGAACTTGTGGCGGGCGATCTGTGAGCGCCGCAGGAGGCGTTCCGCACGGCGGTCTGTTGCGAGGTCTTCGAGTACTTCCTCCGGGCTGGTACAGGCTGCCCAGTGCAGATAGGTGCCGGCAGGAGGGAGGGAGCCGCCGAACGTGGGCCGGATTGCCAGGAGCGAAGCCACCATGGCGATGACGAAGCCCATTGCCGCGAGCGCGACGAGGACGGCGGGGAGCACCGGCAGGCTGCGGCCCGGGGCGACGGCGACGATGACGGACAAGAGGATGCCCAGCGCGGTGACGAGCGCCGTGGCCTTGTTGTCGGCTCGGCCGATCTCGGTGGCCACGTAAGCCTGGGCTCGTAGGAGTTGTTCGTCCGTGGTGTGCGGTTCTGGTCGGGTCATGCTGCAGCGCCCGGTATGACAGTGGGCCCGATGCCCGTGAACCGCGCCGCAGGTTCGTGCGCCGGGCCGTGCGGCCGTCTGTCGCGTAGGCCGCGAGGTCTGGTCTTGACACGGACACTGACACTGCTGCGCATGAGGTCCTCCGTTGCTGTGGCGCATCCGGTGGTGCATCGGTGCGGGCGGAGACTTGCCGGTTGCCCCTCGCCCCAAACCTCGATCACGCCCTGGCCATCGCCGGGCGTCGGCCGTGGTGGCTGACGTCCCCTGAGCCCGGCGGAGCACATGGCGCGCTTCCATGGCGCCGCTGTCCGTGGAAGCGGGTGCCGACCGGGCACCACGTGCTCCCCGTCCCTGACGCCGGGGCCGGCGAAGACGATGGGGCAGATCCCGCTTGCGGGGCCCTACTTGTCCATGTTCAGCCCGATCGCCACCATCGCGCCGAGTACGACGATGACGAGGCCCACGATCCAGGCCAGGCAGCCGGCGGTCGTCTTCACCGTCTTCCGTGCTTCTGCCCGGCGGCCCAGTTCCTCCGGTGTCGCGGCCGGCCCGAAGGCCCGCCACAGCGCGCGGACGCACCAGTAGGGGCTCATGACGATTCCGTAGACCAGCAGGCAGAGGTAGTAGAGCAGCTCCAGGAACTGGGCGACGAACGCCACGGCGGCCAGGAAAGGAAGCAGCAGGATGCCGACCAGCAGGCCCTTGTCGTCGAGGACCCTGTCGAGCCGCGGCTTGGGTATGCGACGCCGAGGCCGGCGCAGACCAGCCCTTCCGTCAGTGGCTGAGGGGATGCCCGTGGGCGGTGTGGTGGCTGGTGGTGCCTGGTACATGTGCTGCTGATCCATAGCGCGCGAGCCTACCGGCCGCTCCACATGAACCTCCGCGGCTGCCGGCAGCGCGGTGCAGGGCGAGGCGGCCCCGGCGGTGTGCGTCGCGTATCCCGTCCCACGACCGCGTCATGGCGAACACTCGGCCCGTTCACACGTCGCGGCGCCTCACGACGAGCACGGCAAGCGCGACCGTGATCAGCGGCCAGAGTGCGTACACGATCCAGGAGCCGGTGACCGTGGCGGTGTAGCCCAGGGATCCGGGATCCGGCTCCCAGGTTTGGACCAGGCGATTCCATGCGGCCGACACCAGCGCGTGTTTGATGTCCGCCGACCAGCGGTTGCTCTCCGAGAACATGGTGGGCAGCATCAGCAGGGTGAAAACGCTGGTGACCATGGTCCCGGCGGCATGCCGGAGCAGAACGCCGAGGCCCAGACCGACCAGGGCACAGACCGGAGCCAGCAACGCGGATGCCACCAGCGCCCGGAACACTCCGGGGTGGGTGATCGGAACGCCGGCATGGTGCCCGTCCAGGATGGCCTGGGAGACCAGGAAGGAACCTGTGGAGGCGGCCGTGCCGACCGCGGTCCACAGCGCGGCGGTGACGGCCGCCTTGGCCAGCACCACCGAGCCGCGGGCCGGGACGGCCACGGTGGTGGTGCGGATCAGCCCGCTGCTGTACTCGCTTACGACGGTGAGGGCGCCCATGCTGCTGGCGACGAGTATCAGCGTCCAGTAGCCGGCCGCCGGGTAGGCGTCGTAGGGCAGGAAATCAGCAGATCCGGAGCGGGCGGCCTTGTCCGCGAGCGAGGCCACGGCGGCGGACCCGATGACGAACAGGACGGTGAGGGCGATCGTCCACGGGGTGGAGCGCAGGGACCGCAGCTTGATCCACTCGGAGGCGAGCAGGTCCCGGAAGCGGACGGGCGGGCCGGCGACGGGGGTGGTCAGGGGGACGGAGGCGAGTGTGGTCATCGGGACTGTCCTGCCTGGTATTCGACGCTGTCGGCGGTGAGTTCCATGAAGGCCGTCTCCAGTGAGGCGGTGCGGGTGGTCAGTTCGTCCACTCGGATACGGTTCTCGAAGGCGAGCGCTCCGATGCGGTCCGCCGGGAGCCCGGTCACGGCAAGCTTCTCGGCGCCCGCCGAGCCCTCCGGCTCGACCGAGGCGCCCGCCGCGGTCAGCACGGCTGCCAGCTCGGCGGCCTGCGGTGTCCCCACCAGGACGCTGCGACGGGTGCCGCGGGCTGCGAAGTCACCTACCGACTCGGCGGCGATGAGGCGGCCTCGGCCGATGACGACCAGCTGGTCGGCGGTGTTCTCCATCTCCGACATCAGGTGACTGGACAGGAAGACCGTGCGTCCCTCGGCGGCCAGGCGCCGGAAGAGCTGGCGTACCCAGAGCACGCCTTCCGGGTCCATGCCGTTGATCGGCTCGTCGAACATGAGCACGGGCGGGTCGCCGAGGAGGGCCGTGGCGATGCCCAGCCGCTGCTTCATGCCGAGGGAGAATCCGCCGATGCGGCGCTTCGCCACCTCGGCCAGCCCCACCTCCTGAAGAACCTCGCCCACGCGGCGCCGCGGGATGCCGTTGCTGCGGGCCAGGGCGGACAGGTGGGCCGCTGCGCTGCGTCCGCCGTGGACCTGGCCGGCGTCGAGGAGGGCGCCGACGTGCCGCAGTCCGCGCGGGTGGTGGCGGAAGGGGACGCCGCTGACGGTGGCGGTACCGGTGGTGGGAGCGTCCAGGCCGAGGATCATTCGCAGCGTGGTGGACTTGCCGGCTCCGTTGGGGCCGAGGAACCCGGTGACCTGGCCCGGCCGGACGGTGAAGGACAGATGGTCGACGGCTGTCTTGCTGCCGTAGTGCTTGGTGAGTTCGTTGACTTCGATCACGGCACCCACACTGCCGGGGGCACCCCTGCCCGGACATGGGGCCGTGGGCGGCAATCGTGTGGCCGGCCTTCGCCCGTGGGCGTACGTCCCCGGGCTGATGCCGCGCGGGTGGTGGCCGGTTAGTCTCGCGGCGTGAAACCGATAACGATCATTCCGTTGCCGGTGCGCGTTGCGCACCGCGACCTGCTTCCCACGACGGCACGCCGCCGATGACGACGACGAAGGCCGTGGCGTGGGCGGGGGGCGCCTCCTACCTCCTCGTGGTGGGCCTGCTGGTAGGGGGCGCGTCGCAGGCGTCGGGCACGGTTCACGGTGTCGGGGCACTGCTGGCCGTGAGCCTGCTCGCCGGCGTGGTGCCACGGATGCCGCTGCTGGCCTGGGCCATGGCACTCTTCGGATCCACCGCTGTGGTGGCGGGCACTCCGGGCTCCGTCCACGAGAGCCTGGCGGCGTCGTACCAGGGCCAGTTCCTGTCGTACCTGGCGGTGGACCTCCTCCTGGGCTTCATCGTCGCCACCCGCGCACGACGGGCTTCGATCGTCGCCGTGGCCGTTTCCTTCGCCGTGCAGCTCCTGGTGATCGGCGTCTTCGCGCACGGGGACAACCTGACCGTCAACGGGTTGATCGCTCTCCTGGCGATGGCCGCATCCTGCATAGCCGGTCTGCTCCGTCGCGAGCGTCGCGAGCACGCGGTGGCGCTGCGTTCGCAGGAGGTGGCCGAGGCCGTGACCGCCGAACGGCTGCGGATCGCACGGGAGCTGCACGACATGGTCGCGCACAGCATCGGCATCATCGCCATCCAGGCCGGTGTGGGCAGCCGGGTCATCCAGACCCAGCCGGCAGAGGCCCGCGAGGCCCTGCGCGCCATCGAGGCCACCAGCCGGGAGACCCTGTCGGGCCTTCGGCGCACGCTGGTCTCGCTCCGCCGGACCGAACGAGGCGTGACGGCCTCGGAGCAGTCATCGCTCGCTCCCGCGCCGGGGCTGGCGGACATCGAACGGCTGGCGGCGGCGACCGCGGACGCGGGGGTACGCGTCGACGTGCGCCGCAGCGGGAACCAGCGCCCGCTGCCCGCCGACATCGATCTGTCCGCCTACCGCATCGTGCAGGAGGCGCTGACCAACGTGGTCCGCCATGCCGGCACCGGGCGGTGCCGGGTGGCCATCGACTACGGGGACGAGGAGCTGTCCGTGGAGGTCGTCGACGACGGACGTGGTACCACGGTCGTCGACGACGGGCGTGGTACCACCGGGCACGGCTCGGCCAACGGATTCGGCATCATCGGCATGCGCGAGCGGGTCAGCCTGCTGGGCGGCCGCCTCAGCGTCGGCCCGCGTCCCGAGGGCGGCTTCCGGGTGGCGGCCCGGCTGCCGCTGCCCGCACCCCTGGGGGTTCCGGTGGAGGCCCGATGACCATCCGCATCCTGCTCGCCGACGACCAGCCGCTGGTACGGTCCGGCCTGCGCGTGATCATGGCCGACCACCCCGATCTGGACGTCGTCGGTGAGGCCGCCACCGGCACCGAAGCGGTCCGGCTCGTCGGCGAGCTCCGCCCCGACGTCGTGGTGATGGACATCCGGATGCCCGGCATGGACGGGATCGAGGCCACCCGCCTGATCACAGCTGGTCGGGCGACAACGTTTCCGACGACGCCGTCTCCGGTGACGACCCGCGTCCTCGTCCTGACCACCTTCGACGAGGACGAGCACGTGTACGGCGCGCTCCGGGCGGGCGCGAGCGGCTTCGTGGTCAAGGACATGGCGCTGGACGACATCCTCGCGGCGGTCCGCGTGGTCGCCGCCGGCGACGCCCTGATCGCGCCGGGCGTGACCCGCCGTCTGATCGCGGACTTCGTCGGGCGCCCCGAAGTGGCCCCGGAGCGCTCTCCACGGCCAGTCGAGGGCATTACCGAGCGGGAACGGGAAGTGCTGACCTTGGTCGGACGCGGCAGGTCAAACACCGAGATCGCAGAGGACCTCTTCATCACCGTGGCCACCGCCAAATCGCACGTGTCACGGCTGCTCACCAAACTGGGCGCCCGGGACCGGGTCCAGCTCGTGATCACCGCCTATGAGATGGGGCTCGTCACGCTGCCGCGCTGATGGCACCCCTGGGCGGCGGTCTCGGCGACCGGAACCCTGATGTGTCGGCCGGTCCCCGGCGGCCCGGTGCCGGACCGTCCGGGGCGGGAGCATGGCGACCGAGAGCCTGGGATAGCGTCCCCCTCGCTTGTCCGTAGTGAAAGGGACGTCGTGCAGATCCAGTTTCAGGCGCGTGGGCGGGGTGCCCGCCGGTGGCTCACGTTCGGGATGACCGCAATGGGGGCGTTGTCCTTGGTCGTCGGGCTGGTCCTTGCCGGGGTGTCGGTTTCCTTCCTGACGGATGCGGAAAGGGCCCAGGGCACAGTGGTGGCCCTGGACTGGCGAGAAGATCACGGCGGCGGATCCCGCAAGGTACGGGTCGACGACCAGTCTGTGGCGTACCCGGTGGTCGAGTTCACGTCGGCGGATGGCACGCCGAGGAAGTTCCGGGACTCTGCGGGTTCCAATCCACCGTCGTACGAGGTGGGTGAGCATGTCGAGGTGCTCTACCGCCCGGATTCCCCGGAGGACGCGCGGATCAAGGGGTTCATCTCGCTGTGGCTGGCGCCGCTGATCTTCGGTGGGATCGGGCTGTTGTTCATGGGGATCGGCACGGTCATCGCGTTGGTCACCCGGCGACGTCCCTAGGGCGGGTCCGAGGGGACTCTGTCCCGTCCGGCTTCGCGGCAGTCAACTGCCTCGCCGACTCGACGCGGCCGGATTGCAAACCAGCTCCGGCCAGGGGCGCGCGTCCGGAGAATCGGTTCCCCGGAACCCTCACTTCAGCGTGTACTCGCACATCTTGTCGGACTTGCCGCCCTGATTGTCCGCCACCTTCTTCCCGTCGACGGTGATGACGCAGGGCGCTGCGTGCAGCATGCCGTCGGGGCCGGGTACCGAGCCGGGAACGACGGACACCACGTGGCCGGCCTTCTTCTCGGCGTCCGTTGTCAAGGTGATGGTCGAGGTCTTCTTCCAGGGCAACTGCACCTGCTCCATCTTGTTGGTTTCCAGGTTGTAGTAAACCGACGACGTGCCGGTGCCGAGGACTTCCAGGGTGACCTCGTGCTTGACCTCGCCGCTCCCGCCTTCTGGCTTCGCCTTCGGTTGCGCGGACGTAGCGGGCTTATCGGCGGTCGCCGAGCTGTCGTCGCTGCCGCATCCCGTCAGCAGAGTCGCGGTCAGGGCCAGAGCCGCACCCATGATGATCTTGCGCATGTTTCTCCCCCTGGTGGACAAGTGAAAGATCTTAATGGTGATCACGGTGGCTGCCGTGCAGTAGCCGGTCGGTCACCTCCTTCCTCTGGTGAGCTGCATGCGCGGGCTCCTCGCCCATCACCAGGGCCGAGGCGTTCGCGGAGTACGACTCCCCGTCAGTCCGAGGACGGCGCGGGCGCCAGGCTCGCGGCTCCGAGCTTCTCCGCCCTCTCCGAATCGCCGGAGTGCCGGCGCAGCGTTGCGGTGGCGATGTCCAGGAAGTCCGCTACGGGACCCGCGCAGCTGCTCTCCGGCACCGCCAGGCAGGTTTCGATGGGCGGGGCGTCGGTGACCGTCCGGTAGACGAGATCGGGGCGGGAGTACGAGCCCGCGATGCTGACCGGGACGAGCGCGATGCCCTGCCCGGAGGCGATGAGCTCGAACTTCTCCTCCAACGAGGACGTCCGCCGCGCCCCTCGGTCGAGGATCGGCTCACCGTCGAGATCGGCCGACGTGAGGGCGTGGCAGCCGGCCAGCGGATGCGTCACCGGCAGGCACGCGACCTTGGTCTCGTGACCGATGGGGACGGTGTGCAGCCCCGAGTCGTCGAAGGGGCGTCGGAGGTATCCCACGTGCGCGCGGCCATCGCGCAGCGGCGCGTCCCGTTCCCACCAGCGCAGCGGAACCACATCGATCTCGACCTTCGGATGGCTCACCGTGAACGCCCGGATCGCGTGCGACACGTGCAGGCCGGGCGAGAAGGCGACGACGAGCCGTTGTTCGCCTCGCTGTGCCTCGTGCACGCGCCGCAGCGCCACGTCCACCACCGTGGTGATTCTTGACGCCTCGTCATACAGCTGCTTTCCGGCGGGGGTCAGCTCGACGCTGCGCGTGGACCGCGTGAACAGCTGGCATCCGAGCTCCTGCTCGAACGCGCGGATCTGGCGGCTGAGGACCGGTTGCGCGATGAACAGCGCCTGTGCCGCCCGGCCGAAGTGCCGATGCTCGGCCACCGCGACGAAATAGCGGAGCTTTCGCAGGTCCAGATCCATGCCGTAACGGTATCAATGCGGTCCGAAGGGTATTGGACCCCTGACCGAACCACTCGGAGACTTGCAGCGTGATCGCCACCATCACTCCGACGGTCGACATCGCCGGTCAATTCCCGCAATTCCCGTGCTCTCCGGCTGGAAAGCGCCCCGTCCTGCGATGCAGACATCAAGGTCATCGTGCGCGACTCCATCGAGCCTTCCTGCGACGACGGCCGTGAACGACGCTTCGCGACAGTCCTGACGTTTTTTCCATGAGAGGGATCACATGAACGACACCCGCAAGACCGCCGTCATCATCGGGGCCTCACGGGCCTTGGGTCTCGGGCTCGCCGCCGAGTTCCTCCGCCGCGGCTGGGACGTCATCGGCACGGTCCGCAGGAGTCGGCGCACCGGTCTCCACGACCTGGCCGACGCATCCGGAGGGCGGCTGACCGTCGAGTCGCTGGAGATGACCGAGCCGGTGCAGATCTCGGCACTGGGCGACCGACTGGCACGGCGCACTCTCGACCTGCTCTTCGTCAACGCTGCCATCGCGCGCGGCGATGTCCCGATCGGTGAAGTCCCGACGGACATGTTCACCGAAGTCATGATCACCAACGCACTCAGCCCGATGCGCGTCGTGGAGTCCCTCGGCCCGCTGGTCGCGCCGACCGGGACCATCGGCGTCATGTCCTCCGACCAGGGAAGCATCGCTCTGAACACCGAAGGCGGGCAGGACCTGTACCGAGCCAGCAAGTCCGCGCTGAACCAGTTGATGCGCAGCTACGCCGCCCGCCACGCCGAGGACACGCGGACGCTGCTGCTCATGGACCCGGGTTGGGTCCGCACCGAACTCGGCGGACCCGACGCCGACCTCAGTGTGGAGGAGAGCGTTCCCGGTGTGGCGGAGACGATCGAGCGCCACCAGGGGGAGCCTGGCCTCCACTTCCTTGATTACGAGGGGAAGGTCGTGCCCTGGTAGATCTGGGTCCGCTGCCCCCCTCGGCATTCTCGCTGTGGCGCAACAGGCCGGGTACGGCCCACACGGGCACCCCGTCTCCTTCCCTGCGCCGGGAGGGTCAGTGCCCCAGCGCGGCTTTGGCGGCCACGATGACCAGGCCGAGCAGCAGATTGACGACGCCCTCGCCCACCGCCATCCGGTGGGACGCGCCCGCCCGGATCGCACCGAGGGTCGCCCAGGCAACCTGCTGGGCCACCGCGACGGCCAGCGCCAGCCAGGCCGTGCCGGACGGATCGAGGCCGAGTACCGGGCTGAGCGCCACCGCCACCGCAGGCAGCACCGCGGCCTCCGCGATGGACCACTCGTGCCGGGCCACCCGCCGCAACTCCCGGCGGTCGATCGGCCGGCCGACGACCCGTTCGCCGGCGATCTGCGCGTACACGTGCGCCACCCAGAAGACCACGCCCGTGACCAGCAGCAGTGCGAGCAACTGGAGCCGCGGGAAGTCGCCGGCGGTACCGGCGGTGGCCACGACGGAGGCCGCGAGCAGGGAGCCGTAGACCGCACCCGCGTAGTCCGTCCGGCCGGGGTCGAGCCGCTCCTTGTGCACGCGGTGCCCCGTCGGAGCCGGAGAACTGGTCACCCGACCCAACATAGGGGCCTGAACCAGACATTCCGGTGAGCGGCACCGACCGGACGCCTTGGCGCGCCCGGCCCGGGTACCCGGAAGGCGTTCACCACGGGCTGCGGCGGCGCCTGCCCGTAACCGGAACCCGGATCGCATCGCTGCCGCCCATGTCCGTTTCCTTCCGGGTCCTGGCTACCTGTCTACCGCCAGCCCCGTAGTGTGGAGGAGCTCCGGCAGTTGACCGACGCCGCCGAGGCGGAGTGCCTCTCCGGCTACGGGTGTGACGGCGACGAGCATTGGACGCCGGCAGCGGTCCGGGAATGGTGGCGCGACCGAGGCCGGATCCGGGAGTATCTGGCGGACCGGCGCGGTGCATGGGAGGCCGACGACGAGAAGTCGGGCAGGGCACTGCCGCCGCCGCCCGCGACTACGCCACGTACCTCGACGGTGAGCTGGCCGCGCACCTCCGCGCTTATCTCTTCTGGCTCGACGAGCGGCATCCTCCGACGCCGACGGACCGGCTGCCACGGCTCTAGCCGTGGCCAGTGAAGCGTCAGTCGGGCGGCTCGCTCGTGGGCGGGGTCGCTTTGTCGGTCGCGTCGTCGGGGCGCCGGGATTTCTCCGTGTCGACGTCTTTGGTGGGGGCGGCTCCGGCCCCGCGCCGGTCACCGGCCTTCTTGCCGGTCTTCGGGGGCGCGCCTTTACGGTCGCCACTCGCCTGCTGGTCCTGCATGTCGCGGGGGATGCTGCCCCGGTGCCGGTGGGTCATGACGGCCGGTCCTTGCCGGTCCTGCCCTTGCCGGATCGCTTGCCCCCGGCGTCCTGGCCTCGTCCCTGTACGCCTCCGAGGGCATCGCCGCGTGCGGTGCCTCCTTCGTTCTGGTAGCCCTCTCGGGCGCTGGCCGTTCCTGGAACGGAGCGCTCACGCGGGCGGCTCTCCTGGCCCGAGTGCGCCCCGGGTTCCTCGTCGCTCCGCGCTCGTTCGTAGGGATCGGAACTGGCCTTCTTGCGCTTGTCCCGGGCCATTTCGCCCACCTCCCGTTCGTACGGTTCTTCCGCCGACCCGCCGAGGACACGACGGGGCCTGCTGAGTACCCCCATGCCGGACAAACATGTGCCCAGATTTGGCTGATGTCCCGGCGGGGACGAAGGTGAAGCCGCCTGCGTTGTCCTCGCCCGGATACCGCCTTCGGCCCCGTCGTGCACCGGCTGGGAGAGTGAGCCGCCGTGGCCAGGGACGCAACCGATCGTTTTCCAGATTGGCCAGGATTTTCTCCGTATTCCTCTCAACGAATGGGGTTCACCGTGTGGTGTATGTGTCCTCGGAACCGGTGGAATGCCGTGGTTGCCGGTGTCGCCACAATCGGCCTCGTGGGCCTGCTCACTACTCCGGCCGCCCCTGCGTCCCACGACCGCCGTGCGATCTCCGAATGCCTGGGAAAGGAGGACGGCTACGACCACGGGCTCCTGCAGAACAACAGGGAATGGGCGCGGTCCGAGAACCGCCACCTGGGGTACGCCAGGTATGCGACATGCCGTTTCGTCATCACGCACAGGTCCCGGTACGTGGACCTCGGCCAAAAAGCGGTGTCGGACACCTACGGCGCCTGTACCGGCCCCGCATGGAGTGTCGAACTGCTGGTCAACGAGTCCGTCGCCAGGTCGAAGGCGATGTCGCGGGAGAGGGAGAGGGTCAGGAAGCGGGAGCGGTCGATCGAAAGGAACGTCTCGGGCTTGATCTCGGCGGCCATCGCGGACGTGCTGGACATCAGCCTCCTGGGCGACGACGTCACCGTAGCCCGTCTGGAAGGCGAAGAACACGCACAGCGGCGCGGTGAGACCACGGAGTGGACCGACACCAGGACCGACGAGAAGAAGAACATCGTCAGCATCCCCGAGGGGAAGAGGGTCTATCTCCAGTCCGCCCCGTGGCTCCAGAGGAGCTCCGGCTACCTGGAGATGAGCTACTGGCACGGCGCGTCCGGCGGCCGCAGCAGGACCGTGAAGAAAATCGACCTGACGACCCACACCCCGGTCCTGAGAGCGAACAAAAAGCCGCGCATGGATTACCAGACCCGGTGGATGGAGTGCCCCAAGAAGAAGCAGGCGCAGGCTGCGCCGACGGCCGAACCGAGCGCAACCGCAAGTGCCTCCACCGCGCCATAGGGGAGGCCAGTACGCCTCGCGATCGCCGAACTCACCAGCCTGCTCGCCCCGGGCGACAGGCTGCGCTGAGGCCGGGCAGGGCGGATCGTCCGGCCGGATGCGGATCAGGGCAGAGTCCGGGTGAAGCGCTGCACGGCAACACCGAGCAGGTCACGGCCGCTTCTTGCGCGGCCGGGAGTGGTGGGAACACTCCAAGACCGGCTCGTGATCATTGTTCCTGGCAGGGCCTCTGCCTGAGTGCGTGCAGGCGCAGACTTGCAGGGCGCGGTGGCCCGGCTGGCCGCCGCCTTCCCGTCCCGGCCGACCCAAGGACTGCCATCGTGAACGAGCGCGTTCTCACTCCCCGCAATCGGGGCTTCCTCTTCCTCGACTCCCACCCGGCCGGGTGCGGACAGCTGGTGGCCGACATGTGGCAGGCATGCCCCGACCCTGTCGGTGTGCCGGAGGGCGACGGGCCGGTGGCGCTGGTCGTCGGTTCCTCTGCCGGATACGGTCTCGCGGCCACGCTCGCCGGACTCAAGCGCGCCGGTATCCGCGGTATCGGCGTGTGCTTCGAGAAGGCCCCCACCGCGCGGCGTACCGCGACGGCCGGCTGGTACCGCACCGCCGCCACCGCCGACATCGCCCGCACTGTCGGGCGGGACATGGTCTTCCTCAACGGCGACGCGTTCTCCGACTCGATGAAGGACCAGGTCGCCGACCTCATCGAGCAGCGTTTCGGCGGCCGGCTGGACTACCTGATCTACTCGGTGGCCGCGCCCCGGCGTACCGATCCCGCCACCGGCACCACGTACGCCTCGGTCCTCAAGCCGATCGGCCGGGCCAACCGCACCAAGACCCTTGTCTTCGACGACGAGGGTGTTCCCGAGGTCCGCGAGGTGGAGACTGAGCCGGCCGAGGGCGACGACGTGGAGCAGACCGTGGCCGTGATGGGCGGCGCGGACTGGGAACGCTGGATCGACCACCTCGCCGGGCGGGGACTGCTCGCCGACAAGTTCGCCACCGCCGCGCTGTCCTACATCGGCTCGTCGCTGACGGCGGCGATCTACCGGCAGGGCACCATCGGCGCGGCCAAGGCCCACCTGGAGGCCACCGCCCGCACCCTGAACGAGCGGCTCGACAAGATGGTGGGCGGGCGGGCCGTGACCTCCGTCAACGGTGCCGCCGTCACTCAGTCCTCCACCGCGATCCCCGGCATCGCCCTGTACACCGGCCTGCTGCGCGGCGTCCTCGGAGACGGCCTCGTCCAGCCGATCCACCAGCTCGCCGCCCTGTGGGACCAGCTCACCGGCGCCGCCCCGCTCGCCCTGGACGACGAGGGTCGTATCCGTCTGGACACCTTCGAAATGACCGACGACGTCCAGGCGGCCGTCGCCGAGCGCTGGGAGACCGTCACCACGGCGACCATCGCCGACCTGGCCGACCTCGACTGGTTCCGCGCCGAGGTCCGACGCCTCTACGGATTCTCCGTGCCCGGCATCGACTACACGGCGCCGGTCGCCACCGACGTCCCCTGGCCCGGCCACGCCTCCTGACACGCGGCTTTAACGGCTTACTGGCGGATCAGTTCGTGGAAGCGGGTCACCAGTGGGTTGGTCGTGTTGCGGCGCCAGACCAGGAAGTTGGAGGTGGTGGCGCCGGCGAGCGGCCGCGGGGTGACGCCGGTGCGGTGCAGCACCCGGTAGGAGTCGGCGAGCACGGCGGCGCCGAAGCCGGCGGCTGCCAGCGCCAGGAGCGTCTGCACCGTGCGGGCCTCGGCGGCGACTCGCGGGATGACCCCGGCCTGTCGGCACAGGGCGGCGATCTCGTCGTACGACAGCGGTGAGGCTTTCCGCGGCCACAGGACCAGGGGGACGTCGCCGAGTGCGGTGAGCGGCAGTTCGCCGTCGCCCGCGCCCAACGGGTGTGCGGCGGGAAGAAAGAGGGTGAGGGGCTCGCGCCACCACTCGCGTACGGCGAGTCTTTCGTCCTGCGCGGGCAGCCGCTGCACGGCGAGGTCGCAGCGGCCTTCCAGCACTTCGGCCGACATCTGGGCGTCGTCGAAGCTCTCCACCAGGCACAGCTCGACGTCGGGGAGCGTCTCGCGGACGGTGCGCAGGGTGGCGCCGAGCGGGCCGTTGATCCCGGAGCCGGCGAAGGTGATGGTCAGCCGTCCGCGCAGCCCCTGTGCGGCCAGTCGTACGTCCTCCCGTGCGGCCCGGGCTTCGGCGAGCATCACCCGGGCGCGGGCGAGCAGCGCCTCGCCCGCCGCCGTGGGGGTCATGCGACGGTTCTCGCGGTGGAAGAGCGGGGTGCCCAGGTGGCGTTCGAGGTCGCGCAGCTGGCGGCTGAGTGTCGGCTGGGTGAGGTGCAGGCGCTCGGCGGCGGCGACGAGGGTGCCGGTCTCGGCGACGGCTACGACGTAGCCGAGGACCCTGAGCTCCATGTATGCCTCCTGGGCAGGGATTTCCTGCTTAAGACTGCCTTGCAGGCAAAACAGTGCGCGGCCAGGGTGGATCACGTCAAGCAGTCGGCATCAGAGAAACGAGGACCCCATGACCACCTCCATCCGGCCCACCGCACTCGACACCGTCGAGGCGTACGTCGCGGCACTCGGCCGCGGCGACATGGAGGCGGTGTTCGCTCTGCTCGACCCGGAGGTGGAATGGTTCGTTCCCGGTGACGCCGCGCTGGTTCCCTGGGCGGGGCGGCGCACCGGGCACGCAGCGATGCGCGCGTGGTTCCCTCTGCTCGCCGGTGCGGGGGAGCGGAAGGACTTCGAGCTGTACGGGATGGCGGTGCTCGGTTCGGACCACGTCCTGGTGAACGGCCGGTTCGTCTTCCGTATGCACGCCACCGGGGCGGTCTACGACGACGAGTTCGTCATGCGCTTCACCGTCCGCGACGGGCGCATCACCGCATACCGCATCTACGAAGACTCCCTCGCGCTCGCCCACGCCTACCGGGGCTGAAAACCCGTCCTCCGGGGGAGTAGCGGAGGGCAGGGTTCGAAAATCATTCCTGCGGATATGTATGCGAATTTCGCTATGAATACGCATATGAACGTATTGTCGGCCCCATGGGTTCCGCCGCTACATTCTTCGTAGCAGCGAACCTCCCTGCACCAGGCGGGAGTTACGTCTGATGCAGGGCTGGTTCTCCCTCCCAGTAATGAGGAGAAGCTCATGAAGAAGGCGTACGAGGCTCCGACCCTGGTCCGGCGCGGCGACTTCCGGACCGAGACCGGTCTGCTGCAGTTCCGCGGCAACGACCGTCTCGTCCTCAGCAAGAACTGAGGCAGGGCAGCTGATCGCACGCCATGGCGTCATCGCCTGATCAGGCGAGGGCGGGCTGCGGTGGCGCGTACTTCACGGTCCTGCCGGACTGTGAGGGCGCGCGGGCCGCGGCCCGTTCTCTGCCCCGCCGCCCCGGAACGCGCACCCTCGACCACCCCTCCCGCAGGCCCTGGATCACCGGCCACTGGGCCGATGACGAGTGCATCGCCGTCACCACCCGGCGTACCGCCCTCGCCGTACTGGGCTGCTGCCCCGTCGACGCCGAGGTACTCCGGCGCCACGCCGACCGGTTGACCGACCTCGCCCAACTGGACGGCCTCGCCCGTACCCTGCCCGGCAGCTTCCATCTCGTGGCCTCCCTCGACGGCCGGGTCAGGATCCAGGGCACGGCCTCCGGCCTGCGCCTGGTCTTCCACACGTCGCTCGGGGGCCTGCAGGTCGCCGCCACCGACGCCCGGATCCTCGCCTGCGCCACCGGTGCCGATCCGGACCCACGCGAGGTGGCCGTCCGCCTGCTGTGGCCCGTTCCCCACCCCCTGTACGAGAGGTCCGTCTGGCAAGGCGTCAGCGCCGTGCCTCCCGGTGAGGCCCTGTACCTGTCGGCCGACGGACGTACCACCCGCACGTCCCGCTGGTGGACGCCGCCCGAACCGGTGCGCGCCCTCGCCGACGGCGCGCCGCTGGTCCGCCAGGCGCTCACGGACGCGGTCGGCGCCCGTACCCGGCAGGGCGGTGTCGTCAGCTGCGACCTCTCCGGGGGCCTGGACTCCACGTCCGTCTGCTTCCTGGCAGACCGTTCCCCTGCCCGCGTGGTGGCGAGCACATGGCCCGGCCGCGACCCGGCCGACGACGACCTGGACTGGGCCAAACGCGCCGCAGGACACCTGCCCGAGGTCGACCACGTCGTCTGGGACGCCCAAGCCTCGCCGCTCGTCTACACCGACCTTCTGGACATCGACGATCCCATGGACGAGCCGACCATCGGTGTGATGGACCGGGCCCGGGTACTGCACCACCTGCCCGGCCTGCGGGAGCGCGGCAGCAGGCTGCACCTGACCGGCATCGGCGGCGACCACATCGCCTGGTGCTCGGAGGCGTACTACCACCGGCTGCTGCGCCGCCGGCCGCTGTTCGCGCTGGGCCGGTTGCGCGGCTTCAAGGTCCTCTTCACCTGGCCGCTGTCCGGCATGGCGTGCGCCCTGGCCGACTCCCGGCCGTACGACCGCTGGCTCGCCCACGCCGCCGGTCGCCTGCGCGACCCCCTTCCCGGCCCGGTCAGCGGGACGCTGGGCTGGTCGGCGCCGCCCCGGTTGTTCGACTGGGTCAGCGACGACGCCGCCGCGCTCGTCCACGACGCATTGACCGACGCGGCGGCCGACGCCCGGCCGTTGCATCCCGACCGCGGACTGCACACCGACCTGGAGGCCATCCGCACCTGCACGCGCATCGTCCGCCAGTGGGACTCCATGACCTGCCGCGCGGGCCTGCCCATGGCCTCGCCCTTCTTCGACGACCGGGTCATCGAGGCGTCCCTGGCCGTCCGTCCCGCCGACCGCGTCACCCCGTGGGCGTACAAACCCCTGCTGACCGCGGCGATGCGCGGCATCGTCCCCGACGAGTGCCTGAGCCGCACCAGCAAGGCACAGGCGTCGATGGACGCCGCCGACGGGCTGCGCGAGCACCGCGGCGACCTGATGGCCCTGTGGGAGGACTCCCACCTGGCCCGGATGGGGCTGGTCGACCCCGCCCTCCTGCGCGCCCTGGCCCACCGCCCGAACGCCCCCGGCCTGAAGGACGCGATCCTCTACTCCACCATCGCCTGCGAGGTGTGGCTGCGGAGCCTGGCCCGCGGCACCAGCCACGATGCACCACAGCGACCGGCCTAGAAGAACTGCAGAGCACGTGGCACGAAGCACCGGCAGAGAAGCCCGAGAAAAGGGGTACGGCACATGGCACTGCGGCTCGGCGCCGACGTCTGCACCGCCACCACCGAGTACGGCACCATCCTGCTGGACCAGCGCAGCGGCGCGTACTGGGAGCTCAACCCGACCGGCACCCTCGTCGTGCGCACCCTGCTGGAAGGCGGCGACGAGGAGGACGCGGTGGGCGCCCTCGTCGCGGAGTTCGACATCGACCAGGACCAGGCGGCCCGGGACGTCGCCGCGCTGACCGGGCAACTGCGCACCAGCGGGCTGGTCTCGTGAGCACACCCGGCGCCCTGGCCCGCCCGGCCGGCGTACCACTCGGGCACCGCCTGGCCGCCCGCGCCGTTCTGCTGCCCGCCCTGATGCTGGCCCGGCTGAGCCCCCACCGCATCCGTGCCCTGCTGACCGTCCTGAGCCGGGGCGCCACACCGGCCGGCCGCGACCGGGCGCAGGCCGCCCGGGACGCGGTGTGCGCGGTCAGCCTGTACTGCGCCGGCCCGCGGGGATGTCTGCCGCGCTCGGTGGCCGCCGCGCTGGTGTGCCGTCTGTGGGGCGTGTGGCCGACCTGGTGCGCAGGGGTCCGGGTCGTGCCGCCCTTCGCCGCTCACGCCTGGATCGAGGCCGGAGGACGGCCGGTGGGCGAGGGCGTACCCGACGACTACTTCAGCCGCCTGCTGACCGTGGCGCCCCTCGGGCGGAACGCGCCGTGACGAAGCAGCTCACCACAGAGGCCGGACCTCGCCCCGTCGAACCGGGCACCCCCGTGCCGGACCCCGCGGCGGGCGACCGCCACGCGACCCCCCGCGCGCTGGCCACCATGGTGCGCCTGACCGCCGGGCACCGGCCCGCCATCGCCGTCGCCTGCGCGCTCAGCCTGGTCGCCTCGGCCATGGGACTGGCCCAGCCACTGCTGGCCCGGCAGGTCGTCGACGCCGCGGGCCACGGCCCCGTCGCCTGGCCCCTCCTGCTCCTGGCCGGGCTGTTCGTGGCCGAAGCCGTGACCGGCGCGGTCGGCCGCTTCCTGCTGGAACGCATGGGCGAACGCGTCATCCGCACCCTGCGCCACGGCCTGGTCGCCCACCTGCTCCGCCTCGACATGCGCGAGTACGGCCGGCACCGCAGCGGCGACCTGATCTCCCGCGTCACCGCCGACACCACGGTCATCCGTGAGGCAACCGCCCAGGCCCTGGTCGACCTGGTGACCGGGCTGCTCGTCTCGGCCGGGGCCCTGGCGCTGATGGCCTGGCTCGACCCCGTCCTGCTCCTGCTGGTCGCCGCCACCGTGGCCGCAGCAGCCGTCCTCGTCACCTCACTGCTGTCCGGCATCCGCGGCGCCGCCGAACGCACCCAGGGGGCCATCGGCGGCATCGCCGCCGACCTCGAACGGGCCCTCGGCGCCCTGCCCATGGTGCGGGTCACCTGCGCCGAGGACCGCGAGGCGGCCAGGATCGGCACCCGCGTCGACAGCGCGTACCACGCCGGAGTGGACACGGCCAAGCTGGCCTCCTTCATGAGCTCCGCCGTCGAACTCGCCGTCCAGGGCTCCTTCCTCGTGGTCCTGGTCATCGGCGGCATGCGCGTGGGCGACGCCGACTCGCTCGGCGAACTGCTGGCGTTCCTGCTCTACGCCTCCTACCTCGTCGTCCCCCTCTCGTCCGTCTTCCGGGCCGTCGGCCTCCTCCAGCGGGGCATGGGCGCCTACCACCGCGTCGAACAAGCGCTGTCCCTGCCCCGAGAGACCACCGGAACGGGCGGAACCGCTGGCACGGGCGGAACTATCGGAACGGGCGGAGCCACCGGAACCGCCGGCACTGCCGGCGCCCGGCGCAACGCCCCGGCCACGACCGGACCTCCTGACGCCCTCACGCTGCGCGACGTCCACTTCGGCTACCGCCCCGGCCGGCCCGTGCTGCGCGGGGTATCGCTCTGCGTACCGCACCGCGGCCAGGTCGCGCTCGTGGGCCGCTCCGGGGCCGGCAAGACCACGATCTTCTCCCTCGCCGCCCGCTTCTACGACACCCAGGCCGGCGTCGTGCTCTTCGACGGAAGGCCCGCATCGGAGCTGACCCGCCGGCAGTGCCGCGAGCGCATCGCGCTGGTGGACCAGAACACCCACGTCCTCCACGGCACCCTCTGGGACAACATCACCTACGCGGTGCCGGACGCCGGCGTGGCACAGGTCGACCGCGTGGTGCGGCTGGCCAACCTCACCGACGTCGTCGAGCGCCTCCCCGGCGGCCTGGCGTGCGTCCTGGGCGAACGCGGGACGACCCTCTCAGGGGGCGAGCGCCAGCGCGTGGCCTTGGCCCGCGCCCTGCTCACCCGGCCGTCGCTGCTCCTGCTGGACGAGCCGACCTCCCACCTGGACGCGATCAACGAGGCTGCTCTCAGCCAGGTGATGCGGGACATCTCGCGGGAGTGCGCGCTGCTGGTCATCGCCCACCGCCTCTCCACCGTGCAGAACGCCGACCGCATCTACGTCCTCGACGCCGGATGCGTGATCGCCTCCGGCACGCACGACGAACTGTTGCTGAGCAGCACCGCCTATCGTGAGCTGGCCATCGCACAGACGCTGCGGGAGGCAGACGAAAAGGGCGGCACGCGGTAGCAAGGGGCGGCCGGGTGCTCAGGTGGGCGCTGGTTGCATGGCGAGGCCGGCGATCGGGTCGGGGGTGGTCACCGGCCCGCTTCCGGTTGCCCGGCGGCCGGCTCGTCGTCGGCGAGTTCGGCGAGGGCCAGGACGGTGGCGTGCTGCTCGGCGCTGAGACCGAGCGGTTGCTCGCCCCGTTCCTCGGATGCGATGTAGAGGTGACGCTGGCCTTCAGCCCAGGCCCGTAGCAACTGGCGGCCCTCGTCCGGGGTGACGTCGAGGGCGGCGGCGGCCTGGTTCCAGGTGGCGCCGAGCTGCAGGGCGTCGCGGATGTGGGCGCCACGGCCGTACTCCATCTCGCGGCGGACGGCCTCGCGCAGCGCGAGCACCGCGAGGGCGTCGTCAGCGGTGCCCCGTTCGGCCTCTTGCTGGAATTCGGCGGGGAGCAGGCGATTGGTCAGCCGGTCGGTGTGCGTCTGGTGCTTCTCGGCCAGCCACATCAGCGGTGTGGCCGGCGGGACGTCGCCGGGCCGACACACCTGGAGTTCCCGCCAGTGCTTGTACGCATCGGCGCTCATGCGCCCTCCTTGGCGCTCGCAGGGAGCCAGTGCTGAGTCCGGGGTATTGGCCAGTACCGGCAATACCCCGGACTCAACACACACGATCGGTGATGGTTACGCCCGGTTCACCCGTACGACCGGCCTGGGCGCCTCGGGAAGCAGAGCTCGGGGTCGGGCAGCGGCAAGATCACCTTTAGGGTGTTCCGCATGCAGTTTCCTGTACATGCCCTTGCCCACCGGCCATTGACAGCCAGGTCCGTTGCCGAACTAGTGGGTCTGCCGGCCGCGTCCCCCATCTCCGACGACTTCGACGCGGTCGAAGCCGAAGCACAGCGGCGGGGGTGGTGCTGGGAGGAAAGCCTGGTCTGTGAGTCCTTCCGCACCGCGGACCAGCATGTGCTGTGTTCCGACTCTGCCAGCCCGTTCGGGAACCCGGACGCACGGACCTTCCTGGTCTTCGGAGAGCTGTACCCCGTCGACCCGCACGACGAACGCATGGCCAACGGATCGTGGCTGTACGGCCTCATGGACCGCTGGCAGGAGCAGCCCGGCTGGAGCGGCCGCAGGCCATCCACAGCCCAGGACTGTGAAGCCGTACTCGCGCAGGCAGCGCAGGCGGTGAGCGAACACCTCGGCGCGCCCCCTGAGCGAACGATTTCGTCCTCCGAGACGGTGGCGGCCGGGCCCGCACTGACGCACCGCATCTGGCGGACCCGCACGCACGCTCTGATACTCGGGCCGGCAGCCGACAATGGCCCCTACGGCTACCTCACCCACTTGCAGCTGTCCTGCACCCCCCTCACCTGTGGCCCCGATCTGCCCCCCACAGACGACGAGGACGGCCTGGAGAGCTGGATCACCGCACACATCGACTGGTGACGCCGCCGGCCCGGGGCCGACCGGGATCCGACGCCGGACGCCAGCTCGACACACCCTGGAGAAACACGATGGAGTTCACCAAACAGCAGTCCACCAGCAAGGCTCCGGCCGACTGGTTCACCGGCGACGTCTGGTGGGACGTCATCCACGCCGGTCAGGAACCGTCCCGGATGCGCGTCAACATGGTCCGTTTCGCGCCCGGCGCCCGTACCAACTGGCACACCCACGCCCTCGGACAGGCCCTGCACGTCGTCTCCGGGATCGCCCTCGTCGGCACCCGCGATGGCACCGTCTTCGAGGCTTGCCCCGGCCAGACCATCACCTGCCCGCCCGGCGAGGAGCATTGGCACGGAGCCGCCCCCGACCGCTTCATGGAGCACCTCGCCATGTGGGAAGCTCTGGAGGACGGCAGCCCCGAGACCACCTGGGCCGAGCCGGTCAGCGACGAGCAGTACAGTCGCCCCCGCACCACCAACCGCCCCTGAGCGCCGCCTCCCTCTGTCACCGGACCTGTCACCGGGCTGCCGTGAGGATCGAGACGATCACCGAGGGGGCGGGAGGGCCGTCGAGGCAGTGGCGTAGTTCCGCCACTGCCTCGCGCTGTTGTGCCGGTGTGAGGGAGAGGTACTGCTCGATGCGTGCGTTGAACGTGCTGCGGAATCGCGCGTACAGGTCGTCGTCCCGGCGGACCCGGCCGGCGACTGCCATGAGGGCCCCGGTGCCGGCGTAGTCGTCTTCGGGCAGCGTGTGACCGGGCAGGACGTCCGCGAATCGGCCGGCCAGGTGTCCGAAGAGTGTGTCTGCCAGATTTCGGACGGTGAAGGTGTGGGCGTAGTGCTGTTCGTGGAGCGCCAAGGGCAGCCGGCCCAGGAGCGTGGCCTCGTTGAGCGCCGACAGGCCGGGGGCGAGGAGGGAGTGCGGTGTTCTTGCCACCTGCCGCAGCAGTTCGCGCTGGGGCAGGAACCAGCGGTCGACCCGTCGTCCGGATGTCCGGTGGGTGCCGCCGCGGGCTCCGGCGTACGGGCCGCCGCAGAGCAGGACGTGCGTGAACCGGGGCCAGTCGGCGAGGAGGTCCGGGATCCAGCGGTCGATGAGCCGGAGGTAGTCGTTGTTGGCCTCGAAGTCCAGGAGGAAGTTCTTGAAGCCGCCGGTGTTGATCAGCAGGTCGTAGTGGGCTCCGTCGGTCGCCGGCCCGTCTTCCCGCGCCTGCTGCAGACCTTCCAGGTCGACGAGCGGACCGGTCAGGTGCAGCGCGCACTGTGCGTCGGCGTCGGTGAACTCGGCCATGCGCCGCGGGACACCGGGGAAGTTCTGGACCACACTGTGGTCGGCCAGCAGGTGGGCGGCGAGGACGCGTTCGTGCGGTGAGAGGCAGGCCAGGTGGCGGCGTGCCGCCTGGAACGAGGCGTGGGGAACGGCCGCGCACAGCTCACGGATCCGCTCCAGGGAGTGCCGGTGCTGCCAAAAGCCGAACAGGCAGTCCACCAGGACCACCGGACGGCGTGCCACGACGGCACGCAGGACGAGGTCGGCGTCCATGACGGAGACGACCTGGTCGCTCTCCTCCAGCAATCGGTCGGGGAGCACCTCTCCCATCCCGCGTGGCTGGTCGAACTCGTGGATGCTGGTGAAGGCGGTGGAGTTGCGGCGGGCGAAGTCCGCCGCGACACCGTCCCCCACGAACACCCGCTCGTGCCCGGGGAGCAGCCGGGCGACGGCGACGAGGACGGAGGCCGGGCCGAAGCCGCAGTTCTGGGCGCCCATCAGGATGCGCATGGCGCGTCAGCCACGCGAGGGCAGTACGCCGGCCAGGATTCCCGCGAGCTGCGCGGCGAAGGGTTCGGGGTGCTTGGCGTAGCCGGCGTGACCACCGGGGAACTCCACCAGTTCCCGGTCGAGCTGCTGTGCCAGGACAGCCACCGGGCGCTGCACGTCGTAGGTGCGTGACTCCCGGCCGCCGGCCATGACGACGCGGTCCGCCACGGCCGCCAGCGCGGTGACGTCGGGCACGCAGCGGGTGGAGGGCAGCATCACGTGGGAGAGGAAGAACTCGCTGTTGTCGGTCGCCTCGGGGAGCGAGGGGGCGGGCCTGCCCCCGAAGACGGCCCGGAGCTTGTCCAGGGCGGCAGGGACGCCTTCCTGGTTGAACGTCGCGTGCACCTCGTCGAAGAATGCGACGTGTCGTGCCGAGTCCGGCAGCAGCCCCATGGCGGGTGGCTCATGGGCGACGGTCAGCCGGATTCGCTGCGGATCGCGGAGCATGAGCTCCAGGGCGGTCAAGGCGCCCGCGCAACTGCCGAACACCCGCACTGGTTCGCCGGCCGGGACGAGGTGGTCGAGCAGCCGGGCGGCGTCGTCGGTCTGGGCGTCGAGCCACGAGGGGGGCGGCGGTCCGTCGAGGAGGCTGCGGGAGATGCCGCGTGGGTCGTAGGTGACGACACGGTGGCGGGCGGCGAGCTCGTCGGCCAGGTCCCGGAAGACCTCCGCGTCGGAGGCACCGCCCGGGATGAGCAGCAACAGCGGCCCGACGCCGCGTACTTCGAAGTACAGCCTTGCGCCGGGCACGGCCAGCGTGCCGCTCTCCAGCGTGTCCATCTCTCTCCATCTCTCTCCAGCCTCGCTCCGGCGCAGGGCCCTGGGGGAGGTCGAAGGGGGCGGCACGAGACTACGCGCGGGACGTCCCGCGCGGGTAGGCGTGCGCGCCAGGCCGCGCGCGGTTCACCCGGACCGAGAACCTGTGGTTGCTCCGGTGCGCCCGGCTGCAGGACGTACGAACGGGGCAGGGACTCTTCCATGGTGCTCAGTGTGAAGAGAACCGCGGTGACGGTCGGTGGGAAGCGGATGCGTGCGGTCGCCCTGGCGGCCGCCGTGCTGTTCGGCGCGGCCGCACCGGTGCCGGCGTCCGCCCACCCCCGGCACTCCGGGCCGTTGCAGTGCCAGGGCACCGAGTCCGTCACCTACCACCCGGGGGTCACCCTCCAGGCACGACGCATCCACGTCACGGTCGACGGGCGCTTCGCCTCCTGCATCGGCGGTGACGGCGCGGTGAAGAGCGGTGGCTACCACGAGGAGTTCACGCTCACCACGGGCTGCAACAACGTCCTCGAAGGGTTCCGGGGCCGCCGGACCTACGTCTGGAACACCGGTGACTCCAGCACTGCCGAGATCAGCGGCAGCAGCACGGCCGCGGTCGGCCAGGTGGTCACCCCGGTCACCGGCACCGTCACCCACGGTCGCTTCCAGGGCCGGAACCTGCTCCAGCTCATCCCCTTGCCCCAGCCGAGCGCCCTGCAATGCCTGGGGGGCGGTCTCACCAGCGCGACAGGGGCGACAACCTTGACGATCCTCTAGGGGCTGCTGGGGGCTGCGCCCCCGACGCGTTCGCCGAATTGCCCGGTGCGCTGGTGGAGCGGCTACTGCGACGGTCATCAGCCGATCCCCGTGATCATCGACACCAAGGACAGGAGCAAGGCACCCAGCGCCCCCACAGCACCGTAGAGCCGCACCTCGCCCCGGGCGTCCAGTCGGCGGACATACCGCGTGGTGGCCGCGGCGAAAGCCAGACCGCCGACGATGAACCACGGTCCCCACAGGCAGAGGTACCAGCGCGTCAGCCCGGCCAGGTCAGGCGCGACAGAGCGGGCCCCGACCTCGACCAGCGCTCCATGGGCGACGAAAAGGCAACCGTGCCAGACAAGCAGCACCGTCGCGCCGCCGCCACAGAACACCAAGAGACGGCCGATCCGTCTGCCGCGTCGGTGCGTCAGGCCGATACCGATCAGTGCCCCGAAGATCTTCAGAAGGCCGGTCACCCACAAGACGGCCACGAACCACGCCACTCGATCGTCAGCGAGCTTCACCAGGGACGGCGCCACCGTCGTCCGTGCGCCGAAGGTCACCCCCATCGCCCAGGCGAAACTGGGTACCGCAAACAGAAGCCCCCATACCGCAGCAGCGAGACCCGGCCACGCCCCCGGCCGAAGGCGGAGTGCGCGGCGCCGGGTCGGACGCGCTGCATCGTGCGCAAAGAGCCTGATCACCATGACTCCATCGTGGCCGGACCACGACGACGAGAGGTCATCCGCACGGATGATCAACCTCCACCGCAGGAGCTACCTCGCGCCATCCCTGTGACCGAGGCACAGGGCTCAGCGCCAGCGGCCTTACGGGCAGGGGGGGAAGGCAGACCCGGTGCCCGGTCGCGGTCGCGATGTGTGCCAAGAGTTCCCCGACGGGATGTTCACCTGGGGTGAGCAGTACTGCCGGCCAGGTGTGCGAGCCGGTGACGGGCAGAACTCCGTGGGCCAGCGCCGGTAGCAGACCCGCCCGCAGAAGTGACGATTTCCCCGCTCCCGAGGGGCCCATGACCATTAAGGGGCCTGCTGTCCTGAGTCGCTCGGTGAGGTGTGAGACGACGCCGGCGGTGGCTTTGTCGCGACCGAAGAACCAACGGGCGTCCTCGGCCTCGAACGGGGAGAGCCCGCGGTACGGACATGCCCCTTCGTCACGTAACGGCGGTCCGTCGCGATCGGCAGGGGGAACAGAGACGAGCCGCTCGAGTTCACCGCCGGTGTCCAGGGCCTGATCGCAGGATCGGGCGAGTTCCAGAGTCAGCGGTTTCTCGCCGTTCTCGACTTTGCTCAGGTATCCCTTGCTGTAGAAGGCCAAGCGGGACAGTTCGGCCAGTGACATGCCGCGGCCGCGCCGTAATCGGCGTAGCTCCTCGCCTGCCCTCTCCGATCCGGAGGACGGAGTCTCGGCGGTTGGGCTGCCGGAGTCATGGCTTGGCCCTTCCACTGACTTCTCCATCCCTGTCCCGGGTCGGGGAACCGTCAGGCTCGCCGGAAAGGTTGCCGACCAACACCCCCGGAAGATCCTTTCAATGCGGGAAGACGGGATCAACAGCGCTTCAGGTCGCGATGCGACGCTCAAGGGCGCGCGCCCATGACGGAGACTGCGGCGGCGCAGGCAGCGCCGCTACAGGCTGGAACGATCCGGATCCCTGGCCATCGGCGCATTTCTCACCTTTGACGGCACGTCATCCGAGTGCGAACGACGCCCGTTCCTGCCACTTCTTGCCGTCGTACACCATGAGCTCGACCGACGTGACGTGGGACGTGAGCGGGAGCCCGCCGGCGAGGCCGGCCTCGACCTCCTCCAGGGCCGCATCGTCCCCGCCTTGGGCAACGGTCAGGTGCGGCACGATTTCGGTGTACCGGCCGCCATAGGGCGGGGCCTCGGGCCAACGCTCAGCGATCGCCTCAGTGAGCCTCCGCAATGGGGTGTCGGGTTCCGGAACGAGGTACAGCACCTCCGGTAGCCGGCCACATCGCTCGAACTGCAGGTCGAAGGCCGGGTGACTGCCCAGCACGCCCGCGAGAGCCGAGCAGACGGACGCATCTGTCCGGCTCTCGTCGAGGAAGGGGAAGAGCACGGTGACATGGGCTGAAACCCGGCCCGGGCCGAGGGGTCGAGCCGTTCACGCCACTTGCGGACGGCCGGCTCTGCCTCCGGGATCCGGACGATGAGACCCGTTTGACCCGCCTGGAAAGCACTTCCGCTGTCGTCTGTCATGACACCGCATGGTGGCACCTCTACCGCAGACGTCATACGGCTCTTTCCGCGAAGCCGACGCCGGACCGGGCGTTCTGGCTGACCCATCGGACACGCCCTGGGCCGATTCCGGCGGGGGAGGAGTCGCTTCGGCTCCTCGTGCTCAGTGTGCGGGGACGAGGCGGTGGCCATTGGCCTCGGCGACGACGAATCCTGCGGTCGGGGGCGGGAAGTGGCTGCCCAGCAGCAGGACGTCCGTCCCGGCGAGTGCGGTGAGGAGGTCGCGGCGGCTGCGCACGGCCTGGGCGGGGTCGATGTCGACGCAGCTGGTGATGTCGGGGTGTGCGAGCTGCACGGGGTGGTGGACGCAGTCGCCGGTGATCACTGCCGCCTGTCCCGCGCTGTGGAGTTCCACGGCGATCTGGCCCGGTGTGTGCCCGGGGGTGGGGAGCAGTCGGAGGCCGGGGGCGATGTCCGTGGGCTCGTGCCGTACGTCGACCAGGTCGAAGAGCCCGGCGTCGTGGACCGGGTGGACGGAGTCGAGGAACATCTGCCGGCGGCCGTCCTCCATGTGCTCGGCAATGCCGGCCCAGTAGTCCCATTCGCTGCGGGAGGTCAGGTAGCGGGCGTTGGGGAAGGTGGGCATCCAGGAGCCGTCGTCCGCGCGGCGGGTGTTCCAGCCGACGTGGTCGGTGTGGAGGTGGGTCAGGACGACCAGGTCGATGGTCTCGGGCGGGAAGCCTGCGTCGGTGAGTCGCCGGAGGTAGTCGGTGTCGAGGTGGTTCCACGCGGGGTTGGCGCGGGTTTTGTGGTTGCCGATGCCGGTGTCGACGAGGACCCGGAGGCCGTCCACCTCGAAGGCGAAGCTGTGGCTGGCCAGGTGGAGGGTTCCGTCGGGGGCGGCGAAATCGGGCTGCAGCCAGGGCTGCCCGGTGACGACCTCCGGGGTGGCGGCGGGCAGCAGCCAGGCACCGGTCTGCGGCGCGAGTGCGGTCTCGTCGATGCGATGGACGACGATTCCGCCGACCCTCCAGGTCTGGCCGGGCGGCTGGGGAGGCTGAACGGGCCGGTCCATGGGGAGGTCCCTCCGTGAGAGCTAAAAGCATCTTCTTTGCGTTAGTCGCCACCGTAGCCCGCATCTGCCGCTAACGCAAAGACTCTGCTTTTAGCGAGGAGGGGCGGACCTGCTCATGACCACCCCGGACTCCGGTCCATCCAGATGAGGTGGCCTGCTGGGCCCGCCGGGGCCAAGAGCTACCGAGCTGCGGTCCGTGCAATGAATTCGCGTTAAGGTGGGTGTCATGAGTCCCAGACCAGCGGTCCGCCCCGGCGGACGAAGCGCCCGTGTCCAGGAATCGGTGCACCAGGCCGTGCGCGCATTGCAGGCCGAGCAGGCCGCTCTCACCGTGCCGCTCGTCGCAGCGCGGGCGGGAGTGACGCCGTCGACCGTCTACCGCCGCTGGGGCGATCTGAAGGAGCTGCTCTCGGACGTCGCGGTGGAGCGGCTGCGGCCCGAGGCCCCGCCGGCCGACCACGGGAGCCTGCGCGCGGACCTGGAGCACTGGGCCGCCGGCTTCCTGGAGGAGATGTCGTCCGGGCCCGGCCGCTCCTATGTCCGGGACACCCTCGCAGGCGACCCGGACGGATCCAACGCCGGCCAGTGCTCCGCGTACGCGCGCGAGCAGGTCGAGACGGTCCTCGCCCGGGCCGTGCAGCGCGGCGAACACGTACCGGACGTCGACACCGTCATGGACCACGTCGTGGCCCCGATGATGTACCGCGCCCTGTTCCGCCCGGGACCACTCGACGCAGGGCACGCCCGCGACCTGGTCGCCACGGTCCTCTACCGGCTCATGCCGTTGCCGTGAGGGCGGGCATCGAGCCGAAGGGACTTCGGCGCCACTTTGAGGACACTCCTTGGCGCCCGGCCGGACCGGGTGGCCGCGGACGGTGCACTGTCCGCGCCGTCCACGGCCGTCGCCCGGCGGGGTGGCCCTAGACCAGAACGTCCTTGTAGAAGAGGTTGGAGCGGCGGTCGCCCGGGTCGCCCGAGGCGAAGCCGAGGAAGAGGCGGACGTCGCCGGCGACCGTCTGATAGACGGCCAGACCCTCTGGCTCGCGGAAGTCGAGGGTGGAGCCGGCCTTGGTCAGGACGGGACCCTGTTTGATGGTGCCGGTGTTCATGTCGATGCTGGTGATCTCGGAATCGACGATCCAGTTGCCGTCGGCATCCTTGCCGTTGGTCTCGTAGTCGTCGCCCGTCATGACGTAGAGGTATTGGCCGTAGGCGGCGTAACCCTGGAACTTGGGCGACAGGGTGGGCAGCGTGGGCTGTTTGAAGTCGGCCAGCGGGTGGCTGAAGTCGCCGTTCGTGGCGGCGGCGAGGTCGTAGACGGCTATGTGCTTGCCGTCGCTGAGGTGGTAGCGGACGACGAGGCGGTTGTTCACCGGGTCGATGGAGCAGGTGTGCTCGGAGGCCGCGGCGACGGGCGTGTACTTGACCAGCGCGGAGGACGTGCTCGACAGCGTCGTGCCACTGCTGAACTTGAAACGGGCCAGGCGCCGGCCGTAGCCGCCGTCGGAGTCCACCTCCGTCCACAGATAGGTGGAGCTGCCCACGCCCTGCGCGCCGAAGGCGACGCCGTGGCCGAAGCCGGTCAGGTGCATGGACCCGACGTAGTTCCCCGCGAAGTCGAGCTGGGTGACGCACAGGTCTCCGGCCGATTCCGCCGACCCGTTGCGCCGCTGTGCCACGAACAGGCGCCGGTTGACGTTGTCGAAGGCGAATCCCTGCTGGACCGTCACGTCGTGCAGCGGCTTGCCGCGGTACAGGTCGGTGGACGCCTGGGTCAGGTCGAAGCGCTGCGAGGCGGGGACGGCCGCGGAGGCGGGGTGCGCGGCCGTGCCCAGGCCGAGCGCGGCCAGGCCCAGTCCGGAACCGGCGCGGAGCAGGGAGCGGCGGCTCAGGCCAGTGGTGCGGGTCATGTGTCTCCTTCTTCTACCGGGATGCCGGGGGGAAGGGGGCCCCTGGCCGACGCTCAGGCTCGGACGGGAAGCGGTCCCGTCCGAGGAGAGCGCGGCGGCCGGTGGGGCACGATCCTCCCGCAGCCCCAGGTCAGAGGCGGTGCCAGGGGGCGAGTGGGAGGACCTTACGGCATGGACCCGATCACCGCACGTCCCAGGGGCAGCGGAGGACCGGTTACGCGCACATTGCCCGAATGCCCCGGCCGACGGTGCGCTCGCTCCGCCCTGGCGTGGGCAGTTGTGAGGTCGTGCCTGCCACGGCGGCCCAGCCCGTCGACGGTGGCGGACATGGCGTCAGCATCGCCCTCGCGGCAGGCGGCGCGGTGCCCGTGGCTGCCGCCGTACCAGCCGACCGTGACCCGGTCGCCGACCTGCCGGCCCGTGAGCCTCACCTGAGTCGAGACGGGCCGCATCTCCTGGAGAGTCTGCATTGATATGTCATGATTTCATGCTCAGGAGTGGTTTACGGTCTTCTCCGAATGACTGTGTGGCGTGGTGCGCGCGTTTGGGTATTGCTGTTCGGAGGTGTACCCGACACCTCACGAAGGGCAGAGCCATATGGCCGCAGAACCCTCAGCGCCAGGGGTCTACGTCAAGGAAGTCCCCAGCGGATTACGGATCATCACCGGAGCGGGCACGTCCACGCCCGCGTTCCTCGGCTACTCGGTCACCCGGCCGGACGCCGGTTCACCACAGGCCGTGCGGAGTTGGAACGAGTTCGTGGACACGTTCCACTTCCGCTCCGCCCTCACGCTGGAGCAGGCGACGAAGGCGTTAGAGCCTCTGGAGCGGCTCCGATCCACGTTCACGACCGCGGACAACACCCTCAAGGGCCAGGCCGTCGCGGCGGGAGTCGCCGAAGACGACTACCGGCGATTCGGCACGGTGGAGGAGGCCCTGGGGGCCGGCCGTGACGTGTCCGAAGAGGACAAGCAGTTCGCCGATGGAATCAGGGCGAAGGTCAAGGACCTCGCGGGCTACGGGGCATGGGAGACGGCGGGCAAGCCCTGGTGGCCCGTCGCCGCGCGCCACCACGAGCTCACCGACCTCAAGGCCAAGCTGACCGACGGGCGGAAGTACGCGCTCGCCGAAGCCGTCTACGGTTTCTTCGCCAACGGCGGCACCAAGTGCTACGTCGTCCCGCTCAACTTTGGGAACGCTCTCGGGACGGAGGTCGGCGCCGGACTGACCGGGCTGGAGACCGTCCCGGACGTCCACATGGTCGCCGTCCCGGACCTCTGGACGAAGAGCCAGGACGCGACGTCCGTCCGGCCGGTCATCGAATCCGTTGTGGGGCACTGCGCGAAGATGCGCAACCGGCTGGCGATCGTGGAACCCCCGCCCGGCAAGAAGCCCTCCGAGGCCATCGCCTTCGCCGAGGCGTTGGCGTCCCCCGACACGGACGACGCCGCGTTCACGGCCGTGTACTACCCCTGGCTCACCGTCCCCGGGCTCGACGGAACGACCCGCACCGTGCCGCCGTGCGGCCACCTCGCCGGCGTATGGGCCCGCACCGACGCCGAGCGCGGCGTGTTCAAGGCCCCCGCGAACCAGAACCTCCGCGGAGTCCTCTCCGTCCCGACCGTCCTCACGGACGCGCAGAACGGCGATCTGAACGCGACGGGCGTCAACTGTCTGCGGGTCTTCCCTGACCGGGGTCTGTTGGTGTGGGGTGCTCGGACGAGGTCGTCGACGCGTGACTGGCGTTATGTGAACGTGCGGCGTTTGGTGTCGTTCCTGTCGGATTCGATCCGTCAGTCGTCGACGTGGGCGGTGTTCGAGCCGAATGACGAGCGGTTGTGGGCGGCGTTGCGGCATTCGGTGGCGTCGTTCCTGACCGATCAGTGGCGTCAGGGCGCGCTCGTGGGCCGCACACCGGACGAGGCGTTCTACGTGATCTGCGACGGCACCAACAACAAGCCCGAGACCATGGACGAGGGCAAGGTCATCTGTGACATCGGCGTCGCGCCCGTACGTCCCGCGGAGTTCGTGCACTTCACCATCACCCAGATCGCCGGTCAGCCCGGCCAGAGCACCTGAACGAGCCGGAGGAGGCACCGCACATGTTGACCGGTGACAGCTTCAGCAGCAGCACCTTCGCCATCGAACTCGGCAAGTTCCAGGTGGAGACCGTCCAGAGCGTCTCGGGGCTCCAGCTGGAGCAGGACGTCGTGGAGGTCCGCCAGGTGTCCTCGACCGGGGAACTCCTGATCCGCAAACAACCCGGCGCCCGGAAGACCGGCGAGATCACCATCACCCGGGGCATGGACAAGAGCACCGCCTTCACCGACTGGATCAAGGCGACGCTCGTCAACGCCGACCTCGATGCCGCGCGGCAGAACATCACGATCGCCCTGAAGGACGCCAAGAAGCAGACCGTCCGCCGCATCCACCTCAGCAACGCCTGGGCATCCCGCTGGGAGGGGCCGTCGCTGGGCGCCTCGGAGTCCGGGCCCGCTACGGAACAGGTGACCATCACCTACGAGGACATCACCGTCGAGTAGCCGGCCCGCCCCCCATCCCAAGGAGCGCAGATGCCCGATCCGAACCCTCCGGGAGTCTTCGTCAAGGAGCTCCCCAGCGGAGTGCGCACCATCACCGGGGCGAGTACCTCCGTCCCGGCGTTCCTCGGCTACACCAAGTTCTTCGCAGCGGACGACCCGAACGCCACGCCCGCACCGTTCGACGAGGCCGAACGCAAGGTCCCGCAGAAGATCGGAAGCTGGCGGGAGTTCGCCGCGCGCTACAGCATGGACAAGATCGCCAAGGAGCTCGCCGGGACGGCCGACCCGGTCACCGCCCTGACATTGGACAGGTGTTTCCCGCTGGCCGAAGCCGTCTACGGATTCTTCGCCAATGGCGGGCGCACTTGTTACGTGGTGGGCTTCACCAGCCCCGCGAGCGCCGTGAGCGTCGCGGACCTCCAGGGGAACGTGGACGCCCGCACGGGCCTCGCCGGACTGGAGACCGTCCCCGAGGTCACCATGGTCGCCGTGCCCAGCCTCTGGGACATGACCGCCGACGTCACCGTTGACGATGATGCGCCCCCGCTCGACCAGGACCAGGGCATCAGCAGGATGGCCGAGGTACTGAAGCACTGCACCGCACAGCGCAACCGGCTGGCCATCTTCGACCCGCCCCCGGACCTGACGGCGGGCGACGTCAAGACGTTCGCCGGGAAGCTCGCCTCGCCCGACACCGACGCCGCCGCCTTCACCACCCTCTACTACCCGTGGATCACGGTGCCGGGCGTCGACGCCACAGAACGCACCGTGCCGCCGTGCGGTCACATCGCCGGCGTATGGGCCCGCACCGACGCCGAACGCGGCATCTTCAAGGCCCCTGCCAACCAGAACCTCCGTGGCGTCCTCACGCCCGGCACCCTCCTCACCGACGACGAGCACGGGGAACTGAACGCGGCGGGCGTCAACTGTCTGCGGGTCTTCCCTGACCGGGGTTTGCTCGTGTGGGGTGCTCGGACGAGGTCGTCGACGCGTGACTGGCGTTATGTGAACGTGCGGCGTTTGGTGTCGTTCCTGTCGGATTCGATCCGTCAGTCGTCGACGTGGGCGGTGTTCGAGCCGAATGACGAGCGGTTGTGGGCGGCGTTGCGGCATTCGGTGGCGTCGTTCCTGACCGATCAGTGGCGTCAGGGCGCGCTCGTGGGCCGGACGCCGGACGAGGCGTTCTACGTGATCTGTGACGGCACCAACAACAGGCCCGAGACCATGGACGAGGGCAAGGTCATCTGTGACATCGGCGTTGCGCCCGTACGTCCCGCGGAGTTCGTGCACTTCACCATCACCCAGATCGCCGGCCAGCCCGGCCTGACCAGCTGACGGCGACCCGCCGGCCCCGCACCCGCGGGGCCGGCGGGACCGTCCCGGCGCAAAGGGGCTCGCATGCTGCGACTCGTACTGCGCGAGGGTGACATCGTCACTCCCCTGCCGCAGATCACCTCGACCACACCGACCCCCGGCCTGCCGGGAACGCTCACCCCCGTCCCGACACCGCTGCCCGGCTCGGCCGCGTTTACCGTGGAGCGCATGACCGCGTGCGTACCCGAGGACATCGAGCGACTGAGGATCTACGTCTTCTACGCCACCCCCGCCTACCCCGTGCTCGGCATCGGTGAAATACGACTGACCGTCTCGCCGCGCCACCGCTCCCGCCACGCACGCACCCGGCGGGGCACCGAAGTCGCCCTCGACGGCGGACCGCTGGACCTGGTGCTCGTTCCCCAGGTCCCGGCTTCGAATCCGTCCAACCCGACGGTGCCCAACGACCCGTCGAAGGAATACGCCGGCCGAGCCACCCTCTCGTGCCCTCGCATCCGCCCCGTACGGGCGGGATCCCGGTCCTGACTCAGCCCGGCAGCACCGACTCGTCGAAGTACCGCCCCAGCTTGACGTACTCGTCCCGCACGGCATCCAGCAGGTCGCCGGTGCCCACCGGACGGCCTGTCTCCGCCGCCCGGTAGGCCGCGGTCAGCGCGCAGCAGCGGATGGCACCCCCTGGCAGCTCGAACGCGTCCGCCAGCAACCCCAGGTCGAGCTCCGGCGCGCGTGGCAGAACGGGCCCGAGACAGCGGTCCCACAGGGCCCGGCGCTGCTCCGCTCCGGGCGGCCCGAAGGGCACCACGAGGTCGAGCCGGCGCAGGAACGCGGAGTCGATGTGGTCGTGCACATTGGTCGTCAGGACGGTGAGCCCGTCGAAGGACTCCAGGCGCTGCAGCAGATACGCGGTCGTGGTGTTGGCGTACCGGTCGTGTGCGTCCACGGGCCGGGACCGCTTGCCGAAGACGCCGTCCGCCTCGTCGAAGAGGAGCGCCACGCGGGCGGGATCGGCCGTGGAGAAGAGGAGTTCGAGGTGCTTCTCGGTCTCCCCGATGTACTTGTCGACGACCGCGGAGAGGTCGACGACGCGCAGCTCCAGCCCCAGGTCGGCGGCGACGACCTCGGCGGCGAGCGTCTTGCCCGTACCGGACGGACCGCTGAACAGGGCGCTGACGCCCCGGCCCCGCCCGCCTCCGGGGCGCATCCTCCACTCGCTGAGGACGCGCTCGCGGTGCCGGACCCGGCGGACGAGGTCGCGCAGCAGGGCGCGGGGGCGGTCGGGGAGGACCAGGTCGTCCCAGCCGACGGCCGGCCGGATGCGGCGTGCCAGCCGGTGCGCGGGGTCCTCGGGGGTAGCGGGCGGGGGCGGTGGCCCGGCGAGGAGGCCCAGGAGGTGGTCCGTCACGCGGTCGGGGACGCGCAACGAGCGGGTGAGGTACGGGCGTCCGGCATCCTCGACCTCCAGCAGGCCGCCCGCGCGCAGCGGTCCGGCCGGGTCCAGGGCCGCGCGCCCGCGTGGCTCTCCGGGGTGCAGGCCGCACAGGTGCAGGGCGAGGCCGACGGTGGCCCGGCGCAGGGACACGTCGTCGTTGAGGTAGCCGTAGCAGCGCTCGTAGCCGGGGTCGAGGTCGGGGGCGAGGGCCACCAGGAGGAGGTCGTTCTCCAGCGGGGACAGTCCGAGGGCTCGCAGCGGCAGGACGGCTCCGGCCTGTTCGGCCGCCCGTTCGGCGGCATCCAGGTCTTCGGTGGCCCGCTGCTCGTCGTCGTCCGGCGGCAGCGGGCCGGGGACGGACCGCAAGAGGTGCGGTGCCATCGTGTCGGAGACGTAGAGGCCGCGGAACGGGTCGTCCAGCGGCTGAGGATCGTCCTCGGCGCGGGCGGCGACCGCCCGCCGGACCCGGTGGCGGAGGAGGTCGAGCCGGGCGAGGAGGGCGTCGGCGGGGGCGGACGGCCGGATGGGGGTCGTCGTCATGACGGTGAGTCCCCGTCCGGCCGCGGCGGCCACTTCTCCCACCGTGGGGGCGGGTCCGCGCGGGGCAGCTCCACGTCCAGGACGAGCGGCTCGGTGACCCAGTACTGGTAGTCCTCGACGACGAAGTTCAGCAGGGGGACGGTCACGGTGACGTGGAGGGCGGGGACGAGCGCGTGGCCGACGGCGGACCACAGCTCCTGCAGGGCCCGGTCGTGCGCCGGCGGCCGACCGACCTCCAGGAGTGCGCACAGCCCCATGTCCACGAGTTTCTCGGGCAGGTCGAGTTCGAACTCCCGGTCCGTGGACAGCCCCGTCAGCAGCTTGCCCAGCATGTGGTGGGACGCCCTCGGATTCGTGGCCCAGGCCGTGATCAGATACGACAGCCGGGCGTAGCGGGGCGGGTCGTGGTGGGCTGTCTTGACCGGCTTGCCGGAAGGGGAGCCGGTCGGGATGCTGTAGTGCTGGACGAGTCCCGTCTGCCGGCGGTCGAGGTCCTCGCGGATGTCGTGGAGGTAGATGCCGACGGTCTCCGTGCCTATGGTCCGGCCGGGTTCCTTGCCGCCGGACGGCGGGCGGAAGTCGATCGGGCATTCGATGGGTTTGAGGTCCTGCTTGACACGCTTCTCCAGTGCCTTGTCGACGATGTCGATCACGAGGACGTCCCCTTCACGATGTGGACCTGCCGCAGGTCGATGCCGGCCTCCAGGGCGGTGCCGACGGGAGCGTGCTCGGCCATGTCGGCCATGACGAGGGCTGCCGGGGCGCCCTCGTCCACGACGTACAGCCGCCGGCCCGCCGTCCCGGGCCGCAGGGCGAGGCCCGCGAGCGCCGTGCCCGTGCCGACGGTGTGCCGTACGGTGCCGCTCGCGGCGTCGAGCACGTGGAGGTCGCCGCTGTTCTCGCCGGTGACATACACCGACCTGCCGTCCGCGGAGACGAGGAGCCGCCGGGGAGCGCAGCTTCCGGGCAACACCCAGGGGCCCGGGAGCACGTCGGGGGTGCCCAGCCCGAGACCACGGATCCGGTCCTTCTGCGCGAGGAACGCTCCCGGGCCGTCGGGCCGGAAAGCGGCGGCCCCGGCGTCGGCGGGCACCGTTCCCACGAGCTGCGGCCGGGCCGGGTCGGTGAGGTCGAGGAGGTGGACGCCCTTGTCGTCGGTGCTGACGAAGGCGTGGCCGCCGAGCGGGTGCACGCGGATCGACCGGGGACGGCCGGGCAGCGACAGCTTGGCGCGCGGGCGTTCGACGGGCGCGTCCGGTGGGGCGGACGTGGCGGACAGTTCCAGGACGTGCAGGGCCGCGTCGCCCGCGCCCTCGGCGGTGAGCGCGTAGAGGTGGGCGGGAGCCACGGCCATGCTCCGGACGGAGGGGAGGCTCAGAGGGAAGGCGCCGGCCGCCGTGGGCTCTGCGGGGGTGGCGAGCGCGAGGGCCCAGAGCGTGACCGCGCCGTTCAGGACGCCCGTCACGTAGCCGTGGATGCCGGACGGGTGCAGGGCGAGGGCAGTGGGCGTCTGCGTCCCGGGCAGGGCAACGGCGTTCCCCGTAGTGGGCGTCGCGGGGTTCTCCAGGCCCACGACGTGGAGCACGGGCTCGCCCTGATTCCCGGTGCCGGGGAGGTACGCGAAGGCGCCGTCCGGGTGGACGGCGACATCGCACAGCCTTCCCGGCACGGCGAGGTGCTGTCCCTCGCCGGTGCCGACCAGACTGACGGGGCACAGCGCGTCGTGGTGCACGCGGTAGGCGTACGGGGCCGTGGGATGCACCGCCAGGGACAGGGGGACGGCGGGGTCGGCCGTGGTGAGGGAGTCGGCGGTCAGCTCGGGGCGCCGGCGCAGGACGGAGACGGAGCGGTCACCGGCGCAGGCCACGTACGCGCGCAGCCCGTCCGGGGCGCAGGCCACCCCCACGGGGTCCGTTCCGACGGGCAGCGTGGCCGTCTTCTGCGCGGTGGTGAGGGAGACCCAGTGCACGGAAGGGGCCTTGAGCGAACGGTCGGTGACGTAGGCGTGGCCGCCGTCCGGGGTGCAGGCCACCTCCCACGGGCGGGAGTCGTCGGACGACGTGACGGGGATGGGCGTGACCCCGCTGCCCCGCACGGCGACCTCCTGCAGCGTGTAGTCCGCGATGTAGAGCGTGTCGTCGTCGCCGGCCACGATCGTCCAGGGGTGGTCGGTCAGCGGCTGGGGCTCGGATACGGAGGCTGCCCGGAGCCGGGTGTCGTCCAGGGTGACGGTGGTCAGGCCGGCCGCGCCGGAGCGCTTCTCGTTGACGACGTACAGGGTGTCGGTGCCGCGGCATGCGATGCCGCGTACGCCGTTGACCGTCAGATCGCCCACCGCGGTCATGGCGGCGTCGGAGCTCCGGGGGACGGTGATTCCGTAGACCAGGCCCTTTGCGAAGTGGGTCGCGTACAGATAGGCGCCGTCCGGGGACAGAGCGAGGGAAGCGGGCAGGTCGTTACTCGGCTCGATGGTGAGCCAGCAATCGAATTTCACGTGGGAGCTGTCCGTGACGGTGAACTGGGCGACCTTGCCCGTACCGGCGCTGGATACGTACAGCTTCGCCTTCTTCTGCGGGTCTTCACCGGACAGTGCCAGCCCGTGTGGATTGGTCAGATCGTCCCGCTCGATTCCTTGCCCGAATTCCCAGGCGCTGCCGTTCCACCGCAGGACGGAGACCTTCGTGGGCCGGCCGCCGCGGCTGTCGTAGTTGGTGACGTACAGATGGTCGCCCTTCGCCGAGAGCGCGATCTCGTGCGGTCCGGTGAAGTGCCCCTGGTCCTTGTCGATGGCGTGGTCGAACGCCCAGCCCGAGGGCGCGCGCCGGAGGACGCTGATCCGGCCCTTGGGGACGTCCATCTCCTGGCTTACGTAGTCCGCGACGTAGAGGGTGTCGTTCCGGATCGCCAGGCCGAGGGGAATCTCGCACTTCACGACGTCCTTGCGAAGGGTGTACGAACCGCCCCTGAGATCGACCCGGGACGCGGTCCCCGCACCGGAGTCGGCGGTCACGGCGTACCGGCCGTCCGGGCTGACGGCCACGCCGTGCGGCTGCGCGCCCTTCGCCAGGGCGGTGGCTTCCACCGTCACCGTGGGCGTGCCGCTGAAGTCGCGGCTCCCGGCCAGGCGGAGGGTGAGGAGCTGATCGGTGCCAGGGCTGGTGACGCAGGAGAGGGCGGGGCCCATGGCGATGCCCCACGCCGTGGTTCCGGACGGCAGGGCGATGGTGTCCCGGTGCGTGCCCGCGTCGAGATCGGCGAGGGCGACCCGGTTGCCCGACGCGTCGGTGGTGCAGGCCCACCGCCCGTCGGGGGTCACTCCCGTGGCGAAGGGTTTGGTGACGTCGCCGGTGCCGATCGTGCCCGTGACGGCCGGCCCCACGCGGAGCGTGAGGACCTTCCCGGTCGCCTGGTCGGTGACGTACACGAACAGCCCGTCGGGGTCGGTCGCCAGGCCCGGGGGCAGGACGCCTACGGGTACGTCGGTACGGGCGGCGGGCATGGTCGGGAAGCACGCGCTGAGCACGCCCGTGGTCCGGCTGAGGACGTGGGCCGCCGTGCCGTCCGGGGAGAGGAGCACCGCCGAGGGGCGCCGGGCGACCGGGAGCGCGGTGAAGGCCCCCGGCTCTCCGGTGCCGGCGTCGAGCGCGGCCACCCACAGCTCGGCGGATTCCTGGTCGGCGATCCACAGGCGGTCGTGCCCGACGACGACGGTGGCGGGGCCCGGGCCCACGGCGTGGGACGTCGTCACCGTGGCACGGGAAAGGTCCACCACCACGACACCGGTCCCGGCGCACAGCGCGTAACCGAACCTCCCGTCCGGGGACACGGCCACCGCGCGGACGGGCGCAGCCATGGCGACCGGTGTCGTCCTCGGCGAACCCGGTGTGCCGACGTCGACCACGTCCAGCCGGCGGGCCGCTCCCTCGTCCTTGTCGTGCGCGACGCACACCCACCGGCCCCCCGGTGCGCCCGCCAGCGCGAACGGGCCACCGCCCACCTGGACGGTGCGGCCGCCGTTGCCGTCCTTGTCCAGGACGTGCACCACGTCGTCCGTCCAGGACGCCACACAGACCTGCTCGGCGAAGAGCCCGGCGGCCACCGCGCACAGGGCACCGGACAGCTGCACCGTGGTGGCGGAGCCGCCGGGCACGAGGACGGACAGGGTGCCCTCGTCGTACCCGGCGGCATAGGCACGGCCGCCGTCCGCACCGAGCGCGAGCGCACACGGACCCTTGCCCACGGGAACCTGGACCGGTGTGCCCGGCGTGCCGTCCGCCCCCGGCTCCGCCATGACGACGTGGTCCAAGGCCCGGTCGAGGGCGAGGAGCCACCGGCCGGCTCCGGCTTTCCCGTCCATGAAGTGCCCTCTCTGCTCAAGGAGTTTCGGCGACGGTGACGCGGTGCTCGACGGAGTACACGGTCTGTTCGTCACCGCAGTCGATCCGCAGGGTGGTCCCGACAGCCGCCCCCGTGTTCATGTCGGAGCCGTGCAGCACCACGGAGTCGACGCGGGCGATGCCCTGCACGCCTTCCAGGACGCGGTACGCCTCGCCGGTGTACACCGGCCGCCCCAGCGGCCAGCCCTTGCCGTCGGGGCCTCCGTCGACCGGGTTGAACCAGCGGTACAGCGCGCGTTCGGCCGCCATGGCCAGGGCGGCGCGTTCCGTCGCGGTCAGGTAGTCCTCGGGCACGACGTGGGCCTCGCTCCGGATGCCCACGTAGTGCGGTGTCTCCAGCCACACCGGGACGCCCGCCGGGTGCAGCGCGCGCAAGGAGCGCTGCACCGTGTCGCACGCGTCCTGGGTGGGGGTGAGCATCGGGAAGGGGAACCAGCCGTGCTCGTCGGCGGTGACGAACGGGACGACCTTCAGCCGTACGCCGGCCTGGAAGGTGCCGCCGCTGGTGTCGGTGAAGCCGTCCGCGCCCTGGCCGGACGCGGTGTTGCGGATCGACACGACACCCGGGGGGAGGCGCCAGGCCGTGTCCGCCGGGATGCCGTTGCCCTTCCCGCCCGCTGTGCAGCGGTAACCGGCCACTGTCACAGGAGATCCCCGCTCAGGAATCTTGCCGTGCTGCACCTTGCGCCCCGAGCCGTCGGCAACGGCCGGACCGAAGTGGACCTGCCCGGTGGCGGCGTTCAGCACCACGTGCTCGTCCGCCTCCCCGGAATGCTCGAAGGAGGTCTGCACGGACCAGTCCTCGCCGCCGACCGAGACCGTCGTGGGCAGCGGCTCGCACAGTTGCGGCGTCATCAGGGCGATCACCTGGCCCGGCTCCTCCTCACCGGTCGAGGCCGAGGCGCCGGAGTGCGTCGAGTACTGCAGGGCCGTCACGGGGCCGGTCGCGCCGTCGTCGACGGCGATCGTGTACGCGGTGGCGTCCGTGGCCTTCGGGTCGCGGATCTGGAGGGCGAGCCAGACCCCGTCCTCCGTGGGGTAGTCGTTGCCGTGGCGCGCCACGGCGTCGTCCACGCGTGCGGCGGGCCGGTCGACCGTGGGCCTCCAGCGAGGGGAGCCGCCGAGCCGCAGAGGGTGCGAGAGCGCCGGGGCGCCGCCGATGGTCACGGAGGCGGGGGCCGCGCACGCGTAGGCCGCCGGGATGCCGGGGTCCCACCACGGGACGCCCCTCCTCGGGAGGAAGACCGACAGCGCGATCCGGTCCGTGGCCCCGACCGTCCGGTCCGGCCGTACCCACAGGGTCAGGTGGGCGAGGTCGGTGTCGGCGGGGAGGCGGACGAGCGCCAGGGTGACCTGGGCGCCGGCGCGGTACGGTCCGCTGACCGGCCCGTTCGCCAGGTAGTCGCCGGCGGCCAGGACGTCGTGGGCCCCGGTCACGCGAGGATCGGGGAACAGACGGGCCACGCCGGCGATGCGGGTGGCGGCCCTCGTGGCCTCGTCCGTCGTGGTGAACACCACGCCGTCGTCCCGCGTGGTGACCTCGGTGTACTTGGGCAGGGACGGCGTCCTCGCGTCGAGGACGAAGCGGAGCGTGGTGACGGCCGGCCGGGCCAGGGCGTAGTTGCGCGCCGGATCCAGACTCCCGTCGTCGTCCGTGCGCACGTGGTGGATGCGGGCCATCCCGGCCGAGGCGGCAAGGGCCAGCTGCTCGTAGTCGTGCGGTGTCACGGCCCGTTCCGGGAACGGGGAGCCCAGCGGCAGCCGCTCGGCGCACTCGGCTGGCGTCTCGGCATCGGTGCCGCCGGTGGCGGGCGCGGGGTTGGTGACGGCGGACACGTACGGCAGCGGGGTGCGCAGGACGGTGATCGTCCGCGCGGGGACGTTGCCCCCGGCGCCGCCGCCGGTCAGATAGCGCGGGGCCCGGACCGTGGCTCCCGCGGGCAGGGGCGCGCCGTACCGCAGGGCCCCCCGGCCGGTTCCGACGACCGGGGCGAACACGGCCTCCCCGCTGCGGGCGTCCAGGGTGAAGTGCCGGTCGCCGGGCCCCGATCCGGCGAGCGAGGGCACGTACGTCCAGCGGAAGGTCCTTCCCGCTTCGACGGCCTCGACCACGAGGGTGTCGGTGGCGCGCAGCATGGGCGGGTGGGCGAAGCGCAGCCGTTCGTTGCAGGCGCCGGTCGCGGTGCCCAGCTCCTCGTCCAGGACGACCCGGGCCTGCACGACGGGCACGGTGACCGACAGGGCCGGGTCCAGCGCGAGCGTACGGATGCCCGTCCCCGGTGGTGCGAGCCGGACGAGGCCGACGTCGCGCAGCTGCCGGGTCTGCGCGTCGTCCTCCGGAGGGTCGAGGAGCAGCCGGGCGGGGGCGTGGGTGGCGGGTACGTCGAGCGTGACCCGTATCCGGCCGTCCGGGCCGGCGGACCGGGAGGCGTGGCAGGCCGACCAGTGCGTTCCCTGCCACGCCTCCCAGGGCCCAAGGTCGTCCAAGGCCCCGTCCGGCGTGATGTCCAGGGCGATGCGGGTGCCGGGGACGGCGACCGACAAGACGACCAGCGCGTAGGCGTCGGGTTTCGGCGGCGGCTGGTCGTCCCCGGGCGGTACGTCCTCGTAGGAGGGGAGGTTGAGGTGGAAGGGCGGCCCCGCGAAGGTGCCGCCGTCCGGCTCCCCGGTGAACGGCACGAGCGTCCCCTGCACCGCGCCGCCCGCCGCGCCCCGCTGGGCGAACCGGCCCGCCGCGACCAGGACGCACGGGTTGACGACGGCCTCGGCCGCGGTGCTGAAGACCACCTGTTCGCCCGCCCCGGCCGGGGGACTGGTGGCCACCTCCAGCCCCACGGGGATGCGGACGGGTTCGGGCGCGGGCGCCGCGAGCTGGAACAGCACGTCGGTGCGGGCCGGTGCCGCCGGGTAGGGCCGTGGCCCCAGCAGGCCCAGCAGCTCCAGCCGGTGCCGGTCGGGTGCGCGGTCGACCCGGTCCCGCAGCGCTTCGGCCATGTCGGCGCACGACTCGATCAGTGCCCGGCCCGGGTCGGCGGGGTTGCGTCCCGTCCACGCGGGCAGGGCGGCGCGCACCGCGCGGACCGCGTCGGCGACGATGTCCGCGCGGTCGCGTCCGTCGTGGGCGGGGGGTGACGGTGTCATCCTTCGGGGCTCCCTGCGAAGCGGGTCAGTGGTCCGCGGTGACCACGGTCTTGAAGGGCAGGTGTGCGGGGCAGTGGGCGGCCACCAGCCGGGTCAGCCGGCGTTCCGCGGTCAGCCGGCCTTCCGCGGTCAGGTGGTCCTCCCCGTCGCCGAGGGCGAGCGTCACGGTCAGCATCCGGCCCGCAGGCGGTCGCTGGTCGCCGGTGAAGACGCCTCCGAGGTCCTGGATGTCGAGGGTCCAGCCGTAGATCTCCCGGGCCTCGCGCAGCAGCGCGTGCCGGGTGCCGCGGTGCGCGGCCAGCCAGGGTGCGAGGGCGACGGCCGTCCTGTGCTGCAGCTCGGTCCAGTCGGGTTCGACGCGGGCGGCGGTGATGTGCGTCAGCCAGTCCAGGAAGGAGGCGGGAGCCGTCCAGGGGTCGAGGACCTCGGCGAGCCCGTCCAGGCGGTCCTGCGCGGGCGCGAGGGCGGCACCGATGCCGGCGGCGAAGGCGTGGGCGACGCGGTCGCCGGCGTACACGGCGGGCAGCGTCGGTGGCCGGGGGACATCGGACACGGTGCGGTGCTCCTTCCGGGAGGTCAGTCCGTCACGTCGATCAGGCAGGCCGTCAGCAGCACCAGCCCGTTGTCGGGCACCTCGACGACCGGTGCGTCCCCGTCGCCCACCACCGACGCGTCGAGGACCGTACGGACCTCCGGCACCGGTTCCAGGGCCGCGAGGACGTCACTGGCGTGGACCCGGCGGCCCCAGGGCCAGCCGCTGCCGGCCGGGCCGCCGGAGGTGGGGTGGAAGTACCGGTACAGGGCGCGCCCGGCCGCCGCCTTCGTCTCCTCGACGCTGTGCGGGGTGTAGGCCCAGGAACGGATCCGGGCGCGCGCCGAGAAGGGCCGGTAGTCGGGGCGGGCCGCGTGGAGGCGGTCGCCGAGCAGCCGGGCGCCGTCCAGCAGGGCGCCGGCCTCCGCGAGCATGGCGTCGGTCACGTCCAGGTCGGCGTCCCGCAGCGGGATCGCGGGGTCGGCGGGGAGGTGGGGGACGAGCAGGACGCGCAGTGCCGCGTCCTCGGGGAGCCACAGGGTGGATTCGGTCCGGGCGCCCTTGATGAAGGAGAAGACCCCGTTCACGGTCACCACCGCGTCGGGTTTCCGCGCGCAGTGCGGGGACAGGTGGGGGAACGACTCCGCGATCAGGGACCGCACCCCGCGCCCGCCCGAGGGGCGCAGCCTGCCGTTGTCGTAGGTGAACCGCCGGTGGTAGAAGCTGTCGTCGCGGAAGAAGAACACCTCGTAGTCGCTGGCGCTGTCGCTGTGCGCGAGGGCCGCGACGGCGTCCACGCCGGCGCGGAACGGGTCGGGCAGGCCCGGGAACTCGGTGGCGATCTTCTGCGGGTCGGCGTCCGCGGTCCAGGCGCAGAGGTCGTCGGAGAACCACAACCTCGACACGTCCTGCTCCAGTTCGAGCACCGCGTCGAGGCGCTTCGCCGCGAAGGCCGGCGGATCGTCCTCGGTCGGACCGGGGAGGTGCGGACCGCTTCCCAGGAACGCCTGCCGGTGTGCCACGTTCCCGTCCGCGTCCACGAAGTAGTGGACGGCGCGGTCCGGATCGTGCACGGCCACGGCACACGCGGTGACGGTGTCCGGCCGTGCCGGCGGGCGCAGCCCGTTCGGCACCCGTGGGTCCTTTGGCCGCACGCTGTCCAGCACCAGGGCGCGGGCGACGGTGAACGCCTGCTCGGTGAGGATCCGTTCGTGGTCGGCGGCGGTCACCGCTCGCCGCGGCGGCGCCAGCCCGAGCGCCGCCCGCTCCAGCGCCTGCCGCCAGTCCTCCGCGTCCCGGCCGGGCGCGACCACCTCCTCGATCACGGCCGGTGGGGTCTCCCCGACGAGTTCCGTGCCGGGGGAGACGGCCTCCCGTGTGCCCCGGCAGGCCACGTAGGTGACGCCCACGGGCGTCCCGGGCGCGGGGACGGCCCCCAGCCGCCGTGGTCCGTCGGCGAAGGGGACGAGCGGGCCGAAGACGACTTCTCCCACCGCGTCGTCCCACCAGTAACAGGGCGTCTGACGGTCGCTCCCGGCGAAGGACGCGACCGCCGGCCACACCTGGCCGCCCACCGTCACCTCGGTGACCGGGGACGGTGCGGGAACCGGCGTGGGCGCGGCCGGACTCCAGGGCCGGCGGGACGGGGCGAACCGCTGCCCCGCGGTGCCGTCGGACGTCCCGAGCACTTCGGTGACCGTCTCCGGCCACTCGACGGCCCCGACCGTCGCGGAACCGTCCGCGGGCACCCGGACCGGAGCCGTCGTGCGGAGGACGAACGGGCGCTCCCGGGGAACGGTCAGCTCGGTTCCCGCGGGGACGTCCTGCTCGACGCCCGACGCGGCGAAGCGGACGACGACCCGGCACGGCACCGCCGCCATCGGCGTGATGCCCATCAGCGCCAGCAGCCGGGACCGCTGCCGCGGTGTCATCCGGTTCGCGCGGTAGACCAGCGCGTCCACCCGTCCGGCGCACGCCTCCAGCAGCGTGACACCGGGGTCGGAGACGTTGTGGTCGGTCCAGGACGGCGACCGGGACGGCAGCGCGCGCTTGGCCGCGTCCACCATCGGCTGGAAGCGGAGGTCGTCGAGGTCGGGGACCGGGAGCTCCTGCATGCGGGCCGTCACCCCTCCCGGGGCAGTGTGTAGAACGGGAAGACGAGGTTGCGCGGTTCGTTGGTGGTCCGCAGCCGGTAGCGGACGTCGATGTAGAGCACGCCCTCGTCCGCGGAGTCCGTGCTGAACAGCAGCTCGTCGAGCTCGATCCGCGGCTCCCAGCGCTCCAGGGCCCGGCGCACCTCCAGATCGGCGCGCGCCACCGTCGCGGCGTCCAGCGGGTCGAAGACCAGCCGGTGGATGCCGCAGCCGAACTCCGGTCGCATCGGCCGCTCTCCCGGCGCGGTGCCGAGCACGAGGCCGATGGCCTGCGCCACGTCGTCGCCGCCGGTGGCCAGCGCCACCTCGCCGGAGGGGGTGAGGGCGCCGGGGAAGGCCCAGCCCGCGCCGATGATGTCGCCGATGCGGCTCTCAAGGGGGTCCACTTCGCTCACCTACCTTCAGTCCTTCGGTCCTTCAGTTGATGTCGACGGGAGTGCCGGTGATCTCTGTCTTGCCGCCCTTGAGGGTGAGCTGGGTGGTTCCCTCGACGGTCACGCTCTTGCCCGTGAGCGTCAGGTCGCCGGGCCCGTCCGCCTCGATGCGCACTGTGCCCGCCTTGATGACGACGGTGCCCGAGGTGCCGGCGTCGACGGTGACGGTCCCCGAGCGCGCGTCGAGCCGCAGGCGCAGCTCGCCCGCCTCCAGGCAGATCGCCGTCTCCTTGCGGTCGAGGTGCGCGGTCAGCTTCCCGTCACCCGACTTCAGCCGGACGCCCTGGGGGCCCTCGGCCGCGCTCAGCAGCTCCAGCCGGTCGCCCGCCCGCGAGGTGACCGACCGCCGGTTCAGCCGTCCCGTACCGGCGTCGACCAGGGGCAGACCGTGGTCCGTCGGGGCATCGACCCCGTTGTACAGTCCGCCCAGCACGTACGGCCGGTCCAGTCGGCCGTGCTCGAAGCCGACGAGCACCTCGTCCCCGGTCTCCGGCGCGACCACGCCCCCACCGTCCGTGCCGCCCCACTGCACCGTGCGCACCCAGTCGGTGACGTACTCCTGCGACAGCCACGGCAGCTTCAGCCGCACGGCACCACGCTGTCCCTGCCCCGGCTCGCGGACGTCCGTCACGATCCCCACCGCGACGCCCGTCCCGCACAGCGGCGGCGGGGACGGCACGACCGGTGGGGGCAGCGCCCCGACCCGGACGCGGGTCAGGAAGCCGTGCTCGCCGTCGAAGGTGTGCAGGCAGGCCGTCGCCGTGTACTGCCCGGCGAACGGCGCGCCGGTGCCGCTCACCGTGAACGGCACCCCCGCGCGCAGCTCCGGAGTTCCCGCGACCGTGGCCTCCAGGTCCGCCATCGCGGCGGCCGTCTCGTCGGCCAGCGCGCGGGCGGCGGCGTCCACCTGCGCGGCGGTGGTGTACGGGCGTCCCGCCACCAGCAGCCCCGGCCGGTCGCCGAAGGGCCTGCCCAGTTCCGTGGGCGTCGTCCCCAGCCGCAGCCGCTCGCTGGCGGCGGCCGGGGCCCGGGACGTCACGGGGGACTTGGCCGCCTGGTCCCAGCCGCGCACCTCCACTTCGCCGACCTGCCCGGCGCAGGTGACGCCCGTCCGCAGGGACAGCAGGTTCACCCCGTACTGGAGCACGTACGGGCTGCGGTCGGCGCCGGTCGACGGCGCGGGGGCCTGCGCGGCGGGGGCGAGCCGGCGCAGCTCCACCGTCCGTCCCTCGACGGAGAGATGGAGACCCTGCTGGTCGGCGAGGTGGGTGAGCAGCTCCCAGTCCGTGAGGTTGGGCTGCGACAGGTGCCGGACGCGGCCGCCGTCGGCCTCGACGCGGCCGGCCCGCAGACCGTGCCGGGCGGCGGCCCGCGCGACGACCTCCGCGACGGTCGTCTCGACGTACGCCGCCACCTGGCGGCCGCGTGTCAGCCGGTGGCCCCGGTCGGCGGCCCGGACCGTGGTGAAGGCGCCGTCCGGGCCGACCTCCTTCTCCAGCGCGGTGACCTCGCCGTCGAACAGCGGTGTCCGGGTCCGCTGCCGGGCGGCGGTCACCGAGACCGTCACGGCCGTGCCGACGGCGACGCGCACCCCCGACAGCAGCCGGTGCTCCGGGTCGCGGAACCGCAGCCACGCCGTGGCCGGCAGCCCGGTCGCCGTCGCGACCCCCGCCGCCGCCAGGCGCTCACTCCACTGCTCCGGCAGCGTGACGCCGTCGAAGGCGACCACCGGCTCGGCCGCGTACGCCCGTTCCGTCACCGGCCGTCCTCCAGTACGGGCAGCAGCAACTCGCTTCCGGGGCGAACGGCCTCCGGATCGTCGATCCCGTTGGCACGGGCGATCGCCCGCCAGGACGCGGCGTCCCCGTACGCGCGCCACGCGATCCCCGGCAGCGTGTCGCCGGCCACCACCGTGTGCGTGCCCACCGGGCCGTCCGCGCCCGAGCTCGGGTTCTGCCGCGGCGTCGAGCCGCCGACCTCCTCCAGCGTCAGCGAGCACTCCGCGCGCAGCGGCGTACCGTCCGTCCCGAACCGCGTGTAGACGGCGTTCACCTGCGTGACGACGGCCGGAAAGGCGGTGGTGCGGGAACGCCCCCACTCCAGGCGCACCCACGGCGCGGAGGCCGGCTTCGCCGCGGCGCTCTGTGACGTCGGCGCGCAGCACCCCAGCAGCGTCTCCACCTCGCCCTGGACACCGGCGCCGCTGCCGGGCGCGTCGAGGAACACCTCCAGCGTCATGGTCCGCGGCTCGGCGCCGATGAACTGCGGTCTGGCGGCCGCTTCGTTGGACGGTGCGCGGCTGCGGTCCCAGCGGGCCTGTTTGCCGACGGACAGGCGATCCGGGTTGAAGTGCAGCTTGACCCGGGCGCGTTCGGGCCCCGGTGTGCTGCCGGTGCCGGCCGGCGGGTCGTAGATCACCAGACAGGCCCGTACGGGACTGCCTCCCAAGGGCAGAACGGCCATCGGTGGCGGTCCCTTCTGTCGTGTTCGCGCGCTGTCGCCTGTGCTCGCCTGGTGTCGCGGAGGGTCAGATCGTGACCCCGATGAATCCGTCGTGCGCGATCTCCAGCGTTTCCCGGGCCGGTTGGGACTGCTCGGTGTCGAAGGACGGCCCGCTCCACCGGACCGGCAGCACACCGTCCAGCAGCCACCGGACGATCGGCCTGCGGTCCGGCCCGAGCGCCACCAACTGCCCCGGCAGCCGGAGGGGTTCGCGCACCTGCTGCTGGATCCACGCCCAGATGAGCACGGTGTCCTTCGTCAGGGGTCTGCCGAGCACGACGTTCGAGTAGCGGATCCGGGTCGGCAGATGCCATACCCGCCCGTTCATGCCGCCTTCCGTCCGCTCCTCGACCTCCATGGAACAGCCCAGCCCCTCACACGAGGTGAACGAACCGAGCGAACTGTCCCCGATCGTCAGCTGGAACAACGAACTGACGGCGAACGGCTGGACCTGGTCCGGCATGGCGGCTCCGTCCGGGAAGGCATCGGTGTCGTCAACGGGGGGCGTGGCCCGGGGGTGGGCAGTACGGTGCCGGCCAGTCGACGCCGCGCCCCGGGAGGTCGAGCGCGCGCAGGACGGCGCGGGCGATCACATCGGCGTGCGACGCGGCGATCCGACGGGCGAGGAGGACGGGGTCGGGGGGTGGGGGTGGCGCTGGTGCTGTCCCGGGATGAGGCGGCGGGGAGAGGGGTACCGCCGACGGCAAGGTGGCCGGGGCCGGGGACGTGACCGGCGGTGAACCGTCGGGCCTGTGGGGCCGGGGCGAGGGGGAGATGCGCACGGCGGTCGACGGAGTACGGGGCAGGGGGTGCCCGATGCGAGGCCGGGGCGGGAGCGGGTCCGACGGCCGGGCGGGCTGTGCGACGGGCAGCGGCGTTCCGGCACCGGCCGGCCCGTCCGGCGCCCTGGGGCCGGGGTGGATTCCCGTGGCGCCTCCTGGCTCCCGATCGACCGCCGGGAGGCGGGGCGCGGGAGGTGCGGGCTCGTGGGACGTACGGGAGGGAACGGGCCCGGGACCGGGGTGCTCGGCGTGCACGGCTTCCGGCCTGTGGACCGAGGCAGGTGACGTCGGGGGGAAGGCGGTGCCGAGGGCGCGCGTGCGTGCGGCCGTCGGCCGGGGAATCGGCACGGGGGGTGCCGGGGCAGTGGCGGTGCTCAGCTGTCGGGTCGGAGCGCAGGAGGGGGAGGGAGTGGCCGGTGCGGGCGCCGGGGCAGGGCCGGCGAGGGATACCGGGGGAGGCAGGGGCAGCTGGGGAGTCGGTTCGGGCAGCGTCCGGGCGAGGGTCTGGTCGACGGTCTGGTCGACGGCCTGCGCGGGCGTTACCCCGGGTCCAGCCCAGTGGTGGTTCGGGGCGGGTGCTCCCGGGAGGACGACAGCCGTGTCGGGAACGGGTGCCGGTGTGCCCAAGGGGGCGACCGACCAGGAGGCCGGCCTGAACGGGCCCCGAGAGGCAACAGGCGCCCGAAGAGCCGGTGCCGGTACCGGTGCTGACGGAGGGGCGCCTCCTGGGGAGTGCGCCTGCGCGAAGGGCAGAGCCCGGGGCGGACCGGCGTGGGGCCGGGCCTCGGGTCGTGCCGGGGCCGCGGCCGGCGCCGAAGGCCGGGGAGTTGCCCCGGCAACAGGGGAGACGGGCGCGCCCTGCGCGGAGGAGAGACCGGGGGATAACTCCGGAAACCCGCGACCGGTCGGTACGTGGTCGTGGTACTCGTGGCCGGCGGCCGGTACGGGCGGTGACACGGACCCACCCGCCACGCCCCCGAGGGGTTCGGGCCCGAGCCCGTCCCCCGACCCCTGCGGCACCTCCGCGCCGGGCTCGGCGAAGCGGGCCGCACCGTCGCCCCCGTACGGTACGAGCCCGCACGCCACAGTGTGCCGGCCACCCGCGGACCGCTGAACGGCGGCCCGGCCGCGTACCGCACCGAGCGCACCCCCCATGATGCGCACCACTGTGCGCCACCGGGGCACAGGCTCGGGCGCGTGCTCGGACACCGGGGCCTCGGGCAGTCCCACGAAGGGAAGGGCCGCCGCCCCCGCCCCGTACGGACGCCACGCCTGCCCGCCGGAGAAGCACACTCTCCCGCATCCCACCCGCACGCCACGCGGCAGCAACCGTCCGTGCAGGGCCACGTCCGGCACCGGCTGCCACGCCGCCAGCGAGCGCCGGAATCCGGGCAGCGGGCTCCCCGGCAGCGTCGCCCGGCGGGCCCACGACGGCAGTGGAGCCCGCGGCGCCGCTGCCGCCGTGGGCCGCGACGGGTCGTGCTGCGACGGAGTGCGCTCCGGGCGCGGTGACCGTCGGCGCAAAGGCCAGGAGAACATCACAGGCCCCCGTCCCCGGCCAGCGTCGTGTTGATCCGGGCGATCTCCCGCACCCACGCGCGCCGTTCCTCGTGCGGGAGGGCCACAAGATCCGTGTACGCCCAGTGGAAGTGATAGGCGATGTATGCGACCTCCTCCCGGAGCCGGTCGGCGGGGTGCGTCATGATTCCCCCAGGCGTTCACCGGGCACGGGCTCGGGGACCGCGAATGCCGTCCCGCACGACGGGCAGGCCACCGCGCGGTCGCCCTCCAGCCCGTTGATCCGGCGGTAGAAGTCCTGGAGGTAGGCCAGGTCGGTGGCGAACAGCGACTCCACCACGCCGGCGTGGATCTCGGGCACGTTCCCCAGCCGGGTGATGACGAGGCTGAGCAGCACGACCCCCAGGTACGCCGGGTTCTCCTTCACCCGCTGGTCGATCAGTGGCGCCAGCTCGTCCCGCGCGGTGGCCAGGCGCATCCGGCCCCGGCGGTGGACGGTGCCGTCGCCGTCGACGTACCCACAGGGCAGTTCGAAGTCGAACTCGGTCTGCAACCCGGGGGTCTGCTGCGTCATCGGTTCTCCTGTCTACCGGTCCGTCGTCAGAGCACGCGCTCGCGGAACACCGTTCCGGCGGAGGTGTCCGCCGCCCACGCCTCGACCCGGACGCGCCCGGCCTCGGAGCCGGCCGTCAGGGCCGGGGAGACCGCCACGCCGGCCCCGTCAGTCGGGACGACCACGATCGGACCGCCGTCGAACGAGGCCAGGTCGTCGTCCACGACCCTGAAGGTGACGTCGGCAGCCACGGGCGCGCCGTTGGCGTCCACCACCATGACCTTGAGGCGTTCGGGGAACTCCGTGCCGCGCCGCGTCTCCTGGCCGGCGCCCGAGAGGTAGCGGGTGTGGTCGGCGGGTCCCACGGTCGGGATGACGGTGATGTTCTCGAAGCGGGTGAAGGCGCTTTCCTGCTCCCACATGGCCGAGATGTCGCATTCCCCGACCTGCTTGGCGTGGAGCACGGCGCTGGTGGCGGTGCCGTCGACCGAGGTGGTCCGGGTGTCGGTGGGCTTGTCGCCCTCGAACCGGGCCTGGTCGCCCTTGATCGTGAAGGTGATCGTGGCTCCCTGCACCGGGCTGCCGTCCAGCCTGGTCGCCTTGACCTGCAGTGGGTTGGGGAACGGGGTGCCGACGACCGCCTGCTGTCCCTGCCCCGAGAGCGGGGTGAGCTGGACCTTCGAGACGCGGAACATCTGCCCGGTCCCGGCGAGCCCGATCCACAGGGTCCCGTCCCAGTCCACGGCGAGGCTCGACGGGCCCGTGCCCTTGCCGGTCGAGATGGTCCCGGTCAGGTCCGTCGCGCCCGGGGCGAAGTAGCCGACCGCGTCGCCCGTGGGCATGGTGAACCACGCGGAGCCGTCGGGCAGGCCGTAGACGCGGTGTGCGACCGCGGGGATGTCGATGGCCCGGTGCGACTTGGTGTCGAAGTCGTACCGGATGATCCTGGCTTCCGGAGTGGTCGCCCAGAGCGCCTTGCCGCCCGTCCCGGTGAGCGCGATGGACTGCGGCCTGAGCTGGGCCCCGAAGTCGATGGGGGAGAGGTCGAAGTCACCGACCGAGGCGTCGAACCGGACCACGTGGTGACGGTCGGGACAGCTGACCCAGTACTCCTGGGGGTTGCTGCTGTCGATGGCCAGCCCGTGCAGCGGCTTGCCGTGGTCGGTCGAGTAGGAGACCCCGCCCTCGGTGTCGACGAAGAGCAGAGCCCCCTTGCCGTCGAGCGTTGCGACGATGCGCCGGGCTCCGCTGCTGTCCGGTCCCAGGGCCATGGCGCGGGTGGCGGCCGCCTGCCCGGAGCTGTGCAGCGCGTAGCGGCCGTCACTGGCGCACGCGAGGGCGTGGCCGGCCGCGTCGTCGTGGATGTAGGTCCAGACGGCCTGGTCCCAGAGCGCCAGGTCCTCGGCCTTCTTCCCCGAGTAGATCGGCTCGAACACCTTGCTCTCGTAGGGGCTGCGCGGCGCGAAGCGGCCGATCTTCGCGTCGGCGGTGATGAACCAGATGTTCCTGTCGGTGGGGTTGTAGGCGAGCGCCACGGGTTTGGCGTTCCCCGTGAGGTCGTAGGTATTGCCGTGTGCGGACGGCACAGCCGGGCTCCTCTCGTGTCGCGATGGGGGGTACGAGGGGGTTACGCCTCGTCGTCTTCCGGCTCGTTGCGCACGTGGAGGACCACGGTGGTGGGTGGTTCGTTCTCACCCCAGCCGATCTTCAGGACGACGTCCTCCTCCGCCTTGCCCGCCTGCACGGCGGGGAAGGCGACCTGGCCGGTCCAGTCCGTCTCGATGACGCATTCGCGGCGGCCGTCGAGGAACGTCGCCTCCTGGGAGACGATCCGGCAGGTGAGCGGGATTCCCGGGGTCGGGCTGGCGTCGGCCATGAATTCGGCGACGAGGGGAACTTCGGCCACGGAGCCCGGGATGATGCTCTTGACCGGCTGGATCAGCATCTGGGTCTTGCCGAAAGAGGACTTGCCCTCGGTCTCGATCGGGTACTTGCCGATCTTGTTCGTCTTGCGGTTGGTGTACCAGATGACCTGGCTCGTCTCGTCGATGCAGATCCCGTAAGCCTCGCTGCCCGAGGGCAGTGAGGGGGTGGGGACGGGGGGACGGGAGACGTCCTTCTCGAAACAGTAGATCTTGTCGGTTCCGGCCACCCAGATGTTGCCGTCGGGGCCGAATGCCAACTGACGTGGCTCACCGTTGATGGTGGAGCTCGTTTTCCACGACCTGTTCTTGATGTCGTACCGCAGGATCTGATTGGGATTACGCGCGCTGATCCAGAGGTACGGATTCTTGTCCGTGCCGTCCTGGATGAGGCCGGAGATGACGTGAATGGGCACCTGGCTGCCGCCGCTCGGGAGCGGGATTCGCCTCCATTGCGCGCCCTCGTCGGCCGGGGTGAACCAGTACAGGCCGTTGGTCTTCCTGTAGGGCCTGTCATGTGCCTGCCCGGTGACCCAGTAGGTGTACTTCGTCGGCGTATCCGGGTCGTTGACGGTGGCCGCCACGGACCAGAGCCATGTGTTGAATTCGTCGGTACCCGTGGGGATCGAGTGGTAATTCGCGCCGTCCTGGCCGACCTCGACGAAGCCCACGTTGGTGTGCACGGGCTCGGCGAACAGGATGTAGTCCTTGACCGGGGCCGACGGACTGTCGCTGGTCTTGAACCGTACGCTGGTGATGGTCTGCGCGCGGGCGTCGTCCTGGAGGTTGTGCTTGTTGATGATCTTGCGTCGGTCGATGTCGAACTCGTAGATGGGGTCGTAATCCTGCGGGCCCGCCGGCGAGGCGAACCAGACGACCTTCCGGTCCGTCGGATCCTTGATGATTCCGGCGGTGTACTGCGGAACGAGGTCGGTGTGCGCGGTCTGCGCGGTCGGATCGCTCCTGCTGATCTGCACGAGGGCGTTGTTGTCGGTCGTCACCCACAACCAGCGGCGGCCGTCGGTGCCGGTCGGGCCGACGGTAATGGAGTGGGGTACCCGGGTGCCGCCGGACTGGTCGATCGGGAATTCGGTGATGGGCATGTGCGATCCTCCGGATCCGTTCCGATTGCGGTTCACGGCTGTTCGCGTCGCACCGCACCGTCGCCGGTGAAATGACGTGCTGGACAGTGCCGGAAGCACTTGCCAGAACAGCGGTGCGTGGAAACCGATGCTAGCGGCTCGGCTGCACCCGTCAACAGACCGCAAGAGCACAGGGGTTCACGCCTTCTGGCCACTTCGCCGGATGTGCTCAGTGGGCGTGCCCTTCGCCGAAGAGATGGAGTTCAACATTCCGTATTCGGTCGTGCGGGAAACGTTTTTTCGCGGGAGTGCCGACCGCGTGGCGAGAATTCGCCGGTTGCCCATTGCGTGAAGAAATGCGATCGGTCAGTCTTCGGGCATCGCCGCGAGAGGGTGAGGAATCATGCGCCGGAGCGATCGCGTTCACTTGGGCGAGCATTCCCCCGGGCCGTCACGGCGGTCCGCGGCGACGGAATCCCCGTCACCTCTGAGGGCCGTGGCGGCGTTGCAGCCCCGGGCGGGGAACGCGGCCGTCAGCAGGCTGATCGGCGGCGCGCCACCCGCGCCGCTCGTCGTCCAGCGCATGGTCCGGCCCGCGCGCACGGCCACGTTCGGCCGCTGGGAGAACGAGGTCGTGTGGGAGGGGCCCGACTGGGGCACCTTCGACCGCACCGGCGGCGGCCGGTCGGTGCACGTCACGCTGGGGCCGGGGTCGCGGGCCCCGGAGCGCAGCTACGGCGGCTCACCGCCCGACCCCAAGGAGTGCACGGTCGTCAACGCCCTCATCGCCCGGGACGGCGGAGGCTGGGTCCGCGGGCACCTCTGGAACGACCACCTCGGCGGACCCGGCACGTCGTGCAACCTCACACCCATGACGTCTGCGACGAACAGCCAGTTCAACAGGGGCTTCGAGGAACCGCTCAAGAAGATGCTGTGGGCCTGCATGCGGTACGCACAGGACAACCCGACGGCCGATCACTGGTATGGGGTGCGCTTCCACGTAACGGCCGAGGGGCGACGGTCGAACGCGAAGGGCGATCCGGACTACCACGTGGCGGACGGGTTCGACCACACGGCGCGCTACGTCAAGAAGGACAAGCGAACCGGCACACTGACGCCTGCCGGGACGACCGTGCCGGTCCCCTCAGGCTTTCCCGCCGAACTTCTCTGACCGGGATGTCCCTCGTCCGCCGCCCTCACCCGGCGGCGAACCGCGCCACCGCCTCCTCCACCGGCCGGCAGAACACGTGCCTCTCCAGGGCCCACTCGGGGCCGTTCTCCCCGCGCATCCGGGGCGGACGCCCGCCGTCCTCCGGCCAGTCGAGGAGGTCCCGCACCACGTGCACCGACCAGTCGGGACGCCCGCCCAGGCAGCCGTTGTTGGACCCGACGGCCAGGCCGTTCCCCAGCGACAGCATCACATGGCACAGGTCCGGCGGCCCGTCCGCCGTGAGCCTGCGGAAGACACCCACCACGTACCCGGCGGGAATGGCGGGCGAACGGGTCTTCGCATCCCGGGGGCTCACGAGATTCCGCAGCGCTCCCGCCACGTCGTGCGGCCACGCCTCGTACGCCGCCGGGCTGACGACTCCCGCCAGACGCAGCGCGTACGCGACGGAGTCGAAGCAGATCCTGCCGCTCAGCAGGCGCCGCTCCTCCGGGGAAGGCGAGAGGGCCTTCCGCAGGACGGCCTCCCGCACCGTCTTCGGTCCCGCGGCGGCCGCCGGTGCCTTGGACGCGGGAGTCTGCTGCGGGCCTTGCGCAAAGGCGAACATGACGACGTCCTCCCATGGGGGCGGGTGCGGCTCCCTCTACTCTGCCCCGGGCGGAAGCCGCACCAACACGGCGGGGCGGCCGTCCGGCACACCTTCCGCGCACATCCCGAAGGAAGGCCACACGGAGAGAGTCCCGCCATGCGTGCGCACCGCCCTGCCAGTGACGCCGGTCCCATCGAGAAGAAGGCTGCGGCACGCGCCGTCCCGGTCTCGCCGCCGCTGTCGCCGGATGGCCTCCTCGCCCGGCAGCGCGCCGCCGGGAACGCGGCCGTCGCCCGCCACGTCCAACAGGCCCTCGCTTCCCCGGGACGCCCCCTCGCCGATCGGCTGCGGTCGGAGATGGAGGCCCGCCTCGGCGCCGACTTCTCCGACGTGCGGCTGCACTCCGACGCCACCGCCAGGCGCTCCGCCGCCGAACTGGGCGCCCGTGCCTACACCTCCGGCGACCACGTCGTCATCGGGGACGGCCCGGTGGACGAGCACACCCTCGCCCACGAGCTCACCCCCGTCGTCCAGCAGCGGCAGGGCCCGGTCGTCGGCACCGACAACGGGGCGGGGCTCCGGATCGGCCATCCGCACGACCGCGACGAACGCGCCGCCGAGGAGAACGCGCTCCGGGCGACGAGCGGGCCGACACCGCCACTCGGCGGGACCATCGACGCGGCGGTCCCGTCCGGTCGGCACGCCACCTCCTTCACCGTACAGAGGGTGATCCACCAGGAAGCCAGCTACGCCGTGGAGGCGGGCGGCAGGACCTCCCTCACCAATCGCGGCGACATCGACGTCGAGGAGCACGGCGGCGAGACCTGTGTCCGCGTCTACCAGACGGTCTTCGCGCCGGTCATGAGTGCCGGCCGTCACAAGGACGTGCACCAGCAGGGCGACGGGGCCGTCGACTTCCGCAACCAAGAGGGTTCCGCCTGGCTCAACATGGGCCGTCCCCGGCGGTCGATGCACTGCATGCGCACCTATCAGGGCCAGAAGAACCGCGCGGCCTCCGAGCGGCTCCGGCGCACCCACGGCGCAGACCACGTCACTGGTGCGGTCCTTCCTCGTCCCCCCTGGAGACCTACCGGCAGGTGACCGGCCACGCGGTCAGCGAGCAGCAGATCAATTCCACCCACGACCCCAAGAACCTCAACCAGAGCACGGACAAGGCGAAGGACTCCGACCAGTACGAGGATCCGCGGCACGTGGATGGCACAGGTAGCCGCCACGGCGGTCGAACTCCCGCCGGATCACGGCCGCCCGGGCCGAGCTGAAGCGGATGTCCGGTCAGTCGGCGGTCGACGACAGCGCCATCGACTGGGCGGGGCTGCGCGACCGGGTGCTGCGGGCGATGAACTACGCGGGGATGCCCGCCGTGCTCGCCGAGGTCTACAACGAGGCCAGCGCGCAGCGGGACGACGACGCCTTCCCGGCCCGGGACCTTGAGATCAGGCAATAGACCCTGCTCTTCGGCCCGCGCCGGGACACGCTCGCCCGGATACCGGCGGATCGGCAAGCGGTTCGTGGACGTGGGGTGGGGGCCGCAGGACCCCTTCGGCCAGTAGCAGCCCCGCCCCGGCCCGGCCGCGCCGGGGAACGGCCGAGTCCGCCGCGCTGCGTCGGACAAGGCGGGGACCGGCCACTTCCGTGACGCACCGAAGCCGTGCACCTCACCGTGGCCGAAACGTGGTCCGCGCCCGGGGCGGCTCTGCCGTCCGGGCCACGCGTTCCACTTCCGGCACACGGTCACCCCGGGGCAGGGGGGATGACAAAGGGCCAATGATCATATTCCATGATCAGTACAAATATTGGCCGAATTGCGCCACTCCCGATCACTTACGGACTGCGTTTGAGGATATGTAGGTTGACATCGCCCGCACGTCACCCGCATGTCGACCGAACCGTCACGACAGCACCGTCACGACAGCACAGTCACGGGGGAACGGGAATGAAAGTGATCGTCATCGACGAGGAGCACATATCCAGGTCCGGACTCGTCTCCATCCTGCGGTCGGCCCCCGGGCTGTCCGTGGTCGGGGACTCCGCCACGAGCCGCGCCCTCCCCGGCATGGCCGAGACCCTGCGCCCCGATGTGGTGGTGCTGAACGTCAGCCGTATGAGCCCGCAGGCCGCCGCCGCCTTCCTGGAGCCGGGGATCTCCGAACTCGCCGAGCGGCTGGGGCTCGTTCTGCTGCACTCCGCCGGGGTGGCCGCCCCGACGCTGCACCGGTGCTGCCCGGCCGTGCGCGGTCTGCTCGCCTCCTGCGCGCCGGCGACGGTGCTCGTTCATGCCGTCTCCCTCGTGGGTGGCGGGGGCGTCGCCGTCTACCCGGCCGCCCCCGTCGACCGGCACGGGGCCGGTCGCCCGGCCCCGCCGCCGGTCTCCGTCACCGGGCTGACCCCCCAGGAGCGGACCGCCCTGGCCCATCTGCCCCGGGGGCTGGGCAACGCCGAGATCGCGGAAGCCATGCACGTCTCCGAGGCCAGTGTGAAGAAGTACCTCTCGCAAGCCATGCGGAAGATCGGTGCCCGCAACCGCGTGGAGGCGGGCGTCTTCGCCGACCGCCACCTGACGGTCTCGTCGAACTCCTCAAAGGGCGGTCAGGGCGGCCTCGTCGACGTCGGCCGGCTTCATGGTGACCACGAAGAGGGCGACGACGAGGGACGTGAGGCTGAGTGCCACGGCCACCAGGCCCACCCGGTCCATGCCCTGAACTAGCTCGGCCGGCCCGTGCACCCCTCCGGTCACGGCCGTGAACACGGCGACCAGGCCCGCCAGCCCCAGCGAACCGCCCACCTGCTGGGTGACGTTGAGCACGCCCGACGCCGCCCCCGCGTCCTGTCCCGGTACCCGGGACAGGGCCAGGACGGTCAGCGGCGGGAACAGGCAGCCCATGGAGGCACCGAAGATCACGCCCGGCCCGAACACGCCCGTCAGGTAGCCGGAGGACAGGGAGACCTGGGAGAGCCACAGGAAGCTGACGGTCGACAGCAGGGCACCCGCGATGAGGAACGGCCGCGGCCCCGTCCTCCGGATGAACGCCGAGGACACCTGCGCGACGATGCCGATCGCCATGGCCACGGGGAAGAAGGCGAACCCGGCCCGCAACGCGCTGTACTCCAGCACCTCCTGCACGAACTGCGTCAGGAAGAAGAAGAACCCGATCACCGACGCACCCGTACAGGCCATGATGACCAGCGCCCCCGCCCGGTCGCGCACGGTGAACAGGCCCACCGGGGTGAGCGGGTGCCGCCGGCGCCGCTCCAGCAGCACGAACGCCGGGAGCAGCACCGCGGCGGCGACGAACGCGACCGGCGCGGCCCAGGAGGAGGACCCGGTGTCCGACTCGGTGGTCGCCAGCCCGTAGACCAGCGCCGTCACCCCCAGGGCCGAGGTCAGCGCGCCGGCCACGTCGAAGGACTGGCGCTGCGGCGCGGAGCCGCGCAGGAACAGCGGCGCGAGCAGGGCGACGGCCGCGCCGATGGGGATGTTGACGAAGAAGACCCAGCGCCACGACAGCCACGAGGTGAGGAGGCCGCCGGCCAGCAGGCCCACCGCGGCACCCGCGCCGGAGACGGCCGCGAACGTGCCCAGCGCCTTGTTGCGCGCCTCGCCCTCCTCGAAGTTGGAGCTGATCATCGCCAGTGCGGTGGGCGAGATGCCGGCCGCACAGGCACCCTGCAGGGCGCGGGCGGCGATCAGCCAGCCGACGGAGGGCGCGAGGCCGCACAGCAGGGAGGCCAGGACGAACAGCGTGCACGCGGCGATGAACACCCGCCGGCGGCCGAGCACGTCACCGGTGCGGCCACCGAGCAGCAGGAGCCCGCCGAACGCCAGGGTGTAGGCGTTCACCACCCAGGACAGGCCGACGGTGTCCATGTCCAGGGCGGCTTGCATGCTCGGCAGCGCGATGTTCACGATCGTCGCGTCCAGCACGACCATGATCTGCGCGGTGGCGATCAGCAGCAGGGCGATACCGGGCCGGTGCCGCCGGGACGCCTCGGGGGCGCTCTCGACGGGGGGCCGGGATACGGACGTCATTCGGGGGACCTCCAGGACCTCCAGCGGAACGTAAGAGACGCACGCGTCTCCTCAGGGAACGGTACCGTCTCTTGTGTTCCGCCGTTAGTCTTTTCCGTGCTTCAAGGGCCCGGAGCCCCGACGGCCCGGCAGCCCCGGGCGCCCGTCCGCGAGAGGTGAGCGAGTGATGTCAGCCAGCACCGGCCGGACGGCCGCCGGGACCGGACGGCAGATACGGCGGTACGGCGCCGAACTCCAGGCGGCCATCTTCGAGGCCGTCGTCGGCCAGCTGTACGAGCACGGCTACCAGGGCGTGACGATGGAGGGCGTGGCCGCGGCCGCGCAGACCGGCAAGGCCGTCCTCTACCGGCGCTGGGCCGGCAAGGACGACCTCGTGCTGGACGCGCTGCGGCACTTCGCGGGCGACCCCGGCAAGGCCCCCGACACCGGTTCGGTCCGCGACGACCTGGTCGATCTGCTCCAGCGCATGGCCGCCTCGACGACCACCCCCACGGGTTCCGCCGTGCGCATGCTGCTGGCCGGGACCCGGCAGGACCCCGAGTTCGTCCGCATGGTCCGCGAGAAAGTGCTGCGGCCGCGCACCGAACTCATCGCCGAGGTGCTCGACCGCGCCGTCGCCCGGGGCCAGGCACGCCCGGGCACGTCCTCACCCCTCGTCGCCCGGACCGGCCCCGCCCTCGTCCTCCACCACCTGGCCAGCGAGGACGCCGTCATCTCGCGGGAGGAGATCGAGCGGATCGTGGACGAGGTCCTCATGCCGCTGATCTCCCCCCGCTGAGCGCCGCCGCCGGCTAGGGCCCGCCCGGCCCGCCCGGCCCGCCCGGCCCGCCCGGCCCGCCCGGCCCGCCCGGCCCCGCGTCCCCCGGCCACTCCCGGCCCCGGGCCCACTCCTCGAAGGAGTGCCAGCCCACCTCCGGGACGCGCCGGTGCAGCCCCGGCACGTCCACTCCGTAGCCCTCGTTCGCCAGCCACCGGAACATCGCGGCGATGTCGGCGCCCAGCATCCGCGGGTCCGGCTCCAGCGGCCGGTAGGTGACGGGCCGACCGGTCACCCGGCCGAGCACCTCGGCCGCCCGCTCCCCGGTGAGCTCGTCACCGGCGATCTCGAACCGCCGCCCCAGCGACGACGCGGGATGCTCCACGACCCACCGCACGAACTGCCCGATGTCCTCCAGGCAGACCTGCTGCAGCGGCCGGTCCGGCGGCAGCGGCGAGGCCAGGACCCGGCCGCCGGTGGCCGCGAGCGACGGCCTGGGGTTCTCCATGAAGAACACCGGGGCCACGACCGTGAACGGCAGACCGCTCGACCGGAGCGCCTCCTCCAGCCGCCACTTGCTGTCGAAGTGCGGGACGCCGGTGTCGCGGTCGCAGGACGCCACCGAGGCCAGCACCGTGTGCGCCCGCCCCGCCGCCAGGATTCCCTCCAGCGCGGCCAGCCCCGCCCGTACCTCCTGCTCCGGGCCCCCGTCCAGGCCGGTGACCAGGAACGCGGCCGCGCACCCCTTCGCCGCGGCCGCCACCGACGCGGGATCGGTCAGGTCACCGCGCACCACCTCCACCCCGCGCGAGGCCAGGTACGTGGCGCGCGCCCCCTCCGGCGACCGGGTCATGCCCCGCACCCGGTGGCCGGCCCGGCGCAGCGCCTTGGTGACGGCGCCCCCCTGACGCCCCGTCGCCCCGGTCACCAGGACGACGGGATCCTCCACCGGGCCGGCGCCGGGTCCCCGGTCACCCATGGGAGTCCACGACCTCGAAGGTGCGTGCCGGCGCCGCGTCGTCCCGGTGCCGGCGCAACGGCGCGGTGGCGTCGTGGCGGCCGTCGGTCTCGAACGCCCGCAGGGCCTCCAGCCCGCTCCACCGGCTCAGCACGGCGTAACGCCGCGGGTCGTCGACGTCCCGCAGCAGGGCGTTGAACGCCAGCCCCGGCGTGCCCGCCAGTTCGCCGCTGATGCCCCGGTAGGTGCCCAGTACGTCCTCGGCGTGCTCGGCGCTCGCCGGGACCAGCACGTACACCTCGGCGTCGGCGGGCCGCGCCACGGGTGCCACAGTCCTGCGGACGACGTAGGTACGCATGGAGACGTCCTTGCGGTACGGCGCGAGCAGGCTCCGGTGGCCCTGGTGGGCCTCGCTGCGCTCGAACGCGCGGAAGGACTCCTCGTCCTGCCAGTCGCTCACGATCTCGTAGCGCTCCGGGTCGCCGGTGTCGGCCACCAGCCACTGTCCGCGGTTGGCCGGCTGGGTGCGGACGTCGGCGGCGATCCTCGACCACGTCTGCTCGAACTCCGGCGCGGTGCCGGGGCGCAGTTGCAGGGAGACGACGGCACGGAAGGTGGCGGGCTGCACGGAGTGTCCCATCAGATGCCTCCGTTGACGAGGAGTGTGGTGCCGCTGACGTAGCGCGCGGCGTCGCTGAGGAGGAAGAGCACGGGGCCGGCCACCTCCGCGGGGTCGCCCAGCCGGCCCAGCGAGGTGAGCTGCTCGTAGTGCTTGCGTTTCTCGGGTGTCATGCCGGAGGCCATGTCGGTCTCGATCAGGCCGGGCGCGACGAGGTTGACCCGGTGGCCCTGGGGGCCGAGTTCCTTGCAGAGGCTGCGGACGAGGCCGCTCAGCCCGGCCTTGGCGGCGGTGTAGTGCGCGCCGTACGGCATGCCGGCGGTGGCCACCGCGGAGCCGACGACGACGAGGGACGCCCCGTCGGTGAGCAGCGGGAGGGTCTTCTGCAGCACCAGGTGGGCGCCGGTGAGGTTGGTGGCCAGCACGCGCTGCCACTCCTCCAGCGGCAGCCGGCCGTAGGGGTGGTGGCTGATCACCCCTGCGCTGACCACGACGCCGTCGAGCCCGCCGAGCCGGTCGCGGCACACGGCGGCCATCTCGTCGACGGCTGCGGGGTCGGCGGTGTCGCCCCGTACCGTGTGCGGGACCGGGTCACCGGGGCCGAGCTCCTCGGCGAGCGTCGAGGCCGCGCGGGCGTCGCTGTGGTACGCGGCCACCACCCGGGCGCCCGCCCGCGCGGCGGCCAGGGTCACGGCCCGCCCGATGCCGCGGGTGCCCCCGGTCACCAGGATCCGGCGCCCCCGCAGCGGCAGCGGGGCCCGCGGCAGCGCACGGGCCATGCCCTCGACGCGGTCGCGGATGCGGTCCATCTGGACGGTGGTGTTGGTGTTGATGCGGCGTGTCATCGCCTCGTCGTCCAGGGGGGCGCCGGGCTTCATGGCGAAGTCCTGGCGCCAGGTCATGCGCACTCCGGAGCCGGTCTGCTCGTACGTCCAGTGGATGTCCATGTGGGCGAACGGGCCGGTCTCCACGCGCCGGGCCCGTACCGTGCGGGACACCTCGTCGGTCGTCCGCTCGGACACCCACGACCAGCGGGTGCCGTTCTCGTCGGGGCGCATGGTCAGCCGGAACCGCACGGTCGCGCCGTCGCGTTCGAGGATCTCGACGCTCTCGTACTCGCTGAACAGCCAGGTCCACGACTCCAGGTCGTTGGTCATCCGCCAGACGAGGTCCATGGGGGCGTCGATGACGACGCTGTTGAGGGTGTGGCCCACGGTGGTCACGAGACCTCCTGGGAGAGGGCGTCGAGCTCGCGGACGAATTCGTTGGGCGTGTGCACCCGGCCGAGGAAACCGTCCGGCAGCTCGGTCCCGTGGCCGTTGCGCAGGACCGCCTCGACCTCCAGCAGTGCCAGGGAGTCCAGCCCCAGCTCCTCGAAGGGCGCGTCGCCCGCGTCGTCGCCGGCCTCCTGCAGTTCCGCGCCGCAGGTGGCCAGCACCCGCAGCAGTTCGTCGAGAGTGATCGGTGTCGCCATGGCGTCAAGGGGTCCTTCCGTGTTCTTGGGCGTTCTTTCCGCTTCCTGTGTCAGCGCGACAGCACGCAGGCCGAGACGAAACCCCCCTCTCCGCGGGCCAGGACGAGGACGTTCCGCAGCCGTGCCGGCCGGGTCCGCAGGACCAGGTCGAGGCGGTGGTGCGCGGCCGGCCGCCGTACCCCTGCGGTGGGCGGCAGGACCTGGTCGCGCAGCGCGAGCAGGGCGGCGGCCACGTCCAGGGCCGCGCCTCCGGCGTAGAGCCGGCCGGTCATGGTCTTGGGCGCCGTGACGGGGACGCCGTGGGGCCCGAAGACATCGGCGAGTACCCGCGACTCGTCGGCGTCGGCCCCGGGCCGGGCGCTCGCGTCGGCGAACACCGCGTCGACGTGCGCCGGGGGCAGCCCCGCGTCGTCGAGGGCCAGGCGCACCACCCTGTCCAGCACGCGGCGGCCGGCGCCGTCCGGCGCGAACCCCGCGGCGTGGCCCGCCAGCCTGCCGTACCGGTGGGGCGCCCCGCGTTCCCCCGCCGCACGCGGGTGCTCCAGTACGAACATCGCCCCGCCCTCGCCGGGCACCCAGCCGGCGGCCCGCTCGTCGAAGGGGAGGTAGGCGCGTGCCGGGTCCCGTGCCGGTGACAGCGTGCCCGTCGGGAGCTGGCAGGTGACGGCGTACGGGGACAGCGGCGCCTCGGTGCCGCCGGTGAGCACCGCGCGGTGCCCCTCCCGCAGCGCGCGCCGGGCCTGCGCCAGGGCGTCGAGGCCGCCGGCCTGCTCGGCCACGAGCACCGAGCAGGATCCCTTGAAGCCGTGCCGGATCGACGCCTGGCCGGTGGTGGCCGCGTAGAACCATCCGATGGACTGGTAGACGGACACCTGGCCGGGGCCCTGGTGCCACAGCTTCTGGATCTCCCGCTGGCCCAGTTCGTTGCCGCCGGAGGAGCTGGCCGTCATGACGCAGACCTCGTACGGGTCCCAGCCGGCCGCCCCGGCGTGCGCGTCGGCGAGGGCCCACCCGGCGGCGACCAGGCCCATCCGGGTCCACCGGTCGGTCTCGGCCAGGACCCGGGCGGGCAGGTGGGGCGTGGCGTCGAAGCCGGTGACGTGTCCGGCGACGTGCAGGTCGTAGCCGTCGGTGTCGAACCCGGTGAGCGGTCCGAGGCCGCTCCTGCCCTCCAGGGTGGCCCGCCAGTACTCCTCGGTGCCCGTGCCGTTGGGCGCGACGACGCCGATGCCGGTGAAGACGGGGGCGTCGTCGGTGGTGTCGACGGTGCTCGTGCTCATGCCGCCAGTGCCTCCGGGGTGGCCAGGACCATGGCGCTCTGGAACCCGCCGAACCCGCTGCCCACGCACAGCGCGGTGTCCACCCGCCGGCGGCGGGCGGTGAGCGGGACGTAGTCCAGGTCGCACTCCGGGTCGGGGGTGCGGAGGTTGGCCGTCGGCGGGACGAGGTCGTGCGTGATGGTCAGGGCGCAGGCCGCGATCTCGATGGCGCCGATCGCGCCGAGCGAGTGCCCGATCATGGACTTGATCGAGCTGACCGGCACCCGGTACGCGTGCTCGCCCAGCGACTTCTTGAAGGCCGCCGTCTCATGCCGGTCGTTCTGCCGGGTGCCCGAGCCGTGGGCGTTGACGTAGTCGACGGCCTCCGGGGCCAGCCCGGACTGCCGCAGCGCCACGCGGATGGCCTCGGCCATCTCCTCCCCGTCGGGTCGCAGGCCGGTCATGTGGAAGGCGTTGGCCCGGCCGGCCCGGCCGGCGATCACGCAGTACGGCACGACGCCCCGGGCCCGGGCGTGTGCGAGCTCCTCCAGGACGAAGAAGGCCGCGCCCTCGCCGAGCACGAAGCCGTCCCGCTCCCGGTCGAAGGGCCGGGAGGCGGTCGCGGGGCTGTCGTTGCCGGCCGAGGTGGCCCGGATGGCGTCGAAGCAGGCCACGGTGATCGGCGAGATGGGTGCCTCGGTGGCCCCGGTCACCGCGGCGTCGGCCGTGCCGTCCTCGATGAGGGCGGCGGCGTGGGCGACGGCGTCGAGCCCGGAGGTGCAGCCGGTGGAGATCACGGCGGCGGGCCCCTCGGCGCCCGCGTACCGGGCCACCTCGGCGGCGAAGGAGCCGGGTACGAGCGCGTCGTAGAGGAAGGACACCGCCCGGGCCGGGTCGACGGCCCACCGCTCACCGCGCGAGCTGACGCGCACGTACTGCTCCTCCAGCGTGCAGGTGGCCCCCACGGCCGTGCCCACGCTCACCGTCATCCGCTCCGGGGGCAGTTGGCCCGGGGCGAGGCCGGCGTCGTCGAGGGCCTCCCGCGCGCAGGCGAGGGCGAACTGGGCGGCCCGGTCGAGGCGCGTGCGCTCGTACGGGCCGAGGCCGACGTCCTCCGGCACGAAGTCCGCCTCGGCCGCGATCCTCGACCGGAATCCCGACGCGTCGAAGTGCGTGATGCCGCGGGTCGCGGTCCGGCCCGAGGTGATCAGTTCCCAGAAGTCCTTCGTGCCGACTCCGCCGGGGGCGACGACCCCGATGCCGGTGACGGCCGCCAGTCGCCGCCTCACCCGGTCACCCCGGGGGCCGGCTCGGTGTCCACGTGGCCCAGCTCGGGACGGGGGGCCAGCGGCGACAGGTGGAAGACGAGGAAGGCGTCGGTGTCCCCGGCGTTCTCCAGCCGGTGCCGGACGCCGATGGGGATGAACACCCCGTGTCCGGCGACCACCGTGTGCGGCACGTCGTCCAGGCGGAACCGCACGGTGCCGCGCACCAGGTGGACGAACTCCTCGGAGTAGGGGTGGTAGTGCTCGGTGACGGCCTCGCCCGGCGCGAGGCTGAGCACCCCCATGAAGCCGGAGGTGGATCCGACGGTGCCGGGCGACAGGACCGTGCGCAGGTCACCGCCGCGGCGGCGGTTCGCCGGCACCTCCGAGGCGCTGATCACACAGGCGGCCGGGGGACTGTCCGTCACGGTGCTTCTCCTTCGGTGCGTGGTGGGGGCCGGATCGCCCGGGAGCTGGGGCCCCGCCCGGGGCGGGGCGCAGCGGAAGATCGTCGCCAGCAGTTCGGCGGCCGAGGCCATGTCGGCCAGGAGGGGCCGGCCCGTGGCGCGGGGCGCCCGGCGGTATGCGGGCGGGAAGCGGTGGGCGGTCACGTGGAGGGTGGCGCGTAGTGGTAGAAGTGGTGCGCCATCGCGTCCCGGGGCTCCTTCCAGTCCGGCAGGTAGGGCGTGATGTGGCGGGCCAGCCGCTCGTTGAGCGCGGCGAACTCCTCCGTGGCGCGCGCCCGGTCCAGCCGCGCGCCGACGTCCTCGCGCGTCTCCAGCAGGTGGAAGTACAGCCCGTGGTACGAGAACAGGTCGCGGCGCAGGACGCCCACGAGGTCCGGCAGCGGCCCCCGGTCCGACTGGGCGAACAGGTCCCGGACGGACGGCTCGTCGCGGGGGTCCATCCGGGCCACGATCAGGGTGCGATGCGTCATGCCGGTACCTCCGCGCTGTCTCGTCCCGGGCCGGAGGGCGCCGGGGGTGACAGCAGGACCGGCAGGCTGCGCAGGCCGCGGAAGGCCACCCCGCCGGGCAGGAAGCGGAGTTCGTCCCACGTCACGTCGAGCGCGGGCGTGGGGAACCTGCGGAGAATTCCGTTCAGGGCCGCCCGTATCTCCAGCCGGGCCAGCGAGGCGCCGATGCAGTAATGCCGTCCGTGGCCGAAGGAGAGGTGACCGGAATGGCCGCGTTCGGCATCGAAGACCTCGGGGTCGGAGAACTGCCGGGGGTCACGGTTGGCCGCCGCGATGACAATGGTGACCATGGACCCGCGCGGAATGGTGACATCCCCGATCTCGATGTCCTCCCGGGCGAAACGGAAGGTGGCCACTTCGGCGGATCCGTCGTAGCGGAGGCATTCCTCCATCACCGCGTCGACCTTTTCCGGGTGTTCGCGCAGGGTCCGGTACCGCCCGGGTTCCCGGAGCAGGGTGAGCATGCTGTTGGCTATCTGGAGTGCGGTGCTCTCGTGGCCCGCGAACATCAGCAGGAAGACGGTGGAGACGAGTTCGTCCTCGGTGAGCGAGTCTCCCTCGTCCCGCACGGCGATCAGTGCGTCCAGCAGTCCGTCGGCGGGCTCGTCCAGTTTGTCGGCGGGCTCGTCCCGGCGCCGGGCGATCAGCGCGCGCAGGTAGGCGTTGAGCTGCTTCTGCGCCGCGCCGGCCGCCTCCCGGCCCTCCTCGGTGAAGCCGGCCGCGCCCAGCTTGGAGCTCCATTCGCGGAGCCTGCCGCGGTCCTCGGCCGGGATGCCCAGCAGCTCGCAGATGACGGAGACGGTCAGCGGGTAGGCGAACTCCTGGAGCAAGTCGGTGCGGCCGTGCGGGTCCAGGCCGTCGAGCAGCTCGTCCACCAGCTCCTCGATGCGGGGCCGCAGCCGCTCGACGCGCGGGGCCGTGAAGGCTTTGGCGACCAGGCGGCGCAGCCGGGTGTGGTCGGGCGGGTCACAGTTGATCATGTTCTGGTCCAGCGCCATGGCGGACTCCTCGGTCTCCCCGAAGACCGCCAGGTACAGGTCGCCCGCCTGCCGCATGTCCTTGCTCAGCCGGTCGTCGGCCAGCGCCTCGCGGGCCTCCTTGTGCCGCGTGATCCACCACACTTCGGTGCCGTCCGGCCGCTTCACACAGGTCACCGGGGACTTCTCCCGCAGCGGCGCATAGACGGAGTAGGGGTCCGCGTCGAATTCGGGTGTGAACATTCCGGATTCGGGGACGTCGGTCTGGCTCACGGTGCTCCCTCGGGTTCGGTGCCCGGACCGCCGGCGAAGGCGTCCGGGCGGTGTCCGGTGCACGCCTCGACCCGGGCAAGGTATTCGGCCGCCCGGCGGCGCTTCAAGACACCGACCGGATAGTCCGCAAGGTCCGCACGGGCGCAGCGGAATATCCCCGCGGATAACCGCCCTACCCGGTCGAGTAATTCGCAGGGAAATCCTTGACCGGCCCGCCGGGCCCCCGGCAGGGTTGGCCAGGATTTTCCTTCCACGGCACACCGGAACGTGCCGATCCCGTACCGGAATCGAGGATTTCCATGACGGATGCGAGCCCGAAATTCGCGGCGGTGACCTGGAACGTGAAGCCCGGCACCGAGGAGGAGGTGGCGGAGATCCTGCGGGCCGGCGGCCGGCCCGACTCCTTCGAGATCACCCGGCCCGACGGCAGCCCGGCAGGCCGGCTGCTGGCCACCGCCATCTTCATGCGGGGCAACCAGATCGTGCGCGTCGTGCAGTACGAGGGCGAACCGGAGGCCCTCATGCGGCACATGGCGACCCAGCCGGCCGTGCAGAAGGTCGAGGCGCTCCTCGACCCGTACCTGGAGAAGCCCCGGCCCACCGAGAGCCCGGAGGGCTTCCGGCAGTTCTTCCTCGACAGCACCATGCGGTGCCTCCAGGTCCGGTACGCGGACCGGCCGCTGTGACCGGGCCGGGGAAGGAGAACACAGCGGTGGAGAAGAGCATCGCCTGTCTGGGAACCGGCGTCATGGGATCGGCCATGGCGGAACGGCTCCTGTCCCAGGGGTACGCGGTCACCGTGAGCAACCGCACCGCCGGCAAGGCCCGCGTGACCTCCGGCGACCGCTCCGCGACCGTGGCCCCCACTCCCGCGGCGGCGGTGGCCGACCACCGGACCGTCCTGCTCGCCCTGAGCGACGACGAGGCGGAGGAGTCCGTGCTCTTCGGCCCGGGCGGAGCGGCCGAGGCCATGAAGCCGGGCACGTACGTGATCGACACCTCGACCGTCTCGCCGCCCTACGCCCGCTCGTCGGGCCGGCGGCTGCGGGAGCGGGGCGTGCACCGCGTGGAGGCGTGCCTGATCGGCAACGCCGAGCATGCCCGCACCGGTCAGCTGCGCATCCTCGTCGCCGGCGAACCCGAAGACGTGCGGCGGGCCCAGGAGATCCTCGGCCTGCTGTCGAAATCGCTGCTGCGGCTCGGCGGCACCGGAGAGGCGGCGGCGGTGAAGCTGGCGTTCAACTCGCTGCTGGGCGCCCAGCTCGTCGCGGTCGCCGAGGCCGTGCACTACGCGGAGCGCGTGGGCATCGACCCCGCCACGATGCTCACCGCCATCGCCGAGAGCGGCTACTCCTCTCCCGTCCTGTCCTTCCGCTGCCGCCTGATGTGCGACGGCACCTACGACCCGCCCGCCTTCCGCACCGCCCTCATGGCCAAGGACCTGAGGATGATGGCGGAGGAGACCCGGGACGCCGGGGTCCGCGCGCCGCTGCTGGACGTCGCGGCGAGCCGGTTCGCGGACATGGGCCGGGACGGGCGCGGCGAGCTGGACGCGGCGGCCGTCCTCGAACAGCAGCGGGGCGACGGCACCCTCGTCCCGCGCGTCCCCCGGGAGCCCTCGTGACCACCCACCCCGCACCGCCGGCAGGACCGGCGGGCATCATGGCCATCGCCACCGCCTTCAGCCGGGCCCGTGCCCTGCACGCGGCCGTCGAGCTGGACCTGTTCACCGTGCTCGACGCCGGGAGCCTCACGGCACAGGAGCTGCACGCCCGCTGCGGGCTCCACCCGCGCGGCGCCGCCGACTTCCTCGACCTGCTCACCGTGCTCGGGCTGCTGGAACGCGACGGCGACCGCTACCGCAACGGGCCGGCCGCCACCGAGTACCTCGTCCGGGGCAGGCCCCGCTACCTGGGCGACCTGGTCCGGCTCCAGTCCGAGGACCTCTACCCGCGCTGGCTGCACCTGGCCGAGGCGCTGCGGGACGGCAGGCCCCGCTCCGGCACCCCGGGTCAGGACGAGATCTTCGGCGAGGAGTACCACTCCGAGCGGGCCCGCTGGTTCCACGACGCGATGGACGGCGCCGGCAGCTCCGTCCTGCGTGAACTGCCCCGCCTGCTGCCGTGGCAGGACGTCAAGCACGTGGTGGACCTCGGCGGAGCCCGGGGCACGGCGGCCGCCGGGCTCCTCCGGGCGCACCCGCACCTGACCGCCACGGTGTTCGACCTGCCGCAGCTGGAGCCGCTGTTCGACGAACACATGCGGCGGCTGGGCACGACCGGCGGCACCGCCTTCCGGGCGGGTGACTTCTTCCGCGATCCGCTGCCCGCCTGCGACTGCGTCGTGATCGGCCACGTCCTGCACAACTGGGGCGCCCCGGAACGCGCGCTGCTCGTCGCCCGCGCGTACGAGGCGTTGCGTCCCGGCGGGTACCTGCTGGTGTACGACCCGATGATCGACGACGGGCGGACGACCGCGCCCCAGCTGGTGCTCAGCCTGAACATGCTGATGATGACCCCGACCGGCTCGGAGTACACACGGAGCGCGTGCCGGGAGTGGGCCGTTGCGGCCGGTTTCGAGGACATCGCCATGAGCGTCGTCCCGGCCAGCGGCGACACGGTCCTGACGGCACGGAAGCCGCCTGCCGTCTAGTGCTGTGACCGGGAGCAAACTCGTCGATCACCCGGTGGGGGACTCCTTTCGGCGAAGGAGACATGGAAGGAGTCCCCGGACCCGAACAGCTCCGGACCGAGGGCCGAACCCGTGCCGGGATCAAGCCGCTGCAGAAGCCTGACCGCGGCTGGCGACAGCCCTTCCCTGCCTGAGAGGATCACCTGGACCTTACGGATGAATGCAGGGGTTGGGACAACCATGACCGTTTTGGTGCTGCTCGGCCTCCTGGCACTCGCTGTCGGTGGGTGCACATGCGTGGTGTGGGCGGAGCGTGGCGGCCCTCGCTGGGTCCGCGTCGTGGCCACCGTCACCCTTGCTGCCGGCGAGCTGGTGCGCCGCTCCGGCAAGAGCCGGAACCGGAACCGGACCACCGGCGACGGTGACTAGCGGAGGGGCGAGCGTTGGGCTTCGGAACAGCGTCGGACGGCAGGTGGGCGGCCGACGCCCGCTGCCGGGGCTCGCTACCGACGCCCGCTACCGGGGCAGGGTGACCGCCCGGCCGGAGACCCGTACACGGGCGTCGGCGGGGTCCACGTCGACGACGAGGTCGCTGGGGCGGCCCATGTCCTCGCCCTGGCGGATACGGATCGTCATGGGCCGGCGGATCTGGCCGGTCGCCCGCAGGTAGCCGCCCAGCGCGGCGGCCGCCGCCCCGGTGGCCGGATCTTCCACGACGCCGCCCACCGGGAAGGGATCGCGGGCGTGGAAGAGCTGCTCGTTCTCCCGGTGGACCAGTTGCACGGTGGTCCACCCCCGGGACCGCATGAGGTCGGCCAAGGCGTCGAAGTCGTAGGAGAGATCGGTCAGTCGCGCGCGGGAGGCCACGGCCACGACGAGGTGCTCGTTTCCGCCGTAGGCGACGTGCGGTGGCAGCGCCGGGTCGAGGTCCGCACGGGCCCAGCCCAGGGCGGCGAGTGCCGCGTCCAGTTCGGCGTCCCCGGCCGGCAGGGAGCGGGTGGGCGCGCTGGTGAGGGTGGCCCGGACCGCACCCTGCCCGTCGGTGGACGTCGCCACCGGGATCTCGCCCACCTCCGTGTCGAACGTCAGCTCGCCGGGGCCGAGGCGTTCGGCGAGGGCCACCGCGGTGGCGACGGTGGCGTGACCGCAGAACGCGACCTCGGCCAGGGGGCTGAAGAACCGGAGCCGAAAGCGCCGCGCCGCCGCGTCGGCCTCGGTGACGAAGGCGGTTTCGGAGTAACCCACGCGGGCGGCGATCTCCAGCATCGCGGCTTCGTCGAGCCGGGCGGCGTCGAGGACGACACCTGCGGGGTTCCCGCCCGCGGGGTCGGCGGTGAAGGCGGCGTAGCGCAGAACCTCGGTGGCGGAATCAGGGGTGAGGACATCGGTGGTCATGGCCCAACTCTCCCTCACCGAAAGGAATCGGCACAAGTGATGGATTCTGATGTGAGGTATCTATGCATCCGATGGCTTCTCCTATGCTGTGCCACGTGGACACCCGACTCCTGCGCACCTTCACCACCGTCGTCAGAACCCGGAGCTTCACCGCGACGGCCGCCGAGCTGCACCTCGCCCAGTCGACGGTCACAGCCCAAGTCCAGGCCCTGGAGAAGGAGCTGGGCACCCGGCTCTTCGACCGGCTGCCTCGGGGCGTGGCGGTCACCGAGGCCGGCAGGCGCCTGCTGGGCGAGGCGGAGAGCGTGCTGGACGCGGAGTCACGGCTGCGCGCGGCGGCCGCCGCCGACGGGCCGCCCGTCGGCCGGGTCGTCGTCGGAGCGGGCGAGACGCTCTGCTCGGCCCGGCTGCCCGGTGTCATCGCCGCCCTGCGCCGGCTCCACCCCGGTCTCGAAGTCGACCTGTGGCCCGCGGGAACCGCCGAGGCTCTGGACGGCCTGCGCGCCGGCCGGCTGGACGTCGCACTGCTGCTGGAAGACGGCGTCGACGCTCCCGACATCGACGTCGAACACCTCGTGGACGAACCGTTGGTCCTCGTCTGCGCTCCCCGGCATCCTTTCGTGCAGCGGACGGAGCCGGTCACCTGGGAGGAACTCGCGGGGGAGTCCTTCTTCCTCCACGAACAGGGCTGCTCCTACAGCGACCGGCTCGCCGACCGCCTGCTGGCGGTTCCGGGTTCCCGGACGCGGCTGACGCGCTTCGGCAGCATCGAGGCGGCTCGTTCGTGCGTGGCGGCCGGGCTCGGCCTCACCCTGCTGCCCCGCGCCACCGTCGAGGACGCGCTGCACGCCGGCCGGCTGGACGTCGTACCGGGCCCGCCGATCCCCGACGTCCCCGTCCAGCTGGCACGGCACCGCCGACGCTGGGCCTCGCCCGGAGTGCGGGCGGTGACCGACGAGCTCAAGCGGCACCTGGCGGCCGGGTGACGGCGGGTATGGGGACTGCCGCCGGGGGCGGAGGCGGACGGGCAGGGCGTGACGTCCGGTACCCGCCACGGCTCCGGCTCTGCCGGGCGAGGGCTAGCCGGCCATGTCGTGCCACGGCCGGAGCTTCTCCGGGTTGCGGACCGCCCAGATCCGGGTGACGCGCCCGTCGCAGACGTCGAACGAGGCTACGGTCATGACGACGCCGGCACGCTGGGCCACCAGGCCCGGTACACCGTTGACCGACCGTTCCAGGAGTTCGAGCCCCGGAGCCTTGTCGGCCATGGCGACCATGTACTGGGCGATGCGCGCGCCGCCCTCGACGGGGCGCAGGACGGTGCCGACCTTGCCGCCGCCGTCGGCGGTCATCACGGCGGCCGGGTCGAGGAGACCGACGAGGGCTGCGATGTCCTTGGCCTCCCATGCCTCTTTGACGTGCTTCACCACCCCGGCCTGACCGGTCGCCGTCACCGGAGCGCGCGCCACGCTCACCCGCCGCCGGGCGGAGGCCGCCAGCTGTTTGCAGGCCGCGGGGGTCCGTCCGAGGACGTCGGCGATCTCGGTGAACGGGTACCGGAAGACGTCGTGCAGGACGAACGCCACCCGCTCGGCGGGCGTCATCGACTCCAGGACGACGAGGAAGGCCATGGTCACCGACTCGTCCAGGACGATCTGATCGGCGGGGTCCGCAGGGCCGGTGGGGTTGGCGCTGCCCGCGTGGTCCCACTCGGTGCGGTCGGGCAGCGGCTCGGGCAGCCACGCGCCGACATAGCGTTCACGGCGGGCCCGCGCCGAGCGGAGCAGGTCCAGGCAGATGCGACCGGTCACCGTCGTCAGCCAGGCGCCGGGGGACAGGATCTCCTCCTGCCGGCCTCGTGGCAGCCCGTACCAGCGCGCAAAGGCATCCTGCACGGCGTCCTCGGCCTCGGTCACCGAACCGAGCAACCGGTAAGCCACATTGATCAGGTGGCGTCGCTCACCGGCTATCCCATCCGTGCTGGTTCCGGCAGTCCCCATGCTTTCGGCCGCCCTCTCGCCTTACCTTTCGCAGGCCCGCGTCGTCGGACTGGTGAGACCTTATCGACCTACTGCCCGAGGGCGGAAAAGGGGACTGTGGCATGGCCACTCAGACGACGAAGACGGCGAAGGCACAGCGCAGCTCCTCGTTCCTGCAGATCGCGATCGTCCTGCAGACCCTGACCATCTTCCTTCAGGCGGTCTCTGCCGGACTGCTGCTGACCTCGTCCTACGGAGAGACGCTGCACAGTGCCGGAGCCCGGGTGATGTACGGGGCGTCGATGCTGTACGTGCTCGCGGCGGTGCTGGCGTGGAAGCCGGGCGGCGGCTCGCCCCGGCCTGTCTGGCACGCGTCGGGTTTCCTCGTACTCGCCTCGATCCAGGTGGTGCTCGGCATCGCACACGTCCCGTCGGTCCATGTCCCCCTGGGCGTCTTGATGTTCGGTCTGAGCGTGCTGGCGCTGGCCCGTGCGATGAGGTGTCCGAGGAGCCCGATCAGCCGGGCCGAGCCGTAGGCGCCGTCGCCGGTCGGCAGAGACGGGCGCGCGTCCACCCCGTTCCGGGCCTGGCCGAGGAGCCGGCGCTGACGGGAGCCCCGGCGGGGCTCGGGTCGCGGAAGGGGCGAGTGTGGGCTAAACAGAGCACATGAGGTGTATTCCGCGCAGGCGCTCCTCATGAGGGGGGCGCCGCCCGCTCACCCCAGGGGAAGCGCCCGTGCGGTGACACGCAGGCTCGCGGCCGGAGGACTCCTCATCGCGGTGGTGTTCGCGGTCTTCCAGGTGCTCGGCTACCACAGCAATACGCTTCCCCCGGCGGACAACGACGTCTATCGCTACACGGTTCAGGCCCACAGCGCGACGGGCGCCGGTCCCGACGAAGCGGTCCGCCGGGCGGCCGCGGACTGGTGCCGATCGCGCTCCGGCAACGACACCGCCTCCCGCCGGGTCGAGGGCGCCGTCGACGCGAAGCCCGACCCCAAGGTCTACAGCGGCTGCATGGACTGGTTGACCCGCCACGACGGTACGACCGAGCGGTACAAGGAGATCTTCTACGCCCGGCCCGGCTATCCCTTCCTCGCCTCGCTGGTCGCGCCCCTCACCGGGGTATGGGCGGCGCTGTGGGTCGTCTCCCTCGCGTTCACCCTGGCGGGAGGCGCGCTGGTGATCGTCCTGATCCGGCTCGCCGGCGGCGGTGTCGGGGCCGCCTGGATCGGCGAGATCCTCTTCTTCGCCCTGCCCACCGGCGGACTGGGCGTGCAGCGGCTCACCGACGGCCCTGCCGTCACCATCACCCTGGCGGCTTTGACCGGCGCGGTCCTGCTCGCCTGCCGCCGCTCCCTGCTGCCGGGGCTCGTCACGCTGTGTGCCGCTCTCGCGTTGGGCTGCTTCGTCCGGTACTCGTCGTTCACCTTCCTCTGCGCGGTCTTGCTGGCGGCTTCGCTGGTGTGCCTGGGGCGGCGCGGCTCTCGCCATGCGGGAACCGTCGCACTCGCGGTGGCTTCCCTCGCCGGGCTCGTGGGAATCACCGTCGGAGCCCGCCTGATGGGGTGGCCGGAGGCCGCGAGCACCATGCAGGACACCTTCACCGACCACTTCAAACAACCGGACGTCGCCGATCCCGTTCACCAATTGGTCAGGCTCAACGCCGCACTCTGGTCCTACCTGCCCTGGCACAGTCAGACCGCGGCCTTCCTGCCCGTTGCCCTGTGCGGCCTGTCGCTCGCCGCCCTCTGGCGCGTCGACGCCACCGTCGCCGTCCTTGCCACGGCGGCCGCGCTCACCGGTCTCCTCAGCGTGATCGCACATCCCGTCTACGGCCAGTACGCCCGGCTTGTTCTGCCCATTTGGCTGCTTCCGGTTCTCGGGCTGCCTTTCCTGACACCCCGGAAAAGGCCGGCACAGGAGCGCACGTCACATGACGATCGCGCCGGACCGGCAGCCCAGCCAGTGGTTCGGACCTGAGGCGCGTCCGGCCCACGCCGCGGCCTTCGGCGGCTGGATCCGCCCCGTGTGACCGTCGATGGCCGGCACGGATCCCCTCACCTGTGCTGGTCGATGGTACGCATGGTGCAGTGCTGGTTATCCGGCGAGGAGGGGCGGCCATGAACATTCCTGGTCCCGAGGCCCGGGCGGACGGTGGGGTCGGCGCTGTAGCGGCAGCGGGCGGGCTGCACACCTACCAGTTGCGGCTGCACGCCGAGTACGGACCCGTCGTGCGGTTCCAGCTTCCGGGCGCGGACTTCGCTGTGTCGGTGGCGGATCCCGTGCTGCTGGAGGCCACGGCGCACCTCGGCAAGCGCCCGGAGAGACTGTTCGAGTTCCTGGCTCCCTTGTTCGAAACGGGGAACCTGCAGGTGATGCCGGCCGGTGAGCACGCCCCATGGCGGCGTCTGCTGCTGTCGGTGCTGGCTGGGCGCCCTTCCCACGAGCGGCACTTCGCGCGGTTCACCGCGCTGGCGACCGAGCTGGCGGACCGCTGGGCCGGACAGTGCGGCGGTGAGCCCGTGGAGCTGCAGAAGGATCTCACCGCGCTGTCCTTGCGAATGATCTGCGAGTACGCGCTGGGAGGCCAGGTCGCCGACCCCGGCGTCGTTGTCGCCGCTTTCGAGGAAGTGCTCACCGAACACCTGGGCCGGCTCTATCAAGAGCGGGACACCCGTCCACCGGAGGAGCACACCGGGCGGGCGCAGGAGGCCCTGGGCCATCTGCGCGCGACGGTCGACCGGGTGGTGGCGGCACATCGATCCGGCGGTCGTACGGACAGGAGCGATCTGATCGGGGCGCTCGTCGAGGCCGGAGAGGACCCGGCACGGATCCGCGACACCGTCATGGTGACGATGCTGGCCGCCCACCACACGACCGGGGTGGCCGTCTCGTGGGCCCTGCACCTGCTGGGTCGGCATCCCGACGTCGCCGAACGCGTCGCCGGCGAACTGGACCGCGTACTTGGTGACCACGCGGCGCCCGGGTACACCGATCTGCGGCGACTGACGTACCTGGAGATGGTTCTCAAGGAATCGATGCGGCTCTACCCGCCCGGCCCCTACGGCGCGCGGGAGACGACCGAGGCCCTCGCCCTGGGCGGCTACGAGATCCCGGCCGGAGCAACGATCTTCTATCCGATCTGGGCCGTACACATGAACCCCGCCTACTGGCCCCAGCCGCACACGTTTCTGCCCGAGCGCTTCACCCCGGAAGCGGCGGCCGGGCGGCCGAAGCTGGCCTACATCCCCTTCGGGCTGGGGCCGCGCAGCTGCGAGGGCGCCGGCCTGGCCATGGTGGAGGCCGAGCTGGTGCTGGCCGTGCTGCTCAAACGCTTCCGGTTCCGGCCGGCTCCGGGACACGAGGTGCTCCCCATCGAACGGTTCGTGCTCTGGGCGGCCGACGGCATCCGCATGACGGTGAGCCCGCGACGCCCTGGGTAGGTCCCTGGAGACCGAGGGTCGATCGCTCCTGCGGGACCAGGTGCTCAGTCGTCGGCGATCTGCAGGGCCAGCGCGAAGTGCTCACCGTTCGTCCCTGCGAGCAGGCTGTCGAACAGTGGGGTGAGCCCGTTCACCGCGCCGCATCCGGCGTCGTGGTTGGTCCACCAGCTGGCGTCCGGTCCGAGCAGGGACACCACCCCGTCCGCCGCGCGCTCGGCGGTCTCGACGGGCAGGTGCCGGTGGCTCGGCCAGAGCACGTCGACGGCCGCGACCTGCGCGAGGAACGAGGCGGCCTCGTGCGTCTCCACCGGTTCCAGAGCGGCGCAGACTTCAGGGACGGACGGTGGGGCGTACCCGGGCAGGAAGCGTTGCCATGCCTCGTCCGCCGCGATGGCGGCCAGCAGCGTACGGATCCGGGCCGCCAGCTCCGGCAGGTCGGGCTCCGGCTCGGCGAACCGCCCGGCCGCCACGTACACCCGCATCGGCGTGGACAGCTCTGCCATGCCGGCTTCCAGCTCGGTCAGGACCCTCATGGACGTCACAGCGGGATTCTGCCGTACGCCCTTGCCCGCTCCTCGACCCGGCGGAAGGCGACGCGAAGCGCCCTTCCCCAACCGATCGGGGCGACGAGGTGCTTCAGCCGTCCGGGACCCGGTTGCGACAACCCCGTATGAGCCGCGATGATCAGCGGATGTTCGAACTGCTGCCGAGGGTCGGGGTCGTCCTGCCGGACGGTGCGGGGACCCTCCGCTTCGGCATGGACGAGGACGCCACACAGGCGACTCTGGGCCGCCTCGGCCAGGTCCGCGGTGAGGCCGTCCCCGATGCGCCCTGGGCCCTCACCGTCGCATGGGGCGGCTTCGAGCTCACCGCCGGACCGGACGCCATCGCCGGGTCCGGGCCACAGCAGACCGACCCGCTCCTGGCAAGCGTCGTACTGCGCCGGACCCGGCACGCGCGCCGACCGCTCCCTCGCCTGCCCATGGCCGGGTACGACCCCCGTCCACCGGTGTGCTGGAGCCCGGCCGCGGTCCCGGTCGTCCTCGACGACATCGACCTCTTCGGCTACCCGGCGACCGAGGTGCTGGAGGCGCTCGGAGACGACCGGGACCGCGGGCTCCGACTCCGGCCCGTCGTACCGGGCGGCTACGCTCACGAGGTCACCTTCCGACGTGAGCGCCTGCCCCGGGGCGGGGACCGTACCGGTATCGACACCGACGAGCCGGTCCTCGCCGACTACGAGCACATGTGGACGACCGGACGGAACGCGTGGCAGCTGGAACGGACAGGCACCGGCTACCTCATCGTCCTGAAGGGCGATCAGCCGATGGATGTGCTGATCTGCCACGACACGCTGGCCGATCAGATCATCGTCAGGATGATCGCAGCCGGGGTTGAGATCGTGGACGGGTGAGGGGCGCCCGGAAGACCCCCCGGGGCGTGGTCAGGGCCGCCATCCGTGGCTCATCTTGTTCCGTAACCCCCGAACGGTGGTCTCGCCTCCACGGGAGCCTTGTGCTGGACTGTGCACCATAATCCGTGAGCGACGACGGGGTGACCACGATGCCTCTTGAGGGCGAGTACGAGCCGAGTCCGGCGCAGTGGGTGCGCGAGCAGGTCGAGCTGTATGAGAGTTCGGGCGGCACGCAGGGAACGACGCTCTGGGACACGGGCCTGCCCGTCGTCATCGTCACGACGCGCGGCGCGAAGAGCGGCAAGATCCGCAAGATCCCGTTGATGCGCGTGGAGCACGAGGGGCGGTACGCGGCCGTGGCCTCGAAGGGCGGCTTCCCGCGTCACCCGGTCTGGTACTTCAACGTCAAGTCCGACCCGCACGTGGAGCTCCAGGACGGGGGCGTACGCCAGGACATGACGGCCCGTGAGATCACCGGGAAGGAAAAGGCCGAGTGGTGGGAGCGCGCGGTGGCCGCGTATCCGCCGTACGCCGAATACCAGGAGAAGACTGACCGTGTGATCCCCGTCTTCGTGCTGGAACCTGTGCATGTGGCAGGGCCGGCGGACACCCCAGCGCCGTCGACGAGGAACTGAGCTCCGGGCCTCACTCGTTCGGCCGTTCGGCCCGACAGGGCGCCGCGCGGTGCCAGGCCCGAGACCTGGCCGACGCCGACGGTGATGACTGGGAGAAGGTCACCCGCCCCGGCACCGTCCTCGGTACAGGCTCGCGCCCACCGTTGCCAACCGGGACCCACCGGAGATGCGCGACGGTGTGGACGGCGCGGGGCCGAGCCGTCCACGCGCCGCAAACAGGCGTCGGCCCAGCGGGTGTTGCCCGGTGAGCCCGCCGGTCGCCCGCAACGTGGCGGAGCAGGGCGGGGAAGCCGTCCGGGCCGACGCCGGGGTGCGGAACGCCTATACGTCCCACCCAGGAATCGGGGCAGTCTCGTGGATCCGCCACGGCTGGTCGGTGTGGACCGCCTGGGCGAACCTCACGGCTGGTAACGGCTGATAGTCGCCCCCTCTTACCGCGACACAAGGAAGTGGACCTGGCGGGGCCTGACCTCCAGGTCGCTCAGACCGTCGGGCGTGGCGCCCAACTCGCGGGCGACCTCGGACGCTGCCCGGAAGGTCTCCTCGGACTCGAACGCGCCGGTGGTGACGACGGCGCTGCCGTCCGGGGTGACCCAGACCCCGACGGACAGGAAGCCCGGCTGCATCCGTGACGCCTCGGCGACTTGGTGGCACTGTCCGACGAACTCGTCGACGTGCTCGGGGGCCGGGTAGTGGAAGGCTACGAAACCGAATGACATTACTGTGTCCCCTCTCGGGTTATACGATGCCGTATGACGTGAGGTTAGACCTGCTATACGGCTCCGTATAGTCGGCCGAGAGGGTGAGGTGGGCCACAGATGGGTGCATTGCGCACGCCGCGGGCGAAGTGGATCGAGGAGGGGCTGCGGGCGCTGGCCGCAGGCGGTGTGGACGCGGTGCGGGTCGAGACGCTCGCCAAGGCGCTGGGGGTGACCAAAGGCGGCTTCTACGGCTACTTCGCCGACCGTGACGCGCTGTTGGAGGAGATGCTCGACGCCTGGGAGCGTGAATGCGTCGACGAGGTGCTGCAGCAGGTCGAGCGCGCCGGCGGTGACGCCCGGGACCGGATCAGGCTGGCCGGGCAGCTGACCTTCTCCGGCGACCGCCTGCTCACTGAACTGGCGATCCGCGACTGGGCCCGGCGCGACGGGCACGTCACCGAACGCCTGCGCCGGGTCGACAATCAGCGGATGCAGCTGGCGCGCGAGATGATCGGCACGTTCTGCTCCGACCCCGACGAGGTCGAGGCCCGCAGCCTGCTCGCCTTCAGCCTGGCGATCGGCCACCACTTCCTGGCCGTCGAACACCCCGGCCGTGCCCACGCCGACGTCCGCGCCCGCGCCGCCGACCTCATCCTCGGCCTCTGACCAGGCGACTACCCACGCCCCCATCCCTTCGGCGCTACCTCGTGTTCGAGGTGGTGGCAGTGCAGTACGTAGTGCCCCTTGTGCCCGGCTTTCTCAACCACTCCGGCCCTCTCAGCGGTCCTGGTACACAGGCGGCCCTGCCGCAACGCGCTCAGCGACACCCGCAGTTGCCCCCGGGCCGCACGAGTACGGCCCGTGCAAACGACTGTGAGGAGTACGGAATGGCGTTACGGACGAATGCGAAGGCCGGCGTGGTGGGGTTCGTGGTCGCCGCGGTGGCGGCCACTGCCTTCGCGGGGCACGCCCAGGCGGCATCGGACGTGCCCCCCGCGGGTGCCGGCCACCGGGCCACACAGCGCGCGATGGACGCGGCCGTGAGGGCGGGCATCCCCGGCGTCACGGCCCAGGCACGTGACACCGGCGGCGTCTGGAGGTCGGCGTCGGGCGTGGGCAACCTGACGTCGGGTGCGCCGCGCGGCAAGAACGACACCGGATCGACGACATCACCGAGCGGAACGGGTCGCAGGGCCGGGCCGACGGCGACATCATCTCCACCGCGGGCGACCTGAACCGGTTCTGCAGCGCCCTGCTGACAGGCAAGCTCCTGCCGCCGAAGCATGCTGAAGGCGATGAAGACCACCGTCGCCGCCTCCGAAGCCTCGTACACGTCCTACGGCCTCGGCCTCGCACGGATCGAGACGAGCTGCGGTACCACGCTCTGGGGCCACGGCGGAGGCATGATCGGCTGGCTCTCCATGGCCGTGACCACCGCGGACGGCCGCCACCAACTCGCCTACAACTACAACTACAACGGTGACTGGGACGCGACGTCCATGTCCGAGATCATTGAAGCCGAATACTGCAGCACGTCACCCTGAGGGCCCGGCCGGCTCTCCCATGCCACACAACGCGGGTATTCGTGGCAGGCGGGGCCCGGGGATGACGGCTGGGTGCGCGAATGCGGACGGCGGGGCCCGGCCCCGCGGCTGCTTGCGGCCGCGACGGGGTTACGGGACGCTGCCCCTGCGGCAGGCCGCGCAGGCGTTCTGGCGGAGCCGATGGCCGCGGCCCATGGCGAACGGCCGGTTCCCGGCCAACTCCGCTCCGGCCCTACCGGGTGCTCGTGTCCGTGGGTAGCGTCGTCACTCGCATCCAACCAAACACAACATCAACAGGGGGCCACATGAGAATCCCCTATCGCGTCGCGGCCGTCAGCGTATCCCTCGCCCTCGCAGGCGGGGCCGCGGTGAGTGTCGCAGCGCCCGCTTCGGCTTCTTCGGCTTCAGCTTCCGGCAGTACCGCCACGTCCTCGTTCTCCTGCGACACCTGGCGGTACGAGAGGGGGAGCAGGGGCCACGGGGCGTCGATCACATGCCGCGGCAGTTCTTTCACCGCTTACGCCGTCTGTCATCAGCCCGATGGCCATCTGTACGTCCGCTTCGGTAACCGCGCTCGTTCAGGTGGCACTTCCACCGCTTGGTGCGACCTGAACGCGGAAGTCAGCGAGGCTGGGGCGTTCCCCGCCTGATCGCCCGGATGAGCCGCCCGTGAACCATGCGACGCAAGCTACCCCGACGGACCGGGATAGCGGCCTCCGGCCTGCCCTTGCAGGCCGGAGGCCGCTCCGCCGGCACCCTCTGCAAGGGGAAGAGCACCGAGGTCAAGGCCGTGATCGCAGCGGAAGCCGTCGGGTCGCGCGCAGGGACGCGGCCGCCCATTCCGGGCTCCCAGCGCGCTAGCCTTGGCTGCCCTGACGCGCGAACGGGCGGCCGGTCCGCACTGGCCGGTCCGCACCGGCCACGATGCGGGGCCGTCAGGGCAGGGCGATCTCGGCGACCTTGGACCGGACGTAGGCGCGGGCCGTGACCGGAGGGTGGGACACGCGGCCGATCGGGGCGGGGAGCGACTCGACGACGGTGTGCGGATCGCAGTCGTAGAAGTAGACCAGAGACGTCAGCTCCTCGGACGGGGCGTCGGCGGGCGGGGCCAGTACGCGGTGGCGGCCGGAGCACCAGCGGTCACCCGTCCAGCGTGCCATCAGATCCCCGATGTTGACGGTGAGCGCCTCCGGGTCGTAGGGGGCGTCCTGCCAGCCGCTGTCCTCGGTGTGGATCTGCAGGCCGCCCTTGCCGGGTTGCCGGTCGAGGACGGTGATCGTGCCGAAGTCGGTGTGCGGACCGACACGGAACTGGCCCGGACGAGGCGCTCCCGTGGTGGTGATGGCGGGGTACCAGTTGAGGGTCAGGGTCCAGTCGGGACGGGTGGTGTGGCGGGTGAAGAAGTCGAGCGGCTGGCGCAGGGCCGCCGCCAGGAGTTCCAGCAGATCGTCGGCGAGTGCTTGCATGGAACGTACGTATCGCGCGAGGAGGGGGCGCAGAGCCGGGGACTGGGAAGGCCAGGATTTCGGCAGCAGGTCGGGCTCGGGGCGCTCGGCAGCGGCGTCGTACGGGCCAGGGGCCGCCGACCAGGTTTCCACCAGGTCGGGTGGCGTCACCAGGCCGTCCGCCCGGCCGGCGGCCACCGCTCCCGGACCGCTCCAGCCGTACTGGCCGGTCTTCGCCAGGAACGGCAGCTTGGCGTCGGCCGGCTGATGGAAGAAGGTACGGGCCGTGGTGCGGATCGCGGCGGGCAGGTCCGGGCGGACGCCGTGACCGGTGACGAGCAGGAAGCCCGCCCGCCCGAGCGCCTGGTCGACGACCATGGCGAGACGGTCGCGGTCCTGGCGGTCACCGGTCCGCCAGAGCGAGAGATCGATCGTGGGAATGCTGGAAGCACTCATGCCGCCTTCTCCTCCTTGCCCTTCCGCTTCCGGGGTGGTGAAGCGGTCCGGCCATGGTCGTTCGAGGAGCGGGCGCCACCCAGCCGTGCACCGGGAAACGGGAGGAACAGGCGACCCTGGCCGGCGAGACGGGAGAATGCGGCAGGCGGCGGCCGCGGCCGGTATCGGGCGCCTATCGTCGGACCCCGTCGCGGACAGTACGAGATGGCGCCGAACGCACGGGAGGTCATGGTGGGGGAGCCGGTCACCTTCGACGCTCTGGAACTGGGGCTGTTACAAGCCCTCCAGCTCGACGGACGGGCGGCACTGAGCCGCATCGCGCGCGGGCTGGGTGCCTCGGAACGCACGGTGGGCCGCCGCTACAGCCGACTGCGCACGCTGGGCCTGCGCGTCGTCGGCCAGCCCGTCCCGGCACGGCTGGGGATGACCCGTTGGCTGCTGCGCATCCACTGCGCTCCCGGCTCCGCGGGCTCTGTCGCCCAGGCCCTGGCCCGCCGACCCGACACCAGCTGGATCTCGCTGGCCTCCGGGGGCACCGAGCTGTACTGCGCCCTCACCACCTCCACTCCGCACGAGCGGGACGCTCTGCTCCTGGAGACGCTGCCCCGCACGCCGCGCCTGGTGGCCGTCGGCGCACACTGCCTGCTGCGCCTCTTCACCGACATCACCAGCACGTGGTACGCCAAGGGGATCCCGTTCGGCCCGGCCCCCACGGACGAGGACAGCATCCCGCTGCCGGCCTCGGAACGCCCCGGCCACCCTGAACCCCTGGCCCTGGACGCCACCGACCGCGCTCTCCTCGCCGAGCTGGCCAAGGACGGCCGGGCCGGCCTGCCCGAGCTCGCGGCCGCCACCGGTCGCTCGCCCTCCAGTGTCCAACGCCACCTCGAACGCCTCAGGTCCCAGGGCGCACTGGGCTTCTCCGTGGACTTCGCGCCCCGGCACCTGGGCTACCACCTGATGACCCACCTCTGGCTGCGGGTGGCTCCCGGCGAGGTCTCCGCCGTCGGCCGCACCCTGGCCACTCACCCCGAAATAGCCTTCGCAGCCGCCACCACCGGTCCGCACAACCTCGTGGCCACCGGGATCTTCCGCGGCGGCCACGACCTCCACCACTACCTCGACCGCCGCGTCGGCTCGCTCCCGGGCATCCAGGCCGTCGAGACCGCCCCCATCCTCCGCGAGGTCAAACGGCTGACCGTCGGCACCTGACCGGATGCCACGGCGGCCAAGAGAAGCCTGCCCCCACCGTGGCGGAGAACGAGGCCCGACGACGACGCCTGGTTCCGTGGTCGGGACCGTCCCAGGGCTGGCGAGAAGTGGCAGTCAACTCGGCCTCTTGCTCCATATCTTGAACATCTTGACCACCTCACCCATCGCGGCTGCCGCACGCCGGCATGCCGCCCACAGGGAGATGTCTCGATGAAGAACACCACGCACGCCGTCGTCTTGGGCGGCGGACTCACCGGCATCCTGGCAGCTGCTGCCCTGGCCGGCCACGCCCACGTCACCGTTCTCGAACGCGACGAGCTCCCCGACGCCCCCGCTCCCCGGCGGGGCCTGCCTCAGGCCCGGCACGCCCACCTGCTCTACTCCGGTGGCGCCCGCGTCATCGAAGAACTCCTCCCCGGCACCCACGACCGCTGGCTGAAGGCCGGGGCGCACCGGATACCGTTACCCACCGGCCTGGTCACCCTCTCGCCCCAGGGGTGGCTCCGCCGCTGGCACGAAATGCAGTACCTCATCGCCTGCTCGCGCGACCTGCTCGACTGGGTCGTCCGCGAGCAGGTCCTGAAGCTGCCGAACGTCGCCCTCCGTGATCACACCGAAGTCCTCGGACCCACCGGCAGTGCGCAGCGAGTGACCGGCGTCAGGGTGCGCGACACCCGCACGGGGGACACCACCGAACTCGCCGCCGGCCTCGTAGTCGACGCCGGCGGACGAGGCTCAGCGGCTCCGCAGTGGCTGGCCGAGCTGGGACTGCCGCCCGTACCCGAGCGGACCGTGGATTCCGGCCTCGCCTACGCCACCCGCATCTTCCGGGCCCCGGCCGGCGCGCAAGGGTTCCCCGTCGTCGGGGTGCAGCCTGACGCACGCCGGCCCGTCCCCGGGCAGTCCGCCACGCTCGTGCCCATCGAAGACGGACAGTGGCTGGTGACCCTCTCCGGCACGCGCGGCGGACACCCTCCCAAGGACCCCGAACAGTTCGTGACCTTCGCCCGCCAGGTACGGCACCCCATCGTCGGTGACCTGATAGCCGACGCCGAACCGTTGACCGACGTCAAGATCTCGCGCAGCACCATCAGCCGCCGGCGCCTGTACGAGAGCCTGCCGGACTGGCCCACCGGCTTCACCGTGCTCGGGGACGCCGTGGCCACGTACAACCCGATCTACGGGCAGGGCATGTCCGTAGCGGCTCAGAGCGCGGCGGCCCTCCGCGATGGCCTTCGCGCACACGGCCTGCAGAATCCCGGCCTGGCGCGCGAAGTGCAACGCGCCGTCGGCCGCATCGTCCAAGGCCCTTGGGACCTCGCCACGGGCCAGGACATCCTCTACCCGGGGGCCACGGGCCGGCAGCCCCCGGCCGCTGCCAAGCTGCTGCGCGGATATATGGACCGGCTCACGCGGACAGCTGCCGGCCGCCCTGCCGTCTGCCGTGCCTTGCTCGACACCCTGACGCTTTCCGCCCCGCTCACTCGCCTGCTCTCGCCCACGGTCGCCATAGGAGTGATGCGCGGCACCGAGTTGCCGCCCCTGGCCGAGCCTCCACTCACGCGGGCCGAACGGTCCGTGTTCCGGTAGGTCGGCAGGGACCCTTTCCCCGCAGCGGATTTGGGGCTTTTCCCGGTGCCGGGCTTCGGTCACCATGGCGGTATGGCGTACGGGTCGGGAACCAACGGGAGCCTGCGGTCGGAGCTCATCGACCTGTCAGGTGTGTCACTGGACGAGTTGCGCGAGGTGGGCGGCCTGCCCGGTGCGCTGGAGGCGCTGCAGGGCCGCCCACCTCGCGCAGGTCAGCACATGGAATCCGGCTCCGCCCGGCGCCACCAGAACACCGGCTCCCGATAACGTGCCCTCCGGCGAGAGTGTCCGCACCTGACCCCGTTCCGGCCCCACGTCGACACGCTCCCCGGCGCTCTGCATCTGCCTGCCCGCCGCTGCGCCAAGTCTACGAGCCGGAACGGAAGTTAAGGATCCTGCCGCATCCGCCGAGACCGCGGATCCCGAGGTCGCCGCGTCGGCCCGACGCCAGACCATGGAGTCCTTGAGGTGTCCTTCCGATTCGGTCCGGGCAATGACCGCACCTGCCTCCGCGTTGAACCGCACCCTGACCTCGACGGCGACCTCCTCCCGCGGCGAACGCCTCCCCCGACACGGTGCAGGTGACTCGCGGAAGCTCCGAATGTAGCGCCGCCCGCGCCGGGCCGGAGGTGAAGTGGCAACAGCTGCCCGCAGTCCGCCGCATGCGCCCCGGGCGAGCGGAATTCACGAGAGCAGGGCGATGAGTTCCTCGCGGCAGGAAACACCGGTCTTGCGGTACACGGCTTTGAGGTGATCGTTGACGGTGTGCGGGGACAGGCTCAGGCGGCGGGCGATCTGTTTGGCCGACAGGCCCTCCAGCGCCTGCTCGATCACCGCGTTCTCCCTGCGGGTGACGCCGTACCAGGCGGCGACCGCCGGGAGCAGCAGCCCGGCCGAGGCCGGCTGGACGGTGATGACGACGTCGTCGGGCGCGCCACCGTCCAGGCGCTGAGCCTGCACTCCGATCCAGCCGTCGGCCGTGGGGATGCGGCTCAGTGCGCCTTCCGTGGCGTGACGGGCGAAGAAGGCGATGTTCCAGGTGATGAGGGCGAGGTCGTCCTCCGTGGTGAGATCCAATTCGGGTGCGCATGCGCGCAGCCAGTCGCGACCGGTCGGGGAGGCCGCCTTGATCCTGTCGTCCCCACCCACCACGATCACTCCGGGGGGCCTTACGCCCGGAAGCGGGCGTGGCGTTGTCAGACGTGTGACAAACCTTCTCAGAATCGTGCACAAGTCCGGCACCAGGTGCTGGACGACAGTGGCGTCGTCGGACGAGAACGGGCGCCTGCTCCGTTCCCGCAGCAGTGTCATGGTGCCCCACACCACGCCACCGGCGACCAGCGCCGTCCGCAGCTCGCTGCCGAACCCCTGGGGGATGAGCACCTCGTGCAGGCGACGGCTCGACCGTTCCTCGGCTGCGCCCGAGCCGAGCACTCCGACCTTCGACGGGCTCTTGACCAGTTCGGAGAACGGAAACAGATCCCGGCCCCGGACCTCGTCGACGAGCGTGCGGCGGAACACCTCGCCGCAGTAGCCGTGCTCCCTGCTCACGAAGCAGCCCGCTCCCGTGACGGGGTCGGTCCCGGCGAGCATGTACCCGTCGTGGGGCACGACCCGCCCGATGCGCTGCGACAGCTCGCATCCCAGCTCCGGCACCGTACGGGCCTCGGCCGTAGCTTTCGTGAACACGCCACGAGTATCACGGTCGCCCCCAGGGTCAACCCCCCAATTCCCGGGATGTTCACCCGCAGGCGTCCACGTGATCCTCGAAGGCAAGCGGATCCGCACCGGAGACGCACGAAAGAACGGATTCAGCGATGCGACGTCGACTCACCGCGATCGCCCTCACCCTGGGCACGGCGGCACTGCCGCTGACCACCACAGGTCCGACCGCACCGGACCTGACGACGACGGCCGCCGCGTCGGCACGCGACTTCATCGAGATCCGCAGCGACATGCACGACAAGTGCCTGGCGTCCAACGGTGACAACGTCGAGATGCAGACCTGCAGCCGGCACGGCAACCAGTTCTGGTTCTGGAACGGTCGCACACTCGTCAACGCGGCCGAGAACCACTGTCTCGACGTACGCAACGGAGAGATCAACGCACCGGCCCAGGTCGTCGGCGACTGCCACGGCAACGCCAACCAGCGTTGGACCTACCACCCCGACAACCACGAGCTGGTCTCGGACGTGAACCCCCAGTGCCTGAGCATCCAGAACAACGGCGAGCGCAGAGACGGTGCGGGAATCAACATGCGCCAGTGCACGCGCGCCAACTGGCAGACCTGGCGGATCACGCACATCTGACCGGCTCGTGCAGCCAGGGCCCCGGCACGAGGGGGAGGCGCCGGGGCCCGCCCGCTGCACTGTACGGCTACCTCAACGACCAGACGCTGGGAATGATCAACGCCGGCTGGACGGGCACCGAGATCGCCGAACAGCTCCAGGACCTTCCGCCCGGCCTGCGCGACCACTGGTACAACCGGGGCTACTACGGCTCGATGTGCCACAACCTCAAGGCGATCCACCAGCGCCACATGGGCTGGTACGACGGCAACCCGGCCCACCAGAGCTCCAGGCCGAGGTCTTCACGCAGCTCGGCTACGGCGGGGAGAACGGCACCCGGCGCAACGCCTGCCTCACCGGCGCCGAGAAGGTCGTGGGCGGCGTACCGGGCGCCGTGGAGGGAGGCGACCGCCTCGTCGAGGCGCCGCAGGCCGTCATCAGGCCGAGTCGCCAGGCGCTCAACGGGCTGGCCGAGACCCCCGGCTTCAAGAGGAACTTCGACCAGGCGGTGGAGCACAAGAAGATCACCCTGGAGGGCGAGAACGCCCAGGAGGCGGCGGGCAACGTCTTCGGCACGCTGACGCTCCCCGATCCGAAGTTCCCGATCGTCACCCCGCACAAGCGGAACCGACGCCGTACGCCGGGCCGGCTTCACAGCACCGTCCGCGCAGACCGGGGCCCGGCGCCGTGCCGGCCGGGACCCCCGTCCTGGGAGTGGGGTGACGCGCCCCGGATGATCCCGGTCCTGGAACGCATTCGACTCCCACGCCCGGGCCACGGGCCCGACCGGGTCGCTGGACGTCGCTCACCGGCCGGGCTCCGCTCGCAGGTGGTCCTTCCATCGGCGTTCGATGTGATCAAGGTGCTCGTCGAACGCCTGGCCCGGATCGTCGGTCAGTGTCACGAGCGTCACCATCGCGGTCAGGATGACGTCGCACGTCTCCTTCAGCACATCCTCCTGGGTGTGGGAGATGCCTTTGCGCGGGTTCCAGCCCTTGGCGCCGATGAGGGCCTGCGACAGCTCACCCAGCTCTTCCTGCATCTTGGCCAGGCGCAGCAACAGCGTCATGTCCTGCGGGAGGTTCCGGCGTTCGTCCGTGAACTGCTTGATGCGGCGGACGGTCTCCCACAGGTCCTCGGCCTCAGCCAACGTGTTCACCCTCTCGTACGCGGCCGACGAGCCGTTCGGCCTGGGGAAACTTCGGATGCGTGGTCACCTTGCCGTCCTCTCCACTGGGGGGTCGGGCGGTTGGTTCTCAGTCGTCCGTCTTGATCTTCTTCATGACCAGGTGGGAGTCGACCCGGGTGACGGCCCGCAGTCCGATCAGCTTGGTCGTCAGGAACGTCTCGTACGCCGCATGGTCCTCGACGGCGACGCGGATGAAGTAGTCGGGGCGGCCGAAGAGGCGGTGGAACTCGACGACCTCGTCGTAGGAGGCGATCGCGGACTCCAGTTCCTCGACCGTCTGGAGGTCGTTGACGCCGATCTCCACGGCGGCCATCACCTCGAAGTTCCGGCCGGCCGCTGCCGGGTCGATGCGGGCCCGGTAGCCCGTGATGATGCCTTCGTCCTCCAGGCGCTTGACCCGGCGCAGGCACGGCGGAGGCGTGAGGCCGACCCGTTTGGCCAGCTCGACGTTGGTCAGGCGACCGTCCTGACGCAGATGGAACAAAATTTCTCGATCAACGCTGTCCACGTAATAAAGTGTCCCATACGCCCTGGGCATAAGAATGATCGGAAACCAAATTACGCGGCGAAAAGCCTAAAATTGCCGCATGAACTCCCCGTCAGACACGGTCATGGACCGCCCTCACCAGGACACCGCCGCACCCCCTCTCACCACGTCCGACGTCCGGGCGGCCCTCAAGGACTCCAGCTCCGTGGGCCTGGCCCTGTTCCCGTTGGGGATAGCCCTCGGCGTGCTCGTTGTCCATGCGGGGCTGGACTGGTGGTGGGCGTCCGCAATCACCGCCTTCGTGTACGCGGGCTCGCTGGAGTTCCTCCTTGTCGGCCTCATCGCCGCGGCGACGCCGCTGGCCCAGGTCGCGCTCACCGCGTTCCTGGTCAACTTCCGGCACGTCTTCTACGCCCTGTCCTTCCCGCTGCACCGCGTCAGGAGCCGAGCCGGCAAGGCATACAGCACCTACACGTTGACCGACGAGGCGTACGCCCTGACCACCGGGGAGTCCGCGCAGTCCTGGAGCGGCCGGCGGATCGTATGGCTCCAGGCCCTGTGCCAGGTCTACTGGGTCGCCGGCGCCACCCTCGGCGCGCTCTTCGGCGCCCTGGTTCCCGCGCAGCTGGCCGGCCTGGACTTCGCGTTGACCGCCCTGTTCGTCGTCCTGGCCGTCGACGCCTACCTCGCCAAGCGTGACATCCCCACCCCTGCCCTCGCCCTGGTGTGTGCGCTGGTCGCCCGTTTCGTGCTGCCGGGCCAGATGCTGCTCGCCGCGCTGGGCCTGTTCACCGCCGGGCTCCTGGCCCGTCGCGCCGTCGCGCCGCAAGCGGAGGCGGCCCGTGCCTGACAACACGACCTACGTCGCCGCCGCCGTCGCCGTCTCCGCCGCCGTCACCTGGGCGCTCCGCACTCTGCCCTTCGCCGCCCTCGCACCCCTGCGGGCGAGCGATACCCTGCGCTACCTCAGCGTGCACATGCCGGTCGGCGTGATGGTGATCCTCACCGTCTACACGCTCCGCGGCGTCTCCCTCACCAACGCCCTGCCCGTCGGCCTGGCCCTCGTGGTCACGCTCGGCCTTCACCTGTGGCGACGCAACGCGGTTCTGAGCGTGCTGGGCGGCACGGCGATCCACGTCGCCCTGGCGAGCACGGTCTTCAGCCACTCCTGAACCCTTGCTGCCCCCTGCCGGGTGTTGTGAGGTTCCGGTGCCTGGAACGGGGTTGCCCGTCCGTTCATGACACACGGTGGCCCGCGCCCCGGCTTCCTTCGGGGCGCGGGCCTCGCCTGCAAACTTCGCCTGCGTGCCTCGCCAAGCTCATCGGCGCCGGCCCTCTGGCGGGCTCTCAGCTGTGCGTGCGGTAGTTCTTCCTGCCGGCCGCCACGTACTCCGACCACGTGGCGACGTCCTTCGGGTCCGGTGCCTTGATCTTCGGATCGGCGCCGAAGCCCGAGAACTCCTCGGTGATCCGCTCGTCACCCTTGGGCGTCCGGCCTTTCTCCTCCTCCTTGGCGATGAACCCGTCCTTGTCGACCCAGACGTCGATCTCGGGCTTCTCCATGCCGGCTTTGCCGGTCTGCAGGAGATACAGGTCGCGGTAGTCCTTCGTCATGGCCGGACCCTCGTAGTTCTTCAGGTCGGCGAGCACGACAGTGCCCCGGTAGTGGTCGGTGGCCCGACCGCCGACCGTTTCACCGCCGACGCGCTTGAGGTCCTTGGAGGCGGCCAGCAGAGCGCCGACCCACTTCTTCACCGAGCCCCCGACGCGCCGGCCGGCGTTCTCCTTGGGCGGCGTCGACGGCGTCGTCGACGGCAAGGCGGCCGGTTTCCCGGCCCTGGAGCCGGGCTCGTCCATGACGAACCAGGACTTGCCCGGCACGTCCTCGGTAGCCATGTACGACGCCCCGCCCACGGACACCATGTGCGTGTCCGCCGTCTTGACTTCCGACGCCTCGGGCTCGTTCTGGAAGACCATCTCGGCGCGGGAATCCGGCTCGTGGCCGGTCTTGGCGGTCTCGACGGTCCGGTAGGAGTTCTGCTGGGCCATCTTCGCCATGGCGGCCTTCAGCACGGTGGGTGCATCAGCACGCTCTCGTGGCGCCGCGCCGCCGGGACGGGCGGAAGAGCCGTCCTTGACGTCCGACGCCTTCGTGTCGTGGCCGCCGCAGGCCGCCAGGCCCATGGCCAGGGCGGCACTCGTGGCCATCATGACGCTCTTACGGATCGCCTTCACGGCTTCTGAAGTCCTTTGTCAGTGCTGAAACAAAACAGGGGAAGGCTACCCTTTTGTCACAGCGGCTTCGAACTCTTTACCGAGGTAGCGCTTGATGCGTTCATTGAAGGTGCCGCCGAACCGGGCGTGGTGGTGGGCGGCCTCAACTCCCTGCGCTGCGCCGGGCGCGAACTGCCCGGCGCAGCAACGCCTGACGGGCGTCGACGGGCGTCGACGGGCGTGGGCGGAACACTCAGGCGCACTTGCCCTTCAGCCAGCCGGTGTAGTCCTTGGTCCACGAGGTGGCGACGCGCCGGGGTGCCCGGTCGAGGGTGCTGCGCCACCGCTCGTGGTTACCGGAGGCCGTCGGCGGCGGCTCCTGCCAGCCGATGCCGTCGACCCAGAGGGGATGACGGGTGCGGGTGGCGGCGAGTCCTGCGGCGTCGAGGCGGTGGGCCAGCTCGGGCTTGAGCGCTGCGTCCCGCGTGTAGATCATGATTTCCTGGGCGGCTATGCGCTCCTTGACGGGGGCGATCACCTCGCGCCAGGCCCGTTCCCGGATGGTGGCGTCGCCGTTGAGCAGCGACTGCCCGGCTTCGCCCTTGACTTCCACCAGGGGGATGAGCTTCTTGGCCCTGGCGTCGTCCAGCCATTCCCGGAAGGTGTAGACGGTTTCGCCGGCATACGGGCCCCGGGCGATCTTCCGGCCCTTGAGCCTGTCGGCGCCGGTGGCCCACCAGACGTCGGTGACGGCCCTGCGGGTACCGGTGAGTCCGTTCGTCGTGGCGTTGTGCCACATGACGCCCTTGGTGCCGTCCTTGGTCAGTTGCAGGTCGGCCTCGACGCCGGCCGCGCCCCAGCTCTTCTGCCGGGCGAGGGCCCTGGGGTTGTTGGGCTGGCGGATCTGGTCCCGCTGCCAGGGAGTGGCCCCGGTCGGGTAGCCGCCATGCCCGAAGACCTGGGGACAGGCGGGCAGTGCAGCACCTATGCCGGCCGGCATGGATGCGGCGGCGGCCGGGGCCGCCGGGATGCCGAGCGCCAGCGTCATGAGCGCGGCGCCTGCACCAGCCTTTCCGAGTCTCATCAGATACTTCCCCTTCCCTCCGGGGGTTCGACGTGCCTGTTGGGAGACTTGCTCACGAAGTAGCCCCACTGCCCATGAAGTTACGAATGAGTGTGAGATCGGTCCATTACACCTACGGGCGGTTTGGAGTGACAACGGTGCTTCCTGCGCCGTCGGGGTATCAGGGCACGGTGCGCCGGCGGCCGAGCGCGCCCACCGGTACCCCCGTGCGGCAGCTGCTGGACGCCCTCGCGCCCCCGCCCGCGCCGCAAATCGCCCCGAACTGGTCCTTCCGAATGCGGGGGACGCCCTACGCAACCGCGTATGGCAAGGTATGCCAACCGGACGCGAACATTCCGTCCGGTTCACGCACGCCTTCAGGAGTACGACCCGTGAACGGAAAGCGCCGCCGACTGCTGTTGGCCGCCGTCGACCCCCTGCTTGAGCCCGGGGAGCGGGTCGAGGTGACGACCATCGTGAACCTGAGTTCCGTCTCCGCGCGCCGCACCGCGGCGTTCGCGGCGGCCTCGGCGATCATGAGCGGTGGCGCCATGGCCGTGGTTCCGGTACCGACCCCCATGTACCTGGCGATGACCGACCGCCGCATCTTCATCTTCCGGGCCAACCCGACGTTCGCCCGCCCGGAGGAGCACCTGATGACGATCCCGCGCGCCGGCCTCGTCCGCTCGGAGATCAAGGAACGCCTGCTCAACTCGTCCTTCGTCGTCTCCTTCCCGGAGAGCGGGCAGGGACTGAAGATCACCTTCCCGCTGGTCGGCCGCAAGGAGCGGAACGAGGTGGCGGCCGCTTTGCCGTTGGCCGGCTAGTGCCGTGACCGCTTTGGTTCACCGGGTGTGATCCGGCAGGATCTCACGCATGGTCGAAGAGAAGCTCGACGTGCTCTCGCAGATGATGGCCGAGCACATGGCCATGCCGTTCCCGCCGGGCTTTCGTGGCCTGGACATCGAGGACCAGGACATGGTGATGCTTGATGCGGACGCCTACGGCTACGCCCTGGGCGTTCTCAAGGGCCCGCTCGACGAACAGCGCGGCAAAGGCTTGATCCGGCTGACGGCGGTGTTCGAGAAGGTTCTCCCGGCGATCGACGACGAGTACGCGACCAGGTACTACACGCACGTGCGTGATCTGGCTGCGCTGGCCGCCGAAATCCAGACTCTGCGCGAGAAGTAGCCCTCTGGCCAGGAAGGTTCGCCCGGCTCGTGGTCACGGCGGTGGGATGTGCGGTGACGTCCGATCCGACCGCCGGAAGCGCGGTGACCGAGCCTGTCCTTTCCCGGGTGCAGGCGAGGACGGTGGCCAGGGTGTCGGTGTTCGCCTGGTGTGGCCGTCGCGGACGGTCTGCCCGCCGATGACCAGCTCGCGGCAGGTTTCCCCGTTGCCGCCGCGTACGGTCCGGCTGCCGGGCACGGATTCGCGCATGCGCCCCCGAGCGCGCCGGCGAGTACGCCATCCTGTCCTCCATGGACGACGACGAGCCATTGGCCGAATGGGCACGGAGACGGGACGAGCGGAGGTCGCGCATGTGCGGCCGGCTGCGGGCCGTACCGCTCACCGAAGGGCCGCACCGTGGCTCGCATGTCGACCCGGGCGCACCCCGTGTCATCCAGGAGTGGGACGGGACCGAGTGGGTGACGGTAAGCATCACACCGGACCTGGCCGCCGCCAAGGCGGTCCTGTACCCGGCGCCACCGAGAGAGCAACGCCCGGCTGAGTGGGACCGCCCGGCGCTGGGCGAAGGAACCGGACGACACCGGCGAACTGCACCGGCCGAAGACCAAGACCGTTGATGTCAGGCATTCTCGTCACCCACCCCTGACCCCCGCGCCCACCCTGACCCCCGCGCCCACCCCTGACCCCCGCGCCCACGCCCGAGCCCCCGCGCCCGGGCCGGTCACGGTGTCACCATCACCTGCCAGGGCCTCTGCCGCGGCTGCTGGGCGCCGATCCGGCTGCCGGCCGCTTCTTCCGGATCACCTCGCCGACCAGATGAAGAGGGCGGCGAAGCGCAGTCCGACGAGCCAGAGAGTGGCGGTCTCGTCGTCCCGGGCGGGGCTCCCGGTGGCCAGGCGGCGCGCCGCTGCTTGAACTTGGGATTCACCCGGCCCCGGCGGTCCGTGTGCGCCCCTCCGGCCCACCCGGTATCGTCCATAACGCGCGATCCGCCCAAACCGCTACGAAGTTGCCCGGCTGGGCAGCCGTGGATGTCGGCAGAGGAACGGGATCACATGACCAAGCACGGCATCCATGCGGTGGCTGCCACGGCCGCCCTGGTCTTGGCGGCGTTCGACCCGATATCGAGCGGTGCCGCGTCACCACGCGGCCACACCGCCGGGCCCAGCCCGACCGCCCCGTCGCGGTTCGTTCCCGGTCCCTGCCCGAAGACGCCCGAGCCGATCGCCGCGTTGACCACCGCACGCTGCGGTTTCCTGGAAGTCCCCGAGAACCGCGCCCGCCCCGGCAGCCGGACGATCCGGCTGGCCGCAGCGGTCATTCCCGCCAGGTCGGCGAAGCCCGCCGAGGACCCGGTGGTGTTCATGGCGGGCGGCCCCGGCGGCGACACGTTCGACGACATACCCTTCCTGGTCGACTCCGGCCTGAACCGGGACCGCGCGCTGATCGTCATGGCCCAGCGCGGCAACCTCTACGACCGGCCGAACCTCGCCTGCCCGGAGCTGGACCGGTTCTCCGCGCAGTACGTGGGGCTCGGTCACGACGCGCCGCAGGCGGAACGGCTCATGCTGGACTCGGCGAAGAAGTGCCGGAACCGCCTGGCAGCCGACGGGACCGACCTGAGCGCCTACAACACCACCGAGAACGCCGCCGACTTCGCCGACCTGCGCAGGGCGCTGGGCATCCCCCAGTGGAACGTCTACGGCTACTCCTACGGCAGCGACCTGGCCCTCACCTACCTGCGCAAGCACCCCCAGGGGATTCGCGCGGTGGCGCTCGACTCGGTCACACCTCCGCAGACCGCAACCCTGCCGTGGACCTGGAGCAGCGCCCGGGAGGGCATCGAGAACCTCCTCAAGGCATGCGCAGCCGAGTCCCGCTGCAAGAGCCGCTACCCGCGCCTTCGTCAAACCCTCACCGAGCAGGTGCGCAGGCTGGAAGCACAGCCCTTGACGCTGAGCGCCCGGCCGCCAGGCGGAGGAGACCCGGTGAAGGTCGTCCTCGACGGGGGCGCAGTACTGAACCTGCTGGTCGCCAATGCCGTCAAGCCACCCGACGTGCCCGCGGCGATCGAGGAGCTCGCCCACGGACGTCCGGAGCGCTTCGCGCAGGCCCGTGCGGCCGACTCGGTCCAGGCCGTCGGCCGGACCGCCCACGGCCTGACCGAATCGGTGGCGTGCAGCGAGTGGGTGCCGGGCTCTACGCCGTCCGACGTGCTGAAGGCGGGGCGTCAAGCCTTCCCCGGCTGGCCGGACACGGTCCTGGCCCAGGCGCCGCAGCTTCCGTTCCAGCACCAGGTGTGCCGCATCTGGAACGTACGGGACCGCACCTCCGCCCAGCGGGTGGCCACCGTCAGCGCGGTGCCGACGCTCACCATCTCCGGGACGTTCGATACGAAGACAGGGGCGAGCTGGGCACGGGTCGCGGCCCGTACGCTGTCCCGCTCGACCTCCGTGCAGATCCCCGGAATCGGGCACTGGGTGGTCCCGCAATCGCCCTGCGCGCAACGGGTGCTGGCCTCGTTCCTCGCCCGTCCGACCGCACCCGACACCGGTTGCGTGGCGGGTCTCACCCCGAAACCGTTCACGATCATCCCGAAGTGACCGGGAGGTCAGATGGCACTCGACCACGCACCCCGCCGTCGCCGCACCATGTGCCGGCTCCACGCCACGCCGGCCGCGGTGGCGACCGGAATCCTCGTCACCGGCCTGCTCGCGACGCCCGCACACGCAGAACACGGCCCCGGCCCCGGCGCCTTCACCGGAGCAGTGATCGGCGCAGTCGCCCGGACGGTGGGCGACGCCCACTTCGAGCCGGGCCCCTGCCCGAGGACGCCGGAGCCGATCGACGTGCTCAAAGAGGCCCGCTGCGGAACGCTCACCGTGCCCGAGAACCGCGCCAAGCCCGACGGCCGGCAGATCACCCTCAGTGTCGCCATCGTGCCGGCGGTGGCCGACAAACCGAAACCGGACCCGATCGTGTGGCTCGCCGGCGGGCCCGGCGACGACGCCGTCGGGGAGGCGAAGATGGCGGTCGACGGCGGCCTGAACCGCGACCGCGACGTGATCTTCATGTCCCAGCGGGGCACGTACTCGGCCGACCCGGCGCTCACCTGCCCCAACATCGACGAGTTCAACGCACGCGCCGTCGGCCTCGTCTACGACGCGCCGTCCACCGAGCGCCTGCACGTCGAGGCGACACGCACCTGCCGCGAGCAGCTGGTGGCCCGCGGCGCCGACCTCAGCGCCTACAACGACACCGAGAGCGCCGCCGACTACGCCGACCTGCGCGTCGCGCTGGGCATCGACCAGTGGAACGTGTTCGGCATCTCCTACGGCACCCACCTGGCGCTCATCTACATGCGCCAACACCCCCAGGGAATCCGGTCGGTCGGCATCGACGGCATCCTGCCGCCGTCCAAGGCGGGGTCGGCGCTCACCTGGAGCAGCGCCCGGCAGGGCTTCGACGGCCTGTTCAAGGCATGCGCGGAGCAGCCCGCGTGCAACCGCCGCTATCCGAACCTGTCCTCCACCTTCGAACGCCTCGTCCGGGAACTCGAAGCCCACCCGGTCACCACCACCGTCACGGTCCCCGGCCACCCGGAGCCGGTGAAGGTCGTACTGGACGGCGGAGCCCTGGTGAACTGGATGACCTCCGCCACCCACGTGGCACCGGGCGTACCCCGTTCCCTCGACGAGCTGGCCCACGGCAAACCCCAGCGGATCGCCGAACAATGGGCCGGCGGCAAGCTCAGCCCCGAGGCTTTCGGCAGGGCGGCCCACGGGCTCGCCTACGGCATCTTCTGCAGTGAGTGGGTGCCGTACGAGAGCCGGGCCGAGGCGATCCGGGGCGGTCGGAACGTGTTCCCGTCGTTCCCCCGCTCGGTACTGGCCCAGGCCCCGCAGCTCACCTTCCTCCGTCCGGACTGCGACGTCTGGAACGTCCCCGCAGCGCCACCCTCGATCCGGGACGTCACACGGAGCGACATCCCCACCCTCGCCCTGTCCGGCGGCTTCGACTCCCAGACCGGGGCGGACAACGGCCCGTACGTCGCCCGCACGCTGAGCCGCGCCACGGTCGTCACGGTCCCCTACGAGCCCCACGTGGTGTTCGCCACCTCACGGTGCGCCCAAGAGATCACCGTCTCCTTCTTCGACAATCCGACCGCCCCGCAAACCGGATGCCTCACCGGCCTCAAGCCGCCCCAGTTCGAGATCGGCCCGTGAAGTAGCCGACCGGGGGCGCCCGCCACCACCTCGCCTCCGCCCTCAGCAGCTTCGGCGCTGCGGGAGGTTTCGCATCAACGCTTCCGTGAAGGCTGATGAGTGGCGAGCGATGTGTGCCGCGTCGGTGCGGTAGAGGGCGTCGTGTCCCGCGGCGATGTGCTCGGCGAACGCGGCGTTGCCGGCGTCGGCTTGCTCGTGCATGTGGCGGACCAGGTGTTCCAAGCGGTCCCGGGCAGTGTCGGCCAGCGCAGCCCGATCCTTGTGGTCAAGCTGATAGGCGTCCGCGAGAAGCCGGAGTCGACGGGCCTGTTCCTCGACGGGCAGCGTGAAGTCGCCGTTGCCCGGATCGGTCAGGGGCACGAACCGATAGGCGGCGTAGGCGAGGTCCCAGATACGAGGGCCGGGGTGGGCCGTATCGAAGTCGATGAACGCGACCGGCCTCTCGTCGCGGAAGACACAGTTGTAGGGAGCGACGTCACCGTGGCAGATCACCTCGGCCGGCTCGCGTCCGGGAAAATACCAACTGGCATCCTCCGCAGGAGTGAAGCTGACGGTGGCGTCGTGGTACCTGCGCAACATCACAGCCACGGCCTGCAAGGTTGCGTCTGATCGCACGTAGTCCGGCAGCGGATAACCGGCGACGCTGCCCGGGAGGAAATCGAGGATTCCCCGGCCCTCGGTATCGAAGCCGTGAGCTCGCGGGGCACCGGCGAACCCTGCAGACTGCAGGTGATCAAGCAGTGCGTGGACCGTTCGGGTCCACGGTCCCACAGGCCGACGAACAGTCGACCCGATCCGCACGACATGGTTGACACCACCTCCGGCCAGTACTTCTTCGTCCCTCTCTTCGTCCCTCCGCTGTGGCGCTGTCATGAAGACTCCTTCTGGTTCCAGCCGGGTTGACGGTCATGGTCGGCTCGGGCCGCGAGGTACTCAGCCCGGCCCGCCGGGGGCAGGTAACCCAGCGGATAGCGTGGCCCACCCGCTCGCCCTGTCCGCTACGGCGTGTTGGCGAAGGAGCGGCGGTAGGAACGGGGTGGCACTCCCCGGCGGCGCACGAACTGTTCGCGCAGGACGGCCGCGCTTCCGTATCCGACCCGGCGGGCGATCTCCTCGACCGGCAGGTCCGTGGTCTCCAGGAGTTCCTCGGCGCTGCTCAGTCGCAGGCCGCGGAGCCAGGCGTGCGGGGTGGTGCCGGTCGCGGCGGCGAAGCGGCGGGCGAAGGAGCGTTTGCTCATCACAGCGCGCCGGGCCAGTTCTGCGACGGGAAGTGGTTCGTGGAGGTGCTCGCGGGCCCAGGCGAGCACCTCGGCGAGACGCTGGTCCTGGCAGTCCTCGGGGACAGGGGCTGCCAGATATTGCGCTTGCCCGCCGTCGCGGTGGGCGGGCAGCACCATGTCCCGGGCGATGGCGTTGGCCATCGCGGCTCCGTACTCCCGCCTCAGCAGGTGCAGGCACAGATCGAAGCCGGCGGCGGCTCCCGCGCCCGTGGTGATCCGCCCTTCGTCGATGTAGAGGGCGTCGGGTTCGACGGTGACGGCCGGGTGGCGGCGGCCCAGCAGTTCGGCGAACCGCCAGTGGGTGGTGGCGCGTCGGCCGTCGAGCAGCCCGGCGGCGGCGAGCGCGAACGTGCCGACGCAGTGGGCGGCGACCAGCGAACCGCGTTCGTGTGCGGCTGACAGCGCGTCGAGTACGGCGGGCCCGGGCGGGGTGCGGAAACCGGCCCATGGCAGGGCAATGACCAGATCCGCGGCGGCCAGCCGGTCCAGGCCGTGCACGATGCCGAGCGGCACGCCGACGTCGGTGGGGACCGGCCCGGGCCGTTCGGTGCACAGGGCGAAGTCGAAGCCGGGCAGCCCCTCCCCGTGCGGGCCGAACACCTCGGTGACGATGCCGACGGCGAGCATGCCGACTCCGGGCGGGGCGTATGCGGCGACGGTCACGAAGGGAGGCACGTGAGCAGTGTGGCACGAGTGTGGCACGAATCCTGCGATCAGCGGCAGAAGTGCCACTCGTAGGCGGTCGCCCGGCCCGGAAGGATGGGGGTCATGACAGACGCACCGCTCGGCCGCAGCGCCGTGTACACGATCCTGACCACCGGCTACGTCGGCTCCACCGGCCCCGGAGTCGCCGCCACCGTCTCGTACATCTCCGACGCCGGCCGGCATGTGATCTTCGACCCGGGCATGGTGGCCGACCGCGACCACATCCTCGGCCCGCTCGCGGAGTTGGGGCTCGGCCCCGACGACATCACCGACGTGGTCCTCAGCCACCACCACCCGGACAACACCATGAACGTGGGCCTGTTCGGCCGGGCCCGGGTCCATGACCACAAGGTGGAGTACCTGGGCGACCAGTGGAAGAACCGGGACGCGGAGGGCTACGAACTCACACCGTCACTACGGCTGATCCGCACCCCCGGTCACAGCCCCGAGGACATCACGCTGCTGGCCGGCACGGACTCGGGTGTGGTGGCGTTCGCCGGCGACCTGTGGTGGCACTCGGACGGACCGGCGGACGACCCCGTAGCCCCGGACCGTGAGGTACTGCGTGCTTCCCGGCTTCGAGTGCTAACCGCCGCCGACCTGATCGTGCCCGGCCACGGCGGCCCGTTCAAGGCCGACGACTCTGCGCCGCGCTAGGTCTGTCCGGTGGATCCTGTGACGGTTCGAGGCGGGTCGTCGTCGGCTCAGCCGTGGAGCGGGAAGCCCCTTGCCGTTTGCCGTGCGCAGCCGAAAATCAGGCGACAGCCGGAGATCGGACGCCCTAACGTCCGCAGGCATGGCACCTTCACTTGAACGTCCCCCCTTGCAGGCCGACGAGCGCACCGCGCTCATTGGCTGGCTGGATCTGCAACGTCAGATCCTGAGATGGAAATGCGACGGCCTGAGCGAGGCGGACGCGCACCGCTCCGTCATCCCGACCTCGCCGACGATGACGATGGCCGGGCTCATCAGCCATATGCGGTGGGTCGAGCACACCTGGCTGGAGGTGCTGTTCCTGGGCGGCGACAAGACGCAGAACCCCTCCTTTGACGAGACGGACGAGGACGCCGACTGGCGCACCGACGGCATTGCGCTGAAGCAGCTGCTCGCGGAGTACGAGGCCCAGTGCACCCGGAGCAACGAGATTGTGGCCGCGGCCTCCCTGGACGATGTCGGCCGGCACCCCGACTACCGCTCCGGCAAGGCCAACCTCCGCTGGATGCTCCTCCATCTCGTCGAGGAGACCGGACGGCACGCGGGGCACGCGGACATCGTGAGGGAGCTGCTCGACGGGGCGAAGGGGTACTACTGAGGGCTGTGTGCGGCCCCCGGTGGGCGGCCTGGACACACTCACCCGCCGCCTGGACGGCAGGCGCCTGTGCCGTACCTACGGCAGGCTCGTGGTCTGCGTGGTCTGCGTGGTCTGCGTGGTCTGCGTGGTCTGCGTGGTCTGCGTGGTCTGCGTGGTCTGCGTGGTGTCGGCAGGCGGCCCCCGCTCACGGCCCGCTCCTGCTCCTGCTCCCGCTCCTGCTCCGCGAACGTGTCGTCGGCGACGTGAGGCTCCGGCTCTGACCCCGGTCGCGGGAGCGCCACGATGGCGGTGCTGTTCGTGCTGCTCGCGCGCCCCGTGCGGAGGCCGGTCGTTGATCGGCCGTTGATCGAGCGGTGAATCCCTCTGCCTACGGTCCGGGCACCACCAACCGCACCCGTAGATGGATGGAGCATCCGTTGCGCAGACATGCCGTCACCATGACGCTCGCCGCAGCGAGTCTGGCCGCCGCTCTCCCCACCGTCCAGGCGTACGCCGCCACCCCGGCCACCGGTCCCGCCGTGTCCACGCCGGGCACGGCGGACGGCGGCGTCCACGCCCGGGCCACGGCCACCGACGCCCAGCAGCGTGCCTTCTGGACCGAGCAGGAAAAGAAGGGAACCCTCCGCGAGTTCAAGGGGCAGCTGAAGGACTGGAAGCCGAAGGCCGAGCAGCCGAAGGCGAAGGAGCCGGGAGCCGGGCGGACCGTGAAAGCACCCGCCACCGCGCCCCGGCAGAAGGGGAAGAGCCGGCTCGCGGCCGGCTCCCAGGGCGAGAACTGGCTGCGTGCCAGCACCGGCCGCATCCGGATCGCCTGGCCCGACGAGAAGAACCCCGCCACCTGGTGGGTCAGCTCGTGCACCGGCAATGTGATCAACAGTGACAGCAAGGACACCATCGCCACCGCGCGGCATTGCATACCCCACGACGACCAGGGCCGGATCAACCCCAAGGCGACGTTCGAGTTCACCCCGGGCTACTCCAAGGACGCCGACGGCACCGAGCACGCCCCGAACGGGAAGTGGACCTTCCGCTCCGTCGGCGTCGTCGGTGACTTCACCAACGCCCCGCAGACCTCCGACACCGCGTTCCTGACGCTCAACGCCCAGGACGGCACCCACGTCCAGGACAAGGTCGGTGCCTCCGGCTTCCAATTCGGCCTCTCCACCCTGCCGAACCGGGTGGTGATCGCGGGGATACCCGCCAAGTCCGACCAGTTCCACACCTGTGTGAGGGAGCCCTACTGGGGTCCGGACAACCCGCCCCAGATCCTGGGCAAGGGCGGCCCCTGCTCCGGCGACAGCGACCTCTCCGGCGGTGCGAGCGGCGGCCCGCTGGTCAACGGAGACACCCTCGACAGCGGCCCCGTACAGATCGGCAACTTCTCCGGCAGCCTCGGGGAGGACGCGGCCGCCGCCGTCTGGCGCGACGCGGCCTACACCGTTTTCCGCTCCCTGCAGGGACAGGGACAGGGCCCGGCCCACGACATGGTCACGACCCTCACCAACGCGAACAACAAGCTGGCCGACCTCTACGCGTACCGCAAGGAGAGCGGCTCCCCGGTCTACGGCTACCACAACACCGGTGGCCAGAACCAGCAGTGGCACCTGTGGGACAGGGGCGACGGCTACTTCCTCATCGAGAGCCGCTACACCGAGCAGCAGGGCCTCAGCGGCTCCGACGCCCGCGTCCTCGACTACAACTTCTCCAACGGCACCGCCTGGTCGCACCAGGTGAACGGCAACGGCGGCTCCGACAACCAGCTCTGGCGGTTCCGCGACACCCCCGGCCGCCCCGGCTGGTACACGGTCCGCAGCAAGCGGGGCGACCAGTGCCTGGGTGCCCCCGACGGCGAGGGCTCGCTGACGGTCGCCTCCTGCGGCGGCACGGACGGCCTCGACTCCCAGCAGTGGAAGCTCGACAAGGTCACCACCACACCGGCCCCTGCCGTCCCCGTCACCCTGCAGATGGTCAACGCCGGCGGCTACGACCCGAACGCCCTGCGCTCCTGGTTCGACAGGAGCAGAGGTCTCCTCCAGGACCAGTACGGGAAGATCAAGCAGTTCATGACCGGCGGCGCGTACGAGGTGAAGCCCGGCATCAACGTCGTCTTCGACGCCGGGCACCCCAGCTTCAGCAGCCCCGGCGTCGCGGCCGTCTTCGACCCGAACCCGAAGCCCCAGTACAACAACGAGAAGTCGATCATCCTCCGCCCCGACTACGTGACGAAGAACCCGGGCGACACCGGATCGCTCATCCATGAACTCACCCACCAGGTGCAGGACGCCGCCAACGGGGGGTGGCTGAACGAGGGCCAGGCGGACTACTACCGCAAGTACGTCTTCAACGTGAAGGAGAAGCCGGGCGTCGACCGGGTCCGCGGCACCGACTACAACCGCGGCTACGACTCCACCGCCTTCCTGCTCAACTACATCGCCCACAAGCACCCCGCGGGCGAGGGCATCATCCAGAAGATCAACAACGAGGTGCGCCGGCAGGGCTTCGGCGCCGACGGCGACCGTGTGCTGACCACGATCACGGGCAAGGGCGGCCGGCAGTGGTGGACCGAGATGTGGAACGACATCCAGGCCAACCCGACCCGGTGGACCAACCCCGGCTTCCATGACTGAGGCTGAGCAGGGCTTCGTCGGCTGATTCCGGAAGAGAAGGGTCGGGGGGCCGGCCGCAGGCGACGAGGGTCGCGTGGCGGACGGCCCCCTGGGCTTCGACGGATGCGACCGGCCCCTCAGGGCCGCTGGACGCCGTCGGACTGCGCCCACGCGGCCAGTGCCGCTCGCCCACGGTGAGCCGGCGCACTGCTCGGTGGCCGCCGCTTGAGCCCACGCCTGAACCCCTGCCGTCTGTTTTCGCTCGGCGGCTGGAATGACCTGCGTTGCTTATTCGTTGTTCGAATGTGCGGCCAACTACCGTTGGCCGGAGCCGTTCACTGCCAAGGGCCCGTGCCCTACGCGGCGCACGTCCCGGCCTGTTCAGGAGGGCTTTCCCGTGATCGTAGTAACCGGCGCGACCGGCAACATCGGACGCAGCCTTACCCGTCAGCTCCTTGCGGAGGGCGCCTCGGTACGTGCCCTGAGCCGCAACCCCGAGAGTGCCGGACTGCCGGCCGAGGCCGAGGTCGTCCAAGCCGACCTCACCGGCTCCGGGTCCTTCGACCGTGCCCTCAGAGGCGCCGAAGCGCTCTACCTCAACCTCGCGGCGGGCGGTGGCGGGGCGGTCGGCCAGGTCATTGACGCCGCGGTCGAAGCAGGTGTGCGTCGTATCGTTCTCAACTCCTCGTTGTCGGTGACCGGCACGCCCGCCGACGACGAGAACTTCATCGCGCGCATGCACGTGGCAGCCGAACAGGCGGTTCGTGCCAGCGGCCTGGAGTGGACCTTCGTTCGCGGCGGGATGTACGCCACCAACGCACTCGACTGGGCCGAGGGGATCAGGGCCGCCGGTGTCGTCCGCGGCCCGTACCCGGAGGCGGCCGCCGCGCCCGTCCACGAGGACGACCTGGCGGCCGTGGCCACCCGTGCCCTGCTGGACGGCAGCGGTGACCTCGTCGGCAAGGCCCCCTACGTCACCGGTCCGCAGGCGGTGACCTTGGCCGGGCAGGTGGCCGCGATCGGGCGTGCCATCGGCCGCGAGGTCCGTTTCGAGAGGGTCTCCCCGGAGACGGCCGCCGAAGAGCTGGTCGCCCGGGGCTTGCCGAAGGAAGCCGCCTTCCAACTCATCGGCTACTTCGGTTCCTCGGTCGGTACCGATCCGCTGATCACCGACGAGGTCCAGCGCATCACCGGGCGTCCGGCCCGCACCTTCGAGGAGTGGGCGCGCGACCACGCCCACGACTTCCGCTGACGCCCGCCCCGGGGAGTACCGGGCGGCGGGAGTGCGACGGCCGGCTCCGACTCGTCGGCGGAGCCGGATCACCACGGTGATCGACAGGGTGCCCTGGAGGTCGTGGAGGGGAGCCCCGGATGCGATGTGGTTAGCATGTCGGGATGAGCGACGACACATCTGATGACGCCACCTACAGTCAGCCATCGACCTCGCGGTCCGACGGACCCACGTCACCGGATACGCTCAGGCGTGCGACCCGGTGGGAGACGCTCGCCATTCTCGTCGTGCTGCTCATCCTCGCCTTCGTCTTCGCCTAGCGCCCTCCGTCGGTCGTGTGCGGAGCCGGATGACGACCGCTGCGACGGTGACGGCACCGAGGTGGGCGCAGCCACGCTTTGAGGGCGAGCCGCACGGGCTGGAGAACCCGTTCCAGCGGGCGGACGACTTCCGCAACGCCGTCTCCTACCTAACCACCCGCGACGATGTCGCCCCGGAGCGCATCGGGTGCTCGGTATCTGCTCCTCCGGCGGGTACGCGCCCTTCGCGACGATGGTCGCGGTGGCCGGCCGCCGACGCAGCGAGGAGGCGGCCGGCGAGCCGCCCACTCTGGTCGGTGTGCTGCCGGAGCCGGACGAGATCGACGCCTCCACCCGCCTTGGCGCTGTAAAGCGTGCAGGCGACCCGGCCTGCGATCTCGCCGCCCCTTGGATACTGCTGCCGGACGGCGCCGCCGACCGCTTCTACGACGCCTACCGGCCCGCCCCGGACGCCGCGACCCTGCGCCGTGCCCGCGGCTGGGCGGTGCTGCGCGCCCTCAGTGGCATTCTCATCGGGGAGGCGGGTGCCCACGGCCGCCCCGGCGGCAAGCCCACCTGGGGTCCACCCGCCCACGCCGCACTGCGACGCCTCATCGGCCGCCCGCCGCTGATGCCCCCCGAATGTGCCGGGGTCGGGCGCAGGGCCCTTTCACCCATGGAACCGGTCCACGGCGGAGGCGGTGGTCGGCACACTCCTGCTTTCCGGGCGCCCCGGGCGGGGCATGGCCGTACGTCCCGCCGCCCGCCGCCGCGGTTCCGGGTCAGCGGGTCTGCTGCCCGGTCTGGGCCAGGGTGCTGCAGTTCGTTTTGTAGCGGGCCACGACGTAGCCGTCGATCTCACCGCCCCAGTCGACGCACTTGCCCTTGGCGTCCAGGTAGACCGGCCCCGCGTACGAGGTGAAGCGGCCGTATTCCTCCTGCTTCGACTTCAGTTCCTGGTTGCGCTGGAGCCAGGAGCCCACCCACAGCGGCGAGCCGGCCGAGCTGTTCCGCTTGGTGACCACGCAGTTCTTGCCGGTGGCCGCGTTGTAGGTCAGGAAGACCGTCCCGCGGTCCGGGATCGGGATCTCGTTGACCTTTGTGTATCCGGTGCCGCACTCCTTGTTGTACGTGGCGGCGGCGCGGTCCGGAGCGGCGACGGCCGTCCCGGTGCCTGCCACCAGCCCGGTGACAGTGGTGGCAGCGGCGAGCAGCGCAGCTCCCGCAACACGGGTACCTACAGCACGCTTCACTGATCTCCTCCGTGGATGAGTCGTATGGTGCCGGTCGAGGACGTACGCGGGGACGGCTGTCTCCGTGCCTCGACAGACACTCCACACCCCAAAGAGGTTGTACGCACCTTCATCCGCACAATTCAGAACCGGCCACCCCACCCCACCCCGCCCCGCCCGCTCGTCACACGAACGCGCTGTGCCCGGTGACGGCCTTGCCGACGATGAGGGTGTTCATCTCACGGGAGCCTTCGAACGAGTAGACGGCCTCGGCGTCCGCAAAGAACTTGGCGATCTCGTAGTCGAGGACGATGCCGTTTCCGCCGAAGAGTTCACGGGCCCAGGCGACGCATTCGCGCATACGGGCGGTGGTGAACGCCTTGGCGAGCGCGGATCGTTCGGCGCTTCCCCGGCCGGCGGCGACCAGCTGGCTGAGACGGACGACCATGCCGAACATCGCGGTGATGTTGCCGAGCATCTTCACCAGGTGGTCCTGGATCAGCTGGAAGGAGCCGATGGGCCTGCCGAACTGCACGCGTGTGACGGCGTACTCACGGGCCAGCTCGTAGGCGCGCACCGCGATCCCCAGCGCCTGCCAGGCCACTCCGCCCCGCGTGTGCGCCAGGACAGCGGCCGTGTCGCGGAAGCTGCCGATGCCCTGCAGGCGATTCGCCTCGGGGACCCTCACCCCGTCGAGGAGGATGTCGGCGTTCTGCACGGTCCGCAGCGCGATCTTGCCCTCGATCTTCGTGGCGGTGAAGCCAGGGGTGCCCTTCTCCACCACGAAGCCCTTGACGTCGCCGTCGGCGACGTCCCGCGCCCAGACCACGACGAGATCGGCGAAGGTGCCGTTGCCGATCCACCGCTTGGCGCCGTCGAGGACCCAGCCGTCTCCCTCGCGCCGGGCGGTCGTGTGCATGCCGCCCGCGACGTCGGAGCCGCCCTCGGGTTCGGTCAGGGCGAATGCGCCGATCTTGTTCATCGCAGCCATGTCCGGCAGCCAGCGCTCGCGCTGCTCCGGGCTTCCGCCGCCGTGGATGCTGCCCATCGCCAGACCGGTGTGAACCCCGCAGAACACCGCCAGCGACGGGTCGATGCGGTTGAGTTCCATGGTGAGGAAGCCGGAGAACAGCTCGCTGCGCGGGCGGCCGTCGCCGAATTCGGGGTAGGTGTATCCGGCCAGCCGGAGCTCGGCCATCTTGCCGATCACCGCGAAGGGGAATTCCGCGCGGTCCCAGGCGTCCTGGGTCAGTGGCTTGATCTCGCTTTCCAGGTAATCGCGAATGGTGGCCAGTTCGGCCCGTTCGGCGTCGCTGAGGAGATCGGCGAAGCCGAAGAAATCAGGGGTGGCGTTGGCGGGCTTGGGCATCGATGACTCCTTCGTGAAAGATTCAGCCGTGGTCGGCGCGGCGCAGCGCGGCGGTCAGGGCGAGCCGTTTGCGGTCGCGGAGCAGGGCGCGTTCCCGGTACGCCCCGGGACCGTGTCCGTACGCGGCCTCGGTCTGACGGACGATCGTGGCGACGGCGTCGTCGTCCAGCTCCGGGCGGCCCAGGCGCAGCCAGCCCTCGGCGAGGCCGGGGCCCAGGTGCCGCATCATGTGGCGGATGCCGCCGGGGCCGCCGCCGAGGTGGAAACTCTCGAAGGGGCCGACGGCCGCGTAGCGGCCGCCCAGCGACGCCTTCATCACGGTGTCGAGCTCCCCGGCGTCCACCACCCCGCTGACAACGAGGTGGATCGCCTCCTGGAGCACCGCGCTCTGCAGGCGGTTCGCCGCGAATCCGGGGATCTCCTTGCGCAGCCGCACGGGTGTCTTGCCCAGGGCCCGGTAGAAGGCGACGGCCGCCTCGACGACGTCCTCCGCGGTGCGCTCGCCCGGCACGATCTCCACGAGCGGCACGAGGTGCGGCGGGTTGAAGGGATGTGCGACCAGCAGCCGCGCGGCGACCCCGTCCGGCAGTCGGGCAGCGATCCGGGAAGCGACGATCCCGGAGCTGGAGGTGGCCAGCACCGCGTCGGCCGGGGCGTGCCGGGCGATGTCGGCGAACAGCCGCTGCTTGAACTCCAGGTTCTCCGGGCCGTTCTCCTGGACGAGCCGCGCTCCGGCCACGGCCTCGGCCAGGTCGTGAGTGGCGCGGATTCGGCTGCGCAGTTCGGCCGCATCGCCGCCGGTCAGTCCGACGGCGAGCATCGGCAGTGCGTCGACGACGGCTTCGTCCAGGTCCTCGCGCGGATCGGTGACGGTCACCTCGATTCCGTGCGAGGCGAACAGTGCGGCCCACGCGAGGCCGATGGTGCCGGCGCCGACGACGGTGACGGTCTTCCATTCGAGAGTCATGACGCGTCCTCTTCGGTCAGGTAGTCGTGGACGGGGACGGCCTTGTCCAGCGTGAGATCCGTGACGATGTGGCTGGCCGAGACGATCTCGCGCACCGGCAGGTCCGCCAGCGGCGCCAGCACGTGCTCGAAGAGCTGCAGCCGCGCGGGGCCGGTGAAGGCTTCCTTGACCACGAGATCCGTGATCCGCGTGCGGACCAGCTCGCAGACGCGCGGGGTGCCGTCGTAGCCGGGCACGACCTTGAGCATGTACGTGGGCACGGCGATCTGCTCGCGGGCGAGCTCCGGGTCGAGCGGCCGGTGCTTGTAGCCCATCGTCGCGGTGGCCACCCGCACGCTGCCGTAGTCCAGCGTCCCGACCAGCGCGGAGTGGTCGGCGAACAGGGCCGGCGCGCCCATCGCCTTCGGATAGGCACTCACCTCGCGACCCGCGACGGTGGCGGCGAAACTGTCCAGGTACATCGCGTGCAGGTACTCGCCGCGCTCCTCCCCGAACCGCACCGGGATCGCCTGCCCGGCTTCGACGTACGGGCCGTAGCCCGTGACGTCCGTCATCTTCATCACCTCGAACCGCACCAGCGGCTCGCCGACCCGCAGCGGCTCGGGCACCACGGCCCGCAGCGCCTCGGGGTCGGTGCGGTAGACGATGGTGAGGTACTCGCGATCGGTGAAACGGGCCGCGACGGGGGCATACGCGGGCGCCGTGACCGGGGTGTTCAGGGTCCCCAGGATGCGTGCGCGGTTCATCGTCCGCTCCACTGCGGGGCGCGCCTCTCCGTGAAGGCACGCACCCCCTCGGCAAAGTCGGCCGAGCGCAGCAGCGCTCCGACCTCGGCGGCCTGTGCGGCGAACGCCTCCGGCTCCGGCACGCCGTCGGCCAGCCGGACGGTCCTCTTCACCGCGGCCAGGGCCAGCGGTGCGTTGGCCGCGATCTCCTCGGCGAGCTCCAGCGCGGCCGGCAGTGCCCCGCCGTCCGGGGTGAGGCGGTTGACGACGCCCAGCTCGCCGGCGCGGCCGGCGGTGACCGTACGGCCGGTCAGCAGCAGCTCCATCGCCAGGTGGTGGGGGACGCGCCGGGGGAGCCGTACGACTCCGCCACCACCGGCGATCAGCCCGCGCCTGACCTCGGGGAGGGCGAAGCGGGCACCCTCGGCGGCGACCACCAGGTCGCAGGACAGGGCCAGTTCGAAGCCCCCGCCCAGGGCGTGGCCCTCGACGGCCGCGATCAGCGGCTTCGTCGTCGGGGCCTCGACGAGTCCGGCGAAGCCCTTGCCGGGCACGGTCACCTGCTCGCCGCGGGCGGCGGCCTTGAGGTCCATGCCCGCGCAGAAGGTGCCGTCCGCGCCGGTGAGGACGCCCACCCGCAGCCCGGGGTCGGACTCCAGCCGGTCGACGGCGGCGGCGATGCCCAGGGCCACCTCGGCGTTCACGGCGTTGCGGGCCCGGGCCCGGTCGATGGTGACGACGAGGGTGCCGCCGACGATCTCGGTGCGGATGCCGCTCATCGCCCCGCCTCACCGCGGTCGAGCTCGGCGAGCACTTCCTCCGTGTGCTGGCCGGGCAGCGGCGCGTGCCGGCGCACCGAGGCAGGCGTGGCGGAGAACGTCAGCGGTATGCCGACCACCCGGTACGCGCCCTCACTGGGGTGCTCGGCGACGTCCAGCAGATGCCCCTCGCACACGTACGGGTCCTCGGGAGCCTCGTCGAGCCGCAGCACGGGACCGACGGGGATGCTGTGCTCGGTACACACCTCCGTCCACTCCTCCGTGGTCAGCTGCGGCGTCACCGTCTCCAGCAGCTCGGCAAGGGCCTCGCCGTCCCGCTGCGCGTCGATGGATTCACCGTTCACGCGCGGATCGTCCGCCAGGTCGGGACGGTCCGCGGCGGCGAACAGGTCGCGGAAGTTCTGCGGGCTGTACGGGATGATCATGGCCAGGCCGTCCTTGGTCGGACGGGCCCGGTGCCCCTTGTTCATGGACAGCGGGAAACCGGTCGGGCCCATCGGCGGCTCGAAGGTGCGGCCCTGCAGGTGCTCGACCAGGTTGAACGCCAGCAGCGTGTCCACCATGGGCACCTCCACCCGCTGCCCCCGGCCGGTGGCCCGCTGATGGACGAGGGCGGCCAGCGCCGCGTAGACGATCGTCAGCGCGGCGACCTTGTCGGCGATGATGCTCGGCAGCACCACCGGCGCCCCCACGTCGCCCGCGCGCTGCGCCAGATCCAGCAGCCCGGAGGCGGCCTGCACCGTCTCGTCGTACGCAGCCAGCCGGGCCCGGTCGGAGTCGGGGCGGAACCCCTGGGCGTGGACGTGGACGAGGCGGGGGTGGGCCGCGGCGAGGCTGTCGTAATCCATGCGGAGCCGGCGCAGGGCGTCGATGCGCATGTTGGTGATCAGGATGTCGGCGGTGCCGATCAGCTCCAGCGCCCTGGCGCGTTCGCTGTTGTCCTTGAGGTTGAGCGTGATGCTGCGCTTGTTGCGGTTGACGTTGAGATTCAGCGGCGTCATGCCGGGCGTGCGGTGCAGCGTGCCGACGCGAACGGTGTCGTTCGGCGATTCGATCTTGATGACGTCGGCGCCGAGGTCGCCGAGGATCTGCGCGGCGTAGGGCCCCATCACGACGGTGGCCATGTCGATGACGCGCACCCCGGCGAGCGGGCCGGCAGACGAGTCTGTTCCTGTTGCGGGTTCTGTGGATTCTGCGGGTTCTGTGGGGTCTGTGGGCTCTGCGGATTCCATCAACTCGGCACTCCACTAAGGAAACGGGACGGGGGAGGGGGAATCCCTCACCCTTTCGAGGCGTTCCCGTGTCCTGGAAAAACGCTAGTCCGGTGACGTGTCGAAACCCAAGCGATCAGTGACACCAAAGCGCGAAAAACGGCGTGACCGCAGTGGTCACGCCGTTGCCTGGACGGGGCTTTCAGGAGGGCCCGGTGAACACGGCCCCTGCCTCCGCCACCAGTCCGTGCAGGTCGCCGTCCGGTTCGGCCCGGTCCTTGCGCCAGATCAACCCGGTGGCCAGGGCGGGGGAGAAGTCCCGGAAAGGCAGGACGACACTCGCACTCTTTCCGCTGTCGCCGCTCTTCGCGCTGAGCAGAGTGATTCCGAATACCGAGCCGTTCGCCACGATCTCGCGGACGCTCGCATAATCCCCGATGTTGAGGGTGATTTCCTTTCGGATACCTGCGGCTTTCAGGCGTACCCGTAGCTGATCGAAATACGTCGGGAGTGTCCCGGGAGCCGACGCCACGTAGGTGTGGTTGGTGAGCTCGCTCAGCGACACCGAGCTCCGCGAGCCGAATTCCGCAGCCTGCAGCAGCGCGCCCAGCGGCTCGCGCAGCAGTTCCAGCACCTCGATCCCCTCGGCGTGCACCGGCAGGTGCACCAGCGCCATGGCCAGGTCGCCGCGCTGTACCGCGTTCACGAGGTTCGCGCTGTTGCCGGGCCAGCGCTTGACATCGAACCCCTCGGCGCAGCGCTCCTCGACCCGCTCCAATCGCTCCCGCAGGTGTGGGTGCAGGGCCGGCACCACCCCCACGTACACCGTCTGCCGCTCGGGACCCAGGGCCCGGCGCAACTGCCAGGGGATGTCGTCGAACCGGCCGAGGACGTCCTTCGCGACGGGCAGCAGCGCCGTGCCGGCGCTGGTCAGGGCCACGTGGTGCGAATCCCGGTCGAACAGCCGCTGGCCGAGCTCGCGTTCCAGGTCTCTTATTCGCTGACTCAACGGCGATGTGGCCATGTGCAGTTGACGCGCGGCCCGGGAGAAGCTGAGGTTCTCGGCGACCGCCACGAAGTAGCGCAGATGGAAGATATCCATCGCCGTACCCTAAAACGTGTTCTGCCCGGGCCGTGCCGCAGCGTGCCGGGCGCCCGCGTCGCGTCAGGGCTTGTTCAGGTAGGCGAGGACGGCGCGGACGCGGCGGTTGGTGTTGTCGTCGTCGGTGATGCCGAGCTTGCCGAACAGGGAGGTGGTGTACTTGCTGATGGCGCTCTCACTGAGGAAGAGGCGGCGGCCGATGGCCTGGTTGGACAGTCCCTCGGCCATGAGGGCCAGCACGGACTGCTCGCGGTCGGTGAGCCGCCCGAGTTCCCGGTCCGGTGCGGTGCCGGCCAGGAGCTTGGCGATGACGGCCGGGTCCATGGCAGTCCCGCCGCCCGCGACGCGTTCCAGGGCGGCGATGAACTGGTCGGCGTCGAACACGCTCTCCTTGAGGAGGTAGCCGACGCCGCCGGAGCCGTCGGCCAGGAGCTCGCGGGCGTAGAGCTGCTCGACGTGCTGGGAGAGGATGAGGACCGGCAGTCCCGGCATCTCGCTGCGGGCCGCAAGAGCCGCCCGCAGGCCCTCGTCCGACTGGCTCGGTGGCATGCGGACGTCGATGACGGACACGTCCGGGCGCCAGGTCCGCAGTGCGTCGAGCGTTTCGGGCCCGGTGGCGGCGGTCGCCACCACCTGGTGCCCGTATGCCTCGATCAGGCGGACCATCCCGTCGCGCAGGAGGTAGAGGTCTTCGGCTATGACGATTCGCATGGCACCGCCATCCTCACACACGTCGGGCCACCCGGCGGGCTGGCGATCTCCAGCGTGCCGTCGAAGACCGCCAGTCGGCGACGCAGCCCGTCGAGCCCACCACCGGGTCTGCCGTCGGCGCCGCCCTGGCCGTCGTCTTCGACCTCGATGACGACGCCGGTGTCGTCCCGGACGAAGGAGACGCGCGCCCTGGCCGCGCGGGCGTGCTTGGCCGTGTTGGTCAGCAGCTCGGCGACGCCGAAGTAGAGGGCGGACTCGATCGGCGGGTCCAGGCGCAGCCGGACGTCGGCGCTGACGGTCACGTCGAGGGGTATGTCCAGGGCGAGAGCGCGGACGGCGTCGACGAGCCCTCGTTCGTTCAGCACGGGCGGGCTGATTCCCCGGACCAGCTCGCGCAGCTCCGCCAGCGAGGCGGCGGCGCCGGAACGTGCGTCCCGCAGCAGCGCCCTGGCCTGTTCGGGATCGGTCTCCATCAGCTTCTCCGCGGTCGCCAGGGAGAGCCCGAGCATGACCAGGCGGGCCTGCGCCCCGTCGTGCAGATTCCGCTCGATCCGGCGGAACTCGGCGGCCTGCGCGACCGTCGTGTCCGCGTGCTGGGCGGTCAGCTCATCCACCCGGTCCGCCAGTGCCATCACGGAGGACGGGCGCAGGAATCGGACGGCCACCGGCTCGACGGGCCGCCAGGCGTACGGGGCGGCGGCGACGGCCACGACCAGGCCGAGCACTCCGACGAGCCGCGCAACGGGTTCCGACTGGCCGAGCCCGAGGGCCGCCGCGCCCACCCCGGCCAGCGGGAGGGCTGCGACCGCGCCCGCGGTGAACGGTGCGATCAGGATGAACCGCAGGTCACGCCAGACAGCGGGGTCGGTCCACCAGAGCCGCCACTTCTGGTCCATCAGGGCGTCGCGGCGGGTGCGTTCGTAGCTGAAGCCGTTCCACCAGTAGCCGGTTGACATCTGCGTCACCGGCCCGGCCTGCCGGTATCCGGCGGGGACTTCGGTGGCCGTCCACCGTGCGACGAGCAGGCGGACGATCCTGCACACCGGACGGGACAGGGTGAGCGTGCCCGCGCACACCAGCACCAGCGGCGCCACCCAGGACCACGGGTTTCCCGCCCCCCACCAGATCCCCAGTGCCACGGCGGCGACCCATACGGCCGGGATCAGCATGCTGATGACCGCCACGGCGCACGCCCGCACGAACCCCACGCCGACGCACGCCGGCCACGCATCCGACTGTCTCAATGTCTCTTCCTTCGCTTTCCGTTCGATGCCTCCACTGTGCACCGCGCGGAAGCCGCTTCCTGCCCGGCCGACGGGGGAGTGGGGCTGGACCCACCCCGCTGTGCGTCCAGACGCATACCGGGGCGGCCGAGCGCTTCGTAGCGTCGTGGGCATGGAAACCAACACACACCCCACGACTCACACCCCCCGCACCCTGCGAGCCTTCGACACGGCACGCAACAGCATCAAGGTGTACGGCGCGCTCGGCGTCGTCGCCCTCGGGGCGGTCGCCGTGCTGGCGGGCAGCGGTCACAAGGTGAACACGTTCATGTGGGTCCGGGCAGTCCTGCTGCCCGTGGTCGCCGTACTGATCTACCGGATGGTCGTTTCCGCTTCCCGGGGATCTCGGCGGGCCTTCCAGCGCGTTGACACCCTTGTTGTCATCATGCCGATTGCGATCATCGGCGTCGACCTGATCCCGGGCGTCTGCCCTCCGTGGTACGCCGTGATGCAGACCCTCTGCATGCTGCCCGTCGTCCGCGTCGCCTTCCTCACCCGCGGCTCCGCACTGCGCGTCGCCTTCCCCAAGGGGCGCTGACTTCAGAATCCCCATGCGGCCCCAGGCCGGAAGCCGTCGTGCGGGCGTGCGGGCGTGCGGGCCTCACATGAACACCACGGTGGCCAGACCGAGGTAGATGCCACCGGTCAGGCAGGACAGAAGGCGGTCGCGGCGCGGGGTCCCGCGGAGTCGGCTGGCAAGTGCGGCGCCGACGAACGCGTAGCAGAGGTCAAGGGCCAGGCCGATGGCCAGGAAGACCACGCCGAGTACGAGCATCCGGGTCCGGGCGTCCCCGGGAGACAGGCCGATGGGCAGGAATTGCGGGAAGAAGGCCAGGAAGAAGAGGACGACCTTGGGGTTGAGCAGGTTGACGAGGACGGCATCGCGATAGAACCGGAGCAGTCGGCGTCGAACGGGACGGCCGACGGCGCCGACGGCTTCGGCACCGCCGACGGCTTCGGTGGCGCCGATCGCGGAGGGCCGGCGGCGGAGCAGCGCACGTACGCCCAGGCAGGCGAGGTAGCCGGCGCCTGCGCAGCGCAGGAAGGCGAAGAGGAGCGGGTGGTCCGCGACGAGCGTCGCCAGTCCGCAGACGGCGGCGATGACGTGGAGGAGCGTGCCGGTCTCCACGCCGAGGGCCGAGACGATGCCGGCCCTCCGTCCGTTCTGCACGCTGCACGTGATGATGTAGATCAGGTTGGGTCCGGGCACAGCCACCAGGACCAGCGACGCGAGAACGAAGGCGGCGAGCGAGGTCATCCGCGTTCCAGTGCCGTGGGCAGCAGACCGAGGGGCGGGGCACCGAGGTCGAACAGGGCGCTGTGGAAACGACGGAGCGAGAAGGCGCTGCCCCAGCGTGCCGTGGCCTGCTCGCGCAGGTCGAGGATGGCGAACTTGCCCCAGGTGTAACGGCCGTAGGTGGGGTCGAACAGCCCGCGCTCGGCCTCGTGCAGGGCCGCGGGACCGGCCAGCGAGACGTCCTCGGTGAACCGCGCCGCCGCGTCCGACAGGGTCATGGCTCCGGTGTGGAGCCCGATGGCGCAGGCGAAGCGGGTGACTCTGCGCAGTGCGTCCTGGGCGACCGCGACGGCCACGCGTGGGTCGCCGTCGCGGAAGCCCTGCTCCAGCGCCAACTCCTCGCAGTAGTGGGCCCACCCCTCGATGAAGGCGTCGGAGTGGAGCGTGCGGCGGACATCGGTCGCCGCCCGGCGCAGCGCCCTGCCGTGGCTGGCGTGCCCGGGTGCGACCTCGTGGATGGCCATGTTGGGCATCAGGGTCCGGTTGAAGCCGGTCGACAACCACTGGGCGTTCGCCGCCCTTGTCCATGTGGGGTCCGGGAGGGTGATGCGGAAGCTGCTGGCCGCGTCGGCCTCGTGGGGCGCGCACGCGAAGAGGCCGGCCAGCGCCCGGCGCTGGGAGTCGGGCATCGGCAGGACGTCCACCTCGACGTCGTGATGGGGCACCAGATCGTGCCGGGCGGTCCATGCGATCGCCTCGTCGACGAGAGCAGTGAACTCGTCCAGCAGGCTTTCGGCGTCGGGATGATCGGCCTGCAGGGCCCGTACGGTGTCGGCGGGCGCGGCATCGGGGTCGACGCGGCGGAGCGACTCGTCGAGCAGCGCACGCAGGCGGTCCCGTTCCGCATCCACCCGGGCGGACATCGCGGAGAGGTCCACGGTGCAGGCTTCGGCCGCGCCGAGGAGCCGGGCGAGAGCGGGGCCGCCGAGTGCCGCTGACGGCGGCCCTTCGGCGGCGGCCCGCTCCAGGTGGGCGATGAGCCGGGCGTATGCCCGGCCGGCGGCAGCGTGGACGGGGCCGCCCCGGGGGTCGAGAAAGGCGGCCAGGCCGCGGGCGAGCGGCAGCGTGGCGTCGGCCAGCGCCGCGGGGACGCGGTCCAGTGCCTCGACCGCCGCGTCCACCGCGTCCGGCCACTGGCGCAACTGGGCCGACCGGGCGGCGTCCCGCTCGGGCTGGGGCGCGTAGGGGCGGTCGTAGCCGGTCAGGTCCAGATTCTCGATGTGCCACAGGGGGTTGCTCCGGTGCAGTTCGAGCTCGCCGAAGCGGACCCGGAGGGCTTCCTCCGCAGCCGCCGCGTGCGCTTCGTCGTGCGGATCCGGAAAGGGCTTGGTGCCGGCGGGGCCGCCGAGGGCGGCGAGACCGCGTCGCACTCCGTCCGGAGACAGGTCCTGGACGGTTCCGTCGTACTCGTGCCTTCCCGCGCCGTCTCTCGCCGCGAAGACGGAAAGGTCGCAGATGGCTGCCAGCCGGGGGTCAAGGGGTGAGGCGGATGTCATGACGTTAGCCTTTCGTCACGGCGGCGCGTACTCCCGTGCCAATGGAGGGGAAAGTGGACCGGAACCGTCAGACGCCCGAGCCGGAAGAGCTGATCGACCTGCTGGGCGACTGGAGTTCGGGCGAGGGGCCGCTGTACCGGCGGCTCACCGATGCGTTCGTCCGAGCCGTACGGTCCGGGGACCTGCACACCGGCGACCGCCTCCCGTCCGAGCGGCGGCTCGCCGACGCGCTCTCGGTCAGTCGGGCGACGGTCGTCGCCGCCTACGACGCACTGCGCGGGTCGGGCCTGGTCGAGACCCGTCGGGGCAGCGGCACACGGGTGTCGGGAGGAGCCGTCGTCCACCGGGTTCCGGCGGACGGACGCGTGCGCGGCGGCCAGGCCACCGCGGTGATCCAGCGGCTGGTGGCACAGCCGCCGGACCTCATCTCGCTGGGGCAGGCGGCCGAGGCCGGCGGTCCGGACCTGGCCCGGGCGCTGCTCCACCTGGTCCGCGAGGACCTGCCCGGGCTGCTCCGTGACGTGGGCTACCACCCGGCCGGGCTCCCCGCGCTACGAGCGGCGATCGCCGCCCACCACACCGCACACGGCCTGCCGACCGTGCCTGACCAGGTGGTGGTGACCACCGGTGCCACGCAGGCCGTCGCCCTGAGCGCCCAGCTGTACCTCGGGCGCGGGTCCACCACGATCGTGGAATCCCCCGGGTGGCCGGGTTGCCTGGACGTCCTCAGAGCGGCCGGCTCACGGCTGGTCGGCGTCGAACTCGACTCCGACGGGGTCCGGATCGACCGGCTCGCCACCGCGCTCGCCGAACACCGGCCCGCGCTGCTCTACCTCATGCCGACCCACCACAACCCCACCGGCACCCTGATGTCCGCCGGACGCCGCCGCCGGGTGGCCGAGCTCGCCGCCGAACACGGCGTCACCGTCCTTGAGGACAGCGCCCACGCGGCGGCCCTCGCCCCCGGGCAGGCGCCGCCGCCGATCGCCGCGAACCCTGCCGGAGCAACCGTGCTGACGGTGGGTTCGTTGACCAAGGCGGTGTGGGGCGGTCTGCGGATCGGCTGGATCCGCGCGCCGCAGGACACCGTGGCGCGCCTGGCCCGGCTCAAGGCGCTCCACGACCTCGGCAGCCCGCTTCTCGACCAGGCCCTCGCCGCCCGGCTTCTTCCCGCGCTCCCGGCCCTCGCGCCCGAACGGGCCCGCATCCTTCGCGAGCAACTCGCCACCATGACCCGACTGCTGGCCGAGCAGCTTCCGGACTGGCGCTGGCAGGCACCGCAGGGAGGCTCCGTCCTGTGGGTCCAGCTGCCCCCGGGCACGGACGCGCGGGTCTACGCGCAGGTGGCCCTGCGCCACGGCGCGGAGGTCATCCCGGGCGCCACGATGGATGCGACCGGCGCCCACGACAACTACATCCGCCTCCCCTACTCCTTCGCCCCAGAGACCGCGGCAGCACTGGTCAGCCGCCTCTCGGCGGCCTGGACCGCACTGTCCCGGAGCGGCGGCCGCTGAGGGCGGCGCTCAGCCGGGTCCAGATCGGCCCGCCACTGCGGGGCGCGCTCTGTCTCGAACTCGGCGACGGGCCGGGCGCCGAAGAGGTGCTGGGCGGGCGTACGCGGCGGCGGTCGACAGCAGGGACATGCCGATCGTGGCGACGGCAGCGGCGGCCCGCCTGCGCGACGTCCACGACCGCACCGATCGCAGGTCTGCACGCCAAGTACGGCTCAGTTGCGGCTGAGCCGTACTTGGCGACGAGCGCTTCGCCGAGGCTTACGAGACCGGCTGGCAACTGGACGCGACAGCTGCCCTGACCCGGACCGATCCGGCGCGGCTGCGCTGCGTGTCGCCGTCCGCGTCACCTCCCAGGCCGGGCGGCGCTCGGACACGGCGGGTGTGAGCACGCAGCGCGAGCGGAGCGGTACGGAGACCACCAGCAGGTGGGACTCGACCGGGCCGCCGACCACAGCCCGCGGATCGTGCCGACCAGGTGCGCGATCAGGTTGACGCGCACGAATCCCTGCAGCGCAACGAGAAGCCGGTCGGAACCGGCCCGGTGGCGATGGAGGATTTCACCGACGCACAGCACAGGACGAACGATTTCGCCGCGAACTTACTTCGGTGCCTGGAAGCCGCCGATCTTCTGTTCGAGCAGTTCGGCCAGCCGCAGCGGGGTGCGGTCCTCGAACATCGGACCGATGAGCTGCACTCCCACCGGCAGGCCCTCAGGGGACCGGCCCGCTGGGACGGCGGTGGCGGGCAGGCCGGGCATGGTGGGCAGACCGGCCCAGACGAGCTGGTCGAAGTACGGGTACTCGACGCCGTCGATGTCGAGCCGGCGTTCCACCGGATCGGGGGTGTGGTCGTGCGGGAACGCGGGGGTGGGCGTGATGGGACACACCACGGCGTCGAACTCGGCGAAGAACTGCCGCCAGCGGTGGCGGTGGAGCTCGCGACGGTCATTCACCCCGATCCATTCGCGGTGGCTGGACACCACGCCGCGCAGCCGCGCCGCATCGAGACTCTGGTCGTCTGCGCTCAGTCCGGCGGCGTGGATCCGCAGCTGCTCGTACGCCTCGGCGGGAATACGTGCGGCGACGCTCGAAGACAGCAACTGCATGTAGAGCATCGCGGCTTCGGTCAGATCGGGCAGCAGCGGACTGTGCCGTGCGACGCGGGCGCCGCTGTCGACAAGCGCGTCGGCCACCCGGCTCACGCCCGCCCGCACAGCGGACCCGGTCGGAATGAGCGGATGCTCGTCGAGGACCAGGACCCGGAAGTCGCAGAGCCGCTCGTGACGCGCGGGCGGCAGCGCCAAGTCGTATGCCACGCCGAGCGTCAGCGGGTCCGGGCCGGCCATGACGTCGAGCAGGAGCGTGAGGTCGCGGGCAGTGCGCGCCATCGGACCGACGACGGCGAGGTCGATGTCGGCCGGCAACGCCGGCGTGGTCGGCGGGACCATACCGCGGGCCGACGCCAGCCCGAGTGTCGGCTTGTGTGCGTAGACACCGCAGAAATGCGCGGGGGTGCGCAATGAACCGGCGATGTCGGAGCCGATGGACAGCGCACCGAATCCGGATGCCAGGGCCGCTGCTGATCCGCCGGAGGAGCCACCCGCCGTGCGACCGTGATCCCACGGGTTGTTGGTGGTGCCGTAGATCTCGTTGAAGCTCTGCACATCTTGCAGCCCTATGGGCACATTGGTCTTACCGAGCACCACCGCGCCTGCGGCCTTGAGCCGCGACACCTGCACCGCGTCCTCGGCCGGCATGTAGTTCCGGTGGAGCGGCAGGCCCCAGGTCGTGGGCAGTCCGGCGACGTTGTAGGACTCTTTGACCGTCACCGGAATGCCGAGCAGCGGCAGCTCCTCGCCGCGGGCGCGTGCCTGGTCGGCCGCGCTCGCGGCGGCCCGTGCACGGTCGAAGTCCGGCACGCAAATCGCGTTGATCGCCTTGTCGTCCCGCTCGATACGGGCGATCGCTTCTTCGGTCAGCTCCACCGAGGTCACTTCACCGGCGCGCAAGGCAGCCGCGAGTTCTTCCGCCGTCTGAAAATTCCGTTCCATGAATCTGACCGTACCGGCCCCTGGAGCAGGGCATGAAATACCGCTTCGTGCAACGGGATGGAGGGCTTACGGAGCCGAACGATCTTCATGTTTCTTCGAGATGGCCCCCTCGGCCACCATGCCGTCCGACCCCACCAGCAGCGCCTCGTCGAGCCCTTTGGCGCCGAACTCGGGAATCGCCGGACGGCAAGGGCCTGTTGTGGGTGCCCTTCGATGAGCACCGGAATGCTGCCGCCGGATGTGACTACGGCGAATTGCGCGGTAGCGCCGTCACCTTCCCACCTTCTGCGCTGTCGTCGAACGGCAAACGGCCGGAAGGGCAGGACCGGCTCGACCATCGCCCACAACTCGTCATCCACCTTCCACGGCCTGATGCTCACACCCTCACGAACGGCCGAATCGTCGTACGAGTCATGCCCGGCCAGCAACGCTCGCCAAGATCCCGTGACGAGCTCTATCCGGTGCTGGGACCGTCGAGGAAGCGAAGCAACACGGCGGCCTCGGCGCGGAGACGCGCGGCTCGGTCAGCGTGCGCGGGCGCAGCCAACTGCGCCGCAACCTCCAGCCGCTCGGCGACCTCGGCTCGCACGACATCCACCACACTGCGCTCGCTCAGCTCACGCCGTGCTGCTTCGGTGGCGCCGACACCAACCGGCGAATGCTCAAGGGCCAAACCGCGGAGCTCAGCGTCGACGACGGGCACCGCCTCAGCGTTGTCCAGCGCAGCAAGTGTTGCGCGCAGGGCGCTCACCGCGGCCTTGTCACGGGCGCGCATCGCTTCCGGCAGTGCTTGACGCATACGAAGACGTAAAGACATGCCGGTGACCCTATGGCGGCGACCCTGGGCCCACAACGCGATATACGTGCAGCACCAGACGGGTGCAGTTCAAGCGGTGGGTCCGGCTAGTCCAAGCGCTGGTAGGTCAGGCACTGATCGAATTTCTCAGAACACATCCGCACCGTGTCCTGACCAATGACCTCAAGGGTCACGTTGTACGCCAGGTAGCGGCATGTGCCACCCGTTCCCGGGTTCACCTGGATGAACCTGCCCGTGTAAGTGGATCCGTTGTGCCTGATGACGGCTTCCGTGGGATCCGTCTTGGGCTCGTTCCCAAGCTCCTGCTCGCACGTCCCGGCGTCGATACCGTGGCTTCCGTCTTGCGTCCCGGTCGCGCGGTACGCATCCGAACCGGTCGGTTCCAGGAGCAGGCGCATTTGTGCGCGGCCCTCGCCTCGGGCGTAGGTACCGGCGACCGACGCAGGAGAAGGGGAGGACGTATCTCCACCTCCGGACGTACCACCGGATGAGTCGTCACCGCCCGAGACGAGAGTGCCGATACCGATAGCCGCGGCGAGAGCGGCAGCGGCGCATGCCGCGGCAACGATCCACCGGCGTGTAGGGCGTGGTGGCACACGTCGTTGCGGGGCCGGGGCCGGGGCCGGGGCCCCGGCCGGAGCCGGGGGCGGGGCCGGAGCCTGGGCCGGGGCAGGAGTTGGGGGCTGGGGCTGGGACGGGGGCTGGATGACCGCGGGCCGGAGTTGTGCGAGGTTGTGCCGGGCGACCGCCGATGCGGCCTCGTTGCCCTGGTCATCCCACAGGTCGCGGGCCTTCTCGAAGCAGTTCCGCGCGGCGTCGAGTCGCTCGTCGCACAAGGCGAGCAGCCCTTGCTGATTGGTGAAGAGCGCTTCGGACGCCTGGTCGCCGACCGCCCTGGCCGCCTCGATCCCGTCGGCGAGAACGTGATTCCAGGCTTCCCAACGGCCCTTCAGGGCCAGAATCGGCTGGATTGCACGCACCAGGCTGATCACAGCCGTCCACTCGCGGCGCTCGGCCACGAAGGCGATCACGGACACGGTCGCCGTGGCTGCGTCCGCGGCCTCCTCGCCGTCCGGGTCACAGGCGACCAGCCAACCGCCGAGTTCGCGGACGGCACGAGACAGGTCGAGGCACGAGAGCAGGGTCGACCGGTAGCTGTCGGCCTGGCACACCGGCAATCCGAACCGGTCGTTGCACTGCTCGGCCAGACCACGCCGGCGCAGCTTCCGCAGAGCCTCGACGGCCCCGTCGACATCGCTCATCACCGTCAGGAGATCACCGGGGAGCAGCAGGCCTGCCGTCAGTGCCAGAGTCGCCAGTACGCAGCGTTCGTGTTCGGCGAGCGCGTCGAGGGCGAGCCGGTCCAGGGTTTGCGGGTCACGCCGGACGTGCTCGGTAAGCTCATCGAAGGTGTACCCGTCCTCGCGGACGAGGGCAGCGCCCTGTCTGAGTCGCAGGGGCCGGCCTTCCACAGCATCCACGAACCGGGACACGGCCCACTGTTCGGGACCGGTCAGTTCGGTCAAGGGCTTGCCCAGTTCGCGCGCCACCAGGTCCCGGGCTGCAGCGTCGGACAGGCCGGGCAGGCTCTGCGACACCCCGTGGCGTCCGAGAACCGGGTGGGGGGTACCGAGCACGAAGGCGCAGCCGGGAAGATCGTCGATCAGCGGCCCGACTTGCTCGAAGCCGCCTGTCGCGTCGTCGAGCAACACCACGGCGTTCACCCCGGCGAGCGCCTCGGCGCGCTGCTCGGGGGTGGGCACCATGGGACGGTCGCACTCGTAGAACACGGCGAAAATGCGCTGGAGCAGGTCCCTCGCATCGTCATCACCGGCACGCAGGATCACAGCCGGGACACCTCGCCTGCCCACATCGGCGGCTACGCCCTGCAGGAGGGTCGTTTTGCCGAATCCACAAGGCGCGTGGAACTCAATGGGGCGCCGAGCATCCATCGCGCTGCGCGCGTCCTCAAGCTGTTCCTCACGCCCCAGAGACAAAGGCGGCGGGGGGACTGGGAGGCCGCTGCGCGGAAGGACTTCCGGGGCAGGCGTCGCGGGCGGCACTCTGCTGATCCGGCCGCCGGCATCGCCGGGCAGCTCGATCTCAAGATTGCCGTAGCCTACGTGTCGCACACTGCGCATAGGGACCCCTGCCAGTGTCAGCCGGGTGGACCGTCGTGACCACGTCGCCCCCCTTCGACACTGGGTCCCCCGGTGTCGCATGTCAAACGGGAGCTACCGGGACCCGCAACCCGGCCCTCACCGTCGCAGAGCTTCGCAGGGTCCCGCCCGGCGGGAGCCTGGTGAAGGTCCGCTGCATGCGCCGCACCCTCCGCGTATGGCCCGCGCACCAGGCCGCCGATGCCCACACCGCCACGCTACGCCTGGGCGCCACCCGCACCACCGCCCGCCGGCACGGGCCTGACCGAGGCTGGGCTCCAGCGCTGGGGGCAGCGGGTCGTGGACGCGCTCGCGGGCGGTCCGGGAGCCCGTGCTCGCCTTCTGAGCGCATGTACGTGCAGCACGGGCTTGCGGTGTGAATGGCCGCCCGTTCGCCGGACAGACACGTTCGCCGGACAGACCCGTTCGCCGGGCCGATGCGCTGACGGAACCTGCTGTAGTCGCATTGACCGGCTGTTCGGGGGCCCGGAAAGCGGTCGATTTCTTGACGGATGAGTCTGATCGGTGCGCTCAGTTGGTGTGTTCGGGCAGGGCCGCGTCGACCGCTGCCTCGGCGTGCAGGCGGGCGGTGGGGAAGACCGGTACGGGGCTGTCCTCAGGGCGGATGAGGAGCTCGATCTCGGTGCAGCCCAGGATGACGCCCTCGGCGCCCTCGGCGGCGAGGGCCTCGACGACCTGGCGATAGGCCGCACGCGACTCGTCGCGCACGACACCGAGGCAGAGCTCTTCGTAGATCACCCGGTGCACGAGCGCGCGCCCTTCGGGGTCCGGGACGCGAACGTCAAGCCCGCCCGCCGCGAGGCGGCCCCGGTAAAAGTCCTGCTCCATGGTGAACGCGGTGCCCAACAGGCCCACCCGGCGCAGCCCTGCAGCGCGGACGGCGGCTGCGGTGGCGTCCGCGAGGTGCAGCAGCGGGACCGAGACCGCCGCCTCGACGTAGTCCGCGACCTTGTGCATCGTGTTGGTGCAGATGAGCAGTAGATCGGCGCCGGCCGCCTCCAACGACCGGGCGGCGCCGGCCAGCACCTCACCGGCCTCCGCCCAGTGGCCCTGGGCCTGCAACTGCTCGATCTCCGCGAAGTCCACGGAGTAGAGCACGCAGCGAGCCGAGTGGAGACCGCCAAGCCGCTCGCGCGTCCGCTCGTTGAGGATCCGGTAGTACTCCGCTGTCGACTCCCAGCTCATCCCGCCGATCAACCCGATCGTCTTCATGCCCGTGCCCCCGCCCATGTGTGCACTCCTCAGGTGTCACCCGCCTTCCGTCGACTATAAGGCAATGAATGGATATGGCGTGTGTTCATAAGCCATGCTTTGCCTGCCTGTAAGGTGGGCTGGTCAGGAGACGATCGCAACGGCTGCAGATGCGGTCACTGAAGGCTGGCCCGAAGGGCCCGGGACCGGCCCGCTGGCATGAGCGGCCATGTGAGACGGTCCAGCGCACGGCCGGTGACACCTGATGACGTCATCCCGTGAGACATCCATGCAGACCCTGAGGACCAACCGGCCGGCGTGCCGTCCCGACCGCCTGATCACCTGGGTACACCGACTACGGCCCGGTGGCAGCGCGGCCGCCGGCCCGCTTTGCCCGTCGAGGAGGTGTGCGGAGAAGTTGTCCGCGAGCTCCGCCCCGACGTCGTCCCGGATCGCTCAGAGGGTGGCCACGACATGGTGGTATCCGGCGAGTTGGAAGACGGTCCGAGGTGCACCGTCTCGTCGGCGAGCCCGGCGGCGGCACGTGCAGTCTCGCACGCGGACAGGTAGGCCAGCTCGGCGTTCTCCAGGCGCGGTTTGGCGGGCAACCGTTGTCGCTGGTGGCTATTGCCAGAAGAGGGTCTCGACGATGATCTGCGGTTCGGCGGCACGGGGGACGAAGACGTAGCGGAGCCATCCACGCCCGTGGTCGAAGTAGAGGATGTGCGCTCCGCGGGGCTGGGTGGAGCGGACGGGTTCGATGCTGACCTTCGCGGTGTCGAGATGATCGTCGCGGTACGGGTGGCGCGAGCACTTGAGGTCGGTGACAGCGTCGATGATCTGGTCTCGAACGGCGTGGGGGAGGCTGTCGCGGTATTCGGCGGCGCTCTTGGTCCAGTCGGTGGCCCAAGGCGGGCCGGTGGGCCCGTCGGTCACTCGCCGGGCCCGAGCAGGCTCACCCGCTGGTGGATCTGCGCCGCCTCTTCCAGGAGGGCTTTGGCCTTGTCCGGCTCGGCCGACTGGGCAGCTCGCTCCTCAAGGTCGCGCACATGCCGGTCCAGCTCGGGATTGCGGGCGAGGGCGTACTCGGCCCACCAGCGGGCCAGGAATGCCGGCGTCGCGCTGATGTCGTAGGTGTCGGCGATCTTCGCTCGCCAGTTCGCCTCGAAATCGGCCAACAGCTGGGGCGTGTGCGCGGCGATCGCGGCCCGCAGGGCGGGGATGCTGCGCTCGGGCATCGGGGGCACACCATGGGGGCGCCCAGGGGCGGTGGTCACGTCTCCTCCTGCAGTCGACCCCCGCCACGATAGTGTCCGGCCGTTCCGGTAGCGACGACTATCCCGGCAATCGGCATCACGCCCGACGCCCGCTTGACGACAGGGAAGGGTCCGTCCTTGGGAGGCCGGCGGCGAAGCCGGGTCTTGAGCCCATGCCGTACGACAGCCGGGATCCGTGAGAACACCGCGGCCTCCCCATGAACGCGTCGGTGGGCGCGAGGCCCCCCGACGACCGCCGGCCCGCAGCCCGTCAGCCAGGGCAGCCCGCGCCAGCCAGGCTCGCGCTCCAGATCCAGGAGGCCGAGACCGAGGCCGACCGGGCCGGTCGGCACGCCCGCGGAGGTGAGCACCATCGGGGCCGACATGACGGTGGCGGCCTGACGTCGGGAGGTCAGCGCGTACCCGCCGCTGAAGGCGGCCACCGCGGCCACAGCACACCCGCCGTTCCCGCTCACGCCTCCGCTTATGTGCCATCACAACAGGAGAGGTACCGAGCTACCCCTCAGCAATGAAGTACTGGGAATCACCGGAGAGAAAAATGTCCGATAACGAAAGCGGCGCCACTGGCACGCTGAAGGAGGCGGGCGACTACGCACAGCAGAAGGCCCAGGAGGCCAAGCGTGAGGGAATGGACGCGTTTCGGTACGCGACGTACAAGTCGTACCAGGCCGTCGCGGAGGCTCTCAGTAAAGCACTGTAGAGACCACTCAAAGAATGCGTGACAGGCCCCGGCGACGCCGCAAGAACGCCCATCGCCGGGCCGTCCGCGCGAGTTGGCCAGACTGGAGCCGCCTCTACCGCCCTGTCCAGCACCACCGAGCCGACCCCACTCGGGCAGGGTATGTGTTCACCCTGTGCCCTTGAAGACCTTGGAACCCGTACAGATTCCGAGCCCCTACCACTAGCGCCATCGCCGGCCGGTTCGCCCTGATCGGCTCCCGCGGCATTGACGCCCGGACCGCCTCGGCGCCCGCTGCCCAGGCCCGGCCCGTTTATCGGCCGTCAACCGGCTGGTGAAGTCCCGTTCGTAACCTCTTCACACACCTTCCAATTCCCGTGTGAAAAGGAGCTCGGCGTGAAGAAACTTAGCCGTACTGCCATACGCGCCGGCGCAGCGGTGGTCGTCGGCCTTGCTGCCGTTTCGGCGAGCATCGAGCCCTCGGCAGCTGCCGCCAGTTCGATGGTCATCGAGAGGCGAGACGGCGGCGGACCGACCCGGGCCATGTCCCAGCCGGAGGCACAGGCGTACCTACTGGGGGTCCTCAGGAATCAGAAAATGCTGGACAAGGAGGTGCCCCTCAAGCAGGCCCTCAATCAGGCTTTCGACGGGGGCGGCAAGCCCACCGGCGCCTACAAGTTCAAGAACCGCCCGGTCCTGCACGCCAGCTCGGGGAATGGCCAGAGAAGCGCTACCCTCTTCTACTACAGCGAGGACAGTAGGCTGACGCTGTTCGCCATAGGTGAGCACAAGACGAACGCGAGCTACAAGATCACTGTTTATGGCCAGAGGGGCACTGACTTCGCCGAGGGCAAGATCGTGTCCCTGAACTGACGCCCCGCGTCCGCCCAGAGAGCGGCGCGTGCAGCACACTGGGCGAGAAGGTTGGCCGCATCCTGGGTGACTCTGGTCTGGCCGGCCTTCGACGGGGGCGCTGAGGCGCCGAGTCAGGGCGCCTCAGCTTGTCACCGCGAGGCGTCGGGCAGCTGCTTCTGCTGCCCCATGGCCGGTGGATCGTCCTAGGCCGTGTCCGACGGGTCCGCAGGAAGGCAACACGCGGAATCAGCGTGTTGCCTTCCTGCGAACCCTGAGCGCCGAGCGCTCAGAGGATCCGGCGGCCAGTCTCTGCGTCCGCGCGGTGGAGCTGGTCCCGTTCCCCGTCCGTGGACTGGAAGAGGACCCGGTCGGTGCCGAGCGGAAGGGGTTCGCTTCCCCACTGGTGGGTGCGGGTCACTCACAGCACACGGCCGTCGCGTGCTGCGGCCAGCTCGCCGTTACCTGTGATGAACACATGGGCCGGTCCTGCGGTGATCTCCCGTGGCGCCTGCAGTACCGCGCCGTCGGGGGCGGCCACTTTCAGCCGACGCAGTCTCCGGGCCCGGGTGGCGTCGGCCGCGTACAGCCGGTCGCGCCAGGTGACGGCGTAGATCCAGTCGCCGACAGACACGGCCGGGCGACGGAAGGTGGAGAAGTGCCGACGGCCGAGCCGTACGCACGCCAGCTGCACAGCCTGGTTCGCGCGGGTGCGGGTATACAGACGGGCCAGCCGGCCGAAGGTCTCGGAGAACAAGGCGCGGTCACCGCCGACGAGGACGGGGCCGTGGATGAAGGACTCCACCTCCCGCCGGGGGAAACGGGTGTCGGCCTGTTCCTCACCGGTCCGCGCGGCGTGCCGGGTCAGCTTTCCGACGCCCGCTCTTGCGCCGCGTCCACAACACCTTGCCCGTCGCCACATCCAGGGCGGCCAACCCGCAGCGAGCGTGCTCCCGCAGCACGGGGACGACCACTGCCCCTCCCGCGCGCACCAGGTCCTGGGGGGGGGCTGGGTCCGCGATCCCCTCGGCGCATCAGCGGACGCGGCCGTCACGGGCGCCGACGGCCGCCAGCCGGCCGCCGGACAGCGGTCGTAGACGGCGTCGTCGACGACGCCCGGCCGCCCGTCCAGAAGCCCGTACGGCGCACTCAGCGTCCACAGTCCACCGGGACCTGAGCTGGTCGTCAGAAGTGATATGTCGTCGGGCCCTAGGTCTCCTCTAGGCGGCGTGTTCCAGGACTCGCGACCCTAACGCCCGAAGATCCACCGTTCTGCGGCCACCCCAGGTACGGCTCGTGCAGCCCTTGGAGCCCGCAGGAATACAACACTCTGATTCCGCTTCTGAGGCCTGCAAGTGTGGCAACCATCAGCTTTCCTACTGCGTGGCCAAGGGACTTGCCCGGTTGCCCGGGCAGGCTCGGCCCCGAAATCACTTCATCCGTGCTCGCCTCGTCCGGTACGGTCGCGGAATTGGTTTCATTGCTGGGAGCCCATGAGGTTGCATGCGTGGCCTCCCCAGCAGTTCCCAGGCTGAGAGCAGGTTTGGTTATGGCATGTCGTATCAGTGAGCTCGTGCTCGGTTGCCGCGACCCTGAGATGCTGGCGCGGTTCTGGTGCGAAGTCCTGGACTTCGTCGTGCTCGATCGCGAGGACGACGGCTCGGTGGAGATCGGGCCGCGCGAAGGGTTCGGTGGTCCGCAGCCCACGATCATCCTCAGTCGCCAGGATGAGCCGGAGAAGGGGAAATCCCGGCTGCACATCGATGTCAACGCCACCGACCGTGATCAGGACGCCGAGCTCGAACGCCTTCTGAAGCTTGGTGCGCGCCCGGCCGACATCGGCCAGACAGGGGAGGAGCAGTGGCATGTCCTGACCGACCCCGAAGGCAATGAGTTCTGCCTGCTCAAGGCCCGCCTCGCCCCACTCTGATGCTCATCGGTCACGCCTCGGCACCACGTACTTAGGGTCTGTCTCGAAGTCCGGTGTGACGGGCGTGTCGTGACCGCAAAGTGAGTGAGGTCTCCGGTAGAGGGGCCATCGACCAAGAGGAACCTGGACACCGGAGACCTCGTGGCAACCCGAGCGGTGACGAGGTGGCTTGACCTGACCGGTAAGCAGTGGGCGTGGCTGGAACCGCTGTTGCTGTGCCCACGCGGTCGGGTCGGCCGCCAGCGTGGGGGCAACGATCGCCCGGACGAACCAGCACGCCGCCGGCGCCCGTCGATACCCCGGCCAGCAGCAAGAGCTGCCCGGTGGCTTCTCGGCAGAACCAGACGACCACGCGCTGGGACGCTCGCGCGGCGGGCTGACCACCAAGTGGCTTCGTAGATCTTCAGGAACAGCGTTTGTCGACTGGTTCCGGAGGCAGTTCGTGATCACCTGGCTCGCGGATCTGGAGGAGAGACGAGGGCACTGTCGTGTCCAGGGACGTGGTGACGGCCAGACACCCGGCAAAAGGCCCGGCCGACACCCTGCCGGTGATGCGTGGGGTGGACCACGACGTCCTGGACGTAGCAGATGTGCTCGTCGTCGGAGACCGTCCGGGCCAGTCCGAGGAGTGTCGGACTGGCCCGCCTTGGCGGGTTCCTCGGCCCGGGCCCGGGTGCTGGCGAGGCGGTATGCCTGACTCAGACCTGCCCGGTTTCGAAGCGGCTCACTTTGCCACCGTCCACGGTGAACCGCCACGCCGTCCGCATCTCGCCCCAGGTGTCGTTGCGGTAGTCAGCGACCAGGCCGAGGCCGTCGTGCGTCTGGCATTCAACGTCCATGTGCCCGCCGGAGCTGAAGATCTCCCTCTCGGTCCAGTCAGTGACGTCACGATCACTGCCGTCGTCCGACATGGTTGCTCCTGGAGTGAGGGATGCGGCAAACGCTTGCCGATCTCCCGCATTCAGCGCGGCAACGAAGGCTCGCACTGCAGGGTCGATCAACCGGTCAATGGCGATAGTCATAGCTGTCTCCGTAGCCGCTTGATGACTGGCGCGTCACCATCATCCCTCCGGCCGGGTTCACGTTCAGCTCGGGCCGGGGCCCGGCCGCAGTGATCTCCAGGCGGCCGGGAGCGCCAGCACACCGCATGTCAGGGCGTACGTGACGAGCCCGGCCCGGGCGCCGCGGTTGGCGCTACTGGCTCAGCATGCGCAGTGCGCGACGACGCTCTCCGGGCCGTCCCCGGTGGTGTGCCGTCCGCCGGCCCGGTCAGTCGGTGCCGGACTCCATCGCGGCGCGGTCGAGCATCTGGTCCTCGTCGGCCTCGACCTTGCCGCGCGAGGCGATGACCTCGGCGCCGCCTTGCGGCATCGTGCCGATCAGTCCCGTCGAGGCGGCCTGGGCGGCACCGATGGGCGTCGGGTGCCTGTCGCCGACGATGCCGAGACCGGCGTACTGCTCCAGCTTGGCGCGGGAGTCGGCAATGTCGAGGTTGCGCATGGTGAGCTGGCCGATCCGGTCCACCGGGCCGAACGCCGAGTCCTCGGTACGCTCCATGGACAGCTTGTCCGGGTGGTAGCTGAACGCCGGACCGGAAGTGTTCATGACCGAGTAGTCCTCGCCGCGCCGCAGCCGCAGCGTCACCTCTCCGGTGACGGCCGTGCCCACCCAGCGCTGCAGCGACTCGCGGATCATCAGGGCCTGCGGGTCGAGCCAGCGGCCCTCGTACATGAGGCGACCGAGGCGCCGGCCCTCGTTGTGGTACTGCGCGAGCGTGTCCTCATTGTGGATCGCGTTGACCAGGCGCTCGTACACGGCGTGCAGCAGGGCCATCCCGGGCGCTTCGTAGATGCCGCGGCTCTTGGCCTCGATCACCCGGTTCTCGATCTGGTCGGACATGCCCATGCCGTGACGGCCGCCGATGGCGTTCGCCTCCATCACGAGGTCGACCGGGGTGGCGAACTCCTTGCCGTTGATCGTCACCGGGCGGCCCTGATCGAAGCCGATCGTCACGTCCTCGGGGGCGATCTCGACCTCAGGGTCCCAGAACCGCACGCCCATGATCGGATTGACGGTCTCGACGCCGGTGTCGAGGTGCTCCAGGGTCTTGGCCTCGTGGGTGGCGCCCCAAATGTTGGCGTCGGTGGAGTATGCCTTCTCGGTGCTGTCGCGGTAGGGGAGGCCGTGGGCGTGCAGCCACTCCGACATCTCCTTGCGCCCGCCGAGCTCGTGGACGAAGTCCGCGTCGAGCCACGGCTTGTAGATGCGCAGGTGAGGGTTGGCGAGCAGGCCGTAACGGTAGAACCGCTCGATGTCATTGCCCTTGAAGGTCGAACCGTCGCCCCAGATCTGGACGTCGTCCGCGAGCATCGCCCGGACCAGCAGGGTGCCGGTGACGGCACGGCCGAGCGGCGTCGTATTGAAGTAGGAGCGTCCGCCGGAGCGGATGTGGAACGCGCCGCACGTGAGGGCGGCCAGGCCCTCCTCGACCAGCGCCGCGCGGCAGTCGACCAGACGCGCGATCTCGGCGCCGTACGCAGACGCACGGCCGGGCACCGACGCGATGTCGGGCTCGTCGTACTGGCCGATATCGGCGGTGTAGGTGCACGGGACGGCGCCCTTGTCGCGCATCCACGCGACCGCGACGGAGGTGTCAAGACCGCCGGAGAAGGCGATGCCGACACGCTCGCCGGTGGGCAGGGAGGTGAGAACCTTCGACATAGGAAGAGTATGCACTATCTCGCATGAACATGCAATGTGCGGGCTCGTCGTGGGCATGTGCACAGGAGCCGAGGATCCTGGCTTGGGTGCCGGACCCGCGGTCGGCCGAGCGGGATGGCATGGGTCGCTGAGAACCACGCCTTTCCGGGGCCCGGGAAGCTCTCGGCATTGACGACCGCTGTTTCAGGGCGCGGGGCGCGGGGCGCGGGGCGCCGGGGCGCGAACCGCCCACGTCGTCAGGGAGTGCACGCTTCGGCGATCGACAGGCTGTTCTCGTACAGGTGGTGCCGGGTGATCCGGCCGTCCTCGACGGTGAGGCGCAGCGCGAAGGGGCCCGCGAAGGATTTGCCGGTCGCGCGGACGGTCCCCGAGAGGTGTCCCATCAGGACAGCCTCGGTGCCGTCGACGAGGAAGGTGTCGACGGACGCGCGGGCGTCCTCGGGCACGGTGTGCTCGGTCAGCTCCGTGAATTGAGCGGCGCATTCGGCAGCAGTGGAACGGGGTCGGATCCACGGGACTGCGGGGTTCTCGGCGAGCAGCCAGTCGACGTCGTCGGCGAAGAGGGCGGTGAGTCCCTCGGTGTCTCCGGCGAGGCGGAGGGCGAGGAATTTCTGGACGGTGGCGCGGGTGACGTCCGCGGTGGTGGGTGTCATGGGGACCAGCTTGCCGGGGCACTTCTGGGGCGTCGATTACGTCGCAGGTAAGGGCGGAACGTCTGCCCCCGAGGGAGAAGCTGCCGACGGGCAGCGGCGCCGGGCCGTGGCCGGTCCAGGCCGCCCGCCGGGCCGGCCGGGGGCGCAGCCGGTCCCAGGCTTGCGTGGTGGCCTTCCCGTAGAGGCGGGTGCCCGTGGAGGTCACGGCCTGCTCAGGCTCCCAGGCGGCAGGGGCGCCGAAGACGAACTCGCCGTCGAGCACTTCAGTTGGCGAGGCCCGCCAACTGGGCCTCGGCGTGGCAGCGACCGGGAGCCGGACCTACCCCGCTCCCGTCACCGCGCAGCCCGCAGCCCGCAGCCCGCAGCCCGCAGCCCGCAGCCCGCAGCCCGCAGCCCGCGACCCGGCTGCGGTGCGCCCGGGCCGCGTAGGCATGCAGACGTGCAGCCGACGGCCTTGCCCATGCCACGGCTGCCGTCGAGGGGCGCGCCCCCAGGACCCCCACGACCTGGGGGCCGGTCCTCCCGGTTCCACCTATCACCGAGAGCTTGACGGTCATACCTCCGCAGCCGTCCGCGCCGCAGCGACCACGGCCTCGTACACCTCCAGCGCCGGCCGGGGCTCGCGGCCCAGGAGCGTGCGCAGGGCGTTGTCCTCGATCCCGCTGCCGTCCAGGAAGCCCCCGGCGATCACCGAGTACGTGCCCACCAGCATCGGCACCTGGTAGGGCAGGGCCTGGCCGGCCCCGGTGATCGCCTCGCGGGTCGCGCCGAGCGAGCAGGGCTCGTACGAGCCACCGATCGCGGCAGCCAGCTCGGAGCCGCCCAGGGCCCGCTCGCCGACGAGCTCGTACACCCGCCCCGCGTGCCGCTCCGGCTCGACTGCCACCCGGGCCGCCACCGCCGCGAGGTCGGCGCGGGCCACCGCGGCCAGGCGGCCCTCGCCCAGCGGCGCCGCGATCGTCCCGTCGGGGCCGGGGGCCGCGATACCGGCCAGGAACTCGGCGTAGAGCCCGTTGCGCAGGATCGTCCACGCCAGCGGGCTGCGCCCGAGGCGGCGTTCGGTCCAGCGGTGGGCGAGCGCGTAGGCCAGGTGATCGCCGTCGCCGCTGAGGCTGGTGTAGACGATGTGCCGCACGCCCGCTCTCTCGGCCGCCGATATCGCCGCGTCGTGGCGGGCGATGACGACGTCGTCCTCGCCGTACCCGGCGGAGATGAGCAGCAGGGTGTCCACACCGGTGAAGTCGAGCGAGGACGGGTCGTCGAAGTCGACGCGCCGCTCCGCGGTGGAGCGGGGGGTGCGGGTGCCGAGGACGACGTCGTCGCGCCCGGCCAGTTCGCCGGCGACGAGCTGTCCGAGCGCGCCGCCTGCACCGGTTACCAGAATCATTGAGATCTCCCTCCTGAGCTGTGTGTTTCCATCATGGGGAGCGAGTCTCGATCGCATAAGGAGGCACTTTGATGTCAGTAGGGCACACCGCGGTAACCACCCCGGTGCCGGACGAGCCCGTGATCGTCTGCGAGACGCCGCAGGACGAATGCGGCGTGAGGGACGTGCTGGACCGGCTCGGCGACAAGTGGTCCGTCTACGTGGTGGTCGAGCTCGCCTCGGGCATACGGAGGTTCAAGGAGTTGCAGCGCGCCATCCCGGGCAATATCTCGCAGCGCATGCTGACGCTCACCGTCCGGCGTCTGGAGCGCGACGGGGTGGTGACGCGGACCGTCTATCCCACCGTGCCGCCCCAGGTCGAGTACGAGCTGACGGAAATGGGTCACAGTCTCACCCACCTCGTCAAGGCCCTCGCGGACTGGTCGATCGCCCACCGGCCGTTCATTGCCGCCTCGCGGGCGGCCTGGGACGCCGCTCACTCGGAGTCGGCGGCCGGCGACTGAACGGCCCCGGGCTCCACCGGGTGATGCGCGAGCCCGTCCCTGAGCCGTGGATCTCGCCACCCTGGGGAGCTGCCCCGCTTCGTCCAGCGGCGCTTCACGATCCGGCTACTGAACGGGAACTGCACCCGGCGCTCGTCCCGGTGGCGGGTGAGATCCTGAACGGATGAACGAGACATCCGCTGCTCCGGCGGCCGCCCGGTGGCCGCCGGCCGCGGCCGGGGAGACCGATTGGCTGCGGGAGCTGGCCGACGACGACGGGCTCACCGGCTTCATGCCACCGGCACTGCCCGACGCCGCCTGGGTGCTCCACTCCATGTACGAACACGAACTCGGGCCGACCGACATGTCGTACGTCGCGTACGAACGGGCCGTGCTGATGGGCGGCGGGCCCGAGATCATCCCGGGCCTCGACCCTGCGGACGTGTTCACTGGCATGGTGGGCGAGCTCCGCGGACCCCGTTGGCGCCGTCTGCGCTGGGCGGAGCTCGCGCGGCGGACCGGTGATTCCGTGGTACCCGAGGGGCGGCTGCCGTGCCACACCTCCTTCCCTTCGATCAAGCCGGGCGGCTGGCCGGTCGGCATCCAGGCACCGTCCGAGGGCAGGTTGGACCGAACCGACTGGAACCGCCTGGTGGACATCCTCACCGAGCACAGCCCGCAGGGCGCGGAAACCCTCTGCCTGGCCTACTACAACCCGCTGCTCCAGAGGGCCGAGGACTTCGACAACCTGCACGTCCGGACCGGCACGCTCGCGGACGCCAAGGCGCTGTACGACCACCCCGAAGAGGACTGTTGGACCCCGTCCAACCTCTGGGCCCAGGACCGGTCCTGGGTCCTCTGCACGGACTACGACCTGTGGGCCACCAAGGTGGCGGGCCCCGCCCCGCTCGTCGAGGCCCTCCTCGACGACACGGAAATCGAGGCCCTACGACTGCCCTGGGCCCCCTGATCCCGATCGCCGCCTTGGGAACGACCAGGTGTGGCCTATCGCCCGTAGTTGGCCAGTGTGCGCTTGAGAGGGCCCGTCAAGGCATGAGCGCATCACCTGGCTGAGACCGTGACCCACGCCTGATGAGACGCTGTTCGCCGCGATCGTGCACGTGCTGGTCAGCGGGTGTGCCTGGCGGGCTCTGCCACCATGCTTCGGGATGTCGAAGTCCACCGCCCACCGCAGGTTCCTGATCTGGTCGCGGGCGGGCGGGCGTGTGGGGTCGGCTGCACGATGTGCTGGGCGCTCCAGCATCTGCGCTTCGGCCGCGGCCGAAGCCGTCGTGGGAAGTGGCTCAGTCGGCCTGGCTGTTTGCGTGCTTGGGCAGGAAGAACATCAGGGCCCACATCACGGCGAAGGCGCCTCCGACCCACCAGAGCACGCCGGTGAACGCGGCACGGTTGACGGCGCCGTCGGGCGAGCCGCCGGTGGCGGAGAAGAAGACCAGGGAGGTCAGCGCGGTGCCGAAGGCGATCCCGAGATGGACCGCGGTGTTGAACAGGCCCGAGGCCGATCCGGCGCTCTCGTGCGGCACCTTGGCGAGCGACATGTCGGCGAGCGGCCCGCCGATCGTGCCGAAGGCGATGCCGAGCAGCAGGAGGGGGACCGTCATCGCGAGGAGGGTCAGATCGGCCTGTCGGCTGCTGACCTGAACCCCGTAGACCGCCATCGAGACGACGGCGAACAGGGCTCCGGCCTGTGGCACGCGCCGCCCGAAGCGCCCGGCGGTCCTCATCGCGATCACCGCACCGGCCGTCTCACCAAGAGCGATCACCACGAAGGTCCTGGCCGCCTGGAGCGCGCTCATGCCCAGGCCGCGCTGCAGGTACAGCGTCCAGGTCATGAAGAACATCCCCGACAGCAGACCCAGCATCAACTGCGCGGACAGGCCGCCGGAGAACGCCTTGCCCCTGAAGAGGGACAGCACCACCAGCGGGGCATCGTCCTTCCTGCGCTGCTGGTGGAGCAGGAAGGCGCCGAGCACGAGGGCACCGGTGGCGAGCATGGTGAAGCACCACAGCGGCCAGTGGTGGGCGCGGCCCTCGGTGAGCGGGAAGACGATCAGCACCACGGCCGACGCGGACAGCAGCATCCCGGTGACGTCGAGGCGCTCGGCCTTCTCCGCAGTCGACTCGGTGATGAACTTCCGTCCGAGAACGATCACGGCGAGGCCGATGGGCACGTTGACCAGGAAGATCGGCCGCCATCCGAGTCCGAACAGGTCGGCCTCGGTGAGTACGCCGCCCAGGACGGGACCCAGGACGGCGCCGACCGGCAGGACGGCCCCGTAGAGGGCGAAGGCCCTGCTGCGGTGCTTGCCGTCGAAGGTGACGTGGAGGGTCGCCAGGACCTGCGGGATCATCACAGCGGCTCCGCTGCCCTGGAGCACGCGCGCGGCGATCAGCATGCCCGGACTGGTGGCGAGACCGCACAGCAGCGAGGCGGCGGTGAACACGGCGGTGCCGATGAGCAGGACCCGGCGCCGCCCGTAGGCGTCGCCGAGCCTGCCGCCCGTGATCAGCCCGAGGGCGAGGGCCAGCGCGTAGCCGGCCGTCAGCCACTGCACCGCGGCCGGGCCGGCGCCGAGCGACTTCTGGAGGGTGGGGACGGCGGTGAGGACGACCGACTGGTCGAGCACGTCCATCAGCTCGGCGACCAGGACCACCACGAGGGCGATCCTGGCGGCCAGGACCGTCCTGGGCGGTGTACCGCAGGCGACGTGAGCCGAGGGCTCGGTGGTGTGCTGCGGCTCGTGGTCGAGCGCGGGGGAAGCCATGGCGGGACTCCTGATCCAAGGAAGCGGGAAGCTCGCCGTCGGCCGCGCCGGGGCCGGAGAACACCAAACCCGGGGCAGTCGGCAGAGCTGCACCCGGGAAATGACAGGAAACTACGGGGGTGGGTGACGCAACTCAGGCCAGTGCGACGTCCGCCCCCGGGCACGTTCACATCATCAGAACGTGGGGGAACACGGACGGCTACAGGGCCTGGGGGATGCGAAGTCACCTCAAGATCGCTACAGAAGGAACAGGACGTCCGAACACTGCCGCCGAATTCTCCGGCGCAGGAACTCCTTCACGGTACGACACCCCCCGGGCCCTGTGTACACCGGACATTGCGTCACTCCTTGTCCACTTGTCCTTGTCCACTTGCGTGGGCGGTCGTTCAGCTCGGCGGCGATGGAGTCGAGGTCCTGCTGGCTGTATTTGCGGAGGTCGGCGTTCTTGGGGGCATTGGCGGGGGAGTCGGTTGGGGGCGCCGGGCCCGCTGACGCGCCTGATGATCCGCGACGGTGGCCCGATAGGTGCTCCCTCCCGCCGTCGCGTGCGATCTCCCGTGACACAGTCGACGGCGCTCTGCCGAGACGTCGAGCCATTCAGCGAGCGGACTCGCCCGCCGCGATGCTCGCGCGAGAACTCCTCGCGTTCGGCGGCCGCCCGGTGCCGGTCAGTGCGTTTCCGCGGCGCCTGCCGCACGCCGCCGGCCTGGGCGAAGAAGAGCCGGATCCCGTGCATCGGGACGCCCAGGGCCCGGCCCATCGCGTCGAACGACTCACCCGCCCGCCACCGCTGCCGGACCTCGTCCTGCTGGGCCCGCCACGGTTTCTTGAAGATCCTGCAGTCGCGCAGGCGGCCCGGAGGGCGGTGAGAAGAGCAGCAGTTCGGGGCTTGAGTGGCTCATTGGCCCTTCGCGGTGATCCTGTTGATCAGGCTGTGGGCTGTGTTGTGGTCGGAGTCGATCCCGTGAAGCTCGGCACCTTCAAAAGCGGCGACCTCGGTGCTGCGGGGGAACATGGCCTGCTCGTACTCGGTGAGCGCGGCTTCGATGTCGTCGGGATGCGCGGCGAGGGCCTTGCCGAGTTCGGCGCCGTCGAGCATGGCCAGGTTGGCGCCTTCGCCGTTCGGGGCCGCGAGGTGGGCGGCGTCGCCGAGGAGGGTCACCCCCGGCACCCGGTCCCACCGGTGCCCGGCCGGCAGGGCGTAGTGGGGGCGCAGGACCGGCGCGGTGTCGCCGTCGGTGATCAGGGCGGTGAGTTCCGGTGCCCAGCCCTCGAACTCCTCCGCGATCCGCGCGGTGGCCGCGGCGGCATCGGTGAAATCGATGGCGGCGAACCAGTCCTGCGGCTTGGCCAGCGCCACGTAGGTGTGCAGGGTGTCGCCGCTCTCGCGGTGAGCGAAGATATCCCTACCCGGCGCGGGCACTATCAGCATTCCGCCGCCGACCGCCTTCGCGGCCGCGGGATGCCGGGTGTCGGCGTCGAACAGGTACGTCTCGACGAACGACGTGCCGGCGTACTCGGGTACGGCGGTGGAGAGCAGCGGCCGGACCCGTGACCACGCGCCGTCCGCGCCGACCAGCAGGCTGGTGGCGACGGTGCTGCCGTCGGCGAACGTCACCTCGTGGCGGCCCTCGCCGAGGAAACGGGCGCGAGCGACCTTGTGCCCCCACCGGACGGTGCCGGCCGGGAGCGAGTCGAGCAGTATCTGTCGCAGCTCGCCGCGCAGCACCTCGGGGCGTCCGCCTGTGCCGTCGTCGGCTTTGTCGAGCAGGACGGTCCCTTCCCGGTCGAGGACCCGCGTCGCCTGACGGCCCTCCAGGATGACGGCGTGGAATTCGTCCATCAGGCCGGCCGCCTTGAGGGCGAGCTGCCCGTTGTAGTCGTGGATGTCGAGCAGCCCGCCCTGCGTGCGCGCCGACGGGGAGGACTCCGCCTCGTAGACCGTGACCGGGAATCCGTGGACGTGAAGGACGCGGGCCAGTGTGAGTCCGCCGAGTCCGGCGCCGATGATCGTGACGGGCGTGTGCATGGTGGCTCCTTCGGGATCGGGGCCGCCCGGTGAGCTCCGGCCGGCCGTTCCTGGAAAGGTGCCAGGCCCCGCCGACGAGTCATCGACATCCGACCGACAGCCCCGACAGTGCCCCGACACGGCATCGACACCGCAGATCGGCTGGCTGTCAGGTGGACACGCCCCCTGGTTGAGCCGCAGCCAAGCGGGGACGGCGAGCCGAGCGCGCGCACCAAGACTCTTGGCCGGCCGCGGGCCGTGCTGTGGTGTCGGGCCGGAATGACCCTGCGCGTCCTGGTCCTGGACGAGGCCGGACCGTACCGGCGCACCCCGGAGCAACTCGGTCACCACGCCGATCCGACCTGGCCATTGGCTTCAACGCAACGATCCCGCTGAACACCGAGACCGAGCCTGACGCCACTGCCCGCAAACGCCTGCGCCGGGCCGGTGCCGAGCACCCCGACGCCCCGGTCCGCTGCATCACGCTCCGCCAATCCGTCGGCCCCTCACCCGACGACGACCGCGGGGCCCGCGACACCGCCGGCCGTATCTACTGGCACCGGTGGTTCGTACGGCCGCACCGCCGTGCCCGTCTCGACCACGACGACGATCCGACGGGCTACCCCCGCAAGTGGGTCGGCCCCTACCTCGTCACTCCCGAAGGATGCGAGGACGGCCCTGATCTTGGGCAGGGAACGCGTCGTCGACGTCCTGCGCCGCTGAAGACACGTGACCAGGTGGGCACCTCCTGGTTCAGGCTGCCTGGCCGAGACCGACGGCGGTCAGATCCCGTTCGCGCAGCGGGGTGAAGGCAACGTCGAATAGCCGCGGCGGCGCCAGGCAGCTGTCCTCCAGCTGCTGGCGGAAGAACGCCGTGTCGAAGGCACCGGCCTCGCGGCAATATCGCTGGCCACGCGTGCTGGCTACTGGTCTGGCGGGATCCGGCCGAGGTCGTGGCGTCACTCAGAGCTTCCCCGCCGAGCTGGCGCGGGCTGCGGCATGATCTGGAATACGTGGCGCTGACCGCTGACCGCTGACCGCTGACCGCTGACCGCTGACCGCTGACCGCTGACCCGCCGACCCCGCGGAGCCCTGCCCGCCGTCGAACGCTGGCTCGGCTTCGCCGGAACCACCGATCCTCCCCAGGGGTTCACCGCCGCGTGCGGCCGTTACGCCAAGTCCGCCGCCGACGAACCCTTCGACCCGGCCGGCACCCACCGTGGCCCGGCTCTCACACCAGCCGAACGATCGGCCGTGCGCCGCATCACCGATCCCGCGCCGGCACTGGTGCACACCGGGGCTCCGCTGACTACCACAGGAACTGCAACAGAGGGTGGGAAACCGCGATGACCAGCAGCCCGAACGCGACGACCGTGAACGGGACGGATGCACGCTGGCTGACTGATCAGCTACTCAAAGGCGGCTTGCCTGTTGTCCACCGCGGCGCATTCGTGTGCCGCCGCGGTTCAAAAGCGGTACGCGGGCGGGTCCGCCCAGCGATCGGCAAGAGAGAGGCCGAGCAGCCGGACCCGGTGGATTAGCCGCTTGGGTGCGCCGCGCGACCGGAGCCGGGCCGGGGCGTGCCGGACCAGCCACCGCGCCAGTTCGCGGCACATGTCGTCCTTGTTGTCCCACGCGCTCCACGGCAGCTCGTCGCACAACAGGTCGTACTCCCAGAGATCGACAGCTTCGGCCAGGTGCCGGTCGGCTGAGGGATGGTCGGTGGCTTCCCAGACGCTGAGCCAGGAGCCGACGTCGGCGGATGCCTCGGCGCACACGACGAAGACACTGTGCGCGGGCGCCACCGGTTCCGGGTCGACCAGAGTGTGCGCCCACCATGCGCAGAGAAACTCGCGCACGGCGTCCCTCTGCTGTGCGGGCCATTGCTGCCACTGGCTGCGGGCGAAGGAGCGCCCTACTTCCTCCGGAAGGAGCCCGACGTCGACATCGCCGCGGACCAGGGCAGGGGTGAACTGGGGCAGGATGCGACGCAGCACCGCTGCGTGGTCCTTCCAGTCGCACGCGGACCATGTCCGGTAGAGGAGGTCCGGATCGAGCTCCGTATCCGGCGTCATCAGCAGTGCGAGCTCCTCCGCGCTGCCCCAGTGGCACTCGCAGTTCGATTCGTCTGGCCGTGCGGTCATACCGCGGAAGGCCGTCGCCACACGGGCCAGGGCGGCATCGAGGCGCAAGTACACGTCAGTCGTGTCACAGCTCATGTTTCAGGTGCAGCTCTCAGGACTCCCGCGGGCACCGCCCCGCCGAAGAGCGCAACCTTACTGACTACTTTCGCCTCGCACCAGCGTGCGTACCCACGGCGTGACACGTTCGCCCGTCCGCCATGCATTGCCGCGATCCGGTCACCGGTCCTGGGGCGGGAGTAGCGGGTGCGGCAGGCTCGCCTCCACGGACGTGAGGTCGGGGCGGCCGCACCGGGCCATCGGCCCACGGCTTCCTGGCCCTCGCCCGGCCACGTGCGCCGAGCCCAGCCAACTGCTGAGTGGATGAGATCGATAGCCTGAACGAGAGCCCGGCGGATACTTGTCGGATGGATGGATCAAGGACTTCTTGGGTCAACACCACGCACGACTGGGCCGGCACCGTGGACGCGGACCATCTCGGCCGGGTCCGGAAGGAATCTGCAGAGTTCGCTCCGGGCGGACCGGGACATCTCGTTCTTGAGGTCGTTGCTTATGCCGCTGACGAGGCAGTGAGCCGGGGCGGCGGACGGTGCGTGGTCACGCTGCATACTGACGGCTCCGTGTCAGTAAAGGATGACGGGCGAGGCACCGACACCCGGGTCGACGAGCATGGCCGTGTAGTGAAGAAGCCGGTCATGGCCACGAAGGACCTTCGGTTCTTCGACGTCCCGGAGGCGGAACGGCTCCCGGACGGGCATCCGCGTCGCGGCATGTCCGTCGTCGCAGCGTTCAGCGAGTGGCTGATCCATACCAACCGTCGTCTCAACGGATCCTGGAGTCAGCGCTATGAGTACGGCATCCCGGTGACCGATCTGGAACCCGTCGAGAACGACGGGACCACGGGGACCTGCGTCCGCTTCCTGCCGGACGAAGCCCTGGGCTCGCGGTGGGCGTTGACGGTGGATGACCTGGCGCGGTGGTCCGAGCACTGGCCCGAGCTGACTGTCCGCCTCGTGGACCAGCGTGACGACGGGGGCCGGTCAGGCCGGTGACCGCGGGGTGTGACCGAACTGCACCGAGGGGAGCAACCCGAAGCAGAACTGGGTTTGGCGCAGCGCGAAGGTCACGTCGCGATCGCCGTCGTTCTCGGGGAGTACGTACACCTCGGCTTCGAAGGCGCTGTGCGCCCTGGCCGTGCCGGGGGTGGCGAGGGCCCGGCCGCGTTCGACGTCCCAGCGTGTGACCATGCAGCTCGGGCCGACGTTGTTCCCGGTCTCCGCCCGCTCCGCGCGGTCGCCGCGGGACCGTTCGGTGGCGGTGGCGGTCCCCGAGGTGCTCGGGCCGGCGTACTCCACTCGGCGGCCGGCTGTTCGACGGGCGAATCGAAAAAATCATGGATTGCGGGAAACCCGGCTCCGGGGTGCGCACGAGCCTGCACGATGTGAATCCGCTGTCTCTCTGCAGCTCATCCCTTAGGTGGCCCGCATGCCCGCACCGCATTCCCGAAGCGATCGCAGCATTCCCCTGTGGGCGGCGGTCATCACGGCGTTGGGCTCGCTGCTGGCTGCGCTGATCGGCAAGTACGGGCTGCCGTCCTTCTCGTCCGACCGCTCCCCGTCCCGGCACGACGGCGGCGTGCCGGACGCGTTCCTCGGGCAGTGGCGGGGCGACGTCACCGAGGAGGGCGTGCGGCCGTCCGCCTACGCGGCCACCGTGTCGATCGGCGATGCCGGTCCGGGAGACGAGGTCGGCGGCATCGAGTACACGGCTCCCGGGCTGCTGTGCAAGGGGGTTCTCGTGCTGCAGGAGGTCGGTGACGACCGCAGGACGATCACGCTGGGGGAGGAGATCAGGACCGGACGGTGCGTCCCCCGGGGACGGATCACCCTCACCGCGGGGACCGAGCGCCATGTGACGTTCTTCTACACCGGTAAGAAGTACGACGGCACCGTACAGGTGGTCAGGGGAGGGCTGGACAAGAGCGTGTGAGCCCGATCGCCGCCCTTCGTGATGATCTTCGTGTGGGGCGGGGAGATCTGAGGGGATTCCGCGCGTCGCGCTGAGTCCTGCGGCATCCGGCGGTCGTAGTGTCGACCCCTGTTCGCGAGGAGGGCTTCTGATGCGCAGCGTGACCTATTCGATGGGCGTCTCACTTGATGGCTACATCGTCGGGCCGGCCGGCGACTTCGGCTGGACGGCGCCCGACGAGGAGGTCTTTCGTTTCGTCACCGACGAGGTGCGGGGGGTCGGCGTCCATCTGTTGGGGCGACGGTTGTACGAGACGATGCTGTACTGGGAGACCGCCGACCAGGATCCATCGCTCGACGACTCGATGCTTGAGTGGGCTGCGATCTGGAAGCTGCTCCCAAAGGTGGTGTTCTCCACTACGTTGTCGGCGGTGCAGGGCAATTCCCGTTTGGCCTCCGGTGGCCTGGCGGAGGAGATCGAGCGGTTGCGGGCCGAGCCGGGGGAGGGCGACATCGCGATCGGCGGCGCGACTCTCGCCGCCGAGGCGGCCGCGTTGGGCCTGATCGACGAGTACCGGGCCAGGGTCTACCCGGTACTGGTCGGCGGTGGCATTCCGTTCTTTCCCCGGTGCGAGCGCAGGGTGGATCTCGAACTCGTCGAGACCCGCACCTTCAGCTCAGGAGTCGTCTACCTCCACTACCGCGCGGCGCGCCAGGCTTTGCTTTAGAAGTTGCTGATGCGCTGAGTGGGCTGTCCCGGGAAAGGTGCGGGCGGCTATCCAGATCGTCAGATCGCGGGCAGTCCGCCCGGTGCTCTTCTCGGAGGCGGCGTGGCGTTCGCGGCGGATGGTGTCGCGGCAGACGGCTTCGTAGCCGCCTTCATCCAGGGTCGCGACGGAGGTGAACCAGGCTGGTTCGCCTTTGTTGGGGTGGATGACGACGAAAGCATTGTCCGGCGACCAGGCGACCAGGCGACCCGGCGACCCGGCTACTCGGCAGGTTGCGTGGGCCCGGGAAGCCCTGGTGTGCCCGTGGTGTCAGCGAGCGCGATCCGTCCGCCCTTCAGCCAGCCCCGGGACGTACTTGTACACCGTGCTCTGGGAGACGCCGAGGAGCCGGGCGATCGACGTGACGGTCTTCTCGGGCCGGGTGAGCAGATCGCGCGCGTGGCGGATCTGCTCTTCGGCCATGGCCGGCGGGCGGCCGAGATGGGCTCCGCGGGCGCGGGCGGCGTCCAGGCCCTCGTTGGTCCCCTGGACGATGAGTTCGCGGATGAACTCGGCGAGGCGGCGAAGACGTGGAAGACCAGGCGTCCGCCGGGGGTGGTGGTGCCGAGTGCCTCGTGGAGCGAGGTGAAGCCGATGCCGCGCCTTCCGAGCCCGGACACGATCGCGATGAGGTCCTGGATCGAGCGGCCGAGCCGGTCTAGGGAGGGGACGACGAGGGTGTCGCCGGCCCGGAGCAGTCGAGGGCGCTCTACAGTTCCTCGCGCTCGGCGTACTTGCCGGACTTCTCGTCGGCGAAGATGCGTGCGCACCCGGCATCGGTGAGGGCGCTCCCGGAGCCGGCACGGGCGGGACTGCCCGCCGACGAGGCGGTCCGGGTCCGGCTCCGGTGTTCCTCTCGGACGACCGCTTGCCGACAGTGGATAGCCGCCGCCCGATTCGGATAGGGCGGAGCGTCGACGCGCCCTACGGTTTCGGAGAAATCGGCGCTCTGGAGGCGTATATGGACAGCAATCGCAGTGCACGGACGGCCGTGATCGTGGGTGCGGGCGTGGCTGGTCTGACAGCGGCCACTGCCCTGGCACGCTGCGGATGGCAGGTTGAGATCGCCGAGGTCGGGCCGCCGGAGGCGCCTTCTGGATGGGGGTTGTGCCTGACCGGTCCGTCGCTGCGCGCGCTGGACGAGCTGGGCCTTTCGGACGCATGTCTGGCCGAGGGCTACGGCATGGGCACGATCACGCACGTGGACATGAACGGCGCGCCCGCGGGCGAGGTCCAGTTGCCGCGGCTGATCGGTGCGCAGCGGCCGGCGATGGTCGGTATCGCACGCCCTGTACTGCACCGCATCCTGTACGCGGAAGCCGAGCGGCGTGGCGCAGTGGTACGCCACGGAGTGACCGTGGCCGCGGTGGATCAGGAGGGGGGACTGGTCCGCGTGCGGTTGTCGGACGGGACGGTCCGGAGGGTCGCGCTGTTGGTGGGCGCGGACGGGATCCGCTCGTCGGCGCGGCGCCTGCTGGGGCTTGAGACCTCGCTCGACTTTCACGGGCAGATGGTCTGGCGGGCTCTGGTGCCCCGCCCGCTGTGGGCCACCGGGATCCATCATTTCGCCGGGAAGGCCGGCACGGCCGGCCTCGTGCCCCTCTCGGGCAGGCAGGCGTACGTGTTCCTGACGGAGAACGGAGTGGAACAGAGCGTTCTGCCCGATGCCGAACTCGCCCCGCGCCTGCGGCAACTGCTGGAGACCTTCCCGGGCCGGGTGGAGGAGATCCGCTCCCTGATATCCGAGTCGGAATCGGTGGTGCGCCGCCCGGTGCTGACGGCGCTCCTGGAGGGCGCCTGGAACCGGGGCAACGGCGTGGTCATCGGTGACGCCGCGCATGCGCCCGCCCCGCAGATGGCCAGTGGCGCCGCCCTGGCCGTCGAGGACGGGCTCGTGCTGGCCCAGGAACTCGGGCGGCATGAGTCTGTCGGCGCGGGGCTCCGAGCGTTCGTCAGCCGGCGCACGCAGCGGTGCCGAATGCTCGTGGAGACCTCGGTGACGATCGCCGGCCTGGAGCAAGCGCAGCGCCACCACGAGGCGTATGTGCTGGGCGATTCCTGCCACCGGCTCATGGCCGAGCCCGCGTAACGCTCATGGCCGAGCCCGCATGACCATCCGGCGCGAAGGGCGGCCCGGCCTGCCGTTCGCACGACGGACAAGGAGAGAGGCTGCCCGCTGCTTCTGGTCAACGGCAAGGACGACCGGCAAGCAGAACGCCTCGGCCGACCTCTGCCTGGCTCTTGAGCATGGAGGCCCCCAAGACAGCCCCGGATGTTCCCCGGCGGCCACATGGGCGAGGGGCCCGTGCTGCCCACCGTCCTCGACTGGCTGACCGAACGACTGAGCTGACCGAACGACTGAGTTGACCGAACAACTGGACTGACCAGCGCAGCTTAAGGGAGTGCACCATGAGCAACAGCAGTCTGATCACCCACCTGCGGCACATCGATATCGCCATGCCCAACTTCGCGGAGCAGCGCCGGTTCTACACCGAGCTGTGGGGTCTGACGGAGACCGCCGGTGACACCGGTGTCTCCTTCCTGGCGGCCGAAGGCTCCCCGGAGCGGTACGTGGTGCGGTTGCGCGAGGACGCCCACAAGCGCACCGACCTCATCGCCTTCGGCGCCGCCGTCGCCGAGGACGTCGACACCCTGGCCACACAACTGACAGCTCATGGCGTGCAGTTGGTCCACGAGCCGAAATCGCTGGACACCCCCGGTGGCGGCTACGCGGTCCGCTTCTTCGACAACGAGGGCCGCGTGGTCGAGGTCTCCGCCGACGTCTGCGCCCGCCGGCACCGCAAGGTCGAGGCCCGCGAGTCGGTCCCCGTGCGCCTCTCCCATGTGCTGATGAACTCTCCCACCCCCGAGGCCACGGTTGCCTGGTACATCAAGCATCTGGGGTTCCGTCTCTCGGACACGATGTGCCTGGGCGACCGCGGCGCGATCATGTGGTTCCTGCGGTGCAACACCTTTCACCACAGCTTCGGCATCGTGCGCGGGCCGCACGCGGCCTTCCACCACGCCTCCTTCGAGATGCGCGGAATCGACGAGTTCATGCGCGGCACGGGCCGGATGCGACGCATGGGCATCGAGCGGCTGTGGGGACCGGGGCGGCACCGGGCCGGTGACAACTCCTTCAGCTACTTCCTCGACCGGGCCGGCAACACCGTCGAGTACACCACCGAGCTGGAGATCCTGGACGAGGACACCTGGCACCCTCACATCTACGACCTGCGCGATCCCGCCAACGCGGATCAGTGGGGCACGGCCGAGGAGATGGACGAGTTCATCGCCGCCAAGTCCCACAACGACGTCGACCCGGGGCTGTTCAAAGCCCCGCCGATGTGAGCGGAGAGCCCGGTGGAACCCCTGCGCACCCGGCTCGTCGCCAGCCGGGTGCGCAGGGGTTCCACCGGGCACCCGGCTCGTCGCCGGCAGGCTGCCGGCCGATGGGACGGTCTTCACCGAGGCCGGGCCCGCTGACCCGCCGCTCGGCCCGGCCGAGCGCTGCACCGCGCCTGCTCATCCACACCCCGGAGGGGGCGATGAGCGTCCACCCGACGCTGACGGACCGGGCCCACTTCACCGACGCCTCGCGCGACGCCGGCAGTCCGCAGAAGAGAGCCGCGGCGTACAGCTCGATGTGTACGCCCGCGACGGAACCCGCCGACCGCCATGGCCGACAATGGGCCCCTAGGGAGGTGACCCCACCATCGTGCCGACGCCGCTGCGCAACCACCTCATCACCAGATCTCAGAACCCCGCCGACCTGCTCAACGCAGCCACCCGCCTGTTCGGCGGCTCGATCGCCACATCGCCCCTGGACGAGCTGTGCGGCGGCGATCACGAACTGCGCGGCGTCGCCGCGCACGGCTTCGCGGTGGGCTACTTCGTCTCGCCACTCGATGTGCGCGTCGCCCCGGCCGAGTGCCGTAACCGCGGCTCCTACTTCGTCAACATCGGTGTATCCGGTGCCATCTCGGCATCGCGTGGCGACCTACGGGCGACCCTCGACGAGGCGACGGCGGGAGTCGTCAACCCCGGCGACACCCAGGAACTGCGGCCCCTGCGCAGCCGGAGGGCTGGGTTCCTGGGCCTGCGGATCGACGCTGCCCTGGTCGACCAGGAATTCGCCGCGCTGACCGGGCATCCGCCGGTGTCCACCGTGCGCTTCGATTTCGCCCTCGGCCTGGCCAACTCCAAGGGCCGGGCACTGCGGCTGCTGGTCCGCTCCCTCCTCGAACAGCTGGACTCGGGAGACCCCCTGTTCCAGCACGCGGAGCTGCAGCGCAGCCAGCTGCGCTGCCTCGTCACCGCCCTGCTCCTGGCCCAGCCGCACTCGCACACCGGCGAGCTGCACGGCGGTCCACAACCCGGCTACCCGCGCTCCTTGCGGGCAGCCCTCGCGTTCATCGAAGCGAACCTCGCCGAACACATCAGCCTCGGCGGCATCGCCGGTGCCGCAGGCTGCAGCCCGCGGACCCTCAGCTCCGCATTCCGCGCCCGGCTCGGCCTTTCGCCCCTGTCCTACGTCCGCAACCTGCGGCTCGACCGGATTCGTGAGGACATCCTCGCCACTGGCGACCCCGTCGGCACCATCGCCTACCGGTGGGGCGTCTCGCACCTTGGCCGCTTCGCCGGCGAGTACCGCGACCGCTTCGCCGAACTGCCCTCCGACACCGCAACCCGCAGGTAGCCCGGCGTCCTCCCGCCCCTGCCTGCCTGTCACCGCATCAGCCCGGGGCCGTCGGCCGAGGCCCAGCGCGGCGGTCAGGGCGACCTTGTCGGCGAGGTCGATTCCCGTGCCTGCCCATCGACGAACGGGCTGCTGCCCCCGCTCTCGACGCATCCTCGAAAGCCCCGCTCGGGGCTGGAGACCGTCTACGGACGGCTCGGCTGGAGGGAAATCGGGCGCGGCCGGGAGCTCTCCGCTTCGCGCCCAGCGACGATCGCGACGAAGCCCTCAGCTTGCCCTTGAACCTTTTGGCGCAGCCTCAGGCACCGGTAGGTTCTTCGTGGTGACTTTGAGGGAGACGCAAGACCTCGCATCGATGACCGACGAAGCGCAGTTGCGCTGGATGGCACTGGGGGACACGACTCGGCAGCCGGCGGTGGTCCTGCTCCATGGCGGTCCGGGTCTGCCGGACTATCTGGACGATGTCGCCTCCATGATCGCGGATCTCGCGCCTGTGTACCGGTACGACCAGCGTGGCACGGGCCAGTCCCCGTGGCGGGGCCCTCATTCCTTCGCCCGGCATGTCGACGATCTCGCCGAGCTGCTCGATGTATGGGAAGTGCCCAAGGCCGTGCTGATTGGGCACTCCTACGGCACCGATCTGGCGAGCCGGTTCTGCTTGAGGCACTCTGACCGGGTTGCCGCCATGCTGCTGATGTGCGGGCCGTTCGTCGGTGATTGGGATACGGGGTACCGAGCTGAGCGCGGCCGCCGCATGTCCGTAGCGCAGCAGGAGCGGTTCCGCGAATTGAAGGAGCTGCCGGACCGCACGGAGGAGCAGGAAGTCGAACTGCTCACTCTGGCCTGGTTCACCGACCACGCCGATCCCGAACGCGGGTGGCACTGGGCAGCCCGGAGTGCCCGGTGGCGTCGCCCGGTCAGCTGGTCCATGAACGACGAACTCGGCAAGGAAGGACGCGCGGATCCGCTCGATGAACACCTTGCCGATCTATGTGCGCGCCTGCCCGCACGGGCGGAGCTCCTCGGTGGGGCCGATGATCCCCGCCCTGTGACGGCGCTTGAATCACTCGCACGCCGGCTCGCTCTTCCGCTGACCCGGATCGGGGGCGCAGGGCACGAGCCCTGGCTGGAGCAGCCCGACGCTGTGCGTAGGCACCTTCAACGATTTGTGCAAGGCGCCGTGGGGGCTTAAGGCTTCGACGGGTTCGCTGGCCGGCCTACCCCAGCAGCAGGCGGCCGATGGGCGCTTGGAGTTGGCGGTGGACAAACCGTCTCCGCCGCACAGACTCACACCGGATCCGCGCGACGGCGACCACCGCATGCCGGGTGGTGGCGGCCGGGCGTCTCATGAATCACGCGCTGTCCCGCAGTTCTGTGATGTCGAGCGGTGGCAGCTGTGACAGCTCGGCGTTGGCGGCGGTCATGGCGTCGTCATAGCGGGAGTTGCCGAGGACGGCCGTGATGGCGTCGGCGATCTCGCCGCGCGTCGCGGTGAGATCCAGCGCGCGGCCCAGGCCGCGACGGGCGAACGCGGCGGCATTGTCGGGCTGGTCGGCGAGAACGCCCATGCCCAGCACAGGTGTCGCGCCCTGCACCGCGTCGAGCAGGGATGCCCGGCCTCCGTGGGTGACGAACAGGTCGGCACGGCACAGGAGTGCGGGCTGCGGGACGTGTTCGACGACCTTGATGCGGGGGCTCGTGCTGCGCAGGTCCTTCGCGAGGTCTCCCGCGGACACGATGGCATCGCAGTCGATTCCGGAGAGTGCGGCCATGGCCTCCCGGTACGCGTTTCCCACGACGGTGCGCAGACCGGACATCGCGGTGGTCAGGGTGCCGAGGCTCACGTAGACGAGCGGGCGGGAAGGGGAGCGGTCCAGGCGCTCGGGGAGGACAGTCCGGAATTCCGCGACGGTGCGCCGGACCGCGCGCGCCGAGGGCGGGGGTGTTTCGTAGAACCACTGGACCGGTGCGGGGGTGAGCATCGGGGGCAGCACGGGTGCGTCCTGGTCGTGCTGCTTGTACAGGGGGGTCAACGCGGGCGCGATGTCAGTTTCCCAGAGGTCCAGGAGCACCGGTCCCAGGCCGTTGTCCGCCGCGCACACGGGCAGATCCAGCACCATCGCCGCGAGGTGCGCGCCGAGATCGCTGCACTCGGCGATCACCAGGTCGGGCCGCGCCCGCGTCCATGCGGTGATCAGGTCATGAGCCTTCGCTTCGGCCTGATCCGGCCAGAGCCGACCAAAGATGTAGCGGTTGAAGGGTGCGTTCCCGGATTCCTTCCAGATCTCACTTGCCGCTTGCTCAACGGCGGGATCGCAGGTCCAGTCCGTTCCTGCCCTGCGGAACTCCACTCCTCGCCGCCGGGCTTCGCGGCGGAACATGAAGGGGGCGTACAGCACGACATCGTGGCCCTGCTCAAGGGCCGGGCTGGTGACGTAATCGAGCGCCGACACATGCGAAGGTATCGGCTCAGCAGTGATGGCTATCCGTAAGCTCACAAAGGCTCCAAAGGGGTTTCACCGACGTTGGCTGCGCTGATCCGATCACGGCGCATCGGCTCGTGTCCCCTTCGGGCGTCGGGTGCCCACTTACTTAGCTGAGCGGAAACAGCGAGCGAGGCCAGTTCCGTCACGAGCACGCCGCCGGCCCGTCACGCGGGCCTGCGGAGCCGCCGCCTGCGGGCGCGCCTGCTGACTCACCTGCTGACTCACCTGCTGACTCGCGATGGCCGGGCGCTGTCAGCTCGCCCAGGCGGCGTGAACGATATTGCCGCCAGGCTCTCGATCAGTGGCGAGACCGGTACTCGTCCAGGAGAAGGAAGAACATTGCCAATGGGTCCTCTCCGTCGGCATGGCGTTCTATCGCAGCAGCCCATCCGGTGGACATCGACCACCCACGGCGGCCACGCAGCCACTCAGCGAACGGGCCGCCAGGCGAGAGCTCGAAAGGCTCGTCGACGGCATGGACTGACAAGGCCGTGGCATAGCCGATCAGGATGTTCTGCAGGTCTCGGAGAGAGCCCTGAGGGATCCACATCGAGGGACGCAGCCGAACCTGTTCCAACACGTCATGGACGTCCCGGCACTGGTCGATCGGGCGGACTCCCCGTCCTGGTTCAACTGACACAGGACAGACTGTATGACCAGCGATTCCAAGAGGCTGCCGCTGCGCTGTGGCAAGGCGGCAGCAGCAGCTCTCGTCAGTCGCATGCCCGGTCTGACGAGAGCTGCTTCACCGGATCAGCCTTTCAGGCTGTAGAAGTGAATTCGTGTGTTCGGCCTGAACCCGATGCGCGGGTACACGGGGGCTCCGGCGGCGGTGGCGTGCAGTGTGGCGCGGGTCAGCCCGGTGGCCCGCTCACCTTCGTACAGCGCCTTGCGCGTGACCGCCTCGCCGTAGCCCTTGCGCTGCCACTGCGGGTCTGTGGCGACGAATGCGACGAACAGGCGGCCTTGTGCTTCGACCGTGGCGGCGCACGCCACCGGTTCGTCGCCTCGCATGGCCAGATAGGCGTAGACCTCGTTCTTCCAGAGCACGGATCCGACCAGGCCGTCGCGCCCCTCCTCCAAGGGAAGCCCGTACGCGCGTGATTGGAGGTCGGCGTAGGCCCGCAACTGCTCGTCGGTGCTCACACGGGCGAACGTCAGGTCGGGATGGGCCGGCTCGGGGACGGGGAGCAGGTCGCCGGCCATGCCCGTACCGGGGAAGGCGTACTGGAGGCCGGCCTCCTCGGCTGTCGTCTCCAGCGCGGAGCGGGCCTCGTCGTCGAGAAGGTCTTCGAAGAGCCACACGAAGCCTGGGTGCTTCTTCGTCCGCATGATGTCCGCGGCCTGGCTCAGACGGTGCCTGACGAGCTCTGCTCCCGCTTCCGCCTCGGTCAAGGTGATGCAGTTGAAGAACCCGAACCGGCTGTCGGCCCAGCGAACAGCGATGCCCGGAAGGTCGCGCACGTCCGCGTCTGCGTCGCGGTCGAGCACCATGGTCCGCCAGACCGTGGTGAGCTGCTGTACCGATTCGATGGACTCCGCGGAAACGGTCACGGTACCTCCATGACTTGTTGTGGTCGGCTAGGCTCCTGAGCAGGTGGTGCATGCTTTTGGTGCCTCTGCGGCAGCGGGGACTCTACTTGCGACATGCCGTTCTGATGTCATCAGATGATGTTTTCGGCCTCTTCGATCTGGTCGTGGGCGTTCGCCGTGCCGGCGCTGGGCACACCGTAGGAACGGCGTCCGAAGCGCCACCACAGGGCGGCCATGACGAGGGCCACCAGCAAGGCGACGGGCGTGTAGTTGAAGCTCGTGGCGGTGACCGGGCTGGACTGCGGCAGTAGGAACAGCACCGTTACCCCGGCTGCCCAGAGCACTGCCACCCAGCCGATCGGCCGGCTCCAGCGGCCCAGGTGCCAGGGCCCGGGGGTGAACCGGTCCCGGTGGCGCAGCCGCAGCAGCACCGGGATGGCGTAGGCCGGGGTGAAACCCACGACGGAAATGGCGGTCACTGCCGAGAACGCCGTGGCGGAATAGAGGGACGGCAGGGCAAGCACGAAAGCGACACCGACTGCGAGCCAGACAGCGTTGGCCGGGACGGCCGTACGGCGGCTGACCTTCTGCCAGCGCGCCGAGCCGGGCAGGGCGCCGTCCCGGGCGAAGGCGTAGGTCATGCGGCTGGCGGAGGCGGTGACGGTGTAGCCGCACAGGAACTGCGCAACGATGATCACCAGCAGCAACGCCTTCGCCGTCGCCACGCCCAGAGCGTCCAGGAAGATCTGCGCCACCGGCACCCCGGTCTCGCCGCCCAGCGTCGCGGCGTAGTCCTGGACGGCGAACAGCAAGGCGCCCAGCAGGACACCGCCGGCGATCCAGGACACCGCCACCGAGCGGACGATCCCGCGGGCCGCGGCCACGGAAGCGCCACTGGTCTCCTCGCTCAGGTGGGCCGAGGTGTCGTAGCCGGCCAGGGCGAAGCACGGCAGCAGCATGCCCAGCAGGATCACGTACACGGGGCTCGACCAGCCGGTGTTGTTGGTGAACTCCGCGAACACGAAGCCGGCCGACTGGTGGTGAGAGGGGACGAGAGTCAGGGCGCCGACGATGACGACGGCCCCGGCCAGGTGCCACCACGCGCTCAGGGAGGTCAGGACGTTCATCAGCCGGGTGCCGAAGAGGTTCAGGACGGCGTGCAGCGCGAGGATGACCGCGTACATGACCAGCAGGGACCCTGGCGTCGGCTCGTGACCGAACTGCAGGTTCGCCCAGGCGGCGGTGAAGGTCGCGAGGCCGTAGTCCTGGGCTGCGATCCCGCCGAGCAGCCCCAGAAGGTTGAGCCAGCCGGTGTACCAGCTCCACCGCTCACTGCCGAGCTGGCGGGCCATGTAGTACAGGCCGCCGCTGGTGGGGTAGCGGGAGGTGATCTCGGCCAGTGCCGCGGCCAGGCACAGCACCAATGGCCCCACGGTGAGCCACCCCCACACCACCACTGCGGGTCCACCGCTGTTCAGGCCGTAGCCGAAAAGCAGCAGCGTCCCGGACATGATGGAGATGGCCGACAGGGAAGCTGAGAAGTTACCGAAGGCGCCTATGCGCCGGTGCAGTTGCTGGGTATAGCCGAGATTCTTGAGTATGCGCTCGTCGTCGTCCGGCGGCTCGGACCGCTTCCATCGTGCATGTGCTGATGTACGCATGGAGAATCTCCGCACAGGGAAGAGCAGCAAGGGATAGGGGGCAGGCTGGCTGCTGGGCCGTCAGCGCGGCACGGCGGAGCCCGCCCGCGGAGCCAACAGGTATTCACGGCCGTCTCCCCGCGTTCGGCGGCGGCTTGAGCCGCCGCAGGCAGGCGCTGCGGGTCGCCTTGAACTCCTCCCACCACCGGTCCGGGTGGTGCGTGATGTGCTGCCACGGGGCTGGGGTGGCGTAGTCGCCGATGGCTTGGAATTCGGCAGCGGCTTCCTTCAGGAAAGCGCCTGCCGTCAACGCATGGTCCAGACGGTTCAGGTCGGCTGGCGAACCGGCCGCCGGGGCGCAGGCCAGCACCTGCCGCATCTGCATCCAGTGCCCCGCCTTCACATCGTGCACCGCCGCGTAGAGAGCGGTGTCACGGCCGGCCGGGTGGTAGACCACCATCAGCGGGAACCCCCCGTTGGCCGCAGAGCTGGTTGGACGACAGGCACCGGGCGCGGCATGGCACGATCAGCCGGCCGTCGGGGCGTGGCGGGAGGAGGAACGTCCCGGCCGCCGAAGCGGTCTCTGTAGCCGCCTGCGAGACAGCGCCACACCGGCCGCCCGTCGCAAGCTCCGGCTACCCGAAACTGCGTCGTCCCGCACCGCGGCTGGCGAAGGCCCGCAGGACGGGACGGTCAAGCACAACGCTACGGCGCTCTGGGACAGAGACAGACCGCCCGAGGGAAGAGGAGCCGCTCATGGCGCTGTGTTTGACAGGTGCGCGGTTGGCGCAGCCGCCCCGCGATGCCTGATGTTGACGGCCGAAGCCTTGGCAAGTGCCACGGGGTTCAAGAATCGCAGCGGACCGATCAGGCGGGAAGCAAACAGATACATGTGCCGCGCCAGCGATTCATCGCGCGCTGCCGCCGAGAACATCAGCCGTTCCAAGGGGTTGAACGGGCGGCCCGTGGCGAAGTCGACGGCCAGGTAATGGTGCCCTCGCAGCCGGCGCCGGTGTCTGCGCGCGTACGCCACGAGCGACCTATTGAGGTCGCCCCGACCGGTTGCGGCTGAAGCCACTGCCTCTGCCAGCCATTGCGCGGACTGCAGAGCCCATCCGCATCCCACTCCCCACAGGGGATCGCTGGTCAGGGCGGCGTCTCCGATGAGCGCGACGCCCGGGGCAGTCGGCTTGCGGCTGTGAAGCGGGTAGTTGACAGTGCCGATGATCTTCGTGAGGCGCTCGGCGGAGTCGATGGGCGGCGCCTCGGGAAGGGCGCGGACGAATGCGAAGAAGCTCCCCTCCAGGTCGTCCCGGAAGGCCGGCAGCCGTTTCTTGCCCGGGAGCACCGCGATGACCGTCACCCCGTCGTCGTTCGGAAACGCGTACGCCATGTCGGGGTCGAGGAACCATGTGTGACCGATCCCGCCGTGCAGCGGAAGGTTGCGGAAGTGCGCGAGATAGCCGAACCGCGCGTTCTCGTACCGCCGAGCAGGCACCCCGGTGTACTGCGCTACGGCCGAGTCTTTGCCATCGGCGCCGACCACCAGGCGGGCCCGGATCTCACGCTCGCCCTGTGGTGTCGACGCGCGCACCCCCAAGGTTCGCCCGGCTTCCCGGACCAGTCCGGTCACATGATGACCGAGGAGCAGATCGACGCCAGGGGTCTGTGCCGCATGGGACCTGATCAACGGGTCGAGGGTGCTGCGTCGAATGTTGTACGCGTACGGCAGCTCGGGGCCCGCCGGCGCTGCCCTCGGCTCGATCCATCCCCAGCGGGTGTACCAGCGGGCCTCGTTGCGGACGGCTCCTGCCTCCTCAAGGGCGGGGATGAGGCCGAGTTCGTCCAGCACCGGGTAGGCGCTGGCTTGGAGGGAGTGGGTGCACAGCACCTTGTACGCTTCGGGGTCCGAGCGGCGTTCCAGCAGTGCGACGCGGACGCCGCGTCGCGCGAGCAAGATTGCCGCGGCGCTGCCGGCGAGGCCAGCTCCGCTGATGACGACGTCGTAGTCGTATCCCGCGCTCTCAGGCATGGTCATGCGCTGATTGCTCCCTTCGGGGCGTGGACCGTTCGTGGAGTGGTGCAGGGCTGCTGCTGTCAGGCGCATGACCAATGTAGAAGCTGTGGACCGGATGATGCTTGATCAGGCTGCGGTGACTTCCTGGGGTTGAACGTCCCATGCCCTACGTCGTGACTCCTCCTGGCGAGGGCGGGAGTTCGTCCCGGTCGAGCACATGCAGGCCGAGGCAATCAAGGTGTGGCTCGACAGCTCAGCCCGACGCACGAGGCGACGGCAGGACGTGAAAACTTCCGGGTCCGTATCTGCCGCATCCCTCGTTGTAGCGTTCTTACCAGGTCACCAGTCCTGCTGCGTGTTCACGCGGCTCTGGAGTTGCACGGTCAGCTCGTGGTCCTCGCCCAGCACACGTTGGGCGTCGGCCAGGGCCTCCCTGTAGTACGCGAGCGCGCTGTCGAAGTCGCCGGCTCTCCGGTAGACGCCGCCGAGGGTGCCCCGGGAGGTGATCGAATGCGGATGATCGCGGCCCAGGACGCGGACGCGATCGTGTAGGACCGCGTGCAGGAGGGGGATCGCCGTGTCCAGGTCGCCGGCTTCCGCGAGGGCGCAGGCGTGGTTGTTGCGCGTCATCAGCGTGGCGGGGTTGTTCGAGCCCAGGACCCTTGTGCGGTCGCGAAGGGCTTCCTCGTACAGGGCTATGGCCTTGTCCGTGGCTCCAACCGCGTTGTAGCAGCTGGCGAGATTGTTGAGGGAGGTCAGAATGTCCGGGTGGTCAGTGCTCAGGACGCGCCGCCGGTCGGCGAGGACCGCTTCGGCCAGCGGGATCGCCCGCTCCCCGTCGCCGGCGTCGTGATACACGAGGGCGAGGTCGCTGCGGGAGGTCAACGTGTCCGGGTGGTCCGGCCCCAGCACCCGTGCGCGGTCGTCGGCCGTCTTCTTGTACAGCTCCGTCGCCCGCTCCAGGTCGCCCAGTGCCCCATGGGCGGACGCCAGGTTGTTGCCGGTGCTGAGGGTCTGCGGGTGGTCCGGGCCGAGCACCCGTTTCATGTCCTCGATGAGTTCGGTGTACAGCGAGATCGCCAGGTCCGGTCGGCCTGCCTCGCCACGCGCGTACGCGAGGTTGTGGCGCGCGGTCAGCGTGTTCGGGTGGTCTCGGCCCCAAACACCCTCGTGATCGGCCAGGACCTCGGTGTACAGCGGGATCGCCAGATCCGGTCGGCCCGCCGAATCGAAGGCGTGGGCCAGGTTGTTGCGCGCCATCAGGGTGCACGGATGGTTGCGGCCGAACACCCGCTCAGAGTCGTCAAGCGCCTGGCCGAGCTGCTCGATCGCCAGGTCGAGCCTGCCCGCAGCCTCGTAGGCGCTGGCGAGGCGGACCCGGGACGTGTGGGTCTCCGGGTGGTCCGGGCCCAGCACGTCTCGGCGATCGGCGAAGGCCGTCTCGAACAGCGGGATCGCGTGCGCCAGGTTTCCGGACTCCTCATAGGCCGAGGCGAGTGCGACGCGCATGTCCAGGGTTGAAGGATGCTTCGGTCCGAAGTCCCGTGCGCGGGCTTGCAGGGCGTGCACCAGGTAGGGCACCGCGCGGTGCTGCTGGCTCTGCTGGATCAGGTGGATGGCCGTGTTCATGAACAGGGCGTCCGCGAGAGGGAGCGGATCCTCGTCGGCCGATTCCGCGAACAGCGCGTCGATGTGGGGCAGCAGCAGGCGCCAGGTGGCCGTGTCCGCCAGGGCATCCTCTGCGGGGAAGGCGGCGGACAGCAGTGCGACGGCGTCGGTCCACCCTTCGCGGACGGCCTCGGGGCTGCGATGCGGGTTCCCGGCCTCCGGCGTGCGGGTGACGGCCTGTACGAGGCGGTGCACCGAGATCCGGGCGCCGGCAGGGTCCCCGTCGTCGTCCTTCAGGGTGATCATGCTGTAGGCGTTCAGTCGACCGACGGCGCGGTTCGCCGCGGCCTGGTCGGGCATCGGGTTCAGCAGGCGCCGCGGAATCCCGGTCGGCGCGAACCACGCCAGAGCCCGCAGGAGTTCCACCGCGACCGGTTCCTGCTCGGCCAGACGGTCCAGCGTCACCGACCAGACCGCGGAGACGGTCCGGTCCCGGGCCGTGCCGTTCGCGGCGTCGCGCAGGGTGTTGGCGCGGTCGTCGGCCAGTAGCTTGAGGTATGTGCGGGCCTCGGTCCCGGTCTCCTCCAGATAGGCGCCGGCCTGATCCAGGGCCAGTGGTAGGTGTCCCAGCGCACGGCACAGCTCCTCGGCTGCGGCGTCGTCGAGCTCGGCACCTGCCCCGCGCAGCACTTCTGCGGCCGCCTCCGGCGCCAGCGTGCCCACGGCCAAGGTCGGGATTCCGCGCCAGCCGGTCGCCAGCCTTGTGGTGATCAGGAACCGGCCCTCGGGCAGTCGTGCCAGCAGGGAGGTGATGTGGCTTCGGTCGTTGACGTTGTCCAGGATCAGCAGCCACCCGCGATGCGCGCCCAGCCAGGCCGTGGCCCAAGCGGCAGCCAAGGGCGGGGCGGCCTCCGCCCAGCGCGCGTCAAGCCGGGCGGCGAGGCCCGCGAGGCCGGCCTCGATTGCGTCCGGGCTCTCCGCACTCAGCCAGTGGATCAGGGCGTGGTCGCCCCGGTGGACGTCGGCGTAGTGGTTGGCCAGCGTCGACTTGCCCACGCCACCGAGCCCGGTCAGCGCCCTGACGATCAGGCCCGGGCCCACAGCCTCCGACAGCGCCGCGTGCAGCTCGGCGATCTCCGCCTCACGTCCCACAACCGGCACCCCTGCCACGTGAGCCGGGGAGAGCGAGACCGGCAGCGACGGAAACCCGGTGTCGACGGGGCTCGGCGGCGGCCCGTCGAAGATCACCAGAATGTTGGTGGCGTCGTCGCCGGTGGAGATGATGCCGTAGTTGTCCGCTCCGAGGGTCACGGCGCGAGCCGCGGCTCCCTCCGACTCCGTCATCCAGGGTTCGCGATGCTGTTGCGGACGTTGTCTCCCAGCGACACGATGCCGTGGTTGGTCGTCATCCGCACCGACCGGTCCCCGGAGACCGTCGCCAGGCCGACGCCGGACTCGGCGAGCAGCGCAGCCAGGTCGCTGGCCAGACCGTCCTCGCGACCGAGAGCCCTCTCGACCTTGGCTCGCAGTACAGCTGTGTAGTCCTCGTCCTCCGGATCGTCGGCAACGGCCAGGACCGCTCTGGAGATCTGCGCGTCGGAGTCGGGATTCCGCCGCAGCCGCTCCAGTAACCGCCGCCCCAGGCGTACTGTGGCCTGTTCCGCAGCAACCTCGCCCTGGTCGAGAACGTTCCGACCGTAGGTGGCCGCAGCGACGCTCACGGCCGCGACCACTCCGTCGATCATCGAGCTGTCCATCGAACCCCCCAATGGCCTGGGACACCGGCAGCACGCCGTGGTCGGAATATTAATGAAGAGCCCCGGCGGAAGGGCCGTCTTGGTGATTCCGGCGCCGGCCGGTTCCCGCCGGCTAGCGGGCCGGGGGGGTGAGGGCATGCAGTGTTTGGTGACTTCGGTCCGGAGACTCACACCGTCCGCCGCGGGACGACCGTCCCGCTCCTGCGCAGCGTGCCTGGGCCCCGGCCCACGCCGCGGAAAGGAGTGCGCGGTGACCGGCAAGGCGGACCTCCAGGGTCCGCGCCGCCCATGTCACCACCTTGGCCTACCGCTGGTGTGCGTTGGCCCAGTCGATGACGTCCTGCACGGTAGTGATCCTCTCGGCCTCCTCATCGGGTATATCCGTGGAGAACTCGAATTCCAGGGCCGTGCCGAGCTCGACGAGGTCCAGGGAGTCTGCTCCCAGGTCCTCGAATGACGCGTTGTTCGTCACCTCCTCTGGCTTGACGTTCAGTTGCTCGGCGATGATGCGCTTCACGCGCTCCTCGATGGTGGACACTCTGCAGCCTCCTGCACTGACGTGCACGGGAACGGGCAGAGCTTGCCCACTCCCACAGTTGGTCAAGCGCTGGTGAAGCCGCTGGCGACCGTCTTCGCCAGGACACATTGCCCCTGACAGCCCGGAGCCTGAAGTGTCCGCGTGACGGCATTCAGCTGATCAACGAACGGGAGGTCACGCTGACCGCTCACAGGCGGCGGTCTGCAGACGTACCTCGGTTTCGACGGCCGGTCCTCCAGCCGGCATGCGCCCTGCGACGAGCAGGACCCGCTCGACGGGCCGGCCGGGTGCGACCCCTCACTGAGAGGCTGACCAGAGCGGGCCGTCGTCCGGCCAGTCGCTCGGAGGCGCCGGGCGCTTGGGCTGGCTCGGCCAGGTGGTGTGCTCGTGGATCTCCAGACGGACTCGGTAGGACTGCCAAGCCACGCCCGTGGGGCTGCACGTCGCCGCCACCGTGACGGATGCGGACGGGATCCCGGACGTGGAGATCTGCGATCCGATGGCGGACACCGGCAGGCTCTTCGCGGACTGCACGGACCACGTCACCCACCACATCGTGGAGGCCAAGGAACACAACGGCCAGGTCCGGCGGGCGATGTACCTGCTCGACCAAGGGGACGCCTGCCTCGGCGAGGCCGTCAGCGCCCGCTACGGACCGGGCAGCGCACGGGCGGTGTTCCGCGACCATCTGCGAGAGCGGCTGGAACTCACCCGGTACGTCCGCGACGGGATTGCCCGCAGAAATTTGGACCAGGAGAGCGACCGCCGCTCCCGCCTCCGGTCGCTCTGGCCCCTCCTGCCCGACCGCCATTCGGACGACCGGAGGCAAGTCGAGCAGCGCCCGTCACCAGGAATGGGAGGGCGGCTGGAGGCCCCGAGCAGCGAGTTGGTCCGCCGCCTGGCCGCCGAAGCCTTCACCCCTCACCCACAGCAGCCGTACATGGCAGCAGCGGCGCGATCCGTTCCCACAACTCGTCCGACACGATTCACCCGGGCGGGACAGACGTGCCCAGGGATACTTGTTTCCCGGCCGGGGCCCGGTGAGCCGGCGCCGGCCGGGCACGCCGGCGGCTGTTCTGTTCAGTGCGTGAGACCTCTGCTCAGTGCGTGAGACCTCTGCGCGAGGTCAGCCGGGCGGGTCCGGAGCGGAACAGCTCCGGGCTCCGCTCATGCGCTCCTACTCGAGTGTGGGGTCGGTGGAGAGGAGTGGGCGGATGGCGCCGAGGATGGCGCCGATGCACACGTCGCGGAGCTGAGTGCGGGTGCAGGTTTCGCTGGTCAGCCAATCGACGACGAGGACCCGGACGAACACCAGCCAGCTTTTGAGGACTTGGGATACGGCCTCGCGGGCGGTGTCGTCGGCGAGGGGGAGCACGCTGAGCAGGCGGGCGCGGATGATGTCGAGTTCGTTCGCGATGATCGTCTGGATGAGGGGGTCGCCGGCGAGGACGCGGTTGCCGGCGAGGATGGTGTTGCGGTTTGCGATGAAGTAGTCGAGGTGGGCATCCATGCCCTCGACGAGTTGCTCGATCAGGCTGTCGGCGGGGTCGAAGCGGCTCTTGGCGAGTAGCTGGTCGGCTGCTTGCTGGTAGATGGCTGCGAAGAGGTCACGCTTGCTCGGGAAGTGACGGTAGAGAAGCGCGCGGGACACGCCGGCCTGTGCGGCAACGTCCTCCATCAGCACCTTTTCGTATGGGTGGGCGGAGAAGAGCTGCGCACCGACGGCGAGGAGCTGGGCGCGGCGGTCGGCGGGGGTGAGGCGTTGGCGGGGCGGCATGGAGGAAGGTTACTTGACACGTGTCTACTAGCCGCCGCTAGTCTAGTAGATGCGTGTCCACTAAGGGGGTTGGGCGTGATCAGGGCTCTGCGGGTACTTGCGTGGGTGATGGGCGTCGCGTGTGTGGCGATAGGTCTGTACCACGTCGTAGCGGGTAACGCGGCGATCCCGGGTGCTGAGGACGCCAACGCGACGGTCGACAGCTTCGGCCGTTTCATGGGCGCGATCTTCGCCGGGTACGGGCTGGCTTGGCTGTGGGCCGTCCGGCAGATGCCGACCCCGGCGGCGGCGGTGCGGCTGCTGACCGGGGTGTTCCTGCTGGGCGGGCTCAGCCGGGTGCTGTCGATCATGGTGGAAGGGCGGCCACACGGGTTCCAGATGATGCTGATGGTGATCGAACTCGCTTTGCCTCCCGTGTTCTTCTGGCTCGCGGATGCGGAGGAGCGGGTGGTGCGAGCGCGGACATGAACCGTTCCGCCGTCTCGGGGGAATGGCGGAACGGTTCATGCCTGCGTTCGTATCCCGCGAGCCGGCCGGGGTTACCGTTGAACACCGCCGACATCATCAGAAGCAAGAGAACAGCTCGGGGAGAGAACACATCGGGGGGCCTGGAGCCGATACGCCCCCGGCGACCACACGCGGTCGCCAAAGGAGACTGGACCCCACTCCCCAAATGGTCCGTCTCCTCTAGCCGTGAGATCGGCAATGCGGCGAAGAGTTCATGTCGAGGACGTGAGTTGACTCCATCTGCCACGCGCCTGATGGATAGATCATCTGCGATTGCGAGGGCTTCAACCGGGAGAGGCGCGGCCCGGTCCGTGATCGCCGCATGTAGTGCCAAGGACATGATGGTTCGTGTCAGTGCCTTCCCTGTTGTGACGTCGATCTTCCATGTCGGGAATCGCTCTCGCTGCTTCCGTATCTCGTGGGAGGAACGGGCTCCCGCCGCGAGGACGGGATCGGACAGCGAGGCGCACAAGTTCCCGACCGCGATGCTTGCTTCGCCTGTGGCCAGGTTGGCATTGTGCCGGGGAGCAGCCAGGTTGGAGCGGCTCCCCGGCTATCGCTGGTGCTCACACACTTCAGGTAGCACGTCGCCGTGTGCCGACCCGGAGTCTCGGCTGCCTCCGTAGACGATGGAGCCCGTAGTGATGATCTCGTAGCCGCGGGTCGGGTGGTCGCTGTTGTGCTTGCAGTCGATGCTCGCCCTGTCAGACCGCTAGGGCGGGGGCAACTGCGGAGGGTGGACCAGGGCGACGGCGATGAGGTCGGGTCCGTGGTCGTCTCCGGGCCGGGTGTGAACGCGCTCGATGAACGGACCGACCCGGACGGCGACGTCTTGGCCCTGGCCCGGCGTCCAGGGCGGCGAGCCTCGCGCGGTACGCGTCGACGGCGGCCTGGTCGTCGAGTACGAGGGTGGCGGGGGGCTGCGGCCACCGCCGCGGGGGCGCGATCGCGACGGCGTCGGCCCACTCACGGATGATCTGCGCCGGGGCGCCGACATGGACGATCTGGCGGAACGGGCAGTCCAGCCGGGGGTACTTGCGGGACATGGACGGTCTGCTGAGGTGGTGGTGAGTGACTGCGACGCGGACGCCGGCCTCTTGCATGAGCCGTCCGATCGCCTCGGCGATGACGGGTGCGCTTTTCGGAACCAGGAAAAGATCAAGAGTGAGGGCTCGCTGTGCCTGAGCGGACCATTTGGCCAGTGCACGCTCAGGTTGGCCAACGTGACAGTCAGCGGCGCGGTGCGGGGATGGGCGGCCAGCACCGTGTCCGCGGGATGTCGGCCGTCCGGGGGGGGGGACTGTCGTTGATCCATAGGCGATGTGTCGGTGGCCGCTGGAACCGTGGATGCCGAGTTGCCCGAGAGAGCGGCCGCAGCCGCCTTCAACAGCAAGGAGCCCCCGTCGCCATGTCATCCTCAGCCTCCGCCCCGCCCTGGAATGTCCAACGACTGCCTGGTGCCGATGGCCGCGTCTTCCTGGTCACCGGCGGCAACGCCGGCATCGGGTACTTCGTCGCGGAACAGTTGTCGGCAACCGGAGCCACCGTCGTACTCGGCAGCCGGAATCCCGCCAAGGCCGAAGCCGCCACGGCCTCGATCCGTGCGCGCGTTCCTGGCGCACAGGTGCGAGCCATACGGTTAGACCTCGCCGACCTCTCGTCGCTCGAAGCAGCGGTGGAATCACTGGAGGTGGAACGCCTCGACGCGGTAGTCCACAACGCTGGCGTCGCGCTTGACGACCCGCCGCGCAAACAGACCGGGGACGGTCACGAGCTCATGTTCGGCACGAACCACCTCGGGCACTTCGTCTTGGCCCAGTGGCTGATGCCGCTGCTGTCGGCTGCACCAGCGGCCCGCGTCGTGACCATGGGCAGCTTCGCGGCGAAGTCCGAGCGGCTCGACCTCGACGACTTGCAGTCCCGGAAGGACTACCAGCCCAAGCGCACCTATGGCCGCTCCAAGTTGGCCCAGATGTACTTCGGCGTCGAACTCGACCGCCGCCTGCGCGCTGCCGACAGCACGGTGGCGAGCGTGGTGGTTCATCCCGGCGGCGCGCTGGACTCCCTCACCCCGTCACGGCCACCGGTCCATGTGCGAACCACCGGCGCACGGCTGAGCGCGGCACCTGCGGCCCTCCTCGTCCAGGGCAAGCACGCCGGAGCTTGGCCCGCGGTCCGGGCGGTGCTCGACCCGGCCGTGCGTGGAGGACAGCTGTGGGAACCGCGCCTCTTCGGCCTGCGCGGCGAGCCCCGACGCGCACCGGTGTGGAACCACCTTGCCGATCCCTCCGTCGCGGCACGGCTGTGGGACGCAAGCTGTGATCTGACCGGCGCCGACCTCAGCACCATCTCCGGATAGCTCACGCACGCGCGCGTTGGCCAACGGGTTTGTCGAGCAGTTCCTGGGGTCGAGGATGTCGCGGGCTGCGGCAGAGCAGAGCGCAGAGCCGGTCGCGGTGTCCTCGATCCGGTCGGCAGCAGACGGTACGGGAGAGCCGTCCGGCCCGGTGGGCAGGTGCTGGTAGCCGAAGGAGATCAGGCGGATCGGGCGCACGAAGGTGCCCCCTGGGTTGCTGGTGGAGGGTGGGCGCGGCGCTCCGGGGCTGGCCCCCTCGCCGACCCACGCCCCGGCCAGGTCGAAGACCGGGACCTGGCCGAGGTCCGGCGTCGAACGCGCGTGTCGCAGGGGATGATGGTGCCCCGATACGTCGATCACGAGGTCAGGAGCTCCGATGCCACGACGGGTTCATCAGCCACTGGAGGACGAGGAGGTCGACTTCGTGTTGAGGATGAGCAAAGGCCCGGTCCTCGCCTACTTCTCCGGGACGTGGCCGAAGGCGATCGAGGCATGCCGGGCAATGGACCTTGTCGTGGGTCGGATCGCGGAGGAGTACGCGAACCTCCTGACGGTCGTAAAGATCGACATCACCCGCTGTCCGGGGGCGACCAAGCGGTACGACGTCACTGGAGCACCGTCCGTCGTCCTACTCAAGGAAGGCGAGGTGGCGGCACGCAGCGCGGGGTCGATGACCCACGCCGAGGTCCGGGATTTCGTGCTCGCTCACTTCTGACCGGCCGTCCGCTCTTCCCCGGCCGGGGAGTGGATTCCCCGAGCCCAGGAAGCCGTCCAGGGCTGTCACGGTGTCCACGATTCAGCCCGCCGGGGTCAGGGGCTGTGGGGCCCGGGGCGGCCACGATCTTCTTCGGGGTGACGCCCTGTCGGGGGATGACGCCCTGTCGGCGATGGTGTGCCCGTTCGTGCTGGCCCAGACCGGATCGCGGCCAGCTGCTGCACCGTGATGGCGACCGGCCCAGAAGGGCCGCTCCACCCTCCGCCAGCATCCCGGGCAGGGAGGTGGTTCCCTGCTGGACGCGGGCTGCTACCCCGTCGGGGTTTCGGCGTAGTCGGATCGGATCCGCTGGCCCCGGCCGTAGCCGACAGTCCGGTCAGCGCGCTGTCCCGCGCGTGGTGCGCTGGCTGTGGGGGCCGGATACATGTACCCCTTCCGGCGCGTCACGGCGGAGAACCGTGCCGTAGGACGTGCGGGGTTCGCTGGCTGTGTGAGACATCCCTCTCCCGTCGTCGTGGCGCTGGTGGCCTGGGAAGGTTGACCATGTAGTCATGACCTCCTCGCCCCGCACGCCGCACGTCGGTGGCCGACCGGATCCGGCAGACGGGACTACCGCGCTCGGCGGAGAGTCCGCTCCCGCCCGCGGGTACCTGCTGGACAACGCGCGGGCCGAGGCGGGTGAGCGATTCGTCTGGCTGGCCGAGCTGTTCGACGGTGTGACGCGCGGGCACTTCGATCGACTGGGGGTCAGGGCTGGCTCGCGCTGCTGGGAAGTGGGGGCCGGTGGCCCCGGTATCCCGGAGGCGCTCGCAGCGGCCGTCGGTCCGACCGGGCACGTGCTGGCCACGGACATCGACCCGTCGTGGCTGAAGACAGGCGACGGGTACGAGGTGCGCCGGCACGACGTCGCCGCTGACCCGCCCCCGGAGCCGGGGACGTTCGATCTGGTGCACGCCCGGCTCGTGCTGGTCCATGTACCCGACCGGGCTCGCGCGTTGGCCACGATGGCGGCAGCGCTACGGCCCGGCGGCTGGCTGCTGGTCGAGGACGCCGATACCGCTCTGCAGCCACTGGCATGCCTGGACGACAGCGGCCCCGCGCAGCGGCGGGCCAACCGGCTGCGCGACGCGGTCCGGGAGCTGCTGACGCGCCGCGGCGCGGACCTGCGCTACGGCCGGACACTGCCGCGGGCATTGCGTGAGGCCGGCTTGGTAGATGTCGCCGCGGCGGGCTCTTTCCCGGTCGGCGGACTGGCCTGCGACCGGCTGGAGGCGGCGACCATCCGGCACGTGCGCGGCGAGCTGCTCGCGGCCGGCCTGGCCGACGACGCCGAGATCGACGCACACCTGGCCGCCATCCACGCGGGCGAACTCGACCTGACACTCGCGCCGCTGATCTCGGCCTGGGGACGCCGTCCAGCCGAGCACCCTCCGGCACTCGGTTAGGTGCGGATCCAGGCGTTGTCCGACCTGCCCACAGCGCTGTTCGCCGAGGGAGGCCAGGCAGCTCGCGCAGGTGCGCGCCGCGCGTCACCGGAGTTGGGGCCAGCCCCCGCACGGGGCTTCGAAGATCATGGAGATCTCGACGCCACGTGATCCGAGTGGAAGATCGTGCCTGCCGACGCGACCGTGCCTGCCGACGCATCATCCCCGGTCCCGCCTGCTCTTGACCAACTCCGCAAGCAGCCCGAACCCCGCCCCGAGGAGTGCCCGGGGCTGCTTGAGCGTCTGGCCCAAGTGCCCGACCCGCGTGACCCGCGCGGAGTGCGTCACGCCTTGGCCGCCGTGCTCGCGCTGAGCACGTGTGCCGTACTGACCGGAGCCACCTCACTGCTGGCGGTTCGGCGAGTGGATCGCCGACACCCCGACCTGCGTGCTCGAACGCCTCGGCATCCGTCGTGATCCGCTGCTGCCTGGGCGGCTGGTGCCCGCGGAATCGACGGTGCGCCGACTGCCGGCCCGCGTCGACGGCGACGCACTGGATCGGGCAGTCGGCCGCTGGCTGGCTGACCGCCGCCCGAAGGCGGCCGGCCCCCACTGGCTTGCGCGGAGTGTCGATGGACGGCAAGAGCCTGCGCGGCGCCGCCAAGGCAACCGGCCGCAAATCGCCGCAGCCCTCCGCCGCAACGCCCGCGACCACGCCGCCCACTCGCTCTGCTCGGGCTCACGTGATCATAAAACGCACATCACACGACTACGCCGAAGCCCTGGCCACCCCGTCCGGGCCGCTTAGCCGTTTCCTGGGCGCAATAACAGATATCCGCGCATCGACGCGGGCGTGGACGTTGCCGGCACCACGCTGCTGAGTGACGGCGACGAGTTCACGGAACAGCGCTCGTTCGGCTTCGTCCATGCCTGCCGCAACCCGTACGCGCAGGGGGGCGAGTCCGGTCGCATCTCGCTCACCTGGGCCTTCTCCCTGCCCGCCACGACATGTCCGGTACTGCGGATCGAACGCGAGGATCATGTCGAGGAGCGGGTCCTGCAGGCGGACGGCCAATGGGTCAACACCTTCCGGCGCAGGCCCTCACTCTGGGCCGGCCGTGTGGCGGGTGTATGCGAGCCGTCGGGATGAGCCTTTCAGGCGCCCGGCTTCCTGCGGTCGTGGCCTCCACTGGTGCATGCGGCTGCTGTATGCGGCCACCTCCGAGAGGCGCGATCCGCCGCGGATCGCGGGCGGCTGCCTGGCAGGGCTTCGGCATGGTCGGGTGGCGTCCGGTTTGCGCTCAAGCGAGGCCGGCTTCGGCAAGATTAAGACGGTTCGCGTGAACGCCATGCCGCGGGAGGGGGGCGGCGGCGTCCCGCCACGGTGCGGAACCGCCGCTCATCCTTCGTCCTCACCTTTGCGTCATCTATCGAATGTCGATAGATTCCCATCGTAAATCGATGGAGGGATGGGCCGTGGGGAAACTGACAGTGCATGCGCTGCGCGCCGTGCTCGTGGTGGTGCTCGCCGGCACCGTGTTCGTGCAGGCGTTGATGGTGTGGGCGTTGGCCACCGATCCGGAGGACGGGTCGCTTCCGCTGACCCCGCTGCGCGTCATGACGATCCTGGGGATGGTGTCTGCCCAGGTCGCCCTGGTCTGTGTAGGGCGACTGGTGGCGATGGTGCGACGCGGAACCGTGTTCTCTCCCGCAGCCTTCCGGTACGTGGACGGCGTGATCGGAGCGATCGTGGCGGCTGCCGTCGTGTGGTTCACGGTCACGGCCCTCAACGCGCCGGGCCAGCGGGACGACCCGGGCGTCACTGTGATCATGGGCGGGGTTGGCGTGGCCATCCTGGGGGTCGCGCTCATCGTGCTCGTACTGCGGATGCTGCTCGCCCAGGCCGTGGCGCGCGACGTCGAAGCGGCGCAGATGCAAGCGGAACTGGACGAGGTGATCTGATGCCGATCGCCGTCGACATCGACGTGATGCTGGCCAGGCGGAAGATGTCCGTGGGCGAGCTAGCGGACCGCGTAGGGATCACTCCCGCCAACCTGGCGGTGCTCAAGAACGGCCGCGCCAAGGCGGTACGCTTCGCAACGCTCGCCGCGCTCTGCGAGGTGCTCAAGTGCCAGCCGGGCGACCTGCTGCGCTGGGAGGCCGAGGACGCCGCAGGCGGATGACGTGCCCCGGAGGGGCGTGAAAACGCCTCACCACCGGCCCATCGTTGGCCTGCGAGCGTGATTTCCCCACCGCAAACCCCGTTCCTTCAGCAGGTAGAAGCGCGGGGGGTTCGTCGTTGGACGGGCAGCCAGGGCTGCGGTCGCTTGACGTTCGGCTGGTGACGGACTGTCGGTTTGACGCGGTCCTGGGATCCTGGCAGACGCGGGCTTCCAGGAGCAAGGAGTTCTCGACGCCTTGTGATCCGAGTGGAAGACCGTGCCTGCCGGTGCATCATCGCCGGTCCCGCCTGCCTTTGACCAACTCTGGGAGCATCCCCAGGCCGTACCCGGGGAGATCCCACGCCTGCTGGAGCGGCGGTACGGCCCGGTCCGCTGGTCTCGCAAGTGGTGTCGGCCGACGGAGATGACGGTGCGGTGCCTGCTGAGCCGCATCGACGGCGACACGTTGGACCGGGCGGTGGGTTCGACCCGCTCGACGCCTCCTCCGCTGCGGCTGCCCGGCGCGGAACCGGCCCGCGTGCGGCTGAGGCGGGGTTCCGTAGGGGTGGCGCGTCCGTGGTGCCGGGAGAGGGAACCCCGTCGATGCGCTCATGCGCCGCCGAGCTGGTGCCCCCTGGGGGCTCGGCGTCGCTCAGTGGTGCTCGCCGCGTGAGGGGTGTGGTGGGATGCTGTGCCGGGGGCCCGGTGGCTCCGGACCGGCATCCCGTGGCGTGACCTGCTGTCACGGTTCGGGAGCCGGCAAACGATCTACGACGTCACCGACCGTCCTGCCGCTGCGCGCACCGTCGGGGGCCGGCGCTCCCCATCGAAAGGCCGGCGCCGGGCTGACATCCGGGTGCGGAGCTGTCCGGGCTTGTTCCGGACAGGCTTCGATGCCGGCGCTGACCAGGCCGGACGGGACGTGAGGTGTCCGGGACAGTCCGGGACAGGTATCGCTCTTGCCCCACCCAAGGCATGCCAGCAAGCTGGGCCCACCGTCGCGGCATGACGGTAACCCAGTAGCGGGCAGCAGTGGCCCCTGGCCTCTTCCACGGCTGCGGTGCCGGCTGAGCGCTACGCCAGAGACCTGCGCACGACACACGCATCACTGGAAGCAATGAACTGCAACTACGGACGCGAACCGGCAGACGGTCGCGCGCCCGGCTGATGCGCGGCGTGGGCGCGCGTGGTGCGCGAGTACAGCGGACGCAAGGAGCCAACCGAAAGGCTTCAACGGGCTGGTCCAGCCGCATCAGCCAACGTTGAGTAGTCGTGATTCAAGGTCTGCTCAAAGGTTTGTCCACAGCGGGTCGACCGTGGTGCCGCCTGCCGCACCAACGCGTGCCGTGGAGGCGACGACTCACGGAACGAACGGCTCGCCCGACAAGGAATCGAGGAAGAGGAATGAGGAAAACCGCCCTGGTCGCTCTGGTGGGCGCCCTTCTGGCCACCGGCGCGACGTTCGAGGCGTCGGCGACCGCGACCGCTGCCGCGAACGCCACCACCGCGAACGCCACCACCGCGAACGCCACCATCACGAACTCCACCACCGCGAACGTCTCCGACGGCGCCGTCTCGGCCGCGGCGCTGCCCGAGAAGTTCGCCACGCATTCCGCTGCCCTCGCCCGGCTCCGGGAAGGCGGACTGGCCTCCAAGTTCCCCAAGCCGAAGTCCTCGGGCAACTGCACGACCCGGGCCAAGGGAGTCACCAACTGCACCTCCCTGGAAAAGATCAACAAGAAGACTGTCGAGGGCATGAGGATCTTCGCCCAGAAGAGCGGATGCAAGATCCAGATCACCGGCGGGACCGAGTGGGGTCACGCCCCGCGCAACGTTCCCGACCCGGACAACCACGCCAAGTACAAGAGCCACTGGAACGGCTACAAGCTGGACGTCTCCACGCAGGCGGGGGACGGCGGCACCTGCGTCACCAACTACGTCACGACCCACTACCGGCGCGACGGCTCGGTCGACGGCCACCCGCGCTACATCTCCGGTGGCGGCAACTGGTACGTCAACGAAGGCAACCACTGGGACGTCACGTACTTCTGACCCCTTCCGCAGCCGAATGGACATGCGATGAAAAGGGCTTGCAAGGTGCTGACCGTGGTCGCCGCGGTCGCCGCCGGACTCATGGCGGCGGGCCCGGCCCACGCCTCCGCGCCCGGCACCGTCACCGGCGACGGCGTACGTATCCGCTCGTGCCCCTCCACCGGCGCCGACTGCCGGGTCCTCACCGCGAACCGGGGCGACAAGGTCACCCTCCACTGCCTCGACGGCACCCCTGGTGACCCCTGGTGACCCCTGGTGACCCCTGGTTCCACGTCCGGCACGCGCGCAGCGGCAAGTCCGGCTACGTCAACGGTGGTTATGCCCGCCGGTCGGGACCCGGCACCATCCCCATCTGCTGAGCGAGGAGTACCTGATGCGAGGAACGGTACGAGGCGTTCTGGCCGGACTGGTCGCGGCCACCACACTCGCGGTCGCCACCGCACCCGCGGCGGCGGCCGTCGCCGGAAGGATCAGCGTGGACGGCACCCGCATCCGGTCCTGTGCAGGCACCAGTTCCGCCTGCCGGGTGCTGGCGCTCGGCTACTTCGGGGACTCCGTGACGATGAAGTGCGACACGACCGTGGGCGGCCTGCCGTGGGTCAAGGTTCACCACCACCGCAGCGGCAAGACCGGCTTCGTCTACGGCGAGTACGTGTACCAGGACGCAAGCGGCTCGATTCCCCGCTGCTAGATCCGTCAAAGGGAGTTTCCATGCACCTGCGCAACACCGTCGTCACCGCGCTCGCCACAGCGGCAGGCATCACCCTCGGCCTGCTCCCCGCCACCGTCACCACCGCCGTGGCGGCACCCAGCCCGACGGCCAACGCGTGCACCCCCGGCGACGCCCGGGTGGTCCGCAGCAGTGACATGGCCGGTCCGCTCGTCGAACTGCTCTACAGCCCTTCCTGCCGTACCGCGTGGGGCCGGGTCAAGCAGGCCTCTTCCGGAGACCGGGTCGAGGTCAAGAACCGCCTCGGTGCCCGAAAGACCGCGACCGTAGCCGGTGGCAGCACCACCGCCAAGACCGGATCGGTCAACGACAGGAACACGCAGGCATGGGCCTGTGTCACCACCCGCTCAGACAACGTGGCATGCACGGACGCGTACTGATGCGCATACACCGGAGAGGAGACGAATGATGCGCTTGCCCAGAACACTCGTGGGTGCGGCGTGTGGCACCGCCCTGGCTCTGGGCGTCGCGGCCGCGCCGGCCCAGGCGGCGGAGACCCGGGAGATGTGCGGTTTCGAGGTGTGCCTCAGCACGACCAACGGCTCGGCCCCCCTCTACTTCGACCGCTATGGCGGGAGTACGTGGAAGGTGTGTGACGACGCCCCGGACAAAAAGCGGGCGATGGCCGAAGTCCGGAGCCCCTCGGGACAGGTGCTCAGGCTGCAGACCGCGGACGGATACGGCAGTTGCAGCCCTGAGCAGACCCTCTATCCGGCTCCCTCGCGCGGCAGCGTGCTCTCGCTGAAGGTCTGGGTGCAGAAGGGGTCAGGCGGAACGCCTCAGTACCACGGATACGGCAGCTACCGCTGGTAGAACCATCGGAAGCATCGGCGGAACCGACACCCGCCGCGCGCCACGGCGACCGCCCTCCCCACGGGGCGGCCGCCGCAGGCGCCCGATGGTGCGACGGGACAACGCGAGGAAACATGTCCGCCTGGTGCGGACTCCTCGGTCGGTGTGTTCGGACCTGTCCCGTCCCGCCCGCGGCGCTCGTCCGCCAGGTGGCAAGAACGGGTTCGATCCCAGTTCCAGTTCCTAGCGTTCGTCGGACGGGTCACGCTGTGTCATGGCTCTGCGCCGGTCTCCCAAGGCAGCCCACGGTCGGCCGTCGCCATGCTGGGAATCCGCTCCCACGCACCACCGGGCAGCCCCTGCGCGCCGCTGACGCTGCGTGTCCACCCCCATACGATGCACGGATGAGGCTGCGCCCACGCTCCCGATCGAGGGCCTACGACCGTGCCCTGGAGACCACGCAGAGCCCCGTCCGCCCAGACGACACCGTTTACCCCTCCGGCTGGTACGTGGCCCGGTTCTCCCGGCACCTCAAACGCGGACAGGTGGTCCCGGTCACCTTCATGTCCCGCCACTACGCCCTCTTCCGCACCCGCAGCGGGTGCGTCGGCATGGTCGAGAGCCAGTGCTGCCACCTGGGTGCCGATCTGAGCCGGTGCGGCCACGTCGCCGGCGAGTACCTGGTGTGTGGCTTCCACGCCTGGGCCTTCGACCGATCCGGCCGCTGCACGGACATCCCCGGCCAGGACCGGATTCCGGTACGGGCCGGACAGCGAAGCCTTCCGGTCAGGGAACAAGCGGGCAACATCTGGTTCTGGCACGGCGACGGCCCGCCGCACCCCCTGGACGCGGTGGCCTTCGCGGACGACCGGCGCCGGTACGTCACCCTCCCCGGGCAGGTGTCCGTCTTCCGCGCGGACCTGCTGTCGGTGGCCGAGCACGTGGCCGACCTCGCGCACTGGCCCTACAGCCACCAGGCACGCGAGGCGATGGAGTACGTCCCCGTGCGGAATGAAGGCCCGCACTTCGAGTTCCGCATCCAGCCGGCCGCTGCCCCCGCAACCAGGAGGATGCAGCGCTTCTTCCGCCCCTACGCGCTGGTCACCATGGCCGGGCCGGCAGCCACGGTCTTCCGGGCCCAGACGGGCCCGGACATCGACCGCGACCGCCCCGCCTTCGCCGCGATCCTCGGCGCGAGCCCCGTCAGGGACGGCGTCACCTTCAGCACGTGGCGCGTCGCGGTTCGCAAGCTCGGCCCGGACCTCCCGCTGTGGCCGCTCAACCGACTGCTCGCCGCCCTGGTGTGGCTCGTCGTACGGCGCAATGCCCGCGCCGATCGCGAGATCCTGCGCTGGATGCGGCCGCCGGAGAAACCACTGTGGGTGAGGTCGGACGGCCCCTCCGTCCGGGAGTTCCAGCGCTTCTACCACCGTCAGACGGCCAAACCCCACCCGCCCGGGAGCAGCTGAACTCCACTTGGTGAGCGCTGGACTTCTTCGTCGTCCGGCTGCGGCATATGTCGTTACCCTCCTCCCTAGGGGGCCGGTGCTCGGCCGGCCCGCAGGCTCTTCCAAGGCCGGGCGCCCGGAAAGGTCAGTCGCCTCCGCCGCCCCCGCAGGACGAGTCGCCCCCACAGGACCAGCTGCTGCCGCAGGCGTGGCCGCCTCCGTCGCCCCAGGACCGGCTTCGCCCTGTCGGCTTGCTGTTTCCCCTGCCGCGCACTATCGCGATGAGCACCAAGGTGAGGGCGATCCCCAGCACCACCAGGTATCCCACTCGTCCACCCCCGTTCGGTCTTCCTGCGATCTCTGTGCAGGGGCAATCCCCTCGTCTCCGGTTCGTCAAGCGCGCCTTGAGTAACTTCAGAGGTTTCAGCACGCGACCTCACACAGCGTGGTCCGCGGCGTGCCGCTGGTGATGAGGGCTGTGGCGGGTTGTTCGCGCGCACAGTCGGTTGATCAAGGTTGTCGGTGTGAGGGGATGCTTGGACGGCGTGCACCACCTTGGGCGTCATGCATGACGCCGTGATCGAGGACAGCCGTCGGACGGACGGGAGCAAGGTGCGCGAACGCTACCGGTTCGGCACCTGGCCGGACTTCGATTCGAGATCACGTACGACGCTGACGGCCCGGGGTATCTGATGGACCGCATCGAGTTCGTGCGGGCCCCGGGCTCGGCGCAGCCCGTGGGGCCACCGGTGCCGTGGTCCTGCCTGCAGCGGGAGATCCTTCACGAGTACGAGTACGAGGACGTCCGGGAGATCGACACCTGGGGCAGCTACGACGCGTACTCGGCCCGCGGCAAGGGACGGGTCCTCTCTATTTCTCAGCTTCAGCTACGAGCTGCTTCAGCAGATCGAGCCGCTTGAGGAGCTCGACGACGTGACTCTCGCTGCAGGGCGCCTTCCGGAATGACCTCGATAGTGGATCCCGCAACTCCCGAGTGACGAGAGGGTCCGGCGCGGCGGTCGAGAGCGTCGGGGTACGTGTTCACATGGCTGCTTTGTGGAGGCACCTCTCTGCCGTGCCCAGGTGCTGGTCATGGGCGAGGAAGCCCGCTAGGGCGGCAACGGCGTGATGGTGTAGTGGCACGTCGAGCAGAAGAACGTTGGCATCTACTCGCAGCTCAAGAGCTGTTCGTCGTCCGAGGTCGTGACGATGATCGAGGGCCTGCTGCGCCTGCGGCACTGCGGCACGGGCGCTGGGATCGAGTCGTACTACGTCGACACCCACGGCGCGAGCATCGTCGGGTTCGCCTTCACCCAGCTGCTCAACTTCCGCCTGCTGCCGAGGCTGAAGAACATCGGACGGTATCCGCCTGTACCAGCCCGACGACGACCGGCTCGGCCGGCCGCCGCTCGGCGGCTCGCTGACCAGGTCGATCCGCTGGGACCTGATCGCCCAGCAGTACGACCAGATGGTCAAGTACGCCACCGCCCTGCACCTGGGCACAGCCGAGGCGGAACAGGTACTGTGGCGCTTCACTCGCGGCGGCGCCAAACGCCCCGCCTACCAGGCCCTCGAAGAGCTGCGCCGTGCGGTGCGCACGATCTTCGCGTGCGACTACCTCGCCAGGCCCGGCCTGCGCCGGGAGACTCACGGCGGCCTCCAGGTCGTGGAGAACTGGAACAGCGCCAACACCGTGCTGCACTACGGCAAGGACGGTCACTTTTGCCGCCGGTTCTGCCCGGCCGGCCTTAGCCCACCGCCTTCTTGACAAGCGCGCCGATGCGCTCTTCGTCGGCCGCGGTCAGCTCCCTCACGGCGTAGGCGGTCGACCACATGGCGCCGTCGTCGAGTGCTGCCTGGTCGCTGAAGCCGAGCGTGGCATACCTCGACTTGAACTTCTCCGCGCTCTGGAAGTGGCAGACGACCTTGCCGTCTCTGGCGTACGCGGGCATCCCGTACCAGAGCTTGGGCGCGAGGTCCGGAGCGGCGGTCTTGATGATCTCGTGGATCCGCTCGGCGAGGACGCGGTCTGCCTCCGGCATCTCGGCGATCTTCGCGAGCACGTCCCGTTCCTCCGCCGCCTTCTTCTCCGCCCGGGACGCACCGCGTCGCGCCGCCGCCTTCTTCTCCTCGTGTGCGTGCTCCTTCATCGCGGCCCGCTCCTCGGCGGTGAATCCGTTGTACTGCTCGGTGGTCGTGCCGGAGACCTCGGCGGGCGACTTCGTGGACGGCATGACAAGTTTCCTCTCGTACAGGGGCAAGCGGGGCGGGAGTGAGGGGCCGGGAGTCAGCGCGGCGTGGGGGCGAGCGACGCGGCAGCCTCCCAGGCGAACCCGTCCGGGTCGGTGAAGGCGTCGGCGGTGCTGCCGAGGACGATGCGGTGCGAGCCGGTGCCGTCGGCGGTGACGCCGAGGTCCTTGGCCAGGGCACGGCGCTTGTACAGCGCCAGCTTGACGGGGCTGTACTGACCGGGGGCGAACTCGGCGTACTTGCCACCGAAGCTCTTGGCCACGGTCAGGCCCCGGCCGGCGTAGAACTGCTTGGTGGCTTTCACGTCCTCGACGCCGATCAGCAGGACGACCTCGTCGATCTCGCGGGTGGCGGGGCCGGTGTCCTTCTTCGCCGAGGTCGCGATCTTCCAGATCGTCCCGTCCGGGGCCTGGACGACGCCGCTGTAGCCCCACAGCGACTTCGCGGCGGGCTTGAGCACCGTGGCGCCGGCGTCCACGGCGGCGCCGACGAAGCCGTCGACGGTGGCCGGCCCGGCCACCGTGAGCGCCAGGGTGAAGCCGCGGAATCCGGTGGAGTGCGCCTCGGACGCCCGCAGGTGTATGTAGGTGTCCGCGCCGAAGGCGCTGTAGAAGCGGCGGGCGGCCTCGGGGTCGGCCACCTCAAGAGTGACGGACGCGAGGGACGTGTTGGCTGCGGTGGAAGTGGTGGTTGCCATGACCATCACGCTAGGGGCTGCGCGGCGGCCGGGGCTTCTCGATTCCTGACCGGTCTTGAGACTTGCTTCGCCACGCACGCCGGCATCCCCTCCAGCGTGATCGCCGACCCCGCATCGCGGGCCGTACCCGCAGCATCGGCATGGTCGGCCGCCGTATCCGCCGTATCCGCCGTATCCGCCGTATCCGCCGTATCCGCCGCCTGGCGCCGGAAGGCCCCGGGCGGCATGCCGACCAGCTCGGTGAAGCGGGTGGTGAACGTTCCCAGCGACGCGCAGCCGACCGCGAAGCAGACCTCGGTGACGCTGAGGTCGCCCCGCCGTAGCAGCGCCGTCGCCCGCTCGATGCGACGCGTCATCAGGTACGCGTACGGCGACTCACCGTATGCGGCCCGGAACTGCCGACTCAGGTGCCCGGCAGACATGTTCACATCACGGGCGAGCGCCTCCACGTTCAGCGGCTGCGCGTACTCCCTGTCGATCCGGTCGCGGACGCGGCGCAGCCGCGCGAGATCAGCCAGACGCTGCGCCTCCACGCGTGCACGCCGCCATTCAGGCTTACACATGGGAACCCTCCCCTTCGTCTTTCATCTGCCATTTCCATCGACGTCTTCGAGCGTCCGGGGTGCCCGCCTCGGCAGGCACCCCGGACGCTCGGTGGTGTGGACCGGCCCGCCGGACTCGACCAGCAGCCGGTCGAGCAACTGCCCGCCAGCAGCGGGACGGAGTCCGGGTTCACGACCGGTTCAACGAGGACCCGGACGCGGCCCGGGCGGGCGACCGGCAGGGCAGGCACTTCCGCTCTCGTGCGCCGCCGCGTTCCTTATGGGTGGTCGCGATGTCGGCCCGCACGGCCGCATCGATACCCGCACAGCTCAGCGCAGCTCCTGGATACGGACCAGGTTGCCCGCGGGGTCGCGGAACGCGCAGTCGCGGACGCCGTACGGCTGCTCGGTCGGCTCCTGGACGACCTCGGTATCACCGGCCTGCACCTTCTCGAACGTGGCGTTGAGGTCCGGGGTGGCCAGCAGGATCCAGCCGTAGGTGCCCTTGGCCATCATCTCGGTGATCGTGCGGCGCTCGTCCTCGGTGATGCCGGGATCGGCGGCAGGCGGCGCCAGAAGGATCGACGTGCCCGGCTGACCGGCCGGGCCGACCGTGATCCAGCGCATCCTGCCCTGCCCGACATCGCTGCGGACCTCGAAGCCGAGGACGTCGCGGTAGAAGGCGAGCGACGCGTCCGGGTCGTCGTGCGGAAGAGAAGTCGTGTGAATGGTGATGTCCATGGTGAGCAGGCTAGAGGCGGCTCCGTGAACCCCGCTTCTCGATTCCTGATCGATCCGGACACGCCCGGACGTTCACGGGCATGTCACGCGGAGCGCACTCGCATGAGATCTGGGAGCGATGGCGAACGGGTGAGTCGTTCAACCCGATGGGCCGGGCGTTGGGTGCCCCGATGCATGTCGTTCGCAGCTTCCTCGCCCAGGCCGACGGGATTCGGCAGGCTGCGCGAAGACGTGCGAAGCAGCACCTGACGGCCGCTGACCGTGAGGAAGTCTCGCGCGGCGTCGCGGCCGGCGAGTCCGCCCGCCGGATCGGTTGCCGTCTGGGGCGGTCGCCGTCGTCCATCTCGCGGGAGATCGCGTGCAGCGCAACGGCGGCCGCGAGCACTGCAGGGCCACCGCCGTGGACCAGGAGGCGTAGCAGCGGGCCCGGCGTCCGAAACCGGCGAAGCTGGCCCTGCTGCTGCCGGCCCTCAGAGCGGTGGTCGAGGAGAAGCTCGCGCTGAGCTGGTCGCCGGAGCAGATCTCCGGCTGACTGCAGCGCCGGTTCCCCGGCGAGAGCGCCATGCAGCTCTCGCACGAGGCGATCTACCTCTCGCTCTACGACCCGCGCCGCAGGCAGGCCATCAACCGCAAGCTGACCCAGCGGTTGCGGACCGCGCGCCTGATGCGGCAACCGCGGGCGGCGCGGCACCAACGAGAACACCAACCGGCTCCTCCGCCAGTACCTTCCCAAGAACGCCGACCTCCACAAGTACAGCCAGCTGACCGTTTGAGGCCGTCATCGTCTGCCGACACTCGGGTCGGCGATCACGAAACCCGCAAGTGGGCAGTGTCGGCACCTCGCGTCGGAAATCAACGTCGGGAACGGTCCTTCGGCGGTTTCCGGCAATGCTCATTGGCTACTGCCGCACATCGACGGCCGACCGGAACCCCGATCATCAGATCGACGCACTACCCCGCCATGGCGTCGACCGCACGGGCTCGCCTCCGCGCGGGCCCGGGGGCGGGTCGGCGGCGCCGGCCGAAACTCACCGAGGACCAGGCCGAGCTCGCCCAACGGCTCTACGACGAGCGGGAGAACACGGTCCAGCAGATCGCCGACAGGTTCGGCGTCCCGCGGTCGACGGTGTACGGGCACTTCGACAAGACCAGGACCGTCCCCCGTCAACCGAGGAAGCCCGTCGTCACGAAGTCCTGACGGGCAGCTTTGCGGCTGGTGTCTGAGCTGGGTCTCCAGGGTCGAAGCCCTGTGCACGCTCCTGGTAGCACCGCCATGGTCCGGTACCGGCCGGTGCCTTCCGGGACGGCACCGGTGCCGACGGGCATCCGTCGCCCGGGAGCGGTAGGGCTGGGGCCGGCTCGCGTGGTCCGGGTCAGCCGCGGGCGAGCCGGGGGAGGAGGGCCTCGGCGTTGCCGCGGTTGACGGCGTACAGCTGTCCGGGTGCCCAGTGCGGGTAGCCCTCCAGTGCCAGGTCGAAGCCGGTGCCCCAGTCCTCAGGGACCATGGGGAAGTCGCTGCCGTAGAGCACGTGTCCGGGTGCCGCGAAGGCGAGGAGCGAGGGCAGGGAGGCCGGGCCGGCCGCGAAGGCGGTGTCGAAGTAAAAGCGTCGCAGGTCGGCCATGACGCCCTCGGGCGTGGTGCCGGGCCATAGGCGTCCGGCGCAGGAGAACCGGTGGGCGGCGTACGGCAGGAAGCCGCCGGCGTGGGGCAGGATCATCCGGATCCGCGGATACCGGCGCGGAACACCGCTGAGGACCAGGTGCAGGGCTGTTCGGGTGGTGTCGTACGGGAAGTCCACCAGCGGGCCGGGCAGGTCCGGGAGCGTGGCGCCCGGCGGTGCGGTGGGGTGGATCAGGACGACCGTGGCACGGGTGTCCAGCTCGGCCCAGAGCGGCTCGAACGCGGAGTCGCCGAGGTAGCGGCCGTGGGCGTTGCTGAGCACCATCACGCCGTCGGCGTCCAGTTCGTCCAGAGCGTGCACGGCCTCGGTGAGCGCCCCCTCCACGTCCGGCAGGGGGAGGACGGCGAAGTGCCCGAACCGGTCGGGCCGGTCCTTGACCAGTTCTGCCGTGTACTCGTTGACCCTACGGGCCGTGGCGCGGGCCCCCTCCTGGTCGTCAGGTGCCCCGACCGGGGCGGCGTACGACAGCATGCCAGTGGTGATCGACCGGCGGTCCATCATCGCGATCGCGCTCCGCTCGTCCCAGACCGGCGCGGGCCAGCCGAAGGCCGCGGCACGGCCGGACATGGCCCGGCGCAGCTCCGGCGGGACCAGGTGCTGGTGGACGTCGATGCGTGCGGAATCCGTCATGCCTTCCGAACCTCCTCGAATCCCCGTCTCCCGGTCCGGCGACGACCACCGGAGCGTGGACCGTACCCATCAGACGCGACGGCGGCATGGAACGGGTCCACTGGGCACCGGACCCGGGCGGCCCGGCCCGGGAGACCACCCGGGCGGCCCAATCGACGGACGGGCCCCGTTCCAGCGCGAGGACCGGGGCGCCGGCCGTGCCGGTGGCGACACCGGAGCCAGAGCCCGAGGCGCGGCAACAGGCCGCTCCACCGTCACCAGGACACCGCCCGCCGTCACCACACCCCGTGCTCCCCGGCCGGCACGCCCGAAACCTCCCGTACGGGACGTCGCGTCTCGCACAGCAAGTGCCAACTCAGCTGCCTCCCGTCGAGTATCTAGTTCACGAGTTCGGTTACATTCCCTTCATGACAAGCCGGTCGCTGGGTGACCACAGTCACGACACGGCTGTGGTCGTTGCCCACGAGATCTACGGTGTCAACGACCACATCATCGGCGTCGCCAGGATGCTTCGCCCCTACCGGTGCGATGTCCTCACGCCCAGTTTTCTGCCGTTGGGCCTCGTGCACCCCCGAGAGGACGAGCGCCAGGCGTACCGGAAATTGATGCCGGCCCCTGGCGTGATGAGCATGAGCCAGGCGCTCGTGCAGTTCCCGGTAGTCCCCATTACTCCGCCGAGCACGGCCATCAGGCGTGCGCTGTGACAGCAGGCGTCCCTCGGCATCGGTGAGGACCATCGCCTTGACCGCGCTCTGCTTGCTCTTGCCCGAGATGAAGGGGTCCCGGTCCGGAGTCGCCTGGGCGGGACGGCGGACCCGGATCCCGGTGGCGTCGAGGAGCGCGCTTCTCCCGCTGGCCCGAGGTGCCCCAGTGCCCCATGACCTCGGCGAGGGTCCGCAGCCGCACCCCGGCCTCGATGGTGCAGCCCCGCTCGGCCAGCAGAGGCGGATCTCACCGACGGCCCGGGTGACGGTGGACCGGTCCACACCGAACCAGCAGGCCAAGACGCCCGATATCAGCACCGAGTTCCGCCAGCACCGTCGTCCCCAGACCTGTGACCCGCTGATTCACCACAACAGCAGAAACGCACCATACCCACCAAAGGCAACACAGCGATCAAGATGGCGACGCGCTACGGCCAACCGCGCACGAGGTCGGTGGAGCAGGGGTTCATGACCTGCGGGGTTGGCAGTCAGCTGGTTGGCTGATCAGGCCGTGTCATCTGCGCAAGGGGCCCACATGCTGGTGCCGGGACGGCGCTGCCGTCCCGGCATTTCTCGCAGTGATGACTTACCTCAGCAGTTGCCCCAGGTGAAGGTGCTGGGCCAGCCCGGGCACGGCGAACTCCAGCTGACGGTGCTGATCAGCGCTTCCGAAGCCTCGCCTACCTGCACGGAGGGAAGCTCCTGCATGTCCAGAATCTGGTTCATTTGCCACTCTTTTCCATCGGATTGTCCACCAGGCGGTTTCCGCCTGGCTCCTGGCCGTGCCCGTTCCTGAGATGTGGGGTGGCCAAGTCTTTGTCGCCGCGCCGTTCGGGCGGCAGGAAGGGAAGCCCCGGCTCTCCGCGCAGAGCGGTGTGCACGGCGAGGAGGACTCCCGCCGTTCCTGTAGCCAGATCCATCGACAGGCGCAACGACTGGTTGCCGCGAAAGGCTATGTGGCCCAGGTAGGGCAGTGCGTGGAGACGCAGAGTCGACAAGATGTGGTCGATGCGATCCTGGATCCGCTGACTCGGTTGTGCTGCACGCCTGTTGCACAGATAGAGCAGGATCCCCGTGCTGCCGAAGGACACCGTCGGCATGCCGTAGTGCTCGTAGCAGGCAGCCCGCTCGATGGCACGGTCTGCCTCCAGCAGGTCCGGCGCCTGGGCATGCCGGAGGTACTCGGTGAGCACAATGCCGACGCCCACCCCGCCGATGTGCAGGTAGGGCAGGGTCCGCCATCCTTCGTCGGCCTCCAGGGCGCCGTGTCGGGTCAGGGTGCAGTCACGCAGGTCGCGGCGCAGGGCTGCGGCGGCACGCTCCAGGAATTCGGTCCGTCCGCTGACCTCGTGGAGTCGGATCCAGAACAGGGCAGGCCCAGACCAACCGTGCATCAGCCCGGGGCGTCCGCGGGGGGCGTCCGGCGCGCTCGCATCGCCCAGACGGTCGTACAGGAGCGACTCCATGGCAAGCGCGCTGTCCCACAGTTCCGCGTCCTGCTCCTCGCAGGCGGCATCGAGCAGCGTCAAGCCTGCGCCCGCGATGCCCTCGAAGAGGTCGAACCCCTGGCTTGCGACGTCGCAACGGCTTGCCCGCCGCAACACAGTTGTCGCGTGGTCGTCGTACCCCAGGGTGCGCAGGGCATAGGCGATGCCGTGGAATCCGTTGTAGAAGCCCGGCCGGGTCCGCGCCCCCTCAACCCGGCTGAGCAGCCACTGCTCGTGACGCGGTTGACGTTCCCGACCGGTTGCGGCCAGGACGTGGAGGACGCCCGCCGCGCCGTAGGCCATGCAGAGTCCGTCGCCGCTCAGGAACTGCTCGATGTCGCCGGGGAACAGCCGGTCAGGGCGCTCCGGCGTGGCGCTGGCCAATACGGCCTGGCTCATGGAATGAATCACGTCGTCCCACGCCGGGGAGGCGCCCCCGCCCAGGAACTGGCGGGTGGTCTCGGTGGCCACACGCGTCAGCGTCGCCTTCGGCCGGCGGAGGGCTCGCTCAGGGCCGGCCCCCGAGAGAGCGCGCGGCGCAGCGCTCGCGTGATCCGTGGGCGAGGTGCGGGAGGCCCAACCCATGCCGGCCAGGATGGACAGGAGGAAGTCGTCGTCGAGTCCGTAGCGGCGCGCGGCGTACTCGGCGAGCTGAACGGCCTTGCCCGGTTCGTACTCGAGCAGCATCGTGTGCGGGAGGAAGAGGTCCAGCTTTACCGCGGCGAGTGCCCAGGCGTCCGCGTCGCGCCCGGTGACGCCCGCCGGTGCACGAAACCCCGGAGAGCCGTGGAGGGCCACGTGATCCGGATCGTCCAGGCCGCTGAACTCGAAGTCCACGAAGACCGGTTCGTCACCGCGCATGACGATGTTCTTGGGGTGGAGGTCTCCAACCACCACGCCGCGCTCATGAATGCGCTTCAGGGTCCGCTCCAGGCGCTCGGCCACGCCCCGTGCCCAGGAGACGTACTCCGCGGTGACGTCGTAGCCCGCTCCCTCGGGCCTCAACAGCGGTGTGCGCTGCATGGCGGCCCTTTTCAGATCCAGGCCGTCGATCTTCTCCATGGCGAGGAAGTGGTGATCCCACGCCGAGAAGTATCCGTATGACTCGGGCACGCCCGGTATGCCTGCAAGCCTGGTGAGAACCTTGGCCTCATGGCGCAACCGCGTCACAGCGTCCTGGTCGGCGCTGTCCAGGCCGGCGAAGGGACGGGCTTCCTTCAGCACCACGGCGGTACCGCTGTCCAGGGCCTCAGCGGCGTACACACCGCCACCGTTCGAGAAGTGCAGCGCATGAGAGGGGCGGTAGGGAAAACTGATGTCGCTGGCGCGGTTGCTCTCCACCTGTTCCTGGAGGAAGTGCGGCACCTGGACCCAAGGCGGTAGCTGAAACACCGGCCTGCGCACATCAGGTACGAGCTGCCCTCGCTCGTTCTCCAGCGCGGGCACCTTCTCCCCCTTCTCGTCCCGGCAGAACCGGGGGGTGAACGCCCCGTACCGGACGTAGAGAGGGCCCGACCGCCAGCGAAGGTCACTGAGGATATGAGGACCGCCCTGTCCGGAGAGCAGCTGATCGAGTTCGAGCAGTGTGCGGTGCAACTGTCCGGTGTCGCGAGGGTAGATGGTGATGAACTTTCCGCTGGAGCCGCGGTCCGCGTACTTCGCGTTCGCTTTTCTCAGGGATTCCATGCTGCGGAGGAACTTGAAGGACAGCTCGTGGGCGCGGCAGTACTCCCACACCAGATCGAGGATCTTTTCGGCGTTCCCCGGGTGGGCGGAAACGTGCACTTTCCAACCTTGCTGCGGAAGTGTCGAACCCTTGGGGCGGAGGTAGACCCAAGGCTTGGAAGCCTGCTGCTCCCAGGCGGCCGGCGGCAGGGCGTTGAGAAGCGGGAAGCCGGGCTGGCCACTCTCGTCCGGCGCGTCGTAGAAGTCCTTCCCCGGCACGCAGAATTCCACGTATCGCAAATCAAGAGGCATCCTCTGCCGCTTCCTTCCGGGATTCGATGTTCCATTCTCCTGGCGTTGCCGCACGCGTGAAACGGAGCGCCTTCTCTCGTTTCTGCGGAGCCGTTCACACTCTGCTCCCGGTTAAAAGGACCCCGCGGATCAACGCGCTGGTAATCCACGTCGAGAGCGTGAGCGACTGTGTCACATACCTTGTCTGCGCTCACATGCGACGGCAATAGTGGGGCTTGTTCGTGAACGTTCACGAACGCGGAGGGATGCCTTGCTGCGTTCGTCGCCCGACTCCGCCGCCTGAAAGCGTGGTCAGGGCTGTCCTACCGTCAGCTGGAGCGACGCATCGGCCACGCTGACGAGGCCCTGTCATCACGAGCCCGAGAGCACGCGCACAAAGGCGTTGCGCCGACTGCGCAGCTGGTACCTGCACACGGCCAACGCCGCCGACCAGGCCATGAACCGCGAAAGCCCCTCGTTCCCCTTGGCGCCGCTGTCGGCCGGTTGCCCGCCGCTGTCCTTCCAGGACCGGTGCTCCGGCCTCGCGTGGTGTGAGACCGAACAGGCGAATCTGATCGCCGTCATCCAGCTGGCGGCCTCTACCGGCGACCACACCACCACCTGGCAACTGTCTGCCGTCCTCGTCCCCTACTTCACCCTGCCCGCCCAGGTCTGGGCCCTGCTCAGCCTCGGCTTCGTCGACCAGTGGTTCCCGCGTCGTTCGATCGTGCGCTGGCCCTTGACGCCCTGTGGGAACCGAGCGCGGCCCTCATCGCGTGGGGGAGACGCATCGGTACCGCGGTGACCTCGGCCTGGCGCAACGCACTCTGAGCGGGCGCCGAGCATCTGCCATGAGACCTGGCGCCGAAGACTGGAGATGGAGACAGCGCCACCGCACCACCTCCAGGTCAACCGGTGCGAAGGACGACGCGGACAAGTCGAACTACTCCGAAGGACACGTCGTTTGTCGAAGCGGGCTGGAAGCTGTCAGCCGACATGGAGGAGGCCGAGGACCACCCGGTGGTAGACGGCGTAGATCTGCGGCAACTCGGCGAGGCGGGCACGCATCGTCGATGCCGTGCAGTCCCTCGTAGGCGGGCCCGAACCCGAGGATGGCTGGGACACATGCCGTCAATATGCTGATGCGCACCGGGAGATGAGCCACAGAGGTCCCCTGGTATGGTGCGCCGATGTCATCGATCAAGCGGTTCCAAGTCACCTTCGACTGTGCAGAACCTGAGCGCGTCGCTCGTTTTTGGTGTGAGGTCTTGGGGTACGTCGTACCGCCGCCACCGGAGGGGTTTGCTACTTGGGGCGATTTCGACCGCTCCCTGCCGTCCGAGCGGCAGGGTTCGGCGTTCGCCTGCAGTGATCCCTCAGGCGTGGGCCCGCGGCTGTACTTCCAGCGTGTCCCTGAAGGCAAGGTCGTCAAGAATCGGCTGCATCTTGACGTGCGAGTCGGCACCGGACTCGTGGGTGAAGAGCGCCTCGCGACGCTCGAAGCTGAATGCGCACGGCTGGTCGCACTCGGCGCGGTACGCGTGCGACTGCTGCTTGCCGATGAACACAATGAGTCGTGCATCGTGATGCAGGACATCGAGGGCAACGAGTTCTGTCTCGACTGAGCCTCCTCCGGGACGGCGAGGTGGGAGCCGTCTCCCTTGGACCATGCGAAGACGCGCTCGACGCGGGCCGGACCTTGCGGTGGGGGGGGGCTCCTCCTTCCAAGCAGGCAGCTCGGTCCGGTCGCGTTCGCGGCGTGCGGGATGACCAGGCCGGTGCCCCGATAGCCGCCGTCCGCGATGACCGTGGTCCGGCCGACGGTGGCCTTCGCACCGGACATCTCCCACGCCGTGCAGCCGTTGCGGTTGCCGGTAACCGGCCGGCCGACGGCGACGAGTCGGGTGTCGGGTGGTCGTCGAGAGCGGTGTGGAGGTAGGCGTCACCGGCACCGGTGCGGTTGCGCCGGCCTGCGGCCCGGCCGACGCTCTTGTGACCGCCGCCATCGGGGATCCGGTCGAGTTTCTTGACGTCGATATGGACCAGCTCCCCCGGCCGGGCAGCCTTCGTAGCGGCGGACGGCTTCTCCGGTGGCCCCGTCCGGCGCGGCCAGGGACGGCAGGCCGTGCCGGGCAGGGATCCGGTGGGCGGTCGAGGGGGCGTTGCCTGCACGGGCTGCCAGACGCAGGGGGCCGATCCGGTGCTCGCGCCGCAGCCGCAGCACGAGGTCCCTCTACCACGGACGCGGTCCTGTGTCAGAAGGCCCTCACCCAGTTCGTGCACCCAGCACGCGTGTCACCAACGTCCCGGAACAACACACCCACGGCGTGTATCGAAAGCGCCCGGTGAGGATGGCGGAGAGCCCACCTGTGACCCAGACTGATCGGGTGGTCACGCTTGAGACTCCCCGTTTGATCCTGCGTCGCTGGCGCGAGGAAGACGTTGCGCCCATGGCTGCCGTCAATGCCGACCCCGAGGTCATGCGGTGGATCCGTGACGGCAGCGTCTGTGACGAACAGCAGACTCGCGGCAGGGTCCAGGCATGGGAGAGCGAGTGGGAGTCACAGGGCTTCGGCCTGTTCGCTGTGGAGATCCGGTCCACTGGCGAGCTGGCCGGGTTCACCGGTCTTTCGGTGCCCGACTTCTTGCCGGAGGTACTGCCGGCGGTTGAGGTCGGCTGGCGGCTGGGACGTTCCCACTGGGGGCAGGGCTTGGCCACCGAGGCCGCTGCGGCCGCTGTGCGGTTCGGGTTCGAAGAGCGAGGGTTGGAGCGGATCGTCAGCATCGCTCAAGTGGGCAACGACGCCTCCGAACGGATCACGGCCAAACTGGGGATGCGTCCGGTCCGCGAGACCGTCAATCCCACCTGCGGTCGACGGGTACGGGTGTTCGAGTTGTCGTCGGGCCAGTACGTCACAGCCACTCGATGATGGCGGCAACGATGACGGTGGTGGCCTCGTAGCGGACCGCGAGTTTGTCGTACCTGGTGGCCGGCGATGTCTCTTGAGGCGATTGATGCCGCACTCGACCGCGTGCCGGGCCTTGTAGCCTTCTGGGTCGTACTTCGGTGGCCGGTCACCGCTGGGCCCGCACTTCTTGCTCCCGGACCTGATCGGCCTTGTCCGGAATGGTGCAGCGGATACCGCGACGCCGCGGGTAGGCGCGGTTTTTGCGGGACGCGTACGCCTTGTCCGCCCGCCCCTGTCGCGGGCGCACGCGGGGCCTGCCGCACCTCAGTCGGGGCACCGGATGCGGCCCAATGCGACCTCGAACTGTGGATAATCCCCGCGCTGCCCGGCCGTGATCACGATGGGCAGGGGCTTCTGCCTCTGTTCGACGACCAGGTGCAGCTTGGTGGCAAGATTGCCGCGGGAGCGTCCCAGCCCGTGGTCGTCCGGCTCGCAGGCGACAACCTCGTGCCGAGCCGCACCGCTAGGCGGTTCCTGTTGGAACTCCCCTTTGTGCGCGCACCGACTGCGAGCTGCCACGGAAGCGCGACGAGCGTCCCCCCCCCCCGCAAATTGTCGTGCCGTGCTGCCGCGCCGGCCTCGGTGCCGGCCGAGGAGCGGGCTCGTGGCTCCGTAGGATGCCGGGCTGGCGGAGCTCGATCCGTCGATCCGGGAGGTGACAAGAGGAGTGCTGACGACATGGTGAACCGCTGGGCCGGGGTGACGATTGACTGCGTCGACGTGGAACGGGTGGCAGGCTTTTGGAGCGTGCTACTGGACCGCCCTCAGGGCCCGTCCGAGCCCGGCTGGGTCTACCTCGGTCATCGCGACGACCCGCAGCCCTGACTCGTCTTCCAGCCGGTGACCGAGCCGAAGCACGGCAAAGTACGCCTGCACCTCGATGTCGCAGTCGACGACATCGAGGTGGGAATAGCCCAAGTCCGTACCCTAGCCAGCCGGTTCACCGGCGAACGTCACGACTACGACGAGGGCGTTGTCGTCGTGATGGCCGATCCCGAGGGGCACGAATTCTGCCTGGTCCAGTACTACTGACCGTGCCATGCCCCGTCGCTTCGCCGGATCGGCCGGCAAGTGCTGTGCGGCCGCGAGCAGGTGTCCGGCAGCACCGGTCCGTGCGACTCCGCGGGCGTGCTCCGCTCCGGCAGCGTGGTGTGGGTCTCCCGTTCGAGCTTGGGGATCTGCTGGGAGACGGCCGACGGATTGTGGCCGCGGGCGGCAGCGGCGCGGCTGACAGACAGCGGGGGACCTGCGCGGCGGTCCGTGAGTCATGGGATGCCGAGCAGGCGCAGTACGGCGGTCACCGCGGCGGCTGCCAGAACCACTACGAGGAACGGGGCCTTGCGCCAGGCGAGCAGTCCGGCCGCCAGAACGCCGACCGGTCGGGCGACTCCGGCCGGCCCGTGGCCTTCGGTCAGCGCTGTCGTGGCGACCAGTGAGGCCAGCAGGACGACGGTGGAGATCTCCATGAGCTTCTCTGCGCGTGGCGGGAAGGTGATTCTGCTGCGTAGGTAGGGGCCGGCGAGCCGGGAGGCGAAGGTGCCTCCGGCGAGCACCAGCATCGCAGCGATAAGGGCGACAGGGTCGTTCATGGGTGGTCCTTCTCCCTGGCAGCAGTGAGAGACAGCCCGGTGAGGGCGAGCAGTACCGGGAGGCCGGCGGGCAGAAACGGGGTGGCGGCCAGCGCAACGGCGGCGCCTGCGAGGCCGGCCCGGCGCTTCTCCCGGTCTGTGAAGGCAGGGACGATGAGGGCCAGCAGGATGGCCGGGAACATCGCGTCCAAGCCGAGGTCGTCGGTGTCGTCGATGACTGTGCCGATGGCGCCGCCGGTCAGGGCTCCCAACGGCCAGCACACCAGAATGCCCAGGCCGCAGGCCCAGTAGGCGGCCTTCTTGCGTTCCGGGTCCTCTTGGGCGAGGGCGAAGACCACGGTCTCGTCGTTCATCAGGTGGGTGCCGAGCAAGCGGCGCCAGCCGTGACCGAGGACATCGGGCAGGGCCAGCCCGAACGGCAAGTGGCGGGCGTTGACCAGTAGCCCGGCGAGCACGGCGGCCACCGGACTGCCACCGGCCGCCACGATGCCGATGAACAGGAACTCTGACGAAGCGGCGAGGACGGTCAGACCGAGCACCACGGGAAACCACAGAGGGAAGCCCGACGCCACAGCGATCGCACCGTACGAGAGGCCGATGACCCCAACGGCGAGACCCACAAGGGTGATGTCCCGTAAGAGCGCGCGGTCCAACGTTCTCCATATCGAATGCACGTTCAGTATGATGAACGGAAATCGTCGCGTTCGTCAAACAGAACGCATGACTGCTGGAGCGAACGATGGTCCCGGAACCGCAGACCCCCGCAAAGGTCCCCATGGAGTCGATCGCAGCCGGCCTGCGACGAGAGCGGTCACGCTCGGGGCTCTCGCTGAGCGAGGTGGCTCGCAGGGCCGGCATCTCCAAGTCGACGCTCTCGCACCTGGAGGCGGGAAAGGGCAACCCCAGCCTGGAGACCCTGTGGGCCCTGTGCGTGGCTTTGGACATCCCGTTTTCCCGGCTGCTGGACCCGCCTCGCCCGCACATCCGAGTCGTCAGGGCGGGCGAGGGAGCCGCGGTCGCCGCGGCGGAGTCGGACTATCGCGCCACCTTGCTGGCCGCCAGCCCATCTGGTGCCCGCCGAGACGTCTACCGCATCGACGCCGAGCCGGGCATGGTGCGGGCCTCCGACCCGCACATGCCCGGAGTCGTCGAGCACGTCCTGCTCGCCAGCGGCCGGGCTCTGGTCGGCGTTACGGGGGAGCCCGTCGAACTGGGGCCCGGCGACTACGTCGCCTACCCGGCGGACGTCCCGCACGTCTTCGAAGCCCTCGTCCCGTCGACGCGGGCAGTCCTCGTCCTCGAACACCCCTGAACGAAGAGCCGCACAACAAGCGGGCGTTTGGTGGCCTCCTGTCACATCACAGGCTGAACGACTCACCTGCCCCACCAGTACCTGAACGCCACTACTGGAAAACCGCCATATATCGCCCTGAAGCAGGAGCAAACGCCCAGTCAACGCTAGTTCGCCAAACCCGGCGGTATGCGGAGGCTGACGGCTGGTCATGATGGGCCGTCAAGCGGCGTCATACGCCCTCGTCCATGCCGGCCGGCTACCCCATGGGCTGACCGTCCGGGACCCAGTTACCGTGGAGGCCGAGCGGGACTCGGGTGGGCAGGTGGATGCGGGCGATCGGTCGGCCCGTGAAGTCCTGGGAAGAGAGGATCGCCAAGTCTGCGGCGCCGCGCTCCGGGTTGTGCACGTAGGCCATGACGTACCCGTCGTCCTCCGCCGTGGGCGTCTCGGCAGGGACGAACACGCCTTCGCCGACCGCTGCGTGGCGTCCGAACTCGTGCGCCTCCGTGGTACCGCGCACCAGGTCGTGCTTGAGCAGCGCATTGCTGAAGCCCTCGTCAGGCCGCCGGTCCTTGAGACCGGCGGGCGGTGCGTAGAGCTCGACGGCGGCGGCGTAGCCGTACCGGTATGGCCTCCCGGCGAAGCGGGCGTTGAGGCGGGGGAACTCTTGGGTTCGGTCGTCCAGTCGCTCCTCCCGGACGGTTCCGGTCGCGAGGTCGATGGTCCACCGGTCGAGTGTGGGGCGGCTGGTGCCGAAGTCCCGGATGTTGAAGCCCTCGGGGTGGCGGACGAGGTCGACGACGACCTTCGTGCCGTTCTCGTAGGCGTTGAGGGTGTGGCCGACCAGGCTCGGCGAGACGTCGAACCAGCGCACATCACCGCCCTCTCGCGGCATCACGCCGACCCGGGCCGGGTGGCAGTCGTCCCAGACGAAGGGCACCCCGGTGGCAAGGTGAGCCGCGCTGAAGACCACAGGGGCGTCGAACAGGACGACGTGATGCGCCGTCAATGCGAAGTCGTGCATGTACGGGTTGCCGGGTGCCGGAACGGTGGTGGCGCGCAGCACGGTCCCGGTGGCGTCCATCACGATGTGCTGGACGTGCTCGGAGCCGTAGCGGAAGGCGAGCGAGTGCAGCTCGCGGGTATGCGGGTCGAAGAGGGAGTGAGCGTTGGCGTTGTAGCCCTCGGACGTCGCACCGAGGTCACACGGGCCGACCGTGTCCAGCTCGTAGGTGAGTTCGTAAGGCTTCAGCCCTCCCTCGATGAGGGCGAACGTACGCCCGTCCAGCCCCGCCACCTGGACGTTCGGGGCGAAGTCCATCCGCTCGTCAACGACGGTGCCGCGGCGCGGTTCACCGAGGCGGTCGGCGACGGAGGCGGAGCGGACCCAACGGTTGCGGTACCACTCCGCGCGCCCGTCGCGGATGCGCACGCCGTGCACCATGCCCTCGCCGAGGGTCCAGATGTGCGCGGCGGCATCCTCGACACCCAGCGGGTTGGGGCCGGTGCGCAGGTAGCGGCCGCTGAGGTGGGCCGGTATCCGGCCGGTGACGGGCAGGTCGTAGGCGGTGATCTCCTCGGTGACGGGTGCGAAGTTCCCCGACAGGTAACGGTTGGTGATCCTTGGCGTCGTCGACGTCGTCATGCGGTCCGTCCTTGGTTCGTGGTGGGTTCCGGCTGGGCCAGGAATGCCTGGGCCACGGCGGTCATCAGCGCTTCGTAGCGGCGGGCGGCGGTGTCCGGCGGGAAGTGGCCGGCGATTTCGAGGCTCACGGCTCCGTGTGCGGCGGCCCAGAAGAGCTTTGAAATCTCGTGAGCGTCGCCGGACCGGAAGACGCCGGCCTCGATGCAGGCGGCGACCGCCTCGGTGGAGGCGTCGAAGGCTGAGGCCGCCACGGCCAGGGAGTCGGCGCTCGGGCGGTAGCCGGGGATGACCTGCTCGAACATGACCCGGTAGTAGGCAGGCTCGGCCAGCGCGTGCTCCCGGTAGGCGGTGCCGAGTCTGGTGAGGTGGGCCAATGGATCTGTTGCGCACGGGACGTGCTGCTGCGCCCGGCGCAGCCGCGCGAACCCCTCCCGGTACAGGGCATCGGCGAGACCGTCCTTCCCGCCGAACATGGTGTAGAGGACCTTGGTCGAGGTACCGATCTCGGTGGCGATCCGCCGTATCGTCAGCGCGGCGATCCCCTCCTCGACCAGCAGTCCTATGGCGCAGTCGAGGACAGCGGCGCGCGCTGCCTCCTGGCCGCTGCGCAGGGCGTTCCGGTAGAGCGTACTCATGGGTAACACTGTAGCCCACAGGTAACACTGTTACCCGCGATGGGTTCGCGCAACGTGCGGAAACTTCCGTCGAGTTACCGAGGTGGGCGCCGACACCCCGGGGGAGCTCCGGAACGGGCGCACCACCGCTCTCCGGCCGACGTGGCCTGCCGTCATCCCCTCCATGCCGCCGAGTTCAACGAACTGCCGTCAATCGGCCTCACGGGCCCGGTTGCCGTACTCCACGACCAGGCCGGCCGCCTTCTCGACTGCGCCACCGACCAGGTGTCGCCGCAGGGATTGGGGGTACGGGGTGAGGGGGCCGGGGAAGCACCATGAGCAACGAGGTCGCGCTCACCGATGCCGTCGACGCTGAACTCCTGGACAGCCCACCAGCCAGTGGCGGCGTACGTTTCGACGCCGGCCGCCGTGCTCGCCGTCCTCGGCAGGGCGTCGACGAGCACATCGCGGCCGTGCGCCCGCGCAAGACGAAGGTCTCCTGCGCTCGCGACTGGACGCTGTGGATGGAGTTCCGCTCCTGGCTCGCCGGGCAGACTGGCACCGGGCTGCGACTGTTCCCCCTCAGTGGCGGCGGACCAGGGGGCGTAGCTGGTGCACCTATGACGTGTGGTCCGTACTGGGGCTCCTGGCCCGGAGGCGGGCGAGGCGGTGCGCTGGCTGCGGGCACTGCGGTGGGGGGCTGGTGCCGTGCTGGGCGAAGATAGTTCTGTGGCTGAGGCGGCAGCGGTGCAAGAGACCTGGTGGCTCATGCAGGGCGACACCCGGGTCGGCGCACTTCGGGAGTACGCGGTCGATCAACCATCGTTCCTCTGCCACTCCGTCCCTGGCTCCGGGTGGGAAGCGGTCTGCGGTCAGTTCGAAAGCTGGGCGGGCCCGCGCGGCCCGGACCCCGACGGCGCCCGAACCATGCAAGTCGTCAAACCCATCATGGACCTCGGGTGACGCTGGTCTCTGACAACGATGGCCAGCCGATGCGGCTGCGGCTGTTCAAGGACTGCATCGTCCGTATCGACGGAGACACTGCTTGGCTGCGCTATTGATTGTGTGCGGGGCCGGCGTACACCGCAGGGTGTTCAGGATTCTCGGCGGCTTCAGAGGTTTTGGCCCGGGTGCAGTGCTCGGGGTAGCAGTTCCCTGAGCTTGACATTTAAGGCCCGGTGTCGAACACGGCTCGGACTCGGTCAGTGTTTTCGCAGTTCAGCGGACGTGAGGGCGGACTTCGTCTGATCCTGTGCTCCGTCACAGAGGCAGAGAAACCAATACGAAGGCCGTGGTCGTGAGTTTGGGGTATCAGGGCGTCCCGCGGGATGCGTTCGCGGAAGTGTCATGCTTCCGGTCGGAGTTGTACGTGTTTCTGACCTCGTGAAGCGACGTGCTGTTCGAGTTATGCGATGCGCTGTTGTGCACGGACGGGCCGGTGCGGACGCTGGTCGATCTGGCGCTCGCCCCGGAACACCGCCGCGGGCACGGGGCAGGGCTTCGGCGTAGTCACCTGATGTCCGTTTTGTGATCACGCGAGGCCGAGGAGGGCCAGGGGGCGGTCGTGGATCACGGGCGTTGCGGCGGAGGGCGGTGGCGATGTTGGTGACGCCGTTCAGCCGCAGGGCGCCGATGGCGAGGTTCCGCCAGGCGGTCATCGCGCGTGGCGCGTTGCCGGTCCGCGGTTGGGATGCGTCCTCAACGAAGGTGGTGTCGCGGACGTGATGCAGGGACTCGATGCTCCAGCGGCTGCGGACCAGCTTCGTAAGCTGGGCCGGGGGGCCTGGTGGGTGGTGAGACTCGTGACCGCGTAGACGGTCTTGATGGTGGCCTTTCCGGTCTTGCGGTCGGTGCGGCGGCGCTTGATCTGGATGCCCTGGCGGGCGCCGGGGAACAGCAGGTTGCTCACGGTGGCGACCTTGATCCGGCGGATCTCGCAGCGCCGTGGCCGGTCTCCGTCGTCCGACCCAGGAGCGGGATGTCCCGCCAGGGAAGCGACTTGAGCTGCATGGGGAGACCTTCTGGCTGCCCTTGACGAATCGACTGAGCCGCTCAAATAAATAGCTTGCCGATCCGGTGGGCCTGTGTCACTGTTCCGCCTGGATCAACAGCCGGACAAGAGAATTGGCGCCATGGGAAATCAGTACGAGGAAGAGTGTCGTCGGTCGTTGGCCGAAGAGCAGGCGAAGAGCCTTGCCGAGACCAACAACTGGGAGCACGTTGACAGGTCTCAGGTCCACCAGGACTGGGACGTGCTGTACCGGGAGATCGCGGCCTGCCTGGACGGCTCCCTGCCCGGGGATCCCCACATCCAGGAGCTCGTCGGCCGGCATTTCGGCATAGCCTGCCGATTTTACGCCCCCAGCAGGAAAGCGTACGTCGGGATGGCACTCTTCTATGCGGAAGACGATGCCATGAGGGAGTTTCACAACTCCTACCATCCCAGGATGGTGGAATTCCTGGGTGAGGCGATGAGGATATTCGCCGAACGGGGAGTCGGCTTCGCTTCGTAGTACTCCCGCTGCAGATCGTGATCTTGCCCGTTGGCGGGGCAGGGCTTCGACGTTTCCTGTGGCGTCCGGTTCATGACGGTTTATCGGGCAGGTGGCTACGGGAGCGGAAGCAGGCACGGCTTCCAAGATCATGGAGTTCTCGACGCCCCGTGATCCGACTGGAAGACCGTGCCTGCCGACGCACCATCGCTGATCCCGTCCGCCTTTGCCCAGCTCCACCGGCAGCCCGATCCCGGCCTCCAGGAGGTTCCGGGGCTACTGGAACGGCTCGCGGAGGTGCCCGACCCGCGCGATCCGCGCAGCGTGCGGCATGCGCTGGCGTCGCGCTCGCGCTGACAGCGTGCCCGGTGCTGGCAAGGGCGACCTCGCTTGCGGCGGTCGGTGAGTGGATCGCCGGCGCCCCGTTCCATGTGCTGGAACAGCTCGGCGTCCGGCCCGATCCGCTGCTGCCGCGGCGTCTGGCGCCCTCCGAGTCCGCCGTGCGCCGACTGCTGGCCCGCCTCGACGCAGACGCGCTGGACCGGGCGGTCGGCCGCTGGCTCGCCGACCGCCGCCCGCAACCGAGCGGTGGCGCTGACCTGCGCGGAGTGTCGGTGGACGGCAAAAGCCTGCGCGGCGCGGCCAGGGCGAAGGGCCGCAAGGCCGGCAAGACCACCGTCAAGACGATCTAGGTGTGTTGTCCCGGGACGTTGGTGACACGCGTGCTGGGTGCTTGAACTGGGTGAGGGCCTTCTGGCTCGGTGTGGATT
>NZ_BMVB01000002.1 GCF_014650495.1 Streptomyces cinnamoneus | reverse complement strand
GGGTCATACACTCGCGTTGAGCGGAACAACCAGGCGGAATAGGCCCGGTCGTTCACAGCGTCCTCGCTGTGTGTGCCCACCCGATCCAAACGGACCCGGCAGGACTTTTAAAGGAACCTCATCCATCGAGATGGACGGGGTGTCAACATATCTGGCGTTGACTTTTGGCACGCTGTTGAGTTCTCAAGGAACGGACGCTTCCTTTGTACTCACCCTCTCGGGCTTTCCTCCGGGCGCTTCCCTTCGTTGTTTCCAACCTTACCAGATCCGTTTTCCGTTCCGTTTCCGGTTCGGATTCCGTTTCCGGCCCCCTGTTGGAGCGGGGTTTTGTTTCGCGCCTTCCGGCGTGATCACTACTTTAGCGGATTTCCCCGGCGACTCCTAATCGAAGTCCCAGGCCATCCCGTTCCGTATTTCGGCATGCCGAAATACATCCCGTTCAGGGGCCGTGCAGTGGTGATGTGCCGCCGGTGCGGCTCGAATGGCTGTCCCGGAAGCCTTGCGGCGCCGTGACAACTCGGAGAACACTACGCATCGGCCAGACCCGTGTCAACTCGCCTCCGGCGGGCTTCCGTAGGGCCGTTCAGTCGAGATCGTTCAGTCGAGGTCGTTCAATCGCCCGCCGGCATCCGGCTGGGCCTCTTCCACACGACGGAGCAGCCTGGTCAGCATCGCTCCGAGCTGTCCGCGCTCCTCACTGGAGAGGTCCTGGAGGAGGTCCTCCTCGAAGACCGTGGCCATGCGCAGCCCCTCCAACCACTTCGCTCGCCCCTCCTCCGTGACGCCGACGATGACGCGCACCCGGTTGTTCTCGTCGCGCTCACGGGTGACGAGGCCCTCGGCGACCATGCGGTCGATGCGGTGGGTCATGGCGGCGGGGGTGAGGCCGAGGCGCTTGGCGAGGTCGCCGGGGCCCAGGCGATAGGGGGCGCCGGCGAGGACGAGGGCCTTGAGGACCTCCCATTCGCCGTTGCTGATGCCGAGCTCGGCGGTCTGGCGCCCGTAGGCGACGTGCATGCGCCGGTTGAGGCGGCTGAGCGCCGAGACCACGCGTTCGACCTGGGGATCCAGGCCCTGGAACTCGCGCTGGTAGGCGGCGATCTGTTCGTCGAGGCTCGGCTCGGCCGGCTCGGGGGTGTCAGCCATGAGCGGCAGTATGACAGAAAAAGATTCGCCCTAAAGCCCTTCGTCATGTACTGTTTAGCTTCGAAGTTTAGGGTTGAAGTCTTCAAGGTTGAGGGGTGAGTGTGACCACCGCGATGGGCGCAGCACTGCGCCGGATCCAGTTGGGCAACGCGTTGAGCGCGTTCGGCAGCGGCTTCACGGTTCCGTTCCTGTTCATCTATGTGTCTCAGGTGCGGGATCTCGGCGCGAGCACGGCGGGGATCGTGCTGGCGACGTTTGCCGTGGCCGCGCTCGTCGTGCTGCCCTTCACCGGCCGGTTCATCGACCGGCGGGGTCCGCTGCCTGTTGCCATCGCCGGTACGGTCTCGGCCGCCGTCGGTTCGATGGGGCTGGGGCTGGCGGACAGCCAGTCGCTCGTCGTGACCGCGGCTGCGGCCATGGGTGCGGGTATAGCGGTCATCCAGCCGTCCCTCGCGACGATGATCGTGTGGTGCTCGACGCCGGCCACCCGGTCGCGCGCGTTCGCGATGCAGTTCTTCCTCAACAACCTCGGGCTGGGTGTCGGCGGTCTGCTCGGCGGCCAGCTGGTGGACACCTCGGACCCGTCCAGCTTCGTGCGGCTCTTCGCGATCGAGTCGGTGATGTTCCTGGTGCTGGGCGCGACGGTGGCGACCGTCCGGCTGCCGCGGGCGCCGAAGGTCGAGGACGCGGTGCCGACGGACCCCGCGGCTGCGCGTGGCTGGCGCACGCTGCTCAGTGACCGGGCCATGGTGCAGCTGTGTGTGCTGGGCTTCGTGATGTTCTTCGCCTGCTACGGACAGTTCGAGTCGGGTCTGGCCGCGTTCGCCGTGGAGGTCACCGGGATTTCGCCCGCGATGCTCGGCATCGCCCTGGCGGCGAACACCGCGGCGATCGTTCTCGCCCAGTTCGTCGTGCTGAAGCTCGTTGAGCGGCGTCGCCGGAGCCGGGTGATTGCGCTGGTCGGCCTCATATGGACGGTCGCGTGGGTCGCTGCCGGGGTGTCCGGTCTTGTGCCGGGGGCGCACGGCGTGGCGACTGCGCTGCTGATCTCCACCTATGCGCTCTTCGGTATCGGTGAGTCGATGCTGTCGCCGACGATGGCCCCGCTGGTGGCGGACCTGGCCCCGGCGCGGCTCGTGGGTCAGTACAACTCGGCCTTCGCCCTGGTGAAGCAGCTGGCGCTGGCCGTGGGCCCGGCGGCGGGCGGCATGATGGCGGGCGCGGGGATGTACGTCGCGTACATCGTCCTGCTGATCGTCTGCTCGCTCGGCATTTCCGCGCTGGCGCTGCGGCTGGGCCGCCGGCTCACCCCGGCGCAGGACAATCCGCTCGTCGCCCACGCGCGCCGTACGGCGGCGGCCCCCAAGGCGGCCACTGTCGCCGAGGACGCCGGCGAGCGCGTGCCCGTAGCGGCCTGAGCCGGGCAGCGAGGGTCTACGGGGACCGGTGGGACGGAGATGACCGGGACGTGGATAAGAGGACGTAGGTAGAGGACGTAGATAAAGGGACGTAGATAAGGGGACGGGCGAGGGCCCGGGCCGGAAGCCGTGCGCTTCCGTGTCCGGGTCCTTTGTCATGTGTGCCCCTATGCATGGCCTGCCGGCAGGGCGAACTCGCACCACACCGCCTTGCCGCCGCCCGGTGTGCGGCGTGAGCCCCAGGAGGAGGCGATGGTGGCGATGATCGAGATGCCGCGGCCGGCCTCGTCGGCGGGTTCGGCGCGGCGGCGGCGCGGAAGGTGGTCGTCCCCGTCGGTGACCTCGATGATCAGGCGCCGGTCGGTGCGGCGCAGGCGCAGGCGCATGGGGGGTGTGCCGTGCTGGAGCGAGTTGGCCACGAGCTCGCTCGTGGCGAGGACGCCCAGGTCACGGAGGTCGGTGGGGAAGCGCCAGCTGGCGAGGACGCCGGAGGCGAAGGCGCGGGCGCGGGGGGCGGCCTCCACTCCGCCGAGGAGCTCCAGCGCGGCGTTGTGGAAGAGCTCGGCGTCGTGTCCGGTGCGGGCGGGGTGCTGGAGGACGAGGAGGGCGACGTCGTCGTCGTGCTCCTGGGTCACGCCGAGGGCGCGGATGAGGCGGTCGCACATGACCTGCGGCGAGCCGGTCGCGCCGGCGAAGGCCCGCTCCAGGGCGGCGACGCCTTCGTCGATGTCCTCGTCGCGCCGCTCGACGAGGCCGTCCGTGTAGAGGACGGCGCTGGAGCCGGGGCCGAGGGGCATGGTGCCGGAGGTGTGCAGCCAGCCGCCCGTGCCGAGCGGGGGGCCGGTGGGCTCGGCGGCGCGGCGGACGGTGCCGTCGGGGTCGCGGACGAGGATCGGCAGGTGGCCGGCCGAGGCGTAGACGAGGCGGCCCTCGTTGGGGTCGTGGACGGCATAGACACAGGTGGCGATCTGGGTGGCGTCGATTTCTGCGGCGAGGCCGTCGAGGAGCTGCAGGACCTCGTGGGGCGGCAGGTCGAGGCGGGCGTAGGCCCGTACGGCCGTCCGCAGCTGGCCCATGACGGCTGCCGCGCGCACGCCGCGGCCCATGACGTCGCCGATGACGAGCGCGGTGCGGCCGGCGCCGAGGGTGATGACGTCGTACCAGTCGCCGCCGACGGCGGTGTCCTTGCCGCCGGGCTGGTAGGTGGCGGCGACGCGGAGGTCGTCGGGTTGTTCGAGCTCTTGGGGGAGCAGGCTGCGCTGGAGGGTCACGGCGGCTTCGCGCTGGCGGCGCTCGCTGGCGCGCAGGCGCTCGGCCGCTTCGACCTGATCGGTGACGTCGGCGGCGAAGACGAGGACGCCGCGCTGGGCGCCCGTTGCTTCCCCTACGTCGATCGGGGAGCAGGTGAAGGTGTAGTAGCCGTGGCGCACGTGGCCCGCGTCGGCTGGGGCGAGGGTGGCGGCCGTGACTGCGGCCGGGGCCGGTGCCGGTGCGGTCGTGGCGGAGCGTTCCGTGGCTGCGGGGACGGTCACGCGTCGGGATTTGACCGTGCGGGGCTTGCCGCTGCGCAGGACCTGGTCCATGAGGGGGAGCAGGCCGAGCGCTTCGAGCTCGGGCAGGGCGGTGCGGGCGGGGGCGCCGGGCGGGCGGGGGCCGAAGAGGGCGGCGTAGGCGTCGTTGACGTACGCGATGCGGTGATCGGGTCCGTAGACGACGGCGGCGAGGGCCGGGACCTTGCCGAGGACGTCGTGGACGGAGAGCCCGTCGAGGCTGGGGACGGGGACCGGCTCGGCGTCAGCGAGCGGGGGGCTCTCGGCGCGCGCGGCGGGCACGGCTCCGGGGCCGATGCCGGAGGCTGTCCCGGAAGGGGTCCCGGAGGCGGCGCCGGCGGCGGCCGCGGTTGCGGGCTGAGGTGGTGGGGGCGTGCTGCGGCCGGCGCGCGCCGCTGCTCGGCGCTGCGTGCCGGGGAGCCGGGCGCTCCAGCGGGTGAAGTTCACTGAGGATTACCTCGCGGAGTCGTTCCGGATCAGCTCGGCGGTGTGGGGTGGCTGAGCGGCGCGCCCGGTGGGGGGACGCGGTTGGCGGTGCGGGGGCCCGCCCCCGAGGGAATGCAGCAAACGTCCGAATCCTCATGATTGTTACTCTTCGCAGATACCGGCCCACTCATGGTCACACGACCAGTGTGGCCGACCGGACTGACATCCGTCAGACGCCGTGTCCGATGCAGGGGTGACGGAGTCCGGTTCACCCCTGCGACCTGCTTCAACTGGCTTCCGGGTGGCGTCCTGTGCCTGCTGCGAGTTCGAATTCGGCCCGCGGGTTCTCCAGCGAGCCGAGGGAGACGATCTCGCGTTTGAACAGGCCGGCAAGCGTCCACTCGGCCAGGACGCGCGCCTTCCGGTTGAAGGTGGGCACCCGGCTCAGGTGGTAGGCGCGGTGCATGAACCAGGCGGGATAGCCCTTGAGCCTCTTGCCGTAGAGGTAGGCGACGCCCTTGTGGAGGCCGAGCGAGGCCACTGAGCCGACGTACTTGTGCCGGTAGTCCTGGAGGCTGCTGCCGCGCAGCGCGGCGAGGACGTTCCCGGCGAGGACCCTGGCCTGGCGCACGGCGTGCTGGGCGTTGGGGGCGCAGAGCGTGCCGGACGCGGCGGCCGTGAGGTCCGGGACGGCGGCGGCGTCCCCGGCCGCCCAGGCGTGTCCGACGCCGTCGACCTGCAGTGCGGCGGTGCACTTGAGCCGGCCGCGTTCGTCGAGGGGCAGGTCGGTGGCGGCGAGGAGGGGATGCGGTTTGACCCCGGCGGTCCATACGAGGGTGCGGGTCGGGAAGCGCGCGCCGTCGCTCAGCACGGCCACGCGGTTTTCGCAGGAGTCGAGGCGCGTTTCGAGACGGACGTCGATATTGCGGCCGCGCAGCTCGCGGATCGCGTACTGCCCCATTTCCTCGCCGACTTCGGGGAGGATGCGCCCGCTCGCCTCCACAAGAATGAATTTCAGATCTTCGGGCTCAATGTTGTGGTAGTAGCGGGAGGCATAGCGCGCCATGTCCTCCAGCTCGCCGAGCGCCTCGACGCCCGCGTAGCCCCCGCCCACGAAGACGAAGGTCAGGGCGGCGTCACGGACTTCGGGATCGCGGGTGGAGGAGGCGATGTCCATCTGTTCGAGGACGTGGTTGCGCAGGCCGATGGCCTCCTCGACCGTCTTGAAGCCGATGCCGTAGTCGGCGAGGCCGGGGACGGGAAGGGTGCGGGAGACCGAGCCGGGGGCGAGCACCAGCTCGTCGTAGTGCACCGCGATGGGGCCGGCGCCCTCCTCCTCGGTGGCCAGGGTCTTGACCATGACGGTGCGCTTGGCATGGTCGATGGAGGCGGCCTCGCCGGTGAGCACCTGGCAGTCCCCCAGGGCGCGGCGCAGCGGCACGACGACATGGCGAGGGGAGATGGAGCCGGCGGCGGCCTCGGGGAGGAACGGCTGGTAGGTCATGTACGGCTCGGGGGAGACGACGAGGACCTCGGCCTCGCCGCGCCTGAGCTTCCGCTGGAGGTGCAGGGCCGTGTACATCCCGACGTAGCCGCCACCGACGATGAGGATGCGCACCGGGGTTTTCGGGGCCGGGGCTGGGGCCGGGGCCTTGGGGGCGGGGGCCGTCTCCTCCTGGGGCGATCGTTCCTCCTGGTGGGGCCGGTCGTGTGGCGGACGGTCCCGGTGCTCTTCCCCCGTTGACCGGGCCTGCTGTGCCCCGGGCGCCTCCTTCTTCACCCGCGCCTCGTGTTCCTCCTGCCCTTCCCGCGGCGGTCGGTTCACCAATGCCCCTTCCTCCTCGCTGTTGTCCGCGCATCGTCCTCGCGTTGTGGCACAGCTCCTTCCCATGACGCATCGCCATCAATGGTTTGTCCACAGGCCGAGCGAAATGTATGACCGGCAACGGAGCTGATCCGTCCGTGCCACGGGCTCCGTTGCAAAGGGAAGGTGTGCAGGTCAGCAGGGATGCGAAGGGGTGGTGCGGTAGTGCAGAATCAGAGGGGATCAGGCCCGTACTCCAATCGAGGGTGGCCTGTGGGGAACTACCCCCTTCTTTCTTGACCTGGGCTCAACTATGTTCGTACTCCGTCGGGGTGTCGTGACGTGCCCCGGCAGTCAGGGCGGGGAGTCTCCGGGGGGAGACGTCATAACCGGGGGAACGTATGCACATTCAGGGCTCTCATTGGTCTGCCGCTGTCGCGACGACGGCCGACGGCACGAGTGGCCGTAATACGCCGTTGCGTGTGGATGCTCAGCGCAATCTCGAACATGTGCTGCGGGCGGCTCGCGAGGTCTTCGGCGAGCTGGGGTACGGGGCGCCGATGGAGGACGTGGCGCGCCGGGCCCGGGTGGGTGTGGGGACGGTCTACCGCCGCTTCCCCAGCAAGGACGTGCTGGTCCGGCGCATAGCCGAGGAAGAGACGGCACGGCTGACCGAGCAGGCGCGGACGGCACTGGGCCAGGAGGACGAGCCGTGGTCGGCGCTGTCCCGGTTCCTGCGCACGTCGGTCGCGTCCGGCGCGGGCCGGCTGCTGCCGCCGCAGGTGCTGCGGGTCGGCGTCGAGGTCGAGCCGGAGGAGCACCGGGTCCAGGCCCAGGTGCCGGACCGGGCGCGGGTGCCGCAGCAGCGGCAGCCCGGGGTCACCGGCGGTCAGCTGCACGAGCTGCGTCTGGTCGAGCAGCGGCCGACGATGGTCGACGACCGGGACGACGCGGGCGCAGCGGCGCTGCTGGAGGTCGTGGGCCGGCTGGTGGACCGGGCCCGTTCGGCGGGTGAGCTGCGCGCGGACGTGACGGTCGCCGATGTGCTGCTGGTGATAGCGACGGCGGCGCCGTCGCTGCCGGACGCGGCGCAGCAGGCGGCCGCCTCCTCGCGGCTGCTGGACATCCTGCTGGAAGGGCTCCGTTCGCGGCCTCTGGCCTAGGGAGTCGCCCGGCAGGGCCTGGGTCCGACGGCCCCGAAGGGGGCGGGCGTTCGGTAAGTCTCATCCTTTCGGGTGACCACTCGTGCTCCGGCTTGCGAACGGAACCCGGACGAGTGGTTGCGGTTCCCGGAACGATCCTGGCGCGTTTCTCTGTGCGACGCTGGCCGGTATTCGAGTGTGCCGGCGTGTACGGGGAGCCTGCGCTATGGGCGTTGACGGGCGCGAAGAACCGCGCGGGAGCGATGGGACGGACGAGCCTCCGCCGTTGCACAAGGTGCCCGGCCAGGGAGGGCCACCCGGCCTTCCCATCGGTCCGGCTGCCGGTGTGCCGGCGGGGCCGCCTGACGGCCCGTCGGCGGATGGCTTCGGTCCTGACCGGGGCGCCGATTCCGGTGCTGAGTCCGGTCTCGGATTCGGCGCCGGGTTCGGTGCCGGACTCGGTACTGGATTCGGCGCTGGACTCGGTGCTGACGTCAGCGCCGGCTCGTCGGCCGACTCCGATCCGCTGGAGCTGTGGAGCGGCGCCTTCGGTACGGGGGTGCCGCAGCAGCGGGACGGCGGCTGGCTGGGAGGCGATCCCGGAACGGATTCGGCGACGGGCACGGGAACGGCCGGGGCTTCCGACGGCTCCGACCCCTGTACCGGCGGCGGTACGTCGACCGATGATGCGGGCGTGCAGGACGACGAGGATGTGCCTCCGTCCGACCTCGAACTGGTCACCCGGCTGCGCGGCGGCGACAGCAGTGACGCCTACGAAGAGCTGTACCGGCGCCATGCCGACGCGGTCCGCCGGTACGCCCGGACGTGCTGCCGTGACGATCACACCGCCGAGGACCTGACCAACGAGGTCTTCACCAGCACACTGCAGGCGGTGCGGCGCGGTGCCGGTCCGGACTCCGCGGTGCGGGCGTATTTCCTGACCACCGTGCGGCGGGTCGCCGCGGCCTGGGGGAAGACCGCCAAGCGGGAGCAGCTGGTCGAGGACTTCGCGGTCTTCGCGACCGCGTCCGCCACCCCGTCCGTGGCGGCGGACGACGACACGCTCGGTCTGGGTGCGGACGTACGGGCCATGCAGGAGGCCGAGGAGTCGCTGGCGGTGCAGGCGTTCCGCAGCCTGCCCGAGCGGTGGCAGACGGTGTTGTGGCACACGACGGTGGAGGAGGAGTCGCCGAGCGAGGTCGCGCCGCTGCTGGGGTTGAGCGCCAATGCCACGGCGGTGCTGGCGCACCGGGCGCGCGAAGGACTGAAGCAGGCGTACCTGCAGGCGCATGTGAGCAGCTCGCTGACGTCCGGTGGTGACTGCGCGCGGTATGCGGACCGGCTGGGCGCGTATGCGCGGGGCAGGCTGCGCACACGGGCCGAGCGCGGGATGCGCAAGCACCTGGAGGAATGTGCGAGGTGTCGTTCGGCGGCGCTGGAGGTCGCCGACGTCAACGAGCGGCTGCGCGTGCTGCTGCCGGTCGCGGTCATCGGCTGGTTCGCCGCGGGCTGGTCGGTCAAGGCCGTGGCAGGACTCGCGGCAGGCGCAGGCACGGCGGCCGGCGCGGGCGCGGCGGTAGGTGGGGGTTCGGGGGGAGGGGGGGTGGGGGCCCCCGGGACCGCTGCCACGTCCGCGGGCTCCGGCAGCAGCGCCACGTCCGGCTCGGCCGGCCTCGGTGGGGAAGGGCTGGGGGTGCCGGCGAAGATCGGGCTGGCGGCGGGGGCGCTGGCCGCCGCGGGGGCTGTCGTCGCCTATGCCCTGGCGGCCGGTGCACCGGCGCCCGCGGAGAGACCCCGGGCGGCCAGGACCGCCGTGACCCCGGTCGTACCGGCACCGCCCGCCAAGCCGAAGCCGAGCCTGACCGCCTCCCCCGCCCCGACCCTGCCGCCGTCCCTCAGGGCCAAAGCGGCAGCCGCCACACCCGCGCCGGAGAAGACGAGCCCGAGCGCATCGCCCCTCTCGCCGTCCCCGACGCCCGAGGCGTCCAGGTCCCCGGCCTCGGCCCCGGGCACCACCGTTCCCCTGCCCGCACCGAGCCCCGCCCCCGTCACCTTCCGGCCCGAGCCCACTCCCCCACCCCGGCCCGCGGCCCGGCCGTCGGCCGTCTTCCCGCTCAACGAGCTGGAGTACGGCGGTGTCGGCGACGGCAAGGAACCGGAGGTGCGCCTCGGCCCGAGCAGCTGGCTGTGGCAGCGCTACGGCATGCGGGTCGGCGGCACGGCGTACCGCCATGGCGTCAGCGTGCACGCCTCGTCGTCGGTGACGATCGACCTGAACCGTTCCTGCACGTCCTACGACGCGCTCGTGGGTGTGGACGACATGACGCTCGGCCTCGGCACCGTCACCTTCTCCGTCTTCGCGGACGGCACCCGGCTGTGGAGCTCCGGCCCGGTGCGGGCCGGGGTTCCGGCGGTCGCCGTGCATGCGCCACTGGCAGGGCACAGGACCTTGCGGCTGGCCGTGGAGCCCGTCTCCCCCGCCGACCGGGTGGCGGTCGCGGACTGGGCGATGGCGCGGATCAGGTGCGACGCCGGCAACAGGCCGCCTGTAGCGGGTCCGTAGGTACTGCCGTTGCGCCGGGTTTCAGGCCCCCGGGCCCTGCAGGCGCGCGCCGGCGCTCTCCCGGGCTCACCGGTTCACAGGCTCGGCCAGGCCGCTGCCACGCCGCCGGCCACGGCCTGCTGACGCGGGGCGGCCGTGCCCGTCCAGCAGGTGCCGCGTCGTGCCAGCAGGCGGCGCAGCCAGATCTCCGTCGCGACGAGCTCGGCGAGCCCGTCCAGGGGCAGGTGTGCGCCTTCGGCGGCCGCCCGCAGCGCGTCCCTGACGATCCCCGCCTCGACGAGGCCGGCTTCGGCGAGGAGCGGCGCGTCGAAGAGGGCCGTCAGTTGGCCCGTGGCCGCCCTGAGTCCGGCCCGGGCCTCGGCGGCGTGCGAGGCGTGGGAGGTGGCGCCCCAGCCGGGCGGGAGGTCGTGGATGCCCGCGCCGGCGAGGACGGCGCGGAGTACGGAGGCACGCGCTCCCGGTTGGACGCGGAGGGTTTCGGGAAGGGCGCGGCAGGCCCGTACGACCTGGTTGTCGAGGAACGGGGCGTGCAGGCGCTGGCCGCGCACCTCCGCCGCCTGTTCGAAGACGCGGTGGTCCGCGGCGTGCCAGCTCAGCGCTCCGGCGGCGCGCCGTTCGCCCGGGCGGCGCAGTGCTCCCGTGGGGCGGACGGCCGCGCCCTGGAGGCGAACCGATACTTCGGCGAGGGCCTCGCCGGTGAGCCAGCGTGCGGCGGGGCCGGGCCGGCACCACGTGAGCGCTGCCAGCGAGGCGTCGACGGCGCCGGCCTCGGCTGCGCCGCGGCCGGGTCCGAGCAGCTTCGCCGCCATGTCCTCCAGGCCCTCCCGGTAGGTCGTACGGGCCAGCCGGCGTGCGGCCCGGTAGACGGTGAAGGGGACGAACAGCGAATGCGCGGAGGGGCCGTCCGCCCGCGCGAGCGCGGAGACGGGCCGCAGGAGGTAGCGGCGCCGACGGTCCATCAGCAGGTCGGCGAGACGGGCGGGATGGGCGTCGAGGACCTGGCGTGCGCCGTGCCCGACGAGGTGGTCGGCGCTGCCGGCGGCGAGGCGGCGGCGGTGCCGGGCGGCGGAGACGATGGCGGGGCCGGGTTCGTCGGTGAGCGGCCCGTTGTCGAGGCCGGCGTAGAGCAGGGCCTCGGTTCCGGCGGCGACGATGACGTGGTGGAGCCGGGGGCCGGCGGCGATGGCCCGGGCCCGTTCGAGTTCGGCGTCGCGGGCGTGGCCGGGGTCGGCGGCGAGGTCGTTGAAGGTGACGGCGAGCAGTCGTTCCCCGGCGCCCGTGCCGAGCCCGTAGGGGGTGCCGGGCAGGCCCGGCAGGCCGGCGGCGAGCAGGGTGAGCGTGCCGGAGGCGCTGCCTCCGGAGAGGTCGGCCCCCACGCCGGGTGCCGGCCCGGCCCACGGACGGGAAGGGGCGCCGCCGGGGACGGGGGGCGCGGCGTGGTGGGCGGATACGTGGCGGGGGGCGGCGAGGCGGGTGCGTACCGCTTCGACCAGGGCATCCCGGACGCCTTCCAGGGCCTGGCGGGCGTCGGCCTGGGGGGCGGCCACGGCGAGGGAGGCCATGGGTTCGTAGCCGGTGATGTCACGGGCGCCGTCGCGCAGCACGAGGGCGTGGCCGGGAGGCACGCGGCGTACGTCCTTGTAGGGGGTGCCGTCGGCGAGCGCTTCGGGGGAGTCGGGGCAGGCGAGCAGGGCGGCGAGGTAGCCGATGTCGAGCTGGGCCTCGACGAGGTCGGCGAGCGGTAGGGCAGCGGTGGCGTAGGCGGTGCCGCCGGACCAGGCGGTGTGGAAGACGGGCCGGGCGCCGGCGAGGTCTCCTGCGATGGTCACGCGGCGGCCGACCTGGGCGACGGCGGTGTAGCTGCCCGGCCATGCGGTGAGGTGGCGCAGTGCTCCGCCGCGTGCCGCGAGGAGGCCGGTGCGCAGGGCGTCGTCGCTCGCTCCGCAGCGGCCGAGGACGGCGAGGCGGGTGGCGGGGTCGGCGTGGACGACGCGTACTTCGTCGGGCCGCCAGTCGCCGACGGCCCACAGGGGGGCGGGTTCGCCCCACAGGAGGCGGGCGCCGACGGGCTGGACGGTGGGGCGCTCGGGGCTTTGCGGGTCGGGTGTGCCCGGTGGGCCCGGAGGGCTGTCCCGTCCGGTCGCTCGGTCGGGCCCGGCGGCGGTGCAGCTCCATCCCACCAACCAGCGCATCGCCGCCTCCACAGGCTGTGGACAACCAACAGGTAGCAGTCATCATGCACAGCGATCCGACCGTTGCGACATCCGGCGGGCAGCACATGATTGCCGCACAGTGCCGGCCAACTCATCGGACAACGACGGATGGTGGCGGTTCGTCACGATACCTGCCGGTGACGGCTTCCGTTGCCGGCGCCTCGGCCGGGTGCGGCCGTCGGCGTACCCTACGGCCGGATCCGGCCAAAATGCGGGCGCCCGCCGATGAGGGAGTCCGGGGGGATCGAAAGGACTGCTTCGACTGAAGAACGCGTCCCACCCGCCCCCGCAATGTCACAGTCCGGGAGGCGCGAGCCACCTCCCGGACCGTTCCGCCGCCCGCGGGGAATGAGGCGGCGGCTTCCCCCAGCCCACTGGATCCAGTACAGCGGGCCAACCCACGCCCCTCCATGGAACCTCCGCCGCGTTGGCGCGGACAGAGCGCACGATGGGCGCACGGCCACACTCAACCGGAGCACGTGCCCCTCAATGCACGCACATACGGACCAGAATCTCGCCATCCGGGACATCGCCTCTTAACGGTCGGGATGCGGCGAACTACGCTGGGTTTACGAATGCCTCGTGCCTATGCCGGGGCGCGCGTCGCGTTGTCGAGGGGTGCGCATGTCCAGGGAGCCACGCGGGCCGAACGAGAAGCTGGGCACTGTCCTCGCCCTCGCAGGGATCAGCAACGCCGGTCTCGCGCGCAGGGTCAACGACCTCGGTGCGCAGCGCGGATTGACCCTTCGCTACGACAAGACGTCGGTCGCGCGGTGGGTGTCCAAGGGCATGGTGCCGCAGGGCGCCGCTCCCCATCTGATCGCCGCCGCCATAGCGGCCAAGCTGGGCCGGCCGGTGCCCTTGCACGAGATCGGGCTGGCGGACGCCGACCCGGCACCGGAGGTGGGGCTCTCCTTTCCGCGCGATGTCGGCCAGGCGGTGCGGTCCGCGACGGAGCTCTACCGGCTGGATCTCGCCGGTAGGCGGGGCGGCGGGGGCATCTGGCAGAGCCTGGCCGGATCCTTTTCCGTCAGCGCTTACTCCACTCCTGCTTCCCGTTGGCTGATAACTCCCGCCGACAGCTCTGTGGCGCGCGATCCGCAGCAGGCGGCGGGCGAGGCCCTCTCCAGGCCCGCCGCGGGCGCCGGGACCGCCGGCGGCCCTGCGGCCGGGGCAGCCGGGGCGGCGGGCGCGGCCAGTGCCAACGGGGCGGGGGCGGAGGGCGGTTTACCGCAGCGCGTCGGCCACAGCGACGTGACGAAGCTGCGGGAGGCCGCGGACGACGCCCGCCGCTGGGACTCCAAGTACGGGGGCGGGGACTGGCGTTCGTCCATGGTGCCCGAGTGCCTGCGCGTCGACGCGGCGCCGCTGCTCCTGGGCTCGTACAGCGACGAGGTGGGCCGCGCGTTGTTCGGTGCCACGGCCGAACTGACGCGGCTGGCCGGGTGGATGGCCTTCGACACGGGCCAGCAGGAGGCCGCGCAGCGCTACTACATCCAGGCGCTGCGGCTGGCCCGGGCAGCGGCGGACGTTCCGCTGGGCGGGTACGTCCTGGCGTCGATGAGCCTGCAGGCGACCTACCGCGGCTGTGCGGACGAGGGCGTGGACCTGGCGCAGGCCGCCCTGGAGCGCAACCGGGGGCTGGCGACGGCCCGCACGATGAGCTTCTTCCGCCTGGTCGAGGCGCGGGCGCTGGCGAAGGCGGGGGACGCTCCCGCCTGCGGGGCGGCGCTGAAGGCCGCCGAGGGCTGGCTGGAGCGTGCGCGGCCGGGGGACGCGGACCCGTCGTGGCTGGATTTCTACTCGCAGGAGCGGTTCGCGGCCGACGCGGCCGAGTGCTACCGCGACCTGCGGATGCCACGGCAGGTACAGCGCTTCACGGAGCAGGCCCTGGCGCGGCCGACGGAGGAGTTCGTACGCTCGCACGGACTGCGGCTGGTGGTGTCCGCGGTGGCCGAGCTGGAGTCGGGGAACCTGGACGCGGCATGCGCGGCGGGCGCCCGGGCGGTGGAGGTCGCGGGCCGGATCTCCTCGGCCCGTACGACCGAGTACGTGCGTGATCTCCTGCACCGGCTGGAGCCGTACGGGAACGAGCCCCGGGTCGTGGAGCTGCGCGAGCGGGCACGTCCGCTGCTGGTCGCCCCGGCGTGAGGGGCCTGCTCGCCTTGGCGTGAGCCTGCCCGCCTGGGCGTGAGGGGCCTGCTCGCCTTGGCGCGAGGGGGCCCTGCCCGCGGGCGTGCCGGTATGCCCGGTCCTCTCGTGTCCGGCCCCGACATCACTGCGTCGCCGCGGAACTCATCGCGCTGATCAGGCGTGATCTCATCAGGCAGCCAGTTGTCAGTGGTTCGGGTCATGATGGGATCCGTGGGTGAGGCGCCGAGGGTGAGCCCGCCGCGGGCGGGGCGCGGCTGCGCGGGCGCGGGGAGGTGACGTGTTGACGACGTACGACTGCGATGTGCTGGTGGTCGGGGGCGGGATCGTGGGCCTGTCGACGGCGTACGCCCTGACGCGTGCCGCCCCGGGCACGCGCGTCGTCGTGTTGGAGAAGGAGAGCGGCCCGGCACACCACCAGACCGGGCGCAACAGCGGAGTGATCCACAGCGGGATCTACTACCGCCCCGGCTCGCTGAAGGCGCGGTTCGCGGTGCGCGGCGCGGCGGAGATGGTCGCCTTCTGCGCCGAGTACGGACTGCCGTACGAGGTGACGGGCAAGCTGATCGTGGCCACCGCTCACGCCGAGCTGCCGCGGCTGCACGCCCTCGTCCAGCGCGGCCGGGCGAACGGCATACCGGTGCGGGAGCTGGGCCGTGCCCAGATGGCGGAGTACGAGCCGGCCGTGCGCGGCATCGGCGCCATCCACGTCGGTACGACGGGCGTGTGCGACTTCGGGGCGGTGGCGGGGCAGCTGGCGCGCCTGGCGGAGGACGCGGGGGCGTCGGTGCGGTACGGGGCGGAGGTGCGGGCCGTCGGACGGCGGGCATCGGCCGTCGCGGTGCGCACGTCCCGGGGCGAGGTGCTGCGGGCGCGGGCGCTGGTCAATTGCGCGGGGCTGCACAGCGACCGTGTGGCGCGGCTGGCGGGCGACACCCCGGGCATGCGGATCGTGCCCTTCCGCGGTGAGTACTTCGAGCTGGCCCCGGACCGGGCGGAGCTGGTGCGCGGGCTGGTCTACCCGGTGCCCGACCCCGCGTTCCCCTTCCTGGGCGTCCACCTCACGCGAGGAATCGACGGCACGGTGCACGTGGGGCCCAATGCGGTGCCGGCGCTCGCCCGGGAGGGGTACGGGTGGGGTGTCGTGCGTCCGGGCGACCTGGCGGGGACGGTCGCGTTCCCGGGAACGTGGCGGATGGCCCGGCGCCACTGGCGTTACGGGGCGGGCGAGGTGCGGCGCTCGCTGTCCAAGGGCTCCTTCACGGAAGCGGTGCGCAGGCTGTTGCCGGAGGTGCGGGCGGACGACCTGATACCGGCGCCCTCCGGGGTGCGGGCGCAGGCGGTGCTGCGGGACGGGACGCTGGTGGACGACTTCCTGTTCGCGGAGTCGCCGCGGATGGTGCACGTGCTGAACGCCCCGTCGCCGGCGGCGACGGCGTCCCTGCCGATCGGCCGGGAGGTGGCGCGGAGGGTGCTCGCGGGGCTGGCGTGAGCGGGGGGCGGGGGCGGGGTGTGGCCTGAGAGCGGGGGCCGCTTGGCGTCTGCCCGCTTGCCCTCCCCCTGTGCGGGCCCGGGTCAGCGCTTGGGGGCGTAGACGCGTACGTAGTCGACCAGCATCCGGGAGGGGAAGGGGGTGGAGGCATCGGGCGGTCCGGGCCAGGTGCCGCCGACCGCCAGGTTGAGGAGGAGGTAGTGGGGGTGGTCGAAGACCCACTTCTGCCCGCGCCGCAGCTGGCTGGAGCAAGCCGTTCCGTACTGCGTGCCGTCCAGGTACCAGACGACCTTGCCGGGCATCCAGTCGACGCGGTACGTGTGGAAGCCGTCGGAGAGCCGTCCGCCCTGGGGCAGGGCCGTGTGCGTCTCGATGCCCTGGGCGACGTAGCCGGGCCCGTGAAGGGTGCCGTGCACCATGCCGGGCTGCCGGCCGAGGGCCTCCATGACGTCGATCTCGCCGTTGGCGGGCCAGGTGACCTTGTCGGAGTTCGCCCCGAGCATCCAGAAGGCGGGCCACAGCCCCTGCCCCCGCGGAATCTTGATGCGCGCCTCGAAGCGCCCGTAGGCCCGGGCGAACTTCCCCTTGGTCTTGATGCGCGCCGAGGTGATGTTGCAGGGGCCGACGGCGCAGTGCATGCCGCGCAGCCTCTCGCGGCGGGCGGTGAGCGCGAGGTTGCCGTGGCCGTCCAGGGAGACGTTGCGGGGGCGGTCGGTGTAGTACTGCCACTCGTGGTTGCCCCACTGGGGTTCCCCGCCCCGGTCGAAGACCCACTTGGCCCGGTCGGGGCGACGGTGGGCGGCGCCCCGGAACTCATCGGCCCAGACCAGCTGCCAGGAGTCGCGGGCGGAGTCGGGAGCGGGCGCAGGGGCTGCAGCGGCGCGCTTCGGCGGGGCGGCGTCGTCGCCGGGGTGAGGACGGACGGGGGCGCAGCCCGCGATCAGTACGGCTGCGGCCGTGGCCATCAGGGCGGCCTTGCTCAGCAGGCGGGCGAGGGAGGGCAGCCGCGAGCGGAGCCGGGCGTCCGGGAGGGTGCCGGGGGCGGAGGTGGAGCGGGGGCTGGGGCGCAGTCGCATGAGAGGTTCCGTCGCACATGGGGGGCGTTGCACGGGAAGGGGGTTCTCCGCCCTGGCGGGCTGGGCCACGAAGATCGTATGAGCGGCTGCGGCTGCTGATCAGGGCCACCACGCCCGGGGTCACACCATCGGCCGAGCGGATTTCCGGCCTGGCGCGGTGCCCGTGGCCGGCGCGGGCGGCCTGGGTAGGTCCGGGTCGGCCCGTCCGCCTGTTCCGCCTGCTCCGCCTGTTCCGGTGCACGTCGCCGCCCGCCGCGCCCCGGACACGCTCCGACGGCTCCTACGCCCGTACTCCCGCCCGTACCGCCCCATCCGCCTCCCTACCTGCCTCCCTGCCTGCCCTTTTTCCCGGCCGTTCGTTTCCGGTGGGCGCCCGTAGACTTGAGGAACTGTGTCCGAGAATCACGCTTCCACCACGCCCGTCACCGGCCCGGCGCCGGTGCCGGCCCCTGCCCGTGCCCGGCGGGAGCCGATGTTCCCCGAGGGCCCCGCGCCGGATCCGGCCGGCTCGCACCACGAGCGCCGCATCCGTTCGTTCCAGCCCCGCCGCAGCCGGGTCACGACCGGCCAGGGCGAGGCCCTGCGCCGCCTGTGGCCCACGTGGGGCCTGGACATCGACGGCCTGAGCCGTCTGGACCTCGGCGAGCTGTTCGGCGACCCGGAGCTGCCCGTCGTCCTGGAGATCGGCTTCGGCATGGGCGAGGCCACGGCCCAGATGGCGGCGGCCGACCCCGGCACCGGCATCCTCGCCTGCGACGTCCACACGCCCGGCCAGGGCAATCTGCTCAACCTCGCCGAGCAGAAGGGCCTGAACAACGTCCGCGTGGCCAACGGCGACGCGATCATCCTGCTCCGCGAGATGCTCGCTCCCGACGCCCTCGCCGGCCTGCGCGTCTACTTCCCGGACCCCTGGCCGAAGAAGCGCCACCACAAGCGCCGCCTGATCCAGCCGGAATTCCTGGCCCTGGCCGCGACACGGCTCGCGCCGGGCGCCGTGCTGCACTGCGCGACGGACTGGGAGCCGTACGCGGAGCAGATGCTGGAGGTGCTCTCGGCCAGCCCGGACTTCGAGAACACCCAGCCCGACGGCGGCTACGCGCCGCGCCCGGACTTCCGCCCGCTGACGCGGTTCGAGGGCCAGGGGCTCGACAAGGGCCACGTGGTGCACGACCTGCTGTTCCGCCGCCGCGCGGCGTAGCCGACGGGGCGGGACCTGCCCGGTCACGAGGTTCCGTGGCCGGGCTTCCGTGCCCTTCGCGGCTTTCATGGCCTTCGTGCGCGGGGTCGCCGCAATCTCCTGGCCGGGTCTCGTGGCCGGGTCTCGTGGCCGGCGGTGCGGTGGGGCCGGAAAACGGTCACGGCCCACTCCGCCGCTTGGTTAGGGTCGTCGCGTGCATGAGCCCCCGCCCTACCAGCAGCCGCACCACCCGTTTCCTCCGACGTTCGGGCATTACAAGCCACGCCGGGCCCTGTGGGACACCATCTGGGACAACAAGGCAGTGCGCGTCGGCGGTCTCTTCCTGCTGCTCGCCCTCTGCGGACTGGTCATCCTGGCGCTGGTCCGGGAGCAGACCGGCACGGAGGGCTTCCTGGTGGGCCTGGGCCTGGCCGTCCTGCCGGTTCCGCTGCTCATCGCCGCGTTCCGCTGGATGGACCGGGTGGAGCCGAAGCCCTGGCGCAACCTGATCTTCGCGTTCGCCTGGGGTTCCTGCGCGGCCACGCTGGTGGCCCTGCTGGCGAACGGTTACGCCACGAAGTGGCTCATGACCACCGTCGACGGGTCGCCGGGGACGGACGCCTCGGCGTGGGGGGCCACGTTCGTGGCCCCGGTGGTCGAGGAGAGCGCCAAGGCCGCGGCGGTCCTGCTGCTCTACCTCTTCCGGCGGCGCGACTTCAACGGCATCGTCGACGGCGTGGTGATAGCCGGCATCACGGCGACGGGCTTCGCGTTCACGGAGAACATCCTCTACCTCGGGAACGCCTTCGCCTCCGACCAGAGCTTCGGCTACGAGGGCCTGCGGTCGACGACCGCGGCCACCTTCTTCGTCCGGGTGCTGATGTCGCCGTTCGCGCACCCGCTCTTCACGTCGATGACGGGCCTGGGCTTCGGCATCGCAGCAACGTTCCCTCCGCGCCGCCGCTTCCTGCGGATCGTGATCCCGGTCGTCGCCCTGCTGACGGCGATGCTGCTGCACGGCGTCTGGAACGGTTCCGCGACCCTGCCGGGCGGCGGCTTCCTGGCGGTGTACGCCCTCTTCATGGTGCCGGTCTTCGGCGTCCTGACCTGGCTGACGATCTGGTCCCGCCAGAACGAGCTCCGCACCATCCGCGCCCACCTCCCCGCCTACCAGGCCGCCGGCTGGCTCACGCCGCCCGAGCCCCTGGCCCTGTCCTCGATGCGGGCCCGCGGCATAGCCCGCGACCTGGCCCGCCGCACCGGCGGCCCGGCGGCGGCCCGCACGGTGGCGGAGTACATATCCTTCGCCACGTCCCTGGCCTTCCTCCGCCACCGCGCCTACCGCGGCACGCCGACCCCCGACTTCACGGCGAGGGAGCAGGAACTGCTCCACCACCTGTGGCAACGCAAGGACACCGCCCAACCGGCCCTGGCCCAGGCAACGGCGGCAGTACCCCAGCCGTTCACACCCCCCATGCAGCCGTGGGGCCAGCCGCCGGTGCCCGGACCCGTATGGCCGCCGGTGCAGCGTCACTGAGCATGTGATCTGGGCAAGCCCTACCGGAGGCCCACCTCACCCGAAGCGACTTCCCGGCCCGCTGTCAGACCCCGCTGGTAAAACGTCATCATCGGTTGGGGAGATGAGGGGGGCACATCATGGGCCGGCATTTCGCAGACCACGCAACGCCTGTACCGGGCTTGTACGAGCGGCTCATCACGTCGCGTCTCGAAGGGCACCTGCAGCAGCTGCACGCCAACGGCTGGGAGGCCGTCGACGGGCGGATCGGAGAGCAGTCCACCCCGCATGTACTCGCCCGCCACATCGCCGAAACCGTCCAGCAGATACTGACCGGCCTGCCCCCAGACGAGCAGGTTCCGGCTGCGAACCACATTCTCGACTCCATGCGCACTCTCGACGGGGCGAAACAGTGGGTCGAGGTGATCGCCGACGGTCCGCGTCATCTGCTGGCCATCGCCGAACGAGAGGCCCCTGGGGCGTACGCGATTCGTCCGGCGACGCCTCTCTCCGATACGGCGCTGCTCACGAACTCCCCAGAGGACCCCAACCTCGGCTTTGAGTTGCGCGCCGAACTGACGACGGCCGACCGCGTCGACCTGCTCTGCGCCTTCGTGAAGTGGCACGGTCTGCGCGTACTGGAGGAATCGCTCAAGGGCGCCGCTGCTCGTGGAGTGCCCATACGGGTGATCACGACCACGTACATCGGGGCTACGGAACGCAGGGCGCTGGACCGGCTGGTCACGGAGTTCAACGCCCAGGTCAAGATCAACTATGAGCTGCGGTCCACCCGGCTCCACGCGAAGGCGTGGCTCTTCCGGAGGAACAGCGGGTACGACACCGCCTACGTCGGCAGCTCCAACCTCTCTAGGGCTGCGCTCCTGGACGGTCTGGAGTGGAACGTCCGACTGTCTTCCGTAGCGACCCCCGCGGTTCTCAGGAAGTTCGAGGCGACCTTCGACTCCTACTGGAGCGAGGCGGCTTTCGAGGCTTACGACCCTCAGAGGGATGCCGCTCGGTTGGACGCCGCTCTCCTGCAGGCAGGTGGAAGGTCGCGCGGCGACACTTCGACCATCAGCCTGTCGGGGCTTGAGGTGCGGCCGTACGCGCACCAGAAAGACATGCTGGAGCAGCTCCAGATCGAGCGTGACGTCCACGATCGGCACCGGAACCTGCTCGTCGCTGCGACCGGTACCGGCAAGACGGTGATGGCCGCCCTCGACTACCGAGCGCTCAAAAGGAAGCACCCCGGTCGTGACCTCAAGCTCCTCTTCGTGGCGCACCGCCAGGAGATCCTGAAGCAATCACTGCGCACCTACCGCGAGGTACTGGACGACGCGAACTTCGGCGAGCTGTCGGTCGGGGGCGAGGTGCCGGAGCACTGGACCCACGTCTTCGCCAGCGTTCAGTCCCTCCATGCCCGGTCCCTCGACAACCTCGCCCCTGACCACTTCGACGTGATTGTCATCGACGAGTTCCATCACGGCGTCTCACCCACGTATCGGCGCATCATCGATCACTTCAAGCCGATCGAGCTCCTTGGCCTTACTGCCACTCCGGAGCGCATGGACGGGCGCAACGTCCAAGATGAGTTCTTCGACGGGCACATCGCGGCCGAGATGCGCCTGTGGGAGGCGTTGCACAACGACCTGCTGAGTCCGTTCCACTACTTCGGCATCGCCGACAACGTGGACCTTCAGGGGCTGGCATGGAAGCGCGGCTCCTATGACGTCGGTGATCTGGACAAGCTCTTCACCGGAAACCAGGCTCGTGCTCGTCTCGTCGTCAAGGCCATCCAGGACAAGATCGCAGAACCGGAGTCCATGCGGGCATTGGGCTTCTGCGTCTCCGTGGCTCACGCCCGGTTCATGGCCGAGTTCTTCCAGCGGGCCGGGTTCCACGCCCGGGCTCTCGACGGGACCACCCCCGCGCCCGAACGAGCACAGGCGCTGACTGATCTGCGGGATGGAAAGCTCCAGGTCCTCTTCTCCGTCGACCTGTTCAATGAGGGGCTCGACATCCCGGAAGTGGACACGCTGCTCCTGCTCCGGCCCACCTCCAGCGCCACCGTCTTCCTCCAGCAACTCGGCCGAGGTCTCCGGCGCACGGCCGACAAGGCGGTCCTCACCGTGCTGGACTTCATCGGTCAGCACCGCAAGGAGTTCCGCTTCGAAGAGCAGTTCCGGGCGCTCACCAACCTCAGTCGCAAGCGTCTGCTCGACAGTGTGGAGCAAGACTTCCCGCTGCTTCCCTCCGGATGTCAGATCGTGCTGGACCGGAAGTCGAAGGAGCGGATCCTCGACAACATCAAGAGCCAGATCAGCGTCAATGTCACACAGCTGACGCGGGAGGTCGCCTCCTACGCGGAGCCGAGGCTGGCCGACTACCTGCGGGAGAGTCATCGTGAGCTCAAGGAGCTCTACCGCTCCCACAACTCCTGGACGCGTCTGCTACGCCGAGCCGGCCTGCTTCCGGCGGACGGGCCGGACGGCGAGGGCCCCCTACTCAAGCGGGTCTCCTCGTTCCTGCACGTCGATGACCCCTCTCGGGTGGAGGCGTACACCCGGATGTTGGAGGACGACGCGCCCGCTTATGAGGCGCTGGGCGAGCAGGCACAGACATACGCCCGGATGTTGTTCTTCAGCTTGTGGCCGCTGGGCGGCGGGTTCGACTCGTACACCCAGGGGTTTCAGAGCTTGGTTGGGCAGACTGCCTTTCGGAGCGAGCTGCGGCAGGTGCTCCGCTACAACCTGGAGCACACAAAGCACCTGCCGGTAGAGCTGGCAGAGCGGTACGCCGGCATTCCCCTCACTGTCCACGCTTCCTACAGCCGGGAGGAGATCCTCCCTGCGCTGGGCCAGGCGGGCGTGGGCGGCTTCCTCCCCGGGCACTTCCGCGAAGGCGTGAAGTGGTGCGAGAGCGCAAAGATCGATGCGCTGCTGATCACCCTGGAGAAAGACGCAAAGGACTTCTCGCCGGAAACCCGCTACAAGGACTACGCGAGAAGCCCTGAGCTCTTCCACTGGGAGTCCCAGAACCAAACGTCCAGCACCTCGCCCACGGGAGTCCGCTACCAGACTCATCAAGCGAACGGCTCCGGCGTCTTCCTGTTCGTACGCCGCTACAAGAAGAACGACATAGGCGGCTCTCAGCCGTGGATGCTGCTCGGCCCGGCCGAGTACGTCTCACACGAGGGGAGTAACCCCATGGGCATCGTCTGGAAGCTCCAGCACGAGATGCCGGCCGACGTGTGGACGTACTCGGCCATGGCTGCTGGCTAGGCCGAGGGGACGCCCTCCACGATCGACAGCACCGTGCCCGTGGGGATCACGCGGGATAGCTGGAGGTCTGCGGCCGCGAAGAGCTGGGTGAAGTCTGCTGCGGTGCGTTCTCGGCCCACCAGGGACGCCATCATCATCAGGTCCAGGGTCTTGCCCTGGTGAGGGGCGTTGTCCGGTGGGATGACCGCGTCGATGACCAGGACGCGGCCTCCCGGGGCCATGGCGCGGCGGCAGTTGCGGAGGAGGGTGAGGGACTGGGCGTCGTCCCAGTCGTGGAGGATGCGCTTGAGGAGGTAGACGTCGCCGGGTGGGGTCGAGGTGAAGAAGTCGCCTTCGGCCAGGGACCAGCGGCCGGTGAGGTCCGGGGTGTCCAGGCGGTGGCCGGCCAGTACGTGGGGCCGGTCGTAGAGGATGCCTTTCAGGGAGGGGTTCGCGCGGAGCGCCGACAGCAGCAGGCCGCCGTGGCCGCCGCCCACGTCGACCACCGTGGCCCGTTCCGGGAAGGGGCAGGCATCCGCGATGGGCTGGTTCTCGGCGTCGGACATCGAGGCCATGCCCTTGTGGAAGATCTCGGCCGTCCGGGCGTCCTGGGCGAAGTACTCGAAGAACGGCATGCCGAAGATCGGGCCGAACGCCGACGCCCCGTCCTCCAGGCAGCGGGTCATCTCGCCCGCCGGCAGCCACATCGTGCGGTCCGTGATCATCAGGACCGCCGAGCGCACCGACACCGGCGCGTCCGTCCGCAGCGCGTCACCGGCCTCCGTCAGGCGGAAGCGCCCCTCCGCGTCCTCCTCGAACAGGCCACGCGTCGCCAGGAGGCGCAGGACCCGGTGCAGGCTCGCCGCGTCCGTGCCCGTCGTCTTCGCCAGCTCCCCCGGCGTGCGGGGGCCGTCGGTCAAGTGGTCCGCCACCCCCACAGCCGCCGCCGCACGCAGAGCGGCCGGATAGAGGAAGCCCAGGGCCTCCTCGACGATCAGGGCTGCGCTCCGTCGTCCTTCCGTCTCGCAGTCGTTCATCCAGCCACCTCCGCTTGTCCACACGCACCACACGCACCGCACACACCGCGCGCTCCGCACGCACGGTCGCCGGGATTCGCCCGGTCTCCTGGCGATTCATGCCCAGGGCGCCCGCCGGTTCCCCGTGCCGCGGCGTTAGCTTTAGGACGAGCTCGTCGTCTCGTGATGTCTCGTGATGTGGAGGGTGCGGCCATGGCAGCAATGACTGGAGTCCCGGCGTCCCTGGTGACCGCCGGCGGCCTCGTCGGTGGGTACGGGGTCGCCCGATGGACGAAGAAGCGGCCGCTCGGGGGCCTGGTGCTGGGTGCTGCCGGTGTCGTGGCCGGCAAGCAGTGGCACGAGAAGGCCGGGGCCGGCGCCGCCGCTGCGCTGGGCGGGCTCTACGTCGCCGCGTTCGCCGGGTCGCACCCCCTCGCCAAGAAGGTCGGGGCCTGGCCGTCCGTTCTCGGTGTCGCCGGGGCCGTCGCGCTCGCCTCCTGGGCCGTGGAGCGGCGGGCCTAGCCACCCCGCCCGGCCGCCCCATCCCGTGCCCCACGCCTACGCCGACGCCTCCGTCAGCCTCGCCACCTCCGCCTCCGTCAGCTTCAGGTCCGCCACTGCCAGCAGGGACGGGAGCTGGTCCACCGTGCGGGCGCTGGCCAGGGGGGTGGCCACGGTGGGCTGGGCCGCCAGCCAGGACAGGGCCACGGTGGCGACCTCGGCGTCGTGGGCCGCCGCCACCTCGTCCAGGGCGGCCAGGACCTTGCGGCCCCGCTCCGAGTCCACGTACTTCGCCGCGCCCGCCGACCGCGCGCTCTCCACCGTCGCGCCCGGTCGATACTTGCCGGTCAGGAAGCCCGACGCCAGGGCGAAGTACGGGACCGCGGCCAGGCCGTACTCGGCGGTCACCGCCGCGAGGTCGCCCTCGTAGGTGTCGCGCGAGACCAGGTTGTAGTGGGGCTGGACCGCCACGTACCGCGCCAGGCCGGAACGGGCGGAGAAGTCCAGGGAGGCCCGCAGGCGCTCCGGCGTGATGTTGGAGGCGGCGATCTCGCGGACCTTGCCCTCCTTCACCAGCGCGTCCAGCGTCGTGATGATGTCCTCCACCGGCACCGACGTGTCGTCGACGTGCGTGTAGTAGAGGTCGATGTAATCCGTGCGCAGGCGGCGCAGGGATGCCTCGACGTCCTTCTTGATGGTGTCCGGGGCCAGCCCGCGGCGCTCCGGGTGGCCGTTGCCGACCTTGGTGGCGACCACGACGTCGGCACGGTTGCCGCGGGCGGCGAGCCAATTGCCGATGATGGTCTCGGATTCGCCGCCCTCGTTGCCGGGCGCCCACGCGGAATAGACGTCCGCGGTGTCGAGGAAATTGCCGCCCGCCTCCGCATAGGCGTCGAGGACCGCGAAGGACTGCTTCTCGTCCGCCGTCCAGCCGAAGACATTGCCACCGAGGGCCAGGGGGTGAACGGAGAGACTGCCGATCGTGCGGTGCATGTTGTCAGCCATGCGGTACGTCAACTCCCCTGCCGCGACTGTTATTCCGCGGGCGCCGGGGCCGGCAGGGGCTCGGGAGGGTGGACGGAGAGCGGGGGCGCGATGTCCTCAAGGGAGCGGCCTTCCGCCCGTACGGCCAGGAACGCGGCCACCACTCCGCCCATGCACATCAGCGCCGCGCCGATGTCGAAGGCCAGCACCGTGTCACTGACCACCCCGCTCTGCGTCAGCGCCGAGAAGAGCAGCGGGCCACTGATGCCGCCCGCCGCCGTGCCCACCGCGTAGAAGAAGGCGATGGCCATGGCCCGGGTCTCCATCGGGAAGATCTCAGAAACCGTCAGATAGGCGCTGCTCGCACCCGCCGAGGCGAAGAAGAGGACCACCGCCCAGCAGGCCGTGAGCGTCACGGCGTTCAGATGACCCGCCCCGAAGAGCCAGGCCGTGCCGAACAGCAGCAACCCGGCCAGCAGGTACGTCGAGGAGATCATGATGCGCCGGCCGAGCGTGTCGAAGAGCTTCCCCAGGAAGAGCGGGCCGAGGAAGTTGCCGACCGCTATGACGGCGAAGAAATAGCCGGTGTGGGAGGTGGAGACGCCGAAGAACCGGGTGAGAATGGCGCCGAAGCCGAAGGTGATGGCGTTGTAGAGGAACGCCTGGCCGATGAAGAGGGCGAGCCCCAGGACGGCCCTCCTGCGGTAGTCGGAGAACACCGTGCGGGCGATGTCGCGGAAACCGAAGCTCTCCCGCTGGCGGAAGTAGATCCGGCCCTTGGCGGGCGGCAGCGGGACGCCCTTCTCCGCTTCGATCCGCTTCTCGATCGACGTCACCAGGCGTTCGGCTTCCTCGCCCCGGCCATGGATGAACAGCCAGCGCGGACTTTCCGGTACCTGGCGGCGTACGAGCAGGATCACCAGGCCCAGGACGACCCCGAGCCCGAACGTCAGCCGCCAGCCGACGTGCTTGGCGAAGATGTCCGTGTCGAGCATCAGTATCGACAGCAGCGACCCGGCGATCGCCCCGAGCCAGAAACTGCCGTTGATGATCAGATCGACCCGGCCCCGGTAGGCGCACGGGATCAGCTCGTCGATCGCGGAGTTGATGGCCGCGTACTCACCGCCGATGCCGAAGCCCGTGATGAAGCGGAAGGCGAAGAACCACCAGGACGAGAACGACAACGCCGTCATGGCGGTCGCGCCCAGATAGACGGCCAGCGTGACCATGAACAGCCTTTTGCGGCCGAAGAGGTCCGTCAGGCGGCCGAAGAAGAGCGCGCCGGAACAGGCGCCCGCCACATAGAGAGCGGCCGCCAGGCCCGTCACCCCGCCGGACGTGATCGACAGGCCGCTCCCCTGCTCGGAGAGACGGCCCGCGATGTTGCCGACGACCGTCACTTCCAGGCCGTCGAGGATCCAGACCGTGCCCAGACCGATCACCACGGTCCAGTGCCACCGGGACCAGGGAAGCCGGTCCAGGCGTGCAGGCACTGACGTGCTGATCGTGGGCGCGGTCGTCGTCACACGCTCTGATTTCCCCTTCGCGCGCAGAACATTCCCGACAATTCGGATCCGTGACGGCTATAACCCGGGTGCCTCGCTGCGGTTGCGGTGCCGTGGCCGTTCCGCTGCGGCCCCGGCCGTCCCGTCAGGGCTGCAGGCCCCTCGCGCGGAGCCACGACAGCGGGGCCACCGGCGACCCGCCTCCCGGCCGCACCTCCAGGTGCAGGTGCGGGCCCGTGACGTTGCCGGTCGCGCCGACCCGCGCGATGACGGTGCCCGCGCCGACCTTGCCGGAGGTGACCACCATCGACGACAGGTGGCAGTACCAGATCTCGGTGCCGTCCCCCAGCGTCAGCACGATCCGGTAGCCGTACGCGCCCGCCCAGCCGGCCTGCGTGACCGTACCGCCGCTCACCGCCCTGACCGGAGTGCCCGTCGGCGCGGCGAAGTCCTCGCCGGTGTGGTTCGCGGACCACATGTTCCCGGCCTGCCCGAAGCCGGCGGTGAGGGTGTACGAGGTCAGGGGGAGCGTGAACGAGCCGGCGGCCGGGGCTGCGGGCCGGGCGGCGGGGGGTGCCGTGCGCTCGGACCGGGAGGCCCGCTCGGCACCTTCGGGGCGTTCGGCCCGGGAGGCTCGCTCGGACCGCTCGGCGCCTTCGGACCGTTCGGCACCTTCGGAGCCGTCCCCCGCCTCCTCGGGCTGCACCTGTTCGCCCTGCGCCGCCTGGGCCTCCTGGGACGCCTGGGCTGCCTCCGCGTGGGCCGCCCGGGCCGCCGACGCCGCTTCCGCCGCGTGGGCCGCCGTCTTCTCCGCCGCCGCCCGCGCCTCGGCTTCGCGCGCCGCCTCGTCGGCCGCGCCCTGCTGGCGCTCGGCCTGCTGCAGGATCCGGGCCCGCAGCGCCTCGCCGGCGTCGGCCGCGCTGTGCATGGCCTCCACCACCGAGCCCGGAGCCGCCGGGGCGTCCGCGGCCCCGGCCGCCTCGTCGTCGGACGCGTCGCCGGCCATGAGGGGGCCGACCCCCGGGATCTTCTGGGCCAGGTCCGGCACGGATATCGCCGCCGGACGGTCCTGCGCGCTCGCCATTCCGCCGGCGCCGACCGCCGCTATGACGCCCACGCCCAGCACTGCGCCGCTGCGGGCCATCGTGCCGCCACGCTGCTTGACGACGCGGTGTCTGCCGCGGGCCGGCTGATCGGCCGCGAGGTCCTCGGAGGGGTCGTACGACGGGTCGTGGGAACTGTCGTCGAGAGCAGACCTGTTGGACGCCACGGAGGCGCACTCCCCCCAAAATCGATGGTTCCCGGTTTCGCCCACGGGATCCGGCGAAGGCGCACGGTGCCGCCCCTTGCGGCGGCTGCACAACCGCGCTGCGTTATCGAACGTTAATAGACATGATGACTGGATTCCAAGCCGAACGCCTGAATCCACACCGGGGCTTGGGAGCATTCGGGGCCCCCGCCGATCTGACCGTTCGTCATTTGTTATCCGACCGAACGCGGACGGTACAGGCGGTGAGTGCGGTGCGGAGGGGGCGCTCATGAAGGCAGGGGCGCTCATGAAGGCAGGGGCGCTCATGAAAGTGGGGGCGCTCATGAAAGTGGGGGCGCTCATGAAAGTGGGGGCGCTCATGAAAGTGGGGCGGGGCCCGATGGCCACCGCCCCACTCTCCTCAGGGTCTGCTCAGACCCTGCTCACTGCTGCTCGCTGCTCAGGCTGTCGTCGAGCGGCGGGGGCCGCCTCCGCCGTTGCGGCGCGGGCGGCCTGCGGCGTTGCCCGAGCGGGCGGCGCCGGCCGGGCGGCCGGTGGCACCCGCACGGTTGCCTGCGGCTGCGCCCGAGCGGTTGCCTGCGGCTGCGCCCGAACGGTTGCCCGCCGTGCGGCGGCCGGACTCGGTGGGGGTCTTGCCGGACGTCGTGGCGCCGTCCGTACGGCCGCGGCCGCGGCCACCGCGGCTGCCGCGGGAGCGGGAGGACGCCGGGGCCTGGGCCTGCACCGGCGGGGCGATGACCACGGGGACGCCGCTGGGCTCGCGCGCACCCGTGATGCGGGCGAGCTCCGCGTCCGCCGGGTGGACGTCGGCCACCAGCGGCTTGATCTTCGCCGTCACCATCATCCGGTTCATCTCGCGCCGCTCGGCCGGCAGCACCAGCGTGACGACCGTGCCCGACTCGCCCGCGCGGGCCGTGCGGCCGCCGCGGTGGAGGTAGTCCTTGTGGTCGACCGGCGGGTCGATGTTGACGACCAGGTCGAGGCCGTCGATGTGGATGCCGCGCGCCGCGACGTTGGTCGCGATGAGGGCGGTGACCTGGTCGGTCCGGAACTGCTCCAGCACGCGGTTGCGCTGCGGCTGGCTCTTGCCGCCGTGCAGCGCGGCGGCGCGCACGCCCTCCGACAGCAGCCGCTTGACCAGCCGGTCGGCACCGCGTTTGGTGTCCACGAACATGATCACGCGGCCCTCGCGGGCGGCGATGCGCGTGACGGTGTTCTTCTTGACCGTGTCGTCCGCGACGTTGAGCAGGTGGTGCTCCATCGTGGCGACGGCGCCCACGGACGCGTCGACGGAGTGCGTCACCGGGTCGGAGAGGAAGCGGCGGACGAGGCGGTCCACGTTGCGGTCCAGCGTGGCGCTGAAGAGCATCCGCTGGCCGTCCGGCCGGACCTGGTCGAGCAGGCGCGTGACCTGGGGCAGGAAGCCCATGTCGGCCATCTGGTCGGCCTCGTCCAGGACCGTGATCGCCACGTCGCCGAGGGCGCAGTCGCCGCGCTGGATGAGGTCGGCGAGCCGGCCCGGCGTCGCGACCAGCACCTCCGCGCCGCGCGCGAGGGACTGGGCCTGGCGGCCGATGGACATGCCGCCGACGACCGTGGTCATCCGCAGGTTGACGGCGGTCGCGTACGGGCTGAGCGAGTCGGTGACCTGCTGCGCCAGCTCCCGGGTGGGGACGAGGACGAGCGCGAGCGGGCGCTTGGTTTCGGCGCGCCGGCCGGCCGTGCGGGCCAGCAGCGCGAGGCCGAAGGCGAGGGTCTTGCCGGAGCCCGTGCGGCCGCGGCCGAGGACGTCGCGGCCGGCCAGCGAGTTGGGCAGGGTCGCGGCCTGGATCGGGAAGGGCTCGGTGACGCCCTCGCGGCTCAGCGTGGACAGGAGGCCCGCGGGCATGTCCAGCGCGGCGAAGGTGTCGACGGCCGGCAGCGCAGGCGTCGTGTTCTCCGGCATCGCGAAGTCGCCCTGGGGCGCGGCGGCGGGCCGGCGGCGGGTGGCCGCCTGCGACTCCTCGGAGCGGCGCGGGCGGGGGGCGCGGGCCGGGCGGGGGGAACGTGCGGGGCGTGCGGACCGGTCGGCACGGTCAGAGCGTGCGGCGGAACGAGTCATACGGGGACCTTCCCTCGATGGGGAGCGCAGCCCCCTGTGTGGGCCCTGTGAGGTCGGGCCTGACCATGTCGGACGTGCCGATGGGGCCCGCACCCAGTGGTGCGGGCCCCATCGTGAGGTTCAGCGATCGTCAGATGGTGACGATGTTCTCCGCCTGCAGGCCCTTCTGGCCCTGCGTGACGTCGAACGAAACCTTCTGGCCCTCGAGGAGCTCACGGAAGCCCGAGGAGGCGATGTTCGAGTAGTGGGCGAAGACGTCGGGGCCGCCGCCGTCCTGCTCGATGAAGCCGAAGCCCTTTTCCGAGTTGAACCACTTCACGGTACCGGTAGCCATGTTTGTCTCCTTAACGATGGGATGGGCCCCCAAGTCCGGAAACAGACCGGCGAAAACAAAAATGCGCCTTCGGCTACATAACCGTCAGGCGCACACGAGTTCATGGGTACCACAACTGCAACTCGAATGAGTGTAGCACGGGACCACGCCGGGGCAAGACCCCGTGCGTGGCCCCGTGCGTGACCCCGTGCGTGCGGCCCCTATAACTCCACCCCTTGGGCACGGGCGCGCCGGTCGGCCGCCACCTCCGCCTCCGCCTCGTCGAGATACACCTCACAGACGAGCCGGCCGTCCGTGGTCATGTTGTGTTCGAGCTCCCAGAGGCTGACCTCGCCCCCGCCCTCCAGCAGGAAGGCGTGCTCGTAGAACCGGCACCAGGTGGCGTCCCGGCCCGCGCTGCGTCGCCTGGGCTTGGTGATCAGCGCGATGTGGTGGCCGAGCGCGCCCTGGAGCAGCTCGCGCACCACCTCCCCCGGCCCGTCCGCGTTCTCCGCGCGCCGCAGCAGGCGGCGGGCGTGGTCGGGCGACGCCTCGGAGACGTACTCCCGGCGGGGCCGCGTGGGGCCCATCGCGAGCAGCAGCTCCTCCGCCAGCCAGGCGGGCAGTTCCTCGGCCTCGCTGCCCGGGCCGATGCCACCGCCGCCGATCCGGTCGTGCACCCGCCGCTCGGCGGCGTCGAGCGCACGGTCGTCGGCGTAGAGCTCGTAGAGGAACTGCTCCTGCGCCCCGGTGTCGTGCTCCAGCTCGTACAGCAGCAGGCTGCTGCCGTCCGCGAGCAGGAAGATGTGCCGGTAGGTGTTGCAGCGCAGCGGCCGGGGCTCGTCGTTGCGCTGGCGGTACGAGCGCAGCTCGGTCTGGTGCATCAGCGCGGTGCGCAACCGGTCGAGGACCGGCTCACCGATCTCGAACCCGTTCTGGGCCCGTTTCAGCAGCTCCTCCACCTGCTCAGCGGGCGTCGGCTCGCAGCCGGCGGGGCCGCCCGGCTCGCCGCAGCCCCTGCTCTCGCCCTCGCCCCCGCCCGCTCGCGTCTTCGCCATGCCAGTCGACCTCCCGACCTCGCCACACCCGCACCCACCCCGCGCCACTTACCGTAGCGGCGCGAACACGGCACGGGGGCGGGGTTTTCACCAACTGGCAGCCGGGTGCGGGCTGCTTCGCGCCGGTGCCGCGCGGGCCCGGCCGCCGGGCGCACGGCCGCGTCCGCGCCCGGCGTGCCGGCGGATGCCCACCACGTCGTCCGGAACACCTCCACCCGACGCACATGCGTACGACCCCTGGGGTGCCGTCCGCCGGGCACGCGCGCGTGCCCGGCGTCTAGGCCGCGTCCATTACGCCGCGTCCGTCATGCCGCGTCCGTCATGACGAGCGGGCCCTCGCCCGCGCGCCGGCCGACCCACCAGCCCAGCAGGGCCAGCGCCGACAGCAGCGCCCCCGCCCCCACGAACGCCTCCGCCGGGGCCGCGTCCACGGCGAACGGCAGCAGGAGCATGCCCACCGTGCCGGCCGCTCGGACCGCGGTCTGGTCGACGGTGAGCAGCCGCAGCCGGGCGGCCGGGCCGAAGCGGGACAGGTGCGTGCGCAGCGTCACCGCGCAGACGGGGAAGAGCAGCCCGGACAGCACGCACAGCCCGATCACGGCCGCCATGGAGTCCGCGACCCCCAGCCCGGCCAGCGACAGCCCGGCCCCCGTCCAGGCGACGCAGTACGTGGTGAGCCAGGGCCAGCGGTGCGGCAGGTGCCCGGTCAGCAGGTTCCCCGCCAGTCCGCCGGCGGCCGTGGCGGCGAGGGCCAGGCCGTATCCGGCGGCTCCCTGACCGAAGCGGGAGACGAGCAGCGGGGGCAGGCCGACGGTGGAGACCGCGGCGGCGAACAGGGCCACGCCGTGCACGGCGATGGCGACGCCGACCCGCCGGTGCGCGCGCAGCACGATCCTCGCCCGTACGACCTGCAGACCGTCGGTGGACGCCCACTCGTCCCGGGGCCGGCCGTCAGGGGCCCGGCCGTCACGCGCCTCGCCCTCCCGACCCCGGCCCTTCCCGTCCCGGGCATCGCCGGGCCGCCGCCCGTCCCGGACATCGCCGGGCCGCGCCCCACCAGGCCGGCCCCCGTCCTGCGCCCCGCCCTTCCGTACCCCGCCGTCCCACGGGTCCACTTCCCGCGGGCTCCGGGTCCGGCCGGCGTCCGGAGCGTGCTTGCCGAGCCTCGTGCGGCGGCCGAGCCAGCCGAGTGCGAGGGCCGAGACCACGAACGTGAAGCCGTCGATGGCGAAGAGCTGGATCTCGGAGACGAGCTGCAGCAGCACTCCGACGCAGCCCTGGCCGATCACGGCCGCGACACGCGCGGTCAGGTCGAACAGACAGCTGACCTGGGCGACCTCGTCCGGCTCCACCAGCTGGGGGATCAGCGCGCCGAGGTTGGGCTCGAAGACGGCACTCAGCCCGCCGAGCAGCAGCACGAGCACCAGCATGGCCACGAAGCCCGGCAGATCCGGTGACCACAGCAGCGGCACGCCCGCCGCCGCGGCCGCACGGCCGGCGTCGATCCAGGCCAGGCGGCGCCAGCGGGAAAACCGCGCCATCACCGTCGCCGACCCGCCGAGGACGATGTACGGCAGCGACTCGACGGCGGCCACCAGCCCCATCAGCGAGGACGAGCCCGTCGCCGCGTACACGACCCACATCGCGGCGAGCCCGTACAGCCGGTCGCCCAGTACGGACAGCGTCATCGACAGCCACAGCACGCGGACCGGTCTGCTGCGCAGCAGCCGAATATGCCTCACGACGCCATACCTCCGGCACATGTGATTCCGGGGCCCCGCACCCTAGGGCCGGCCCGGCCGCACATCCCCGGCGAACCCTCATGAACCAGGACCAACGCCCGCCGCCCGCCACCCGCACGGGTTGCGGTGTTCGCCTGCGGTCTCAGCACGTGGACCGGCCGAGCGCCCTATCGGATTCCCCACGCCCACGCGAGCCGCGTTCGCCTGGACGGGTGGCATGGTGCGCGCTTCACCCGCACGAACTTGACTGCCAGGAGTACCTGTTGCCGGATACGCCTCCGCCCCGGCCGGGAATCCCCGGCCGGGGCGGAAAGACGCAGGTCACCACTGCGCGGTGGCTGCCTTGCGGTAGGCCGTGTGGGACTCGAACCCACAACCAATGGATTAAAAGTCCCGAGGAGATCGTCCAGGAGGACGAGCCGTAATCCAGCTCAGCGACTCCGGCGCAGGTCAGCAGGGGTGCGACGTCCAACTGACGCAGGCTCATCCGGGCCCGTCCAAGGGCGTCCGTGCACGCACCGCTCACGCATTGCTCACGCACTTTGTGAGTGCTGACCTGCGCCTTTATGCCAGTCGGGCCCGCCCATCACTCCTTTGAGGGCCAATCTTCGCAGCCCAGGTCTCGTGCGGCCCGCCGCTCCCGCGATCCGGTCTCGTTCCAGCGGGCGAGGTATGACGTTTCCTGTTCGGGACCTGTTCGGGCTGCTATTCCGTAGTGCCGCGGCAGAGGCCCTCGACGCGGAACCACAGGCCCGGGGCGTAGACCGCATGGATGACGGCTTCCTCTCCCCTTGTGACTCGCAGGATTCTCAGGATGCCGCCGGGAAGTACGTCGTATTGGTAAGTGATCTCGGCGTTACCTTCGGCGGTGTCGTCGTAGGAGATATCCGCCGTACGATCGTTCGCGTATTCCTTCGGTGGACGGTTTTCCACCAGTTTGATGAAGACGCTCATGGGCCAACGGTACGGTCCTCTCGTGTGCTTCGCCCTCCGGGTTGAGGAGGTCGCGGAGCCCACCGTGTGGGGGCCCTGCTCGTGTGCAGGGCAGCCTGGCCGGGGGCGGAGCTTCCTCCACGCGGAGTTGACGCTGATCAGATCGAGACGGCAATTCACTGATGCCCTCAGGTCGCTGACCTGGGGGCTTGCTTGTACAGGGGCATGCACGGACTGTCAGACTTCGTCGTCCTGCGAGTGGTCGGCCGCCGTGTTCCGGCTGGTCGCCAGCCAGGATCGCGCGGGCTCGGCGGGACGCGTGGTGTCGACGGTGAGGTGGAGCCGGGTACCGCCTTCGTGGCCGGCCGGGTAGCTGCGTTGCTCGGTGGAGTCGAAGCAGCGCCGGAGGACTTCCGCGACGCGGCGGGCGGTCTCGGGGGACGCAGCGGTGATGCGAATGTCGGCGCGCCCTGCCGGCGGCACCGGCTCCGCTGGTATGGGGGTGGTGCGTGCGGACGTCATGGTCACTTCCTCCGGCCGGAGAACAGGCGGAGTCGCCTGCGGTCCCCGTGCGGTTGCTCGTGGCGGTTTCGGGTGAGGCGAAGTCCGGCGGGGTCGATGGCCGACCGTGGGCGGTTCCGGCTCCTGCTGTCGCGCCACGGCAGGACACCGCTGTAGCGGAAGCCCGCGATTCTTTCGTCGTGCTGGGCGTTGACCCGGTGGATCAGGAAGGCTCCCACAGCGATCATGATGATCACGGCGAGGGTGACGGCTGTCTGCACGGTTCTCATAGCCCTTGGGCGGAGCGCGGAGGCCCGGTCGGGTTCCCGGCCGGTGGTGGCGCGGTCCCACCCTCGGTCTCCCACTCCTCTTCGCGGTCCCGTGACTGCGTCGCGTCGTCGGCCGCTCGTTCGTCCTCCATCAGCCGGCTCGCGGTGAGGAGGCTTCCGGGGGTGGTCGCGGCGGACATCAGCCGGGCAGCTGCGGCCGGGTCGGTCTCCGGCGGGATGATCAGCAGGTCCAGGCGGTCCGCGGCGTAGGAGAACAGCAGGAGCTTGTGCGGGTCCTGCTCATTGGTGAACCAGCCCACGTGCACCGTGTGTCCGCCGACGGGAACCTTGCGCGGGATCACGGGCCAGAAGGCCGGATTCACCGTGACGCGGGTGACCCGCCCCCAGGAGTGGTCCAGCCTCTCCGCCAGTGCGGGGAGCTCACGGGAGAGGTCGCGAGAGCGGGGCCACCAGGCACCGTCCAGCAGGCCTGACGCCGTCCCTGGCGTCAGGGACAGGCGGGCAGGCGGCGAAGGGGCGTGCTCGTCGGTCGTCCTACGGTCGGTGGTGACAGCCATGATGCGAACCTGCCCCCGGGCTTGTCGTCGACTGCCCGGCGTTGTGACTCACCGGGAACGACACCCGCATGGAGGCTGGTGTACGAAGTGTTCCCGGTTTCCCCACCCTACTCCGGCAAGCGGTCCGCAGACCTTGCGCGACCAGGCGACTTTTCGGGAGCGGGCGTGCGACGGCCCTGTGGGCGAGCCCGCCGCCGGCCTGCGGAGTACGGTGGGATTGCTGCGAGCGGCTCGCCCGGTGACTGCGACGCACCCCGGACGCCGAACGAGCACGCTGAATCCTCGGAGACAGGCGAGTACGCCATGGCCGATTCCGACACCCCACGCCTCCCCGGACTTCTGCCGGACGCGATCCACCACGCCGTGAAACCCGGGACGGCCCTCCTGCGGCTGGAGACGACACGGGAGCGCGGGGGAGTCCTGGACGGCGCGTGGTGGCCGCGCTCCCGTGACATCGGCGCCGAGCTTCCCGGCCTGATCACCGCCCTGACCGAGCACCTCGGCCCCATCACGCGCGTCGGCCTGGACGCGAGCGCCTGGGAAGAGCTCCCGACCCGGCTGATCATCGAGGACCGGGTCGTACGCATCGATTCCTTCCCGGTCGGTGACGACACGGTCCTCATCACCCGGGGCGAGAACGATCACTTCGCCCTGCTGGTGGTCCCGCCCGACGCCACGCCCGACGCGGCACGTGCCGCGATGGCCAGGGCCGTACGGGCCGACAACATCACCCGGGCCGAACAGATCCTCATCGACACCGGCACCCCGCAGGCCTGAACGTCGGGGCGACGGCTCGGGTCAGCCGAGGAAGGACAGCCGGACCTGGCGGTCGGGGCCGCCCCGGTCGGTGGTCACCAGAACGACGGACTGCGAGGTCCCCAACTCCAGCTCACCACCCATCACGGGCAGCGTGGCGTGCGGCGGCACCAGAGCCGGGAGCATGTGATCACGGCCGGGGCCCGCACCGCCGTGACGGTCCCGCCAACGGTCGTCTGCGGGAAGAACCTCACGGAGGGCCGCCAGCAGGTCGTTGTCGCTACCCGCGCCGGTCTCGATGACCGCCAGGCCGGACGTCGCGTGCGGGGTGAAGACGTTCAGCAGCCCATCTCGCCCGTGAGCGACCTCCCGGAGGAACGCGGTGCACGCATTCGTCAGGTCGTGCATGGTCTCGGCGGAGCCGGTTGTCACGTCGACAGTGCGGGTGGTGAAGGTGCCGGTCATGGTTCACCAGTACCCGCTGTTCGGGAGCAGCGTTGACGGCTGGACGGGTTGTTCCGCGGGGACTCCGGTCGCCAGAACAGCCCCACCGCCCGACAAACCTCAAGAGCAGCCAGATCAGCCCTGTGCGTGACGTGGGGCGGGACCGGGCTGCGTGGGGAGGCCCATCCCCCGCAGGTACACCGCGCCGCCAGCTGACGGCGCGTAGCTCTCCAGCTTCTGCGCCTGCCACGGCCCGGAGCGGGCCGCCACAGTTCTGGAGAAGGGTCCTGGGGCGGCCGTGCCCCCTACCGTTGGACGCCCGACGAGTGGTGGGCCGATCCCCGGCGGTCGCTCGATGTACTCGCCGGAGTCCCCGGCGGGCGGACGACGGCCCGCGACCGCTGGGCGGCGGCTGCCTCAGCCCAATGCCCGGAACTGCTGGCTGCTAGGAGGGATGATGTCCAGGCTCGGGGTTGACGCGGCCACCAGCAGGCACGCGGCAGCCGGGGAGAGGCCGGGCCGGATGAGCTCCACCAGCTCGGGGGGCATCAGATCGATCAGTTCGCCGCCGTGCAGCGGTGACGAGGCGAACGTGGTCAGCCCGGCGGCGCGGGCCTGGACGAGCGGGCCCCAGCCGCCGAGGGACTGGCGGATCGGGCGGTCCATGATCAGGCTGACCGTCCAGGACGGCAACGCCCCCTCCACCGCGTACATGGGAACCCTCTCCGCCGACGGGCAGTGCCTGACCTTCTCCGACGTCGACCTGGCCATCCCCACTGGTGGCGCGCACCCGGCCAGGTGTGTCTGCGTGAGCACCGGCGATGACACCCCCTGGGCCCCACCAGCGGGGAGTTCTCCGTCGGCGGCCAGACCTCGCCGTCCACGACCATCGAGGTCATCTGAAGAACGAGCGGCCTCGCGTCTCCTGGTGACCGGGGACGCGAGCCCGGTGAAGGACCGCAACAGGTGGCTGCGCGCCCACGTGCGGGAATGTCGTTCAGCTCGTCAGTGCGTACCCGAGTCCCTGGTAGACCCATCCGGCGTCGGTCCAGCGGCGGGCGTCGAGGGTGCCGCGTGCGTCCACCAGTCGGTACTGGGCTGGCTTGGCGATGAGGAGTTCGGGGTCGGCGTCGGCGTACTGCGGCCAGTGGGTCAGGTGCAGCAGAACGTCAGCGCCGTCCAGAACCCGCTCGAAGTCGTCGACGCATTCCAGCTCGGGGGCTTGGCGGCGGACTGTGGGCAGGGCCTTGGGGTCGTGGATGGCGACCGAGGCCCCAGCGGCGTGAAGGTCAGCGGCCACGGCGAGGGCGGGCGAGTCGCGGACGTCGTCGGTGCCGGGCTTGAAGGCGGCTCCCCACAGGGCGACCCGGCGACCGGCGAGGCTGCCGTCGCACGCCTGACGGGCGAGGGCGACGACACGGCGCCGGCGCCGGATGTTGATGGCGTCGATCTGGTGCAGGAAGCCGACTTCGGGCACCCCGAGTTGCCTGCCACGCGCGATGAGGGCCCGGATGTCCTTGGGGATGCAGGAGCCGCCGAACCCGAGGCCGGAGTCGAGCATCGCGCCGCCGATGCGGGGGTCGTGGGCGAGGGACTCGGCGAGGGTGTGGATGTCAGCGCCGGATGCCTCGCACAGGGCCGCCATCGCGTTGATGAAGGAGACCTTCGTGGCGAGGAAGGCGTTCGCAGCCGACTTGGCCAGTTCCGCAGTAGCCAGGTCCGCGACGACCAGGGGCACCCCGGCCTCGGTCCACGGTGCCCAGACCCTCCGAAGCGTCGCTTCTGCCTGCCCCGCGCACGTGGGGAGGCCGACGATAATCCGGGTGGGGCGGGCGGCGTCTTCGAGCGAGGTGGACTCGCGCAGGAAGTCCGGCGACCACGCCACCGTCACCTGGGCGCCGTCGGGGGCGTGGTCGGCGGCGAGCCGACCCATGCGGGCTGCGGTGCCGACGGGGACGGAGGACTTGCCGACGATCAGGCAGCGGCCCGAGGCGCGGGAGGCGAGGGAGGTGATGGCGGACTCGATCGCCGAGAGGTCTGCGCCGAGCCCGCCGTCCTGCTGCGGGGTAGGCACGCACACGAAGTGCACGTCCGCGAACGCGGCGGCCTCCTCGTACGAGCCGGTGAACCTGAGCCGGCCCGAGGCGTGATGCTCGGCGACCGCTTCCCCGAGCCCTCGTTCGTCGAACGGCGCGAGGCCCTGGCTCAGGCGTCCGAGAACTGCGGGTGAGACTTCGACGCCGAGCACCTCGTGCCCGATGGCCGCGAGGGAGCAGGCGTAGGGGGCGCCGAGGCGCCCACAGCCGATCACAGTGACTTTCACGGGCTTGACCTCCGTCTTTGTGTGGCTGTGCTCGTTGGTGGTTGTGTGGCGGGCCACGACATCGCCGAGAGAAAGGCGCTTGCAGTGCGGATGACCGTCATTGGGTGCGGGCACCTGGGAGCCACGCACGCCGCCGCTATGGCCGAGATCGGACACGACGTCATCGGGGTCGATATCGACCCGGACAAGATCGAGACCCTCAACTCGGGCCGGGCCTGGTTCCGTGAACCCGAACTCGATGACCTGCTCGCCCGGCACGTCGGCGGGCGACTGCGGTTCACCACCGACATCCGGGCTGCGGCCGAGCACGGTGAGGTGCACTTCATCGGTGTCGGGACGCCGGACCTTCCCGACGGCAGCGGCTACGACCTCTCGCAGGTCTTCGCCGCCGTCGAAGCCCTCGCCCCACACCTGACCGGCCGGTGCCTGATCGTCGGCAAATCCACCGTGTCGGTTGGCACCACGGCGGCCGTCCGGAAGCTGATGCACCGTCTGGCTCCGGCCGGTGAGGCCGTCGAAGTCGCTTGGTCGCCGGAGTTCTTGCGCGAGGGTCACGCGGTCGCCGACACGCTCCGGCCGGACCGGATCGTGGCCGGTGTCTCCTCCCCGTGGGCCGAGAAGACCGTCCGGGAAGCGTTCGCCCCGATCGTGGACGCTGGTTCCCCCCTGATCGTCACGGACCCGGAGACGTGCGAACTCGTCAAGGGGGCCGCCAACGCCTTCCTCGCCACCCGCATCTCGTTCATCAACGCGATGGCGAACCTGTGCGAGGCCACCGGGGCGGATGCGGCCGTGGTCGCCCAGGCCATCGGCTACGACACCCGCATCGGACACCGGGCCATGAGCCCCGGTCTCGGATACGGGGGCGGCTGCCTGCCGAAGGACGTGCGGGCCTTCACCGCCCGCGCCGAAGAACTCGGCGTGGGCGACTCGTTCGCGTTCCTGCGGGGCGTGGACGCCATCAACCGCGACCGCCGGTCGCGCACCGTCGAACGGGTACGGGCGGTGGTCGGCGGGGAGCTGACGGGCAAGAGGGTCACCGTGTGGGGAGCGGCGTTCAAGCCGGGAACCGACGACATCCGCGACTCCCCGGCCCTCGATGTCGCCGACCGCTTGCACGATGCCGGAGCGGTCGTGACGGTCTTCGACCCGATGGCCAACGCCAACGCCCGTGCCGGACACCCCGACCTGGCGTATGCGGGGAGCGCCATCGAGGCCGCCCGGGACGCGGCCGTGGTGCTGCTGGCCACCGAGTGGCCACAGTTCGCCGACGCCGACCCCGTAGCCGTCGGCCAGGCCGTGGCCGACCGCGTCCTGATCGACGCGCGCAGCACCATCGACACCGACCGGTGGGCGATGGCCGGCTGGACCGTTCACCGCCTGGGCAAGGGCTGACCGGTGCCGGATGTCCCGCGCCTCGTGGGCACGGGACACCCCTGCTTCAGCCACGGCGGCCGGTGATCAGCGCGGCTGTCGCCGTGTACTCGAACCGGCCAGACGGCTCGGCCACGATCAGCACTTCGCGTAACGCGTCCTCGAAGGCGCGCCGCTGGTCGCCGAGCACTACCGGGGAGGAGTAGGCGTAGGTCAGCTGGGCGCCGATCAGTTCCTCGGTGCTGTACGACACCAGGTGCTCGGCCCGTGTGACGGTGATCTGGTGGAAGGCCGAGCGCCTCAGCACGCTCTCGTGGTCTCCCTCGGGTACCCGGTAGGACTCACGTGGGCCGGCTGCCGGGGCGGTGCCGACGAACCGGGCTCGCACCTGGCCGATGAGCTCGTGCCACCACGGCCGTGGGGCACCGGCGGCGTGCGAGCACAGCAGGGCGACGAACCCGCCCGGTGCCGTCACCTCGTCCAGTTGCCGCAGGACCTGTTCGCGGTCCATCCAGTGGAAGGCATCGGCGGCCACCGCCCCGGAGACCCCACGTACTCCGGGGAGGCAGGCCACGTTCTCCGCGGTGGCCTGGCGCCAGTCGGTGCCGGACAGCCCGCGTTCCTTCTCCTCTGCGCGGGCGGCGTCCAGCATCTCCGGGCTCGGGTCGAGGGCGATGACGTCGACGCCGCGTACGGCCAGGTCCAAGGAGACGGGGCCGGGGCCGCACCCCAGGTCGAGCATCCGGGGGGCCGCCGTGTGCTCGTGGGCCATGGACGCGATCAGGTCCAGCAGGACCGGCGGGTGCGGGCGCCGGTAGCGGACGTACCAGGACGCCGTGGTGGAGAAGATCTCCGAGGGCTTTCGGTACGGGGTGGGGTGGTCGGTCGTTTCGGTCATGGGAAGTGCACCTCCGATGGTCGGTGGTGTGCTGAGCGGCAAGGGCGCCGACAGCGTGGCCGTCGGCGGGCCGCGGTGGTCACTCCTGCGTGAGGTCCGGGAGCGAGATCCCGGAAGGCAGATGCGGGGCCTTGCCGACGTGCTCTTGGCAGGCCATCAGGCCCAGGCACGCGACGGTGGCGGCGATGCCGAGGCCGTAGACCCAGGCCGCGATGGTCCCGACGAGATCGACGGGCTTGCGGAGCCGTCGACGGGGGTGGTGCTGTGCGTGGTGGCTCACAGGCGCGAGTCCTTCCAGGCATGCGTGATCGGCCCGACACTGAGCGTGTGGCCTAGGCCGTAAGGATGCTCGGCCTAGGCCACTCAATGCAAGACCAAGGAGTGACCTAGTACACTCAACTGACCTAGGCCACACCACACTTGGGAGCCGCCGCCGTGAACAACGTTCCGGAATCCGCAAACCCGACCGAGGCCCAGCACCCCTACATGCGCCTCGCGGCCGAGTTCCGCCGCCGCATCCTCGACGGCGAACTCCCCGAGGGCACCAAGCTCCCCAACCACCGCACCCTCGCCGCCGAACACGGCGTCGCCGTCGCCACCCTGCAAAAGGCCCTCGGACAGCTCCAGGTCGAGGGCTACATCCGCACCAGCCAGCGCGGCACCTACATCGCCAACGCGCCGAAGGCCGGGTCCTCCGGCTACGACCGCATCACCCGCGTCCTGCGGACCGGCAGCGTCCTGGGCGACGGCGAAAGCGTCATCGTCACCGAAGCCCACCTCGTCGCCCCGCCCCTGTACGTCGCCGACATCTTCGACCTCGACGAAGGCGACCAAGTCGTACGCCGCCAGTGGCACACCGGCCGGGGTCAGCAGCGGCTCATGCTCGCGGTCACCTGGTACCCGGCCGAGTTCGCCGTCTCCGTGCCCGACCTGCTTTCCACCGCCGCAGGCAAGGCCCCGGGCCTGCTGCCGCGCATCATCGAAGCCACCGGCCGGCGCCCCGTCGAAGGGCGCGACGACATGCACGCCCGGGACGCCGAGCCCCGCGAAGCCGACTTCCTCGGGCTGAAGACCGGCACGCCGATACTCGCCGGAGCCCACCGCCTGTGGGACGACCAAGGAATCATCGAGTACGGCGAATGGTGCCTGCCGTACCGCCACGTCATCGGCTACGAGTACCGGTTCGACGCCGCCCCCGACCAGAGGTGAGCGATGGTCCGAGCGCCGGTGATGTGTTGAAGCCGATGCACGGATGAAGGCGCATACCGCGAGGCAGCAGCACGAACAGCATGTGGGTTCGCTCACACCACACGGGTGACGAAGTTGGCCCAGGCCGACGGGTGGCGGGCCGAAAACTGTCGCATATAGGAAAACTGTCAGACGGACCTTTATTTTGCCGTTTGGGAGGGCAGCCCACCGGTTCTGCGGCACTGATTCGGACCCAACAATGTCAGTGGTCCGTGCTATTCGCGCGCGTGCGCGCGCAGTCGCGACCGGTCGCGAAGCGATGCGCTGGCTGGGGGGGGGACGTGGGGGGACGCTGCTCTTCCATGTCTCCTCTCCCTTTCTTTCCCCACCTTTTTCAGAACAGAGAAGACAGGGGGATAGAGCGTCCCCGCGTACCCCTCCAACGGAGCCGAGCGGGCCAGAGCCTCCACATTCCCTGCTCCCCCGCCTTCTGGGGCGTGTCGTGCCAGCGGGTGACTGTCCCCTGAGCGTCCCCCTCTTGACCGTGATCGTCCCCCGGGTACACCTGCGCCCCGGGAGCCGTTCGCTTCCCGGGGCGGGGGTCGACCGCTACGCCGCCTACGTCTCAGCGGTGATCGTGTACTTCCTGCCGTTCTTGTTGCTCTTGGAGCGTGTGATGTAGATGCCGCGCTGTCGCAGCGACGGCGCCGCGGTGTTGAGGCACGCGCTCAGCGATGCTGCTGTGCGCGGGAAGGGTTCTCCTGGGCGCACACGCCCGGAGAGGAAACCGTGCAAGTCGGTCATGGTTCCGGACCAGCCTTCGCGCGGAAACGACGGTCCGAGGGCCCAGGTACACAGCGCGACGATGGCCGGATCGCCGTCGAGGACCGCGTCCACGAGGTCCCTTTGGGCTCCGTCGTACGTGCTGGTGCCCGACCAGCCGGTCACCCTGTCGAGTGCGTACAAGATCTCGTAGAAGTCGGCCATGCGGGGGCGGTGGGTGAGATCGGCAGCGGCCTGGGGCAGCTCGGCCCAGACGAGGGCGGCCAGGTCCAGCATCGCCCCGAGGATCTCGGGGTGCGCCCGCTCGTACCCGCCCCACAGGTCCGTGATGGTCCGCCGCTTGGTGATGGGCCTGAGTTCGAGCGGCATCATGCGCTCGGAGAGGTCCGATTTCAGTGCGCCCACGTCGATGCCGGTGAGCAGGATGGGGCGCTCGAAGGCCAGCACGCTGACGTCGTTGTCGCTGTAGAGCGCGCGGCTGACGTCCGCGCTGCCGGTGACCACCCGGCTCAGGAATTCGGAGAGCTTGAGCGGGATGCTCAAAAGGTTGTCGAACGGCAGGGTCCAGCCGGCCGTTGCCGTGACGCTGAGGTCCCTGTCGTTCGTCGGTGCCTGGCGCAGCGGGGTGCGGGGGCCGTCGAGCAGACCGACGAGCATGCGGCCGGAAGTGGTCTTGCCAGTGCCTTGCTCGCCCGTGAGGTAGGCGATCGGCCGGGGAATGCTCGGCCGCAGGGCGGCGAGCAGCCAAGCGACGGCCAGGGGCAGGGTCTTCTCGGTGAACGGCAGCAGTTCGGCGAAAGCCTCCATACCCGCTCGCCATCCGCCCGTAGGGCTTACTGGGAGAGGCAGCCGGCCCACGAGCTTGGTGCGTCGCCACACAGGACCGGTCGAGGGGTCGGGGTAGGTGAGGGTCCACTCGCCGGGGGCAATGCGGACCGACTGACCGTCGGCCCGGCCGAGGTCGAGCCAGGTCACGTTGGGATCGTCGGGGTCGGGCGCGACGCGCAGCCAGAGCTGGGATTCGGGTGCGTCACAGGCCAGCGCGTCGAGTGCGGCGATGGCGTCAGCCAGGGCGCTCTGCGACGGAGGGTGGTTGTAGGTGGTGAGGTAATCACGGATCAGGTGCTGGCGCAGGCTGCCGGAGGCGCTGTGGGCCTTGGCACGCAGCGGGACGGCGATGGCGGGACCGTTCTCCGGGACGGCGTAGGGTTCGCCGTCGCTTTCGTTGCGGAAGTAGCGGAATCCGTTCTCGCCGATGAGGCGGAGCAGTTCGGCCTGCGGCGGCTTCCTATGCCGACCCTGCGGCGCCCGGCTTTCCGCCTCGGCGTACGCGTCTCGTCCGCCGGGGATGGCAACGAGAGCCCGCGCTATGGCTGCCGCGTCGTACGGCTGGGACATCGTCATGCGGCGGCCCCCAGTGTGCGCGGCTGGCGGGCCCCGGCGGAGGGGCCGGAGCGGATGGCCGCCTGGGCTTCCTTCTCGGGCAGGCCCGCATGGTGGGCAGCGTCGAGCAGCGCATCGGTGACCTGGGCTCGGTCGAGGCCGGCCGGGGTGATCAGGGTGCCCAGGCTGAACGCGGCCCGGTTCAGGGTGTCGTTGCGCGTGCCGGAGGCCGCCTCTGCGACTGCGCGCAGCTCGTCACGTACGGCAGCAGCCACATAGCCGCTGCCCACGCTGCAGCGCGTACGCCAGGGCAGCACGACGCGCGGCCGCTCCGGGCGCACACGGTGTCCGGTGCGGTCGAGGTCTCGGGCGAGCCACACGGGCAGTTCGGCGACCGTCCGGCAGTCGCCTTGCAGCGTGTACCGGCCCGCTCGGGTGGCGGTGCCCGGTGCCACGGCGTACGACGAGCCGGCACGGACGTCGAGCTGCCAGCCGAGCGCGCCGACGAGCGGGCGCCACGTCGTGCCAGCGGGGGCGCGGAACCAGAGGTGCACGCCTCCCGAGGGGGTCCGCACCGTGAAGGTGGGTGTTCCCTCGGGATAGCGGGCGCGGCGCGCTTCGCAGAGCAGGGCGAGGACGTCGCGGCCGTCGTGGATGCTGCCGGGGGCGAGGTCGTCGGGCAGGTCGACTCCGGGGAGCAGTTCGGCGGGATTCTCGGGCGGCTGTCCGTCGTGGCAGTCGATGTCGAGGATGACCAGGCCGGAGGGTCCAGCCGCGATACCGACTCCGGCGGCAGGCATGCGGGCCCACCAGGCGGTGATGCGTTCGGGGTCGGCTGTGGCGGCCAGGACGCCATGGCAGGGGCGGCCGACCTCGATGCATTCGCATCCGTGGCCGTCGTGCTGGACGTAGCGCGGGTTGGGGCGCTCCTTGGTTCCCGAGGAGCATCGGGCGCAGCCGCGCATCGGCACCTTCGTGCCCGGCGAGAGAGGGATCACATGCCAGCCCTGTGCCGCTGCCCACAGGGCGACGCGGCGCGGGTCGGGGGCGGTCGTCGTGCTCAAGCGGCTGCCTCCCCGTCGGCGGGCGACTGCCCGGGGAAGCAGGCGATGGTGGGCGTACCGGAGCGGTGGGTACGCTCGGTCACAGAGGTCTCCTTACCGGCGGCACGGGGCGGGCTTGGTCGTTCGCACCCCGTGCCGCCGCGTTGTTCATGCAGCAGCGGGGACGGAGGCTTCGAGGGCCCCAGCGGATGCGCCAACATCCGCGCGGGGCCCGCCCTCGTCTTCGGGGGCGACGCCGAGGACTTCCAGCAGTTCGGCGGTCACGACGCGCAGAGCCCGCCCCAGGCGCAGAGTGCGCACCGGCAGTTCATCGCGCTTGGCCAGGGCGTACGTGGTTCTGCGTCTCAGGCCGAGGGCACGGCCGGCCGTCTCAAGATCAATAGCCGCGGGCAGTGCCAGCAGCTCAGCACGGGTCAGTCCGGGGCTCGTCATGCAGCCGGCTCCCTGCTGTCCCGATACGCGAGGGCGCGAAGGACCCGCGCGTACCGAAGGGCTGCTTCTCCGCGTGGGGCTCGCTTGCCCTGCTCCCAGCGCCACACGGTCGAGGGGTCGACCTCGCAGAGTTCGGCGATCTCGGAAAGGGTCAGGCGGGCTTCGGTGCGGGCCTGGCGCGCCGAGCCGGACATGGCGGCGTCGCGGACCCACACGAGTTGAAGGACATCGGTTCGGACCATGGTCAGACTGTAGTCGAAAGCTTGCCGGATGGCGATGTTTCACGCTTGATAGGCAATGTTTAGGACCACCTCCCCGAGGGCTCACTCACCCCTTAGCAAACGGTTGGCCCTGACCTTTCACGCTTGATATTCCATACCTTTCACGCTTGATACCTCCACCGCGATCACCGACACCTCCACACTCGCTTGCAGTCGCGACGCATTTCACGACCCGCCACTCCGCGCCGTAACCTTGCCGCTTCTTTGCCGATGAGGCAGGATGTAGCCATGCATCCATACGACACCCCCGAGGGGTGGGACTATCTAGCCGTGCCGGGCTGGCCGTACGACCGGTTCCAGGGCAATCCACCGATCGTGGACATCGGTGACAACTTCAAGGTGCCCAGCCACTTCACGGGGATCGCGACCGAGAAGCGCAGCGGCATGACCATCGCTCTGTGCTTTCATGCGGCCCCCGGACGGGGCATGAACCTGGTCGCTGTCATGGGCGCGGATGAGCTCACGTTCCCGCTGGAACTCGCCGTGAAGACCGGGTCGGTCCTCAAGTGGAAGTACGTCGCGGCCATGCAACTGGTCGACGATGAGGCTGCGGTCGATGCCGCCGGGGGATGGAAGCGGTCCGAGGAGCAGCAGGCCCTGACGACGGCACAACGCAAGGAACGGGCACGGGAGCTGCTGGCGCCGTTGCTGGACCAGATGCCCGGGCCGCCCCCGGCGCAGGGTCCGGGAGGACGGCGCAATCTGACTCCGGAGCATCTGGCGACGGTGGCCGAGGTCTACCGCACGGCACATGAACAGGGCCAGCCGCCCACGAAGACCGTCGCCGACCACTTCGACATCTCGCACTCCACGGCCGCCAAGTGGGTCGGCGCAGCGCGCAAGCAGGGGCTACTGGGGCAGGTCCGGAAGGGCTCCAGAGGATCGAACGAGAGGGATGAAGGGTGAAGGGTTCGACGTACCGGCGGTGCCACTGCCGCGACCCGGAGACGGGGAAGTCGCTCGGTGCCTCTTGCCCGAAGCTGAAGCAGAAGCGACACGGTACGTACTCCCTCCGGCAGGAACTGCCGGCGCGGCCGGACGGCAAGAGACGCTCGTTCGCCCGGGGCGGCTACGGCACCAAGACCGAGGCCCAGGCCGACCTCGACAAGGTGCGCGCCCTCCTCGCCCTCCCCGACACCGACGACGCCGAGGGGCAGCACCGAATAGCCGAGCTGCTGGAGAAGGTAGCGGCTGACAAGGCCCCGCTGCCCGACCTCGAAGAGACCCGGCGCAAGTTCCGCACCGGGCAGTCCCTCACCGCGCACATCACCGTCGGCGAGTGGCTCGACGAGTGGATGGCCTCGAAGAAGGTCCGGAAGACCACGGCCAACGGGTACACGTCGCACATCCGTGTGCACCTCAAGCCGCGCATCGGGCATCTCCGGCTGGACCGGCTGAACGTCGGGCACCTGGTGGAGATGTTCGACGGGATCGCCGACGACAACGAGGTGATCGCGGCCGAGAACCAGGCGAGGCGCGAGCAGGTCGCGCGCTGCAAGCACGGCCGGCCGGGTGCCCCGAAGGCCGCAGACCGCGCGAGGTTGGCCGAGGAGCGCGCCAAGCTGGCCGAGATGAAGCCGTTCCGGAAGCTGACAGGAGCGGCCACCCGGCAGCGCATCCGGTCAACGCTGCGGGCCGCCCTGAACGCTGCTATCGCGCAGCAACTCATCACCTTCAACCCGGCCGAGCATGTCGAACTGGAGTCCGGCAAGCGGCCCAAGGCGCTGCTGTGGACCGAGGAGCGGGTGCAGCGGTGGCTTGAGACCGGCGAGAAGCCGAGCCCCGTCATGGTGTGGACACCGGCGCAGGTCGGCGCCTTCCTGGACGAAGCCGAGAAGGACCGGCTGTACGCCTTCTTCCACCTGGTCGCTCATCGCGGTCTGCGGCGCGGCGAAGGGGTGGGGCAGGACTGGGAGAACGTGGACCTGGACGGCGCCAGCCTGACGGTGGCCAAGGAGCTCGTACAGGACGGCTGGACGCCCTACGAGTCCGATCCGAAGACGGACGGCAGCGCGGGCACGATCGCCCTCTCCAGCGGCGTTGTGGCCGTTCTGAGGGCCCATCGGGTGCGGCAGGCGAAAGAACGTCTCAAGTGGGGCGCGGCATGGGTCGACACGGGCAAGGTCTTCACGGAGGAGGACGGTTCCTGGCTGCACCCCGAGAAGGTGTCCGAGGCGTTCCGGCGCATCTCCAAGGCGGCCGGACTGCCACCGATCAACCTTCGTGATCTGCGCCACGTAGCCGCGACCCTGATCCATGGAGGTGGCGGAGACATCCACACCATCAAGGAGACCCTGCGGCAGTCCTCGATCAAGCTCACCTCGGACACGTACACGAGCCTGCTCCCCGAGGTCGACCGCGAGGTGGCCGAGGCTGCCGAGCGGCTGGTCCCCAGGGCGCGCTCAGCAGCCGCTGAAGGCACCGCCGCTCACGCATCGCTCACGCAGAAGGCGGAAAATACGCCTTCGCCCCGACTGGAGAAACCCAGCCGGGGCGAAAAGATGCAGGTCACAGGTGGTGCTGTGACCTCATCGGACGGTAGGCCGTGTGGGACTCGAACCCACAACCAATGGATTAAAAGTCCACTGCTCTGCCAATTGAGCTAACGGCCCGCACACCGCAGCATAGCCCGGACTGCCGCCGGAGCCCGAGTCGTTAAGGCCGACTCGTGGTGCCGGGGGCGAATGCACGAGGGCCCGTGCGGCACGGATGTGCCGTACGGGCCCTCAGTTCAGCTCTGCCGATCAGCCGTTGCGCTTCCAGCGGGGCTTGTCGTTGCGGCGGTCGAAGGAGGAACCGGCGCCGCGGTGGTCGTCACGACGGCCGTAGGGGCGGTCGCTGCTGCCGGAGCGGTAGCCGCCGGAGGGGCGGTCGTCGCGGCGGTCGCGGTTGAACGGACGGTCGCCGCCGCCGGAGCGGTAGCCGCCGGTGGCCGGACGGTCGTCACGGCGGAAACCACCGGAGGGACGGTCGTCACGGCGGAAGCCGCCCGACGGACGGTCGTCGCGACGGAAGCCGCCGGAGGGACGGTCGTCGCGGCGGAAGCCACCACGGTCGCCACCACGGTCATCGCGACGGTCGTCACGGCGGAAGCCGCCACGGTCGTCACGACGGTCGCCACCACGCTCGTCACGACGGTCGTCGCGACGGAAGCCGCCGGAGGGACGGTCGTCGCGGCGGAAGCCACCACGGTCGCCACCGCGCTCGTCACGACGGTCGTCACGGCGGAAGCCGCCGGAGGGACGGTCGTCGCGGCGGAAGCCACCACGGTCGCCACCACGGTCATCGCGACGGTCGTCACGGCGGAAGCCGCCACGGTCGTCACGACGGTCGCCACCGCGCTCGTCACGACGGAAGCCGCTGCTGCGACGCTCGAAGTTGCCCCGCTCGTCGCGGTAGGCCGGCGCGGCCTGGGCCGGGACGGACGCGGCGGGCGCCTCCTCCACCTGGGCGGCGGCCTCGGCCTGGGCCTCCTCCGCGGCGGCGGCCACGGCGGCCTCCGGGTCCTCGCCGCGCTCGCGGGCGGCGCGCGCCAGCAGGCGGTCGGCCTCCTCGCGCAGCTCGGTGGCGCGGCGCTGGACGCGCTCCAGCTGACGGTTCAGGTCGGCCAGCTCGCGCTCGGCCTGCTTGGCGGCGTTGGCCGCGGAGTCGGCCTGGACCTCGGTGAGGGAACGCGCGCCGGTGATCTTGGCGACGTCCTCGTCGAAGGCGCCGGCACCGCCGACGATGTGGCGCGAGGCGTCGACGCCCGCGTCCTCCATCAGGCGGAAGATCTGCTTGCGCTGGTGCGGCAGGGCCAGGGAGACGACCGTGCCGGACTGGCCGGCGCGGGCCGTACGGCCGGAGCGGTGCAGGTAGTCCTTGTGGTCACCGGCGGGGTCGACGTTGAGGACCAGGTCGATGCCGTCGACGTGGATGCCGCGGGCGGCGACGTCGGTGGCGACCAGGCAGTTCACGTAGCCGGCCTTGAAGTCCTCCAGGACGCGGGTACGGGCGCCCTGGGTCATGCCGCCGTGCAGGGCGTCCGCGCGGACACCGGAGTCGAGCAGCTGCTCGGCGACGCGGTCGGCGCCCATCTGGGTGCGGACGAAGATGATCGTGCGGCCCTTGCGGGCGGCGATGGCGGCGGTGACCGGCGCCTTGTCCTTCGGCTTCACGACGAGGACGTGGTGGGTCATCGTCGAGACGGCGCCGGCGGAGGGGTCGACCTCGTGCGTGACCGGGTTGACCAGGTAGCGCTTGACGAGGGTGTCGATCTCGTTCTCCAGCGTGGCGGAGAACAGCAGGCGCTGGCCGCCGGCCGGCACCAGGTCGAGGATCTCGGTGACCTCGGGCAGGAAGCCCATGTCGGCCATCTGGTCGGCCTCGTCGAGGACGGCGACCTGGACCTTGTCGAGGGAGGCGGCACCGCGGTTGATGATGTCGCGCAGACGGCCCGGGGTGGCGACGAGGATGTCGACGCCGCGCTCCAGGGCGTAGATCTGGTTGCCCATGGACGTACCGCCGCAGACGACCTTCATCTTCAGGCCGAGGACGTCGCCGTAGGGCTGGAGGGCGTCGGCGACCTGCATCGCCAGCTCGCGGGTCGGGGTGAGGATCAGGCCGCGGGGGCGCTTCTTCTCGGTGTGACCGCCGGCCAGCGTGGAGAGCAGCGGCAGACCGAAGGAGAGGGTCTTGCCGGAGCCCGTGCGGCCACGGCCGAGGATGTCCTTGCCGGCCAGGGCGTCCGGGATGGTCGCGGCCTGGATCGGGAAGGGCGTGGTCACGCCGTTCTGGGCGAGCTTGCGGACGATCGCGTCGTCCAGGCCCAGGTCACCGAAGGTGATCTGCGGCTCGGCCGGCTCGGCGGCGGCCTCGGTCGTCTCGACGGCGGCCTCGACGGCCTCGACGATCATCTCGTCGGCCTCGGGCATGGTGGTGGTGTCAGTGGAAATGGACATGCGAAATGCGAAACCTTCCGGAGTTTCGGCACGCGCCCAAGCTCCGTGTCGGCTTCACAAATGACCGCCTCGATGCGGTCAGCCACGGCAAGGTAAGGAACGCGCCACACGGCGCGCTTCTGTCAGGCGCCGGGCAAATGGGATCAAACGATCTACCACCATACGCACCCACTCCCCCGCAGCGCAACTCGGCACCCCAATGGCCTACGCCACACCCCGCCCGGCCCGCGCGAGCCGACCCCCTACGACCTGCGGCGATGCCACTGTCGCGGCCCCGCAGCGCTCCGCTGCGACCCGTATACGACCCCCGAGGACCCGGCCCACGGCCACGGAGCGTCCGTTCCCGGCTCACGGCCACGAGCGTCCCACCCGCGGCCTACGAGGGCCCCGGCTGCGGTGCCGACGGCGCGGTGGGCCCCGGCGGCTGGGGCGGGGACGACGGCGGCGCCTGGGTGGGCGGGGCCTGCGTGGGCGGCTGCGAGGGCGCCGGCGGCTTGCCCGGCACCGGGGAGGTGCCCGGGCCGGCACCCGGCGGCTTCGGCTGCGCGCCCGGCTTGCCCGGCCGGCCGGCGGGCGGTGAGGCCCCCGGGGCGGCGGAGGGCGTGGCCGAGGCCGACCCGGACCGGCCGCCCTTGGCCGCCGGGCTGCCGCTCGCGCCGCCCTTGACCGACTTGGCGTCCGTCCGGCCCGGGCGACTGCCCGGGAGCTGCAGCCCGCCGTCCGGCTGCGTACCGGTCTCACGCTGCTTGCCCGTCCCCGCGGGCGCCGGGCGCCCCGCGTCGCTCACGCTCATGCACCCGCCCAGGGCCAGGGTCGCCACGGCCGCTGCCGCGATACGGGTGAATGTTGACGCGTGCGCTGACGTTGCGCGCATGGGACGGACCGCCTTCGGGTACGGGGGGACAGGCCCCCTGCCCAACTGGCCCCGCCCCGCCCAGGACACGCGGGGCGCCCGGGCGTCAGCCATCGATCACCCGTAGCCCAGTGCGTGCAGCCGTTCGTCGTCGATGCCGAAGTGGTGGGCGACCTCGTGAACGACCGTCACCTCCACCTCCTCCACGACCTCTTCCCGCGTCGCGCACATGCGCAGGGTCGGCCCGCGGTAGATCGTGATGCGGTCCGGCAGCACGCCGGCGTACCACTCGCCGCGCTCGGTCAGCGGCGTGCCCTCGTAGAGCCCGAGCAGCTCCGGCTCCTCCGCCGCGGGCTCGTCCTCCACGAACACGGCGACGTTGTCCATCAGCCGTGTCAGCTCCGGCGGGATCCGGTCCAGACCCTCGGCGACCAGTTCCTCGAACTCCTCGCGCGTCATCTCCAGCACCCCGCCATTGTCCGGCACGAGGGGCCGTCCGGGCGGCCCGGCGGAGGCCCGCGGCAAACCGTTTTGGCGATCGGTCCCCTCATCCCATATGCTTCTCACGTCCCCGAGGCGCTGCGAAGCGCCCAGGTGGGCCATCAGCCCTCATCGTCTAGTGGCCCAGGACGCCGCCCTTTCAAGGCGGTAGCACGGGTTCGAATCCCGTTGGGGGCACGCTGGAACGTGTGCGAGACTAGTTCTCGCACATGAGCAAGGTCCTGTGGAGCAGTTTGGAGTGCTCGCCACCCTGTCAAGGTGGAGGCCGCGGGTTCAAATCCCGTCAGGACCGCTGTGATCATCTCGGTGATCACGTGGCTGGGTAGCTCAGTTGGTACGAGCGTCCGCCTGAAAAGCGGAAGGTCGCCGGTTCGACCCCGGCCCCAGCCACCGCCCGAAAGCCCCGATCCCCGGATCGGGGCTTTCGCCGTTTCCCGGGCACACCGATCCCCGTGGGGGCCTTCGCCGTTTCCCGGCTCTCCGCGCGTCGCCGCCGCGGCGCCGGCCCGGGCCCCCTAAATAGGTTCGCTGCTTCGCGGCGCGTGGTGCGATCCTGGACTTCGTATGTCTACGCAGCCTGCCGCCCCCGCCGCCTTCGCCGACCTCGCCGCCCGCCTGCCCGAGCTGATGCTGCGCGACGCGCAGCGGCTGGGCCGTCGGCTCGACGGGGCGCGCCGCATCCGCAAGCCCGAGGCCCGTGCGGCCGTCCTGGCCGAGATCGCGGCGGACGCCGACGCGGCCGAGCTGCGCGTCGCGGTCCGCCGGGAGGCCGTGCCGGCCGTCAGCTACCCCGAGCAGCTGCCGGTCAGCCAGAAGAAGGACGAGATCCTGGCGGCGATCCGCGACCACCAGGTCGTGATCGTCGCCGGTGAGACCGGCTCCGGCAAGACCACCCAGATCCCCAAGATCTGCCTGGAGCTCGGCCGCGGCATCAAGGGCCTGATCGGCCACACCCAGCCGCGCCGGATCGCCGCCCGCACGGTGGCGGAGCGGGTCGCCGAGGAGCTGCGGACGCCGCTGGGCGAGGCGGTCGGCTGGAAGGTCCGCTTCACCGACCAGGTCGGCGGCGAGACCATGGTCAAGCTGATGACGGACGGCATCCTGCTCGCCGAGATCCAGACGGACCGCGAGCTGCGCCAGTACGACACGATCATCATCGACGAGGCGCACGAGCGCAGCCTCAACATCGACTTCCTGCTGGGCTACCTCGCCCAGCTGCTCCCCCGGCGCCCCGACCTCAAGATCGTGATCACGTCGGCGACGATCGACCCGGAGCGCTTCTCCCGTCACTTCGGCGACGCGCCGATCGTCGAGGTCTCCGGCCGGACGTATCCGGTGGAGGTCCGCTACCGGCCGCTGCTGGAGGAAGAGTCCACCGACGCCGACCGTGACCAGGTCACCGCGATCTGTGACGCCGTCGACGAGCTGCAGAAGGAGGGGCCGGGCGACATCCTGGTCTTCCTCTCCGGCGAGCGGGAGATCCGCGACACGGCGGACGCGCTGGAGAAGAAGTTCACCCGGACCGGGGGCGCGCTCGGGCAGAGCACCGAGATCCTGCCGCTGTACGCGCGCCTCTCCCACGCCGAGCAGCACCGCGTCTTCCAGCGCCACTCCGGCCGCCGCGTCGTCCTCGCCACGAACGTCGCCGAGACGTCGCTGACCGTGCCCGGCATCAAGTACGTCATCGACCCCGGCTTCGCCCGGATCTCCCGCTACAGCCACCGCACCAAGGTCCAGCGGCTGCCGATCGAGCCGGTCTCGCAGGCCAGCGCCAACCAGCGCAAGGGCCGCTGCGGCCGGACGAGCGACGGCATCTGCATCCGGCTGTACTCGGAGGACGACTTCCTCGCGCGGCCGGAATTCACGGACGCGGAGATCCTGCGGACGAACCTCGCCTCCGTCATCCTGCAGATGACCGCGGCCGGCCTCGGGGACATCGAGAGGTTCCCGTTCATCGACCCGCCGGACCGGCGCAACATCAAGGACGGCGTCGACCTGCTGCAGGAGCTCGGGGCGATAGACCCCCAGCAGAAGGATCCGAAGAAGCGGCTGACGCAGCTGGGCCGCAAGCTCTCGCAGCTGCCCGTCGACCCGCGCCTGGCCCGCATGGTGCTGGAGGCCGACCGCAACGGCTGTGCCCGCGAGGTCATGGTCATCGCCGCCGCGCTCTCCATCCAGGACCCGCGCGAGCGGCCTTCGGAGAAGCAGGCGCAGGCCGATCAGCAGCACGCCCGGTTCAAGGACGAGACGAGCGACTTCCTCGCCTTCCTGAACCTGTGGCGCTACATCCGCGAGCAGCAGAAGACGCTGTCGTCGTCCGCCTTCCGCCGCATGTGCAAGTCGGACTACCTGAACTACCTGCGCATACGCGAGTGGCAGGACATCTACTACCAGCTGCGCACGGTCGCCAGGACGATGGAGATCCACCTCGCCGAGGAGGACGCGGCACCCGACCGCGTGCACCAGTCCTTGCTGGCGGGTCTGCTGTCGCACATCGGCCTGAAGGACACCGAGAAGAACAACGAGTACGTCGGTGCCCGCAGCGCCAAATTCGCGGTCTTCCCCGGTTCGGCGCTGTTCAAGAAGCCGCCGCGCTGGGTGATGTCGGCGGAGCTCGTGGAGACCTCCCGGCTCTGGGCCCGGGTGAACGCGAAGATCGAGCCGGAGTGGGTCGAGCCGCTCGCCCAGCACCTGGTGAAGCGCACCTACAGCGAGCCGCACTGGGAGCAGAAGCAGGCCGCGGTGATGGCGTACGAGCGGGTGACGCTCTACGGCGTACCGATCGTGGCGCAGCGGAAGGTCAATTACGGGCGCATCGATCCGGAGACCAGCCGTGAGCTGTTCATCCGCAACGCGCTCGTCGAAGGGGACTGGCGCACGCACCACCAGTTCTTCCACGACAACCGCAAGCTCCTCGGCGAGGTCGAGGAGCTGGAGCACCGTGCCCGTCGCCGCGACATCCTCGTGGACGACGAGACGCTCTTCGACTTCTACGACCAGCGGCTGCCCGAACACGTGGTGTCCGGCGCGCATTTCGACTCGTGGTGGAAGCACAAGCGTCGCGACGAGCCGGAGTTGCTCAACTTCGAGCACTCGATGCTCATCAACGAGAACGCCGAGGCGGTCACCAAGGACGACTACCCGGACTCCTGGCGGCAGGGCCGGCTGAAGTTCAAGGTCACCTATCAGTTCGAGCCGGGCGCGGACGCGGACGGCGTGACCGTCCACATCCCGCTGCAGGTGCTCAACCAGGTCTCGGCCGAGGGCTTCGACTGGCAGATCCCGGGGCTGCGCGAGGACCTGGTGACGGAGCTGATCCGTTCGCTGCCCAAGCCGATCCGCCGCAACTGCGTCCCGGCCCCGAACTTCGCCCAGCGTTTCCTGGACTCCGCGGTCCCCCTCCAGGAGCCGCTGACGACGGCGCTGGCCCGTGGGCTGCACCGGATGACGGCCGTGCGCATGGAGGCGGAGGACTTCGACCTCGCCAAGGTCCCCGGCCACCTCAAGATCACCTTCCGGGTGGTCGACGAGCGCAAGCGGAAGATCGCCGAGGACAAGGACCTGGAGGCGCTGCGGCTGAAGCTCAAGCCGAAGACGCAGGCGGCGATCACCAAGGCGTTCGAGAAGGCCGCCGAGTCCTCGGGCGGCGCGCGCCTGGAGCAGCGCACGGGCCTGACCGCCTGGACGATCGGCGCGCTGCCGCGCACCTTCGAGACCCGCCGCGCCGGCCAGCCCGTCAAGGCGTACCCCGCGCTCGTCGACGAGGGCGCCTCGGTCGCCGTGCGCCTCTTCGACACCGAGCCGGAGCAGCGCGAGGCCATGTGGCGCGGCACCCGCCGCCTCATCCTGCTGAACCTGCCGTCGAACCCTGCGAAGTTCGCCCAGGACAAGCTCGGCAATCAGCAGAAGCTGGCCCTGTCGCGCAATCCGCACGGCTCGATCCAGGCGCTCTTCGACGACTGCGTTGCCGGTGCCGCGGACAAGCTGATGGCGGCCCACGGCGGGCCCGCCTGGGACGAGGAGTCGTTCCGCAAGCTCTTCGACGCGGTACGCGCCGACATCGTGGACGCGACGCTGGACACGATCCGCAGGGTGCAGGAGGTGCTGGCCGCCTGGCAGGCGTGCGAGCGCCGCCTGAAGGCCACGACGAGCCTGACGCTGGTGCCGTCGCTGACGGACGTCAAGGAGCAGCTGGCCGAGCTCATCAAGCCGGGCTTCGTGACCGCGCACGGCGTGCACCGCCTGCACGACCTGCTGCGCTACCTCGTCGCCGTCGACCGGCGCCTGACGCAGCTGCCCACCAACGCCGACCGGGACCGCGCCCGGATGGCCAAGGTGAAGGAGATGCGCGACGAGTACCTGTGGCTGCTGGAGCAGTTCCCCCGGGGCAAGCCGGTGCCGCAGGAGGCGCGCGACGTCCGCTGGATGATCGAGGAGCTCCGGGTGAGCTACTTCGCGCACGCGCTGGGCACCGCCTATCCGATCTCGGACAAGCGGATCGTCAAGGCGATCGACCAGTTGGCGCCCTAGGCGGCCGGCGTCGGCACTGTGCTCCACGCCTCACCGGCCGGGGTTCGACCGCACCCCCTGACCTGCTGTAGAGTCTTGTTTCGCAGCCCCGCGGAAGCGGGAAAGCAAGCAAGGTCCTGTGGAGCAGTTTGGAGTGCTCGCCACCCTGTCAAGGTGGAGGCCGCGGGTTCAAATCCCGTCAGGACCGCATTATGGTGAGGCCCGTAGCCCCTGGCTACGGGCCTCACTGCTGTTGCCCGGATCCCTTCGCGGATCCGGGCCTTCGTGCGTTCGACCTTGACTGCGACACGTGCCAGGGGTACCCAGTCAGTGGGAGGTGCTGCGCCACATGACGACGACCACCCGGCCCGAGGACAGGCAGACCGAGAGCGTCCGGCATGAGACCCGTGCGCTGCTGCGTGCCCACCTCTCCGCCGCCGTCGGCTATCGCCACCTGACCAGACACTGCCCCGTCTGCCACCGGCTGCTGCGACTCGCCCAGGAGGCCGGGAACGCCCCGCAGGCGGCCACGGACGGTCTGGACGCCACAGACGGCGTGAACGGCGCGGGCAGCCGGGACGGCGCGGAGGGCCTGGACAGCGTGGACGGCGCATAGGGAAAGTCCCTCGTCCCGGTGACGGCCCCGACGGCCCCCGTGGTGACGGCCGGCCGCCCGCGGCTCAACAGGGCCGTGCGGACACGCCTTTGCCCCGATGGGCCTTTACCTCAGGGGCACAATGAGTGACAAGCACGAGCCGGTGTGACGGGAGTCACCGAAAGAGTTCCTGGAGTGGGGGAACTTACCCCCCTCCTACGCCCGGTCAATTTAATATGTGCAATTGCACCGGCCTTCGGGGTGCCCCGGCGGGCCGTCAACGCCCGCCCTCGGGCGGCGTCCGGGCGGCCTGCAGCCGGTGTCCGGGCATAAAAAGATCGCGCTGGACCCGGCGGAGTCCAGCGCGATCGACGACCAGCCCAAGTCGGTGGGCACGGATGCTGTTGGGGCAGCATCCCGTCGCTTGTTGCTTGTGGAGCTTCAGATGGAGCTCAAAAGGGCGGCAGCCGGGTTGGGGGCCCCGGAAATCGCCCGGTCATTCAGTTGTTCAGGCCTCGCTGCGCTGCTGCGGAATGCCCGCCAGCAGGGCGCGGACCTCCGCTTCGCGGTAGCGCCGGTGTCCTCCGAGCGTGCGGATGGACGTGAGCTTGCCAGCCTTGGCCCAGCGGGTGACCGTCTTCGGGTCCACGCGGAACATCGTGGCAACCTCAGCCGGGGTCAGCAGCGGCTCGGCATCAGGGGTGCGAGCGGTCATGAGCGGCCTCCTCGGGAGAACCGAACCATCACGTCGGTTCTTTCCTCTAAATTCTGCACCTTGACCCGCGTTGCCCGAAATGGCGGACGCGGGCCGAGTCGGTTATAGGACGAACGGCTTGTCCTCGGCACTACAACTACACCATCTGTCCAGCCACGTCGGCCAAACCGATGGAATTGCCCTCTCAGGTGTTCAACCTCGACGGAAGCCGATGGACCATGCCATAGCGGACAGTCACGCCACCGTGACGATCAGTCACAGCGGGATCAGAGGCCACCAGACCCTTCAAGGTGTGCAATACCGAACTATCCGCCCTTACTTGGACGGAAGGAGCCCTTCCTGGACTCCTTGTCCTATTTTGCCACGAGGGTGGGCGATGGGCGCAAGACCTTACGTAAGTGCGTTAGATCACGGTTGCGGCAATGGCCCGGATCGGGACCTAGGTCCTGACCCGCGCTCCCGGCCGGCCCCGCAGCCGCCGGATCAGTTGGCGAACTGGCGGTTGCGGACCGCCCTCCAACGTTCCGTCAGCCGCTCGTACGCCGCACCGGCCCGTGCTCCGTCTCCCGCCCGCAGCGCGGCCAGCCCCTCCGCCGTGTCGGCGGCGGAACGGTCCTCGGCGAGCTGTGCCTCGGGAACCATATGCACAAGTCCGCCGTAGTCGAGTTCCACCAGCGACCGCGGGTGGAACTCTTCCAGCCACCGCCCCACCTCGACCAGCCCGTCGATCAGCGGCCCCTCCTCGATCGCGTCCCGCAGCGTGCGCAGCGCCCGGGCCACCCGCCGCCGGGCCTGGACCATGGGCGTGCGGTAGCGCAGCAGCAGGCCGTCGTGCGCGTCGTCCGCGCCGGGCTCGCCCTTGCCGTACTCCCGCTCGTCGTCCGAGAAGAGCACGAACCAGCGCAGCGGCACCTGCCAGGTGGCCGTCCTGATCCACGGGCGGGCGTCCGGGTTGCGCTCCGCCCAGCGCTCGTAGTCCGCCTGGGCCTGGCGGCGCACCACCGGCGGCAGGACCGCGTCCAGGACGGGCGGCGGGAAGCGCTCGGCCAGCTCCTCCAGCGCCAGCCAGCCCCGCAGCCTGGTCCGCCAGGGACAGACGCACACCACGCCGTCCACGACCGCCACGAAGGCGTCCCCGCTCTCGTGCACCGGGACGGGCACCGGCGGGGTGGGCAGCAAGTCCGCCAGTGACCTGCGCAGTTCGTCCTGGGCCGTGGGGAGCGCCGCCCGGCGCGCGTAGCGCAGCCAGTGCGAGCGCTCCGGTTCGGGGAATGCGCCCAGCGGCTCGTAGACCCGTAGATATGCCGCGTACGGGACGGTCACCGACGACGCCACGCCCACGCTCGCTCCCTCAAGCCGTAGGTCACCCCCGGGGAGTTGCGCCGCGCGCCTCCCCATACCGTCCAAATCGTCCCATGGCGCAGGAGCCCGGGAGGGTGATCCTCGGCAGGGGACGGATACGGCCGGACGCCAGGTCTTACCCTCTTGGGCAACCGGCCCTCCACCACCCCCGGAGGGCGCCCTCCGCGACATATGGGAGTCACCACCGTGACTGACGTACGTCCCCCCTCCGACGCCGACGGCGGCGTGCTGCACACCCTGTTCCGATCGGACCGGGGCGGCCACGAGCAGGTCGTGCTCTGCCAGGACCGCGAGAGCGGCCTCAAGGCCGTCATCGCCCTTCACTCCACCGCCCTGGGCCCGGCCCTGGGCGGCACCCGCTTCTACCCGTACGCCTCCGAGGAGGAGGCGGTGCAGGACGCGCTGAACCTCTCGCGCGGCATGTCGTACAAGAACGCCCTGGCGGGACTCGATCACGGCGGCGGAAAAGCGGTGATCATCGGTGACCCCGATCTGATCAAGACCGAAGAACTGCTGCTCGCGTACGGACGGTTCGTGGCCTCCCTCGGCGGGCGCTACGTCACCGCGTGCGACGTCGGCACCTACGTCCAGGACATGGACGTCGTCGCCCGCGAGAACCCCTGGACCACCGGCCGCTCGCCGGAGAACGGCGGCGCCGGCGACTCCTCCGTGCTCACCGCCTTCGGCGTCTTCCAGGGCATGCGGGCCGCCGCGCAGACGCAGTGGGGCGAGCCCACGCTGCGCGGCCGCCGGGTCGGCGTCGCGGGCGTCGGCAAGGTGGGCCACCACCTGGTGGACCACCTCGTCGAGGACGGTGCCGAGGTCGTCGTCACGGACGTGCGGGCCGAGGCCGTGGAGCGGGTCGTCGCCCGGCACCCGCAGGTCACGGCGGTGACCGATGCCGACGTGCTCGTCCGCACCCCGCTCGACGTCTACGCCCCCTGCGCCCTGGGCGGCGCCCTGAACGACGACTCCGTGGCCGCGCTCACCGCGGCGGTGGTCTGCGGCGCGGCCAACAACCAGCTCGCCCACCCCGGCGTCGAGAAGGACCTGGCCGACCGCGGCATCCTCTACGCCCCGGACTACGTGGTGAACGCCGGTGGGGTGATCCAGGTCGCCGATGAGCTGCACGGCTTCGACTTCGACCGGGCGAAGGCCAAGGCGACGCTGATCTTCGACACGACTTTGGCCATATTCGATCGCGCCAAGGCGGACGGCATCCCGCCGGCCGTCGCGGCCGACCGCCTCGCCGATCAGCGCATGGCCGAGGCGCGCGCGGTGGCCACGGCCGCCCGGTAGAGCCGGCCAGGGACGGTTCCACGCCGTCACGGCGGTTCACGGTCCGTAGACCGTTCACCCGCTCGGGTGATCTGCTTCGCCCGAGCGGGTGGTCGGCGGCCGCACAGCGGTCCCCACAGAAAGCGGCACCGGCCGGTACGGAAGGAGAGATCTCTCACCACCCCTCGGCGGGTCGGCGCCCAGGACACGTTAAAATCGCAGCTGACCAGCGAGTACAGGGTTCTGCGTCGTATGTGCTCCGTGGCACGTCATGCGGGCGACGTACCGTATGGCCGCGGAAGCAGGTACCGTTGAAGCTCTACAGGCCGGACACCTTCACAGGGGTCCGCTCTGCACTCATGAACGTGAACGCGTGTCAAGACTCTGGGGCCGTCGAGCCCCGTCAATGAGGGGGTCGAGCCATGGGGCGCGGCCGGGCCAAGGCCAAGCAGACAAAGGTCGCCCGCCAGCTGAAGTACAACAGCGGCGGGACCGACCTCTCACGTCTGGCCAATGAGCTGGGCGCAACGCAGCCGGCAGCGATCAAGCCGCCGCCGGAGAGCGAGCCGCTCGAGGACGAGCTGGACGACGACCCGTACGCTCAGTACGCGGCGCGTTACAACGACGATGAGGACGAGGACGAGCAGTCGTCCGACCAGTCCGCATACCGTCGCCGCGCTTGACGCGACAGCCATAGCTTTCACCGACCCGGTCCGGGGCCTCGCCCCGGACCGGGTTCTGTGCTGCCCGGAGCCGGTGGCCCCGGGCAGGCACCCGCAGCAGGTCAGCTGCTGTAGTCGCCGGTCAGGGCCACGGCCTCGGCGTGATCACCGCGCTCGGTGACCTCACCCGCCACCCATGCCTCCACGCCCCGGTCGGCGAAGGTGGCCAGCGCGACGTCCACGGACTCCTGGGGCACGACGGCCATCATGCCGACGCCCATGTTGAGGGTCTTCTCCAGCTCCGCGCGCTCGACCCCGCCCAGCCTGCCGACCAGGTCGAAGACCGCGCCCGGCGTCCACGTGGAGCGGTCCACGGTCGCGTGCAGGCCGTCCGGGACGACCCGGGCCAGGTTGTTGGCGAGCCCGCCGCCGGTGATGTGCGAGAAGGCGTGCACGTCCGCCGTACGGGTGAGGGCCAGGCAGTCCAGCGAGTAGATCTTCGTGGGCTCCAGCAGCTCCTCGCCGAGCGTGCGGCCGAACTCCGGAACCTCCCGGTCCAGCTCCCAGCCGGCCCGGTCGAAGAGCACATGGCGGACGAGTGAGTACCCGTTCGAGTGAAGTCCGGAGGAGGCCATCGCGATGACGGCGTCACCCGGACGGATGCGCTCCGCGCCCAGCAGCCGGTCCGCCTCGACCACGCCCGTGCCGGCGCCGGCCACGTCGAACTCGTCGGGGCCCAGCAGGCCCGGGTGCTCGGCGGTCTCGCCGCCGACCAGCGCGCAGCCCGCGAGGACGCACCCCTCGGCGATGCCCTTGACGATGGCGGCCACGCGCTCGGGGTAGACCTTGCCGACGCAGATGTAGTCGGTCATGAACAGCGGCTCGGCACCGCAGACGACCAGGTCGTCGACGACCATGCCGACGAGGTCGTGACCGATGGTGTCGTAGACGCCCATGCGACGGGCGATGTCCACCTTCGTGCCCACGCCGTCCGTGGCGGAGGCGAGGAGGGGGCGCTCGTAGCGCTTGAGGGCGCTGGCGTCGAAGAGGCCGGCGAAGCCCCCGAGACCGCCGACGGCCTCGGGGCGGGTGGCCTTCTTGACCCACTGCTTCATCAGCTCGACGGCGCGGTCGCCCGCTTCGATGTCGACGCCCGCGCTTGCGTAGCTGGCGCCGCCTTCGGCACTAGCAGTCTCAGACATGAGTTTGAGATCTTTCGTGTCGTTCGGTACTACGGGGGCGTTACGGGCGACGGAGCGCGTCGGCGGCGTCCGTGCCACCGGCCAGCTCGGTCTCCAGAAGCTGCTTGCCGAGCAGCTCGGGGTCGGGCAGGTCCATCGGGTACTCGCCGTCGAAGCAGGCACGGCACAGGTTGGGCTTGGCGATGGTGGTCGCCTCGACCATGCCTTCGAGGGAGATGTACGCCAGGGAGTCCGCGCCCAGCGACTTGCCGATCTCCTCGACCGTCATGCCGTTGGCGATCAGCTCGGCGCGGGTGGCGAAGTCGATGCCGAAGAAGCACGGCCACTTCACCGGCGGCGAGGAGATCCGCACGTGGACCTCGGCGGCCCCGGCCTCGCGCAGCATCTTCACCAGAGCGCGCTGGGTGTTGCCGCGGACGATCGAGTCGTCGACGACCACCAGGCGCTTGCCCTTGATGACTTCCTTGAGCGGGTTGAGCTTGAGCCGGATGCCGAGCTGGCGAATGGTCTGGCTCGGCTGGATGAAGGTCCGGCCGACGTAGGAGTTCTTCACCAGGCCCGTGCCGTACGGGATGCCGCTGGCCTCCGCGTAGCCGACCGCGGCCGGGATGCCGGACTCGGGAGTCGGTATCACCAGGTCGGCGTCGACCGGGGCCTCGGCGGCGAGCCGGCGGCCCATCTCCACGCGGGAGAGGTAGACGTTCCGGCCGGCGATGTCGGTGTCGGGGCGCGCGAGGTACACGTACTCGAAGACGCAGCCCTTGGGGCGGGCCTCGGCGAAGCGGCTGCTGCGGACGCCGTTCTCGTCGATGGCGACGAGCTCTCCGGGCTCGACCTCGCGGACGAAGGTCGCACCGCAGATGTCGAGGGCGGCCGTTTCGGAGGCCACCACCCAGCCGCGCTCCAGGCGGCCGAGCACCAGCGGGCGGATGCCCTGCGGGTCACGGGCGGTGTACAGCGTGTGCTCGTCCATGAAGACGAGGGAGAAGGCACCCTTGACCTGCGGAAGCACCGTGGTGGCGGCTTCCTCGATCGTCAGCGGCTTGCCGTCGTCGTCGGTCTGGCCGGCCAGCAGGGCCGTGACCAGGTCCGTGTCGTTGGTCGCCGCGACCTGGGTGGCACGGCCGTTCTCCCGGGGGAGGGCGGCGACCATCTCGGCCAGCTCGGCGGTGTTGACCAGGTTCCCGTTGTGGCCCAGGGCGATGGAGCCGTTGGCGGTCGCCCTGAAGGTCGGCTGCGCGTTCTCCCACACCGACGCTCCGGTGGTGGAGTAACGGGCGTGACCGACCGCGATATGGCCCGTGAGGGAGCCTAGGGAGGTTTCGTCGAAGACCTGGGAAACCAGTCCCATGTCCTTGAAAACGAGGATCTGGGAGCCGTTGCTCACCGCGATGCCCGCGGACTCCTGTCCACGGTGCTGCAGCGCATACAGCCCGAAATAGGTGAGTTTGGCGACCTCTTCACCCGGAGCCCAGACACCGAAGACGCCACAAGCGTCCTGGGGGCCCTTTTCGCCGGGAAGCAGGTCGTGGTTGAGTCGTCCGTCACCACGAGGCACACCTGAAGTCTATGGCAGGGATGAGGTTCATCCGAACCGGGGACGGCCTGAAATGGCTCACACCACGGACAGCCACTCGACAGGCACAGCGAATCACCTATTCGTGGCAGGAACGTGCCACGAATAGACCGCTGAATTTCGGGGTCGGCTCAGGTGAGCAGAGGTAGTTGCGCGGAAATGTCCGCGCGTTCGCCACTGGCCGTGACGGTCGCTTCCGCGAGGGAAACCGCCCAGTCCGCGCGGCCGGTGGCCAGCCGGATCCAGGTGAGCGGATCGGTCTCCACCACGTTGGGCGGCGTGCCGCGGGTGTGCCGGGGACCGGCGACGCACTGCACCACGGCAAACGGCGGAACGCGCACTTCTACGGACCCGCCGGGGGCCTTGACCGCCAGGGCGTCGGTGAGCAACCGGGTGACGGTCGCCAGCGCCTGCCGGTCGTGGCGCACGGCGATGCCCGTGGCATCGGCCAGATCGTCGGCGTGGACGACGAGTTCCACCAGTCGGGTGAGCAGGAAATCGGCCACCGTCATGGCCCCGAAGGCCGTCGGCACGACGGAGGCGGGATCCGTCCCGGCAGCCGCGCCGAGCAGGCGCTCACCGGCCCGGTCCAGCCTGTCCGCAACGGTGTTGGGATCCGCGGAGGCGAACACCGCGGCCCCCTCGGCCGTCGAGGCGGCGACGTGCGCGGCCTGCGAGCCCAGGCCGTTCACATAGTCGAACAACCCGGCTTCGGCACGTGCGGGAACGGCCGGCCGCTCCGCCAGCCGGTGCGGCAACAGCTCCAACGCACCGACCAGATGGACGATCAGCTCCCTGACTGTCCACTCCCCCGCCCGGGTGCGCACGGCCAGCAGCCGCTGCGCGTCCGGTTCCGTGCACGCCACCGTGACCACGTCCCGGACGGCCCGGACCTGCCCTTCGAGGGCGGCCCGCACCTTTGCGGGATCGTAGGTGCGAACACGGGGCTTGCGCGGTGCTGGAGGCATGGCGCGAGCCTAATCGTTGGCCAGGCTTCGGGTGGGCCCAATCGGCTCAGTGCCCGCTGCCCGCCCCCCGTGGGCAGGACCCGGTCCACGACCGGGCCCGACCCACGGGCCTGTTACGGGAGTTGCAGGAGTGACGTCAGGCGAGCAGCGCCGGAATGGTGGCCTCGTGGGCCGTGCGCAGCTCCGCCAGCGGCAGGACGAACTGCCCCTGGACGTCGATCTCTTCGCCGTCGACGACGCCGATCCGCGTCGCCGGCAGGCCGCGCGCACCGCACATGTCGGTGAAGCGCAGCTCCTCGCTGCGCGGCACGGCGACGACCGCACGGCCGGCGGACTCGGAGAAGAGGAAGACGAACGCGTCCAGGCCGTCGGGGACGACGATCCGGGCGCCCTTGCCACCGCGCAGGCACGACTCGACGAGGGCCTGGATCAGGCCGCCGTCGGAGAGGTCGTGCGCCGCGTCGACCATTCCGTCGCGGGAGGCCGAGATGAGGATCTCGCCGAGCAGCTTCTCCCGGTCGAGGTCGACGGCCGGCGGCAGTCCGCCGAGGTGGTCGTGGATCACCTGCGACCAGGCCGAACCGCCCAGCTCCTCCTTGGTGTCACCCAGCAGGTAGAGCAGGTGTCCCTCGTCGGAGAACGCCATCGGCGTACGGCGGTTGACGTCGTCGATCACGCCCAGCACCGCGACCACGGGGGTCGGGTGGATGGCGGTCTCGCCGGTCTGGTTGTAGAGCGAGACGTTGCCGCCGGTCACCGGGGTGCCCAGGGCCAGGCAGCCGTCCGCCAGGCCACGGGTGGCCTCGGCGAACTGCCACATGACGGCCGGGTCCTCGGGGGAGCCGAAGTTGAGGCAGTTGGAGATCGCCAGCGGGCGGGCGCCGGTGGCGGCCACGTTGCGGTACGACTCGGCGAGCGCGAGCTGGGCGCCCGCGTACGGGTCGAGCTTGGCGTAGCGGCCGTTGCCGTCCGTGGCGACCGCGACGCCGAGGTCGGTGTCCTCGTCGACGCGGACCATGCCCGAGTCCTCGGGCTGGGCGAGCACGGTGTTGCCCTGCACGAACCGGTCGTACTGGTCGGTGATCCAGGACTTGGACGCCTGGTTCGGGGAGGAGATCACCTTCAGGACCTGCGCGCGCAGCTCCTCGGGGCTCTGCGGGCGGGCGAGCTTGTTCGCGTCGTCGGCCTGCAGGGCGTCCTGCCAGTCGGGGCGGGCGTACGGGCGCTCGTAGACCGGGCCCTCGTGGGCGACCGTACGCGGCGGTACGTCCACGATCTGCTCGCCGTGCCAGAAGATCTCCAGCCGCTCGCCGTCGGTGACTTCACCGATGACGGTGGCGATGACGTCCCACTTCTCGCAGATCTCCAGGAAACGGTCGACCTTGCCGGGCTCGACGATCGCGCACATGCGCTCCTGCGACTCGCTCATGAGGATCTCCTCGGGCGAGAGCGTCGCGTCGCGCAGGTGCACGCGGTCCAGCTCGACGCGCATGCCGCCGGAGCCGGCGCTGGCCAGCTCGCTGGTGGCGCAGGACAGGCCGGCGCCGCCGAGGTCCTGGATGCCGTCGACCAGGTCCTCGCGGAAGATCTCCAGGGTGCACTCGATGAGGAGCTTCTCCTGGAAGGGGTCGCCGACCTGGACGGCGGGGCGCTTGGTCGGCTTCGAGTCGTCGAACGTCTCGGAGGCCAGGACGGACACGCCGCCGATGCCGTCGCCGCCGGTGCGGGCGCCGTAGAGGATGACCTTGTTGCCGGCGCCGGACGCCTTGGCGAGGTGGATGTCCTCGTGCTTCATCACGCCCACGCACAGGGCGTTGACCAGCGGGTTGCCCTGGTAGCAGGCGTCGAAGACGACCTCGCCGCCGATGTTGGGCAGGCCCAGGCAGTTGCCGTAGCCGCCGATGCCCGCGACGACGCCCGGCAGGACGCGCTTGGTGTCGGGGTGGTCCGCGGCGCCGAAGCGCAGCGGGTCCATGACGGCGACGGGGCGGGCGCCCATGGCGAGGATGTCGCGGACGATGCCGCCGACGCCGGTGGCCGCGCCCTGGTAGGGCTCGATGTACGACGGGTGGTTGTGCGACTCCACCTTGAAGGTGACCGCGTAACCCTGGCCCACGTCGACGACGCCGGCGTTCTCGCCGATGCCGACGAGGAGGGCGTCGTTCTCCGGGGCCTTCTCGCCGAACTGGCGCAGGTGGACCTTGCTGGACTTGTACGAGCAGTGCTCGGACCACATGACGGAGTACATCGCGAGCTCGGCGCCGGTGGGGCGGCGGCCGAGGATGGTGCGGATGCGCTCGTACTCGTCCTGCTTCAGGCCGAGTTCGGCCCAGGGCTGGTCGACGTCGGGGGTCTCGTTCGCGTGCTTGACGGTGTCGAGAGTCATGAGGCACCCACATTCTTCGCTTCTCCGCCCGCGCGGCGCAGAGGTGCGGCGTTCGTGTTCGTCTGCGGCTGGGCGGCCGCCCGTGCGACGCTCATGCGACCAGCTTCTTCAGGATCGAGGTGAAGAATCCGAGCCCGTCGGTCCGACCGGTGCCGACGAGGGGCTCGACGGCGTGCTCGGGGTGCGGCATCAGGCCGACGACGTTGCCGGCGGCGTTGGTGATGCCGGCGATGTCGCGCAGCGAACCGTTGGGGTTGACGTCCAGGTAGCGGAAGACCACGCGGCCTTCGGCCTCCAGCTCGTCCAGGGTGCGCTCGTCGGCCACGTAGCGGCCGTCGATGTTCTTCAGCGGGACGGAGATCTCCTGGCCCGCCTCGTAGTCCGTCGTCCAGGCGGTGTTCGCGTTCTCGACGCGGAGCTTCTGGTCGCGGCAGATGAAGTGCAGGTGGTTGTTGCGCAGCATCGCACCGGGGAGCAGGTGCGTCTCGGTGAGCACCTGGAAGCCGTTGCAGATGCCGAGGACGGGCATGCCGCCCTTGGCCCGGTCGATGACGGACTCCATGACCGGCGAGAAGCGGGAGATGGCACCCGCCCGCAGGTAGTCGCCGTAGGAGAAACCGCCGGGCAGGACCACGGCGTCCACCTGCTTGAGGTCCTTGTCGCGGTGCCAGAGGGGCACGGCCTCCAGACCGGCGATCCGGACGGCGCGCTGGGTGTCGCGGTCGTCCAGGGTGCCGGGGAAGGTGATGACCCCTACGCGTGCGGTCACGAGTCCACTCGCACGGTGAAGTCCTCGATCACGGTATTGGCGAGAAACGTTTCCGCCATCTCGTGGATGCGGGCGAGGGCGGCGTCGTCCACCGGACCCTCCACCTCAAGTTCAAAGCGCTTGCCCTGACGGACGTCCGCGATCCCCTCAAAACCCAGGCGTGGCAGCGCGCGCTGCACCGCCTGGCCCTGCGGGTCGAGGATCTCCGGCTTGAGCATGACGTCGACTACGACGCGTGCCACTGGCACTCCCGGTGTGTGGTGCGTGAGCTGAAGCGGTAGGGCCAGAGTACAGTCCCGAAAAATCTACGCGCATAGATATGCTGGGCTTATCCTCCGCGTTTAGCGGGGGCCGGGCGAACCCGGTGGAAAAGTTCGGGAAAAAACAACGGAAGATCGCACCGTCGTGATTGCGATGAGGCGCACCGACAGAATTAACTGGGCTTCACCAGGCATTGCTCTTTGTTGTACAAATGAATATGTATTGACCGAGAACAACCGCAACCCTCACATCACCGCAGGTCAAAGTGGTGATACTGGCCGAAAGGACCGATTTCCGTGGCGCAGCGCGTAGTGGTCACACTCTCCGACGACATCGATGGCGGGGAAGCCGCGGAGACCCTCATCTTCGGGCTCGACGGCAAGTCGTACGAGATCGACCTGAACACTGCCAATGCGAAGAAACTGCGGGGTGTCCTCGCGCCTTACGTGGAGGCCGGCCGCAAGCAGTCCCGCTCCGGCAAGGTCTACCGCCGCACGTCCGTGGCGCCCGACCCGGCGGCGGTCCGGGCCTGGGCCCGTTCGAACGGCATGGAGGTGCCGCCGCGCGGCCGCATCCCCAAGAAGGTCTACGAGGCGTTCAACGCCGCGGGCTGAGCCGGGGCCGGACCTCGCTCCCGGCCCGACTTGCCAAGCACCCCGGATGATCAGCTAGAGTCTGGATCACGCCGAGGGGCAAGGCCGGGAAACGGGCCGGAACTTCGGGGTCATGCGGGTGTAGCTCAGTAGTAGAGCGCCCCCTTTCCAAGGGGGAGGCGCAGTGTGCGATTCCTGTCACCCGCTCTGACCGTTCGGTCGTCCACCTCTCGGTGGGCGGTCCGGATGGACGCGCGGGTGTAGCTCAGTAGTAGAGCGCCCTCTTTCCAAGAGGGAGGCGCAGTGTGCGATTCCTGTCACCCGCTCTGACCGTTCGGTCGTCCACCTCTCGGTGGCCGGTCCGGATGGACGCGCGGGTGTAGCTCAGTAGTAGAGCGCCCCCTTTCCAAGGGGGAGGCGCAGTGTGCGATTCCTGTCACCCGCTCTCATCGCTTACCGACCACGGCTGTGGATCAGGTAGAGTGATGCACGCGCCGCCCGGTGAAAGCCGGTCGGAGGCATGCGGACGTAGCTCAGTTGGTAGAGCACCACCTTGCCAAGGTGGATGTCGCGAGTTCGAGTCTCGTCGTCCGCTCCACTGAATGAAGGCCCCGGTCGGGAATCGACCGGGGCCTTCGTCGTTCAACGGCGACCGGACATCCGGGTGGCAGCCGGGACATCGGGTGACAAGGGGGCGGACGGGCGCATGGGCATGCGGTCACGGGTGCGCGAGTGGCGGGGGCGGAGCAAGGTCGCCCAGGTCGACAGCTACATGCGGTGGACGCTCTACGGGCTGCCGTGGCTGTTCCCGCTGACCACGGCCCTGTCCTGGCTCTCCGGATCCGGGCGGCGCCCGGCCCCGGCGGTGTGGCTGCTGCTGGGTCTGTGCCTCGTCCAGTGCGCGCAGGGCGTCGGGCTGCTGCGGCGTTCGCTGGACCACTACCTGCGCAAGCGGCCCGCCCCCTGGTGGGGCCTGGGCGTCTCCGCGGCCTTCTTCGTGCTCACCCTTGCGGCGTTCGTGGCCGTGGTGCGGGTGGAGGGGGTGAGACACGTCACGGCGAACGCGACCGTGCTGCTGCACGGGGGGCTGATCGTCTTCGGTTCGTACAGCCTCCTCACCCGCCGGATCCGCACGTACCTCGCCGGGTGCGCGCTGGCGGGGCTCGTGGTGGGCGGGACGCTCGCCGCGGTGGCCGCCCGGGATCCCGGTCCGGCGATGCTGGTCGCCGTGCTGATCGCCGCCTCGCTGGTGTTCGCGCTCGGAGTGTGGGGCATGGCCGCCGTGCGCGCCTCGGCCTGGTTCCTGCGGGTGCTGTGGGAGCTGGAGGCCGCGCGGGGGACCCAGGCGCGGCTGGCGGTGGCGGAGGAGCGGCTGCGGTTCTCGCGGGACATGCACGACGTGCTCGGCCGGAACCTCGCGGTGATCGCGCTCAAGAGCGAGCTCGCCGCCCAGCTCTCCCGGCGGGGCTCCTCCGCCGCGCTGGACGAGATGACCGAGGTCCAGCAGATCGCGCGGGAGTCCCAGCGGGAGCTGCGGGAGGTGGTGCGCGGCTACCGCGAGGCCGCCCTCCACACCGAACTGGTCGGGGCCCGGAGCGTCCTGGCCGCGGCGGGCATCGAGTGCCGGACCGACGACGCGGGCGGGGCGGAGCTGCCGCCGGCCGTCCAGTCGGCGCTGGGGTGGGTGGTCCGCGAGGCCACGACGAACGTGCTGCGGCACGCGGAGGCCACCCGCTGCACGGTGCGGCTGCGGGTCGACGACGGGGCGGCCGTGCTGGTCATGGAGAACGACGGCGTGCGCGCCGCCGGCGGCGCCGGTCCGTCCTCCGGGGGCGGCTCGGGGCTGGCGGGTCTGCGGGAGCGCCTGGCGGCACTGGGCGGCACGGTCTCCTCCCTGTACGACGCGCGCCGCACGTTCCGGCTGACGGCGAGCATCCCGCTGTCGGGCCACGGCACCGGTGCGGAGGATCCGGCGGAAGGGTCCGAGGCCGTCCTGGCGGCGGGCGGCGAGAAGAGGAGGGGCGCATGAGCGAGGAGAGGGGCACGGGGCCCGTGCGGGTCATGCTCGCCGACGACGAGCACCTGATCCGGGGGGCCCTGGCCGCGCTGCTGGGTCTGGAGGACGACCTCCAGGTCGTCGCGGAGGCGGCCTCGGGCCCTGAGGCGCTGGCGATGGCGAGGGCGCACCGGCCGGACGTGGCGGTGCTGGACCTGCAGATGCCGGGGGCGGACGGTGTGATGGTGGCCACATCGCTGCGGTCCGAACTGCCCGACTGCCGCACCATGATCGTGACAGGTCATGGCAGACCGGGACATCTGAAACGGGCTCTAGAGGCGGGGGTCCGCGGCTTCGTCCCGAAGACGGTCTCGGCGCAGCGGCTGGCCGAGATCATCCGTGCCGTGCACGCCGGAAGCCGGTACGTGGACCCGGAGTTGGCGGCCGACGCGATCAGCGCGGGCGACTCGCCGCTCACGGCGCGCGAGGCGGAGGTCCTCGAACTGGCCGAGGACGGCGCGTCCGTCGCGGAGATCGCCAGGCGGGCGTCGCTGACGCCGGGCACGGTCCGCAATTACCTCTCGGCGGCCGCGCTGAAGCTCGGTGCGGAGAACCGTCACGCGGCGGCGCGCATCGCACGCTCTCAGGGTTGGCTATAGTGGTGTCCGCACCGCACGGAAGCGCGGAGCGAATGCGGACGTAGCTCAGTTGGTAGAGCACCACCTTGCCAAGGTGGATGTCGCGAGTTCGAGTCTCGTCGTCCGCTCAGAGAACGAAGGCCCCGGTCGGGAATCGACCGGGGCCTTCGGCGTTCCTGCGCCTCGTCCCTACGCCGCGCCCCCGAGGGGGAAGGCCAGCCGGAAGCGGGCGCCGCCGGTCTCCGCCTGCTCGGCGGTGAGCTCGGCGCCGTGGGCCCGGGCGATCTGGCGGGCCATGGCGAGGCCCAGGCCGGAGCCGGGCAGGGCCCGGGCCTGCCGCGAGCGGTAGAAGCGGTCGAAGACGTAGGGCAGGTCCTCGGCCGGGATGCCGGGGCCGTGGTCCCGGACGGTGAGCTCGGCGGTGCCCTCCGTGCGCGTCAGCCGGACCTCCACCACCGCCCCGGCCGGGCTGAACTTGGCGGCGTTGTCGAGCAGGTTGGACAGCAGCCGGGCCAGGCGGGCCGGCACGCCGGGGACGGTGACCTCCGTCACGTCGGCGGTGAAGGCCGTGGCCGGCCAGTGGCCGCGCGCCTCGGCCACGCAGCGCTCGGTGAGGCGGTCGAGCCGCACCTGCTCGACCAGCGGCTGCGGCTCCTCGTCGCGCGCGAGCTCGATCAGGTCGTTGACCATGCCCGTCACCTCGCGCAGCTGACGCCCCAGGGCGTCCGAGGCGCGCTCGCGCTGGGCGGCGGAGAGCCGGTCGGCGCGGGCGAGGAGCTCGGCGTTGGTGCGCAGCGCGGTGAGCGGGGTGCGCAGCTCGTGGGAGGCGTCGGCCACGAGGCGGCGCTGGGCGGCGACGGCCTCCTCCAGCTCGCCGAGCATCGTGTTGAAGCTGGTGGCCAGGCGCGTGATCTCGTCCTGGCGGCGCGCCTCGTAGGGCGGCAGCTCGATGCGGTGGGCGGGGTCGCGGGTGGCGGCGATGCGTTCCGCGGTGGCGGTGAGCCGGGTGACGGGGCGCAGCGAGGTGCGGGAGGCGGCGTAGCCGAGCACGGCCGCGAGGAGCACGCCGACGGCGCCGACCGCTCCCAGGTACAGGCCGGCCTGCCGCACGCCGAGATCGACGGTGTCGGAGCGGGTCGCCACCTGCAGGGCGCGGCCCTTCCTGTCCTGCAGCGGGACGGTCAGCATGCGCATGGGCCGGCCGTCGTGGGTGATGTCGCTGTAGTACGGGCCGAGGGTGCCGGCGGCGACGCGCCGGGTGGCGCCGGTGACGGGCAGGACGAGGTCCTGCTGGCCGGGTGCCGTCGGGTCGGCGGGGACGATCTGGGCGCAGGCGGGGGCGGCCCGCCAGACGCACTGGTTGAACAGGACGCCCTTGCCGGTGCCGCCGTGGGTCTGCTGGGCGATGGTGCCGGCCTGCTGCTTGAGCTGGAGGTCGAGCTGGCGCACGAGCTCGTAGCGGATGACGACGTACGCGGCGGCCAGCACGCCGAGGGCGACGAGCGCGACGGCGGTGGCGGTGACGAGCGCCAGGCGGGCCCGCAGGGGCCTGCGGCCCAGCAGCCTGCGCCGCAGGCCGCTCCCCCGGCCCCTGCGCGGGCCCTCGCCCCGGTGCGGTGGGGCGGCCGGGGTCACCGTTCCGCCAGCTGGTAGCCGATGCCGTGCACGGTGTGGACGAGGCGGCGGGCGCCGCCGGCCTCCAGCTTGCGCCGCAGGTATCCGATGTAGACGGCGAGGGAGTTGGACTCCGGTCCGAAGTCGGTGCCCCAGACCCGCTCCTGGATCACTTCGCGCGGCAGCACCTGGCCCGGGTGGCGCAGGAACACCTCCAGCAGCGCGAATTCGGTGCGGGTGAATTCGAGGTCGACGCCCGCGCGCTCGCCGGTGCGGGTGGCGGGGTCGACGGTGAGATCGGCGAAGTGCAGCTCCGGGCACGCCCCCGTGGCCTCGGGGGGTGCTGCGCGGCGCAGCAGGGCCCGCAGCCGGGCCAGGAGCTCGTCCAGGGCGAAGGGTTTGACGAGGTAGTCGTCGGCTCCCGCGTCCAGGCCGGCGACCCGGTCGGAGACGGCGTCGCGGGCGGTGAGGACGAGCACGGGGGTGCGGTCGCCGAGCTCGCGGAGGCGGCGGCAGACGGCGAGGCCGTCGAGGACGGGCATGGCGAGGTCGAGCACGATGGCCGCGGGGGGCACCGCGGCGACGGCGGAGAGCGCTTCGAGCCCGTCGGCGGCGGCCCGTACCGCGTAGCCCTCGACGGTGAGGCCGTCGACGACGGCGGCGCGGACGTCGGGGTCGTCGTCGACGACGAGTACGGACGTCTCGGCCACGGTCTTGCCTCCGGCGGGGTGCACATGGGTTCGGGCTCCCCACGATGGCAGACGTTGTCTGAGAGGGCTCTTAGACGGCGGGCCCCCGGGGGGGCGGATCAGGCCCCCGGGTCGCCCGCCTCAGGCGGTGGCTACGCCCACTTCGTGCCCGTCAGGCGCTCGTACGCCTCCGCGTACTTGGCGCGGGTGCGCTCGACGACGTCCGCGGGCAGCGGCGGGGGCGGGGTGTCGGTGGTGCGGTCCCAGCCGGAGGCCGGGGACGACAGCCAGTCGCGGACGAACTGCTTGTCGAAGGACGGCTGGGACCGGCCCGGCTCCCACGCGTCGACGGGCCAGAAGCGGGAGGAGTCCGGCGTGAGCACCTCGTCGGCGAGGACCAGCGTGCCGTCCTCCCCGAAGCCGTACTCGAACTTGGTGTCGGCGAGGATGATGCCGCGGTCGCGGGCGATCTCCCGGGCGCGGCTGTAGACGGCGAGGGTGCTCTGGCGCAGCATGGCGGCCGTCTCGGCGCCGATGCGGCGGGCGACCTCCTCGTAGGAGACGTTCTCGTCGTGCTCGCCGACCTCGGCCTTGGTGGCCGGGGTGAAGATCGGCTGGGGCAGTTCGGAGCCGTCGGTGAGGCCCTCGGGCAGGGCGAGCCCGCAGACGGTGCGGGTCTCGCGGTACTCGGCGAGGCCGGAGCCGGTGAGGTAGCCGCGGGCGACGCACTCGACCGGGACCATGTCGAGGGACTTGCAGATCAGGGTGCGGCCGGCCCAGTCGGCGGGGGCGCCGGCGGGCACCTCGGCCGACAGGACGTGGTGCGAGGCCAGGTCGGTGAGGCGGTCGAACCACCACAGGGACAGCTGCGTGAGGATGCGGCCCTTGTCGGGGATCTCGGTGGGCAGCACCCAGTCGTACGCGGACAAGCGGTCGCTGGCGACCATCACCAGTCGCCCGGCCTCGTCGCGGTAGAGGTCGCGGACCTTGCCCGTGTGCAGGTGCGTCAGTCCGGGGACCTCGACGGGTTTGGGCTTCTCGACGAATCCGGACACACGGGCCTCCTGGTGGTTTGTCCAAGCACCTCGATTCTGCCGTACGGACCCGCCCGGCCGCCCGGAGGGGTCAGACGCGCTTGCAGATGCGGTCCAGCAGGTTGGCCGTGGCCCGCTGGACGCGGGCGTCGACGTGGCCCGGGCGGTCCAGGGCGGGGGACCAGGCGAAGGTGCCGGAGGCGAAGACCAGGGCGCCGCTGGGGGCGCGGTAGAGGGAGGTCTCCTGGTGGCGCCGGACGCCCTGGCCGTCCTCGTACGGGGAGTGGGCGAGCAGGATGCGGCGGGTGTGCTCGGGCAGGGCCGTACGGGGGAAGTAGCGGTCGGCCTCGCCGGCGACGAGGCCGGGCAGCTCGTCGCCCTCGCCGGCGCCGGTGGCCTCCCACAGCCAGTGCCCGGCGTTGCGGACGACCAGGGGGGCCGGCTCGGGGACGCGGCCGGCGTACTGGATGCCGAGCAGCTGCTGCTCGGGGGGCGACACCTCGCGCCAGAGGGCGGAGCGGCCGGGGCCGCGGCGCTTGCGGCAGGTGAGCAGGCGGTCGGGGCCGGCCGGGGAGGGGGCGAGCTCGACCTGCCAGTACATGGTGTTGGCGGAGAGGAAGACGAGCGAGGTGCCGCAGTCGCGGGCATCCTCGACGGCGCGGCGCATGGGCGCCGACCAGTACTCGTCGTGGCCGGGGAAGACCAGGCCGCGGTAGCGCGCCGGATCGATTCGCCCGGCGTGCAGGTCGCGGGTCTCGGCGTAGGCGAGGCCGTAGCCGTAGCGCTCGGCCCAGCGGATGAAGTCGTAGGCGTGGCCGACGTGCAGCGGCAGGCCGGCGCCGGCGTAGGGGCGGTCGAAGGAGACCGTGGTGGCCGCGTCGGCCTCGCCGAGGAGACGGCCGTCCTCGTCCCAGGCGTGGTAGAGGCTGGCGCCGGTGCGGCCGTTCTCCGGGTAGAGGTTGTACGCCTGCCAGGTGATGTCGGGCAGGACGAGCAGCAGGTCGGCGGGGCCGCTGTCGCGCACGGTGAAGGGGATGTGGCTGCGGTATCCGTCGGCGGTGGTCAGGACGGCGACGTAGGCGCCGGTGCTCCAGAAACTGGGGATCTGCAGCCGCCAGGACAACCACCAGTGGTGGCAGGAGACGGTGCGGTCCACGGTGAGCGGCGGGGGCTGGACGATGCCCGACAACCGGGGGCTGGTGGTGATCTTCGCGGCGCCGACGCCGCCGTAGTGGCCGATGCGGTAGACGTCGACGCCGAACTGCTGGGGCGGGTCGACGGTGATGCGGAAGTCCAGGGCCTCGCCGGGGGCCACGGAGCTGGCGGAGGCGAAGCCCTTGATCTGGCAGCGGACGTCGTCCGCGGCGCGCGGGCCCGGTCTGCGCGGCGCGGGGACCCGGGCGTCGGCCGTGGTGGTGCCCGCCTCGACGTACCAGGGGATGATCCGGCCGGTGCCGTCGAAGTAGAACTCGCCGCCGCGGAGCCAGGGCAGCGGGCCCTGTCCGAAGGGATCCGAGACGGCGTGCGCGAGTGCACCGGACTCCCAGCGGCCGACCTGGTCGGTCCCCATGCGTGCTCCCTCCCCTAGGCCCCCGCATACCTTTTCGGTTTCCCAGCAGATACCCAGCAGATCACACGACGCGCGCGACTTGTCACTGTTCGTGGGGAAATTCCCCGGAAGTGATGGCTCGGCCCCTACGGAACGTCACCACGTCACCGTGCGTCACGTGCGCTCGTCACATCAGTCGGACCGGCTTCTCCGGGCGGACCCCCACGTCCCCCAGCCAGGCCCGCAGCGGCTCGCCGTCGCCGTCCTCGATCAGGCTCAGGACCGTCCGGGCGAGGTCGGCGCGGCGGGCACCGCCGACCAGGAGGGCCGGGCCGTCCAGCCAGTCCAGCCCGGGGGCCGCGCCGGCGGTGTCGACGGCCGCGCAGCAGACCATGGCCGTCACGTGGTCGGTGAGCAGCTCCCGTCCGCTGCGCGGGGGCTGCAGGGGGAAGAGCGGCGCCAGCCCGTCGATCCACGAGCCGGCCGCGGCGCCGAACGCGCCCCGCTCGGCCGCGCGCTCCTCCTGGGCCGCCTCGCGCGCCACCTCGGCGCTCAGCCGCACCTCCAGCTCCTCGCCCACGCCGCTGCCGGCCGGGCCGGTGAGGCGGTCGAGGATGCGGGCCACGGTGGGCGCGGCGGGCACGGCGTCCGGCCCGGGGCCGGGCCGTGTGCCGTCCTGCGCTCCGGGGACGGCGCCGGTGGCGGCTATGTCGTCGAGGACGCGGTGCAGCCGGGCGGCCTCCAGGCGCCAGGTGCGGTCCACGACCTCGTCCGGGTACTGGTTCCAGGCCACCGGCGACCAGTCGGGGCCGGAGTGGGCGGGGCCGCCGTGGAAGAGCCGGGCGGCCAGCAGGGAGGCGGCCTCGTCGATGACGCCGGGCTCCTCCAGCAGGTCGCAGGCGGGCCGCTCGCCCAGCCGGGAGGCGAAGCCCTCGGCCAGCCGGTCGCGGCGGGAGAGCTCGGTGAGCGCGGAGACCACGCCGGCGTCGAGCCGCGAGGGCCAGCGGCCCATGCGCCACGCGGGCAGGGCGACCCGGTTGAGCAGGCGGTCCCAGCCGGCGTAGGCGAGGCCGACCTGCTCCTGGGCGACGATGCGCAGGCCGTAGTCGACGCTCTGGGCGCGCTCGGAGGCCGCGGCGGCCACCCCGCGCTCCATCTCGGCCGCGTGGTCGCGGCAGGAGCGCAGCAGGACCCTGGCGGCCCAGCCCACGAACGCGAGCTGGGGCCGGGTCGCCGCGACGGCCACGGCGGCGTCCAGACCCCTCACGAAGCGACGGGCCGCGGCTATGTCGGGGTGGGCGGCCGGGCCGGTGCCCGCCACCACGGGGGCCAGCAGGGCACGGAGCTCGGCCACGCGCATCCACCACAGGAAGGGCGAGCCGATCACCAGGACGGGCGAGGCCCCGGCCCGCCTGCGCAGCCGCAGCACCCTCCGGGGCACGGTGTGCGCGGGGTGGGTGCGGTCCTCCAGCCAGCTGTCGCAGTCGGGCGTGAGGGCCATGGCGGAGGGCACCGGGACGTCCAGCCGCTCGGCCAGGTCGCGGACCAGGCGGTAGAGGTCGGGGGCCGTCTCCTCCGGGATCGGGACGGTGGGGCTGAGCGCCGGGCGGGCCCGGGAGACGACCACGGCCACGGCGGCCGCGAGCGCCAGGGCCAGCAGGGCGACGGCGGAGACGACCGGGCGGACGACGTCCCAGGCGGAGCCGTCCGGGATCCGGCCCATGGCCGAACCGGCCGCCAGCACGACGGCCGCGGCCGCCGGCACGAGGGCGACGGCCAGCGCGGCGCCGCGCACGCGCAGCACGGCGAGGGCTCTGGCACGCGCGGCCAGCGCGCCTGCTTCAGGACCTGCCACGGGACCGATCACCCCCAGTTGCCTTCAGTGCTCTGCCGAGGTGCTTGCCTTACCTCCCCCACTGTGGCACCGGCCTCTGACATCGCAATGCCGGTGGGCCGGTCGGGCCGATGCGTCAGCCACGCGGCAGCCGGCCTGCGCCGCACCCTAGTTGGGGGCGCGGCGCGCGTCAGCCGGTTGGGCGAGCGGTCACCCGATGGAATGGCTTTGGGCAAAGCCTCTGCGGATCCCGCTCCGTTCTGTTCGACAGGACAGAGCGGTACCGAACGGGGCGGAGCGGGACAAGTGTGCGGAGAACGCCCGGGCAGCGGCCGCTCAGGCGGACGCGGCGGCCTTCTCCGCGATGTCCGTGCGGTGGTGCGAGCCGTCCAGCCGGATGCGGGACAGGGCCTCGTACGCCTGCGTCCGGGCGTCCGCCAGGTCGTCGCCGGTCGCGGTGACGGACAGGACGCGCCCGCCCGCGCTGACCACCCGGCCGTCGGCGTCGTGCGCGGTGCCCGCGTGGAGCACGTACGCCCGCTCGACCTCCGCCGCCTGTGCCAGGCCCTCGATCACGTCGCCGGTACGCGGGGTGCCGGGGTAGTTGTGCGAGGCGACGACGACGGTCACGGCGGCGCCCTCGCTCCAGCGCAGCGGCGGCTCGGCGGCCAGGTTGCCGGTGGCGGCGTTGAGCAGGACGCCCGCCAGCGGCGTCTTCAGGCGGGCCAGGACGACCTGGGTCTCCGGGTCGCCGAAGCGGGCGTTGAACTCGATGACCCGCACGCCGCGCGAGGTGATCGCCAGGCCCGCGTAGAGCAGCCCGGAGAAGGGCGTGCCGCGGCGGCGCAGCTCGTCCACGGTGGGCTGCAGGACGGTCCGCAGCACCTCGTCGACCAGCTCGGGGTCGGCCCAGGGCAGCGGCGAGTAGGCACCCATGCCGCCGGTGTTGGGGCCCTCGTCGGCGTCCAGGGCGCGCTTGAAGTCCTGGGCGGGCTGCAGGGGCACCACCGTCTCGCCGTCGGTGATGGCGAAGAGGGAGACCTCGGGGCCGTCGAGGAACTCCTCGATCACCACGCGGTCGCAGGCCAGCGCGTGCTCGCGGGCGGCGGCCAGGTCCGCGGTGACGACGACGCCCTTGCCGGCGGCCAGGCCGTCGTCCTTGACGACGTAGGGGGCGCCGAAGGCGTCCAGGGCCGCGTCGATCTCGGCCGGGGTGGTGCAGACGTAGCTGCGGGCGGTGGGGACGTTCGCGGCGGCCATGACGTCCTTGGCGAACGCCTTGGAACCCTCCAGCAGGGCCGCCTCCGCGGACGGGCCGAAGACCGGGACGCCGCGCTCGCGCAGCACGTCGGCGACGCCCGCGACCAGCGGCGCCTCGGGGCCGACCACCACCAGGTCCGCGCGCAGCGACGTGGCGAGCTCCGCGACGGCAGCGCCGTCCAGGGCGTCCACGGGGTGCACCTGAGCGACCTCGGCGATCCCGGCGTTGCCGGGGGCGCAGTGCAGCGCGGTGACGTCGGGGTCGAGGGACAGGGAGCGGCACAGGGCGTGTTCGCGGGCGCCGCCGCCGATGACGAGGACCTTCACGGGGCCACCCTATTGCCTGCCTTGTGGATCAGTACGACTCGGGCCCCTTCCCCGGCTCGTAGGAACCTCTTGAAGGCCCCCGGCCGGGGGCGCCGCCGCGAGCGCTCGCGAGCCCGCTCCTCAGAACGTTCCGGCGCCCCGTGCGTCGTCACTGCGGGCGCCGGGCCACACTCTTTCGGGTGAAGGCCGTGGGGCCCTATACCCGATCCCGCTGCACTTACGGACGGAAAAGGCTGGATCTTGTGCCCAACGCCAACCGTTCGGCGGTAGGAAGGAGGCTGCCCTCACGGATATCGCAACCGGATGCGGCACACGGCGACAGACGGCGGAGAAGGAGTGCAGGGGTGAGCCAGCCTGAGATGCAGCCCGAGGGGCTTCCGCGCGAGCAGGGAGGCCACCCAGCAGGGCAGCACCGGGGCGACCTGCGCGGCCGGACCTTCCCCCTCGGCGACTGGGGAGAGCCCGCCGAGCGGCTGGACGAGCTGTACCGGTGGGTCGAGGGCGGTGCGCTCAACCTCGCCGACTGGTACCTGACCGACCGCGCCTGGAAGCGCCGCTGGGCGCGCGGGCTGCGGCTGGGGACCGCGTTCTGCGCGGTGGTGGGGGCGGCCCTGCCCCTGCTGGAGCTGACCAAGGTGCTGCGCACCGGTTCGGCGTGGGCGTTCCTGGCGCTGCTCGGGGCGGTGGCCTGCGTGGCGTGCGACCGCTACTTCGGGCTGACGTCGGGCTGGATGCGCGGCGTGGCCACGGCGCAGGCCGTGCAGCGGCGGCTGGAGGTGCTGCAGTTCGACTGGGCGTCGGAGTGCGTCCGCGAGGTGCTCGGCCCGACCGAGGGCACGGCCAGCGAGGCGGCCGAGCGCTGCCTGACGGTGCTCCGGCGCTTCTCGGAGGACGTCTCGGAGCTCGTCCGGGCCGAGACGGCCGACTGGATGGTGGAGTTCCGGGCCGGGCCGGCGCCCTTGCTGACGCAGTCGCTGGTCGCATGGGGTCCGCGCGGTGAGTCGGGCGGGCCGGTGGGGCGCTTCCCGATGCCGCCCCACACGCGGCCGAACATGCCGCGGCAGCGGCCGCCGGAGTCACCGCGCTAGAGCTGGAGCAGGCGCGGCCTGACGGGCCGGGCGGCCGGCCCGTCAGCTGAAGACGATCATCGAGCCCTGACCCAGGCTTCTGGTCGCCGCCGCGTGCAGGCCCCGCCACACATGGCGCTCCCGGGCGAACGGGCTGTCGTCGTCCGGGCCCGGGGCCGCACGCTCCTCCAGGGCGGTGGGACGGTCCGGAGCGGCCGGCGGTGCGGGCGGGTTGGCCGGGTCGATGCCCAGCACCGGTGCCACCGCGAGGAGTTCGCGCAGCAGGCCGTGGCTGGAGCCCAGCGGCCCGCCGCCTTCGAGGAGTTCGTCGTTGGACAGCGGGTGCGCGAAGTCGACGGGGACGTACGCGCCGGCGTGGTCGTAGTGCCAGACCAGGTGCGACTGCTGGGCCGTGCTCTCGAACATCTCCAGCAACTGCTCGTAGTCGCCGCCCAGTTCGTCCACCGGGGTGACCGCGAGCCCGCACAGGTTCAGCAGATGGGCACGGCGCAGGAAGTGCAGGGCGTCGTAGTCGAAGCCCGCGACCGGCGCCACGTCCCCCGACAGCCCCGGCATGTAGCCGAAGACGGGCACCGGCGGGAGCCCGGCCTCGCCGAGAACCTTGTCGTAGGCGGAGATCTCCTCGGCGAAGGGGTTGTCGGGGCTGTGGCACAGCACGTCGACGAGGGGCACCAGCCAAAGGTCACAGGCCACGTGAGCTCACTCTCGTTCCCGGATTCATGCGATGGTCGGGGCATGCGATGGTCGGGCCAGAGTAGTGCCGCCCAGCCGGTTGTCACACAGGGGCGACGGAGATGGACGCCTGAATTCCCCTTGGTGTCCGGCCGGCGGGTCAACCCCGGTCGCGCACGTCCCACACCCACGTGTCGCCGAGCTGCCGCGGCTGCTGTCCCGACAGCTTCGTGACCGCCTCGCGCAGGGCCGGCGCATGGTCCCGGGGCGTGAGCACGAGCACGTCCGCGCGCCAGAAGTCGAGGTCCCAGTCGAACTGCCGCTGCTGCTGCGGGCCGATGTCGGGCACCTTGCCGCTCTCGGCGACCTTGCCCAGCAGGTCGGAGGTGAAGCGCGGCTGGGGTCCGTAGATGCCGATGCGCTCCGGCCCCCAGGGCCCGTTGAAGTAGCCGCCCGGGAAGGCGAAGCCGAGGCCGGCGTCGATCTGCCAGCCGAGGGCGGCGGTGTCGGCCGGGCTGGGCACCGGCACGGGCACCAGCGAGCGGCCGGGGCGCACGTACTGCTGCCAGGTGCCGTCGGCGATGAACGCGGGCACCGGGGCGCGCTGGACGGTCGGGTAGGGCGTCGGCAGCAGCGGCAGGAGCGCCACGGTCAGGGCCGTCCAGCCGAGCATGCGGCGGGAGGTCTCGCGCTCGCTGCGCAGCCGTCGCACGGCGAGCCGGTCGCAGCCGAGGGCGAGGAGGATGCCGAGGGCGGGCGCGCAGACCATGGCCGTGCGGGACTCGATGACCGATTCGAAGAGCGGCATCTGTGCGACCAGGCGCCACGGGCCGGGCAGCGTCTTGTCGGTGCCGAGCAGCGGGATGTTCTGGCCGAGGGAGAGGACGGCGGCGGCCAGCGCGGTGAAGCCGAGGGCGCGCACGCGCGGCTGGTCGCGCAGGCGGACGACGAGGGCGACGGCGAGGACGACGAGCGGCCAGCCGAAGAAGGCGTTCTCCTCGGTCCGGTTGAGTGAGAGGGACGCCGCGACCTTCGCGTCGCCGGCCAGCGAGCGGGTGGCGAACTCCAGCAGTGCCATGGGGTTGTTGCCGACCTGCCCGTGCAGGACGCTCTGGTAGCTCTGCGGGCCCTTGAACTGCCAGGCGAGGGGGACGGCCACCAGCGGCAGGGACACCAGCGCGGCGATGCCGAGGCCGCGCAGCAGCGGCCGGGCGACGGCCTTCGCCACGTCCGGGGCGGCGATGGCGTAGCCGAGGGCGAAGAGCGCGAGGCCGGTCACGGCCAGCAGCAGCACCTCCTCGCCGAGGAAGATCTGGTAGGCGAGGAACAGGCCCAGGACGATGCCGTCGTGGCGGACGCGGCGGCCCTCGCACAGCCGCAGCAGCCGGTCGGTGATCAGCGGCATCATGAACAGCACCACGAAGTTGGGGTGCGCGGTGCCGTGCGAAATCATCGGCGGGGCGAAGGCGCAGGAGCCGCCGCCGAGCGCGGCCGCCCAGCGCGAGCGCACGAAGCGCTTGGCTATCAGCCAGTACCAGGAGCAGGCGGTCGCGGCCAGCCCGCCGGTGAGGACGACGGCCCAGGTGACGGGGGCGCCGAGGGCGAGCGTGAGGGGTGCCAGGGGCACGGAGAGCCCCAGCATGGCGGTGTTCGCCATGAGGTTGACGCCGAGCGGGGCGTTCTGCAGACCGGTGAAGAGCGGGTTGCGCAGGTGGGCGACGTTGTCCGCGGTGACCGCGAAGAACCACTCCCACTGCTGCTGGTCGGAGCCGGAGTCGGTGAGGTAGCTGCTGCCGGGTCCGCTCCACAGTCCTCCGTAGAGGAAGAACGCGAGGAGGAGGAAGATCCCGGGTATGACGAGCTGCACCGGGCGCACGGCGTGCAGGCGGATGCGCAGCAGGTCGGCGAGGACGGTGGGGTAGGCGAGCGGGCGGACCTTGGAACCGGGCTGGTGGGCCCAGCGGACGGGCACTTCGGCGACCTCCCAGTCCTTCTGGTGGAAGAAGCGCAGGATCTCGACGTCGAAGCTCCAGCCGTCCAGCCGGGAGCCGGCGAAGGCGGTGCGGACCTTGTCGCCGTCGAAGAGCTTGAAGCCGCACTGGGTGTCCCGTATGCCGGGCACCGCGGCGGCGCGTATGAGGCGGGCGCCCAGGCGGCCCATGACCTCGCGCAGTGCGTTCTGGCGCACCGCGATCCGGGACTCGGGCAGGGCGCGGGAGCCCACGGCCGCGGCGGCGCCGGCGTCCATCCGCTCGGTCAGGAGGCCGAGCTCCTCGATGGGGGTGGCCAGGTCGGCGTCGGTGACCAGGACCCGGCGGCCGCGCGAGGCGAGGACGCCGGTGCGCACCGCGTGGCCCTTGCCTCTGTTGGCGGGCGTGGTCAGCAGCCGGATGCGGGGTTCCTCGGCGGCCGCGGCACCGGTGACGGCGCTCGTGCCGTCGGTGGAGCCGTCGTCGACGACGATCAGCTCCCACCGCAGGGGCGCGAGGGTGTCGAGGTGGGCCCGGACCGCGCGCAGCGTCGGGGCGAGCCGCTGCTCCTCGTTGTAGGCGGGGACGATCACCGTCAGGTCGACGGGGCCGGCTCCGGCGGGTATGTGGGGGTCCGGCGACGAGGAGGACCGGTCCGACGGCTGGGTCTGTGACATCACGTGACTGGGACGTCCTCAAAAGGTCGAAGGTTGCATATCCGACATCGGCGCCTTCTTCATTTCGAATCCCGTTCCGTTGGTCGACGACAGCGCGACGTCGACCCTATGTGGTGGGACCTCGATCGGTCCCGACCGTGTCCGACGGCTCCCGACCGGATGCGGCGTCGTCGCACAACCCGTTGATCAGCGCCAGCGAATGCTCGTTGTACGCCACGACGATCTGCTGCGCCCGCTCCACGTCACGGCTCGCCACCGCCTCGACCAGCTCGGCGTGCTGGTCCCACAGCAGCCCCCGCAGATCCCCCAGCGCCCGGAGCAGCGGCACCGTGAAGATCCAGCTCTGCACCCGCACCCGGTCCAGGAAGTCGGATATGTACGGATTGCCGACCAGGCCGGCCATCTCCCGCCAGAAGCGCAGGTCGTAGCCGATGAGGATGTCCAGGTCCCCCGCGAGCGCGGCCCGCGACGCCTCCTCGGCCCGTCGCCGCACCGAGGACAGAGCCTGCGGGGTGGCCGCCTGCAGCGCCCGCGCGGCCGAGCGGCGGAACATGCCCTCGACGATCAGGGTGCGCGCCTCGATCATGTCCCGGAAGTCGGCGTACGAGAACTCCCGCACCCGGTAGCTCCGGTGCAGCTCCACGTCGAGCAGTCCCTGCGAGCACAGGTCGAGCAGCGCCTCGCGGACGGGCGTGGCCGAGACCCCGTACTGCTCGGCGATCTCCTTGACGGTGAACTGCCCGCCCGCCGGAAGCCGTCCCGCGATCACCTCGTCGCGCAGCGCGTCCGCGATCTGCGAGCGCAGCGTCGTGCGCTTGACCGCGTCGCTGCCGGGCATCTGGTCTCCGTCTCCCCTTCGTGACCGCGCGCCTGGCATGCGAACGGCCCTCGCACAAGATAAGCGAGGGCCGACGCGAAGCAGTATGACCGTACGCACGGGGAGACCGAACGCTACCGGATCGGCCCGGAGGCGGAATGGGCGGCTCCGCCCAGGGCCGGGTCAGACGGTGCAGCGGTCCGCCACCGTCAGCGCCTCGTCCAGGGCCGCCAGCCCCTCCTTCGCCTCCGCCTCGGTGATCGTGCACGGCGGGACGACGTGGGTGCGGTTCATGTTCACGAACGGCCACAGGCCGGCCTTCTTGCAGGCGCCCGCGAAGGCCGCCATGGGGGCGTTGTCCTCGCCCGTCGCGTTGTACGGCACCAGCGGCTCGCGGGTGGCCTGGTCCCTGACGAGCTCCACCGCCCAGAACACGCCGAGGCCCCGCACCTCGCCCACCGAGGGGTGGCGGGCGGCGAGTTCGCGCAGGCCGGGGCCGATGACCTCCTCGCCGATGCGGGCGGCGTTCTCCACGATGCCCTCCTCGGCCATCGTGGTGATCGTCGCCACGGCGGCGGCGCAGGCGAGCGGGTGCCCGGAGTAGGTGAGCCCGCCGGGGTAGGGGCGCCGCTCGAACGTGGCCGCGATCTTCGCGGAGATGGCGACGCCGCCGAGCGGTACGTAGCCGGAGTTGACGCCCTTGGCGAAGGTGAGCAGGTCGGGGACGACGCCGAAGCGGTCGGCCGCGAACCAGTGGCCCGTCCGCCCGAAGCCCGCCATGACCTCGTCGAGCACGAGGACGATGCCGTACCGGTCGCACAGCTCGCGGACGCCCGGGAGGTAGCCGGCGGGCGGGACCATGATCCCGGCGGTGCCGGGCACCGTCTCCAGGACGATCGCGGCGATGGTCGACGGCCCCTCGAAGACGAGGGTGTCCTCCAGGTGGCGCAGGGCGCGCTCGCACTCCTGCTCCTCGCTCTCCGCGTGGAACGGCGAGCGGTAGAGGTACGGCGCCCAGAAGCGGACCACGCCCGCCGAGCCGGTGTCGGAGGGCCAGCGGCGCGGGTCACCGGTCAGGTTGATCGCGGCGGCCGTCGCCCCGTGGTACGAGCGGTAGGCACTGAGCACCTTGGGACGGCCGGTGTGCAACCGGGCCATCCGGACGGCGTTCTCGACGGCCTCGGCCCCGCCGTTGGTGAAGAAGATCTTGTCGAGGTCGCCGGGGGTGCGCTCCGCGATGAGCCGCGCGGCCTCGGAGCGCACGTCCACGGCGAAGCCCGGCGCCATCGTGCACAGCCGCCCGGCCTGCTCCTGGATCGCGGCGACCACCTTGGGGTGCTGGTGACCGATGTTGGTGTTGACCAGCTGCGAGGAGAAGTCGAGGTAGCGGTTGCCGTCGTGGTCCCAGAAGTACGAGCCGCCGGCGCCGGCCACGGCGAGCGGGTCGATGAGGCCCTGGGCGGACCAGGAGTGGAAGACGTGCGCGCGGTCGGCGGCCTTGACGGCGGCGCCCACCGCGGGATCGGGCTGCGGGCTGACGGTGCTCACGGGGCATGACCTCGCATCAGGGGGCTCGGTGGTCCGGCCGGGGGCTCGGTGGTCCGGCCGGCCCGCCCGAGCCTAGGCAGGCCGGACCCGCCCCGGTACCGGCACTGTGTCGGCCGCTCGGCGCGCCCGCCGACACAGTGCCGGGTCACCACGACACACGGCGCCGGGCGGCAGGAAATACCAATTCGACGCCATTTGCCTGCTACGGTCATTTCCAGTTGCAGTTTTGGTACCCATTTGTCATGTGCGCCTGAAGGTCTGTGACCTCGGGCGCACTTGCGTTTTTCCTGGAGCACGCAATTCCGCCGTGCACCCGATTGAGGAGAAAGATCAGCTTGGCTACGGGCATCGTGAAGTGGTTCAACTCGGAAAAGGGCTTCGGCTTCATCCAGCAGGACGGCGGCGGCGCGGACGTGTTCGCCCATTACTCCAACATCGCGACACAGGGGTACCGGGAACTGCAGCAGGGCCAGAAGGTGACCTTCGACATCACCCAGGGCCAGAAGGGCCCGCAGGCGGAGAACATCCTGCCGGTCTGACGACCCGTCGGCGCACCCTCGCCGGCCGCCCCGGGCGGCCGGCACATCCGGGGGCCGGGAACCGCACTTTTCGCCGTGCGGATACCCGGCCCTTTGCCGTGCCGCTATTCTCCGCGGAGAAACATGGGGGAAGGAGTGCCCGGCATGGAAGATCTGTCGCCGGAGGACCCGCGCACGCTCGGCAACTACAGGCTGCTCGGCAGGCTCGGCGCGGGCGGCATGGGCCGGGTCTATCTCGCCCGTTCCGACCGGGGCCGCACGGTCGCCGTCAAGCTGGTCCAGCCGGAGCTCGCGGGCCAGGAGGAGTTCAGGCGCCGCTTCCGGCAGGAGGTCACGGCCGCGCGCCGGGTCGGCGGGGAGTGGACCGCTCCCGTCCTGGACGCGGACACCGAGGCCACCGTGCCGTGGGTCGCCACGGGCTACATCGCCGGGCCCTCGCTGCGCCAGGTCGTCGGGCAGGACTACGGGCCGCTGCCCGAGCAGTCCGTGCGCATCCTGGCGGCCGGGCTCGCCCGCGCCCTGCAGGCCGTCCACGCCGCCGGCATCGTCCACCGCGACCTCAAGCCGTCCAACGTCCTGATCACCCTGGACGGCCCGCGTCTGATCGACTTCGGCATCGCGCGCGCCCTGGAGACCGTCACCGACGGGGGCCTCACCCGCACCGGCGCGGCCGTCGGCTCGCCCGGCTTCATGTCGCCGGAGCAGGTGCGCGGCGGCCGCATCACGCCCGCGAGCGACATCTTCTGCCTGGGCTCGGTCCTCGCCTACGCGGCCAGCGGCCGGATGCCCTTCGGTACCGCCGACAGCGGCGTGCACGCCCTGATGTTCCGCATCGCCGAGGAGGAGGCGGACCTCACCGGCGTGCCGGCCGGACTGCACCCGCTGATCTCCGCGTTCCTCGCCAAGGACCCCGCCGACCGGCCCACGCCCGAGCAGGCCCTGGAGCGCTCGGGCGCGGCGGACCTGCTGGCGGACCTGGGATCGGCCGAGCCCTGGCTGCCGGGCGGCCTCGTCGCCCAGCTCGGCCGGCACGCCGTGCGGCTCCTCGACGTCGAGAACCCCGCGCAGGCGGCCGGCATACCGCCGCACTCCATAGCCGGGCCGCCCACGCAGGTCGACCCGCCGCAGGACGCCCGGCCGGTGGACCCGCCCACGCTGACCGCGCCCGCCGCGGCCTCCCAGCCCCTGCCCCCGCAGGCGCCGCACGCCCCGTACGGCTACCCGGCGCCGGGCCCGTACGCGGGCAGCCCGTACCACCACCCGGCCGTCCAGGTCCCGGCCCCGCCGGCGCACCGCTCGAAGACGCCCTACATCGTGGCCGCGATCGTGGCCGCCGGACTGCTCACGGGCGGCGGCACGGTCTATCTGCTCAACCGCGACACGAGCAACGCCGCGCACAACAGTGCGGGCGCGGCCCCGGCGACGACGCCCTCGGCCTCCTCCCAGGGCCCGGCGCCGTCCGCCGCGCCCGCGCCCCCCACGTCCGGGCCGGCGACCGTCGGCAGCCCCACGCCCACGCCCAAGCCCACTCCCGAGGCCGGGCAGCAGGCGTACATCGGCACCTGGCAGTCGAGCTTCGGCAGCGGCTCGCGCGTCAACACCCGGACCATCACCATCTCCGGGAGCTCGGTCACCATCGACGGAAGCGGCGTCCTGGACGACGGCACCTCCTACGTCTGCACGTGGCAGGCGACCGCAACCGGCGGCGGCACCGAGGGCAGCCCGATGCGCGTCGGCCCCTCCAGCGTCACCCGGGCCATGCCCACGTCGGCCTGCCAGCCGGGCTCGTCGTCCGACCTGGTCCTGCTCCCGGACGGCAGGATGCGGCGCGATTTCACCGACTCCGCCACGAAGGACGCGTCGCTGGTCTACCGCAAGATCTCCTGAGAACGGACGACGGCGCCCCGGTGGCAGTGAGCCACCGGGGCGCCGTCGTCATGTGCGCGTGCCGCTTACGACAGGAACGAGTTGATCTCGATCGTCTCGGTGCGGCCCGGGCCGACGCCGATCGCGGAGATCGGGGCGCCCGACATCTCCTCCAGGGCCTTCACGTACGCCTGCGCGTTCTTCGGCAGGTCGGAGAAGGTCTTGGCCTTGGAGATGTCCTCGGTCCAGCCCGGCAGCATCTCGTAGACCGGCTTCGCGTGGTGGAAGTCGCTCTGGCTGTAGGGCAGCTCCTCGACGCGCTTGCCGTCGATCTCGTACGCGACGCAGACCGGGATCTGCTCCCAGCCGGTGAGGACGTCGAGCTTGGTGAGGAAGAAGTCCGTCAGGCCGTTCACGCGGGTCGCGTAGCGGGCGATGACCGCGTCGAACCAGCCGCAGCGACGGTCACGGCCGGTGGTGACACCGCGCTCGTGGCCGATGGTGCGCAGCTTCTCGCCGTCCTCGTCGAAGAGCTCCGTCGGGAACGGGCCGGCACCGACGCGCGTGGTGTACGCCTTGAGGATGCCGATCACGCGGTTGATCTTCGTCGGGCCCACGCCCGCACCCGTGCAGGCGCCGCCCGCGGTCGGGTTCGAGGAGGTGACGAAGGGGTACGTGCCGTGGTCGACGTCCAGCAGGGTGCCCTGGCCACCCTCGAAGAGGACGACCTTGCCCTCGTCGATGGCGTTGTTCAGGATCAGCGTGGTGTCGGCGACGAACGGCTTGATCTGGTCCGCGTAGGCCAGCAGCTCGTCGACGATCTTCGCGGAGTCGATCGCGCGGCGGTTGTAGAGCTTCGCCAGGATCTGGTTCTTGAAGTCGAGGGCCGCCTCGACCTTCTGGGTCAGGATCGACTCGTCGTACAGGTCCTGGACGCGGATGCCGACGCGGTTGATCTTGTCCGCGTAGGTCGGGCCGATGCCGCGGCCGGTGGTGCCGATCTTCCGCTTGCCGAGGAAGCGCTCCGTCACCTTGTCGACCGTCGTGTGGTACGGCGTGATCAGGTGAGCGTTACCGCTGAGCAGCAGCTTGGACGTGTCGACGCCGCGCTCGTTGAGTCCGCTCAGCTCGGAGAGCAGGACCGCCGGGTCGACGACCACACCGTTGCCGATGACCGGAGTGCACTCCGGCGAGAGGATCCCGGAAGGGAGGAGGTGCAGCGCGTATTTCTGGTCACCGACGACGACCGTGTGGCCGGCGTTGTTGCCACCTTGGTAGCGCACCACGTAGTCCACGGAGCCACCGAGCAGGTCGGTGGCCTTTCCCTTGCCCTCGTCACCCCACTGAGCACCGAGCAGCACAAGTGCGGGCACAGGCGTACACCCCTTCCGGGCGGGGCATGTCCAACGTGCACAGGTGGCCTCCGCCCGCTTGATACGGGCGTTCACCACCGCTAGAGCCGTCGAACCGGTGCCCCGGATAGACGAAGCCCCTGGCGCAACAGCGACAGGGGCTCTTGCACCGAGAGATTACCTGAGGAAGGACGAAGGTGTCGGCTGCAGACCCGAGCGGAGCGCAGCTGCTCGTCGTCATCGACCCGGTTGCACGCCGTGTGGACGGCGAGTCCACACGGATCGCGAGGGACGTGCTGTGCGCCGGAGCAGTGGCGAAAATCTGCCTCCCGAACGGGCCGGAGGAGGTGGCGCGGGCGCTCGCCCGGCGGGGTCGGCGCCGGACCGTCGTCATCGGCGACGACCGCGCCCTGTTGCGCGTCGTCGGTCTGCTGCACCGCCGCCGCGAGCTGGCCGACGCGCCCCTGGCGTGGGTGCCGGTGGGCGCCCTGCCGGCGGTGTCGGTGGCCCGGGTGCTCGGCGTCCCGCTGGGAGCCGTGGCGGCCGCACGGGCCGTTCTGGAGGGCGCGGAGCGCCGTCTGGGGCTGCTGGCCGACGACAGCGACGGCGTCGTCCTGGGCGGTCTGTGGGTGCCCGCGGGGGGCGGCCGGGGCCGGGCGCCGGCGATGGCCCCGCTGCCGCCGCGCGCCCGGGAGGGGGCGGACGTGCCGTCCGGGGCCCACGCGTGGTGGTGGACGCCGGCCGCGCGCACGGCGCGCACGGCCCTGACGCTGCTGTCCGGGCCCTCGGCCCGGCACCCGGTCCCGGCGTGCACCCGGCTGCGGGTGGAGGCCGACGGGGTGCTGCTGGCGGACCTGGACCGGCCGGTCGGGCGGGTCGCCGTGGCGGCCGTGGACGGGGCGGCGGAGGTCGTGGTCCACGAGCACGCGGCGCCCGAGCCGGTGCGCACCCGGGCCCGTACCGTCACCGTCTCCGGCCCGGACTTCCGCTACCGCGCCGACAACCGCGTCCGCGGCCCGGTCCGCACCCGCACGTGGACGGCGGTGGCGGACGCGTGGCGGCTGACGCTGCCGCGCGCCTGAGGGGGCGCCGGGGGCCTCAGCCGCCCGGGGTGACCAGGCCCGCTTCGTAGGCGAAGACCGCCGCCTGGGTGCGGTCGCGCAGGCCCAGCTTCACCAGGATGCGGCTGACGTGCGTCTTCACTGTCGATTCGGCGACGACGAGGTGCGCCGCGATCTCGGAGTTCGAGCGGCCCTGGGCGACCAGCACCAGCACCTCCGTCTCCCGCTCCGTCAGGTCGGCCACCCGCTCCAGGGTGGGCACCCGGGGCGATCCCAGGCGCGAGAACTCCTGGATGAGCCGCTTGGTGACCGTGGGCGCGAGCAGCGCCTCCCCCGCGGCCACCACGCGCACGCCGTCCGCGAGCTGCCGGGCGGAGGCGTCCTTGAGCAGGAAGCCGCTCGCCCCGGCCCGCAGCGCCTGGTAGACGTACTCGTCCAGGTCGAACGTGGTCAGCACCAGCACCTTGGCGTCCGCGTCGGCGGCCACGATCTCGCGGGTCGCGTCCAGGCCGTTCAGCCCGGGCATGCGGATGTCCATCAGGATCACGTCCGGGCGCAGCGCCGCGGCCTTCTCGACGGCCTGGCGGCCGTCCACGGCCTCGCCGACGACCTCGATGTCGGGCTGGGCGCCCAGCAGCACGGAGAAGCCCTCACGGACCATCATCTGATCGTCCACGATCATCACGCGGATGCTCATGCCGCGGCCTCGCCCGCCACGACCGGCAGGAACGCGGCGACCTCGTAGCCGCCCTCCGCGGTGGCCTGTGCCGTCATCGCGCCGCCGAGCATCGAGACCCGCTCCTGCATGCCGAGCACGCCGTGCCCGGCGCCCGGGGAGGGCTTGGCCAGGCGGTCGGGGCGGCCGTTGACGACGCGCAGGCCGAGCCCGCCCAGCACGTGGCTGACCTCCACCCGGGCCGCGGCTCCGGGGGCGTGGCGCAGGACGTTGCTGAGCGCCTCCTGGACGATGCGGTACGCGGACAGCTCCACGCCCTGCGGCAGCGGCCGCACCGAGCCCGTCGTCACCTGCTCGACGGTCAGCCCGGCGGAGCGGACGTTGGCGAGCAGGCCGCCGAGGTCGGCGAGGGTGGGCTGCGGGGCCTCGGGGGCGGCGAAGGCGTCCGGGTCCTCCGACCGGACGACGCCGAGCACGCGGCGCAGCTCGGTGAGGGCCGCCACGGCGTTCTCCCGGATGGTGACGAAGGCGGCGGCCAGCTCGGGTGGCGTGTCGGCGACGCGGTAGGGCGCGGCCTCGGCCTGGATGGCCACCACGGACATGTGGTGGGCGACCACGTCGTGCAGCTCGCGGGCGATGGTGGTGCGCTCCTCCAGGACGGTGCGGCGGGACCGCTCGACCTCGGTGACGGCGACCTGGGCGGCGACCTGCTCCTTGGACTCGCGCATGCCGCGCACGGCGGCGACGGCGAGGAGCAGGACGCCGGAGAGGACGGACATCTCGAAGGTGCCGCTGTCGTAGCCGTAGCCGCGCACCAGGGTCACGAAGGCCCCGAAGGCCGCGGTGATCAGCCACATCTCGGCGGCCAGGCGGGGCCGGGTGCGCAGCGTGACGATCGTCATGACGGCGAGGTGGGAGACGAACCCGCTCGCCGTCCAGGGCGTGATTCCGATGACCAGGCTGGAGAGGAAGGCGGCGCCGATCGACAGCCACCAGGCGCCGACGGGCCGCAGCAGCGTGGTGACCAGCGGTATGCCCGCGAAGGCCGCCAGCAGCACGCCGCCCGTCTCCGGCCGTTCGGACAGGGCGGCCAGCATGATCATCGCGGTGAGACCGGCGACGGCCGCGTGCGGCAGCCACCGCGTGTACCGGCCGGTGGCCCCGGGGGCCCGGCGCACCAGCACGTGACCGTCGCCGAGCGGCGGCAACGGGCGGAAGGCGAAGGCGTCGGTGAACAGGTCCTTGCGCACCCCCTCGGTGGCGCTCTCCAGGAGGCGCATCTCGCTGCGCAGGCCGTTCGTGTCATGCATCTCGGTCACACCCACCACGGTAGGCACCGTGCGGTGCCGGTGGCGTCCGCGCGGGTGGGGATTGTCGGGGTCCGTCTTAAGGACTACGCGCGGGCGGGGTGCGGCCCGCGGGTGAGGGGCAGGACCCACCGGGCGCACTCCGGCGTGCCCGGCGTGATCAGCTCGTAGTGGCCCGCGCCCGGGAGCACGGTGAGGTCCACCGCCGCTCCCGCCGCGCGCGCCGCGGCCGCGTAGGCCCGCGACAGCTCCACGGGCACGTCCTCGTCGTCCGTGCCGTGGACGATGGCGACCGGCACCCGCGGCGGCGGCAGCCGCAGGGGGTCGGCCAGGTGCTCCTGCTCCGGGGCGACGAGCCCGGCGACCGCGTCCCCGCTCAGCCCCAGCGCCCGCGCGCGGGCCAGGTCGGCCACCGGGGCGAGGGCGATCACGCGGTCGACGCCCGTGGCGGCCGCGGAGGCCGCCCACAGCGCCAGGTGGCCGCCTGCCGAGTGCCCCACCACCACGTGGCGTGCGGGGGCGGCGGCGCCGCGGCCGGTGCCGATCGCCCGGACGACGTCGCCGAAGGTCTCCGGCCAGCCGCCGCCCCCGCCCACCCGGCGGTACTCCGCCAGCGCTACCTCCAGGCCCTGGCCGGCCAGTGCCGCCGCCAGCGGAGCGAGGTGGTGGCGGTCGTACGTCTCGCGCCAGAAGCCGCCGTGCAGCAGCGTCACCCGCGTGCCCCGTGCCGTGCCCGGCGCGGGCGGGTGGACGTCCACGACCTGGCTGGGGTGGGGGCCGTAGGCGACCCTCACGCCAGCACCTCCCCCAGCACCCTCGCCGCCCGTTCCGTCTCCGCGAAACCCGTGTACAGCGGGGTGAAGCCGAAGCGCAGGACGTCCGGGCGGCGGAAGTCGCCGACGACGCCCCGGCGGACGAGCTCCGCCATGGTCTCCTGCCCGTCGGCGGTGCACCGCAGCGACACCTGGCTGCCCCGTTCGTCGTGCGCGGCGGGCGTGAGGGACCGCACCCGGCCCCGCGGTGCGTACGCCTCGACGCAGCGCAGGAAGAAGTCGGTCAGGGCGAGGCTCTTGGCCCGTACGGCGTCGATGCCGACGCCCTCCCACACGTCCAGGGCCGCGTCGAGGGCGAGGAGGGAGAGGATGTCGGGCGTGCCGACCCGGCCGCGGAGCGCGCCGTCGGCTGGCGCGTAGGCGGGCGCCAGGGCGAACGGGTCGGCGTGGGAGTTCCAGCCGGGCAGCGGGGAGTCGAAGCGCGGCTGCAGGTCGCGGCGGACGTAGAGGTAGGCGGGCGAACCGGGGCCGCCGTTGAGGTACTTGTACGTGCAGCCGACCGCGAGGTCCACGCCGTGCGCGTCGAGCGCGACGGGCAGCGCGCCCGCGCTGTGGCACAGGTCCCACACCACCCGGGCCCCGGCGGCGTGCACGGCGGCGGTGATGCCGGGCAGGTCGTGCAGCCGCCCGGTGCGGTAGTCGACGTGGTTGACGAGGGCGACGGCCGTGCGCGGCCCTGCGGCGGCGGCCATGGCGCCGGCCTCGACGGAGCGGATCCGGCAGCCCGTCATGCGCGCCGCGGACTCGGCGATGTAGCCGTCGGTCGGAAAGGTCTGCGCGTCGACGAGGATCTCGTCGCGGCCGCTCGCACCGGCCAGGCGCACGCCGACGACAACCGCCTTGAAGACGTTGACGCTTGTCGAGTCCCCGGCCACCACCTGCCCGGGCGCCGCCCCGACGAGCCGGCCGATGCGGTCGCCGACCCGCTCGGGCGCCGTCCACCAGCCGGACTCGGTCCACGAGCGGATGCCCAGCCGCCCCCACTCGCGGTCGACGACGTCGGCGAGCCGGCCGCGAACGCCCCGGGGCAGCGCCCCGAGGGAGTTGCCGTCCAGGTACACCACGCGGGCGGCCGCGTCCCGGCCGTCTTCTCCCGCACCCTCGTCGCCGCGCCCGTCCTGCCCGTCCTGCCCGTCCTGCAGCACGAAGTCGGCGCGCTTGGCGCGCAGTACGTCGGCGGCGTCGAGCGCCGCCGCCTCGCCCGCGAGGTCGTCAGACACGGCTGCGGGCCGTCCACAGCTCCGGGAAGACGTGCTTGGTGACGCGCTTCTCCAGCCAGGCGACGCCCGCCGACCCACCCGTCCCCACCTTCGCGCCCATCGCCCTGCGCGTGGCCACCAGATGGTCGTTGCGCCAGCGCCACACCAGCTCGGCGACCTCGGTGAGGGCCTCGCCCAGCCGGCACTCCTCGCTGCTCTGGTCGCCCGCGTAGACGCGCTGCCAGACGTCCTCGACCGCCGGGTCGCCGGTGTACCGCTCGCTGACGTCACGCTCGCGCACGGCCGCGGGTACCGCGTGGCCGCGCCGGGCCAGGAAGCGCAGGACCTCGTCGTACAGGCTCGGCGCGTGCAGCGCCTTCTCCAGCTCCGCGTGGACGTGCGGCACGCCGCGGTAGGGGACGAGCATGGCGGGGGACTTCTCGCCGAGCAGGAACTCAAGGCGGCGGTAGGTCGCCGACTGGAAGCCCGAGGCGTCGCCCAGCGCCGAGCGGAAGGCGTTGAACTGGGCCGGCGTCAGGTGCCCCAGCGGCTTCCAGGAGGCGTTGAGCGATTCGAGCTCGTACGCGGAGCGCCCCAGCGCCGCCATCGCGACGGGCAGGTCGTCCTCACGCAGGGCCCGGGCGGCGGTCTCCCACTCGTGCACGATGACCGTGAACCACAGCTCCATCACCTGGGTGGTGACGAGGAAGACCATTTCACCGGGATCGTCGGAGAGCGGTTCCTGCAGGTGGGAGAGGGTGTCGGCGCGTACGTACTCCTCGTACGGGGTCGCGCCCGCGAAGTGCCGGACGGGGCCGGGGGTGGTGGTCTGGCCGAGCTGTGGTTCGAAAGTCACGCGTCGCCTCCACTGCCGTCGCTCCCGGGATCGCCGGGGCTCGCCGGGGTACGCCGCGATCATCCGTGCCGGACGCCGCCACGGCAAGGGCCGTGACGGCGCCGGGGCGCGGGGCGCCCGTCAGCCCAGGGTGTTGGCGGCCGTCGGGGAGCTGTCGCGCAGGAACGCCGTGCAGCGCTCGTACTCCTCCTGCTCGCCGATCGACTGCGCGGCCCGCGCGAGGGCGTGCAGCGCGCGCAGGAAGCCGCGGTTCGGCTCGTGCTCGAACGGCACCGGGCCGTGGCCCTTCCAGCCGCTGCGGCGCAGCGCGTCGAGGCCACGGTGGTAGCCGGTGCGGGCGTAGGCGTACGACTCGACGACCCGGCCGCCCTCGAACGCCTCGTCGGCGAGCTGTGCCCACGCGAGCGAGGACGACGGGTACTTGGCCGCGACCTCGGCGGGAGCCGCCCCGGAGGCGAGCAGCTCGCGCGGCTCGGGGTCGTCGGGGAGGTGGGTCGGGGGCGGTCCCCCGAGCAGGTTCTCGTGAATGGACATGCGCTCCAGTCTGCCCCAGCCACCGGCGGGGGCCTACGCGTCGCCCGGATCCAGCGGCGGCGCCGACACACCGCAGTGGTACGTGCACTCGGGGTGGCAGGCGGCGGTGCGCGGCACCGGCGACCGGACGGTGGTCCAGGCCAGCAGCGCCCCGGTCACCAGCGCTCCCGCGCACAGGAGCATGGCCCGGTCGAAGGCGGCGGAGAAGGCGGGCGGGTCGCGGTAGACGTCGGGGTCCATGCCGGCGGCCAGGGGCAGCGCGGCCACCGCGATCAGCCCGGCCGCGCGGGCGGCGGCGTTGTTGATGCCGCTGGCCAGGCCCGCGCGGGAGACGTCGACGGAGGCCAGCACCGTCGCGGTCAGCGGGGCCACGAGCACGACCATGCCCAGGCCCAGCACGGCGAGGGCGGGCAGCACGTCCCGCCAGTACACCGCGCCCGCGCCGACCCGCGTCATCAGCAGGAGCCCGACCGCGCACAGCAGGGGCCCGAGGGTCAGCGGGAGGCGCGGCCCGGTGCGCTGGGCGATCCGGCCCGAGCGGGCGGAGAGCAGCAGCATCAGCACCGTCGTGGGCAGCAGCGCCGTGCCCGCGGCGAGGGCGGACCAGCCGGCGACGACCTGCAGCTGCAGCACCGAGAGGAAGAAGAAGCCGCTGAAGGCCGCGTAGACGAAGACGGTGACGGCGTTGACGGCCGAGAACTGGCGGACGGCGAAGATGCCCAGCGGCAGCATCGGGTCGGGCCGCCGCCGCTCGACGTACACGAATGCAACGCCCAGCAGTACGCCGACGACGGCGGGCACGACGACCCCGGGCGAGGCGCCCTGGTCGGGCGCGGCGATCAGGGCGTACGTGACCGCGGCGAGGGCGAGCGCGCCGAGCGCGGCACCGAGGACGTCGAAGCGGCCGTGGGCCGCGGGATCGCGGGTCTCGGGCACATGGCGCAGGGCGACCAGGACGCAGACGACGGCGAGCGGCAGGTTGATCAGGAACACCCAGCGCCAGCCGGGGCCGTCCACCAGCCAGCCGCCGACGAACGGGCCGACCGCCGAGGCGACGCCGCCCAGCCCGGACCACGCACCGACCGCGCCCGCCCGGTCGTCGGGGTGGAAGACGGCCTGGATCAGCGCGAGCGAGCCGGGGGTGAGCAGCGCCCCGCCGACGCCCTGCAGCGCCCGGGCCGCGATCAGGACCCTGGCGTCGGGCGCCACCCCGCACAGCAGGGAGGCCAGCGCGAACCACACCACGCCGACGACGAACACCTTCCGCCGCCCGTAGCGGTCGCCCAGCGCACCGCCGAGCAGGATGAGCCCGGCGAGGGTGAGCATGTAGGCGTTGACGATCCACTGGAGGGCGCCGAGGCCGGCGTCGAGGTCGCGGCCGATGTGGGGCAGGGCGACGGTGACGACCGTGCTGTCCAGCATGGCCATGCCCGACCCGAGGACGGCCGTCAGCAGGACCCCGCGCCCGGCGGCGGTGCCCAGGCGCACCGCGGGCGTGCCGCTTCCGGGGGCGCTGCTCATGGCCCGATCATCCCCCGCGGGGCGGGGGGCGGCCACGCGAAGGGGCCCGGCGCCCGCTCGGTGAGCGGAGGCCGGGCCCCTGGCGACCGTGGTGGCGCTTACTTGAGCCTGGTGCCCGTGGCGCGCAGGTCGGCGCAGGCGCGGGTGACGCGCTCGGCCATGCCGGCCTCGGCCAGCTTGCCCCAGCTGCGCGGGTCGTAGGTCTTCTTGTCGCCGACCTCGCCGTCGACCTTCAGGACGCCGTCGTAGTTGCGGAACATGTGGTCCGCGACCGGGCGGGTGAAGGCGTACTGGGTGTCGGTGTCGAGGTTCATCTTCACGACGCCGTTCTCCAGCGCGGTGCGGATCTCCTCCTCGGTGGAGCCGGAGCCGCCGTGGAAGACGAAGTCGAACGGGTCGGCCTTGCCGTGCTTGGCGGCGATGCCGTCCTGCAGCTCGCGCAGCAGCTCCGGCTTCAGGACGACGTTGCCCGGCTTGTAGACGCCGTGGACGTTGCCGAAGGAGGCGGCCAGCAGGTAGCGGCCCTTCTCGCCCAGGCCGAGCGCCTCGGCGGTCCGCTCCACGTCCGCGACGGTGGTGTAGAGGTCGTCGTTGATCTCGTGGGAGACGCCGTCCTCCTCGCCACCGGTCGGGGTGATCTCGACCTCAAGGATGATCTTCGCCTTCACGGCCTCGGCGAGGAGCTCCTTCGCGATCGCAAGGTTCTCGTCGAGCTTCTCGGCGGAGCCGTCCCACATGTGGGACTGGAACAGCGGGTTCTGACCGGCGGCGACGCGCTCCTGCGAGATGGCCAGCAGCGGGCGGACGTAGCCGTCCAGCTTGTCCTTCGGGCAGTGGTCGGTGTGCAGCGCGATGTTCACCGGGTACTTCTTGGCGACCACGTGCGCGAACTCGGCGAGCGCGACGGCACCCGAGACCATGTCCTTACTGTACTGACCGCCCAGGAACTCCGCGCCACCGGTGGAGATCTGGATGATGCCGTCGCTCTCCGCCTCGGCGAAACCGCGCAGCGCTGCGTGCAGAGTCTGCGTCGAGGTCACGTTGATGGCCGGGTAGGCGAACTTGCCTGCCTTCGCCCGGTCGAGCATCTCGTTGTAGACCTCGGGGGTTGCGATGGGCATCTGTCCGCTCCTTGTGATGTGCGGGTACGGGCGTGTACGGGCCCTGACCTAGGGGGCGACGGTCATCGTCGGACCCATCTTCCCAGACTCCCTGCGGAGCTCCACATGACGCACACCTCATGGATGCGCGAAGGGCGCGTGGTTTCACGTGAAACCACGCGCCCTTCGGCACGCCATGGGACGAAACGCCAGGTCAGACCGGGGGCACCCCCGGTCGGCCAGGGTTACGACAGGTCGAGGTCGCCCAGCGAGTAGCCCGTCACGTAGCGCAGGCCGGCGCCCTCGATGGCCGACTCGGCACCGCGGTCGACGATGGTGGCGACCGCGACGACCTCGGCGCCCGCCTCGCGGGCAGCCTCCACGGCGGTCAGCGGGGAGCCGCCGGTGGTGGAGGTGTCCTCGACCACGAGGACCCGACGGCCCTTGATGTCCGGGCCCTCGATGCGGCGCTGCATGCCGTGCGTCTTCTGGGCCTTGCGGACCACGAAGGCGTCCAGCTTGCGGCCGCGCGCGGCGGCGGCGTGCAGCATCGAGGTGGCGACCGGGTCGGCACCCAGGGTGAGACCGCCCACGGCGTCGAAGTCGAGGTCGGCCGTGGCGTCGAGCATCACCTGGCCGACCAGCGGCGCCGCCTCGGCGTCGAGGGTGATCCGGCGCAGGTCGATGTAGTAGTCGGCCTCCTTGCCGGAGGAGAGGGTCACCTTGCCGTGCACCACGGCCTTGTCCTTGATCTGCTGCAGCAGGGCGTCACGCGCATCCGTCATGGCCATGAGCTTAGGCCAGGGACCGCCAGGTCCACGTCGTGGAGATCTCCAGGGGGTCGATCGGAGTGACCAGGCGCGGGTGGCTGTTGAGCCCGTTGGGCGGGCCGGACTGCGGCTCGACGCAGACGGCCTCGGACTGCTCGTCGTAGACCACGACCCATTCGGCGCGGCTGGTGACCTTCAGCTCCAGGGCGCCGGGCCAGGTGAGGGTGACGTCGACCCCGTCGGGCATGCCGAAGCAGTCGTCCCAGGGGCCGGGGCGCGGGTCGATGCGGCGGCCGGTGGGGAGGTGGTCCTCGCCGCGCTCCTCCTGCCACTCGGGCCGGAAGCCGATCTCGACGTCCTTGCCGGTGCCGAGGTTGCGCAGGAACCAGGGGTGCCAGCCGGCCTGCGCCGGGAAGGAGTCGCCGTAGGTCTCGACGCCCATGGTGAGGGTGAGGGAGTCGCCCGTCAGCTCCACCAGCTGGGTGACCCGGCCGCTGTACGGCCAGGGGTCGGCGAGGTCGTAGGTGAACGCGGCCGAGGTGCCGCCCTCGGATGCCGTCCGCGCGGTGCGCCAGGCCGTGTCGCGGCCGGTGCCGTGGATGGCGTGGGGCGGGGAGTTGAGGGGCAGCCGGTGGATCTCGCCGCCGTTGCGGAACTGGCCGCGGTCGGTGCGGCCGCACCACGGCACCATGGGGAAGGCCCCGTAGCGGGGGCCCTGCCGGAGGAGTTCCAGGCCGCCGACGCGAAGGCCGGCGATCCTGCACCCGTTGCGGGGGTCCACGACCACTTCGGCACCGTCGGCGGCCAGCGTCACGTTTTGGCTCACTTCGTCGCTCACCCTCACGACCCTAGGGCCTGTGGCCTGGCCGGACCGGCGGAACCCGGCCGGAGCGGCTCAGCGCTTGCGCCGCAGGGCGCGCGTCACCACCACCGCGCCCGCCAGGGCGATCGCCGCGGCGGGGGCCGCCCAGCGCAGCACCGCCGTGCCGGAGGTGGTCTCCGGCGCCGGGACGGGGGCGTACCGGCCCCGCGGGGGCGCGTGGTCGACCTCTTCCGCACTGCGGCCGATCATCGTGCGGCGGGCGTGGGCCGCCTCGGCCGGCGGCTCGTCGTCGAGGGCGTTGCCGTCGAGCGGCGTGGAGGCCGTGAGGGTTGTGTCCTCGCCGGTGACGGGGACCTCCGGCGCCGGGGCGGCGGCCGCGGCGTCCTCGCGGAGCTCCTCCGCCAGGGCCGCGCCGAAGCGGTCGAGCAGCCGCCGGGCGGCGGACTCCGCGGTCTTGGCGTCGAACTCGGCCAGCCGTCCCGCGCCGCTGACGGTGCCCAGGCAGCTCAGCCGCGTGCCGCCCGGCATCTCCTCCGGCAGCGCGCTCAGCGCGAGCGTCACCGTGCCGGACCCCCGGGCCTCGGTGCCCTCGCCGGACAGCTCGTACGAACCGTCCCGCTCGGTCAGGCGCAGCGCGCCCCGGTAGGTGATCGTGGAACCGCCGATGCGCAGCCGGAGCCGCCCCGCGAGCGCCGCGCCGGACGAAGCGTCCTGCTGCAGGCCGGGGACGCACCGTGCGACGCGTGCCGGGTCGGAGAGAACCCGCCGTACCGCACCGACGGGAAACGGAACGAACACCTCATGCTCCATAGCAAGCGAGCCTACCCACCGGGCCCCTCACCAGGCCCGCCCCGGTCGAATCCGATCGAACTTTCCGTCAGAAGACGGTCAGTATCCGACCGTGAACCGCTCACCGACGTGCTTCGGCGTCTCGATCTCGTCGATGACCGCCACCGCGTAGTCCTCGGCGGAGATCCGGCTCTTGCCCTCCGCGTCCACGACGAGGTCGTCGAGCGCGGTGCGGTAGCTTCCGGTGCGCTCACCGGGCTCGATGAGGCCGGCCGGGCTGATGTTCGTCCAGCGGACGTCGGTGACCGTGCGGTAGAAGTCCAGCGCGTCCCCGTGCGCGTGCATGATCTGCAGCAGGAAGTCCGGGATCCCCTCCGCGTCCCAGACCTGCTTGCCGTCCGGGGTGCGCAGCGAGCCGGCACCGCCGACGGCGATCAGCCGCGGGGCATCGCCGCCGAGCCGGTGCAACCCGTGGACCAGCGACTTCGCAGCCGGCGCGATGGTCGCGACATGGCCGGGGCCGTCCCCGCCGCCGACCGCGCTGACCAGCACGTCATGGCCCTTGGCCACGGCGGCGACCGAGGCCGCGTCGAGCACGTCACCACTGACGACCATCAGGTTCGGGTGCTGCACGGTGAGCTTCAGGGGGTCGCGCTGGGCCGCCGTCACGTGGTGTCCGCGGTCCAGCGCCTCGCGCAGAATGCGACTGCCGATCGTGCCGGTCGCGCCGAAGAGAGCGATCTTCGCCATGGGGATCTCCTGTTGATGCGCGGGTGAACCGCTGTTGTCCGTGACGACCACGCTAGATCCGGCCCCTGCCCCCGGCCAGGTAGGCTCGCGTCTCCCCATGGTGAAAAAACGACATGATGACCCGGTCGGCGAGGGCGGCCGAACGCCCGGGATACCCGGCGTCCCCGACATCGTCGACCTCGCCTACGACGCCCCGCCCGGCACCCCGGCAGGCCTGGAGGTCCTCACCCTCGCCGAGCTGCGCGAGCGCGCCCCCGAAGGGCTGCTCACCCGGCCGCAGCGGCTGGACTTCCACCAGATCGTCGCCGTCGACTTCGGTTCCGCCCCGCACGTCGTCGACTTCACCGCCCACACCCTCGGCCCCGGCGCGGTGCTGTGGGTGCGGCCCGGCCAGGTCCAGCAGTACGGCGACGCCGGCGCCCTCGACGGCACCGTCGTCCTCGTCCAGCCCGGTTTCCTGCCGCCCGGCACGGCGGTCTCGGAGGCGGCCGACGATCCCTTCCGTCCCGTGCTCTGGCGCCCCGCCGGCGGCGACCGGGAGGCCGTCTTCTGCGCCGTGCGCCACCTGGCCACCGACTTCCGCACCGGCAGCCACCTGCCGCCCGGCATCCACGCGGACGTCCTGCGCCACCTGCTGTCGGTGCTGGTGCTGCGCATGACCCACGGCAGTGCCGCCGCGAGCGGCGTACCCGCGCCCGCCGAGGCGTTCGTCCGCTTCCGCGCCGCCGTCGAGCGCGGCTTCACCACCCGCCGCCGGGTCACCGACTACGCCCGGGAGCTCGGCTACGCGCCGCGCACCCTGGCCCGGGCGACGCTGGCCGCGGCCGGGGTGGGGGCGAAGGAGTTCATCGACCGGCGGGTGATGCTGGAGGCCAAGCGGCTGCTGGCGCACAGCGACCTGCCCGCCGCCCGGATCAGCGAGCGGCTCGGCTTCGACGACGCCGCCAACTTCTCCGCGTTCTTCCAGCACCGCGCGGGCGCCACCCCGGGCGCCTTCCGCAGGTCCCTGCGCGATCACCGCGCATAGCGCGGGTGCATCAGGGTGGACGGCAGCAGCCCGGCCTCCCCCGGCGCCGGCCGGACGGGGGACCCGGCGCCGGCCGGCAGCTCCACGGGCGGGCGGGAGGCGAGCACGATGCCCCAGCCCCGGCGCTCGCTGCGCGGCGCGGGCAGCGCCGGGACCCGGTAGGGGGCGGTGCGCAGGCCCACGGAGCGGATCGTGGCGTCGACGGTCCAGAAGGTGTGCGGGCGGGCGTCGGGATCGCCGCCGTGCACGGCCATGCGCCCGCCGGGGGCGAGGGCGCGGGCCACCAGACCGTAGAACTCCTGGGAGTACAGCTTGGTGCTGGGCGTGAGCCCGGGGTCGGGCAGATCGGAGATCACCACGTCGTACGGGCCGGTCGCGCCGCCGCGCGCCTCCCGCAGCCAGTCGAACGCATCGGCGGCCACCACCCGCACGCGCGGGTCGCGGTACGCGCGGCGGTTGAGGGCGGCCAGCTCCGTGTCGGTGGCGGCCAGCCGCAACACGGCCTGGTCGAGCTCGACGACGGTCACCGAGGCGACGTCCGCGTGGCGCAGGACCTCCCGGGCGGCCAGCCCGTCCCCGCCGCCCAGGACGAGGACCCGGCGGTGCGGCCCGGCCATGGCGGGCTGGACGAGCGCCTCGTGGTAGCGCAGTTCGTCGCCGCCGACGCGCAGCCGGCCGTCGAGGAAGAGGGAGAGCGGCCGGCCGCTCCGGCCACCGCCGGTCAGCACCACCTCCTGGACCTCCGTCTGCACCGCGACCCGCACGTCCGCCCCGTAGACGGCGTGCCGGGCGGCCCGCTCGAAGGGGCCGGTGAGCGCGGAGCAGACGGCCAGCACCACCAGGACCAGGCCGTTGGCCGCCAGGAGCGCCCAGCGGGCCCGGGCGGAGAGATCGCCGCGGAAGAGCCAGAGCACCAGCGCCCCGCCGGCGACGGCGTTGACCGCCCCGGTCAGCAACGCCCCCGTCAGCTGCCCCAGGACCGGCAGCAGCAGGAAGGGGAAGGCGAGCCCGCCGACGAGCGCGCCCACGTAGTCGGCGGCGAAGAGGTCGGCGACGGCACCGCCCGCGTCCTGGCGGCGGATGCGCTGGATGAGCGTCATCAGCAGCGGGACCTCGGCCCCGATGAGCACCCCGATGACGAGCGAGAAGCCCACCAGGGCGAGCCGGGCCTGGCCGTACCAGGCGAAGCAGGCGTACAGCGCCATGGCCGAGAGGCCGCCGGTGACCGCCAGCACCGCCTCGACGGCCGCGAAGCCCAGGGCGGCGCGTCTGCGCAGCCGTTTGGCGAGCAGCGAGCCGACGCCCATGGCGAAGACCATGACCGACAGCACGACGGACGCCTGGGTGACGGAGTCGCCGATCAAGTACGAGGCGAGAGCGACCAGTTCGAGCTCGTACACCAGCCCGCAGGCGGCGCAGACGAAGACCGTCGCCAGGACGAGGAGGCGGCCGAGCCCGGCCGGTACGGGCAGCCGCGCTGGTACCGGACGGTGGACCATGCGGGAACGCTACGTCACGAGCCCGTACCCCCTTGTCACCCACACGGGTTTAATACTCACGCGTTGGGGTGACATCTCCAGGCCTCTTCAGAGGGCGGCGGCCGTGCGCACCCCCACCCGGGTCCGGGTGGCGACCAGGCACCCTTCCTGCGGATACGCGTGCCAGGTGCGCCAATTTATCTGGCCCTCGCGGCGCTGGGCCAGCAGCGCGGTGAAGGCGTGCGGGTCGCCGGGGAAGGTCCCGGCCAGGCCCTGGGGGTGCTCCGCGACCAGCGCCAGCAGCTCCTGGGCGCGGCCCGCGAAGGAGCTTCTCGACAGGGTCTCGACGCGCGCCGCGAACTCGTACTCCCAGGCGCCCACCCGCTTGGCGACGCCGAGGGGCAGCGGGGTGCTGCTGCCGGGTATGCAGGCGACCGTCTCCGAACAGACTCCGCCCTCCTCTTCGAGTATGACCTGGTGGGAGGCGCCCAGCAGGCGCAGTTGCACCGCCGATCCAGCGAGCTGGAGGTCGAGCACGGCCAGCGCGGGGAGGGGTTCCCTCCCCAGGCACCAGGCGAGGTCGGCGGCGCGGGTATCGGTGTAGGTGGTTTTGAGGGTGGTGAGCATGGGTCGGCTCCGCGAGCGGCAAGTGGAGGGTGGGCCGGCCCGCCCCGTGGAGGACCAGATTCCTTTCGGGTGCGCCGGCTCATGCCCACATGTGAGCTCCTTGGCTCCGGTCCGGTGGATGTGATTCCGGGTGGCGGGGATTCCCAGGAGTTGTCTCTCAGTGGCTCTGAAAGAGAGGGAATCACGAATGAGCGGCTCCCACAGCGGTTTTACCCATCATCTGCAACTTTCCATCCACGCGAGGGCCATGCAGTTCACATGTTCAACAGACCGGTGTCCGGTGGAAGTCGAAAACCACCGGACGCATATGCGGACCGGCATGAGCCACTTGCAAATCCTTTGATCAAATAGCGCCCACCAGCTTCTCCACGGCCTCGGCCACCGACTTCTCCCGCCGGCAGAAGGAGAAACGCACCAGATAGGACGGGGCGTCGGGGCGCAGATGGAAGGCGGACGTGGGAATGGCCACCACCCCGGCGCGCAGCGGCAGTTCACGGCAGAATCGCACGCCGTCCGCGTGCCCCCACGCGCGGATGTCGGCCTGTACGAAATAGCCGGCGTCCGCGCGATAGGGGCGCAGACCCGCGCGCGCAAGCCCCTCACTGAGCAGATCGCGGTTACGGCGCAGAATTCCGCGAAGCTCCCCGGCCCACTCCTCCACGCCCCCCAGCGCCCGCGCGAGCGCCTCCTGGTAGGGCGTGCCCGAGGCATAGGTGAGGAACTGCTTCACGGACGCCACCGCCCGCACCAGGTGGGCCGGTCCGCACACCCAGCCGACCTTCCACCCGGTGACGTTGAAGGTCTTGCCGGCCGACGAGATGGTCAAGGTCCGTTCCCGCATCCCCGGCAGGGCGGCGATCGTCCGGTGCACGGCGCCGTCGTAGACGAGGTGCTCGTAGACCTCGTCCGTCACCACCGTGAGGTCGTGCTCCCGGCAGATGCCGGCGATGACGGCCAGTTCGGCCTCGTCGAACACCTTGCCGGTGGGGTTGTGCGGGGTGTTGAGCAGCAGGACGCGGGTGCGCCCGGTGACGGCGGCGCGCAGCGCGTCCGCGTCGAGGACGAACCCGGCCTCCTCCCCCGTCCCCTCGGCCAAGGGGACGGGCACGAGCCGGGCGCCCGCGAAGCGCGCCACGGCCGGGTAGGCGTCGTAGCAGGGGTCGAAGGCGATGACCTCGTCGCCGGGGTCGCACAGCCCCAGCAGTACCGCCGCGATGGCCTCCGTCGCCCCCGTGGTGACCAGCACCTCGCCCTCGGGCGCGTACTCCAGCCCGTAGCGCCGGCGCTGGTGGTCCGCGACCGCCTCGCGCAGGGCCGGGAAGCCGTAGGCGGGCGGGTACTGGTTGGCGCCTGCGAGCATCGCCTCGGCGGCGTCGCGCAGCAGGGACGCGGGGCTGTCCAGCTCGGGCACGCCCTGGCCCAGATTGACCGCCCCGGTGCGCCGCGCCAGTTCGGTCATCTCCGTGAAGACCGACGCGCCCATGCCCTGCACCCGTGCCGCCGGGCTCCAGCCCGCCCCCGTGAGGTCCTCGGCGTTCCTGGTCATGCGTCCCCGCTCTCCCCTCGGGCCGGCCGCGGCCGGCGTCAGTTCAGACGATCTCGCTCACGATAGGCGCGGCGGGGGCGGGGGCACAGCACATCGCGGGGCCGGGCCGGGCCGCGACACACCGTGGTGCGGCCGAGCGGGTGGAAGGCGCACCGCTTACGGGCGTTCCCGCTCGCGCGCGCGGGGCAGCGGCCGCATGGTCGGTATGCCGCCGGGATGTCGTCGGCGTGCCTCCCTCTCCCTTACTCCCGCGTACCCGCACCGGAGGTGCCCCGTGTCCGCCGGGCCAGCCGTTCAGCACGACGCAGCACCCGTCCGCGCCCCGGAGCAGCACCGCGGCCCGCGTGCGCACCGCGGGGCCGGCCGCGCGGACCGGGTGCGGGAGGCGCTGCGCCGGGCACTGCCCGCGCTCGGGCTGTACGCGGCCGCGCGGCTGAGCGGCATGACGGTGATGGCCGCCTGGGCCTGGACGATCGGCAAGCACCCGCGGACGCTGCTCGGCCACCTGTGGGACGGCATCTGGTACACGGGCATCGCGCGCAACGGCTACGGCCTGGTGCTGCCCTCCCCCACCACGCGCGGGGTCGTCTTCAACGACCTGGCCTTCTTCCCGCTCTTCCCCGGCCTGGTGCGGGCCGTGGCGACCGTGCTGCCGCTGACCGTCGTCACCGCGGGGCTGCTGGTCGCCTGGGCCTCGGCGGGCGCCGCGGCGTGGGGCGTCTACGCGGTCGGCGAGCGGCTGCACGGACGGCGGGTGGCGACGCTGCTGGTGCTGCTGTGGGGGCTGCTGCCGCACGCGATCGTGCAGACCATGGCGTACACCGAATCGCTGATGACGGCCCTTGCGGCGTGGGCGCTGTACGCCGCGCTGACCGGGCGGTGGCTGTGGGCCGGGGGGCTGGCCCTGCTGGCCGGGCTCTCGCGCCCCAACGCCATCGCCGTGGCCGCGGCCGTCGGCTGCACCGCCGCGCTCGCCCTGTGGCGGGACGGGCGGACGCGCGGGGACTGGCGGGTGTGGGCGGGCGCGGCCGTCGCACCCGTGGGCTGGGCGGGCTACATCGTCTGGGCCGGCTACCGCTCCGGGGGCGGGCCGCTGGGCTACTTCGAGGTGCAGCGGCTGTGGGGCTCGCGCTTCGACTTCGGAAAGGACGCCTTCCGCTTCATCCGGCACCTGATCGTGGCGCGGGACTACATGGCGTACTACGTGACCCTGGCGATCCTGGTCGCGGCCCTGGTCGCGCTGGTGTACCTGACGCTGGACCGGCCGCCCGCCGCACTGCTGGTGTACGTGCTGGTGCTGGTCGTCATCGCGGTCGGCGGCTCCAGCTACTTCGCGTCCAAGCCGCGCTTCCTGCTGCCGGCCTTCCCGCTGCTTCTGCCGGCGGCAGTGGCCATGGCCAGGGCCCGGCCGCGCACGATCGCCGTGACGGCGGGCGCGCTGGCCGGGCTGTCGTTCTTCTACGGGACGTACCTGCTGGCCGTGGCCAGGGTCCCGATGTAGCCGTCACGGCCCGGGCGCCCGCGGGAGGCCGTGCCGGGCCGCGAGGCCCGGGCGCCCGCTCAGGCTTCGGCGTCCGGCGTGTCGCCGTCGTCGCCCTCGGCATCGGCCTCCAGGCCGAGCTGCTCGATGAGCCACTTGTCGAACTCGATCGAGGCCCGTACCCAGCTGACCGTGCTGGACACGAAGTGCTCCAGCGAAACACCGACGCCGATCAGCATCTGCGCCTCGCCGATGAGGCGGACGGTGCCGTCGTCGTGGGTGTGGGTGTAGATCTTCGGCCACAGCGTGCGGCGGTTCCAGTCGTCGACGACCTCAAGGAGCTTGGACTTCTCCTCGATGCCGTGCGGACGGTCGTAGAACGTGCGCACGGAGAAGACCTGCTGCTCCTCCTCGCCACGGAACATGAAGTACGTGCGGAACTGCTCCCACGGGGCGGCGAGGTCACCCTCGTCGTCCACGACGTACTTCAGCTCCATCTGCTCAAGGAGCTGCTTGACCAGGTCCTGGTCGGGGATGACGGGGCCTGTCGGGCCCGCCTCAGGCTGCGGTTCGGGTTGGCCCCCGAAATTCGGAATCGAGGACGGGTCGATGCTCACCGTTTTCTTCCCTTCGTACGGTCTCCCGCCATCCTCCCCCATACCCGGCGGGCGCTGGTACCCCCGCCGGGCCGGATGTCACAGGGTTTTCCCGGTGTCTCCCCCGCGCACGGGGGAAACAGTGAGCCCGTCGCCCCCGTCCGCGACGTCGACGCGGACCGTGTCGCCGTCGCGCACCTCACCGGCGAGGATCGCCCGCGCGAGCCGGTCGCCGATGGCGGTCTGGACCAGACGGCGCAGCGGCCGGGCGCCGTAGGCCAGGTCGGGAGCGGCGCCGCCCGGCTCCGCCCCCTCCGCCTCCGGGGCGTGGCCCAGCCGGGCCAGCCACTCCAGGGCGGCGTCGCCGACGTCGAGGGTGAGCCGGCGCTCGGCGAGGCGGCGCTGCAGGTGGCCGATCTGGATCTGGGCGATCCGCTGCAGCTGGCCGGTGCCGAGGGGGTGGAAGACGACGATGTCGTCGAGGCGGTTGAGGAACTCGGGGCGGAAGGAGGCGCGGACCGTCTCCAGCACCTTGGTCTTCTTCTGCTCCTCGTCCAGCAGCGGGTCCACCAGGTAGGTGGAGCCGAGGTTGGAGGTGAGGATGAGGATGGTGTTACGGAAGTCCACCGTCCGGCCCTGGCCGTCGGTGAGCCGGCCGTCGTCCAGCACCTGCAGCAGGATGTCGAAGACCTCGTGGTGGGCCTTCTCCACCTCGTCCAGCAGCACCACCGTGTACGGACGGCGGCGCACGGCCTCCGTCAGCTGCCCGCCCTCCTCGTAGCCGACGTAACCGGGCGGAGCGCCGACCAGGCGGGCCACCGAGTGCTTCTCGCTGTACTCGCTCATGTCGATGCGGACCATCGCCCGCTCGTCGTCGAAGAGGAAGTCCGCGAGCGCCTTGGCCAGCTCGGTCTTGCCGACGCCGGTCGGGCCGAGGAAGAGGAACGACCCGGTCGGCCGGTCGGGGTCGGCGATGCCGGCCCGGCTGCGCCGCACGGCGTCGGAGACGGCCCGCACGGCCTCCTCCTGGCCGATCAGCCGCTTGCCCAGCTCGTCCTCCATGCGCAGCAGCTTCTGCGTCTCGCCCTCCAGCAGGCGGCCGGCCGGGATGCCGGTCCAGGAGGCGACGACGTCGGCGATGTCGTCCGGGCCGACCTCCTCCTTGACCATGAGGTCCTTGGCCGCGGCCTCCTGCTCGGCCTCCGCCTCCGCCTGCGCGGCCTCCTCCAGCTCCCGCTCCACGCCGGGGATCTCGCCGTAGAGCAGCTTGGAGGCGGTGTCGAAGTCGCCGTCGCGCTGGGCGCGCTCGGCCTGGCCGCGGAGCTCGTCGAGGCGCTCCTTCAGCTCACCGACGCGGTTGAGGGACTGCTTCTCCTTCTCCCAGCGCGCGGTCAGGCCCCGCAGCTCCTCCTCCTTGTCGGCGAGGTCGCGGCGCAGCTTGGCCAGCCGCTCCTTGCTGGCCGCGTCGGACTCGTTCTTGAGGGCGAGCTCCTCCATCTTCAACCGGTCGACGGCGCGCTGGAGCTCGTCGATCTCGACGGGCGAGGAGTCGATCTCCATGCGCAGCCGCGAGGCGGCCTCGTCGACGAGGTCGATGGCCTTGTCGGGCAGGAAGCGGGAGGTGATGTAGCGGTCGGACAGCGTCGCGGCGGCGACCAGCGCCGAGTCCGCGATCTGCACCTTGTGGTGGGCCTCGTAGCGCCCCTTGAGGCCGCGCAGGATCGCGATCGAGTCCTCGACGGACGGCTCGGCGACCAGCACCTGCTGGAAGCGCCGCTCCAGCGCCGGGTCCTTCTCGATGCGCTCGCGGTACTCGTCGAGCGTGGTCGCACCGACCATGCGCAGCTCACCGCGGGCGAGCATGGGCTTGAGCATGTTGCCCGCGTCCATGGCGGAGTCGCCGCCGGCGCCCGCGCCCACCACGGTGTGCAGCTCGTCGATGAAGGTGATGATCCGGCCCTCGCTGGCCTTGATCTCCGCGAGGACGGTCTTCAGCCGCTCCTCGAACTCGCCCCGGTACTTCGCGCCCGCGACCATCGCGCCCAGGTCGAGCGCGACCAGCCGCTTGTTCTTCAGCGACTCCGGGACGTCGCCCTTCACTATCCGCTGGGCGAGCCCCTCGACGACGGCCGTCTTGCCGACGCCGGGCTCGCCGATGAGCACGGGGTTGTTCTTGGTGCGGCGCGAGAGCACCTGCACCACGCGCCGGATCTCGTGGTCGCGCCCGATGACGGGGTCGAGCTTGCCCTCCCGGGCGGCGGCGGTGAAGTCCGTGCCGAACTTCTCCAGCGCCTTGTACGTGCCCTCGGGGTCCGGGGTCGTCACCCGCTGGCCGCCCCGCGCGTCCTCGAACGCGGTGAGCAGCTTGGCCGCCGAGGCGCCCTGCTGCGCCAGCAGCTCCCCGGTGCGCCCGCCCTTGGCGGCGAGGCCGATGAGCAGGTGCTCGGTGGAGATGTACTCGTCGCCGAGGTCGCGGGCGCGCTCGGCCGCGTCCGCGAGGACGGCCAGCAGCTCGCGGTTGGGCTGCGGCGGCGCCACGGTCGAGCCCTGCACGCTGGGCAGGCCCGCCAGCTGCCGCTCGGCACCCGACCGCAGCGCGGCGGCGTCGGCCTCGACGGCGGCCAGCAGGTCCATCACGTTCTCGTTGTCCTGCCCGGCGAGCAGGGCCAGCAGCAGGTGCGCGGGCGTCATGTCGGCATGCCCGGCCGATACGGCCCGGTCGTTCGCGGCGCTGAGCGCCTCCCGGCTCCTGTTGGTCAGCTCGGCATCCACGACCTGCGTTCCTCCTCGTACTCGTGGTACCCACGTTCGGATCCTGCTGGAAGCAACGTGCGATAAGTTGAGTCTATTCCACTCAACCCCACGCTCGCCAGGAACAACGACCCGGAGTTTCCCCGGATCACCCTCCCCGACCGAGCCCTTGGCCGCCCGCCGCGGCCCTCCCTCGCCTAACCTGATCGTCATGGCGATCGACCTCCGCGACCCCGGCCCCGCCTACCTCGACTTCTGGCGCGAGCGGCACATCTGCACCCTCACCACCCTCCGCCCGGACGGCTCCCCGCACGTCGTCCCCGTCGGCGTCACCTTCGACCCCGAGGCCGGCATCGCCCGCGTCATCACCAACAAGAGCAGTCGCAAGGCCACCAACGTGCAGGCGGCGGGCCCGGGCGGCGCCCGTGTCGCGGTCTGCCAGATGGAGGGCAAGCGCTGGGCGACCCTGGAGGGCCGCGCGGTCGTCCGCGCCGAGGCCGACGTCGTGGCCGACGCCGTCACCCGCTACGCCGAGCGCTACCACCGCACGCCGAGCCCCAACCCCGACCGCGTGGTCATCGAGATCACGGTCACCAAGGCGCTGGGCCGGGGCTGAGCCGTCAGGCCAGGGCGCTGCGGATGCCGCGGATCATCATCGCCGGGCGGTGGCGGACGTCGGCCGAGGTGAACCGCAGGATGCGGCGCACCTCCCGGCACGCCGCGAGGTCGTTGAACCGTATGACGTCCCGCTGGTGCTGCGCCCTGGTGCCGTGCCACGTGTACCCCTCGGTCTCCACGGCCAGGCCCTGCGGGCGGAAGAGGAAGTCGGGATAGACCCGGCGGCCGGTCGCAGGCACCACGAGCATGGCCTGGGTCTCGGGATGGAGCCCGGCGTCGTTCATCCGCAGCCGGGCGAGCGTCTCGGCGGGTGAGCCCGAGCGGGGGTCGGCCATGGCCAGCCACCAGGCGGCGGTCACGGCACCGCGCAGGGCCGGGGCGCGGGTCAGGGCGCGGCCGATGTCGTCGAGCGTGGTCAGCGGCCTTCCGCGCGAGCCCGGCGGCCCGGCCCCGCGTCCGTGCCGCCAGCCCAGGGCCGAGTCGACGGCCACCAGCGCCTCGTCCCGCGGGCCCGCCCGCAGCAGGTCGGCCATCGTCCGGGCCACGGTGGTCGTCCTCAGCCCGGCCACGACGGTCACATCGCCCGGCGCGAGCGGCAGTCGGTGCAGCGTCGCCCCTTTGACGGCCGCGGTGCCGGGGCAGATGAAGTCGGGACGCCCGCCCGGCGGGCCGGTCTCGACGCCGTGCAGCATCGCCGCCGACCAGTGACTCACCACCAGCTCGGGGCGCAGCAGCCGATGCGTCCACAGCAGCTCCGCCGGCCCCGCCTCCCGCCCCGGCGCCAGCAGCACGCCGCTGCGGATCCGCGTCCACCCGGCCGATGCCACCAGCCGGCCCAGCCTGCTCCGCGTCCACCCCGCGGCCAGCGCCTGGGCCGTGAGCACCACCCCGCCCTGGGCGTCCGCCAGGGCCTGCAATGAAGTCTCTTCCCCCGTCATGCTCCGAGCGTTCCGCACTCAGCGTGACATTACCACCCCTGTGGATAACTCTGAGTAGTCACGCGCGGTGCGGAAAAGGGCCGGGAGAACGATCCGTTCTCCCGGCCCTTCCTTCACAGCTCGTCCCGGCGCTCAGCGTTCCCGCTGGTCCCGCCTGGGCCGCCAGACGACCAGCGCACTGGCCTGCTGGACGTCCTGGTAGGGCACGAGGTCCCGGCGGTAGGAGGCGTGGACGGCGGCCTCGGCCTGCTGCATGGCCGTGGCGGCCCCCTCGACCGTCGCCTGGAGCTCGGCGACGCGCGCCTTGAGCGCGGCCACCTGGTTCTCCAACTCGATGATGCGCTTGATGCCGGCCAGGTTGATGCCCTCGTCCTGGCTCAGCTGCTGCACCTGGCGCAGCAGCTCGATGTCACGCGCGGAGTAGCGCCGGCCGCGCCCGGCCGTGCGGTCGGGAGAGACCAGGCCGAGGCGGTCGTACTGCCGCAGCGTCTGCGGGTGCAGACCCGAGAGCTGCGCGGCTACGGAGATGACGTAGACCGGCGACTCTTCGGTGAGTTCGTACGGATACGGATGACGTCGGCGGCCGGTCCCTTCCATGGGTCATGCTCCCTTCGCGGCCTGGAACAGCTCCGTTCGCGGATCCTCGTCGGCGGTGGCGTCGCGGTACGCCTCAAGCGCCTCGCGGGCCTTGTCGCCGAGGTTCGTGGGCACGGCGACCTCCACGGTGACCAGGAGGTCGCCGCGGGTGCCGTCCTTGCGGACCGCGCCCTTGCCCCGGGCGCGCATCGTACGGCCGTTGGGCGTACCCGCGGGCAGCTTCAGGGTGACCGGCGGGCCGCCGAGCGTGGGGACCTTCACCTCGCCGCCCAGCGCCGCCTCCGCGAAGGTGACGGGCACGGTGACGGTGAGGTTGTCGTCCTTGCGCCCGAACACCGGGTGGGAGCCGACGTGGACGACGACGTAGAGGTCGCCGTTGGGCCCACCGCGCTCGCCCGGGGCGCCCTTGCCGCGCAGCCGGATCCGCTGGCCGTCAAAGACGCCGGCGGGGATGCGGACCTGCATGGTGCGGGAGGACTTGGCGCGCCCGCTGCCGTGGCAGACGTCGCAGGGGTTCTCGGGGATGAGCCCGCGGCCCTTGCAGTCCGGGCAGGGGTCGGTCAGCGAGAAGCCGCCGCCCGTGCCGCGCGACACCTGGCCGGTGCCGACACAGGTCGGGCAGACCCTGGGCGTACCGTTTTTGTCACCCGTGCCGGAGCAGCTCTTGCACGCCGCCGAGGAGGACATCCGCAAGGGAACCGTGGCCCCCTCCACCGCCTCGGTGAAGTTGAGCGTCACCTCGGACTCGATGTCCTGGCCGCGGCGCGGCTGGGTGCGGGTGCCCGTACCCGTGCCGCCGCCGCGGTTGAAGAGGCCGCCAAAAACGTCGCCCAGGCCGCCGCCGAAGCCGCCGGCCCCGGCGCCGCCGCCCTGGGCGCCCCCGAAGAGGTCGCCCAGGTCGAAGTTGAACGAACCGCCGCCGCCCGGGCCGGGGCGGAAGCCGCCGTTCCCGAACAGGGCGCGCGCCTCGTCGTACTCCTTGCGGCGCTTGGCGTCGGCCAGGACGTCATTGGCCTCGGAGATCTCCTTGAAGCGCTCCTCGGCCGAGGCGTCGCCCTTGTTGGCGTCCGGGTGGTACTCGCGGGCGAGCTTCCGGTACGCCTTCTTGATCTCCGCCTCGGTGGCGTCCTTGGGGACGCCGAGGACCTTGTAGAGGTCCTTCTCCAACAAGTCCCTGCTCAGGCTCATCCCCGACGTCCCTCCTTCCGGTCACCCTTGAGGTCAGCCCTCGTCCGGGCCACCGCTCTCCTCGTCCGACGCCTCTTCGGCCTTCGGGCTCGCGCCCGGCTGCGGCTCGGCGACCGCGACCCGCGCGGGGCGGATCGTCCGCTCGCCGATGCGGTACCCGGGCTGCAGGATCTGCACGCAGGTGGTCTCGGTGACGTCAGGCGCGTAGCTGTGCATCAGCGCCTCGTGCACCAGCGGGTCGAAGGGCTCGCCCTCCTTGCCGAACTGCTGCAGGCCCATCTTGGACACGACCGTCTCCAGCGACTCGGCGACGGACTTGAAGCCGCCGACGAGCTCGCCGTGGTCACGGGCGCGACCGATGTCGTCGAGGGTGGGGAGGAGCTCGGACAGGAGGTTCGCGACAGCGATCTCCTTGACCGTGGCCCGGTCCCGCTCCACACGGCGACGGTAGTTCTGGTACTCCGCCTGGAGCCGCTGGAGGTCCCCGGTGCGCTCGGTGAGCGCGGCCTGGGCCTGGTCCAGCTGTGCCTGGAGACCTACCTCGACCAGTTCTTCACCGGACGCGGCCGGGCCGGCCGGGCCCGCCTTGTCGGCGGACCCGGCGGCCTTCGCCGCGTCGTCGGGGGTCGTGGCGTCGGAGGGGCCTTCAGGCTTCTCGTTCTCGTTGAAGCCCGGGGTCTCCTCCGTCACGCCGACGCACCGCCCTTCGGCTTCTCGTCGTCCACGATCTCGGCGTCGACGACGTCGTCGTCGGCCTTGGCCTGGCCCGCACCGGCGTCACCGGCGGCACCGGCAGCGCCCTGCGCGGCCTGGGCGTCGGCGTACATGGCCTGGCCGAGCTTCTGGCTGACCGCGGCGACCTTCTCGGTCGCGGTGCGGATCTCGGCCGTGTCCTCGCCCTTGAGCTTCTCCTTCAGCTCGGCCACAGCGGTCTCGACCTCGGTCTTGACCTCGGCCGGGACCTTGTCCTCGTTGTCCTTGAGGAACTTCTCGGTCTGGTAGACGAGCTGCTCGCCCTGGTTGCGGGTCTCGGCGGCCTCGCGGCGGCGGTGGTCCTCCTCCGCGTACTGCTCGGCCTCCTGACGCATGCGGTCGACCTCGTCCTTGGCGAGCGAAGAGCCGCCGGTGACGGTCATCTTCTGCTCCTTGCCCGTGCCCAGGTCCTTCGCGGTCACGTGCATGATGCCGTTGGCGTCGATGTCGAAGGAGACCTCGATCTGCGGGACGCCACGCGGGGCCGGCGGCAGGCCGGTCAGCTCGAACATGCCGAGCTTCTTGTTGTACGCCGCGATCTCGCGCTCGCCCTGGTAGACCTGGATCTGCACGGACGGCTGGTTGTCCTCGGCCGTCGTGAAGATCTCGGAGCGCTTGGTCGGGATCGTGGTGTTGCGCTCGATCAGCTTGGTCATGATGCCGCCCTTGGTCTCGATGCCGAGGGACAGCGGGGTGACGTCGAGGAGCAGGACGTCCTTGACCTCACCCTTGAGGACACCGGCCTGGAGCGAGGCGCCGATGGCGACGACCTCGTCCGGGTTCACACCCTTGTTGGCCTCCTTGCCGCCGGTCAGCTCCTTGACGAGCTCGGCGACGGCGGGCATACGGGTGGAGCCACCGACCAGGACCACGTGGTCGATCTCGGACAGGCTGATGCCCGCGTCCTTGATGACGTTGTGGAACGGGGTCTTGCAGCGCTCCAGCAGGTCCGCGGTCAGCTGCTGGAACTGGGCGCGGGTGAGCTTCTCGTCCAGGTGCAGCGGGCCCTCGGCGGACGCCGTGATGTAGGGCAGGTTGATCGAGGTCTCGGTGGACGAGGACAGCTCGATCTTCGCCTTCTCGGCGGCCTCGCGCAGACGCTGCAGCGCCATCTTGTCCTTGGACAGGTCGACGCCGTGACCGTTGGCGAACTGCTTGACCAGGTAGTCGACGACGCGCTGGTCCCAGTCGTCACCACCGAGGTGGTTGTCACCGTTGGTGGCCTTCACCTCGACGACGCCGTCGCCGATCTCCAGCAGCGAGACGTCGAAGGTGCCGCCACCGAGGTCGAAGACCAGGATGGTCTGGTCGTCCTTGTCGAGGCCGTAGGCCAGGGCGGCCGCGGTGGGCTCGTTGACGATGCGCAGGACGTTCAGGCCCGCGATCTCGCCGGCCTCCTTGGTGGCCTGGCGCTCGGAGTCGTTGAAGTACGCCGGGACGGTGATGACCGCGTCGACGACCTTCTCGCCCAGGTACGCCTCGGCATCCCGCTTGAGCTTCTGCAGGATGAAGGCGCTCATCTGCTGCGGGTTGAAGTCCTTGCCATCGATGTTGATCTTCCAGTCAGTGCCCATGTGGCGCTTGACCGAGCGGATCGTCCGATCGACGTTGGTGACGGCCTGGCGCTTGGCGACCTCGCCGACCAGCACCTCGCCGTTCTTCGCGAAGGCGACGACGGACGGCGTGGTCCTGGCGCCCTCGGCGTTGGTGATGACGGTGGGCTCACCGCCTTCGAGAACACTGACGACGGAGTTCGTCGTACCCAGGTCGATGCCGACCGCACGTGCCATGTCGATTCCTCCAGCTGACTTGAGTGGAACAGACTCAAGAGTGCAGCACGACGGCAAACCTGTCAACGGACCTGAGTCGAGCCCGCTCAACTTTTATGTCAGTCTTACAGTCAGTCGCAGACGCTCACGGAGGGGAAAGGGTTGCCTGCGCGACACAGATCACCGGCACGGCAGGTTCATGCGCCGCCGAATCCTGGGTAATCTCGGCTGGGACTGGATAAGTTACTGCTTAGTAATCCGCATAATCCGCTCTCCGCTAGCTCTCGAAGGTTCGAGGAGCCCCCGCAATGCAACTCGCCGCGATCATCGTGTCGCTGGTCCTCAGCGCGGTCGGTGTTGCGCTGCTAGGCCGCGCCGTCGCCCAGTTCGTCCGCTACTTCCGGCTGGGGGCGTCCATCCCGGCCGGCACCCGCACCGACGAGCCCGTCCAACGCACCGTGACGGTGGCCAAGGAGTTCCTCGGCCACACCCGCATGAACAAGTGGGGCGTCGTCGGCGTCGCCCACTGGTTCGTGGCCGTCGGCTTCTTCTCGCTGCTGCTGACCATCGTCAACGCCTTCGGCCAGCTGTTCCAGTCCGACTGGGTGATCCCGATCATCGGCGACTGGGCGCCGTGGGAGATGTTCGTCGAGTTCCTCGGCCTGATGACGACGCTCGGCATCCTGACGCTGATCGTCGTCCGGCAGCTGAGCAAGCCGGGCAGGGCGGGCCGCAAGTCCCGCTTCGCGGGCTCCAACACCGGCCAGGCGTACTTCGTCGAGGCCGTCATCCTCATCGTCGGCATCTGCATCATGACGCTGCACGCCCTGGAGGGCGTGCAGCACGGCGTCGAGGGCGTCGAGCCCGGGTTCTTCTTCTCGTACCCGCTGATCGCGGCCTTCAAGGGCCTGAGCGTCGGCACGATCCAGAACCTCGTCTACGTCTTCGCGATGATCAAGATCGCGACGTCCTTCATCTGGATGATCACGGTCTCGCTGAAGACCGACATGGGTGTCGCCTGGCACCGCTTCCTCGCCTTCCCGAACATCTGGTTCAAGCGCGAGTCCAGCGGCGACGTCGCCCTCGGCGCCCTGCTGCCGATGGTCAGCGACGGCAAGCCGATCGACTTCGAGGACCCGGGCGAGGACGACCAGTTCGGCGTCTCCCAGATCGAGCACTTCTCCTGGAAGGGCCTGCTCGACTTCTCCACCTGCACCGAGTGCGGCCGCTGCCAGTCGCAGTGCCCCGCCTGGAACACCGGCAAGCCGCTGTCGCCGAAGCTGCTCATCATGTCGCTGCGCGACCACGCGCACGCCAAGGCGCCGTACCTGCTCGCGGGCGGCGGCAAGGACGCGGAGGGCAACGAGAAGGCCACCGGGGAGCAGCTGAAGGACGTTCCGGCCACCGCCCTCGCCGAGGCCGAGCGCCCGCTGATCGGCACGCTGGAGGAGAACGGCGTCATCGACCCGGACGTGCTGTGGTCCTGCACCACGTGCGGTGCGTGCGTCGAGCAGTGCCCGGTCGACATCGAGCACGTCGACCACATCGTCGACATGCGCCGCTACCAGGTGATGATCGAGAGCTCCTTCCCGTCCGAGGCGGGCACGATGCTCAAGAACCTGGAGAAGAAGGGCAACCCCTGGGGCCTGGCGAAGAAGCAGCGCCTGGCGTGGACCAAGGAGGTCGACTTCGAGGTCCCGGTCGTCGGCAAGGACATCGAGGACCTCACCGAGGTCGAGTACCTCTACTGGGTCGGCTGCGCCGGCGCCCTGGAGGACCGCGCCAAGAAGACCACGAAGGCATTCGCCGAGCTGCTGCACATGGCGGGCGTGAAGTTCGCCATCATGGGCGGCGAGGAGAACTGCACCGGTGACTCCGCCCGCCGTCTGGGCAACGAGTTCCTCTTCCAGCAGCTCGGCCAGCAGAACGTCGAGATGCTGAACATGGCCTTCGGCGAGGATGCGGACGAGGGCGTCAAGGTCGAGAAGGCGAAGAAGAAGATCGTCGCGACCTGCCCGCACTGCTTCAACACCATCGCCAACGAGTACCCGCAGCTGGGCGGCGAGTACGAGGTCATCCACCACACGCAGCTGCTGCAGCACCTCATCGACGAGGGCAAGCTCGTCCCCGTCACCCCGGTCGAGGGTCTGATCACCTATCACGACCCGTGCTACCTGGGCCGCCACAACAAGGTCTACACGCCGCCGCGCGAGATCATCGCCAAGGTGCCGGGCCTGCGGAACGAGGAGATGCACCGCCACAAGGAGCGCGGCTTCTGCTGTGGCGCGGGTGGTGCGCGCATGTGGATGGAGGAGCGCATCGGCAAGCGCATCAACAACGAGCGTGTGGACGAGGCCCTGTCCCTCAACCCGGACATCGTCTCCACGGCCTGCCCGTTCTGCCTCGTCATGCTGACCGACTCGGTCAACGGCAAGAAGAACGACGGCAAGGCCAAGGAGTCCATCCAGGTCGTCGACGTCGCCCAGCTGCTGCTGGAGTCGGTGAAGACCCCGGCCGCCCCGGAGGGCGACGGCGAGCCGGCGGACGCACCGGAGCCGGAGCCTGCGAAGTAGGCACGCGCAGTACGAGCACCCGGCCGGGCCCCGCGACCTCTCGCGGGGCCCGGCCGTTGTCGTAGGTGCGTGGGACGATGAAGTCGTACGCGGTAGCAGCTCGCTCACAGCAGGAGCCAGGTCATGGATTACGCCCGGATGCGCGCCATCGCCGATGAGCTGATGAAGCACGCTCCCGAGACGATCAAGAGCTTCGAGATCAGTGGCGACGGGATCTTCATGATGATGTCGCCGTCGAGGTTCCACGACTTCAATGCCATGCGCCTCAACCGCCAACTGGACGGCCAGCTGGACGACGGTCTCGTCTCCTTCCCGGGCGGTGACATCGAGGACCTCTCGCTCGGCAGGCTCCGCCGTCCAGACCTGATCGTCGTGCCGGACGAAGTCTTCGGCGAGGAGAACGCACCGTTCGCCCCGCACGACCTGCTCCTGGTCGCCGAGATCGTCTCGCCGTCCAACCACAGCAACGACTACATGGACAAGATGGACGAGTATCCGGCCATGGGCATCCCGCTGTACCTGCTCGTCGACCCCCGCAAGGGCACCGGGTCGGTGATGTCCGATCCCGGCCCAGGTCCCGACAGGCGGCCCTGCTACCGCACCCGCCACGACTACGTCTTCGGCGACAAGGTGGCCGTCGGCCCCTGGACCGTCGACACCTCCGAGTTCCGGCGCTACCCGGCCCCGTGACCGCCAACACACTTGATCTCAACCATGCTTGAGGTCCTACCGTCGTTCCCATGACGACGACACAGACGACGCAGCTGGAAACCCCGAACCCCGACACCGCCAACCTCGCCGGCCAGCCCATCGGCTACTGGAGCTGGGCCGCCAACAAGTCCGTCATCCGGCACATCCGCTCGGCCATGGCCCGGGTCGACATCACGCAGCCCCAGTGGTGGGTCCTCAACCGGGTCGACGCCACCCCGGACGGCAAGACGCGCCAGGAGCTGCGGGACCTGCTCGCCGCCAGCCTCGGCGAGGGCGACGACGGGATCGACATCGCGCTGGACACCGCCGTCGCCCGCGGCTGGGTGAGGGGCACGGACGAGGGCCGCTTCCTGCTGACCGACGCCGGACGCGAGGCCAAGGAGCGCACCATGGAGGTCGTCGTGCGGGTGCGCGAGGAAATCCACGACGGCATCCCGGACGAGGAGTACGCCACTGTGGTCCGGGTGCTGCAGCGGATGGTGGAGAACACCGGAGGCGTCGAGGCCCTCTCCCGTTAGCGGCACCGCACCGTTCAAACGTCCGCCCGGCCCGCCGCGACCCTGGGCTTTCCCCTAAGGGATGTCACAGGTCGGCCGCAATGCCGGGCCCCTGCGCCCGCGCCCGGCACCGGGACCTCCGCGGAACGGGTACGTTCGAAGGCGTGGCTGGATTCAGGATGGGACGCGGGCAGGACCCGCACGGCGCCGACCGCGCGCGGCAAGGACAGCAGCAGGCCCCGTACGGAGGGCCGGGTGCCCCCGGGCACCCCGGCGCGCCCGGGGGCGGCTACGGCGGCGGGCAGCAGCAGTGGCAGCAGCCCGGTGGGTACGACGAGCCGGAGTACTTCGGCGGTGGCCAGCACCAGGGGCCCCCGCAGCCGCCCGGGCCCCAGCCGGGCTACGGGCAGCAGCAGTACGGCGGCGGGCAGCACCCCGGCGCCCACGACCCGTACTACGGACAGCCCGCCGGGGATCCCGGCCGGACGCAGCAGTTCAGCCTGGGCGAGGCCCCGGACGCGTACGGCCAGTACGACGACGGCGGCGGGTACCAGGGCGCGCCCGCGCCCGCCCCGCCGGCCGGGCCGCGGCTGCACTGGAAGGACCTGCTGACCGGCATCGTCCTGCGCCCCTCCGCCACGTTCTGGCAGATGCGCGACCACCAGGTGTGGGCGCCCGCGCTGATCGTCACGTTCGTCTACGGCCTGCTCGCCGTCTTCGGCTTCGACAAGGCCCGCACGGACGTCCTCAACGCCTCGCTCTCGCAGGTCCTGCCGGCCGTGCTGATCACCGGCGTGATCATGGTGATCGCGGGGCTGATCCTCGGTGCGGTCACCCACACCCTGGCCCGGCAGCTCGGCGGTGACGGCATATGGCAGCCGACGGTCGGCCTGTCGATGCTGATCATGTCGATCTCCGACGCGCCCCGGCTGCTGTTCGCGATGTTCCTGGGGGGCGACAGCACGCTCGTGCAGGTGCTGGGCTGGGCCACCTGGCTCGCGGGCGGCGCGCTGCTGACCTCGATGGTGGGCAAGTCGCACGACCTGCCGTGGCCGCGGGCGCTCGGGGCGTCGGCGATCCAGCTGATCGCGCTGCTCTCCCTGATCAAGCTGGGCACGCTGTAGCGGACGGCAGCCACGGGAAAGGGCCCGCTCGACCTCGGTGGAGGTCGGGCGGGCCCTTTCCCGTGTGTGTGCGCGCGCCTACGCGTCGAGGACCTGGCCCTCACGGCGCACGACCGGCGGCTCGACCGACCACGGGAAGTTGATCCACTCGTCCGTCTTCTTCCAGACGTACTCGCACTTCACGAGCGAGTGGCTCTTCTCGTAGATCACGGCGCTGCGCACCTCGGCGACGTGCTCCAGGCAGAAGTCGTGGACGAGCTTGAGCGTCTTGCCGGTGTCCGCGACGTCGTCGGCGATCAGGACCTTCTTGTTGGAGAAGTCGATCGCGTTCGGGACGGGGGAGAGCATGACCGGCATCTCCAGCGTGGTGCCGACGCCGGTGTAGAACTCCACGTTCACCAGGTGGATGTTCTTGCAGTCCAGCGCGTAGGCGAGGCCGCCCGCGACGAAGACGCCACCGCGCGCGATGGACAGGATGATGTCCGGCTCGTAGCCGTCGTCCGCGATGGTCTGTGCCAGCTCACGGATCGCCTGCCCGAAGATCGGGTAGGTCAGGTTCTCGCGGATCTCACTCACTGTTGCTCTTCGCCTTGTTCCCTGGTCGCTCAGACCTGCGTGCGGTGGAAATTCTGGAAGGACCGCGAGGGCGTCGGCCCGCGCTGGCCCTGGTAGCGGGAACCGTGCTTCGCGGACCCGTAAGGATGCTCGACGGGGGAGGTCAGCCGGAACATGCACAGCTGGCCGATCTTCATCCCCGGCCACAGCTTGATCGGCAGCGTGGCCATGTTCGACAGCTCCAGCGTCACGTGCCCGGAGAAGCCCGGGTCGATGAAGCCGGCGGTGGAGTGCGTCAGCAGGCCGAGGCGGCCGAGGCTGGACTTGCCCTCCAGACGTGAGGCGACGTCGTCGGGGAGCGTGATCACTTCGTACGTGGAGGCCAGCACGAACTCGCCCGGGTGCAGGATGAACGCCTCGTCGCCCTCCGGTACCACCTCGCGCGTGAGGTCCGCCTGCTCGACCGCGGGGTCGATGTGCGGGTACCGGTGGTTCTCGAACACCCGGAAGTAGCGGTCGAGCCGCACATCGATGCTCGACGGCTGCACCATCGATTCGTCGAACGGGTCGATCCGCACACGGCCGGCATCGATCTCGGCCCGGATGTCCTTGTCTGAGAGAAGCACGAGTCGAGGATACGCAAAGAAGCCGGACAACCTGACAACGCGGGCCCGGGCCCGAGATCGTCTCCGGCCCGGGCCCGCGCCCGACTCACTGCTTCTCGACGCCCACCGGTACGGAATGCCTCAGCCGGGCGCAGCGCGGGCAGCGCAGGAGCCGCCCGGGGCCGATCCGGCCGGGTCCGAGATTCTGCATCGGGAACGAAGCGGTGCTGAACACGTGCCCTTCGGCACAACGGACGACGGTGCGCTCCATCGAGCTCCCTTTCCCCATGGCGGTACTGAACGCGTGCCTCCGGCACAAGCGGCAATAAAAGCCACATTAGGGGATCATTCAGGCCGAGCTTAACGCGGCACCCCGATGCCCCCCGGCGATTGCCGCGTCCCCACGGTACGCCCCAACTCCCGCTCCCCACGCGCGCGTCCCCACCCCCGCCACACCCCCCTCACACGACAAGAAGGCCCCCGGGGCAAGTGCACCGGGGGCCTTCGATGGGGTAGAGTGTGCGACGATGCGACGCCCTGTAGGGCGCCTCGCGCGGGCGTAGTTTAATGGTAGAACATGAGCTTCCCAAGCTCAGAGCGCGAGTTCGATTCTCGTCGCCCGCTCCACTTCATCACCCCCAGGCCGACGGCCTGGGGGTGCTCTGTTTTCCCGCCCCTGCTTCTTCTTCCCGCTACCGCTCCTCGCCGTCCTCGTCCGGGGCCTCGTCCTCGTACGGCGCCTCTTCGAGCAGCCGCTCGCCGATGTCGTCGGCCCACTCCTGCGCCCAGCGGCGCAGGTCGGCGCTCGCCCCGGCGTCGAGGCCGCAGGCGGCGAACTCGCGGTCGTCGATCCAGTCGGCCCCTTCGAGCCGGGCCCGCAGGTCGGCGAGGTCGAAGTCGTCCCGTGCGTGGCGGCGGCCGAACTCCTCCAGGTCGGTGCGCGACCAGCGGCCGGCTGCGGCGTGCACGTCGACGAGGTCGCGGGCCAGGCCGCGGTCGGCGAGGGCCCGCGTCTTGGTGCCCGCGACGTCCTCGGCGGCCAGGGCGGGCCCGTACGGGGTGGGGGCGGGCGGGCGCCACATCGTCTCCTTGAGGACGTGCACCTCGCAGTCCTCGCCGGTCACCGGCTCGGTGACCACCAGGCGGGCGGAGAGCGGTTCGGCGTCCGCCTCGCGCACCTGCAGGCCGCGTGCCTGCAGCCCGGTGCGGAGGGCGGCTGCGATGTCCGCCATCGGCACCGGGCTGTCGGTGGCCAGGGCCAGGTCGGTGACGGGCCGGATCAGCAGGCCGTGCGCCTGGACGGCGACGCCTCCGGTCAGCACGAGCGGGTAGGGCTCGCCGAGCTCCACCAGGTCGGCGAGCAGCCGCTGCTGGAGCCCGGTGAGCCTCATGCCGCGGTCCGCTTCCATGGCCGTGATTATGGCGCGGCCGTCACCGCCCGCCGGTCAGTACGCGCCTCAGCGGGCCGGCCAGCCGTCCAGCTGGCGGTGGACCCGGACGGCCGGGCGGGTGCCGGCGGTGGTGGTGGAGTCGGGCCTCGCGAGGAGGGCGGTGACCTCGGCGGCCAGGGCGTCGGCCTTCTTCTTCAGTTCGGCGGCGGGGAGCCGGGAGCCGCCGAGGGCGTCCAGGCGGCGGTGGACGTCGGCCAGCCGGCGCTGGGCCGCGGCGGTCAGCCGGGTGGCCTTGGGCGTGGAGACGACGAACTGGTAGGCGCCGGCCAGGGTTTGGCAGCCGGTGCAGTGGTCGTTGAGGGCGCGGCCCTTGTTGACGGTGTCGAGCCGGACGTTCTTGCCCGCAAGGGTGACGATCTGGAAGGACAGGGCCACCGAGCGGCAGGCGTCGTCGGCGGTGCAGCCGGAGGAGGAGGCGTTCGCCCGGTTGGTCAGGCGGGCCCCGGCGACCGTGCCGAGCTGGTGGACGCGGAAGCTGTCGCGGTACTCGGTGTGGTGGCGGTGGTTCGCGGTGGTGCGGACGCTGTCGAAGGTCACGGCGACACCCTCGGACGCCTGGGCCGGGCCGGCGGTGGCGGCCGTGGCGACGCCGGCGGCCAGCAGGCCGAGGCGCAGGAGGTGGCGGGAGAGGAACGGGTTCACGGTCTGCTCCTTGGGAGTTCTCACGGTGACGGTGTCGGGGAGGGTGCCGGGGCCGTCGGAGCCGGGGCGGAGGGCTCGGCGGGCGGCGGGGAGGTCGTGGGGGCCGGGGCCGGGGCGGTCGTCGCGGGCGCGGCCGTCGGGGCCGCGGTCGTGGCCGCCGGTGTGGGCACGGGCGCGGGGGCGGGCTTGGGCGGGGCGGAGGGCGGCAGGGCGGGCGGCAGGGCGGGCGGCAGGACCGGCGGCATCGTGGGCGGCAGGACCACCGGCGGCGGCGCGGCCGACGCCCCCGGGGCCGGTGCGCGGTCCCCGGCCGGGGCCGCCGCCGGCGGCTGCGTGAGCGCCGGGACGGGCGTGGGCAGACCGGGCCTGGCCGGCGGGGTGCGCCAGGGCAGCGGGGTGACCGCCGGGGCCTGGCCGTCCGGGCTCCAGATCCCCGGCATGCGGCCCTCGGCCGGGTCGTGGCCGGGCAGCGACGGGTGGCCCGGCTCCGGCGGCGCGGTCGGCACGTGCGGCTGCAGGATCGGGGCGATGGGCGGCGCGGGGGGCAGCGGCTTGGGCGTGACGCCGCTGGTCCACGCGTAGGCCAGGGTGGTCGCCACCGCCGCGCAGGCCAGGGCGAGCCCGATCCGCAGCCGCGGACGGCCCGCGGTGTAGCGCAGGGCGTTGCGGCCCAGCCGTCCGGAGAGCCGGATGGACAGGTACGTCATGCCGCCCAGCGGAACGATGAGCATGAGGCTGCCGAGCACGCCGGCCAGCCCGGCCGGGATCTCCCCGGCGACGAACGCCTCGTAGGTGCCGGTGAGTTGCTGGGTGAGCGAGCGCACGCCGGTGGCGACGAGACGCGGCAGGTTCCACAGGGCGTAGCAGAGCTCGCCGAGCAGCAGCGGGACCATGGTGAGCACCCAGGTGGTGACGATGATCCGCGTCTTGCGCTTGAGGTCGGCGACGGCCGGGTCGGGCTTGCGCCACGGCACCATGCTGAGCAGGATCGGTTTGATCTTGCCGTAGAGGTCGGGTACCCCGGCGAGGTCGCCGAGGATGAAGTAGCCGTCGAGCCGGACGGCCGGCATCAGTTGTTCGAGCACCTCGAAGTGGCCGAGGTAGACCGCGCAGAGCAGGAAGGGCTGCCCGGTGACGAAGTAGGCGCCGGTCAGCAGCAGCATGAAGACGACGTTGAAGTAGACGCCGCCGAGGTCGGTGCGGATCCGCCCGGCGCGCCCGAGGCGGTAGACGTCGGTGACGTCGGTGTACATGGACGGCCAGATCAGGAAGATCCCGCAGCCGATGCAGCCGGGTTGGGCGCCGTCGTATCTGCAGGCCGAGGCGTGGCCGAACTCGTGGAAGACGAGGGAGGCGACGGTCAGCCCGAAGACCGCGAGCAGCAGCAGCGGCTGGTCGAGGACGTTGAGCACGGGCGTCATGGCGCCGTGGAAGGCGAAGAGCCACACGTCCATGGCGGCGGCCAGCAGCAGGACGGCCACCACGACGAGCGGCCGGTGCAGCCAGGCCAGGGACCGGGCGATGGCGTTGACGCGCCGCTCGTCGAACACGACGCGGTGTCCCTTGAGGGCGAGCAGCAGGTCCGAGCGCGGGCCCTGGACCCGGTCGTCCTCCTGGCCGGGCGGCACGGTGATGCCGAGGGGTTCGAGCTTGTGCTCCACGAGGTAGGCGATGTTCTCGGCGCTGACCTCGCGCCCGAAGCCGGCGCTGACGTGGCGGGCGACGGCGTGCAGGTCGCGGTGGCCGTCGATGGCCGAGGCGACCAGGTGGAGCAGCCGGGAGAGCTGCACCACCTGGCCGTCGCCGCGGCGGGCGATGTACTTGGGCTCGTTGAAGCCCGAGCCCTGGTACTCGCCGTGCAGGCGCAGCCCTGCGCCGAGCCGTGGGACGACGGCTTCCGTTGCGGGCTGCGGCTGCGGTGCGGGCTGCCCCGGCACGGGCAGCTGCAGGGTCGCGGCGGCTTCCTCCCCTGTCCCGTACTCCTGCGCGACGGTGTACGGGAAGCCGCCGGGACCCGGCACCGGGGCTCCGGCGTCCCCTGTCCGGACGCCGGTCCCTCCGGTGTCCCGGTGAAGCGTTGCGGTCTCGCCGATGGTGCGATGGCGGCTGCGGCCGGCCTCGTGGTCTCCGACCACCGTCATCTGGTTCCTCCCCCTCGACGAAACCGCTGTTCCCCCCTCTGGCCGGCGGACCGCGCCTTCCCCTGGACGCGGTCCGCCGAGTGTGTGGGCCGGGCCTACTGCTTGATGGAGATGGACTGGCTCGCCTCGGACTGCGCGACCGCCCAGGGCGAGGCGTCGTTGACGGCCAGGGACTCGTTGTGCGCGTGGACGTTCGCCACGTGCTTGGTGACGTTCGTGGTGCGGGAGAAGCTGAACTTCAGCTTCCCGAGCGCCTCGCGGCCGGGCAGCAGCTCGGCGGACTCGGCGTCGAGCTCACGCGGGTTCATGCTCATGGCTTGGCCTTTCTGATCTGACGACGTGCTGATCGGCGTGCGGACGGCGTGCGGTGCGGACCGCCGCCGGCTACTGCTGGATGGCGATCGTCTGTCCGGCCGCGGACTGGGCGACGGCGTCCGGCGAGCAGACGTTGAGCGCCGACGAGGTGTTGTGCGCCGAGACGTTGGCGACGTGCTTGGTGACGTTGGTCGTCCGGCTGAAGCTGAACTTCAGCTTCCCGAGCGCCTCGCGGCCGGGCAGCAGCTCAGCGGACTCGGCGTCGAGCTCATGCACATCGAGCATGGTCGTCCCCCTCCGGGATGGTTCTCCGCGGCTTTCGCGGAGAACGCGAAAACGGCTGTCGGGCACGGGCAGGACCCCCCAGCCCGCGTCCGATGCGGTCGGACGTGCTGTCCAACGAGATTGGACACTAGCGGCGGCCGTCGACGCCGCGCAAGCGGTTCCGGTGGACACCGCCCGTAGAATCGGTTCACCCGAGCGGACCCGAGCCAGCCGAGAGCAGGAAGCGACCGTCAGTGGCCAACGCACTGCAGCAGATGATGAGACAGCGCCTGGACCGTCAGGGCTGGTCCTACGGGGACGTCGCTCGCAGGGGCGGCATCCCGCGCTCGACGGTGCACCACCTGGCCACCACGGACCGCCTGGTGCGCATGCCGCAGCCCGCCACGCTCGAAGGGCTCTCCCGCGGCCTCGACCTGCCGTTGGACACCGTGCGCCGCGCCGCCGCCGAAGCCTGCGGCATCCACCTCTACCCGACGGCCGAGGACGCCCCGGAGTCCCGGCCGGACCCGGAGGTGGACCTGCTGATCGCGAGCGTCCAGCGGCTGTCGTCCGACGACCGCCGGCATGTGGCGGCCCTCGTCGAATCACTGCTCGAACGCGCGCCCAAGGATCACCCGAACGAGGGCTGAACCGGCGTTTGGCGCCCGGCTGTTGAGTAACAGACGCCGCGTCGCACGCGCCCGGTTCCCTGGAACGGTTGAATCCCGCGAATATTCCCGTCCGGCCGAGGAGCACGCCCCTTCCCGGCTATCGTCTCGGTCTGCCCGAGGCCAGGGGGAATGTGTGCTCGTTGTCAGTGGTGGCTCGACGTCCAACGCCGTCGTCAGGGGACGCACCGGGGAATCGGTGGTCCTGCTCTCCGGCGACCTGCCCGAAGTGCTCACCGACCGGAGCGTCGACGAACTGCTCGATCTGGCGGCCGCCGTGCTGACCGATGAGGAGATGGGCATGTTCCGCACGTGCCTGGGAGCACTGCGCCGCGGCGAACGGCTGGGCCGGCGACGGGTGGACGTGGGCGGCGCCGTGCTCACCGTCTACTACGAGGGCTGACCGCGCCGCCGCGGTGTCCGGAACGTCACGCGCCGGCGGCCCGTGACGCGGAGAGCCGCCCCCCGGGATCGCCGGGGGGCGGCTCTCGTGTGCGGGGCGCGCCCCGGTCAGTGGCGGCGGTGCTTGCCGTGCCCGCCGAGCCCGCCGAACAGCCCGCCCTCGTTGCCGGAACCGTTGCCGGACAGGATCGGGATGTCGTCCAGGATGTGCGACAGCGGGTCGTCGCCGTCGTTGATCACGGAGTTCTCGGTGCACTGCTGCTGCTGCGAGGACAGGATCGGCACGTCCTGGAGCCCGATGGGCGCTGCCCCGAGGAGCCCCTGGAGGCCCACCTTGCCGATGGCGATGCACGGCTTGTTGAACGAACCGTTGATCAGGCCCATTTGGGGGCTCATATAGCCGCTCGTGTAGGTGTTGCCGTACATCTGGGCAGCGCCGTTGGCGTTGAAGACGTCCCTGCTGTCACCACCGCCGGCCGGGGCCGCCGGGGCCGCCATGGCCGGTGCCGCGGCGCCGCCGATCGCGGAGAACGCCAGCACAGCCGAGGCCACTACCTTTTTGATCACGATTGTTTCCTCGCTCCGGGTCGACGAATTGCAGGAACACCAGGTCTAACCCGCCACCGACGGGTGAGGTTGTGCTACTTCATTCCTTCGGCCCAAAGGGAAATCCCCCCGCAGCGGGTCCCGCACACCCGCCGCGAAGGGATTTCCCGAAAGGCGCTCCGGTCAGTGGCCGTGCTCGCCGAACAGCCCGCCTTCGTTGCCCGAGCCGTTGCCCGAGATGATCGGGATCTCGTCCAGGATGTGCGACAGCGGGTCGTCGCCGTCGTTGATCGTGGAGTTGTCGGTGCACTGCTGCTGCTGCTGCGAGGACAGGATCGGGATGTCCTGGAGGTTGATGGGCACCGCGCCGAGGAGACCCTGGGCGTTGATCTTCCCGATGCCGAGGCACGGCTTGTTGAGCGTGCCCTGGATGAGGCTCATCTGCGGGCTTTCCTTGCCGCCGGTGTGCGTGTTGCCGTAGCCGGTCTTGGCGCCGTTGGCGTTCCAGACATCGCTGTCGTTACCGATGGCCATCGCGGGGGAGGCGATGGCGCCGACCGCGGAAGCCGACATGGCGGCCGTGGCGAGAACCTTCTTGAGCACGTCTATGCCTTTCGATCGAGTAGCGCCCCCACTGAGAAAGCGTTCTGAATAACTCCGGCCCATTCGGGAAGTTCCGGGCATTCGTCAGGCTTTCACTCATTCGATCCAGTGGGATGCACTACCGCGAAATAGGCATCAACGGGTCAGCCGTCGATAGGAAAAAATGCTGGTCAGGGTGACGTAGCGGTACTGCCCGCCGCGCTCGCTGCGCAATTCACCGCGTTCTATCAGATGGGCGACGGCCCACGGGGAGAGGCCGAGCAGCGAGGCCGCGGTGCGCACCGGGACGCTCAGCCCCTCGAAGACCTCGGGCAGGGGGTCCTCCACCGCGGCCGGCCGGCCCACCGTGCGCTCGTCCACCGCGTGGCCGCTCACCGCGCCGTAGTCGTGTGCGGCGTAGTAGTCGATCGCGGCAGCAACGTGTCGTGCCATGTCGACGCGCACCATCCCCTCGGTCCAGTCGCATTTCCGTACTTGCCGCCAGGCTAGTTACCTCGGTCGGAAGAGTATGCATGTACTTGCCGGGCGTCAAGTACGGTATTGCGCGCGCAGGACCCCGCCCCGGTCGGCGCCCGGGTGCCCGTCGGCGCCCCTAACGTGTGCGGGGAAAACGACGGGAAACTAACTTGCCGACCAGCTAGGTGCCGGGTCGGCGAGAGCGGAAGACGGAGAGCGGGAGAGAGACCATGGCCAGCAACCCCAGGGCCCGTAGGAGCAACACCCGCGAGCGGATTCAGAAGGCGGCCCTGGACCTCTTCGTCTCCCGCGGCTACGAGAAGACCTCGCTGCGGGAGATCGCCGAGGAGCTCGGCGTCACCAAGGCCGCGCTGTACTACCACTTCAAGACCAAGGAGGACATCCTCAGCGCCCTCTCCGACCAGCTCGGCGAGCCCGTCGACGAGCTCATCGCCTGGGGCCGGAGCCAGCCCCCGACGCTGGAGACCAAGCGGGAGCTGCTGCGCCGCTACAGCGCCGTGCTCAAGGACGCGGCCCCCCTCTACCGGATCCTGCAGGAAAATCAGGCCACGCTGCGCGAGCTGACCATCGGGGAACGGCTCAAGGAGCGGGTGGTCTCCGTCTCCCGGCTGATCCAGGCCGGCGACGCCCCCGTCGCGACCCAGGCCCGCTTCTCCAGCGCCATGCTGACCGTGCACTTCGGGGCGCTGGCCCTGGACACGCTGCAGGGCGACCCCGAGGAGAAGCGCACCGCGCTCCTGGAGATCGCCCTGGAGATCGTCGACTCCACCACGCAGGCCGGCTGAGCCCCGTCACCCTGCAGGTGACGCGAGGGTCACCCGGACGGGTGCTTCCCCGCCCCGGTGACGGTCTCGCACCCCGTTCACGGTCTGTTTTCTTCCGGGACACCAGTGACGGCGAGCGCCGCCTGAGAAGCCAGTGAGAGCCCCGGCCCCCGCGGAGCAGCGGCTGCACAGACCGTATGTGCGGTTTTTAATCGCCGCGGTGTGACCGCACCACGGCCATCAACCGGCGAAGAGCGCCGCGTTCTCGCGGGCCCACTGCTCGTACGTACGGGCCGGCCGTCCCAGCAGTCGCGCCGCCTCCGGCTCCACCCGGCTCGTGCCCCCCTGCACGCGGCGCTCGGCGCTCTCCTGCAGCGCCCGCGCCACCTCGGCCCCGTAGCGCACCTCGGCCGCCCGGCGCACCCGGTCCGCGTCGAGCTCCTCGAAGGCCAGCGGACGTCCCAGCACCCGCGCGAGCACCTCGGTCTGCTCGCGGGCGGTCACCGCCGCCGGACCCGTCAGCGCGTAGGCCCGTCCGGTGTGCCCGGGCTCGGTCAGGGCCCGGACCGCGACGCAGGCGATGTCGTAGGGGTCCACACACGCCGCCCGGGCATCGGCGGGCCAGGCCCGTACCGTGCCGGACGTCCTGATGCCCTCGGCCCACGCCAGGGTGTTGCTCATGAACGCCCGGGGCCGCAGCATCGTCCACGCGATGCCGCAGGCGCGGATGCGCTCCTCGGCCTCGCGCTGCCAGCGCGTGATGAAGTCCTGGGCCCCGGGTTCGGCGACGGCGAGCGCCGAGAGCTTGACCAGACGGCCGACGCCCGCCTCCTGCGCCGCGCGCACCACGTTGGCGTCGTGCCCGGGCAGCCGGGGGTCGGCGGTGACGACCAGGACCGCCTCGATCCCGCTCATCGCCGCGCGCAGTGCTGCCGGATCGGCGAAGTCGCCCGTGACGAGCTCGCCGTTCGGCCCCGGGTCCGGCAGCCGCGCGGCGTCGCGGCCCAGCAGCCGGACGGGATGGCCGCCGGCGGCGAGCAGCCGGGCCGTGGCCCCGCCGACGGTGCCGCTCGCGCCGGTGACCAGGATCCGGGCGCTCACCGCGCGGTGAAGCCGCCGTCCACCGGGACGGTGGCGCCGGTGACGAAGGAGGAGTGGTCGGCGCAGAGCCAGGCGGCGGCCTGGGCGATCTCCACCGGGTCGGCGACACGGGGGAGCATGGAATTGCCGGTCAGGAGGGCCTCGACGCCCGGGTTCTGGTCGAAGCCCTGCTGCATCAGCTCGGTACGGGTCACGCCGACGGCGAGGGTGTTGACGCGGATGCCCTGGGCGCCGTACTCGTCGGCGGCGGCCTTGGTCAGGCCGATCACCGCGTGCTTGGCGGCGATGTAGGGGGCGGAGGGCACGCCGGGGGCCACCAGGCCGGCGGTGCTGGAGGTGTTGACGATGGCGCCGCCGCCGCTCTCCAGCATCGCGGGTATCTGCCGGCGCATGCAGTTCCACACACCGCGGACGTTGACGTCCATGATGCGGTCGTAATCGGCGTCGTCCATCAGGTGCATGGGCTCCCGGGCGGTGCCCCACCCGGCGTTGTTGAAGGCGGCGTCGAGCCGGCCGTGCCGCTCCACGGCGACCTCCACGGCGCGGGCGGCGTCCGCCGCCACGGTCACGTCGCCGGTCACCGCGGTCGCCGTGCCGCCCGCGGCGTTGAGCTCGTCGGCCAGTCCCTGCAGCATCTTTGTCCTGCGGGCCATGAGAACCACCGCAGCACCCTGCGCGCTGAACAGACGGGCCGCGGCGGCCCCGATACCACTGGAGGCCCCGGTAATCATGACCGTCTTGCCTGCGAGCATTCCTTGCTGAGCATTCATGGCGCGATCATGGCCCAGGGCACAAAGCGGGAGCAAGGTGAAAGCCGACCGCCGCCGGTGATTCCCGTGCCTGAATCACGCGTTCCGCAAAGGGAATCGGGGCTATCCCGCCGCCACGGCCGTGGCCTCCGCCAGGCGGCGCCCCTCGGCGACGACCCGGGCCCCGCGGTCGGGAGAGGTGTCCAGCTGCACCAGGATCGCCGGCGTCGCCAGCGCCGGCAGGATGTGCCGGAAGAGCACGGAGATCTGCTCCTCCAGGTCCTCCAGGGCGGTGGTGACCTGCGAGACGAGCAGGACGCCCGTCCACGCGCTGATCACGAACCGCGCGGTGGCCGAAGGCTCCACGTGCGGCAGCACCTCGCCCCGCGCCTTGGCCTCGGACAGCAGGTCGGCGGACACCTCGCTCCAGGTGGCCCACGGTCCCGTGCTGACCAGCTTCTGCATGTGCGGGTCCGTGGCCAGCCGGGCGCCGGCCCGCAACAGCGGCTCCTGGGGCAGCCGGTGGGCCAGGGCCATGCCCACGTCCACCCACTCCTGCAGCTTCGACGCCTGCGGGGCCACGCCCTCCAGGGAGACCTGCTCCTCCAGCACGCCGCGCGCCAGGGACTCCTTGGAGTCGAAATGGAAGTAGAGCGCCCCCTTGGTCACCCCGGCCCGGGCGAGGATCTCCGAGATGGTGCACGCCTCGTAGCCGCGCTCGGCGAAGAGGGCGGCCGCCGCCTCCAGCGCTGCCCGGCGAGTTCTGATCCCACGCTCCTGCTGCGCCATCCTGCGACCTCCAGCCGTGTCATCCCGCTCAGCCTTCCGGCAGCGGTGACGCCACGCCGGGTCAGGAGACGAGACCCCTTGGGGGAAACCAAACCGAACGCGACGCATTTTACCCGGCAGCGCATTCTCGAACTCACCACGGAGCAAAGGCGAGAGGCGTTATTCGGTCAATTAATCGGGGCTGGTTCCAGCAACACCGGCAGGCTCCGGTGGCCGTGCGAAATGAACGACTCCAGGGGTTCCAGCGCCTCGGCCGGAACGGCGAGCGAGAGTTCCGGAAAGCGGTCGAAAAGGGCAGGCAGGGCGAGGGTCGCCTCCAGCCGTGCGAGGGGTGCGCCGATGCAGTGGTGGACGCCGTGGCCGAAGGCGAGGTGGTCGCGCCGGGTGGGGCGGGTGAGGTCGAAACGGTGGGCGTCCTCGCCGTGTTGCGCCGGATCGAGGCCCGCGGCGCTCACCGAGATGACGATGGCGTCGCCCGCGGCGATGACCTCGCCGCCCGCCTCGATGTCCTCGACCGCGAAGCGCAGCGGAATGTTCGCCACCGGCCCGCGCGCCCGCAGCGTCTCCTCGATGACGTCGTCCCACGAGGCGCGGCCGGAACGCACCAGCTCCAGCTGATCCGGATGGGTGAGCAACGCGAAAACGGCTTGTTCGAGGAGGTTGGCCGTGGTCTCGTGCCCTGCCCCGATGATCAGCAGCAGCGTGTCGAGGAGCTCCTTCTCCGACAGTCGCTCCTGCGCGCCGTCCGCGGCCCCGTCCCCCGCGTCGTCGCGGGCGGCGATGAGGTCGCTCGTCATGTCGGCGGCCGGCGCGGCCCGTTTGGCCGCGATGAGCCCGGACAGCAGGGTGTAGAGCTCGTACTGGTTGGCCTGCGCCTCCTCGGGCGTGGCCGAGGTGCGGAAGGTGGTGTCGACGACCCGGCGCAGGTCGGCCCGCACCTCCTCGGGTATGCCGAGCATCTCGCAGATGACCTGGATGGGCAGCGGGTGGGCGAACCGCTCGCGCAGGTCGACGACCTGACCGGGCGGCACGGCGGCGAGGTCGTCGATCAGCCGGGCGACGTGCCGCTCGACGCGCGGCCGCAGCGCGGCGGTGCGACGGGCGGTGAACGCCTTGGCCACGAGCTTGCGCAGCCGCCGGTGCTCGTCGCCGTAGGCCGTGAGCATGTTCCTGACGGACACCCACATCGCCATCGGCCAGCTGTCGTCGAGCTCGCCGTCGCGCCAGGCCGGCCAGTGCCGGTAGGCGTCCTTGGAGACCCTCGGGTCCAGCATCAGCCGGGCGGCCAGCTCGTGACCGGTGACCGCCCACGCCGCCACCCCGCCCGGCAGCTCCACCCGGACCACCGGCCCGATGCCGGCCAGCCGGGCCGCCTCCCCGTGCACATCGCGTCCGGTGGGGTCGAGAACTACGGGGCAGATCTGCTGCTGCATCAGCTGTCTCCATCAGTGGTACGCCGCGCGGGACCGTCGCGCGCCGCCGGGGATCCCGGCCTGGGCCTTGAAGAAAACCGGCCAACCGTTATCTTAGAACAGGACAAGATTTTCGGGTTTCTTGACTCGTGGTCACATCGGGTTTCATGGAGAGTTCCGTGCATCAGTCACCCACTGCGAACGGGCGCCCCGCACCTTCCCCGTCCGCCGTCGAACCCACACTGACCAGCACGGTTCCCAAGGAGCTCGTTCATCGCGCGGCCGTCGCGGAGGTCTTCCTGACCGGGTGCACGGAAGCGGACGGACATCATTTCCTGCTCACCGCCCAATGGCCGCGGGCACACGGCTTCTTCACCGCCGACGGCGGCAGACGGCATGATCCCTTACTGGCCGCGGAAACGATTCGGCAGACGGGCCTGTTCCTCGCCCACACGGAATTGAATGTTCCGATAGGACATCAATTCCTGCTGCAGGAGATGGAATTCACCGCGCACGACGAGCGCCTCCTCATAGGGGACTCGCCCACCGATCTCACCATCGCCGCTTCGTGCGTGATCCTCGATCACCGGGAACGGCGTTTCGCCTTCCGCATGGACATCACGGTGCGGCGCGAGGGCGAGACCGTGGCCAGCGGCGGCGGCCGCTTCACCTGCCTCCCCCCGGAGCTCTACGGCCGGATCCGCGGCCACCGCGGGTCCACCGCCGATCTGCTGCCGGCCGGCCGCCCCGTCCGGGCCGAGCCCCGCGACGTCGGCCGGGACGCCCCCATCGACGTCGTCCTCTCCCCCACCGGCCGCTCCGACCGCTGGGTGCTCAACCCCGACCCGCGCCACGCCACGCTCTTCGACCACCCCAGCGACCACATCCCCGGCATGGTCCTGGTGGAGGCGGCCCGCCAGGCCGCGTACGGCGCGCTGCGGCCGCACGCGCGGCGGCCGTCCTCGGTCGCCGTGGTCTTCCACCGGTACGCGGAGCTGGACAGTCCCTGCACCATCGAGGTCACGGCCACGAGCGGACAGCCGGGCGAGCGGCTCGCCGCGCGGGTGACGGGAACACAGGACGGCGCGCCCGTCTTCACCTGCACCCTCACCGGGGCCGCGGGGCGGCTCCGGGGCGTGGCGGCGGCCTGACGGCCGCCGCCGGGCGCGTCACTCGTCCTCTTCGGGCTCCGCCCCCTGGGACGCCTCCGGCTCGCCGGAGGCGTCCGACGGCGCCTCCTGCGCCCCGGAGGAGCGCTCCTCCTCGGCCTTCCGCTTCTCCTCGTCGGCCTTCCGCTTCTCCTCGGCCCGCTTGCGCTCCTCCTCGGCCGCCTTCCCGCTCTGCGAGCCGTCCGCCGGCTTCGACCGGTCGACGGTGTCCTGCGGGAAGGTCATCTGCTTGCTCATCCACTCCAGCGTCGGGGCGATCTCGCGCCGCCAGGTGGTGAAGTTGTGGCTCCCCGCGGGCAGGACGATCTTCGCGGCGGTCATCGGCTCCTTGACGGCCTTGAGGAACTTCTGCGTCTCCCCGTAGTTCTTCTCGCCCTTCTCACTGCTGGTGACGAGCACCGAGACGCGCGGGGCGGGCAGGTTCTGCAGGCGCCAGATCAGGTCGTGCTCGCGCTGGCGCTTGCCGGCCTCCGGGCCGCTGCCGAAGAGCTTGCCCGTGGTGAGGTCGTTCTTGACCTTGTAGTCGGCGGAGAGGGCGCCCGCCACCGGGTACGTGCCGGGCGAGCGCATCGCGAGCTCCAGGGCGCAGGTGCCGCCCGAGGAGTAGCCCATGACGCCCCAGGCGCTGGCCTCGTGGCCGACGCGGTAGGCGCTCTTGAGGGCCTCGGGCAGGTCCTTGGTGAAGTAGGTCTCGGCCTGCGGCCCGTCCGGGACGTCCACGCACTCGGTGTCGCGCGGCGGGGCGATCGTCGGCCGGACCATGACGATCACCGTCGGCTGCATCCGGTTCTCCGAGATCAGCGTGGACGCCGTCTTGGGCACCTGCAAGTACTGGGTGAGGTTGGTGATGCCGCCCGGGTAGCCGCTGACGGCCACGATCACGGGGAAGCGCTGGCGCTCGTACTGCTTCTGGAAGTACTGCGGCGGCAGGTAGACGATCGCCGGCTCGACGACGCCCGCGCGGCGGGCGACGAGGCGTACGGACTCCACCGCACCGACCTTGTCCTTCGGCCCCTTCGGGAGCCCCGCCTTCTCCAGCCCCTCCGACCCGGCCGGCCGCACCAGACCGCCCTTGGCCGCGTCGACACCGGTGTTCGGGCCCGGCTCGGTGGCCTGCGTGACCTGTCCGGGCGAGCGGTCGTACTTCCCGATCAGCTCGCCCCAGGTGCCGTAGAAGCTATTGGCGGAATTCACCGCGAGGAGCACCGCGGACATGATCGTCAACTGGGTCACCAGGATCGACCCGAGCCGTCCCAGCACGGGCAACGTGCCGCGCCCCGCGAGGCGTGGCCACAGCCATATCGTGAGGCCCACACACACAAGGGCGACGAACACCACCGTGTACAAGAGTGACCGGCTGGTCAGGCCCATGCGCCTCTCAACTCCCTGCCCCCGTGTGGGTACTCATGTTCGGACTTGCGAATACTCACCGATAAAGAGTCGGGAACGGGCGCACAGGGTTGCCCTGCGGCCATTAATTGCCCTGCTCTTGTCCTGCCCGTGTACTACGCTTCCCCGGCTGTTCCCGGCAACGAATCCCGCTCGGTGGCGGTTACCCGCCTTCGATGAAGAGTGTTCGACGCGTGGATGGAGGCTGGCCGAACCTTCCCTTCCGCTGGATGGTGGAGGGACGGCCCCACGGGTGGGGGACCCGCCCGGCGGCAGCCGGGGAAGGGCCGGTGGAGGTGGGTGCCATGACCGAGGGCCGTCCGCACGCGGGCACGAACCCCTACCTCCGAGGTCTGTACGCGCCGGTCCACGAGGAGATCACCGCGGTCGACCTGCCGGTGACCGGCCGGATCCCCGGCTCCCTGTGCGGCCGCTACCTGCGCAACGGCCCCAATCCCCTGGAGGTCGAAGACCCGGCCGCCTACCACTGGTTCAGCGGCGAAGGCATGATCCACGGCGTCCGGCTGCGCGACGGCCGCGCCGAGTGGTACCGCAACCGCTGGGTGCGTTCGGACGCGGTGGCCGGGCAGCTCGGGGAGAAGCTGCTGCACGGGCCGCGCCACCTGGACCTGGACTTCGCCCCCAACACCCACGTGCAGTTCTTCGCCGGGCACTGTCTCGCCCTGGTCGAGGGCGGCACGCTGCCGTACGAACTGGACCCCGAGCTCCACACGATCGGGCCGTTCGACTTCCACGGCACCCTGCCCGGCGGGCTGTCCGCACATCCCGTACTCGACCCGCGCAGCGGTGAGCTGCACGCGGTGGCGTACTGCCCGGCCTGGCCGTACGTGCAGTACGTCGTCGCGGGGACGGACGGACGGGTGCGCCGCAGCGTCGACGTCCCGGTCGGCGAGCGGCCGATGATGCACGCCTTCTCGCTCACCGAGCGGTACGTGCTGCTCTACGACCTGCCCGTCGTCTTCGCCCGGCTGCCCGGAACGGCCGGGCACCATCCGGTGTGGGTGCCGGGCCGGCCGGCGCGGCTCGGGGTGCTGCCGCGCGAGGGCCGGGCGGAGCAGGTGCGGTGGCTGGAGACGGATCCGTGCTTCGTCTTCCACCCGATGAACGCCTTCGAGCACGGGCCGCCCGACGGCGGACGCGGCCGTCGCTTCCTCACCGTCCATCTCGTGCGCTACGACCGCTTCTTCGACGCCGCCTCGGCCGGCCGCCCCGCCCCCGGGGAGCACCTGGCGCACCTGGAGCGCTGGACGGTCGACCTCACCGCCGGGACCGTGCGGCGCGAGCGGCTGGACGACCGGCCGGTGGAGTTCCCCCGCGTCGACCCGCGCCGGCTGACCCTGCCGCACCGCTTCGGCTATGCGATGCACGAGCGGCAGCCGGGGCGGGACACCGGACTGCTGAAGTACGACCTGGAGCGCGGCACGGCCGAGGAGTTCCGGGTGCCGGCGGGCGGCGACGTGGGCGAGGGGGTGTTCGTGCCGGCCGCGCCGGGGGCCGCGGAGGACGAGGGCTGGGTGCTGGCGTACGCCTACGACCCGGCGCGGGCGGCCTCGGACCTCGTGGTGCTGGCGGCACAGGACTTCGCGGCGGGTCCGGTGGCCCGGATCCACCTGCCGGTGCGGGTGCCGCTGGGGTTTCACGGGACCTGGGTTCCGGACCACCCCTGATGCCAGTGATACAAGGTAGGACACGCGGGTAGGGCGTGTCGGGTGTGAACGTACTGGACCAAGCTTGACGGCTAGCCTTACGTAGTCGCCACGCCAGGGGACTTATCCCCGCACTACGGACAATTCACTTGCACCCGAGACACATGAAGGACATCTCCCCATGGGCATTCGGAGTCTGCTGCGGAACGCGTTCGGCCGGTCCAGAGCTGCCGTGCGTGACGAACCCAGCCTGCCCCAGCAGAGTGCGGGGCCCGACGGCGGCGCCGCGCCGGCCGTTTCCGTACCGGCGCAGCCGACGGCCGGGGCCGCGGACCGCGCCGCCGAGCGCATCCCCGACCCGGGCCCGCTGGGCCCGATCCCCACGCCCGGCCCGCACCGCCCCGAGCCGGTTCCGCAGCCGGAGCCGGAGCCGACGCCGATGCCGTCGCCCAAGCCCGTCCCGGAGCCGGAGCCGGTGCCGACGCCCGACCCCAACCCCGTGCCCGAGCCGGCCCCCGGCCCGGACCCGGAGCCGGCCCCGGCGATGACGACGGCGGACGTGACGCCGGCGCCCGCGGTGCCGGCTCCCACTGTTCCGGCCCCGGCCGTTCCGGCCCCCGCGACGGCACCGGAGGCGACACCGGACACGGCGGTCCCGGCGGAGGCGACCCCGGACACCGCGGTCCCGGCGGAGGCGGTCGCGGGGGCGGAAGGCGGCGCGGCCATCAGCCTGGAGAAGGTCCAGCAGACGGCCCCCAAGCTCGTCAGCCTCTACAAGTCGGCCGGCGTCTCCCTGCGCAAGCAGGGCCTGGCCGGACAGCGCGCGGCCGTCTACCTCGTCCTCGACCGCTCGGGCTCGATGCGCACCTATTACAAGGACGGCACGGTCCAGCATCTCGCCGAGCAGGCCCTGGGCCTGGCCGCCAACCTCGACGACGACGGCGTCGTACCCGTCGTCTTCTTCTCGACGGACATCGACGGCACCGCCGAGCTCGACCTCACCGACTTCGACGGCCGCATCCAGGAACTCCACGAGTCCTACGGCCACATGGGCCGGACGAACTACCACTGGGCCATCGAGGCCGTCATCGACCACTACCGGGCGTCGGGCGCCACCGACCCCGCCTTCGTCATCTTCCAGACCGACGGCGCCCCCTACAGCAAGCCGGCCGCCGAGCGGGCCCTGTGCGAGGCGGCGAAGCTGCCGATCTTCTGGCAGTTCGTCGGCTTCGGCGACCCGGAGGGCAAGGGCTTCGACTTCCTGCGCAAGCTCGACGACCTGCCGGTGCCGGAGAAGCGCGTCGTCGACAACGCCGGCTTCTTCCACGCCGGCCGCGATCCCAAGGCGCTCGCGGACGCGCGGTTGTACGAGGAGCTCATGGTGGAGTTCCCCGAGTGGCTGGCCGAGGCCAGGGCCGCCGGGATCCTGCCGTAGGCAGGTCGACGACCACACGGAGGCCGCCCTGCGGGTTGGGGGCGGCCTTCGCCGTTCCCCCGTGGGCGCGCGCGATCGACCGCACGATGGACAGGCCGAGTCCCGCCCCGCCGCCGAGCCGTTCGCGGCCCTCCCCCCGGCGGAAGGGTTCGAAGAGGGTGCCGACGTCGCGGGCGGCGACGCGCGGCCCGGTGTTGACCACGGTCAGCCGGCCGGGCCGCACGCACACCTCGACGCTGCCGCCGCCGTGGTTGTAGCCCACGGCGTTGCGCAGCAGATTGCCGGTGAGCTGGGCGAGGAGCAGCCGGTTGCCGGTCAGGGGCGCGGGGACGGCGCGCACCCGGATCCGTACGTCCGCCCGTGCGGCGTCGGTGGCCAGGCCGTCGGCCTCCTCCCGCACGACCTCGGCGAGGTCGAGCGGTTCGCGGCTCTCCAGTCCGCGCTCGCTGCGGGCGAGGAGGAGGAGCCCGTCGATGAGCCGCTCGGAGTGGCGGTTGGTCTCCAGCAGCGTCCGCCTGGTGCGGGCGAGGTCCTCGGGCGAGGGGGCGCCGTCCAGCCCGACCTGGATGGCGGCACGCTGGGTGGCCAGGGGCGTGCGCAGCTCGTGCGAGGCGTTGGCGATGAACCGCCGCTGGCTGTCGAAGGCCCCCTGGACCGGCCGCAGGAACAGCCCTGCCGTCCACCAGCCCACGCCCACCGCGAGCAGCGCGGTCACCAGCAGCGCCACCGCCGACCAGACGATCAGCTCGTGGGAGGCGGCGGCGCTGACGTCGCCCGACAGCCGGTAGATCGTGGAGACGGTCACGGTCTGCTGCGGCGGCCACGCCTCCGCCGGCACGGCCGTGCGCGCGATCCTCGTCGCCCGCTCCTGCGTGCCGGCCCGCGACAGGACGTTGACGGTGACGAGCAGCCCCGTACCGAGGACGGCGAAGACGGCTCCGAAGGCGACGGCGATGCGGGTCCGCGCCGTCAGGACGGGCCGTCTCACAGGGCGTACCCCACGCCCTGCACGGTACGGATCAGGGGCGGGTCGCCGAGCTTGCCGCGCAGCTTGCTCATCGCGACGCGCACCGCGCCCGTGAAGGGGTCGGCGTGCGCGTCCCAGGCCCGTTCGAGCAGTTCCTCGGCGCTGACGACGGCCCCGTCGGCTTCGAGGAGGATCTGCAGCACGGCGAACTCCTTGGGCGAGAGGTCGAGCGCGTGCCCCTCGCGGCTGACGGTGCGCCGCACGGTGTCGAGCCGGAGCCCGTGCCGCTCCAGCTGCGGCGGGGCGGGCCGGGCGCTGCGGCGGCGCAGCGCCCGTACGCGCGAGACGAGCTCGGGGAACTCGAAGGGCTTGGGGAGGTAGTCGTCGGCCCCGAGGTCGAGGCCGGCGACACGGTCCTCCATGGAGCCGGCGGCGGTCAGCATGAGGATGCGGGTGCGCGAGCCGGCGGCGACGAGGCGCCGGGTGACGTCGTCGCCGTGCACCCGGGGCAGGTCGCGGTCGAGGACGACGACGTCGTAGTCGTGCAGCCCGAGGTAGGCGAGGGCGGCGTCGCCGCTGTAGACGGTGTCGACCGCGAACCCCGCCCGCCGCAGCCCGGTGGCCACCAGCTCGGCCAGCACTTCCTCGTCCTCGGCGACCAGCACCCGCATGATGTCGTTCCTCCCGTCCGGCACGCCCCCTTCCTTCCAGAATGGGGGTGTACCAGAGGGGATGTTTCGCGAATGTCTCCACCCGGGGGCCGGTGTCCGGAAAAAAGTCCGGCAGGACGGTCACACCCGTGGCGCGCGGCGTGTCAATGCGGTGACGGGCTCACCCCGTCCGGCCGGCGCGAGCCCGCACCGGCCCCGTCCGATGAGGAGCGTTCCGCATGTCCACCGCCTACGTCGTCGTCACCCTCCTGGCCGCCGCCATGGCGGGCTTCTCGGCCGCCGCCCTCCTCCTGCGCGCCACGTGGGTCGTGCAGCCCCTGGTCGAGTACGGCGTGCCCCGCTCGTGGTGGAACCTGCTCGGTGCGGCCAAGGCGGCGGGGGCCGTGGGCCTGGTGGCCGGCCTGTTCGTGCCGTTCCTCGGCGTCATGGCCGGGGCCGGCCTGGTGCTGTACTTCGCCGGGGCCGTCGTCACCGTCGTCCGGGCGCGCTCGTACGCGCACATCCCGTTCCCGCTGCTGTACGCGGCACCGGCCGCCGGTGCCCTGGTCCTCGGGCTCGCCGCCTGAGCACCACTGCGGGCGGCGGGGCCGGTTCACGACACGTACGTGCCGCACACGTGCTCCCGCCGCCCGTCGGCGAGTTCGCCGCCGCGCGCCCTACCGGCGCCGCACCTCCAGCAGGAAGCAGCCGAACTCCACGGCGCGCACGTGCACCAGCGCCACCTGCGGGTCGGCGAACACCTCGGCCAGCGCGGTGTCCACCTCGGCCGCGCGCTCGACCGGGATCTCGATGAGCCTGCCGCCGAGGATGCGGCCCTGCGCGTCGTACGCGCGCAGCACGCGCCGGGCGCCGTGCATCCGCACCGGGTAGGCGGGGTCGGTGCAGCCGTCCGGGGCCGGGGCCGGGCCCCCGCATTCCTCGGCGTGGATGAAGACCGGGCCCCGTTCGTCGTACGGGCCCGGCTCCGCGCCCGTCTCCGCCGCCCAGCGCTGCAGGGGTGCGTACGAGACGAGGAGGATGCGTTCGCCGGCGGTGCTGTGCCGCAGGCAGCAGCGGAGCGGAGCGCCACCGTCTGGATCGGCGAGGGGGGTACGGGTGACGCCGGCGTCGTCGCGCGTGCGCAGCTGCCGCAGGACGGCGGGGCCGATGGGGCGGGACACGTGGGCGGGCGGGGTTGCCGCGGTCGTCGTCATGACGTCCAGACTGTCCCGGTGTGCACGGGTGTCGCTGGCGGTGATCGGACGTCACTCTCCCGCCCGTTCGGGGGGCGCGAACGCTTGACACAGCCGTCATCAACGCCGCGCGGCACCCCCCTGGCCCTCGGATACGCTAAAGGTGCACCTCAACCCCGACCACACAGCGACCAGGGAGCAGCCGCAATGGCTCGACACCTCATCACCAGCGCCCTTCCGTACATCAACGGGATCAAGCACCTGGGCAACATGGTGGGGTCCATGCTCCCTGCGGACGTGTACGCGCGCTTCCTGCGTCAGACCGGCCGCGAGACGCTCTACATCTGCGCCACCGACGAGCACGGCACGCCCGCCGAGCTCGGCGCCAAGGAGCTCGGCCTGCCGGTCGACACCTTCTGCGCCCAGCAGCACGACGCGCAGAAGGCCGTCTACGAGGGCTTCAACCTCTCCTTCGACTACTTCGGCCGCAGCTCCTCCCCGGAGAACCGCGAGATCACCCAGCACTTCGCGCGCCAGCTGCAGAAGAACGGGTTCATCGAGGAGCGGGCGATCCGCCAGGTGTACTCGCTCACCGACGGCCGCTTCCTGCCCGACCGCTACATCGTCGGCACGTGCCCGCACTGCGGCTACGACAAGGCCCGCGGCGACCAGTGCGAGAACTGCACCCGCGTGCTCGACCCGACCGACCTGATCGACGCCCGCTCCGCCATCAGCGGCAGCAGCGACCTGGAGGTGCGCGAGACCAAGCACCTCTTCCTCCTGCAGTCGAAGCTGCAGGGCGAGGTCGAGGCGTGGATCGACGAGCACGGCAAGGACTGGCCCGTGCTGGCCTCCTCCATCGCCCGCAAGTGGCTGACCGAGGGCCTCAACGACCGCGCCATCACCCGCGACCTCGACTGGGGCGTCCCCGTCCCGGCCGACACGTGGCCGGAGCTGGCCGCCGAGGGCAAGGTCTTCTACGTCTGGTTCGACGCGCCCGTCGAGTACATCGGTGCGACGAAGGAGTGGGCCGACCAGGACCCGGAGAACCGCGACTGGAAGTCGTGGTGGTACGAGGCCGCCGACGTCCGCTACACGCAGTTCATGGGCAAGGACAACGTCCCGTTCCACACGGTGATGTTCCCGGCCACCCAGCTCGGCACGCGCGAGCCCTGGAAGAAGGTCGACTACGTCAAGGCCTTCAACTGGCTCAACTACTACGGCGGCAAGTTCTCCACCTCCCAGAAGCGCGGCGTCTTCACGCACGACGCCCTGGAGATCCTGCCCGCCGACTACTGGCGCTACTTCATGATGGCCAACGCCCCCGAGTCGGACGACACGTCCTTCACCTGGGAGCTGTTCTCCGCCACGGTCAACAAGGACCTCGCCGACGTCCTCGGCAACTTCGTCAACCGCGTCCTGTCCTTCTCCCGCAAGCGCTTCGGCGACGAGGTCCCGGCGGGCAGCGAGGAGGGCGAGGCCGAGGCGGAGCTGGGGCGTCAGATCGCCGAGCTGCTCGCCGAGTACGAGCGGCACATGGAGGAGCTGCAGTTCCGCAAGGCGGCGCAGGCGCTGCGCGCCCTGTGGAGCGCGGGCAACTCCTACCTGGAGACCAAGGCCCCCTGGCTGGAGATCAAGACCGACCCCGAGGGCGCCGCGCTGACCCTGCGCACCGCGATGAACCTCATCCACCTCTACGCGATCGTCTCCGCGCCGTTCATCCCGGCCTCGGCCGCGGCCATGCGCGCGGCGTTCCAGCTGGAGGGCGACACCGCCACCTGGGTCACGCAGGACGAGGCCAGGTCCCTGACGTTCGTCCCGGCCGGTACGCCGTTCACCGTGCCGCCGGTGCTCTTCGCGAAGATCACCGAGGACGACCTGGCCGCCTACCGCGAGCGCTTCGGCGGCGGTGAGGAGCCCACCGCGTAAGCGCGGCAGACCGCCCGAAGGGCCCGGAACCCATGGTTCCGGGCCCTTCGCACATGCGTTGATCGTTCGGCAATCGTTCGTTGACCCCGCCCCGCCACGCTGGGGGTGTTCGGTACGCGGGGGAGACGAGGAAGTGCAGTGTTCGAGAAACGCATCACCGTGAGCGTCCACGCCGACGACGAGCTGGGCCGCCACCGGCTCGTCCGGCAGCTGCGCGCACTGCCCGGCATCCGGGTCGCCCGGCGGGGCGAGGGGAGCGCCGCCGTCGACGTCCTGGTCATGGGACGGCACGACCGGGACGCTCCGGGCACGCTGCGCCGCATGGCCCGCGCGGACCGCGCACCGCTCGTCGTCGTCGCCGACGAGCTCGGCGAGACCGAGCTCATGGCCGTCGCGGAGTACGGGGTGCGCTCGGTCCTCCACGGCCACCGGCTCACCCCGGGGCGGCTGCAGCGAGCCGTGCACAACGCGGCGGGCTGCTGCCCGAGAGTGCCGATCAGCGCCGCCCTGGTGTGAACGGGGCCGTCCAGCAACACGAAGGGGCCCGGCAGTCGTGCCGGGCCCCTTCGCGCTGGATCGTGCCGTCGCGCCGTTACTTCGTCGGCTTGTACGGCGTCGGCTTGGCCGCGCCCTTGTAGAGGCTCAGGTGGAGCTCCTTCAGACGGGCGTCGTCGACCTCGCTCGGCGCGCCCATGAGCAGGTCCTGCGCGTTGCCGTTGAGCGGGAAGGCGATGGTCTCGCGGATGTTGGGCTCGTCGGCCAGCAGCATCACGATGCGGTCGACGCCCGGGGCGATGCCGCCGTGCGGCGGGGCGCCGAACTTGAAGGCGCGCAGCATGCCGCCGAACTCCTTCTCGACCTCCTCGTTGCTGTAACCGGCGATCTCGAAGGCGCGGTACATGACCTCGGGCTCGTGGTTACGGATGGCGCCGGAGGACAGCTCGGTGCCGTTGCAGACGATGTCGTACTGCCAGGCGAGGATGTCCAGCGGGTCCTTCGTGTTCAGCGCTTCGAGGCCGCCCTGCGGCATGGAGAACGGGTTGTGCGAGAACTCGATCTGGCCGGTGTCCTCGTTCTTCTCGAACATCGGGAAGTCGACGATCCAGCAGAAGCGGAAGACGTTCTCCTCGAACTGGCCGGCGCGCTTGGCGGCCTCGACGCGCACGGCGCCCATGATCTTGGAGACCTCGTCGAACTCACCGGCGCCGAAGAACATCGCGTGGCCGGGCTCCAGGCCCAGACGCTCGGTGAGGGCCTTGACGTTGTCCTCGGTGAGGAACTTGGCGATCGGGCCGGTCAGCGCGTTGCCCTCGCCGACACGGACCCAGGCCAGGCCCTTGGCGCCCTGCTCCACCGCGAAGTCGCCCAGGCCGTCGAAGAACTTGCGCGGCTGCTCCTGGAGGGCCGGCACGGCGAGCGCGCGGACGTGCTTGCCGGCGAACGCCTTGAACTCCGAGCCCTCGAAGACGTCGGTGACGTCCACGAGCTCCAGCTTGGAGCGCAGGTCCGGCTTGTCGGAGCCGTACTTCAGCATCGCCTCGCGGAAGGGGATCCGCGGGAAGGGCGAGGTGACGTGACGGCCGTTGCCGAACTCCTCGAAGAGCTCGGTCATGACCTTCTCGATGACCTGGAAGACGTCCTCCTGCTCGACGAAGGACATCTCCATGTCGAGCTGGTAGAACTCGCCCGGCGAGCGGTCGGCGCGGGCGTCCTCGTCACGGAAGCACGGCGCGATCTGGAAGTAGCGGTCGAAGCCGGCGATCATCAGCAGCTGCTTGAACTGCTGCGGGGCCTGCGGCAGCGCGTAGAACTTGCCGGCGTGCAGGCGCGAGGGCACCAGGAAGTCGCGCGCGCCCTCGGGGGAGGTGGCGGACAGGATCGGGGTGGCCAGCTCGTTGAAGCCGAGCGCGGTCATCTTCTGGCGCATCGCCGAGATGACGGCGGAGCGCAGCATGATGTTGCGGTGCATGCGCTCGCGGCGCAGGTCGAGGAAGCGGTACTCCAGACGGCGCTCCTCGTTCACCCCGTCCTCGGCGTTGATCGTGAAGGGGATCTGCTCGGCGCCGCCGAGCACCTCCACCTCGGTGACCTCGATCTCGATCTCGCCGGTGGGGAGCTCGGGGTTGACGTTCTCGGCGCCACGGCTCATGACCTTGCCGTCGACGCGGACGACGGTCTCCTTGGTCAGGTGGCTCAGGGCCTCGTTCGCCTGGGTGCCGGGGCGGGCCACGAGCTGGACCAGGCCGTGGTGGTCACGCAGGTCGATGAAGAGGATGCCGCCCAGGTCGCGCCGATTGTGCAGCCAGCCACTCAGTCGCACGTCGGTGTCGACGTCAGCCGCACGGAGCTCGCCGCAGGTGTGGGACCGGTACCGATGCATCATTCATCCAAGTCGTGGTCGGAGGCGTAGATCGAGGGCGCGCTGCAGAAGACCGCCGGCCTGGGTTAGCGTGCGGTCAGCGTGCATACAGCACCAAGCAAGGGTATCGCCCCACCCGGCTTCGGTGGTCTCCCCTCCACAGACCTGCATAAAGTGGGGCAATGCGCACCGAGGACGTGCTGGCCGCCGTCGCGACCGGCCTCTGGCAATGGGACAACGTCTCGCGCACCGTCACGTTCGACGCCGAGGGGGCACGGCTGCTGGGCCTGCCGCCCACCCGGGTGGAGCTCAGCGAGTCCGCGGCCCGGGCCCGCTTCCACGCCGTGGACTGGGTGGAGGTGCAGGGCATCATCAACCTCGCCGTGGCCGAGGGCACCCTCGCCGAGGCCCGGATCCGGATCGTCGACGACGAGGGCCGGGTGCTGCGGACCGTGCGCAGCCGCACCAGGCCGTACGGGCACGGGAGCGAGTACTCGCTGGTCGGCACCATCGAGGAGGTTCCGGAGCCGCAGCCGGGCACCTCCGCCGCCCGGACGCAGGTCACGGGCGACTGGCGGCGCAACCGCGAGGCGTTCCTGCTGGACGCGGGCCGGGCGCTGGCCGAGGCGCGGTCGACGTCCGAGGTGCTGCGGGTGGCGGCGATGCTGTCCATGCCCGGCTTCGAGCCGTCGGGGCTGGCGGTCTTCGCCAACGAGGGCGGCCGGGTGAAGCTCATCGGCCACCACGGCTACGGGCCCGGCGACATGGACGACTTCCTCGACCAGCCCATGGAGGCCGACGACCCGGCCGCCGAGGTCATCCGCACCGGCCGCGCGGTCTACCTCCCCTCCCCCGAGGACTACCGGCGGCGCTTTCCGGCCGTCCACGCCCTGGTGGAACGTTTCGGCAGGCAGTCCTGGGCCTTCCTGCCGCTGATCAACGCGGGCCGGACCATCGGCGCCTGGATGGCCGGCTTCAGCGTCCCGGTCACCTTCACCCCCGACGAGCGGTCGGTGCTCACCACGGTCGCCCGGATGCTCGCCCAGGCCCTCGGCCGCGCCAGCGTCCACGAGTCGGAGCGCGAGCTGACTGTGGGCCTGCAGCGCTCGATGATGCCCACCGTCCAGCCCGACATCCCCGGGATGACCGTGGCGGCCCGCTACGTGCCGACCGGCGGCGGGCTGGAGGTCGGCGGCGACTGGTACGACATGATCCCGCTGCCCTCCGGGAAGATCGCCCTGGTCATCGGCGACGTCCAGGGCCACGACGTACGGGCCGCCGGGCTGATGGGCCAGCTGCGGATCGCACTGCGGGCCTACGCCTCCGAGGGCCACCACCCCGACGCGGTGCTCTCGCGGGCCTCGCGCTTCCTCGCCGGGATCAACGGCGACGTGACCTCCGAGGAGGCGGTCGCCGACCAGCGCTTCGCCACCTGCCTCTACATCGAGGTCTGCCCCAGCAGCGGTCTGCTGGTCATCGCCCGGGCCGGCCACCCCGACCCGGCGATCCGGCTCAGCGACGGCACCCTGCTCGTCCGTCCCACGGCGGGCGGGCTGCCGCTGGGGATCATCCCGGACACCGACTACCCCACCAGCCGGATCGTCCTGGAACCGGGCGAGACGATGCTGGTCTGCACCGACGGCCTCATCGAGACCGGCGGCCACGACCTGGAGACCGGCTGGAGCCGGCTGCGCGAGATCATCGAGGGCCACCCCCTCGACGAGGACGGCGGCAACCTGGAGGAGCTCGCCGACACCCTCGTCCAGGCCGTGCACGGCCCGCCCTCGCACTACACCACCGGCCCGCTCATCGACCGGCGCGAGGACGACATCGCCCTGCTGCTGCTCCGGCGCGAGGCCCCGGCCCCGGCCGAGCTCGGCGCCCCCGCCGTCGCGCCCCGCCCGCCGCGCCGCACGGTCCTGACCATCGCCCAGGCCGAGCCCGAGCGCATCGCCGAGGCCCGCCGGCAGATCCGCGACCTGATGCACGACTGGCCCGACGGGGACCAGACCGACTCGGCGGTGCTGATGGTCTCCGAGATGGTCACGAACGTGCTCGTGCACACGGACGGGGACGCAGTGCTGACCGCCGAGATATCGGGCCGGGCGGGCGGCCGGCGCATGCGCGTCGACGTGGCCGACGGCAGCGACGAACTGCCGCACCGGCGCCACCCGGGGGAGATGGCCTCCTCCGGGCGGGGCCTGGTCCTCATGGAGCTCCTGGCCGGCGCCTGGGGCGTGGACCCGCGCGGCGAGGGCAAGAACATCTGGTTCGAGCTCTACGAGGCCGATTCCGACGCGGGCTTCGAGGCGATCACGTAGCCGGGCGGCCCGCGCCGGCCGGCGACGTGCGCTACGCCGCGTCCGCCGGGACCGTGCCCAGGCGGCCCGCCTGGAAGTCCTCGAACGCCTGGGCGAGCTCGGCGTGGGTGTTCATGACGAACGGGCCGTAGTGCTTCATGGGCTCCCGGATCGGCCGCCCGCCCAGCAGGACGACCTCGAAGTTCGGGCTCCGGGACTCCTGGGAGGCGTCCGCCTTGAGCGTGAGCGCGTCACCGCTGCCGAAGACCACGGTCTGGCCGGTGCGGAACGGACGGTGCTCGGCGCCCGCGGTGCCGCGGCCGGCGAGGGCGTAGGCCAGCCCGTTGAAGTCCGCGCGCCACGGGAGGGTCAGCTCCGCGCCCGGGTTCAGGGACACGTGCAGCATCGTGATGGGCGTGTGGGTGATGCCCGGCCCCTCGTGCCCGTCGACGCTCCCGGCGATCAGCCGGAGCAGCGCGCCGCCGTCGGACGAGGTGAGCAGGGCGACCTTGCCGCTGCCGATGTCCTGGTAGCGGGGCGGCATCATCTTGTCCTTCTTCGGCAGGTTCACCCACAGCTGCAGGCCGTGGAAGAGCCCTCCGCTGACGACGAGCGCCTCCGGCGGCGCCTCGATGTGCAGCAGGCCCGAACCGGCGGTCATCCACTGGGTGTCGCCGTCGGTGATCACACCGCCGCCGCCGTGGGAGTCGCGGTGCACGAAGGTGCCGTCGATCAGCTGGTAGGGGATGCCCGCGAAGGCACGGCGGACGGGGAAGCCCTCGCCCTCGAAGCCGCCGGGAGCGGTGCCGACGTGCAGCACCGGGCGCTGGACGCCGTCGGCGGGCGCGGCGACGCGCGGAAGGAGCCTCCTCGGGTTGTGCGGTCAATTTAGTTGAACACTTAACAACCGACAAGGGCTCACCTATTCCCGGCGCGTTTCCGTCGCACCCCGGCGCGTTCCCGTCGCGCCGGAAATCGGAACACATCATTCCGATCTCAGGGTGGACACTTGATCAATGCGCCTGAGATACGCCGCCCTCGTCGCCGCCCTGGCCGTGCCGGCCCTGATCGCCGTCGGCCTGTTCGTCGCGCGGCACGGGCTCGCGACGGACGCGCCGCTGGCCAAGGGAGACGCGACCGGGCACTACCGGCAGCCGCCGGAACTGGCCGACAAGGCCGCAAGGGCACTGGAGGGCGTCGTCCGGCGGACGCCCGCCCCCGGGCGGCCCGCGGGCGGCGCGGAGCGCGGCGACACCCTCCGCGCGGCACAGCGGCCCGCGGCGGCCGAGGCGCCCGCGACGGCGGCCGTGGGGCCGCTCTTCTACACCGCCCAGGGCGAGCCGGCGCACGGCTGCACCGCGAGCGTGGTGCACAGCCCGGCGGGCGACCTCGTCGTCACCGCCGCGCACTGCGTGTACATGGACGGCTTCCGCACCGACCTGGCGTTCGTGCCCGGCTACCGGGACGGCGACGCGCCGTACGGGGTGTGGGTGCCGACGTCGATCGACATCGACCCGGAGTGGGCCGCGGACCGGGACCCGGACCACGACGTGGCGTTCCTGCGGGTGCGGCCCTCCGTCGGCGACCCGAGGGGGCGGATCGAGGGGGTCACGGGGGCCGAGCGCGTCCGCTTCCGGCCGGCGCGGCGGCTGCCGACGCAGGTCCTGGGATATCCGAACGCCGGGGAGCGGCCGGTGGCCTGCCGGAACACGACGGAGGCGGAGAGCACCTCGCAGGTGCGCTTCGACTGCGAGGGGCTGCCGAACGGGACGAGCGGCAGCCCGTTCCTGACGGAGACGGACCCGGCGACGGGCCTGGGGACGCTCGTGGGCGTCCTCGGCGGCAAGGACGAGGGCGGCGACGAGCGCACGTCGTACAGCGCGTACTTCGGCGACGCGGTCGAGCGGCTCTACCGCCGCACGACGCGCTGACCGGGCCCCGGACACCACCGGCGGCACCCGGGCCCCGAGGGGCTGCTAGCCGTACATGCGGCGCATGGCGAAGTCGACCATCTGCTCCACCGACTTGGCGTCGAAGACCATGCGGTGGTCGCCCTCCATGTCCAGGACGAAGCCGTATCCGGTCGGCAGGAGGTCCAGGACCTCGGCGCCCGTGATGACGAAGTACTTGGACTCCTTGCCCGCGTACCGCCGCAGCTCCTTCAGGGAGGTGAACATCGGGATCACCGGCTGCTGGGTGTTGTGCAGCGCCAGGAAGCCCGGGTTGTCACCGCGGGGGCAGTAGACCTTGGAGTGGGAGAAGACCGTCTGGAAGTCCTCCGCGGCCATCTGGCCCGTCGTGAAGGCGCGGACCGCGTCGGCGAGCGAGGGGGGCGACGGCTCGGGGTAGAGCGGCTGCTCGCCGTAGCCGCCCTGCTGCTGCGGAGGCACGTAGCCCTGCTGTGCCGCGTTCTGGTCGTAGCCGTACATGCCCTGAAGAGTAACGAGTCACAGTTGGTCGATCAGGTCTTGCGTCTTATTACCGGCCGGTAGCATCATGGAGCTTACTGACCGGTACGCACAGAGGATCGCCCTCCCGTCACCTACGGAGCCGTCTGTCATGGGCCACTACAAGTCGAATCTCCGCGATATCGAGTTCAACCTCTTCGAGGTTCTCGGCCGCGACAAGCTGTACGGCTCCGGTCCGTTCGCGGAGATGGACGTCGAGACCGCCAAGGACATCCTGTCGGAGATCACGCGCCTCTCGGAGAACGAGCTGGCCGAGTCCTTCGCCGACGCCGACCGCAACCCCCCGGTCTTCGACCCCGAGACCAACACCGCCCCGGTTCCGGACACCTTCAAGAAGAGCTACCAGGCGTACATGGACGCCGAGTGGTGGCGTCTGGGCATCCCGGAGGAGATCGGCGGCACCACCGCCCCGCGCTCGCTGATCTGGGCCTACGCCGAGTCCATCCTGGGTTCCAACCCGGCCATCTGGATGTACTCCTCGGGCCCGGCCTTCGCCGGCATCCTCTTCGAGGAGGGCACCGAGCAGCAGAAGCACATCGCGAAGATCGCGGTGGAGAAGCAGTGGGGCTCCACCATGGTGCTGACCGAGCCGGACGCCGGCTCGGACGTGGGCGCCGGCCGCACCAAGGCCGTCAAGCAGGAGGACGGCACCTGGCACATCGAGGGCGTGAAGCGCTTCATCACCTCCGGTGAGCACGACATGGCGGAGAACATCTTCCACTACGTCCTCGCCCGCCCCGAGGGCCACGGCCCGGGCACCAAGGGCCTGTCCCTCTTCCTCGTGCCGAAGTTCGAGTTCGACTGGGAGACCGGCGAGCTGGGCGCGCGCAACGGCGTCTACGCCACCAACGTCGAGCACAAGATGGGCCTCAAGGCGTCCAACACGTGCGAGATGACCTTCGGCGACAAGCACCCCGCCAAGGGCTGGCTCATCGGCGAGAAGCACGACGGCATCCGCCAGATGTTCATGATCATCGAGTTCGCCCGCATGATGGTCGGCACGAAGGCGATCGCCACCCTCTCCACCGGCTACCTCAACGCGCTGGAGTACGCCAAGGAGCGCGTGCAGGGCCCGGACCTGGCCAACTTCATGGACAAGACCGCGCCCAAGGTCACCATCACCCACCACCCCGACGTGCGCCGCTCGCTGATGACGCAGAAGGCGTACGCGGAGGGCATGCGCGCCCTGGTGCTCTACACCGCCTCCGTCCAGGACGAGATCATGGTCAAGGAGGCCGCGGGCGAGGACGCCAAGGCGCTGCACGGCCTCAACGACCTGCTCCTGCCGATCGTCAAGGGCTACGGCTCCGAGAAGTCCTACGAGCAGCTCGCCCAGTCGCTGCAGACCTTCGGCGGCTCCGGGTACCTGCAGGAGTACCCGATCGAGCAGTACATCCGCGACGCGAAGATCGACACCCTCTACGAGGGCACCACGGCGATCCAGGGCCAGGACTTCTTCTTCCGGAAGATCGTCCGTGACCAGGGCCAGGCCCTGAACACCCTCTCCGAGGAGATCAAGAAGTTCCTGGCCTCCGAGGCCGGCGGCGAGGACCTGGCCGGTGCCCGCGGTGCGCTCGCCAAGGCCGCGGTGGACCTGGAGGCGATCGTCGGCAAGATGATCACCGACCTCACCGCCACCGGCGAGGACGTCAAGAACATCTACAAGGTCGGTCTGAACACCACCCGCCTGCTGCTGGCCTCCGGTGACGTCGTCGTCTCCTACCTGCTCCTCAAGGGCGCGGCCGTGGCCGCCGAGAAGCTCGCCGACGCCTCCGCCAAGGACAAGGCGTTCTACACCGGCAAGATCGCGGCGGCGAAGTTCTTCACGACCGAGATCCTGCCGCGCGTCTCCGTCGAGCGCTCGCTCGCCGAGGCCGTCGACAACTCCCTGATGGAGCTGGACGAGGCCGCGTTCTAGCCGACCCCCTGCGAACCGTTGGACAAGGGCAAGAGCCGGGCGCCGAAAGGCCCGCCCGGCTCTTGCCCTGATCCTTATCCTGAGGCCATGAGCTCTGCGCACCGCTTCGACCGCGGCCACACCGACGACCTGATGACCTTTCTGGCGGCCAGCCCGTCGCCGTACCACGCGGTGGCAGGCACCGCCGAGCGGCTGGAGAAGGCCGGTTTCCGTCAGGTCGCGGAGACCGACGCGTGGGACGGCACGACCGGCGGCAAGTACGTGACGCGCGGTGGCGCGATCATCGCCTGGTACGTGCCCGAGGGCGCGGGCCCCGCCACCCCGTTCCGCATCGTCGGGGCGCACACCGACTCCCCCAACCTGCGCGTCAAGCCGCTGCCCGACACCGGTGCGCACGGCTGGCGGCAGGTCGCCGTCGAGCTCTACGGCGGCACGCTGCTCAACACCTGGCTCGACCGCGACCTCGGCCTGTCCGGCCGGCTGACCCTGCGGGACGGCAGCCACCACCTCGTCAACGTCGACCGGCCGCTGCTGCGCGTGCCCCAGCTCGCCGTCCACCTCGACCGCGGGGTCAACCAGGACGGCCTCAAGCTCGACAAGCAGCGCCACATGACGCCCGTCTGGGGCCTGGGCGAGGTGGGCGAGGGCGACCTGATCCGCTTCGTCGCCGAAGAGGCCGGCGTCGCCGCCGAGGAGGTCGCCGGCTGGGACCTGATGACGCACAGCGTCGAGGCGCCCGCCTACCTCGGCCGCGACCGCGAGCTGCTGGCCGGCCCCCGCATGGACAACCTGCTGTCGGTGCACGCGGGCCTCGCCGCCCTCATCGCCGCGAGCGCCTCCGCGAACCTGTCGTACATCCCCGTGCTGGCCGCCTTCGACCACGAGGAGAACGGCAGCCAGTCCGACACCGGCGCCGAGGGCCCGCTGCTCGGCAACGTCCTGGAGCGCTCCGTCTTCGCACGCGGCGGTGCCTACGAGGACCGGGCCCGCGCGTTCGCCGGCACCGTCTGCCTCTCCTCCGACACCGGCCACGCCGTCCACCCCAACTACTCCGAGCGGCACGAGCCGGGCCACCACCCGATGCCCAACGGCGGCCCGATCCTCAAGGTCAACGTCAACCAGCGGTACGCCACCGACGGCGGCGGGCGGGCCGTGTTCGCCGCCGCGTGCGAGCGGGCGGGCGTGCCGATGCAGCACTTCGTCTCCAACAACGCGGTGGCCTGCGGCACGACCATCGGCCCCATCACCGCCGCGCGGCACGGCATCTCCACCGTCGACATCGGCGTCGCGATCCTGTCCATGCACTCCGCGCGCGAGCTGTGCGGCGCCGAGGACCCCCACCTGCTCGCGTCCGCGCTGACCGCCTTCCTGGAAGGCTGATATACAGCCCCCCGAGACGCATCACCGATCGAACGTCCCACCGGGGGAACCATCATGACCAGCCGTAACCTTCGGATCGCCGCCGCGCTCGCCGTGGCCGCCCTGACCCTCACCGCCTGCGGCGGCGGTGGGGGCGGCACGAAGGAGAAGGCCGACAAGGCCGCACCCACCTCGGCCGCGACCGGCTCCACCGGACCGGCGTCCGCCGCTCCCGAGCCCGTCGTCCCGACGCCCGAGAACCCCTGCGGCGGCGCCCTCAAGGTCGAGGTCAGGGCGGCGAAGTCCCCCGCCGGGCACGCCCTGCTGACGGCGACCAACACCTCCGACAAGATCTGCTTCGTCGACGGCTTCCCCTACCTGCGCTTCGACCAGGACCAGGCCACCGTCGCCCCCGTCGAGGAGAGCGCGACGCAGGACAGGATCGCGGTCCGCCCCGGCAAGGCCGCGTACGCCGCGATCCTGACCACCGCCGCCGACGGCTCGGGTGGCAAGGGCCGCGACGTCAGCCGGCTCTCGGTCACCTTCCAGGCACCCGACCGCCTCAAGCTGGATCCCCTCCCGGGCGCCCCGGCCCGGCCGGCCCTGCCGGACGGGAAGCTGCACGTGGACGACAAGGTCCGCACGACGTACTGGATGTACGACGAGGCCCACGCCCAGGAGTGGGTGGGCCCCGCCGCCAAGCCCGCCATGTGATTCGCCGCCCCGGCCCGGGGTACCCGCACTCGTGCCCGACCGGCGAGCCCTCCGGCCCGCCGACACGGCCCATTACTCCGGGAGGCGTTTCCCATGGGCATGGGATGGTGCATCGCTCTGATCGCGGCGGGGGGCATCCTCACGTTCGCGGTCGACTGGCACATGCAGGGCATCAACGTCACCCTGGTGGGCCTGATCCTCATGGCGGCGGGCGTCCTCGGCCTGTGCGCCTACGTGAGCATCTTCAAGCGGCGCCGGGTACAGCCGCCGCCCCCGGCGGCCCCCGTCGTCGAGGAGGACCACCGGTTCGTCCGCTGACCGGTCAGCCGTCGAGGCCCGCCAGCACCAGCGGCAGCCGGCCCGCGCCACCGGCGACGACCCGCACCGGGACGCCCCAGTCCTGCTGGTGCATGTGGCAGGCGGGGTACTCGTTGGCCGGGTCGTCGTCGCACGACGCCGCCATCGCCGAGACGTGCAGCACGCCCTCGGTCACCCCGTCCGCCAGCACCAGCTCGCGGTGCAGGTCCGTGCCCTGCCCGGCGCCCTCCGCGAGCAGGCCGGGCGGCGTGGAGCTGACGAGCAGGCGCGTGGACGGCCCGTAGCGGGTGTCCAGCTTCTGGCCCGCCGGGGCCTGGAAGACCACGTCCAGCAGCAGCGTGCCGGGGGCCACCTCCGTCGCCTCCCGCTGCGTGCGGTGGGCGACCGCCTCGATGCGCACCGCCTCCTCCGGCAGCCGCAGCCGCGTCAGCCGGTGCCGGGCCGACTCCACCACGACGATGTCGTCGTCGACGAGGACGGCGTCCGACGGCTCCCGCAGGTCCGTCGCCAGGGTCGTCACCTCGCCCGTCGCCGGGTCGAAGCGGCGCAGCGCGTGGTTGTAGGTGTCCGCCACCGCCACCGAGCCGTCGGGCAGGGCGGTGACCCCGAGCGGGTGCTGCAGGAGCGCCTGCGCGGCGGCGCCGTCACGGTGGCCGAAGTCGAAGAGGCCGGTGCCGACGGCGGTGCGGACGACGAAACGGTCGCCGTCGCGCTCGACCCAGCGCACCGCCGAGGTCTCGGAGTCGGCCACCCACAGCCGGTCCCCGGTGGCGGCCAGCCCGGAGGGCTGGGCGAACCACGCCTCGGCCGCCGGGCCGTCCACCAGGCCCTCGTTGGTGGTGCCGGCCGCCGCCCCGACGGTGGCCGTGGCCGGGTCGTACGTCCACAGCTGGTGGACGCCCGCCATGGCGATCCACAGCCGGTCCGCGAACCAGGCCACGTCCCAGGGCGAGGACAGCGCGACGTCGCGGGCGGGCCCGGAGGTGGGCTGCCCCTGCATCCACTGGCGGCCGGTGCCGGCGACGGTCCCCACGCTGCCGTCGGCCGGGTCGTAGGTGCGCAGCGCGTGGTTGACGGTGTCGGCGACGATCACCGTGCCGTCCGGCAGCAGGGCGAGGCCCTGCGGCTCGCTGAAGCGCGCGGGGCTGTCGCTGAAGCCGCGCTCGCCGGTGCCGGTGCGGCGCACGACCGTCTCGCCGTCCGCAGCCAGCTCGACCAGCTGGTGCCGGGTGGTGTCCGTGACGAGGAGGTTCCCCGACGGCAGGCGCAGCGCCTTGCCGGGGAAGCGCAGGTCGGTGGCGACGGGCTCGGGGGCGACGTAGGGGCCGTCGCCGCGGCGCAGGGTGCCCTTGGCCTCGTGCTCGGCCTCCAGCTCGGCGACGAGCGCCTCCAGGGCGTGGGCGTGGCCCTCGCCGGCGTGCTGGGCGACGACGTAGCCCTCGGGGTCGATGACGACGAGGGTGGGCCAGGCGCGGACGGCGTACTGCTTCCACGTGGCGAGCTCGGGGTCGTCGAGGACGGGGTGGTGCACCTCGTAGCGCTCGACGGCGTCGACGACCGCCTGGTGTTCGGCCTCGTGCACGAACTTCGGCGAGTGCACACCGATGATCACGACGGTGTCGCGGTGCTTCTCCTCCAGCTCGCGCAGCTCGTCCAGGACGTGCAGGCAGTTCACGCAGCAGAACGTCCAAAAATCCAAGATCAATACGCGACCTCGGAAGTCGGCGAGCGTCAGATCCTTCCCGCCGGTGTTGATCCATCCGCCCTTGCCGATCAGCTCGGGGGCACGGACACGGGCACGTCGGGGGGACGCGGGCGCAGGGGCGGCATCGTTCATGCTTCAAGCTTGCCATCCGCCTGTGAACGCAGGATCACGCCCGTACGAAGCACCTGCTCAGGGCATGCGCTCCGCCATGGCGACTTCCGAGAACTCCCGGAGGAAGGTCATGTGATCCGTCCGGCGGTCTGCTGGACGCACATGTCAGTACGTCCGTCCCCGTTCCCGGTCACCGCCCCGCGACCGTCTCTCGCCGCCCAGACGATCCGGCAACGCTCGTCACCGTCGAACCTGACGCCCACCTTCCCGCGCCGGACTTCCACGCGATCGATCGCGAGGCCGAGGCGTGCCCGCCTTCCGCCCGTATCGTCGGCTTCCCAGGCTGCCCGCAGGAGGCCAGCATCCAGGAGGGGAGAGATGTCGACGGAAGGTGTCGGCATCCTCAGCAGATCTGCACTCAGCCCCTCGATCCGGTCGCGAAGCCGTCCGGCGAGCCGGTAGGGGACGGCAGGCGTGACAGGAACGCCCGGGTCACGTAGTCGTCGATGCTCTCCACCCGAGCCGGGACACCGGAGCATCCACGCCCCATCCGGTGGCTGGAGCACTGGTACGACGTGCCGGCCTTGCCCATCCGGGCCCCGCAGAGACCACAGCGCGCTATGCCGGTGAGCAGCGACTTCCCTTGCTTGTGCCCATGGCGCTTCCCCGCCAGAGGGAACGTGCGCGCTTCAAGCTGGCGGAGGATGAGTTCGCGCTCCCCGACCGTGATGATCCCCTCGCCGACACTCACGGTTTCGAGCGTCTCCGGGTCTCGGTAGGGAGAGACCCGGTTCAGGTACTTCCGTGTTCCGTCCGCTGAGGAGTGCTCACATCGGTTCAGGAAATCCAGAAGTCCAGGATGGCAATGTGCCCTCAGGCCGGCGCAGGTGAGGTCGTGACCGCCGGTGTTCAGCCAGCCGCTCCGGTCTCAGGAGCGCAGGACGCGGTCCTTGAGCGCCGGGAAGTCCTCGCGGATCGCCGCCACCCGGTCCGGGTCGAGGTCCACGGTCAGCACCTCCTCGCCCGCCCCCGCCTCGGCGAGGACCTCGCCCCAGGGGTCGACGACGATGCTGTGCCCGGCCTGCTCGACGCCCGCGTGCGTGCCCGCGGTGCCGCAGGCCAGGACGTAGGACTGGTTCTCCAGCGCCCGGGCCCGGGCGAGCAGCGTCCAGTGCTCACGGCGCCGGGCCGGCCAGCCCGCGGGGACGACGAAGAGCTGTGCGCCCTCGTCGACCAGGGCCCGGAACAGCTCGGGGAAGCGCAGGTCGTAGCAGGTCGCCAGGCCCGCGGTGATCTCCGGCAGGCGGACGGTCACGGGCTCGGTGCCGGCGTCCATCAGGACGGCCTCGCCCTTGTCGAAGCCGAAGCGGTGGATCTTGCGGTAGGCGGCGGCCCGCTCCCCGGAGGGGGAGAAGACGAGCGAGGTGTTGTAGAGCGGGCTGCCGTCCGCGGCGGGGGCGTCGGCGGGCGCCGTCCGTTCGACGATGGAGCCCGCGTGCAGCCAGACGCCCGCGTCGCGGGCGGCCTGCGCCATGGCGGTGGCCGTCGGGCCGTCCAGCGGCTCGGCGCCGGGGGCGAAGGACTCGTAGGCGAAGGCACCCACCGTCCACAGCTCCGGCAGCACCACGAGGTCGCTGCCGCGCTGCTCGCGCACGAGGGCGGCCGCGCGGGCGCGGCGCGCGTCAACCGGCTCGGCCGGGTCGACGCCCAACTGGATCAACGACGCGCGCACAGTACCACCACTCTCCGCATCCCTCACCCGAAACCTCTGCCGGGGCGACCACGGGCAGCGTAACTTAACTGCATAGGACCCAGACAGCACTTGCTTCGCACGTACGCACGCCCCCGCCCTGCCGTTCAGCAACGCCCGAGGGATCAGCCCGTGACAGTCCACCCCAGCCTCCAGCCCGCGATCGATGCCTGGACCCACTCGATCGACGCCATCAACGAGTTGGTGAACCTCCTCGCCGCGAGCGACTGGAACCGGGCGACCGAGTGCCCGGGCTGGTCGGTGCGCGACGTGGTCTCGCACGTCATCGGGGTCGAGTGCGAAATGATGGGCGAGCCACGGCCGATCCACACCCTGCCGCGCGATCTGCGGCACGTCACCGACGAGTTCTCCCGCTACATCGAGGTCCAGGTCGACGTGCGGCGCTGTCACACCGCGCTGGAGATGACCTCGGAGCTCGACTACACGATCATCCGGCGCTCGCGGCAGCTGCGCAACGAGCACCGCTCCCCGCAGACGCCGGTCCGCTGGCCTCTGGGCAGCGGCGTCGAGCGCACCCTCGAACGGACGCTGCAGCTGCGGGCGTTCGACGTGTGGACGCACGAGCAGGACCTGCGCCGTGCCCTCGGCATGCCGGGCAACCTGGACTCGCCCGGCGCGGTCGTCGCCCAGGAGCACCTGCTGGAGGCGCTGCCGGGTGTGGTGGCCCAGAACGCGGGCGCGCGGCCCGGGTCGACGGTGGCCTTCGACGTGCACGGGCCGCTGGAGTTCCTGCGGACCGTGCGCGTGGGGCCGCAGGGCAGGGGGACGATCGACAGCAGCGTCTCGCTGGGGCCGACGGTGACGCTCTCGCTGGACTGGGAGACCTACGCCCGGCTGGCGTGCGGCCGGGTGCGGCCGGAGGCGGTGGCGGACCGCATCGAGGTCGAGGGCGACCAGGAGCTGGCCGGCGCCATCCTGCGGAGGTTCGCGGTCACGCCCTGAGGCCGCCGCTGTCCGGCCGTACGGGCACGTGCACGGTCTCCACGCGGGACGCCACGACGCGCTCCCGCTCGCGCCGCTGCGCCTGGCCGCGCAGCCGCAGGATCTGCGACAGGCCCAGTCCTTGGAGGACGAACACGCAGGCGAAGGCCGTGCCGTAGTCGCCGCCGGTCCAGTCGAGCAGCAGCCCCACGGCCAGCAGCGTGGTGATGGAGGCGAGGAAGCCGCCCATGTTGACGATGCCGGAGGCGGTGCCCTGCCGCTCGGGCGGGTTGGCGGGACGGGCGAAGTCGAAGCCGATCATCGAGGCGGGCCCGCAGGCGCCGAGCACCGTGCACAGCGTGATCAGCAGCCACCGGGGGGCGTGCTCCCCCGGCCAGCCGATGGCCGCCGCCCACAGCAGGGCCGTCGCACCGAGGGTGCCGAGGACGAGCGGCAGCCGGGCCGCGTGGTGGCGGCCGACGATCTGCCCGTAGACGAGGCCGACGGCCATGTTGGCCAGCACGACCAGCGTCAGCAGGGAGCCGGCCGGGCCACGCGCCATCCCCTGGGCCTCCACCAGGAACGGCATCCCCCACAGCAACAGGAAGACCATGGCGGGGAACTGCGTGGTGAAGTGGACCCACAGGCCCAGCCGGGTGCCGGGCTCCCGCCACGCCAGAACGATCTGCTGCCGCACGGAGCCCTTGCCGGGGCGGGCGCCGGGGGCGGGTTCGAAGCCCTCGGGGTGGTCCTTGAGGAAGGCCAGCATCAGGACGAGCACGACGACGCCCGCGCCCGCGCTGCCGGCGAACGTCCGCGTCCAGCCGGCGTCGTGCAGCAGCCGGGCCAGGACGAGGGTGGAGACGAGGTTGCCCGCCATCCCGAACAGCGCCGCCACCTGCGCGATCATCGGGCCGTTGCGGGCGGGGAACCAGCGGGCGCCCAGGCGCAGCACGCTGATGAACGTCATCGCGTCGCCGCAGCCGAGCAGCGCCCGGCAGGCGAGGGCCGTGCCGTAGGAGTGGGCGAGGGCGAAGCCGAACTGGCCGGTGGTGAAGAGCACGACGCCCAGGGCGAGCACCTTCCGGGTGCCCAGCCGGTCGACCATGAGGCCGACGGGTATCTGCATGCCCGCGTAGACGAGCAGTTGGAGGATGGAGAACGTCGACAGCTCCGAGGCGTTGATGTCGAAGCGCTCGGCCGCGTCGATGCCAGCGACGCCGAGGCTGGTGCGGAAGATGATGGCGACGAAGTAGACCGCGACGCCGATCCCCCAGACGGCCATGGCCCGGCGGCCGCCGGGAGGGTCGCCGGGCAGTGCTGTGGAGCCTGAGCTCATCGGATGTCCCCCCGGGCCAGATTGCGTACCCAACTGACGTGCCGGTCGACGACGGCGGTGGCCGCCGCGGCGTCCCCGGAGCGCAGCGCCTCCAGGATCTCGGTGTGTTCGGCGATGTTCTTGGCGATCCGGTCGGGGTGCGCCTGCATGACGGCCACCCCCATGCGCAGCTGGCGGTCGCGCAGCTGCTCGTAGAGGCCGGAGAGGATGCGGTTGCCGGCGTTGCGCACGATCTCGGCGTGGAAGGCGCGGTCGCTGAGGGAGACGGCGGCGAGGTCGCCCGCGGCGGCCTGCCGGCGCATGTCCTCGACGAGTTCCTCCAGCCGGGCGATGAGCTGCGGCGGCGCGGGGACGGCCTTGCCGGCGGCGTGCTTCTCCACCAGCAGCCGGGTCTCCACCACGTCCGCGATCTCCTGTGCGGACACGGCGAGGACGAGCGCCCCCTTCTTCGGGTAGAGCTTGAGCAGCCCCTCCGCCTCCAGCCGCAGCAGCGCCTCGCGGACGGGCGTGCGGGAGACCCCCACGGCCTCCGCCAGATCGCCTTCGGTCAGGAGCGTGCCGCCTTCGTAACGCCGTTGCAGTACGGCGTCCTTGACGTGCGCGTACACGCGCTCGGCGGCGGGGGGTCGTCTGACCTGGACGGCGGGCGCGGATGGCATGCGCACAGCATAGATACAACACAGATGCGTGGAGAGGCCCCGTCCGCGATCCGGACGATCGCGCGCCCGCGGCGGTGCTCGTTCAGATGCCGGCCCAGCCGTCGGCCGGGGTGATGAAGACGAACCTCAGGTCGGTGCGCTGTATGGGCAGCAGGACATGGCTCGTCACACGTATCTCGCGGCGGCCGTGGTACGGCAGGCGCAGCCGGAAGACGTGGCCGTCGCGGTGCTCGACCACGTCGTACTCCTCGGCCCATATGCGCCGGCAGTCCGCGTCGGCGTCGAGTATCTCCTCGACGAGGGCGCGCAGCTCGCCGTTGCCGGGGTTGCTGTTGGCGGCGACGCGGAGCATGGCGAGGTAGATGCGGGCGCAGCTGTCCTCCCAGTCGAGCATCTGCTCGCGCGCCTCGGGGTGCAGCAGGGCCCAGCGCATGAGGTTGGGCTTGGGGCGCAGCACCCAGGGAAACCATTCGCCCATGAGGGAGTTGGCCGCGACGACGTTCCAGGCCAGGTCGGAGAGGTAGGCGGGATAGGAGACCTGCTGTTCCAGCAGGGCCTTGACGCCCCGCGGCAGGTCGGTCTGCTCCCGGCCCGAACCCGGCGGCCTGCGGCCGCAGACGGCCAGGAAGAGCGTGAGCGTCTCCGCCTCGCTCAGCCGCAGTGCCTGGGCGACCCGCAGGAGGAAGTTCTCGGAGAAGTCCTGCCGCCGGCCGGCCTCCAGCGCCCGGTACCAACCCTCGCTGACGCCCGTCATGCGGGCGACATGCGCCTGGGAGAGTCGCCGGCCGGGACGCGGGACGACGCCGCGCAGCTCGCGCACGGTTCTCGCGTCGATCCGGCCGCGCCAGGCACGAAGCAGACGGCTGATGGATTCGCCATCCACACGCTCCACTGCGCCCTCCAAATCCGACAGTGCAAGTGTCGGTCATTGTTAAGTAAATTGCACAGCACGGGCCATTCCACCTCCCGACCAGGGGCGGAGTGCGTCCCGAGGCCGCTCCGTACACAGACAGAGGGCCCGGACAGCCACTCTCTCCTCACGGGAGGGGGGTGAGGAGTGATGTCCGGGCCCTCTGTCTTACCTGCGCGGCCCGTCACGGGGGTGCGGGCCGCGCAGGGATCACGCCCAGGTGATCAGTCGCTGGGGGTTCTCCAGGACCGCCGCGATGTCGGCGAGGAACTTCGAGCCCAGCTCGCCGTCGATCAGGCGGTGGTCGAAGGAGAGCGCCAGCGTGGTGACGTGGCGCGGCTTGACCTTGCCCTTGTGCACCCACGGCTGGAGCTTGATCGCGCCGACGGCCAGGATCGCGGACTCGCCCGGGTTGAGGATGGGCGTGCCGGTGTCGACGCCGAAGACGCCGACGTTGGTGATCGTGAGCGTGCCGCCCGACATGTCGGCGGGGGAGGTCTTCCCCTCACGGGCCGTGGCGACCAGGTCGGCCAGGGCCTGCGACAGCTCCGGGAGCGTCTTGGCCTGGGCCTCCTTGATGTTCGGCACGATCAGGCCGCGCGGGGTGGCGGCGGCGATGCCCAGGTTCACGTAGTCCTTGCGGACGATCTCCTGGTTCGCCTCGTCCCAGGCGGCGTTGACGTCGGGGTGCCGCCTGACCGCCACGAGCAGCGCCTTGGCGACGAGCAGGAGCGGGTTGACCCGCAGCCCGGCCATGTCGGGGTCGTCCTTGAGCTTCTGGACGAGCTTCATCGTGCGCGTGACGTCGACGGTGACGAACTCCGTGACGTGCGGCGCGGTGAAGGCGCTGGCCACCATCGCCTGGGCGGTCGCCTTGCGGACGCCCTTGACGGGGATGCGGGTCTCGCGCGCCGCCTGAGCGACGGCCGGGGCCGCGGGCGCCGCGGCCTGCGGCGCCACCGGCTCGGCGGCGGCCGGTGCGGTGGTCAGGGCCGCGTGGACGTCCTCGCGGGTGACGACCCCGCCGGGGCCGGTCGGGACGACCGCGGCCAGGTCGACGCCGAGGTCCTTGGCCAGCTTGCGCACCGGCGGCTTGGCCAGCGGCCGGGCGCCGGGCACGACGGGCGCGGCCGGAGCGGCGGGGGCCGGCACCACGGGGGCGGCCGGGGCCGCGTGCCCGTTGAGCTCCGCCTGGATCCCGGCGGCGAACGTCGCCTGCGGCGCCGCGGCACAGGCACCCGCCTGCTCGCGGACGGCCGGGCGCGTCCCGGTGACGGCCGCCTTGCGCGGCCTGCGCTTGGTCGAGGACGGCGCGGCGCCGTAGCCGACGAGCACGGCCTGGCGGCCCTGCTGCTCCGGCTCGGCCTCCTCCGCCAGGGCGGACGCCGCGCTCTTCTCCGCGTGGGCCGCGGTCGAGGCGGGGGCCTCCTCCGCGGGCCCCGCGCCGGGCTGGGTGTCCACCGAAATGATCACCTGGCCGACGTCGACCGTCGTGCCCTCGGGGAAGCGCAGCTCGTGGACCACGCCGTCGAAGGGGATCGGCAGCTCGACGGCCGCCTTGGCGGTCTCGACCTCGCAGACCACCTGGCCGTCGGTGACGGTGTCACCGACGTTCACGTACCACTTGAGGATCTCGGCCTCGGTCAGTCCCTCGCCCACGTCGGGCATCTTGAACTCACGGAAGCGCTGACCGGTGTTGGCGGTGCTTGTCATCGTCACGACTCTCCCTCTGCCCTAGTACGCCAGCGCGCGGTCGACGGAGTCGAGCACGCGGTCGAGGCCGGGCAGGTACTCGTCCTCCAGCCGGGACGGCGGGTAGGGCGCGTGGTAGCCGCCGACCCGCAGGACGGGGGCCTCCAGGTGGTAGAAGCAGCGCTCGGTGATCCGGGCGGCGATCTCGGCGCCGGAACCGAAGAAGACGGGGGCCTCGTGGACGACGACCAGGCGGCGGGTCTTCTCCACCGACCGCTGGATGGCGTCGAAGTCGATGGGCGAGACCGAGCGCAGGTCGAGGACCTCCAGGGACTTGCCCTCCTCCGCGGCCGCGGCCGCGGCCTCCAGGCACGTCTTGACCATCGGCCCGTACGCGACGAGCGTCAGGTCGGTGCCCTCGCGGACCGTGCGGGCGGCGTGCAGCGGGCCCGGGATCGCGGTCGTGTCGACGTCGCCACGGTCGTGGTAGCGGCGCTTGGGCTCGAAGTAGATGACCGGGTCGTCGCTCTGGATGGCCTGCTGCATCATCCAGTACGCGTCGGCGGCGTTCGACGGCGAGATCACCTTCAGGCCGGCGACGTGCGCGAACAGCGCCTCCGGGGACTCGCTGTGGTGCTCGACCGCACCGATCGCACCGCCGTAGGGGATGCGGATGACCACGGGCAGCTTGATCTTGCCGAGCGCACGGGCGTGCATCTTGGCCAGCTGCGTGACGATCTGGTCGTAGGCCGGGAACACGAACCCGTCGAACTGGATCTCCACCACCGGGCGGTAGCCGCGCAGGGCCATGCCGATGGCGGTGCCGACGATGCCGGACTCGGCCAGCGGGGTGTCGATGACCCGCTCTTCGCCGAAGTCCTTCTGCAGCCCGTCGGTGACGCGGAAGACGCCGCCGAGCTTGCCGACGTCCTCGCCCATGACGAGGACCTTGGGGTCGGTCTCCAGGGCGGTGCGCAGGGAGGCGTTGATCGCCTTGGCGATCGTGAGCTTCTGGGTGCTCATGGTCAGTTGGTCTCCTCTGCGAACGAAGCCTGGTACGCGACGAACTGCGCGCGCTCCTCGTCGACGAGCGCGTGCCCGTCGGCGTAGGTGTGCTCGAACATCGCCATGTCCTCGGGGTCGGGCATGGTGCGCACGGTGTCCCGTACCCGCTTGGCGAGCGCGTCGCTCTCCGTCTCCAGCGCGGCGAAGAACGCCTCGTCGGCCAGGCCCTGCTTCTCCAGGTGGGCGCGCAGGCGCAGGATCGGGTCCTTCGCCTCCCACAGCTCGCGCTCCTCGTCGAGGCGGTAGCGCGTGGGGTCGTCCGAGGTGGTGTGGGCGCCCATGCGGTAGGTGAACGCCTCGATGAGCATCGGGCCCTCGCCGGTGCGGGCGCGGTCCAGCGCGGCCTTGGTCACGGCGAGGACGGCCAGCACGTCGTTGCCGTCCACCCGGACGCCGGGGAAGCCGTAGCCCTGGGCGCGCTGGTAGAGCGGAACGCGGGTCTGCCGCTCGGTGGGCTCGGAGATCGCCCACTGGTTGTTCTGGCAGAAGAAGACGACCGGTGCGTTGTACACGGCCGCGAAGGTGAACGCCTCGGCCACGTCGCCCTGGCTGGAGGCGCCGTCGCCGAAGTAGGCGATGACGGCCGAGTCGGCGCCGTCCTTGGCGACGCCCATGGCGTAGCCGGTGGCGTGCAGCGCCTGCGAGCCGATGACGATCGTGTACAGGTGGAAGTTGTTCTCGTTGGGGTCCCAGCCGCCGTGGTTCACGCCGCGGAACATGCCCAGCAGGTTCGTGGGGTCGACCCCGCGGCACCAGGCCACGCCGTGCTCGCGGTAGGTCGGGAACACGTAGTCGTCGTCGCGGGTCGCGCGGCCGGAGCCGATCTGGGCGGCCTCCTGACCGAGCAGCGAGGCCCACAGGCCCAGCTCGCCCTGCCGCTGCAGGGTCGTCGCCTCGCCGTCGAAGCGGCGGGTCAGCACCATGTCCCGGTACAGGCCGCGCAGTTCCTCGGGCGACAGGTCGATGGAGTAGTCGGGGTGCTCGACCCGCTCGCCTTCCGGCGTCAGCAGCTGTACGAGTTCGGGCTCACCGGCCGCCTTCTTGGCGCCGGCCCGCTTGCTGCTGCGTCGCGGCTTGCGCGCGGCAGTGCTGTCCACGGTCACGTGTGCTCCTCCGTCTGTCCGGCCCCCGGGGTCGCCGGTGGCCAGAGGGGGTCCCTCCGCCGTGGGGCGGAGAGAGGCTCGCCCGATCCCCGACGGCACACGGGGTGGGTGTGCCGAGGCCGGAACCGGGCGTGACAGGTGCCCCGGCGAATGGCCTGCAATATGCACGTTACCCAGTGGGCGGCATTCCTGCGAAACCCCACCTGACCTGCGACTTTGCTTGGATTTCCAAGTAAATCGAGAAAGGCGGGCCAATGCGGAGTGCCAATCCACAGGTCAGCGCCTTGCAGACCGCCGGAACGGGGGCACGTTATCCCGGAGGACAAGGGCGGGGGAAGACTTCATGTGTGAGACTGGCAGCGTGCGCGAACAACGAAAAATCACGGTATTTCTGCTTGACGACCATGAAGTCGTACGTCGCGGCGTCCACGAGATGCTCTCCGTCGAGGAGGACATCGAGGTGGTCGGCGAGGCCGGCACCGCCGCGGACGCACTCGTGCGCATTCCCGCCACCCGGCCCGACGTCGCCGTACTGGACGTACGCCTTCCGGATGGCAGCGGAGTCGAAGTATGCCGTGAGATCCGTTCGCAGGACGAAAACATCAAATGCCTGATGCTGACCTCCTACGCCGACGACGAAGCCCTCTTCGACGCCATCATGGCGGGCGCCGCGGGCTATGTCCTCAAGGCCATTCGCGGCAATGAGCTGCTCTCGGCCGTCCGCGACGTGGCCGCCGGGAAATCCCTGCTGGACCCCGTGGCGACCGCCCGCGTCCTGGCGAGACTGCGCGACGGCAAGACCACCGGCGGCGACGACCGGCTCGCCTCCCTCACCGACCAGGAGCGCCGCATCCTGGACCTCATCGGCGAGGGCCTGACCAATCGCGCCATCGGCGAGCGGCTGCACCTGGCCGAGAAGACCATCAAGAATTACGTCTCCAGCCTGCTGTCCAAGCTGGGCATGGAGCGCCGCTCCCAGGCCGCCGCGTACGTCGCCCGGCTGCAGGCCGAGAAGCGCTGAGCGGCCGGAGGGGGACTTACGTCCCCCGCACCCGGGCCGGGCGCCCCTACGGGGCCCGCGGGACGGCAGTGCACAGTGTTCCCATGACCACCGTGTCCCATGACGAATTCCGCGCGCTCGAACTGCTCGGCGGCACCCCTTACGGCAGGATCTCCGTCAGCATGCGCGCCCTGCCGTTCGTCACCGTGGCGCGGCACGTCGTCGTCGAGGGCCCGCCCCCGCGCGTCCTGCTGCGGCTGCACGGCGGCTTCGGCTATGCCCAGGCGTGCGACGGCAGCGTGGTGGCCTACGGCGCCGACAATCTGGCCGAGCGGCGCGACGGCGAGGAATCCGTCTGGACCGTGCAATTCGTGGGTCAGGCACGCCTTTTCCGGCCCGGCCCGGACGAACTCGAACGCTTCGGGCGCCCACCGCACTCCGCCGACGACGCCCCTTTCATTCCCGAATACCTGTGCATAGAACCCCAGTTCATCACCCTGCACCGCCTTGAGGGCGTACCCGCGCGACGAGCCGCACACTCTGCGTGAATTAACATTTGGGGCGTGCCGCGCTCACTTGTCACCGATGCCCCCGTCGACACCGGACCGGACTTCGGCACCCTGTGCACACTCCTCGGCCGCTACGACGACGCCGGTGAACCCGTGGCCTGCGCCACCCTGACCGAGGGGCTCCTCAACCGCGGCTACCGCCTCTCCACCACCCGCGGCCGCTTCTTCCTCAAGCACCACCTGGACGGCGACCGGGACGCCATCGCCCGCCAGCACGACGTCACCCGCCGCCTGGGCGCCATGGGCCTGCCCGTCGCCCCGCCCGTCCCCACGGCCGACGGCGCCACCGTGACCGTCCTCGGCGGCCGCTGCTACGCCCTCCACCCCTGGATCGAGGGCCGCCACCGCGACGGCGGCGAGCTCACGGAGGCCCAGTCCCGCCGCCTCGGCGCACTCCTCGGCCACGTGCACACGTGCCTGGAAGAGGTCATGGAGGAGCCCGGAGGGGCCGCTGCGGGCCCGTCGGGCGCCTCGGACACCGCCGCCCGCCCGGAGGAGACCTTCACCCTCATCGAGGAGCTCCTGGCCCTCGTCAGGGACCGCCCCCGCGACACCTTCGACGAGCTGGCCGAGCACCGCCTCGTGGAACGGCGCGCCCTGCTGGAGCGGCACGCCCACCGCCGCCCGCCCGCCGCGGCCACCCCCGCCCGCGGCTGGGTGCACGGCGACTTCCACCCGCTCAACCTGCTCTACCGGGGCGGCGAGCCCGCCGCGATCGTCGACTGGGACCGGCTCGGGGTCCAGCCGCGGGCGGAGGAGGCCGTACGGGCCGCGGTGATCTTCTTCCTGAAGCCGGACGGCACGCTGGACCTGGCGAAGATACGGCCGTACTCCCGCGCCTACCGCCGCGCGACCGGCGCCGACGCGGCCGAGCTGGCCGCGGCCGTGCACCGGGTGTGGTGGGAGCGGCTCAACGACTTCTGGATGCTGCGCTGGCGCTACCAGCTCGGCGACCACCGCGCCGACCCGGGCTTCCCCGCGTCGGCGGCGCTGGCCGTGTGGTGGACGCGCGCGTACGAGTCCGTGCGCGCCGCCTTCACGGACTGAGCGCGCCCGGAAGGACCGGACGCGCTCAGGTGGTGCGGGCGGGCGGGCCTCAGCCCGCGGTGCCCATGCTGGTGTTGCCACCGGCGTTGGCGCCGGGGCTGGCCGGGCCGCCCGTGGGGTTCTTCGGGTCGTCCGTGACCGGGGTGGTCGGCTGGTTCGACGGCTTCGTCGGAGGCGTCGCCTCGCCCGTCGGGCCCGTGCTCGGGCCCTTGGACGGGCGGCTGTTCCAGTCGCCGGACGGCTCGTGGGACCGCTCCGGCGTGGTCCAGCCGTCGTCCTCGTTGCCCGTGTTGCCCGTGCTGCCCGTGCCGCCGGTGGGGCCGGTGTGCTTCGGCGGGTTCTTGCTCGCGTTGGGGCTGGGCGCCTTGGGGCTGGACGACTGCTTGTCGGTCGTCTTGTGGTCGTTGACCTTGCCCGCGTCCTGCTGCTTGATCATGAACGCGATGCCCGCCACGACCGCGACCACCGCGAGCGCGGCGATCAGCCACAGCTTGCTCTTGCCGCCGCCGCCCGGGCCGCGGCCGCCGTTGTAGCCGTCGAAGCCGCCGTCGTCGCCGCCCCGGCGGGGCAGGATCGGCTGCTGCGAGGTGGAGCCGTGCTGCGGGTGCTGCATGGCCGTGGTGGCGCCCATGCCGCCGCCCATGCCCATGCCGCCCAGGACCTGGGTGGAGGCGGTGGCGTGCTCGATCGGGCCGGTGTTCCACACGCCCGTGTGGCTGCCGGCGTCGTGCAGCATCTGCAGCGCGTACTGGACCAGCCCGCGCATCTCCTCGGCGCTCTGGAACCGGTCGTCCGGGTCCTTGGCGAGGGAACGCATGACGAGCCCGTCCAGCTCCGGCGGCACCGTCTCCAGCACCTGGGAGGGCGCCACGGGGGTGTCCTGGACGTGCTGGTAGACCACCGACAGCGGGGTCTCGCCGGTGAACGGCGGACGCAGCGCGAGCAGTTCGTACAGCAGGCAGCCGGTCGCGTAGAGGTCCGAACGGGCGTCGACGGTCTTGCCGAGCGCCTGCTCCGGGGAGAGGTACTGCGGCGTGCCCATGACCATGCCGGTCTGGGTCATGGTGGACGCCGCGCCGTGCAGGGCACGGGCGATGCCGAAGTCCATGACCTTGACCGCGCCCGTGTTGGTGATGATCACGTTGGCGGGCTTGATGTCGCGGTGCACGATGCCGTGCTGGTGGCTGTAGGCCAGCGCCTCCAGCACGCCCGAGACGATGATCAGCGCCTGCTCCGGCGGCGGGGCGTCGGCATTGAGCAGCAGGTCGCGGATGGTGCGGCCTTCGACCAGCTCCATGACGATGTACGGCACGACGTTGCGGCCGACGGTGTCCTCGCCGGAGTCGTAGACGGCGACGACGGCGTGGTGGTTCAGGCCGGCGACCGACTGTGCCTCGCGGGTGAAGCGGGCCTTGGAGACCGGGTCCTCGGCGAGGTCGGCGCGCAGCAGCTTGACCGCGACCGTCCGGCCGAGCCGTACGTCCTCGGCGGCGAAGACCTCGGCCATGCCGCCGCGGCCCAGGCGGTGGGTCAGGCGGTAGCGGCCGTCGCCGACCAGTCCGCCGTTACCCCACATTTCAGGCACATCGGGCATACCGCCCCCGTTGGCGTCAGGGTCGGACGGACCCTGGGCGCTCTGCGTCTGTGCCATCAGTCCTCGCCGTCGTGTGTGGTCCGCTCCGCTTCGCTTTCGCGTGAGAAGCGAAGCGCGGGAAAACGGTCTTCCGCTAGGGCACGCTACAGGCTTTGCACCGTGCGCCGGTCCGGGATGGACCGGCTATCAAACCCGTACCGGTACGAGCAAGGCAAATCCCGTGACACCTTGTCGCGCATCCGGTCACGGAACGGGCACGCGGCTTGACGTGCCCGTTGCCTGGGGCAGACTTGGCCGGGATACGTCGAAGAACAGCCGGATCGGGCCTGTGGCCGGGTCGATACGCCAGGCAGTGCGCCGAGGGGGAAGTAACACCATGAGCCAGGACGGCGCGCAGGGCCGCTACGCGGGACGAGCTGTGGGCGGCGGCCGCTACCAGCTGCGCGACCTGCTCGGCGAGGGCGGCATGGCCTCCGTGCACCTGGCCTACGACTCGGTGCTGGACCGGCACGTCGCCATCAAGACCCTGCACACCGAGCTCGGCCGTGAGGCGTCCTTCCGCGAGCGCTTCCGCCGCGAGGCCCAGTCGGTGGCCAAGCTCACGCACACCAACATCGTCTCGGTGTTCGACACGGGCGAGGACGACCTCGACGGATCGACGATGCCGTACATCGTCATGGAGTACGTCGAGGGCCAGCCGCTGCGCTCCGTGCTCGACGCGGACGTCGCCCAGTACGGCGCGATGCCCGCCGACAAGGCGCTCAAGATCACAGCCGATGTCCTGGCGGCGCTCGAGGTCAGCCACGAGATGGGCCTGGTCCACCGCGACATCAAGCCCGGCAACGTGATGATGACCAAGCGCAACGTGGTCAAGGTCATGGACTTCGGCATCGCCCGCGCCATGCAGTCCGGCGTGACGTCGATGACGCAGACCGGCATGGTCGTCGGCACCCCGCAGTACCTCTCGCCCGAGCAGGCCCTGGGCCGCGGCGTCGACGCCCGCTCCGACCTGTACTCGGTCGGCATCATGCTCTTCGAGCTGCTGACCGGCCGGCTGCCCTTCGACGCGGACTCGCCGCTGGCCATCGCCTACGCGCACGTCCAGGAGGAGCCGGTCGCGCCCTCCACGATCAACCGGTCCATCCCGCCGGCCGTCGACGCGCTGGTCGCCCGCGCGCTGAAGAAGAACCCGAACGAGCGCTTCCCGAGCGCCGAGGCCATGCGCGACGAGTGCGCCCGGGTGGCCGGCACGGCCCAGGCCGCGCCCTCGCCGATCATCATCGCGGGCGGTCCGCCGGCGCGCAGCGGCGCGGGCGTCGGCTCGGCCGTCTTCCCGCCCGTGGACAGCCAGGCCCCCGCCCCGGGCCCGCAGAGCGTCCAGACGCCGTACCAGAACCCCTACGGCGGCGGCTACGCCCAGACGCCGCCCCCCGGCCCGCAGGGCTACCAGACGCCTCCTCCGGCCTACCAGACCGGCCCGGGCGCCGGCGGCGCCCCGACGGCGCCGTACGCGGCCGCCTCGGGTCCCGTGGGCGGCTCCGGCGGGTCCGGCGGCTCCGGCGGCGGCAAGGGCAACCGGTCGGTGGTCATCGGCTCGGGCGTCGTCGCGGTGCTCGCGGTCATCGGCGTGGTCGCCGCCATCGCGCTCAACGGCAAGGGGTCGAAGGACGAGGGCGGCGGCGACAAGCCCTCCGCCTCGGCCTCGGTGGCCCCGGGCGGCGGCGGCAGCGTCACCGCGGGCGGCACCGGCGGCGGCACGCAGGCGAAGGTCAAGGAAGGCGACAAGTCCAAGACCGTCGACCGCGAGAAGTGCACCAAGGCGTACGACAACTACCGCGACAAGACGAAGAAGAGCGCGCCGGACTTCAAGTACATCTACCTCGACTCGGTGAAGGAGTGCCTGCAGGCCGCGGGCTGGAAGTACCGGGTCGACGTGGTGAACGAGAACACGTGGGGCAAGGGCACCGTGATGACCCAGTCGCCCGAGGTGGGCGACGCGTTCGACCCGAAGAACGGCGAGTTCGTGCTGACGGTGTCGACGGGCCAGTCGGCCTCGTAGGACACGCGCACCCCGTAGAGCGAGCAGAAGGGCCGGTGGTCGTGAGCGACCACCGGCCCTTCGTGCAGCTTTCTTTGCAGCTCTGCTCGCAGCTCTGCTCGTAGCTCTTCTTACAGCTCTTCCCGCAGCTCTACTCGTAGCTCTTCTTACAGCTCTTCCCGCAGCTCTTCCCGCAGCTCTTCCCGGCTACAGGTACGGGCCCGAGCGCGCGCCGCCGTGCTGCTGGCCCTCGTGCTCGTCGTCGGAGAGCACACCGGCCGGCAGGGCGCGGCGCATCTGCTCCAACTGGGCGCGGGCGGCCATCTGCTGGGCGAACAGCGCGGTCTGGATGCCGTGGAAGAGTCCTTCGAGCCATCCGACCAACTGGGCCTGTGCGATGCGCAGTTCGGCCTCGGTGGGGATCGTCTCGTCGGTGAAGGGCAGCGACAGCCGCTCCAGCTCCTCCACCAGCTCGGGCGCCAGACCGTCCTCCAGCTCCCTGACGGAGCTGTGGTGGATCTCCTTGAGCCGGACGCGGCTCGCCTCGTCCAGAGGCGCGGCGCGCACTTCCTCCAGCAGCTGCTTGATCATGCTGCCGATGCGCATGACCTTGGCGGGCTGTTCCACCATCTCCGTCACCGGGACCTCGCGCGACTCGTCGTCGCCCTCCCCGCCGCCGGGGCTGGCGCTGCCGAGAGCCATGCCGTCCGGCCCTACGACCAGGACGTGCGGGCTCTCCTGCGACCGTTCATTCCTCGGCATATCCATGCCGCCATTCTCTCGCACAGGTGATTTCCCCCTGGTGATGCCCCCGTACACGTCTGATCCACCACAGGGGCGCGCAGGGGCGCACATATTTTCGGGGCGTACGCCGGTAGAGGGGGGCGTGACGGCGGGCGGGCGCCCCCGTTCGTCCGCCTAGCGGCGGCGCAGGCGCAGTGCGAGGAAGCCGAGCCCCAGGCCCGTCAGGGCCATCCCGGTGCCCAGCGGGAGCACCCGTATCACCCGGTCGGCCGGGTCCGCCCGGTGCGCGGGGTCCCGGACGGGCTCACGGGCGCGTTCACGGGCGGGCTGGCGGGCGGGCGCCGCTCCGCCGGGCGGGCGCGGGGCCGGCGAGACCGAGGGTGCGCGCGGGGCGGCCGGTCGTGGCGGCAGGCCGGCGTCCTCCCGGTCGGAGCGGGTCTCGTCGTCGCTCTCCCGGCCGGGGTGTCTGCGCCCTTCCCCCGCGACCGTCCCGGCCAGCCGGCCGGCGCCGGGGGTGGGCGGCGCGGAGGGGAAGACCGTGGTGGAGGTCGTGGCCGTCACGGGCACCGAGGGCGGTGCGGACGTGGGCTCCGGTTCCCCGGCCCACGCCGGCCACGCGGATATCAGCGCTGCCGAGACCGCCAGGCCGAACACGGCCGCGGTCCGCGATCCACCGCCCATGGCGCCACCCTCCGCACGAGGCGCCCCCCTACGGACACCTCCACCCTCACACGCCCCGTGCCGGGGGGCGCGCTGGGCGGCGGATTCGGGTGACGCCGCGCTACGGGCGCCGTGCCTGCGGTCAGTTGGTGAGCAGCACCTTGCCGACGTGCGTGCTGTCCTCGACGACCCGGTGCGCGGTGGCCGCCTCCTCCATCGACAGGGTGCGGTCGACGACCGCCCGTACGCGCCCGCCCGCGATGAGCGGCCAGACGTGCTCGCGCACCGCCGCCACGATGGCGGCCTTCTCGGCCAGCGGCCGGCCGCGCAGCGAGGTCGCCGTCACGGCGGCCCGCTTGGCGAGCAGCTTGCCGAGGTCGAGTTCGCCCTTGCGGCCGCCCTGGAGGCCGATGACGGCCAGCCGGCCGTTGACGGCGAGGGCGTCGATGTTCCGCTGCAAGTACTGGGCGCCGATGATGTCGAGGATGACGTCCGCGCCGACGCCGCCCGTCACCTTGTGCAGCTCTTCGACGAAGTCCTGCTCGCGGTAGTCGATGAGGATGTCCGCGCCCAGCTCCCGGCAGCGCTCCAGCTTCTGCGCACCGCCCGCCGTGACGGCGACGCGCGCGCCGACGGCCTTGGCGAGCTGCACGGCCATGGTGCCGATGCCGCTGCCGCCGCCGTGCACCAGGAACGTCTCGCCGGGCCGCAGGTGGGCCACCATGAACACGTTCGACCAGACCGTGGCGGTCACCTCGGGCAGGGCCGCGGCCTCGACGAGGTCCACGCCGTCGGGAACGGGCAGCAACTGCCCCGCCGGCACGCAGACTTTCTCCGCGTAGCCGCCGCCCGCCAGCAGTGCGCACACCTCGTCGCCGACGGCCCATCCGCTCACTCCGGGGCCGAGCTCCACGACGCGGCCGGAGACCTCCAGGCCGGGGTACGGGGAGGCGCCGGGCGGCGGGTCGTAGAAGCCCTGCCGCTGCAGGAGGTCGGCACGGTTGACGCCGGCCGCCACGACCTCGACCAGGACCTCGCCCTCGCCCGGCGCGGGGTCGGGAACCTCGGCCCAGACCAGTGCCTCGGGTCCGCCGGGTACGGGAATGGTGATCGCATGCATGGACGCGAGGCTACTTCGCGGGGGCCGCCGCCGCAGCCCTTGACGGGGGCGCCCTTGCACGGCGGCGGGTTTCCGCCGGGGCCCCGCGCCCGTGCCTACCCCTCGGCGGGCGGGCGGGCCCGCACGATCGTGATCAGGCGGTCGGTGGCCTTGAGGGGGCTCGCCTCGGGGTCGTCGTAGCCGAGCAGGCGGTGCCCGCGCAGGACGGAGACGACGAGGTCGTCGGTGTCCCGCACGCCGCGCCCCACCTCGGCCTTGACCACGGGCCGTTCGACGATGTCGAGGCCGCTGCCCTGCTGGATGAGGTCCTCCATGACCGTGCCGGCGCTGGGACTGAGCACGGACAGGCCCAGCAGCCGGCCGGCCGCGCTGGCGCTCGTGATGACCGCGTCGGCGCCGGACTGCCGCAGCAGCGGGGCGTTCTCCTCCTCCCGCACGGCCGCCACGATCTTCGCGGTGCGGTTGAGCTGACGGGCGGTGAGGGTGACGAGCACGGCGGTGTCGTCGCGCTGCGTGGCCACGATGATCTGACGGGCCTTCTGGACCTCGGCCCGCGTCAGGACGTCGCTGCGGGTCGCGTCGCCGATGACGCCCGCGTAGCCGTGTGCCGTGGCCGATTCGACGACCTTGGGGTTGGGGTCGACGACGATGATCCGCTGCTTCTCGCGCACCGTGCCGCCGGCCGCCGCGCAGAGGGTCTGCACGGCCGACCGGCCCTTGGTGCCGAAGCCGACGACGACGGTGTGATCGCGCAAGGCGGACCTCCAGCGGGTCAGCCGCCACTGCTCGCGGGTGCGCTCGGTGAGGACCTCAAGCGTGGTGCCGACCAGAATGATCAGGAAGAGGACACGGAGAGGCGTCACCAGCAGGATGTTCGACAGCCGGGCGCTGTCGCTGTGCGGGACGATGTCGCCGTATCCGGTGGTGGACAGGGTGACGGTGGAGTAGTAGACGGCGTCGAGGAAGTCCACGCTGCCGTCGGCGTTGTCGTGGTAGCCGCCGCGGTCGGCGTAGACGATGAACACCGTGGCGACCATGACCAGCAGCGCCATCAGCAGGCGCCGGCCGACCTGCCGTATCGGGGCCACGGTGTAGCGGGGCAGCAGGACCCGGAAGTCGGGCTCGTGCTGGCCGTCGCGGGCCGCGGCGTCGTGGCTGGGGAGGATCACCGGGCGCCTCCCGCAAGGCCGGTCTGCCAGGGGCCCGTCTGCCAGGGCAGGCCGAGGAGCTCGGCCCGGCCGCCGTGGTCCACACCACCGGGCGGGACGACGGCCAGCGCGTCGGCGCTCGCGATGCCGCGCAGCATGGCGGGGCCGTGGAAGCGCAGCGGCCGGACCCGGCCGCCGCCCTCGTAGGCCACCGGCACCAGGCGGGTGTCGGTGGCGTGCCCGGGGGCGGCCTCGGTGAGCCGGGCGCCCCACCGCTCGGCGGCCGGGCGGCCGGAGAGGGTCCGCAGCAGCGGCTCGGCGAGGGTCAGCAGGCCGGCGACGGCGGCGAGCGGATTGCCGGGCAGGCCGACCAGGTACCGTCCCGGCGCGAGGCGGGCGAGCAGCATCGGGTGGCCGGGGCGGACGGCGACGCCGTCTACCAGCAGCTCGGCACCGAGGCCGTGCAGCGTGGGGTGGACGTGGTCGACCGGGCCGCCGGCCGTGCCGCCCGTGGTGAGGACGACGTCGGCGTCCGACGCCTCCAGCGCGGCCCGCAGCGCGGCGGCGTCGTCCCCCAGCCGCCGGACGCCCACGGGCTCGGCGCCGAGGGCCTGCAGCCAGGGCCCGAGCAGGGGACCGAGCGCGTCCCGGATGCGGCCGTCGTGCGGCAGCCCCTCGCGGAGGAGTTCGTCGCCGAGGACGAGCACCTCGACGCGCGGGCGGGGGACGACGCGCAGCCGGTCGTACCCCGCGGCGGAGACGAGGCCGAGCACGGCGGGCGTGACGAGGGTGCCGGCGGGCAGCAACTCGTCGCCGCGCCGGCACTCCTGTCCACGCGGCCGGATGTCCTGGCCCTGCGTGAGGTGCCGGCTGGCGTACAGCTCGCCCTGCGGGCGGACGGTGCCGTGCTCACTGCGCAGCACGGCGGTCGCGCCGGGCGGTACGCGCGCGCCGGTGGCGATGCGGACGGCTTCGCCGTCGCGGAGCGGCAGGACGTCGGGGCACCCGGCGAGGATGCCGGCGTGCTCCTCCCCGTGCGGCAACCGCCAGGGCCCGGGCCCGGCGACGGCCCACCCGTCCATGGCGGAGGTGTCGAACGCCGGCAGATCGGTGAGCGCCACCACCACACCCGCCAACGCCTGCCCCAACGCCTCGGCGACCCCGCAGTGCGCAGCAACAAGCCGCTCCCCGACCTCCCCGGCCAGAGCCCGCGCAACGGGCCAGGAGACGGCAGGGGAACGGTGCTCTCCCCCGCCGGCCCGCTGCGCGTGGGGGGTGGGGGCGGGGGCCTTGTGATGGGCAGAGGGCTGCTGCGGGCGGCTGCGGGCCGGGTCCGGTGTGTCGGCGGAACCGGTGGAACCGGGGGAACCGGCAGAGGCACTGGGACGGTGGGGACGGGACGGGGAGCCGGCCGCACCGGACCCAGCAGCGACGCCGGGCCCGGGATCACCGGCCGCAGAACCGGGGCAGCCGCCGGACGCACCGGCAGAGGCACTCGGGCCGTGGGGGCGAGACGGGGAGGACCCAGCACCGACGCCGAGCCCAGGGTCACCCGCTGCCGAACCGGGGCAGCCGGGCACACCAGCAGAGGCACTCGGGCCGTGGGCGCGGGACGGGGAGCCGAACGCACCGGCAGAGGCTCCGGGCTCGCGGTCGCCGGATGCGGAACCTGCCGCGGCAGCACCGGCGAGGACACCCCGGTCGTACGCGCCGGAAGCGGGAGCCGGAGGCTGGGGCATACCCGCAGAGGCGTCCGGCTTGTGGGCGCCGGACGCGGAAGTCGAAGGCGGGAGCGCACCGGCCGTGGCTCGCCCGCGGGCGCGGCGCGGTGTGGGCCGGGAGAGCGTGGCAGGCTCCGGCAGCTGGAGCGTCCCCTGCCCAAGGGACGTCTCAGGAGGCTCCGCCGAATCGGCGCAGGCACACGGCCGTGCGGCGGCCGCCACCGCCGCCCCGTCGCCGCACCCGGCACCGGGGAGCTCGTCCCACCCGCCCCTCGGGGTCCGGGGCGAAGCCCCGGTTTCGGGAAGGGGCGGGGTGGGGGAATCCTCCCCACCCCCACGCATCGTGTCGAAGAACCGCACCCCCGCAAACGGCACGTCCAGCTCCTCCTCCCGCACCGCCCGCGAGCCCTCACCCCCCGCCGCGCCGGCGAACGGATCCGACGCAAAGTCGAACGAGAAACCGTCACGCGGCGCCCGCGCCTCCCGCACGCCCCGCGCATCACGCGCAGACGGCCCGGACGACGCAGACGGCCCGGACGACGCAGACGGCGCAGACGGCGCAGACGACGCAGACCCCGAATCGGCCAGCAACGCCAACGCCTCATCCGTCGCCCGCTCCAGCGCCGCGTCGTTCTCGCGCTCACTCATGACGACTCGTCAGCCCCAGACGCAGGCGCAGCCCCAGACGCAGGCCCGGCCGCCGCAGCGTCCGTCTCCTCCGCCCACCGCGCGGCCAGCGCACCGGCCCGGCGGGCCGCCTCGGCCACGGCCTCCGGGCCGCCGCCGCGCTGGGCGGCCGCGTACCCGACGAGGAAGGTCGTCAGGGGCGCGGCAGGGCGCGCCACACCGTGCGCGGCATCGCGCGCGAGGTCGAGAAGGCCGGCCCTGTCGACATCCAGTTCGATGCCGAGCTCGGCCTTGACCGCGGAGATCCATTCATCGAGCACGCTCCCATCGTCCCTGATGCGCGCACGGGCCGTGCCGATGTCCTCCCAGGTGTCGCAGTCGAAGGCGGCGGTGAGGTGGTGGAGGCGGGCGAGCTCCAGCTCGTTCGTGAGCAGCCGCAGCGGCAGTCCGTTCAGCGTGCCGTGCTCGGCGACGAGCAGCCCCAGCTCGCGCCGCAACGGCTCCGCCCCGTACACCGCGACCAGCGGCTGCTCCCGCCCCCCGGCATCGGTGAGCACAGCCCCCTCGCCGCCCGTCACGCCGATGGCCTCCAGCAGCGCCCCGACGGCCTCCGCCTCCAGGAACGGCAGATCGGCGGAGAGCACGAGCACCCGCTCGGCCCCGACGTGTCGCAACCCGGCGGCCAGCCCGGCCAGCGGCCCGCCTCCCGGCGGCTCCTCCCGGGTCCAGGTCACCGGCCGGACCGTGGGGCGGCGCGGCCCCACGACGACCGTCCTGCCGGCACCGGCGCAGGCGCTCAGCACCCGGTCCAGCAGGGGCCGCCCGCCGACCCGCACCGCGGGCTTGTCGGCCCCGCCCAGTCGCCGGGCGGCACCCCCGGCCAGCACTACCGCGTCGTAATCCGTATCCGTCACGCGTCGAGTATGGCGAGCCCCCGGCAGAGGCGAGGGCCCGGCCGGGCGGGCCCCCTCAGACCGTCCGCAGCAGCACCGCCGGCTGCTCGACGCAGTCGGCCACGTACCGCAGGAAGCCGCCCGCGACCCCGCCGTCGCACACCCGGTGGTCGAAGGTGAAGGACAGCTGCACCACCTGCCGCACCGCCAACTCTCCTTGGTGCACCCACGGCTTCGGTGCTATTCGGCCGACGCCGAGCATCGCCGCCTCGGGGTGGTTGATGATCGGCGTGGAGCCGTCGACGCCGAACACCCCGTAGTTGTTGAGGGTGAAGGTGCCGCCGGTCAGCTCGGCCGGGCTGAGCTTGCCGGCCCGTGCGGCCTCGGTGAGCCGGGCCATCTCCACCGACAGCTCGACGGCGTTGCGTGCGTTCGCGTCGCGCACGACGGGAACGACCAGGCCGCGATCGGTCTGGGCCGCGAAGCCCAGGTGGACGTCGGGCAGCGTGACGATCTCGCGGGCCTCGGTGTCCACCGTGGCGTTGAGCTCGGGGTACTTCGCGAGCGCCGCCGTGCAGATGCGCGCCAGCAGCGCCAGCAGGGAGACCTTGGCCCCGCCGGAGACGTTCATGGCGCGGCGGGCGGCCATCAGCTCCGTGGCGTCCGCGTCCACCCAGCACGTCGCGTCCGGGATCTCCCGGCGGCTGCGGCTGAGCTTGTCGGCCACCACCCCGCGCACCCCGCGCAGTGGTACGCGCAGACCGTCGGCGGTCTGCCGGCCGGCTGCCACACGGCGGCCGGGACGGCCCGCCTCGGCCCGGTGCCCGGGCCGCGCCGTCCGGGCGGTCGCCCCGGCCCCCGCTGCGGAAACCGCCTGTCCCGCAGGCGACGTCCGCTCCGCAGCCACGGACACCGCCGCCGCCCCGGACACCGCTCCCGCCGCGTGCACCTCGTGCGCCGCCGCTTCGACGTCCGCGCGCGTGATCAGCCCCTCCGGGCCGCTGCCGCGCACCCGGGACAGATCCACGCCGCGTTCCCGTGCGAGGCGCCGTACGAGCGGGGAGATCACCGCCAGGGACGTGGCCGCGGGCACCCGCTCTGCGGAGCGCACGGCCTCGCGGGCCTGCGGCCGGACCCGGCGGCGCCGGGCCGCCGGCGCCTGCGTGCCGTAGCCGACGAGCACGTTGCCCGATCCCTCGTCCCCACCGCCGGACGCGGAACCGGAAGCCGTCGCGACGGGCTCCGGCGCGTCGGGATCCGGCACCGCGGCCGGCTCCCCCACCGCCACCGTCAGCAGCGGGGCGCCGACGGGCAGCTCCGTCCCCTCCTCGCCGAAGCGGGCGGTCACCACGCCCCCGTAGGGGCAGGGGACCTCCACCATGGCCTTCGCCGTCTCGACCTCGACCACCGGCTGGTCGACGGCGACGACGTCGCCGACGTTCACCATCCAGCGGACCACCTGCGCCTCCGTGAGTCCTTCACCGAGGTCGGGCAGCGTGAACTCGCGCACCACCGCCATCAGAGCGCACCACTCTCGTATGCGTTGCCGTCGCCTTCAGAGGTCCATTCCGCTTCCCACTGCAGCCGCGCCACCGCGTCCAGGACCCGGTCCACCCCCGGCAGGTGGTGCTTTTCCAGCATCGGCGGCGGGTAGGGGATGTCGAAGCCCGCCACCCGCAGGACCGGGGCCTCCAGGTGGTGGAAGCAGCGCTCGGTGACGCGGGCCGCGATCTCTCCGCCCGGGCCGCCGAAGCCCGTCGACTCGTGCACCACCACGGCCCGGCCGGTCCGGCGCACGGACGCGCAGACGGTCTCCTCGTCGAAGGGCACCAGCGACCGGAGGTCGACGACCTCCAGGTCCCAGCCCTCCGCCGTGGCCGCCTCGGCCGCCTCCATGCACACGGGCACGGAGGGCCCGTAGGTGATGAGCGTCGCGGACGTGCCCGGCCGGCGCACGACCGCCCGGCCGATGCCCGGCACCTGCTCCGGCCGCTCGGCGTCCCAGTCGGCCTTCGACCAGTACAGCCGCTTGGGCTCCAGGAAGATCACCGGGTCGTCGGAGGCGATCGCGGCGCGCAGCAGGCCGTAGGCGTCGGCGACGGTCGCCGGGGCGACGACGTGGAGCCCCGGCGTGGCCAGGTAGTACGCCTCGGAGGAGTCGCTGTGGTGCTCCACGCCGCCGATGCCGCCGCCGTAGGGCACGCGGACGGTGATGGGCATGGGCATCGCACCGCGGGTGCGGTTGCGCATGCGGGCGACGTGGCTGATGAGCTGCTCGAAGGCGGGATAGGCGAAGGCGTCGAACTGCATCTCCACCACGGGCCGCAGCCCGTACATGGCCATGCCCACGGCCGTCCCGAGGATGCCCGCCTCGGCCAGGGGCGTGTCCGTGCAGCGGTCCTCGCCGAACTCCTTGGCCAGTCCGTCGGTCACCCGGAAGACGCCGCCCAGGGTGCCGACGTCCTCGCCGAGGACGTGCACGGCCGGGTCGTCGGCCATGGCGTCGCGCAACGCCCGGACCAGCGCCTGCGCCATGGTGGCGGGCTTGCGGCCGGTCTCGACGGGCGCGGTGGTCATCGCTGCGTTCCTTCCTGGGGGCCGCCCTCCAGGGGGCGCGGGAGCTCCCCCGCAGCAGTCAGCTCAGCACGCAATTGTGCTGCCTGCTCGCGCAGTTGGGCAGTCTGTTCGGCGTAAACATGTGTGAACAGTTCCATCGGGTCGAGCGCGGGGTCCTGGTTCATTCGCTCGCGCAGATCGGCGGCCATCCGCTCGGCGGCGTCCCGTTCGGCCTGTATCGCGGCATCGTCCAGCAGCTTGCGACGCGTGAGCTCCCGCTCCAGCAGGGCGATCGGGTCGTGCGCCCGCCAGGTCTCGACCTCGGCGTCGCTGCGGTAGCGGGTGGCGTCGTCGGCGTTGGTGTGGGCGTCGATGCGGTAGGTGACGGCCTCGACCAGCGTGGGTCCGCCGCCGGCCCGGGCGCGGTGCACGGCCTCGGAGAGGACCTCGTGCACGGCGGCCGCGTCGTTGCCGTCGACGAGCCGGCCGGGCATGCCGTAACCGACGGCCTTGTGGGCGAGCGAGGGCGCGGCGGTCTGCTTGGCGAGCGGTACGGAGATGGCGAAGCCGTTGTTCTGGACGAAGAAGACGACCGGTGCCCGCCAGACGGCGGCGAAGTTCAGGGCCTCGTGGAAGTCGCCCTCGCTGGTGCCGCCGTCGCCGACCATGGCGAGCGCGACGACGTCGTCGCCCTTGAGCCGGGCCGCGTGGGCGAGCCCCACGGCGTGCGGGAGCTGGGTGGCCAGCGGGGTGCACAGCGGGGCGACGCGGTGCTCGTGGGGGTCGTAGCCGGTGTGCCAGTCACCGCGCAGCAGGGTCAGTGCCTGCACGGGGTCCAGGCCGCGCACGACGGCCGCGAGGGTGTCGCGGTAGCTGGGGAAGAGCCAGTCCCGCTCCTCCAGCGCCAGCGCGGCGGCGACCTCGCACGCCTCCTGCCCGGTGGAGGAGGGGTAGACGGCCAGCCGGCCCTGGCGGGTCAGTGCCGTGGCCTGGGTGTTGTACCGGCGGCCGCGCACGAGCTGCCCGTACAGCCTCCGCAGGAGGGCCGGATCGAGCCGCTTCGCGGCGGGGGTGCCCAGCAGGCGGTACGGCTCCGCGTCGGGCAGCAGCGGGGCGGGGTCGGTACGGGGTTGCCAGGCCGGGGGCGGGATGGGCCGGTACGACCCGGGCTGCTCCAGAACCGTCATGACGAGCACCTCCTCTTGGGACGAGCTTGACCGGAAAGCGTCCTGCGCTCTCCCTACCGATTGTTCGGTCGTCGGCACTTTTTGGCTACAGGCGGCCCGAGCCTGTGGACAAACGGTTCTCCACAACTTGAGATATGAACAGGACGTCCATGAAGGGGAGGCATGGCGGGATGCCGGACGAACAGATGGCCACATCGGGCGGCAGACCGGCTGCCCGCCCACTGGACGACATCGACCGCTCGATCCTGCGGATGCTCCAGAGCGACGGACGCGCCTCGATACGCTCGGTGGCCGAGCGTGTGCACGTCTCGCGCGCCAACGCCTACGCCCGGATCAACCGGCTCATCGACGACGGCGTGATCAAGGGCTTCGGTGCCCGCATCGATCAGGAACGGGCCGGGCACGGCGCGTCCGCCTACATCACGATGAAGATCGTCCAGAACTCCTGGCGCACGGTCCGCGAGGAGCTCCGCGGGCTGCCCGGGGTGGCCCACATCGCCCTGGTCAGCGGGGATTTCGACGTCCTGATGCTCGTCCACACCAAGGACAACCGAGCCCTGCGCGAGCTCGTCCTCACCCGCATCCAGGCCATCGAAGAGGTGCTGAGCACCCGCACGCTGCTGGTCTTCGAGGAGACGGACCTCAAGGAGGACCGCCCCCTCGACGAAGGCCGCTAGCCGGGAAGCCGGCGGCCGGGAGGCCGCTGGCTGTAGGTGCGCAGGCCGGCGAAGGCGGTGTGGACGACGGCGTCGGCCACCTCGGCGCTGGTGGCGGCACCACCGCGCTCCGGCCGGTACCACTCCACGATGGAATTGATCATTCCGAAGAGCAGCCGGGTCGCCAGCCGGATGTCCACGTCCTCCCGGAGGTCACCCTCGCAGGCGGCCTCCTTCAGCAGCTCGGCGACCTGGTGGTCGAACTCGCGGCGCCGCTCCATCGCCCAGCGCTCGGTGTCCGTGTTGCCCCGCACCCGCAGCAGCAGCGTCACGTAGGGCAGCTCGGCCATCAGCACCTCGACCGTGCGCCGGGTGACGTATTCGAGCCGGTCGATCGCGGGCCCGCCGGTGGCGCCCGGCTCCCCGAGCACGGCGAAGAGCCCGTCCAGCGCGCGGCTTATCGCGAGCCGGAGCAGCTCCTCCTTGCCCTTGACGTGGTGGTAGATCGAGGACTTGGAGATGCCGGCCGCCTTGGAGAGGTGCTCCATGGAGGTGCCGTCGTAGCCCCGCTCGTTGAACACCTTGACGGCGACCGCGAGCAGCGATTCGGGCGTGTAGGTGTCGCGCTTGGCCATGGTCATGATTACAGCAGGCTCTCCTTGACGGCCGCACGGCGGCGGAGGGGCTGGCAGGCGGCGTAGCGGCCGCCCGGGTACTCGTGGTCCATGTTCCGCAGGAACTGGTCGAGCCAGTCGGTGTCCAGCTCGCGGGCCCACTCCAGGGGGCCGCGGGGGTAGTTCACGCCTGCGCGCATGGCGGTGTCGATGTCCTCGCGGCTCGCCACGCCCCGGCCCGCGGCGTCCTCGGCGAAGTCCACGAGCAGGGCGACCGTCCGGGCGACGATCATGCCGGGGGCGTCCCCGATGACGCTGACCTTCTTGCCGAGGGCCTGGAACAGGCCGATGGCCGCCTCGACGTCCTCCCGGGGCGCGGTCGCCGAGGGGGCGAGGGCGATGCGGGTGCAGGTGCGGTAGTCCAGGGCCAGGTCGAAGTCGATGCGCGGCCCCAGGTAGGCGGCGTTGGTGGGCCCCTGGCCGTCGGCCAGGGCCAGCCGGGTGCCGCCCGGCAGGACGAGGCAGCCGTCGAAGACGTCCTCGCCGCCCTCCCGGGTGACCTTGATGCCCGCTTCCTCGATCATCCGCGGCAGGACGGCGGCGGGCCCGGACAGCCGCAGGCTGTGCCCGATCGCCCCGGGCGCCCGGCAGGGCCCGGCCGTGTGCGGCTCGGGGCGCTCGGCGCCCTCGCCGTGGTCGTACCAGCCGCGGCCCGTCTTGCGGCCGAGCAGCCCGGCCTCCACGAGCCGCTGCTGGGCGAGCGACGGCGTGAACTTCGGGGCGTGGAAGAACGCCTCGTACACCGAACGGGTGACGGCGTTGTTCACGTCCTGGCCGATGAGGTCGGTGAGCTCGAACGGTCCCATCGCGAAGCCGCCGCTCTCCCGCAGCACGGCGTCGATGGTGGCGGGGTCGGCGACCTGCTCCTCGTGGAGCCGGAACGCCTCGGCGTAGAAGGGCCGGGCGATCCGGTTGACGAGGAAGCCCGGGGTGTCGGCGCAGCTCACGGGCGTCTTGCCCCAGGCGGTCACGGTGGCGCGGGCCCGCTCGGCGGCCGCCTGGTCCGTGGCGTGGCCGCGGACGACCTCCACGAGCGGCAGCAGGGGGGCGGGGTTGAAGAAGTGCAGGCCGACGAAGCGCTCGGGCCGGCGGAGGGCGCCCGCGACGGCGGTCACGGACAGCGAGGAGGTGTTGGTGGCCAGCAGGCAGTCGTCGGGGACGACCGATTCCAGCTCACCGAACAGCTTCTGCTTGGCGTCGAGTTGTTCGAGAATCGCCTCGATGACGAGCGCGGAGTCGGCGAGTTCGGTCAGCTGTGCGGCAGGGCGCAGGCGGGCGAGTGCCGCGTCCCGGTCGGCCGCGTCGAGCCTGCCCTTGTCCACGAGCCGGCCGAGGCGGCCGGCGAGGGCCCGGGCCGCCTCCGCCGCCCGGCCGGGGGCGGCGTCGTACAGCCGCACGGGGTGCCCCGCGGCCAGGGCGACCTGGGCGATTCCCTGTCCCATGGTGCCCGTGCCGACGACGGCGACGGTGCGGGACGGGTCGATTGGGGTCATGTCTGTGATCCTCCCCGATGAGTTGTCCACAGCTTTGCCGGGCCCCCTTGTCCCGACCGATCGTTCGGTTACTGTATCCATCGGGGATGTTCCCGTCCCCCGAACGCAGTCGCCCGATCCTGTCGCCCCCAGTCGCCCCCAGTCGCCCCAGTCGCACTGTCAGAGCCCCGCTCGACGAGGAGTTGGTCAGACGTGACCGCCGGACTCACCACCGCCCAGTTGATCGAGAAGCACCTGCCCACGCTCGACCAGGCCCTGGACGCCATCCGTTCACGCGCCTACTGGTCGCCGTACCCCGAGCACCCCAAGGCATACGGCGCCGACGGCCAGGGCGTGCCCGGCAGCCTGGACGCCGCCGAGGGACAGGCCGCCTTCGACGCGCTGCGCGGCCGGCGCTTCGAGCTGGACCAGCCGGGCACCGACGGCTGGTCGGCCACCGAGTCCTCGCCCTACGGCCTGGAGCTCGGCGTGGAGTATCCGCACGCCGACATCGATGTCCTGCTGCCGGCCCTGCGCGCGGCCGTGCCCGCGTGGCGCGAGGCCGGGCCGAAGGCACGGGCCGCGGTCTGTCTGGAGATCCTCGCGCGCATCAACGCCCGTACGCACGAGATCGCCCACACGGTCATGCACACCAGCGGCCAGGCGTTCATGATGGCGTTCCAGGCCGGCGGGCCGCACGCCCAGGACCGCGGCCTGGAGGCCGTGGCCTACGCCTACGCCGCCCAGGCGGCCGTGCCCGGCTCCGCGCAGTGGTCCAAGCCGCAGGGCAAGCGCGACCCCCTGGAGCTGAAGAAGGAGTTCACCGCCGTACCGCGCGGCGTCTCACTGCTCATCGGCTGCAACACCTTCCCCACGTGGAACGGCTACCCGGGCCTGTTCGCCTCGCTCGCCACGGGCAACGCCGTGCTGGTCAAGCCGCACCCGCGCGCGGTGCTGCCGCTCGCGCTGAGCGTGCGCATCGCCCGCGAGGTACTGGCCGAGGCCGGCTTCTCCCCCGACCTCGTCGCCCTGGCCGCCGAGCGCGACGGCGAGGGCATCGCCAAGGCCCTGGCGGTGCGCCCGGAGATCCGCATCATCGACTACACCGGCTCCACCGCCTTCGGCGACTGGCTGGAGACGAACGCCCGCCAGGCCCAGGTCTTCACGGAGAAGGCCGGCGTCAACACGGTCGTCGTCGACTCGACCGACGACTACAAGGGCATGCTCTCCAACCTGGCCTTCTCCCTGTCCCTGTACAGCGGCCAGATGTGCACCACCCCGCAGAACCTGCTGGTCCCGCGCGAGGGCATCGGCACCGACGCCGGGCACAAGTCGTACGACGAGGTCGTCGCCGACCTGGCCACCGCCGTGGAGAAGCTGCTGGGCGACGACGCCCGGGCCAACGCCCTGCTCGGCGCCATCGTCAACGACCAGGTCGGCGCCCGCATCGACGCCGCCGCCCAGCTGGGCGAGGTGGCCCTCGCCTCCCGGTCCGTGGCGAACCCCGACTTCCCCGGTGCCACGGTCCGCACGCCCGTGATCGTCAAGCTCGACGGCGCCAAGCCGGACGCCGAAGCGGCCTACTTCTCGGAGTGCTTCGGCCCGGTGGCCTTCGCGGTGGCCGTCGACTCCGCCGCCGACGCCGTGGAGCTGCTGCGCCGCACGGTCCGGGAGAAGGGGGCGATGACGGTCGGCGCGTACACCACGTCGCCGGACGTCGAGCGGCTGATCGAGGAGGCGTGCCTGGAGGAGTGCGCCCAGCTCTCCCTCAACCTGACGGGCGGCGTGTACGTCAACCAGACGGCCGCGTTCTCCGACTTCCACGGCACGGGCGGCAACCCCGCCGCCAATGCGGCGCTGTGCGACGGGGCGTTCGTCGCGAGCCGGTTCCGCACGGTCGAGGTGCGCCGCCCTGCCTGACACCGTCGTCAGGCGGGTGCCGGCCCGCCCCAGTGGAAGAGCGTCATGGCGACGCTGGTGGCGAGGTTGTAGCTGGACACCTGGGGCCGCATGGGCAGGGCGACCAGCCGGGTCGCCCTCGCCCGCAGCTCCGGCGAGATGCCGTGCCGCTCGGAGCCGAAGGCGATCAGCGCGTCGTCGGGTACGGCCAGGGACCTGATGTCCTCCCCCTCCGGGTCCAGGACGTACAGCGGGCCGGGCGGCAGCTCCTCCAGGGGCAGCCGCTCGACGGCCGTGGCGTAGTGGAGCCCGGCTCCGGACCGCACGGCATTGGGGTGCCACGGATCGAGGTCGCCGGTGGTGACCACGCCCGTGGCACCGAAGCCGGCGGCGAGGCGGATCACGGCGCCGACGTTGCCGAGGTTGCGGGGGTTGTCCAGGACGACCACGGGCGACGTGCGGGGCAGCTGCGCCATGGCGTCGAGGTTGGCCTGCCGGTCGCGGCGGGCGGCGAGCGCGGCCACGCCGGTGGGGTGGACCCTGGGCACGAGCTCGCGCAGCGCCTGCGCGGGCACCTCCACCAGCAGCTCGCGCAGCACGTCCGTCAGGTCGTCCGCCAGCTCCGCCGCCAGCGCCAGCGCGGCCGCCTTGTCGCTGGTGACGGCCGGCCCGACGCGCGCCCCGAAGCGCAGGGCGTGCTTGAGTGCGTGAAAGCCGTCGAGCAGCACGGCGTCGGGTGCCGCGGCACCCCATGCGCGCAGCACGGCGGCGCCGGCATCGTCCTGGGTCATTGCCCCAGCCTACGGTCCCTGTTCCCGCACCAGGCCGGGCTGCCCGGCACCGGCGGACCGGGGGGCGGGGAGGAGCTTTGGCCCGGAGCCGGAGAAGGAGCGGGTCCGGGGCAGGGCCCGTGCGACGAACGCCCCCAGCCGCTGCAGGAAGGAGGTCGGCAGGAATATGGCGTCGGCCACGACCATCGCCAGCGAGAAGAACGGCAGGCCCATCAGGACGGCGATCCCCACGTGCTCGACCATCATCACCACCAGCAGCACGTTCTTCGCCCGCCGGTTCATCAGCGTGAACGGGAACGCGACCTGCGCCGCCACCGTCCCGTAGCTGAGCAGCATCACGACCGTCCCGCTCACCGCCAGGGCGTGCGACAGACCGGGCCAGGGCGAGAAGTAGTCGATGTGCAGGGGGTAGTAGAGCGCGGTGCCGTCCTGCCAGCGCGAGCCCTGGATCTTGTACCAGCCGGCCGTCGCATAGATCAGGCAGACCTCCACCATGATCACCAGGAGGGCGGCGTTGTGCGCGAGATGGCCCAGCACGTTCAGCACCGCACGGGGCTCGCCCGGGGCGTAGCGCCCCGCCGCCCACCACAGTCCGTGGACGAGCCACAGCCCCCACAGGGCAGCGGCCCAGCCCAGGCCAGGCAGCGGTCCGTGGTTCGTCCACGCCATCCCGGCGACGCCCAGCCCCTGCGTGACGGCGAGCGCGAGCCCGCACACCGTCCACAGCGCGATGCCGGGCACGTCCACCGGGCCGCGGCCGTCCCCGTCCCGGCGCGCGGCGCGCCGCGCGTCCAGGGACCAGACCTGCCCGCAGCGGGTGAGCACGGTGTAGAGCGCCATCAGGTGGATGACGTTGTCACCGCCGTCCCCGATGAAGACGCTGCGGTTCTGCAGCGACAGCACGCCGAGCATGGAGAGCACGGACATGGTCCTGGTGCGCCACCCGAGCATCAGGAGGGCGCTGGAGACCATGGCCAGCACGTAGACGGCCTCGAACCACACCGGACTGTCGGACCACATCAGCGGCGTGAAGGCGTGGTTGTCGCCGGTCAGCTGCTCGGCCATCCCCCAGCTCCAGGGGGCGTCGGGTCCGTAGAGCTCGCGGCGGTGGGGCCACTCGCGCAGCAGGTAGCAGAGCCAGACGAAGGAGAGGCCGATGCGGATGACGGCCGTCTGGTAGGGGCCCAGGGAGGAGCCGGTGACGCGGGTGAGCCCGCGCGTGAGCGAGGCCGTCATCGGGTCGTCACCTCGGCGCGGTCGGCGGTGGTGACGGGCCACCAGTCCAGCATGCGGTAGACCGGCTTGGTGTCCACCTTCTCGTCGCTCCACGGCGGAGGGGCGATGGCCGTGGTCATCGAGCGCACCTGTATCCGGTCGACCGGGCGGCCGTTCTGCGCGGCACCCAGCCGGGAGAAGACCAGGCGGCGCACGTACTGCTCGGAGAGGCGGCCGCGCAGGCCGGCGGGCTGCTCACGGGCGTCGTGCGTGCTGGTGTAGAAGTCCCAGGCGCGGCGGAGTTCGTTCTGCTGCGTGTGGCTGGGGAAGGGGTTGTGGAGTATGCCGGCGCCGTCCCGGGCCGACAGGTCCGTCCAGGGGGTGACGCTCGTCCGGCCGTCGGCGCCGCGCAGTTCGGCGCGGGCCTGGACGGCGACGTTCTGCTGGAGGGGGTTGGGGGCGAAGAACTTCCAGTTCTGTTCGAACTCCGGGTAGACGTAGTCGTCGATCGCCGCCGCGTGCTGCTTGCTGACGGTGTTCGACGGTGCGACGTGCAGGAACACCATCGCCAGATGGATCGCGGCGGCCAGTCCCACCAACGCCACGCCGCCCGCGACGACGATGCGGGACGGCACGGACAGGCCCTCCAGCCCGGCGTCCTGCCCGGCGTCGCCGCCGGCGTGTTCGCGCCCGTCCCTCTCCATGACCCGCCCCGTTCCGCGTCCTGCTCCGATGTGCCGTGCAGCGCCGGGTGGGCCCGGCGTGCACCCGAACGGTACCGACGACGCCTCACGAGGCACAGCGGCCCGGGGTTATCCACAGGCTTGACAGTGCCTGGGCCTCGATCCACCATTGAACCGAACGATCGGTCGGTAGGGAGCATCCGCAGAAGCGAGCGAGGGGGCACGGCATGACGACGACTGCGCCGGAGGCTGGGCGGCTGGAGGCGGTGTTCGATGCCGCCGTGGCCGCCGACGAGCGCATCGAGCCGCGCGACTGGATGCCTGACGCCTACCGCGCCACACTGGTCCGGCAGATCGCCCAGCACGCCCACTCCGAGATCATCGGCATGCAGCCCGAGGCCAACTGGATCACCCGGGCGCCGTCCCTGCGGCGCAAGGCGATCCTGATGGCCAAGGTGCAGGACGAGGCGGGCCACGGCCTGTACCTCTACAGCGCCGCGGAGACCCTCGGCACCAGCCGCGACGAGCTCCTCGACAAGCTGCACGCGGGCCGCCAGCGGTACTCCTCGATCTTCAACTACCCCACCCTCACCTGGGCGGACGTCGGCGCGATCGGCTGGCTCGTGGACGGCGCGGCCATCACCAACCAGGTCCCGCTGTGCCGCTGCTCCTACGGCCCCTACGCCCGCGCCATGATCCGCATCTGCAAGGAGGAGTCCTTCCACCAGCGCCAGGGCTACGAGCTCCTGCTGGCCCTGAGCCGGGGCACCGAGGCCCAGCACGCGATGGCCCAGGACGCGGTGGACCGCTGGTGGTGGCCGTCGCTGATGATGTTCGGCCCGCCGGACGACGAATCCTCGCACTCCGCCCAGTCCATGGCCTGGAAGATCAAGCGCCACTCCAACGACGAGCTGCGCCAGCGCTTCGTCGACATCTGCGTCCCCCAGGCCGCATCCCTCGGCCTGACGCTCCCCGACCCCGACCTGCGGTGGAACGAGGAGCGCGGCCACCACGACTTCGGCCCCATCGACTGGGACGAGTTCCACGAAGTGCTCCGGGGCAACGGCCCCTGCAACGACCAGCGGATCAGCCGGCGCCGCCAGGCGCACGAGGAAGGCGCCTGGGTGCGCGAGGCAGCCGCCGCATACGCGGCCAAGCACGGGGAGGCGAAGGCATGACCAGCACGGAATGGCCGCTGTGGGAGGTGTTCGTGCGCAGCAGGCGAGGGCTGTCCCACACCCACGCCGGCAGCCTCCACGCCCCGGACGCGGAGATGGCCCTGCGCAACGCACGCGACCTCTACACCCGGCGCTCCGAGGGCGTCTCGATCTGGGTGGTGCCCTCCACGGCCGTCACCGCCTCCTCGCCCGACGAGAAGGACCCCTTCTTCGAGCCCGCCGCCGACAAGCCCTACCGCCACCCGACCTTCTACGACATCCCGGAGGGGGTGCGGCACCTGTGAGCCCCGCCCGTGCGACCCCCGCACCACTCGGCACGGCAGCCGCGCTGGCGCTGGGCGACGACGCCCTGGTGCTCTCCCACCGGCTGGGGGAGTGGGCCGGGAACGCCCCCGTGCTGGAGGAGGACGTCGCCCTCGCCAACATGGCCCTCGACCTGCTCGGCCAGGCCCGCACCCTGCTCTCCCTCGTCGGCGACGAGGACGAGCTCGCCTACCTCCGGGAAGAGAGGGCCTTCCGCAACGTCCAGCTCGTCGAGCAGCCCAACGGCGACTTCGCCCACACCATCGCCCGCCAGCTGTACTTCTCCGTCTACCAGCAGCTGCTGTACGGACAGCTGGCCGCCGAGGACGGGCCGCTGGCGCCGCTGGCGGCGAAGGCCGTCAAGGAAGTCGCCTACCACCGCGACCACGCGGAGCACTGGACGCTGCGCCTCGGTGACGGCACCGCCGAGAGCCACGAGCGCATGCAGCGCGCCCTGGACGCCCTGTGGCGGTACACAGGCGAGCTCTTCGAGCCGGTGGACGGGCTGCCCGTCGACTGGACGGCACTGCACGACGGCTGGCTCACCGCAGTGACCGGCGTCGTCGAGCAGGCCACACTGACCCTGCCCGGGGGCCCGCAGAGCGGCGCCTGGACGGCGGGCGCCGGCCGACAGGGCATCCACACCGAGCCGTTCGGCCGGATGCTCGCGGAAATGCAGCATCTGCACCGCAGCCACCCGGGGGCGTCATGGTGAGCGCACCCACCCCCCTGGAGGAGGAGCTCCGCGCACTGGCCGGAGCCGTCCCCGACCCCGAGCTGCCGGTACTGACCCTGGCCGAGCTGGGCGTGCTGCGCGCCCTGCACGTCACCGGCGCCGGCCGGGTGGAGGTGGAGCTCACCCCCACGTACACCGGCTGCCCGGCCATCGAGACGATGTCGTCCGACGTCGAGCGGGTGCTGCGCGAGCGCGGCATGCCCGAGGTCGAGGTGCGCACGGTCCTCGCCCCCGCCTGGTCCACGGACGACATCACCGCCGAAGGGCGGCGCAAGCTGGCGGAGTTCGGGATAGCGCCGCCGCGCCCCACGGGTCCCGCGGGCCCGGTGGCGGTCGGCCTGGGCATCCGCTGCCCCCACTGCGGATCCACCGAGACCACGCTGCTGAGCCGCTTCTCGTCCACCGCCTGCAAGGCCCTGCGCCGCTGCGAGGCATGCCGCGAACCGTTCGACCACTTCAAGGAGCTGTAGATGGCAGCGGCCCGCCATGGTGCCTTCCACCAGCTGCGCGTGACGGCCGTCGAGCCGCTCACCGACGACTCGGTCGCCGTCACCCTGGCCGTGCCCCCGGAGCTGCGCGAGAGCTTCCGCCACGCGCCCGGCCAGCACCTCGCCCTGCGCCGGACCGTCGACGGCGCCGAGATACGCCGTACGTACTCCCTCTGCGGCCAGGCGCCGGGCCCGGACGGCCCGCGGACGCTGCGGGTGGCGGTGCGGCAGGTGGACGGCGGCGCGTTCTCCACCTACGCCCTCAAGGAGCTGGTCGCGGGGGACACCGTGGAGGTGATGGCCCCGGCCGGACGGTTCGTGCTGGAGCCCCGCCCCGGGCACTTCGCCGCCGTCGTCGGCGGCAGCGGCATCACACCCGTCCTGTCCATCGTCTCGACCCTGCTGGCGCGCGAGCCCGCTGCCCGGTTCTGCCTCATACGCAGCGACCGCACCACCGCGTCGACGATGTTCTTGGACGAGGTCGCCGAGCTCAAGGACCGCTACCCCGACCGGCTCCAGCTCGTCCAGACCCTCTCCCGCGAGGAGCAGCAGGCCGGGCCGGCCTCCGGGCGGCTGGACGAGGAGCGGCTGACGCGGCTGCTGCCCGCGCTGCTGCAGGTGGAATCGGTCGACGGCTGGTTCCTCTGCGGGCCCTACGGGCTGGTGCAGGGGGCGGAGCGGGCGCTGCGCGGCCTCGGGGTCCCCCGGGACCGGATCCACCAGGAGCTCTTCCACGTGGAGGAGGAGCCGCCGGGGGAGCAGGCCACCACCGCCGGGCCCCCGGCACCCGCGCACAGCACGGTGACCGCACAGCTGGACGGGCGCGGCGGCAGCTGGCCGGTGCGGGAAGGGGAGACGCTGCTGGAGACGGTGCTGCGCAACCGCGCCGACGCGCCCTACGCCTGCAAGGGCGGGGTGTGCGGGACGTGCCGGGCCTACCTGGTCTCGGGCGAGGTACGGATGGACCGCAACTTCGCGCTGGAGCAGGAGGAGCTGGACGCCGGGTACGTACTGGCCTGCCAGTCGCACCCGGTCACGGAGAAGGTGGAGCTGGACTTCGACCGCTGAGGTTCCCCCTTGCGGCCCACTGCCCTATCTTGACGGACCGTCAGAAAAAGACGGATGCCGGCTGCTGAAGGGCTGGGCTGTCGAAGGGCTGGAGGACGGCAGTGGACTTCACCTTCACCGAGGAACAGCAGGCCGTGGCCGAGGCGGCCGCCGCCGTGCTCACCGGGGTCGCCCCCGACGGCGTGCCCAGCCCGGCCCTGGTGCCGGGCGCGGTCGCCGAGGACATCGACCGCGCGCTGTGGCGGCGGCTGGCCGACGCCGACCTGCTGAGCCTGCCCGTCCCCACCGAGCAGGGCGGGGCGGGGCTCGGGCCGATCGCCCTGTGCCTGCTGCTGCGCGAGGCCGGGCAGGTCCTGGCCCGGGTGCCCCTGCTGGAGACGGGCGCGGCCGCCCTGACCCTGCGCACGTACGGCGGCCGGGCCCAGGGAAAGCTCCAGCGGCTGCTGCCGGCGATCGGGCGCGGCGAGCTCGTCGTGACCGTGGCCGCCAGCGGCCGCACCGGTCACGACGCGGCCGAACGGGCCGTCTCCGCCCGTCCGGAGCGCGATCACTGGGTGCTCGACGGCGTGCAGACGGCCGTGCCCTGGGCCCGGAGCGCCGACCGCGTCCTGCTGCCCGCCCGCACTGCCGCGGGCCGCACCGTGCTCGTCCTGCTCGCCCCCGGCCGGCCCGGCGTCGTCCTCGCCGACCAGGTCTCCACCAACGGCGAGCCCTACGCGGAGCTGAGCCTGGACTCCGTGCGCGTCGACCGCGCCGACGTCATCACCGCGGACGGCGCCTGGCCGTGGCTGCGCTCCCTGCTGATCTGCGGCACGTGCGCCCTCGCGCTCGGCGTGGGTCTCGCCGCGGCCCGGATGACCGGCGCGTACACGAGCACACGGGAGCAGTTCGGCTTCCCCCTCGCCACGTTCCAGGCGGTCGCCGTCCAGGCAGCCGACCGCTACATCGACCTCCAGGCGATGGAGGCCACGCTCTGGCAGGCCGCCTGGCGCATCGAGTCGGGCGCGGACGGGCCGCTGCCGGCCGCCGCGGACCTCGCCGTCGCCAAGATCTGGGCCGCCGAGGGAGTGCGCCGCGTCGTCCAGACCGCACAACACCTGCACGGCGGCTTCGGCGCGGATACCGAGTACGCCCTGCACCGCTACCACGCCTGGGCCAAGCAGCTGGAGCTCTCCCTGGGCCCGGCCGCCGCCCACGAGGAGGCCCTGGGCGACCTGCTGGCCGCCCATCCCCTCGCCTGAGACGAGCGTCAGATCACCGCGCCGGGGGCACCGTCCGCGCCCACGACCGGGCGGCCCGATGCCTCCCAGAGCTGCATGCCGCCGTCGACGTTCACCGCGTCCAGGCCCTGCTGCACCAGGTATGCGGTGACCTGCGCCGAACGGCCGCCGGAGCGGCAGATGACGTTGATCCGGCCGCCCTCGGGAGCCTTCACCATCAGATCGCCGAAGCGCCCCATGAAGTCGCTCATCGGGATGTGCAGCGCGCCCTCGGCGTGCCCTGCCTGCCACTCGTCGTCCTCGCGGACGTCCAGCAGGAAATCATCGGACGAGAGGGCGTCGACACCGACCGTGGGCACACCGGAACCAAAATGCATGCCTCCGACGCTACCCGACCAGCGACGCCAGATGAGCCTCCCGCTCGGCGATCTGCCCCAGCAGCCCGTCGGCGATCTCCGCCAGCAGCCCGTCCGGGTCCTCCGGCGCCATCTTGATCATCGCGCCGATCGCGGACGCCTCCAGCTCGGCGGCCACCGCCGCGAGCATGTCCTTCCGCTCGGCCAGCCACTCCAGCCGCTCGTACAGCTCCTCGCCGCGGCTCGCCCGGCGCTGGGCGGGCAGCGGTCCCGCCGCCCACTCCTCGGCCAGCTGCCCCAGCAGCGCCTCGTCGCCGTCGGCGTACGCGGCGTTCACGCGCACGATGAAGGTCTCGCGCCGCTGCCGGTCCGCCTCGTCCGCCGCGAGGTCGGGGTGCGCCTTGCGCACCAGCTCGCGGTAGGCGCGCCGGGCCTCGTCGCTGGGCCGCACCCGCTTCGGCGGCCGCACCGGCCGCTCGGTGAGCATCGCCGTCGCCTCGGGGGAGAGCCCCTCGCTGTCCATCCAGCCGCCGAACAGCTCCTCCACCTGGGGCATCGGCTGCACCAGCGAACGCGCCTCGCGCGCCCGCCGCAGGTCCTCGGCGTCCCCGGAGCGGGCCGCGACCGTCTCCGCGATCAGCGCGTCCAGCTCGTCGAGGCGGGCGTACATGGGCCCCAGCCGCTGGTGGTGCAGCCGGGAGAAGTTCTCGACCTCCACCCGGAAGGTCTCCACCGCGATCTCGAACTCGATCAGCGCCTGTTCCGCTGCCCGCACCGCCTGCGCGAGCCGCTCGGCGGCGGCGTCCTCGGCCCGGCTCTCTTCGGCTTCCGGATTCGTCACCCGCCCAGGGTACGAGGTGGCCGCCGGCCCCCGACGCCGGTTCCTCCCGCGCCCCGGACCGCCCGCGCACCCCCGGCCCCCTCGAAGCCCCCGTCCGGACGCCCCCGGGCGCGCCCGTCCCCGGCACGCCTGCCCCCGTCCTACACGCCCGTCTCCGCCGCCAGCCGCCCGCTCCGCACCGCGGCGAGGAGCTCGGCGTGGTCCGCCTCCGTGCGGTCGGCGTAGGCCACCGCGAAGGCCGCGACGGCCTCGTCCAGCTCCTCGCCCTTGCCGCAGTAGCCGGCTATCAGCAGCGGATCGGCGCTGTGCGCGTGCGCCCGCGCCAGCAGCGCGCCCGTCATCCGCCCGTAGTCGTCGAGCTCGTCGGGGGCCAGCGCCGCCGGGTCCACGCTGCCCTTGCGGTTGCGGAACTGCCGCACCTGGTACGGCCGGCCCTCGACCGTCGTCCAGCCCAGCAGCACGTCGCTGACGACCTGCATCGACTTCTGTCCGAGCACCACGCGCCGCCCCTCGTGCCCGGGCGCCGGTGCGGCGAAGCCCGCCTTCTCGGCGTACGGCAGCAGCACGGAGGGCCGCGCCTCCTTCACCTGCAGCACCAGCGCCTCGCCCCGGTGGTCGAGCAGCAGCACCACGTACGAGCGCAGGCCGACGCTGCCCGTGCCCACCACGCGGAACGCCACGTCCTGTATCGCGTACCGGGCCAGCAGCGGCCGCAGCTCCTCCGGGAGCGTGGCCAGGTACGCGCCCAGCGCCGCGGCCACGGCCGCCGCCTCCCGCTCCGGCAGCCGGCGCAGCACCGGGGGCGCGTCCACGAACTGCCGGCCGCCCGTGCCGTCCTTCTCGGTCGCCCGGGCCGCGAAGCGCGCGCTGGTGTTCCGCCGGGCCTTCTCCCCGACCCGCTCCAGCGTGCCCACCAGTTGGTGGGCGTCCGCGTGCGAGACGAGCTCCTCGTCGGCGATGGCGTTCCAGGCCGTCGTCACGGGCATGCGGGCCAGCAGTCGCATCGTGTGGCGGTAGGCGCCCACCGCGTCCCGCGCCGCCGCCCGGCAGACGAGCTCGTCCGCCCCCGCCTCCCGGCCGGCCAGCACCAGCGAGGCGGCCAGCCGCTTGACGTCCCACTCCCACGGCCCGTGCAGGGTCTCGTCGAAGTCGTTCAGATCGATGATGAGTTCGCCGCGGGCGTCGCCGTACAGCCCGAAATTGGCGGCGTGGGCGTCCCCGCACAGCTGGGCGCCGACGCCGGTGACGGGCGAGTCGGCCAGGTCGTACCCCATCAGCCCGGCCGAGCCGCGCAGGAAGGCGAAGGGGGAGGCGGCCATGCGGCCCACCCGGATCGGCGTCAGCTCCGGCAGCCGGCCGGCGTTCGCCGACTCGACGGACTCCACGGCGCCGGGCCGCCCGGCGCCGGGCTTCCAGTCGGCGTGCGCGGACCGGGGCACCGCCTCGCGCAGCGCCTTCCCGGCCGCCTTGCCGGGCCGGCGGGCCTCCCCCGGCCCCAGCGGCCGGGCGAATCCGGGTACGTACGGCAGTCGCGGCATGACAGCGCCCCTCCCCTTTTCCCGGATCCCGGTTTCCCGGTTCTTCCGGTTCTTCCGGCCTCTGCGACCCGCGGGCGTCAACTGCCCACGACGGTACCGCCCGGCCGTCGGGTGGGAAGGGGCGTACGGAAGACGTACCGGCGTGCGGAGGTGCGGGGGTGCGTCATCTCACAGTGCAGGGGAAAAACAAAGCTCCCCAGGTCCGAGGACCTGGGGAGCGATGGTGCGCGAGGGGGGAGTTGAACCCCCACGCCCTTTCGGGCACTGGAACCTGAATCCAGCGCGTCTGCCTATTCCGCCACCCGCGCATGGGTGTGTCTTCTGCTTTCGGACCGTTCCCCCGGCTTTTCCGCCCGGTTCTTGTCCGTCCGCCTTCCGACATGCAGAACATTAGCACGCTCTGGAGGGCGCCTTCACACTCATGGCCCCCGGCCCGTCCTCCGGGGGGCCGCGGGGAGGGCTCCGGTTGCGGGACACTGGCCTCAGGCCGCCTCTACGATCCCCCGTAGGCGACCGCGCGAAGGCGACACTCGTCACTCCTGGCGCCGAAGGGGAACCAGCTGTTTTCCCGACGCGTGGATACGATCAGTAAGCAGTATCAGGAACGACACTGAGCATCAGAGACGTCACTGAGGGAAGGAGGTGCCCCGTGGGAGTACTGAAGCGCTTCGAGCAGCGTCTCGAAGGTCTCGTGAACGGCACCTTCGCCAAGGTGTTCAAGTCCGAGGTGCAGCCGGTCGAGATCGCGGGCGCACTCCAGCGGGAGTGCGACAACAACGCGACCATCTGGAACCGCGACCGCACCGTCGTCCCGAACGACTTCGTCGTCGAGCTCAGCGCGCCGGACTTCGAGCGCCTGAGCCCGTACTCCGGCCAGCTCGGCGACGAGTTGTCCGGCATGGTCCGCGACTACGCCAAGCAGCAGCGGTACACCTTCATGGGGACCATCAAGGTCCACCTGGAGAAGGCCGACGACCTCGACACCGGTCTGTACCGGGTGCGCAGCCGCACCCTCGCCTCCAGCGAGTCGCAGGACCAGCACGGCCGGCCGGCGGCCGGACCGCGCACTTCGAGCGGCGCCCCGACCAGCGGAGCCGGCTACCCGCCGCAACCCGCGGGCGCGCCGCCCATGCCCAGCACGCCGCCGCCCGGCGCCCGTCCGCAGCCGCGCGCCGGCGGCCCGGGTCCCGGCGCCGTGCCGGGGGCACAGACGCGCCGCTGGATCGAGATCAACGGCACCCGTCACCAGATCTCGCGGCCCACCCTGGTGCTGGGCCGCAGCACGGAAGCGGACGTACGCATCGACGACCCCGGCGTCTCGCGCCGGCACTGTGAAATCCGGGTCGGCACCCCCGCGACGATCCAGGACCTGGGGTCGACGAACGGCATCGTGGTGGACGGACAGCACACCACGCGCGCTACGCTCCGCGACGGCTCACGCATCGTCGTGGGCAGCACCACCATCGTTTATCGGCAAGCCGAAGGGTGAAGCGGGGGCAATGTCAGAGCTGACCCTCACGGTCATGCGGTTGGGTTTCCTCGCCGTACTGTGGCTGTTCGTCATCGTGGCCGTACAGGTCATTCGCAGCGATCTCTTCGGCACCCGCGTGACGCAGCGCGGCTCCCGCCGCGGGGCCGCCGCTGCCGGGCAGGCACAGCGCGCGCAGCAGCAGACCGCGCCGCCGCAGCAGCGCCAGCAGCAGCCCGGCGGCCGCCGGGCCGACCGCGGCCGACGCGGCGCACCCACCAAGCTGGTGGTCTCGGAGGGCACCCTCACCGGCACCACCGTGGCCCTGCAGGGCCAGACCATCTCCCTCGGCCGCGCCCACGACTCGACGATCGTGCTGGACGACGACTACGCCTCCAGCAGGCATGCCAGGATCTACCCCGACCGCGACGGCCAGTGGATCGTCGAGGACCTCGGGTCGACCAACGGCACCTATCTCGACCGGACCCGGCTGACCACTCCGACCCCGATCCCGCTCGGCGCGCCGATCCGCATCGGCAAGACCGTCATCGAGCTGCGGAAGTAGTAGGACCATGACGACCGGAGGGTGGGCAGCGTGGCTGGGAAGGGGCTGTACCCGGAGCCGACGGGCGAGGTGCGCATGAGTCTGTCTCTGCGCTTCGCCGCCGGATCGCACAAGGGCATGATCCGGGAGGGCAACGAGGACTCCGGTTACGCCGGCCCCCGGCTGCTCGCCATCGCCGACGGTATGGGCGGCCAGGCCGCGGGCGAGGTCGCCTCCTCCGAGGTGATCTCCACTCTCGTCACGCTCGACGACGACGTCCCGGGCTCGGACATCCTCACCTCGCTCGGCACCGCCGTGCAGCGCGCCAACGAGCAGCTGCGCGTCATGGTCGAGGAGGACCCGCAGCTGGAGGGCATGGGCACCACCCTCACCGCCCTGCTGTGGACCGGCCAGCGCCTGGGCCTGGTGCACGTCGGCGACTCGCGCGCGTACCTGCTGCGCGACGGCGTCCTCACCCAGATCACGCAGGACCACACCTGGGTGCAGCGCCTGGTCGACGAGGGGCGCATCACCGAGGAGGAGGCCACCACCCACCCGCAGCGCTCCCTGCTGATGCGCGCGCTGGGCAGCGGCGACCACGTGGAGCCGGACCTCTCCATCCGCGAGGTGCGGGCCGGTGACCGCTACCTGATCTGCTCCGACGGACTCTCCGGCGTCGTCAGCCACCAGACGATGGAGGAGACGCTCGCCAGCTACCAGGGCCCGCACGAGACGATCCAGGAGCTCATCCAGCTCGCTCTGCGCGGCGGCGGACCCGACAACATCACCTGCATCGTCGCCGACGTCCTCGACGTCGACGGCAACGACACCCTGGCCGGCCAGCTCAACGACACGCCCGTGATCGTCGGCGCGGTGGCCGAGAACCAGATGCAGCTCGGCGACAACGGCGCCATGCAGACGCCGGCCGGCCGTGCCGCCGAGCACGCCCGCGCCAACCGGCCCGTGCCGCCGCAGGACGGCCCGCACGGCGCCTTCGGTCCGCCGGGCAGCGGCGACCCGGCCACGGGCGCGTCGGAGGGTTTCGGTCCGTTCACGGACGAGGACTTCGTCAAGCCGCAGCGCAAGGGCAAGTGGCTCAAGCGATCGCTGATCATCGCCCTGGCACTCGGCGTCATCGGAGGCGGCCTGTACGGCGGCTACCAGTGGACACAGACGCAGTACTACGTGGGCACCAAGGACAACGACCACGTGGCCGTCTACCAGGGCATCAACCAGGACCTGGCATGGGTGAGCCTGAGCAGGCTCTACCAGGACCACCCCGAGATCGAACTCAAGTACCTGCCGTTCGACCAGCGCGGCCGCGTCGTGGACACGATCGCGGTCGGCAGTCGCGACCAGGCCCTGCAGAAGGCCAAGGAACTGGGCACGCTCGCCGGCGCCTGCAAGAAGGCGGACGAGCGGCGCAAGGCCGAACAGCAGCAGCGCGAGAGCGAGAAGCAGAACGCGGACCGGACCGGCGGCGCGACCAAGGACCCCGCGAAGGACGCGGCCGACGCCCGCAGCCGCGCCCAGGCCACGCCGACCCCGTCCCCCGGCCCCACCCTCACCGAGGAAGAGCAGAAGTTGGTCCCGCAGTGCAGCAGCGCTCAGCAGTGAAGCCGTAAGGGGCCATCACGCCATGTCAGCGATTTCACCCATGCCGAACACCACCAACACCACGACGATCAGTACCGCGGGGGCGCCGAGCCGGCGCAACACCGAGCTCGCGCTGCTGGCCTTCGCCGTGCTCATCCCCTGCTTCGCGTACGCCAACGTGGGTCTCGCCATGGACGGCGAGATGCCCTCCGGGCTGCTCGGCTACGGCGTCGGCCTCGGCCTGATGGCGGGCGTCGGGCACCTGGTGGTGCGGAAGTTCGCCAAGTACGCCGATCCCCTGCTGCTGCCGCTGGCCACGCTCCTCAACGGCATCGGCCTGGTCATCATCTGGCGGCTCGACCAGTCGCCGCGGCTGCAGGCCCGCAAGTTCTTCACGGCCAGCGCCACCAACCAGCTGATGTTCTCGGCGCTGGGCATCGCGCTGTTCGTGGCCGTGCTGATCGTGCTGAAGGACCACCGCATCCTCCAGCGCTACACCTACATCTCCATGGTGGCCGCGCTGATCCTGCTGGTCGCACCGATGTTCTTCCCCGCGAAGTTCGGTGCGCGCATCTGGATCACCATCCCGGGCCTCGGCTCGATCCAGCCCGGTGAGTTCGCCAAGATCGTCCTGTCGATCTTCTTCGCCGGCTATCTGATGGTGAAGCGCGACGCACTGGCCCTGGCCAGCCGCCGCTTCATGGGCCTGTACCTGCCGCGCGGCCGTGACCTCGGCCCGATCCTGGCGGTCTGGGCGTTCTCCATCCTGATCCTGGTCTTCGAGACCGACCTCGGTACGTCGCTGCTGTTCTTCGGCATGTTCGTCGTGATGCTCTACGTGGCGACCGAGCGCACCAGCTGGATCGTCTTCGGTCTGCTGATGTCCGCCGTCGGCGCGGTCGCGGTGTCGACCTTCGAGCACCACGTCCAGCAGCGTGTCGACGCCTGGCTGCACCCCTTCGACGCGTTCAAGGACGGCAGCTCCGACCAGATCGCCCAGGCCCTGATGGCCTTCGGCTCCGGCGGCGTCTTCGGCACGGGCTGGGGGCAGGGCCACTCGGACCTGATCGGCTTCGCGGCCAACTCCGACTTCATCCTGGCCACGGTCGGCGAGGAGCTGGGCCTGGCCGGCGTCATGGCCATACTGCTCGTCTACGGCCTGATCGTGGAGCGGGGCGTCCGTACGGCACTGGCCGCCCGGGACCCCTTCGGCAAGCTGCTCGCGACCGGTCTGTCCGGCGCCTTCGCGATCCAGGTCTTCGTGGTCGCCGGCGGTGTCATGGGCCTCATCCCGCTGACGGGTATGACCATGCCGTTCATGGCTCAGGGTGGTTCCTCCGTCATCGCCAACTGGGCGCTCATCGCCGTTCTGATCAAGATCAGCGACACCGCGCGGCGTCCCGCCCCGGCCCCCGCCCCGTCCCCCGACGCCGAGATGACCCAGGTGGTCCGTCCGTGAACAAGCCCGTGCGCCGGATCGCCATCTTCTGCGGTCTCCTCATCCTCGCCCTGATGGTCCGGGACAACTGGATCCAGTTCGTCCAGGCCGACGAACTCAAGGCCAACAAGCACAACCGCCGGGTGACGATCGCCCGCTACAGCCAGCCGCGCGGCAACATCATCGTCGACGGCCAGGCCATCACCGGCTCCCAGGAGACCGGCGGCATCGACTTCAAGTTCAAGCGCACCTACAAGAACGGCGAGATGTGGGCCCCGGTCACGGGTTACAGCTCGCAGGTGTTCGACGCGAACCAGATCGAGAAGCTGGAGGACAAGGTCCTCACCGGCGACGACGACCGGCTGTTCTTCAACCGCACGGTCGACATGATCACCGGCAAGGGCAAGAAGGGCGGTGACGTGATCACCACCCTCAACGCCAAGGCCCAGGAGGCCGCCTTCAAGGGCCTCGGCAAGTCGAAGGGCGCCGTCGCCGCCATCGACCCGCGCACCGGCAAGATCCTCGCCCTGGCCTCCACGCCCTCGTACGACCCCTCGACGATCGCCGGGGCCCAGGACGACAAGGCGTGGAAGGAGCTGCAGGCCGACAAGAACCAGCCCATGCTCAACCGGGCCCTGAAGCAGACCTACCCGCCGGGCTCGACCTTCAAGGTCGTCACGGCCGCCGCGGCGCTGGAGAACGGCCTGTACAAGGACGTCGACGCCAAGACGGACTCGCCGCTGCCGTGGATCCTGCCGGACACCCGGGTGGAGCTGCAGAACGAGGGCAACATCCCCTGCAAGGACGCCTCGCTGCGGGTCGCCCTCCAGTGGTCCTGCAACACCGTCTTCGGCAAGGTCAGCGCCGACCTCGGCAACAAGAAGATGATCGACCAGGCGAACAAGTTCGGCTTCAACAAGCCGGTCGACACGCCCGTGCGCGCCGTGCCCAGCGTCTTCCCCAAGGACAACCGCCCGCAGAACGCCATGGCCGGCATCGGCCAGGCGTCCAACCGCGTGACCCCGCTGCAGATGGCCATGGTCGCCGCCGCGGTCGCCAACAACGGCAAGCTCATGGAGCCGTACATGGTCGACAAGCTGCGCGCGCCCAACCTGAACGTCATCGAGCACCACACGCCCAAGGAGATGGGCCAGCCGGTCTCCGCCGAGAACGCGCGGAAGCTGCAGAGCATCATGGAGACCGTGGTCGAGAAGGGCACGGGAACCGCGGCCCAGATCGACAACGTCAAGGTCGGTGGCAAGACCGGTACCGCGCAGCACGGTGTCGACAACAGCGGCAACCCGTACGCGTGGTTCATCTCCTACGCCAAGACCGGCAACGGCTCGCCCGTCGCCGTCGCGGTCGTCATCGAGAGCTCGGAGACGATCCGCGACGACATCGCCGGTGGCAAGCTCGCCGCGCCCGTCGCGAAGAGCGTGATGCAGGCGGTGCTCAGCACGGAGAAGTGATCCGGCTCACCCGTAGCAGCCGAACGCCGATTCCATCGGTACCGGTCGTGTATCGGGTGGCCGTCACGCCCGGAACGGGCACGGTGTGCCGGGTACGGTATGCCGGACAGCACACCGTCGGACGTATCGAAGGTGCGGTCAGGGAAACGGAAGGGCTGGAGCTATGGAAGAGCCGCGTCGCCTCGGCGGCCGGTACGAGCTGGGCTCGGTGCTCGGCCGCGGTGGCATGGCCGAGGTCTACCTCGGTCACGACACCCGGCTCGGCCGCACCGTCGCCGTGAAGACGCTGCGGGTGGACCTCGCCCGCGACCCGTCCTTCCAGGCCCGGTTCCGTCGTGAGGCCCAGTCGGCCGCCTCGCTCAACCACCCGTCGATCGTCGCCGTGTACGACACCGGCGAGGACTACGTCGACGGGGTCTCGATCCCGTACATCGTCATGGAGTACGTCGACGGGTCGACCCTGCGCGAGCTGCTGCACTCCGGCCGCAAGCTGCTGCCCGAGCGGTCGCTGGAGATGACCATCGGCGTCCTGCAGGCGCTGGAGTACTCCCACCGGGCCGGCATCGTCCACCGCGACATCAAGCCCGCCAACGTCATGCTGACCCGCACCGGCCAGGTCAAGGTCATGGACTTCGGCATCGCCCGGGCGATGGGCGACTCCGGCATGACGATGACGCAGACCGCGGCCGTCATCGGCACCGCCCAGTACCTCTCCCCCGAGCAGGCCAAGGGCGAGCAGGTCGACGCGCGTTCCGACCTGTACTCCACCGGCTGCCTGCTCTACGAGCTGCTGACGGTCCGTCCGCCGTTCGTGGGCGACTCGCCGGTGGCCGTGGCGTACCAGCACGTGCGGGAGGAGCCGAACCCGCCGAGCATCCACGACCCCGAGATCACGCCGGAGATGGACGCCATCGTCCTCAAGGCGCTGACCAAGGACCCGGACTACCGCTACCAGTCGGCCGACGAGATGCGCGCCGACATCGAGGCGGCCCTGGAGGGCCAGCCCGTCGCCGCCACCGCGTCCATGGGCGTGGTGGGTTACGGCACCGAGGACCAGCCCACCACCATGCTGCGGCAGCACGACCACGCCCCGGCCGGCCAGACGTCGATGATGCCGCCCGTCGCCGACGGCGGCGGGTACGGCGGCTACAACGACGGCACCGGCGGCGGGCACCGTGGCGGGGGCGGCAAGAAGAGCAACCTCTCCACCATCCTGCTCGTGGTCGCGGGCGTCCTCGTGCTCGTCGGCGCGATCTTCATCGGCAAGTCGCTGTTCGGCAGCGGCGGGAACAACTCCCAGGTGACGGTGCCGCCGCTGACCGGTCAGACGGTGGCGGAGGCCCAGCGGGCCGGGGAGAACGGCGGCTTCAAGGTCGTCGAGGGCGACAAGAAGTTCTGCGACCAGCCCAAGGACAAGATCTGCGACCAGGACCCCAAGGCCGGGTCCAAGGTGGAGCGCGACAGCCAGGTCAAGGTCGTCGTCTCCAAGGGCGCGGAGAAGGTCCTGGTGCCGGACGTGCTCGGTGCCTCCTTCGACGAGGCGAAGTCGACGCTCGAAAGCAAGGGTTTCGTCGTCAAGCAGGCGCAGAAGGAGTCCGAGCGGACCGCGGGCACCGTCCTCGGCCAGGACCCCAAGGGCGGGGAGAAGGCCGAGAAGGGCACGGAGGTCACCCTCACCATCGCCTCCGCGGCCGCGACCAAGACGGTCCCGTCCGTCGTCGGCCAGCCCTTCGACGCCGCCAAGAAGCAGCTGACCGACAACGGCTTCCAGGTCGCCAAGGAGGAAGAGGACTCCGCCGACAAGCCGGCCGGCACGGTCGTGCGCCAGAGCCCCGACGGCAACACCTCCGCGCGCCAGGGCTCGACGGTGACCCTCTTCGTCTCCAAGGGCGCGGGCCAGAAGGTGCCCGTGCCCAACGTGGTCACCCAGAAGCTCAAGGACGCCAAGAACGGCCTGGCGGCCGCCGGCCTGAAGGTCGGCACCATCGCCGGCCCGCAGGACGACAACGCCGTCGTGCTCGTCACCGACCCGGTCGCCGGCACCCAGGTGCCCAAGGACACCCCCGTCAACCTCACCACCGTGGCCCAGGGCCCCGGCGGTCAGACCGCGGGCCAGACCGGCGGCCAGACGGGCGGCAACCAGGACATCGGCGGTCTCTTCGGCGGTCTGCCGGGCGGCCGGCGGTCCTGACCGCCCCGTGAACGACGCGAAGAAGCCCCGGCACCCTTGACGGTGCCGGGGCTTCTTGCCGTCCGCGTACGGGCCGCTAGCGCAGCTCCGTGGGCGGGGTGCGCTTGGCGTCGACCTTTTCGGTGCGGGTCAGTTCGGCCCAGACGATGTAGCGGTAGTCGGAGGTGTAGACCGGCGTGCAGGTCGTCAGGGTGAGGAAGCGGCCCGGCACGGTCTTGCCGGACTCCTTGGGGACGGAGTCGAGCACATCGACGTTGTAGCGCGAGGTCTGCTTCAGGTCGGCGTAGACCTTGTAGACGTACCAGACGTCGCGCGTCTCGAAGACGACCGCGTCGCCCTTCCTGACCTTGTCGATGTTGTGGAACTTCGCGCCGTGCCCGTCGCGGTGCGCGGCCAGCGTGAAGTTGCCCTGCTTGTCCCAGGGCATGCCGGCCTTCACCGGCTCGCGGTAGAAGCCGGCGACGCCCTCGTTGAGGACCTTGCTGCCCGTGCCGGCCTTGACCAGCACCTCGCCGTTCTTCATGGCCGGGACGTGCAGGAAGCCGATGCCGTCCTTGGTGTCGAGCGCGCCCGGGCCCGACGGGGACTTCGCCCAGGTCTCGCGGACCTGGTTGCCCTGGCGCTCCGCCTCGCGGTCGGCGAGGACGTTCGTCCACCACAGGGAGTAGACGACGAAGAGGGCCATGATCACGCCTGCGGTGATCAGTAGCTCGCCGATGACGCTGACGGTGGCGGCGATGCGGCCCCGCACGCGGTCAGTCCGTGCCACAGACGTTCGTACCCCGATTCGATGTTCGCGCAGTCTCGCGTGCACGTGCGCGTGTCTCAGTTGACGAGCGCGTCCGGCTTGCCCTTGCTCCGGGGCCGCTCGTCGACCATCTTGCCCCACACGATCATGCGGTAGGTACTGGTGAACTCGGGAGTACAGGTGGTCAGGGTGATGTAGCGGCCCGGCGCCCTGAAGCCCGATCCGGGGGGCACGGGCTGGATGACCCGGATGTTCGCCGGAGACGTCTGGTCCAGGCGGCTGGTCATCTCGTACGTGTAGAAGGCGTCCTTCGTCTCCACGACGATCTTGTCGCCGGGCTGCAGCCGGTTGACGTAACGGAACGGCTCCCCGTGCGTGTTGCGGTGGCCGGCCAGCGCGAAGTTGCCCTGCTTGTCCCAGGGCATCGCGGTCTTCAGCGCGCCGGCCCCGTCGCCCTCGTAATGCCCGACCATGCCGCGGTCGAGGACCTTGTGCTTGTTGACGCCCTGGGCGATGGGGGCCTTCACGTCCAGCGAGGGGATGTAGAGGATGGCGAAGCCCTGACCGGGCGAGAACGCCCCCGCGGAGCGGTCGGGGCCGTCGCCCTTCTCCCAGCTGTTCTGCAGGCTGTCGGCCGCCCCGCCGGCCTGCCGCTGGGCGATGACGTTCGTCCACCACAGCTGGTAGGCGACGAACAGCAGCATGACGACGCCGAGGGTGATGAACAGCTCGCCGACGAGCCGGCTCGCGACGACTCCCACGCTGTCCCGGCGGGCGCGCGCGGCGCGCTGTGCGGCACGGCGGCGCTCGGCGCGCCCTCCGGATGCGGCGGAGGCGGACCGCCCCGCGGCCCTGCGCCGCTCGGCCCGGCCGCCGGTGACCAGTGGCGGCGCGGGCTCGACCCGGCGCAGGGAGATCGTCGGGTCGTCCTCCGGCGGCAGCGGCTGCGAGACGGATCCCGTGCCGTACGACGTCGGCTTCGGAACGAGCAGGGGATCCTGCTCGGGCCGGAGTGCGGTCACGCCCCTGCCTTGCCCACCACCGGGGCGAGCCCGGCCGATCGTTCCACCGCCCCCGTGTCACCGCAGGCGACGAGCCAGTTGGCGAGCATCCGGTGACCCCACTCGGTCAGCACCGACTCCGGGTGGAACTGCACGCCCTCGACGGGCAGGTCGCGGTGGCGCAGGCCCATCGCGATGCCGTTGTCGGTCCAGGCGGTGATCTCCAGCTCGTCCGGCCAGCTCGACCGCTCCACGGCCAGCGAGTGGTAGCGGGTGGCGGTGAAGGGCGAGGGGAGGCCGTTGAAGACGCCTTTGCCCTCGTGGGTGACGGGCGAGGTCTTGCCGTGCAGCAGCTCGGGCGCCCGGTCGACGACCCCGCCGTAGGCGACGGCCATCGACTGCATGCCGAGGCACACGCCGAAGACGGGGACGCCGGTGTCGGCGCAGTGCCGGACCATGTCGATGCAGACACCGGCCTGTTCGGGTGCTCCGGGTCCCGGGGACAGCAGGACGCCGTCGAAGCCGTCCTGGGCGTGGCCGGGCTCGACCTCGTCGTTGCGGCGCACTTCGCACTCCGCGCCGAGCTGGTAGAGGTACTGAACGAGGTTGAAGACGAAGCTGTCGTAGTTGTCCACCACGAGGATGCGCGCGCTCACCGCGTTACCGCCATTCCGTCATTGCGCTGCCCGCCGGCAGGCCGTTGTCGACCGTCACGTCATTGAACGGCAACAGCGGTTCCGCCCAGGGGAAGACGTACTGGAAGAGGGCGTAGACGATCGCCAGCGCGAGCAGCAACGAGATCAGAGCCCTCACCCATGCGTTGCCCGGCAGATGACGCCAGATCCAGCCGTACATGCTGTCCCCCCTTGCCGATGACGTGGTCGGTGGACCGTATTGATGGTCGATTGCAGCACCAGACTAAAGGGCGGTGCCCCGCGGCGGGGCTCAGCCGGACAACGCGCCGGGCCGGCCCTGTGCGGCGGGCCGGGTGGCGTCGAGGTGGGCCCAGACGATCAGCCGGTGGCTGTGGCCCCACTCCGGATCACAGGTCGTCAGCGTCAGGTAGCGGCCGGGCTCCCGGTAGCCGGACCGGGCGGGCACCGGGTCGAGGACGGCGGTGTCGTCGGGCAGCGTCCGGTACGGGTGGGTGTCGACGCGGTAGGTGAACCAGGTGGTGCCGTCCGTCAGCACCACCGCGTCGCCGGGGCGCAGGGCGGGCAGGTCCTTGAACGGGTCACCGTGGGTGCGGCGGTGGCCGGCGACGGCGAAGTTGCCCCTCTCGCCGAGGCCGGCGGTGCGCTCGTAGTGGCCGAGGCCCCTCTTCAGCACGTCGGTGCCGGTGCCCTGGAGGACGGGCTTGGCCCAGCCGGTGCCGAAGCGCGGGACGTACATGACGGCGAAGGAGGCGCCGGGGCGGTGGGCCGTGCGCGGCGCGGGCGGGGGCGCTTCGCCGGCCGCGGCGGGTGGCGGCGCGTCCTGGTCGCGGGCCTCGGAGCGGGCCCGGTCACCGCCCTGTGCCCGGTCGCCGCCCTGTGCGCGGTCCCCGCCGGGGCTGCCGGGGCCGGCCGGCGGTGAGGCCGGCGGCGGGGCGGGCTCCCCGGCGGCGGGGACGGGCGCCACGGGCCCTGAGGCCCAGCGGTCCTGCAGGCGGCCGATCTCCTCGCGCATGGCGTCGTCGGCGCGGACGCCGGTCCAGTAGAGGACGTACACCACGAAGAGGACGATGAGTGTGCCGATGGTGAGGCACAGTTCGCTGAGCGTGCGGACGACCCGTCGTAACCCCACCGGCCGACCCCTTCCCGGGTGTTATCCCATGGGCTTGGCGTAGTGGAGATCCACTGTGCCCGAGTAGCCGGGAAGTGTCACCGCGTCGTGCTGGTCGACTTTCCAGCCGAGCCCGTAGGCGTTCACGTACTGCAGGTAGTTCTGGATCGCGGGGGAGGAGTCGAGCGACTTGCGGAGCGTGCTGCGGTCGCCGACGGCGGTGACCTTGTAGGGCGGGGAGTAGACGCGGCCCTGCAGGATGAGGGTGTTGCCGACGCAGCGGACCGCGCTGGTGGAGATCAGCCGCTGGTCCATCACCTGGATGCCCTTCGCGCCGCCCTTCCACAGGGCGTTGACGACGGCCTGGAGGTCCTGCTGATGGATGACCAGGTCGTTGGGCTGGGGCTGGGGGACGCCGGGGATCCTGGCGGTGGCGTTGGGCGGCGCGTCGGTGAGGGTGACGGTCAGGCCCTGGCCGGTGGTCTTGCGGGTGCCCGCCGCGTCCTCCAGTGCGGTGAGCTTCCGGTCCTGCGCCGTGTCGCCGCTGTCGCGCCGGGCGAGGGCGTCGACTTGGGCGCGGGCGGCCGCGGCGCTGTCCTCCAGGGCGCCGTTCTTGCGGCTGCGTTCCTGGATGAGGTCGGACAGGCGCAGCATGGAGTCGTCGGTGCGGATGTTGGTGCCCTGGGCGGTGTTGAAGCTCATCCAGAAGATGAGACCGGCGAGGGCGAAGACCCCGCCCGTCAGCAGCCGTACCGGACGGAACCGCCGGACGGGCCCGCTGGTGGAGTCCGCAGAATTGCTCAACGTACCCTTATCCTCTCCGACGCCGCGGAAGCACTACGCTAACGGACGCCCGGGGGAAGGAAGCGCTCCCGGCACTCCCGCCCCGGCGGACCAGCCTTGTACCCCAGCGCGGTCACGCAGCGCATCGACAGGAGAGTTACCTCGTGCCGAAGTCACGGATCCGCAAGAAGGACGACTTCACGCCGCCGCCGGCGAAGCAGCAGAACATCAAGCTGACGACCGGTCGCCGTTGGGTGGCGCCGTTGATGCTGGCGATGTTCCTGATCGGGCTGGCCTGGATCGTCGTCTTCTACGTGACGAGCGGCGACATGCCGGTGGAGTCCCTGAAGAACTGGAACATCGTGGTCGGCTTCGGCTTCATCGCGGCCGGGTTCGTCGTCTCGACCCAGTGGAAGTAACCCTTTCCGAGGGCCGGGGGACGGTTCTGCCCTGAACCTTCCTTCGAGTTATCCACACCCTCGTCCACAGTGGGGGAAAACTCAGAAGATCTGTGGATAACTTCCCTGGCATTGACGCCGGTGTGACTGATCGCAAGCGCTTCGTATCGATGGTCACACCGGCGCCGCCCAGCGAAAACGCAGCTCAGACGGGCCACGGACACGCCGAACGCCTGTTCCTGCACAGCGTGCACAAGATCCTGCACGTGTTGTGGACAACCTGTGCGTCCACCGGTGTGGGTGACGCACCACGGGACACTCCCGGATGCCTCCCGGACGCGCCCGGGACGCGCCTCAGCCGACGCCCGGGACGCGCCTCAGCCGAGCTGGAGCGTCCGGATCCCCACCACCGCAATGATCACCACAAGCGCCGCCAGGCAGGTGAGGCGCTGCACCAGCGCACGCCGGTCGCGGGGGGCGTGCACCATCCCGTACGCCACCGCCGTCCCCACCACGAGGCCGCCGACGTGGGCCTCCCAGGAGATGTTGCTCCAGGTGAAGGTGAAGATCAGGTTGAGCACGAGCAGCGCGATGACCGGGCGCATGTCGTAGTTCAGCCGGCGCATCAGCACCGCCGTGGCACCCAGCAGGCCGAAGATCGCGCCGGAGGCGCCGAGCGAGGGCTGGTTGGGCGGGGCGAGGAGGTAGGTCAGGGCGCTGCCGCCGAGCCCGGACAGCAGGTAGAGGGTCAGGTAGCGGGCGCGGCCCAGCGCCGCCTCCAGCGGCGGGCCCAGGAACCACAGCGAGACCATGTTGAAGGCGATGTGCATGGCCTGCTGGTGCAGGAAGACCGCCGTCAGCAGGCGGTACCACTGCCCCGCGGCGACGCCCTCCGAGGGGCCGTACTCCGACAGGGACGCGCGCCCGAAGAGCTCCAGCGCGTTCAGCAGGCCGGTGTCCGTGGCCATCACCGCAATCCACACGGCGACGTTGATCCCCAGCAGCACCTTGGTGACCAGCCGCGGGTCGTCCGTGTGGGTGGCGCCCGCGATCGTGCGCGGCGCGCCCGCCCGCGGGGCGTGGCCCGTACCGGACGTGCTGGTCACGCACTCCGGGCACTGGAAGCCGACCGAGGCGCTGACCATGCACTCGGGGCAGATCGGGCGTTCGCAGCGGGTGCAGCGAACGCCGGTCTCCCGGTCCGGGTGCCGGTAGCAGCAGACAGCCTGATCGTTCATGCTCTCCCCTTGCCCCTGAGACGGTGGCCGGTGTGCGCCCTGTACGCACCACCGCCCCGCCCGTCATACGGACGGGCGGGGCGCCAGGTTCCCGTGGGACCGTGTGTCAGCGGGTCTCGACGACGACCGACTCGATGACGACGTCCGTGACCGGGCGGTCGGTGCGCGGGTTGGTGTCGGTCGTGGCGATGGCGTCGACGACCGCCTGGCCGTCCTTGCTCGCGACCTCGCCGAAGATGGTGTGCTTGCCGGTCAGCCACGCGGTGGGGGACACGGTGATGAAGAACTGCGAGCCGTTGGTGCCCGGGCCGGCGTTGGCCATGGCGAGCAGGTAGGGCTTGGTGAAGGCGAGGTCCGGGTGGAACTCGTCGGCGAACTTGTAGCCGGGACCGCCGGTGCCGTTGCCCAGGGGGTCACCGCCCTGGATCATGAACCCCTCGATGACGCGGTGGAAGACCGTGCCGTCGTACAGCTTGTCCGTCGTCTTCTGGCCGGTCTCGGGGTTCACCCACTCGCGCTCGCCCTTGGCGAGCTCCACGAAGTTCTTGACCGTCTTGGGCGCGTGGTCCGGCAGCAGCCGGATCTCGATGTCGCCGCGGTTGGTCTTCAGGGTGGCGTAGAGCTGCTCAGCCACGATCTACCTTCCATAGTGTTCGCTGACGGCTACCGATCCTCGCACGACGGGTTCACGGCGAGTGCCACCAAAGCCCCGCGCGCGGCGGCGAACCGTGGCATTGTCGACCGAAGCTCCCCTTTGACCCGGATGCCCGCTCGCACATGCCGGACCGGCCACGGGCAGGCATGATTTTCCACTGGGTGGAAAGGCGACAAACCATACGCCACCGAGGAGGAGGTTCTCGTGACCCGCAAGGACAGCGTGCGCGCAGCGACCAGCACCGCCAAGGACAGCGTGCGCCACGCCGCGGAAGTGGTGGCGCCCTACGCCGGCACGGCCAAGGACGCGGCCGTGCACTACGCGCACGAGGCTCGGTGCCGGCTCGCGCCCAAGGTGGCCGTGGCCGCGCACCAGGCCCGTTCGCAGTACGACGCACATCTGCAGCCCCGTCTTGAGCATGCGCGCGATGCCCTGCCCCCGAAGGTCGACCAGGCCGCCGCGCGGGCCCGGGCGGTCGCCGAGCCGGTGCGGGACGAGGCGCTCTCCCGGGGCACGGCCACGCTCGCGGCGTTGCGCGGCCAGGTGACGGCCGAGGACGTCCAGAAGATCACGCGCCGCCGTGGCCGCCGCTGCCGCAGCGGTCGTGCGGTCAAGCGGCTGCTGGTGCTGGGCGTGGTCGTCGGTGGCGCGATCGCCGTGTGGAAGTGGTGGGACAAGCAGGCCAACCCCGACTGGCTCGTCGAGCCGCCGGAGGCCACCGAGCCCGCCGACCGCTCCACGCTGAGCTCCGTCGACGGCAGCGGAGACGCCTCCGGGCTCGACCCGGAAGTCCAGGCGAAGCAGGACCGGGCCGATTCCGAATCCTACGAAGAGGGCGACGACCGGCCCTGACCACAGCCGGTCCGCACGGCGATACGACCCGTACACACAAAACCCCTCCGGCCCGAGGCAGATCGGGCCGGAGGGGTTTTTGCATGGGAGAGGTCGGGGGTCCCTCGCCCACGGCAAGGAGCGAACGTCGAATTTCAGCCCGGCCGGACGTGGCCGATAAACGTCAGGGGCAGAGAGCGCATGTTGACGTTTTCATGACAGGAATATGAGGAGACCTTAACGGCGCCGGGCGCTCCTGTATCCACAGAAGCGCCCGGGGACGGTCTCGCTCACCGAAAGCGGACTGTACTTACTTGCTGACGTGGCAGCCCTGGGTGCAGACGCTGGTGGTGCAGCCGGCAGCGGTGACGCAGCCCGGGGTGCACAGCGAGACGCTCGTGATGAAGGGCGTCGCCTGCGGGGCGTCGTCGGCGAGGACCTTGGCGTCGAGGTCGAAGTCAGACATGTTTTCCACCTTTCGAGATGTACCCGTACCGGGTCGGTGCGACCGGCTGACCCGTTCGCTGAGACACACCTTGGCAGCGGAAATTCACACCCCGATCACACGGATCTCACAAAGAATCAGCCACATGACAGCCACGCGATCGGCGCCCGATTCGCGAAGAAGGATGTCATTTACATTCACTTGCCGATTTGCACCGTGATGTCACTTATGAAATAGGCAGTTGACCTGTGAAGGCAACGCGAATAGCGTGCAACGGCCATGTAAACCATCCCCCCTTCGACAGCCGGTCGGCCCTTACCGCAGCCGACCTTTCGGGGATGTTTACACTGATCGCAACGGGGTAGGGGGAAGAATGCCCAAAATGGCATTGGCCAGCCAACCAGTCGGCGACATCAAAAGAGATTTCACCCCACAGGCATTACCGCACTTCGACTTCGGTGCGGAGTTAACGGTAGATATACCGGCTGGAATAAATATCAGTGTGCTGGGCCGCTACGAGGTGGCCGGCAGGCCCGTCACCAGCAGCAAGACGATGGAGTTCATCACGGCCCTGGCCGCGGCCGGCGGGTCGATGAGCCGCGACGGACTGCACCATCGCATCTACGAACGGGACGTCTCCGCCTCGACGTTGCCCACCCTGGCGTACCGGGCCCGCAGGCTGGGGATCGACGTGCGGTACGAGCCGCTCGGACGCCGGTACGTCCTGGGCAAGCCCGTCACCGTCGACGCGCTGAAGGTGCTCGGCCTGCTGAAGGCCGGCCGGCCGACCGACGCGCTCGTCCTCTACCACGGCCCCTGTCTGCCGGAATGCGACAGCCCGTTCGCCCTCTCCCTGCGCCAGACGCTGGAGGACCAGCTGGTCCGGGCCGTCCTGGATTCCGGCGACCAGGAACTGGTCAAGGCGGCGAGCCGGATGATCGACCACTGGGAGCTGGCGGAACCGACCGCGGCCGGCGACGACCCGTTCTCCGCGGTGCTCTCCGATTCCTATCTGCGCAGCATGGGGATGTCCTCGGGAGGACGGTGATGAAGCTGTCACTTCTCATACCGACGGTCCCCGCCACGCCGGACCAGGCCGTGCCGTTCGCCCGCCAGGTGGCCCAGAGCTCGCAGCTCACCCGCCTCTGGCAGGGCCAGAGTTACGGGCTGGAGCCCGCCGCCACCTTCGCCTATCTGGCCGGCGCCGGCCATCCCGTCCCGGCCGGGACCTGCGTCCTGGTCACGCCCCTGCGGCACCCCGCCCAGGCCGCGCTGGAAGCGCGCACCGTGGCGGCGGTCACCGGAGCGCCGGCCGTCATCGGCTACGGGCCGGGCAGCCGGGCCGTTCAGGCGGCCAGACTCGGCGCCGCGTACGACAAACCCGTCGACGCCTGCCGGGAGTTCCTGCGCGCCACCCGGAGCTGCCTGGCCCAGCCGTGGGATCCCCGGGCCGGAAACGGTGCTCCCGGCGCCGGCCCGCGGTATGTCCACGCGGGCGAGGCCCTGCCTCCGGTGCCGCACCCGCGCGTCCACCTCGCCCTGGGCGTCCTGCGGCCCAGGATGGCCCGGGCGGCGGGCGAGGTCGCCGATGCCGCCATCACCTGGCTGGCACCGGCCGACTACGTGCGGCGGTCCGTGGTGCCGGAGGTGGCCCGGGGCGCGCAGGCGGCGGGGCGGCCCCGCCCGCCCGTGATCGCGGCGGTCCCCGTGGCGGTGGCGCGGCGGGGACGCAGCCCCGTCGACCTGGCCCACCTCTCCTCGGGCGGGCACCTCGCCCTGCCGCACTACGCCGACATGCTGGCGCGCGCCGGCGTCGACGTACCGGCGGGCGATCCCGCCTCCGCCGCACGGGCGTTGGTCGCCGGCGGCGGGTTCCTCTACGGCAGCGCGCCGGACATCGCCGCCGGCCTGGCCGCCTACGCGGCGGCGGGCGTGGACGAGGTGATCCTCAACCTGACCGGCGTGCACTCCTGGTACGGCACGGACGAAACGTTGCTGGACCTCAACGACATTCTGGCCGCCACGGCTTCAGCGCATGGGTGACACGGATTCAATGACACGTTCTGACTACCGGATCGCGGACCGCGTCGTGGTCCGCTCCCCCCTCCGCTCCACCGCCTCCTACCCCGACCGTCCCGCCTCCCACAGCCCGCTCGACGGCATCCGGACCCTCTGGGCGGACGCCGTCTTCCGGGAATCCGTCCGCGTGGCCAGCTCCGTGCTGGCCGACCAGGTGGACGCCCTGCTGTCCGCCGCGGACGGGCCTGGCCACCGCGAGCACGGCACCGGCAAGGAGGGGGACAAGAAGACCCGCTCCCTCCACCGGGCGCTGCTCAAATACGCCATTCGCATCACCACCCGCACCACCCCCTTCGGTGTCTTCGGCGGGAGCGCGCTCGTCGGTCTCGGTGACGAACCGCTCGTCCTGGGCCGTCCCGAGGAGCACCGCAAGCACGCCCGGGTCGGGTTCACCTATCTGAAGCAGCTCACCGACGACGCCGTCGCCGCCCTCGGCGACCGGATGCGGGTGGTGGCCAACCCGACGGCCTACCCGGCCGGGGACCGGATCGCGGTCATGGTCAACCCCCGGGCGGCGGACGGAAAGGTCAACGAGGCGTCCAGCGTCCGGTACACGCCCCCGGTGCGGCACGTCCTGGGCCTGGCCCGCGAACCCGTCCCGCTCGCCGCGCTGCACCGAAGCCTCGGCGAGGCGTTCCCGGACGCCGGCGCCGAGGTGCTCGTCCGCTTCGTCGACGAGCTCGTGGGACACGGGATCCTGATCGGCGAGCTGACGCCCTCGGCGTTCGACACCGACCCGACGGCCCGCTGGACCCGTGCGGTCCTCGACGCCGGCGGCCCCCTGACGCAGCGGCTGCAAACGGCGCAGGACGCCGTCGCCGCCTACCGCGCCACCCGCGTCGGCCAGGGGATCGACGAGCTGAACACCGCGTACGCCGCGCTGCGCACCGACGCCAACGCCGCACAGGAGCAGCTGCAGGTCGACCTGTCCCTGGCGATGTCCGGGCAGGTGTCCGCCGATGTGGCGCGCAAGGCCGGGGCGGCGGTGGACGCGATGCTGCGCATGGCGCTCCTGCCGGCCGACTTCCCGGAGCTCCAGCGCCACACCGAGCGGTTCGCCGACACGTTCGGCCGCTCCCTCGTCCCGCTGCACCGCATGTTCGACCCGGTACGGGGCATCGGCGCCCCCGCCGGATACCCGTCCTCCCGGCACCGGCCGCGGGACGGGGCCGCCGACACCCGGGAGTCGTTCCGGGCCGGCCGCCGGCTGCGGGCCGCCCTGATCGACCGGGCCCGGCGCACCGGCCGGAACACCGTGTCGATCACCGCGGACGACCTCGCCGCCTTCCCGTCCGCCGACGGGACGCCGCCGACGAGCTACGACGTCTTCTTCCACCTCGACCAGGGGGACGACGACGAGGTCCGGATCACGCTGTCCCCGATCGGGGTGGCGATCCCGGCGGGCAAGGCCAGCGGCAGGTTCGCCTACGGCGACCCGGCCATCGAGGCGCACGTCCGGGACATGACCCGGGCCGAGATCGCGGCCCGGCCCGGCGCCATCCTGTGCGAGCTGGACTACATCAGCAACCGGTCGCGCGTGAACAACGTGGTCGTCGCGCCCAGCGTGTACGACTACCGGCTGAAGGTGACGACCGGAGCGTTCGAGGACGACGCGTCCGGCCCGGTGGACATCGCGTTCGCCGACCTGCTGGTCGGCGCCGACAACGGCCGGTTCCACCTGGTCCACGCGCCCACCGGCCGGCCGGTCGCGATCCGCACGGCGAACCTCGTCAACCCGGAGATCGCCACCGACGTCATCCGCTTCCTCCAGGAACTCGCCCTGGACGGCACCGTCCGGCCCGCCTGGACCTGGGGCGAGATGGAGCCGCTGGCGGACTTCCTGCCCGGAGTGGAGTACGGCGGGGTGACGCTGTCGCTGCCGATGTGGCGCATCCCGCCGCTCTCCGGCACCCCCGCCGAGCAGGACGGCCAACTGCTGCGCTGGGCCGAGGACGCACGGCTGCCGGAGTACGTCTACGTCGGCACGCTGGACAACCGGCTCCTGCTGCACCTGTCCGACCGCGTCCACCGCGACCTGCTGCGCCGTGAGGTCGCGGACGGGGCGGACTGCGTCACGCAGGCCCCGGCGCCCCACCGGATGGGTGTCGTCCGCGACGCCGAGGGCCGCCGGTACGCGAGCGAGGCGGTGTTCTCGGCCGTCGCACGCCGCCCGGCGGTCGTCCCGCTGCCGCCGCCCGCACCGCACTTCGACACCACGGCCGACGGCGTGCGCACCCTGCCGCCGGGCACCGAGTGGTGGTACCTGCGCGTGTACGGGGAGCGGGAGAAACAGCACGAGGTCCTGGCGCGACTGGCCGCGGCCTGCGCGGAGTTCCCGGACCAGTGGTTCTACATCCGCTACGCGGACCCGGACGACCAGCTGCGCATCCGGGTGCGCGCCGGGACGGTGCCCTTCGACCGGGTGCGCGAGGTGATCGGCGCGTGCGTGCGGGACGGGCTGGCCGACCGCTACGTGGTCGACACCTACGTCCGGGAGCTGGAGCGGTACGGCGGGGCCGACGCCATGCCGGTCGCCGAGCGGATCTTCTGCACCGAGTCCCGCCTCCTCGCGGCCGCCCCGCAACTGTGCCTGGCGCCCGAGGCCATGCGGGCGGCGTACCGGCTGGACGGCGAGGAGACGCTGGACGGCACGCTGGGCCGCATCCTGCGGGACGCCGCTCACCTGATGGGCCACTACGTCGCGGCCCTGGAGCTCACCGACGAGGAGACCTGCGACCTGCTGGAGGTCATCGCGAACGGATACCGTTCCGAGTTCTCCTCGGCCAGCCCCGCGCTCCGCAAGGCGGTCCGCCCGCTGGTGCGGCAGCAGCCCTCGGACGCGGCGCTGGCCGCCGGTCCGCTCCTGCACGACCTGCTGCTGCCCGACGCCCGGGCCCTGACCCGGATGTTCGCCAAGGACGGCAGGCCGTGGCAGCTGCGCGCCATGACCCTGCAGAGCCTCCTGCACATGTTCGCCAACCGGATGGGCCTTCCCCGGCACCGCGAATACCAGGCGCTGTTCCTCCTCAGCGTCATCAAACGATCCCAGGCCCACAGGGAAGGACGGTCCGCTCGTGACTGACGAGACCAAGGTGACCCCGGCGCCGATCAGTGAGCAGGCCAGGAAAGAAGCGGTGAACACCGGCTGGGAGATCCTGCACCGGATCCGGGACTACGCCGGCGACGTGACCGGCCTGCGGGTGCCCGACCCCTTCACGGCGGAGCCGGTCGCGGCGTGGCATCCGCTGAGCACCGATCCGGGCGACCTGGGCATGGCCCTGGTGTACTCGGCCGCCGACGAGCTGCGCCCCGACGACGGCTGGGACCGGCTGGCGTTCGAGCACGCCAAGCGTCTGATCGAGCACTACACCCACGCGGTGGACCTCGGCATCGGGCTGTTCGGCGGGACGGCGTCCGTCGCGTACGCGCTGCGCGCCCTCTCCCGCGGCGGGGAACGCTACCGGCGTGCGCTGCACGACGTGGAAGCCACCCTGATCACCCGCGTCGAGCACAAGCTGGCCGAGCTGCCCCCGTCCGGAGGGCTGTCCAGCGACAGCTACGACGTGATCTCCGGCCTCGCCGGTGCCGCGATGTACCTGCTCGCCTCGGGTGACGCCGACGAGCGGCGGCGGGACGCGGCCGACCGCGTCGTCGAGCAGTTCTGCCGCCTGGCCACGGTGCCCCCGCCGCACGGCCTGTGGACACCCGCCGGGAAGATCACCGAGATCGAGCGGAACAAGTCGCCGCACCTGCACGACGGTTACCTCAACCTGGGATACGCCCACGGCGTCTCCGGCGTCGTCTCCCTGCTGGGCACGGCGGCGGCCCACGGCGCGGCCTCGCCGCGGGTGGCCGACGCGGTGCACGCCCTGGGCGAGCTGATCACGAACTGCCTGGTGGAGACCGATTACGGGCTCGACCTGCCCTACTTCAAGCTGCCCCCGGACCGGCAGTGGGAACAGCAGGGGCTGGCGCGGTCCGCGTGGTGCTACGGGAACCTGGGGGCGGCGGCCGCGCTGGCCAACTGCGCGAGCGTGGACCCGCGCTTCCTCGACACCGCGATCGAGCTCCTGCGATCCGTCGGGCGACGGCCGGTCGCCCTGCGGCACATCGACAACCCGTCCCTGTGCCACGGCGTCGCCGGGCAGATCACCGTCGAACGGCACGTCGCCGCAGTGGCCGCCGCGCACGGACGGCAGTGGGCCGGACCCGCCCGGGACACGCTCGAACACCTGCTGGCCATGGCCGATCCCGACGCGGCGTTCGGGCTGCGGAACGACAACGTGCCGGGGGCCCGGACGGACTCGCCGGGCTTCCTGACCGGCTCGGGGGGTGCCGCCGTCGCCCTCGTCTCCCTGGAGCGCGACCGGCTCACCCAGGCGGAGTACATGCTGTGCGGAGGTGTCGCATGTTGACCGTGGACAACGTGTCGATGTCCTACCGCAAGGCCACCACTGCGGTGTTCAGCGAGGTCGGCTTCACCGTCCCGGCCGGCCACCTCGTGCCGGTGCTGGGGTCGAACGGCGCCGGGAAGACGACGCTGCTGAAGATCCTCTGCGGCCTGATCACGCCCACCACGGGCTCGGTGACCATCGCGGACTGCGACATGGTGCGCCGCCCGGCTGCCGCACGCGCCCACGTCGGCGTCTCCCTGTATCCGGAGCGCAGCTTCTACTTCCGGCTGACCTGCGTGCAGAACCTGCGGTACTACGCCTCGCTGCGCAACCTCTTCGGGGCCCGGGCCAAGCAGGAGATCGCCGCTCTGCTCGACCAGGTGGGGCTCGCGGACTTCGCCGACACCCAGTTCATGCGGCTGTCGCTGGGGCAGCGCAAACGCCTCGGGCTGGCCCGTGCGTTGCTGGGACGTCCGTCCCTGCTGCTGCTCGACGAGCCGACGGCGAACCTGGACACCGAGAACGTCGCCCGGTTCCACGAGCTCATCGCCGCGCACGCGCGCGAGGGCGGCTCGGTGCTGTTCTCCACCCACAACGAGGGCGATCTGGAGAAGGCCACCGCCTGGTTCCTGCAGCTCAAGGGCGGGCGCGTGCTGCCGGTGCCCTCACCCGCCGTGCCCGGCCCCGCCGCGGGCGATCCGGTGCCCGCCCCCGCCGAGCGGGCCACCCTTCAGGAGGCGCAGTGACCGTCGTCCGGCAGTTCGGTGTCCACGTCCTGCAGATCTACTGGGAGCGGCGCTCCTACAGGACCGCCATCGCCCTGGGCACCATCACGTCCCTGATCTCGCTGGTGCAGTTCCTCCTGATGGGCAAGTTCCTGGAGGACGGCAACACCTTCGCCGGCATCCAGGGGTACGGCGGCAACATCATCAGCTTCCTGATGTCGGGGTCGGTGTTCACCGGGTTCGTCGCCGTGAGCCTGGGGGCGTTCAGCAACCACCTCCAGGTCGAGCAGCGGACGGGCACCCTGGAGTCCGCCGTGGTGATGCCGGTCCCGCTGACCCGGGTCATGCTGTACTCCGGTGTCGTGGGGCTGATCGGCACCACGTTCGGCTCCGTGGTCATGTTCGGCGTGTTCGGAGCGATCTTCGACATCCCGATCTCGGTGAACCTGCTCGCGACCCTGGCCGTGCTGGCGCTCCTCGTCGTCACGCTGGGCAGCTTCGGGCTGGCCGGCTGCGGCGTCCTGCTCATCACCAAGCGCGGCGATCCGGTCCGTTGGGGCATCACCACCCTGACGACCCTGCTGTCCGGCGTGATGTACCCGGTCTCGATCCTCCCCGGCTGGCTGCAGTCCGTCGCCCGTGCGCTGCCCACCACGCAGGCGCTGGACGGGATCCGCAAATCGCTCCTGGTCGACGCCGACTTGGGGCAGGTGGCGCCGTCGCTGCTCCACATGGCGATCTGGACGGCGGTGATGCTGCCCATCGGCATCATCACGTTCTCCACCGGCATGTCCCGTGCCCGGCAAGCCGGTTCGCTCGGCGAATACTGATCCGATCTACGTCTGGAACGAACTGCTATGCTGCGTAGCATGTCATCGTGGCGAGGTACTCGACGCCGGGGCCTGGCAGCCCACTTCGGGCCGCTGGAGCTGGCGATCCTGGATGTCATGTGGTCGCGCGGCGAGTTGGACGTGACCGCCTGCGTCCGGCACCTCGACGGTGGCCAGGCGTACACCACCGTCAAGACGGTGATGGAGCGCCTGGTGGTCAAGGGCCTGCTGGCCCGGCGCAAGGAAGGCCGCCAGTACGTCTATTGGCCGCAGCAGACCCGGCGCGAGGTCGAGCAGAGCGTGGCCGCCGAGCAGGTCCGCCAGGTGGTGGACGGCTTCGGCGACCTCGCGGTGGCGAACTTCGTCCAGACGGTGAGCGGCGATGCCGACCGGCTCGCACAGGTGCGTGCGCTGCTGGCCGGCATCGCCGACCCGCCCGGCGGGAAGGGCGCGGAGGCAGCGGACGGGACGCCGGGGGTCACCACGTGAGCATGAGCTGGCTGGGCTACCCCCAGGTGATGCTCGCGTGGTGGTGCCCGCTGGTCGCCGTGGGCACCTGGCACCTGCTGAGCCGGGTGTCGGCGCGGTTACCGGCCCGCGAGCGGTTCGTGCTCGCGGTGGCCCTCGCCGTCACCCCCCTGCTGGCCATGGCCGTCCCCTACCTCCCGCACAGCCCGCTGCGCGACGCCCTGCCGTGGCGTGCGCCGATGGCGTGGGGCATCAGCAACGGCATCACGGACGTCGACGGCCGGCACGTGCTGTCGGCCATCGCGGCCCAGCTGATGCTCGCGGCCTCGGCCGTCCCCCTGGCCTCCATGGCCGTCTCGTTCGTCGCCGGAGCGATCCAGGTGGCGCGCACCGGGCGCACCGTCTCGCTCCTGGCCCCCCAGCAGTGCGGCGACATCTGGATCGTCCACGGCGAGGGGCAGGCGAGCCAGAGCCTGGCGAGCACGGTCGGCCTGGTGCGGCCCCGCATCATCCTGAGCTCGGGGGTGGCCGCGTCCCCCGAGGCGTCGGCGATCATCGAGCACGAGCGCGCCCATGCACAGGCCCGCCACCCCCTGTGGATCTTCCTCGCCACCTGCGCCCTGCGCTCGTGGTGGTGGATCCCCGGGCGCAGGGCGGTGCTCGCCGAGGTGCGGCTCACCGCCGAACTCTGGGCCGACCAGAGCGCCCGCGAGGCCGACGGCGCGGCCGCGGTGGCCAAGGCGCTGTGCGCGCAGATCGAGGCGAAGGCCCAGCCGGCCCGCCACGACGTCGTGACCCCCGGAGCCGGCACCGGCTTCCTCGACCCCGGCATCGAACTCACCCACCGGGCAAGAGCCCTGGCCGCCCCGCCCCGGGTGATGCCGGCCTGGCAGGCGTGGTCGGTCCGGGCCGCGACGGCAGCGGTCGTCGGCGTCCTGGCCGTCCTGCTCTGACACGCGCCCCGACGGCGCCCCGACGTCACGCACCGACCCACAGCCCCAACACGCAGGCCCGACACGCAGCAAAAGCATCACCCCGTGTGCGGCGGGCATCCGCACACCCACAAGTGCTACGACGTGTAGCAGAAAGGAGAGCCATGTACGCGGCGCCCCATCCGGAGATGCCCGGCGGCACCCCCGTGATCGAGACCCGGGGCCTGTCCAAGGCGTTCCGGCACTCGACCGCGGTCGACTCCGTCGACCTCACCGTCCGACCGGGCAGGATCTACGGCCTGCTGGGCCCCAACGGCGCGGGCAAGTCCACGACGTTGAAGATGATCCTCGGCCTGTTACCGCCCACCGCGGGAGAGGTGCGGCTGTTCGGCCGGCCGTGGAGCCGGCCGGACCTGTCCCGCATCGGGGCGAGCATCAACGGACCGAGCTTCTACGGTCACCTGTCCGCCCGGCAGAACCTCGTCGTCCACACCCACCTGCTCGGCCTGCCGGAGGCCGAGGCCGACCGGGCGCTGGCCGCGGTCGAGCTGGACCCCTCGGACCGGAAGAAGGCCAAGAGCTTCTCCACCGGCATGAAGGGCCGCCTGGCCCTGGCCATCGCCATGCTGGGCAGCCCGGACATCCTCATCCTCGACGAGCCGCAGAACGGTCTCGACCCGGAGGGCATCGCCGCCCTGCGCACCATGCTGCGCCGCTTCACCGACACCGGACGCACCATCGTGCTCTCCAGCCACCTCCTGGGCGAGGTGGCCTCCGTCGCCGACGACATCGGTCTGATCGCGGCCGGGCGCCTGCGCTACCAGGGCCGCCTCGCCGACCTCGCACCGGACGGAGACCTGGAGCGCGCCTACTTCACGCTGACCGGCGCCGCCCAGGGAGCCGGGGTGATGTCGTGACCACCGCCCTCCCCGCGGCGCCCGTCCCGGGGCTGTCCGCCACCCTGCGGGCCGAGTTCGCCACCTGGCGGCGCAGCGCCGTGACGTACCTGCCCCTGGGCGGTCTGGCCTTCGGCCTCGTCAACACCGCGATGTTCCTCTCCACCGGGCCGGGCAAGGACTGGAAGGACGTCCTCGGCTACCAGAACCTGTGGGCGATGTTCGTCGGCCCGATGCTCACCGCGCTGCTGGTGGCCACGGCCACCCGCATCGACGACACCGCCCGCGGCGGCGCCACCTGGTACCGGCCGGTGCGCCCGCCCTACCGGCACCTGAGCCGGTTCACCGTGCTGGCCCTGCGGTCGCTGCTGCTCAACCTGCTGGGCGCCGGCACCCCGCTGCTGATCCTCGGCCTCATGAACGGCGCCCAGCGGGTCCCCGTGGACCGCGCCGCCGAGGCCGTCCTGGTCCCCTGGGCAGCGCAGCTCGGCATGCTGGCGCTGCTCCTGTGGCTGGCGCGGCAGACGCCCTGGGCCGTCGTGCTCGGCGCCGGGTTCGTCTGGACGCTGCTGGGCGTGGTGAACGCCGAGTCCGCGTCCTGGACCGTCCTGCCGTTCACCTGGCTGGACCGGGGGGCGCTGCCGGTGATCGGCACGCACGCCAACGGCGTCGCCCTGGAGGCCCACTCCGCGCTCGCCGGTGCCTCGCCGTGGCCGCCCACCCTCCTGGGCGCGCTGCTGGCGGTGCCGTTCCTTCTGCTGCCCCGCCTGCACCTGCCCGCCGCCCGGGCCGCCCGGCAGCGGACGGCGCCGCAGCAGGCCGCCCCCGGTGCCGCCACGGCCGCGGGCCCGGCCCCGGCGACCGCCGCGCACGCCCGGCCGGGCCGCCCCCGCGTGCTGGCCGCGGTCGCGGGCACGCTGCGCGGCACCTCTCTGACCTGGCTGTGCCCGGCCGCGGTCGCCCTGATCGCGCTGTGGCTGTCCTGGCACGACCCGGACACCAGCATCCAGCTGTTCACCCTGCTGGTCCTGCCCATCGGCACCCTGGTCCTGGCCCTCGTGGCCTGGGGCGCCGCCGGCCAGGGCTGGCGTGCGGTCGCCTCCCGCACCACCGGTGCCGCCCGGCCGGCGCTGGCGCTCACCGGCGTCACGACGGGCATCGCCGCCCTGATGTCGGTGGTCATCGCCCTCGTCTACCTGGCGTCGGGCATTCCGGCCGGTCACGCCTGGCCCCTCGCGCTCACCGGCGCGGTCGTCGGGGCCATGCTCACCTCGTTCACCCTCTGGCTGAGCATCCGCACCAGCCAGTCGGTCGCGGTGGTCGTCGGGATCATCGGCATCCTCTTCGGCGTGCTCGTCGGCGGCACCGGCCTGCAGCAGACGCTCTGGCCGCTGATCCCCTACTCCTGGGCCAACTACCTCGACCTGCACCGCATGGCACTGACGCTCCCCGTCGGCGTCGCCGCCACGGCCCTGTTCACCTTCGGCATCACTCACGCGGCACGAAAGGCAGCGGAGAACTCATGACCCTTGCCACCCGCACGCCCCGGGCCCGCGCGCTGACCACCGCGGTCGCCGGGCTGACCCTGACCCTGCTCGTGACGGGCTGCTCCCAGGAGCGGGACGCCGTCCTGAAGTGGCCGGACGCGACGAGCAATCCCCAGCCGGTGACCGCCGAGCAGTTCGGCGCCGCCTGGCCGCTCAAGCCCGACAAGGGACAGGTGTCCTGCAACACGACCCCCTACAGCGGCTTCGCCATCACCTTCACCGCGCCCGACGGCAAGGTCTACGCCCTCAACAACGTCGCCCACGACGAGAAGGGCTACCCCAGCGCCGACACCATCAAGGGCTCCTCGGGGAAGATGTGGCGGCTGCGGACGTTCGGGATGCAGGTCTGCAGCGTCGACCGCGCCAAGCACATGCAGTCCTCGCCCTCCCCCACCCCCTGACCACCGGTCGCCTCCCGTGACGGGCCGCACGCACACGGTGACCGGACCCGGCATGCAAAAGACCCCCTCCATCCTGTATTTCCGCAGGTCGGAGGGGGTTTTCCTTGTGGAGCCTAGGGGAGTCGAACCCCTGACATCTGCCATGCAAAGACAGCGCTCTACCAACTGAGCTAAGGCCCCGTCGGGCACCAGGGTACCCGGTGCCGGGGGTGTTTCCCGACCGGGTATCGCCGGGACCTGCCACTCTCCGTAGGATGCACCGCAAGATTCGCTGCAGCGAAGCGAAGGGGAGAGCTAGATGGACGCAGCACAGCAGGAAGCCACGGCCCGCGCACGAGAGCTGCAGAGGAGCTGGTACGGGGAGCCGTTGGGGGCGCTCTTCCGCCGCCTCATCGACGATCTCGGCCTCAACCAGGCCCGGCTCGCCTCCGTCCTCGGCCTCTCGGCCCCCATGCTCTCGCAGCTGATGAGCGGTCAGCGGGCGAAGATCGGCAACCCCGCGGTGGTGCAGCGGGTGCAGGCACTGCAGGAGCTCTCCAGTCAGGTCGCCGACGGCAGCGTGAGCGCCGCCGAGGCCGCCGAACGCATGGAGGAGGTCAAGAAGAGCTCGGGCGGCTCGGTCCTCAACTCCACGCAGACCACGGCCAGCAGCGGGGCCCCGACCGTGCGCCGCGTGGTCCGCGAGATCCAGTCGCTGCTGCGGTCGGTCGCGGGCGCCGGGGACATCATCGACGCCGCCGGGACACTCGCTCCCAGCCATCCCGAACTGGCCGAGTTCCTCCGGGTGTACGGCGCCGGTCGGACCGCCGAGGCGGTCGCGCACTACGAGGCGCACCAGAGCTGACCGTGCCGGGGTGGGGCCGGTGCCGACGGGGGCGGGGGCGACGCGCGCGACATGGGTGAGGTCTTCGCGGGGCGGTACGAGCTGGTGGACCCGATCGGGCGGGGCGGCGCGGGAGCCGTCTGGCGCGCCTGGGACCAGCGCCGGCGGCGCTACGTGGCGGCGAAGGTGCTGCAGCAGAGCGACGCCCACACGCTGCTGAGGTTCGTCCGCGAGCAGGCGCTGCGCATCGACCATCCCCATGTGCTGGCGCCGATGAGCTGGGCGGCGGACGACGACAAGGTGCTGTTCACCATGGAGATGGTGGGCGGCGGATCACTCGCCCATCTCATCGGTGACTACGGGCCGTTGCCGCCGCATTTCGTGTGCGTCCTGCTGGATCAACTGCTCTCCGGTCTCGCGGCGGTGCACGCGGAAGGCGTGGTGCACCGGGACATCAAACCGGCCAACCTGCTTTTGGAGGCGACCGGTACGGGCCGGCCGCATTTACGCCTCTCCGATTTCGGGATCGCCATGCGCAAGGGCGAGCCACGGCTGACGGACACCAACTTCGTTATGGGCACGCCCGGTTACTTCGCGCCCGAGCAATTGTCGGGCGAAGAGCCCGACTTCCCCGCGGACCTCTTCGCCGTCGGCCTGGTGGCGCTGTACCTGCTCACGGGACGGAAACCCGACGCGGAGGCGCTCGTGGAGCGGTTCCGGGAGCAGGGCGTGCCGCCCGCGCCGGTGGAGGTGCCCGAGCCCCTGTGGGAGGTGGTCGCGAGCCTGCTGCACCCGGACCCTTACACCCGCTTCCGTACGGCCACGGGGGCCCGGAAGGCCCTGGCCGCGGCCGTGGAGCTGCTGGACGACGAGCCGGCCGACCAGGAGCCGATCGAGGTCTTCGACCAGCTGGGGCCGCTTCCCCCGGGCTTCGGCCCGGACGGGCCCGAGCCTGCGCCGCGGCCGCGCCCGCAGGCGCCGCCACAGCCGGCGCCGCGCCGGGCGCCGGGCGGGCCGTCGGCGGCCGGGGCCGCCCCCCTCGCGCCGCCCCGGCCGAACTATCCGCCCACGCGGCCCTACACGCCCCCTGAGCCCTTCCCGCAGCCCTTCCCGCAGCCGGCGCCGCCCCCGCCCGGCCGACGGCCCGTCACCGGCCCTGCCGGGGCCCGCGGACGCGCCGGGCCGCCCGCCACGGTGGTGGTGCCGGTGCTGATCCTCGCGATGCTGCTGCTGACCCTCGGTGTGTGGGCGCTCACCCTGGGCTGAACTTCACGTTCGCAATCATTCTATTTGCGATTGCAAGCAAATGGAGAAGGTCCCGACCGCCGTGGCGGTCGGGACCTTCTCCCAGCTCTTATTACGGGCTCGACTCACACACCCGAACCTGCGGGCACGGAGTCGGTCGCCTCCGTCCACAGGTCCTGCTCGGCGCGATCCGCCTGGATCTGCCGGTACACGAGGAGCCCGCCGATGGCGGCCAGTGCGACCAGGAGCAGCTTCTTCACCGCGCGACCTCGTCTTTCCTTGACGTAAGGGGACCTCAGGGGGCCGATGATACACACCGGCCGATACCGATCGGTGACCTGCGTCCGTCTCCCCGGCCGGCCCGCGCCGGGCCCCGAACTCCCAAAAGCGATCGGCCCGGACGGAGAATTCCGTCCGGGCCGATCGTGCGAGTGGGGCTAACAGGACTTGAACCTGTGGCCTCTTCCTTATCAGGGAAGCGCTCTAACCGTCTGAGCTATAGCCCCTCGCGACACCGAAAGATTAGCGCACTTGGGGCCCAGTCCCAAAATCGTCCGGGCCCCGTGCCGGATCGGGCGCTATTCGTCCTCGGCGAGCGTCAGCTCGACACCGCCCACGAAGCCTGCGGCGAGGTTGTAGACGAAGGCTCCCAGCGTCGCCAGAGCCGTGGCCAGCACCACGTCGATCACCGCGATGACCGAGGTGAAGAGCAGGACGTGCGGCAGCGACAGGAACGACTCCAGGTCGAAGCCGCCGCCGCTCTCACCGGAGGCCGTGGTGGCGTCGCTGATGGTGCCGCCGACCGCGGAGAAGACGCCCATGGCGTCCATGACCCCCCACAGCACCGCGGCGGCCACGATCGTGCACACGCCCAGCGCCACCGAGAGCAGGAAGCTGACCTTCATCACCGACCACGGGTCGGCCCTGGCCACACGCAGCCTCGCCTTGCGCGCACGCGGCGCCGTACGGGCCGCGGGGGACGCCGCGCGGGCCGGGTCCTCCCCGGCGGGCCGCGCGGCCGTCCTGGCGGCCTTGCCGCCCTTGGGCTCCGCGGCCCCCTCGGCGGCCTGGGCCGCCTTGAGGACCTTGGCGTCCTTGGCGGCTTCGTTCTTGGCGGCCTGGACGGCCTTGGCAGCCTTCTCGGCCTTCTCGGCCTTGACGTCCTTGGCCGCCCCGGCGGCCTTGCCGCCGTTCAGGCCCTTGGCGTCCTTGGCGTCCTTGCCGTCCTCGGCGCCGCCTGCGGCACCGTCGGCGGATTCCGGCGCGGACGCCTTCCCGGTACCGGAAGCGGAACCGGAAGCAGCATCAGATGCGGAACGCTGGGCCGGAGGCTCGTACGCCTTCGGCGGGTGGTACGGCTGCGGTTCTCGGGTCTCCGTCATGGTCCTCCCCCTGCCTGCGGGCCCGGCACCCTCGGTCCCGGAGCCCGCGCCGTCCGCGTCGCCGGAGGCCGGGCCACGGGCCCCCGCCTTCTCTGATGCGGGCCTGGCGGAACCTCTCCGCCCGGCGCCCGCACCGCCGGTGGCGGTGCCCGTGGCTCGACTCACGACTTACTCCTCGGTGTCCTCGGCCGTGGGCTCCGCACCCCCGACCACCTCGGACCCGTCGCCCTCGGCTGCGTCGCCCAACTCCTCGACACCCTCAGCCTCGCGACCGGCCTCGGCGTTCCGGGCGATGCCCACGACGGCATCGCGCTTGCCCAGGTTGATCAGTTGGACGCCCATGGTGTCACGGCCCGTCTCCCTGACTTCGTTGACCCGGGTACGGATCACGCCGCCGCTCAGCGTGATGGCGAGGATCTCGTCCGTCTCCTCGACCACCAGGGCGCCGACGAGCGATCCACGGTCCTCCACGATCTTGGCGGCCTTGATGCCGAGGCCACCTCGACCCTGGACGCGGTACTCGTCGACGTTCGACCGCTTCGCGTAGCCACCGTCGGTGGCGGTGAAGACGAACGTACCGGGACGGACCACATTCATCGAGAGGAGCTCGTCACCCTCACGGAAGCTCATGCCCTTGACACCGGACGTCGCCCGGCCCATGGGACGCAGCGCCTCGTCGGTCGCGGTGAAGCGGATCGACTGGGCCTTCTTGCTGATGAGCAGCAGGTCGTCCGCGGCGGAGACCAGCTCCGCGCCGATCAGCTCGTCCTCGACGCCGCCGTCGGTCTCCCGCAGGTTGATGGCGATGACGCCGCCGGAGCGCGGGGAGTCGTAGTCCTTGAGCGGGGTCTTCTTCACCAGGCCCGACTTCGTGGCGAGCACCAGGTAGGGCGCCGCCTCGTAGTCGCGGACGGCGAGGATCTGGGCGATCTTCTCGTCCGGCTGGAAGGCCAGCAGGTTGGCCACGTGCTGACCGCGCGCGTCCCGGCCGGCGTCCGGCAGCTCGTACGCCTTGGCCCGGTAGACCCGGCCCTTGTTGGTGAAGAACAGCAGCCAGTGGTGCGTGGTGGAGACGAAGAAGTGGTCGACGATGTCGTCCTGCTTCAGCTTCGTGCCCCGCACGCCCTTGCCGCCGCGCTTCTGCGAGCGGTAGTCCTCGGTCTTGGTGCGCTTGACGTAGCCACCGTTGGTGATGGTGACGACGATGTCCTCCTCGGCGATGAGGTCCTCGATGGACATGTCACCGTCGAAGGGGATCAGCTGGGAGCGCCGGTCGTCGCCGAACTTGTCGACGATCGCCGCGAGCTCCTCGCTGATGATCATGCGCTGCCGCTCGGGCGAGGCGAGGATGGCGTTGTACTCGTTGATCTTCGCCTGGAGCTCGTCGTGCTCGGCGGTGATCTTCTGGTGCTCCAGGGCCGCCAGGCGGCGGAGCTGCATCTCCAGGATCGCGTTGGCCTGGATCTCGTCGATCTGCAGCAGGCCCATCAGGCCCTCGCGGGCGACGTCGACGGTGTCGCTGCGCCGGATCAGCGCGATGACCTCGTCGATGGCGTTGAGCGCCTTGAGCAGACCGCGCAGGATGTGGGCGCGCTCCTCGGCCTTGCGCAGCCGGAAGCGGGTGCGCCGGACGATGACCTCTACCTGGTGGGTGACCCAGTTGCGGATGAAGGCGTCCAGCGACAGGGTGCGCGGCACGCCGTCCACCAGCGCCAGCATGTTGGCGCCGAAGTTCGTCTGCAGGTCGGTGTGCTTGTAGAGGTTGTTGAGGACGACCTTGGCGACCGCGTCCCGCTTGAGGACGATCACCAGGCGCTGGCCCGTGCGCGAGGAGGTCTCGTCACGGACGTCGGCGATGCCGCCGATCTTGCCGTCCTTGACCAGGTCGGCGATCTTCTGGGCGAGGTTGTCCGGGTTGACCTGGTAGGGCAGCTCGGTGACCACCAGGCACTGGCGGTTCTGGATCTCCTCGACCTCGACCACGGCACGCATGGTGATCGAGCCGCGGCCGGTGCGGTACGCCTCCTCGATGCCCTTGCGGCCCACCACGAGGGCGCCGGTCGGGAAGTCGGGACCCTTGATGCGCTCCATGAGCGCTTCGAGGAGCTCCTCGGCCGTCGCCTCCGGGTTGGCCAGGTACCACTGGGCACCCTCGGCCACCTCGCGCAGGTTGTGCGGGGGGATGTTGGTGGCCATGCCGACCGCGATGCCCGCCGAACCGTTGATCAGCAGGTTCGGGAAGCGGGCCGGCAGGACCGTCGGCTCCTGGTTGCGGCCGTCGTAGTTGTCCTGGAAGTCGACGGTCTCCTCGTCGATGTCCCGGAGCATCTCCATGGACAGCGGCATCATCTTGCACTCGGTGTACCGCATGGCGGCGGCCGGGTCGTTGCCCGGAGAACCGAAGTTGCCGTTGGAGTCCACCAGCGGCATGCGCATCGACCAGGACTGGGCCAGGCGCACCAGCGCGTCGTAGATCGAGGCGTCACCGTGCGGGTGGTACGTACCCATGACGTCGCCGACGACGCGGGCGCACTTGTAGAAGCCCTTCTCGGGGCGGTAGCCGCCGTCGTACATCGCGTAGAGCACGCGGCGGTGCACCGGCTTGAGGCCGTCCCGCACGTCGGGCAGCGCACGCGAGACGATGACGCTCATCGCGTAGTCGAGGTACGAGCGCTGCATCTCCGTTTCGAGCCCGACGGGCTCGACGCGCATGCCGACGCCCTCCAGGGGCGCGGGCGCACCCTCGGGCGTCACTTCGGGCACGGGAGCAGTGGGAGTCTCAGGAGTCTCGTCGGCCATTGCTGTTCAAAGTCCTTTCGCGCTGCGGCTGTTTCTCGTGGGCCGACAGGCTCAGATGTCGAGGAAGCGGACGTCCTTGGCGTTGCGCTGGATGAAGGAGCGCCGTGCCTCGACGTCCTCACCCATGAGCACCGAGAACAGGTCGTCCGCCTGCGCGGCGTCGTCCAGGGTGACCTGGCCGAGCACGCGGTGGTCGACGTCCATCGTGGTGACGCGCAGCTCCTCGGCGTTCATCTCGCCGAGACCCTTGAAGCGCTGGACCGAGTCGTCCTTGATCCGCTTGCCGTTCTCCCGGCCGAGCTGGATCAGGGCGTCGCGCTCGCGGTCGGAGTAGGCGTACTCGATCTCGTCGCGGCCCCACTTGATCTTGTACAGCGGGGGACGGGAGAGGTAGACGTGCCCGGCCTCGACCAGCGGCCGCATGAAGCGGAAGAGGAAGGTGAGCAGCAGGGTGTTGATGTGCTGACCGTCGACGTCGGCGTCCGCCATCAGGATGATCTTGTGATAGCGGAGCTTCGCGATGTCGAAGTCCTCGTGCACACCGGTGCCGAAGGCGGAGATCAGCGCCTGGACCTCGGTGTTCTGCAGGATCTTGTCGACGCGCGCCTTCTCGACGTTGAGGATCTTGCCTCGGATCGGGAGGATCGCCTGGTACTGCGGGTTCCGGCCGGACTTGGCCGAGCCGCCGGCGGAGTCACCCTCGACGATGAAGATCTCGCACTTGGTCGGGTCGTTCGACTGGCAGTCGCTGAGCTTGCCCGGCAGCGACGCCGTCTCCAGCAGGCCCTTGCGGCGGGTCAGGTCGCGCGCCTTGCGGGCGGCCACGCGGGCGGTCGCCGCCTGGATGCCCTTGCGGATGATGTCCGCGGCCTCGTTGGGGTTGCGGTCCAGCCAGTCCGTGAGGTGCTCGTGGACGACCTTCTGCACGAAGGTCTTGGCCTCGGTGTTGCCCAGCTTGGTCTTCGTCTGGCCCTCGAACTGCGGCTCGCCGAGCTTGACGGAGATGATCGCCGTCAGACCCTCGCGGATGTCCTCACCCGTGAGGTTGTCGTCCTTCTCGCGGAGCAGCTTCTTGTCGCGGGCGTAACGATTGATCAGACCCGTCAGCGCGGCGCGGAAGCCCTCCTCGTGGGTACCGCCCTCGTGCGTGTGGATCGTGTTGGCGAAGCTGTAGACGCCCTCGCTGTACTGGCTGTTCCACTGCATCGCGACCTCGACCGAGAGCAGGCGCTCCTTGTCCTCGGCCTCGATGTCGATCACGGTGGGGTGGATCAGCTCGCCCTTGCGCGAGTTGAGGTACGTCACGAAGTCGACGATGCCGCCCTCGTAGTGGTAACCCACCGACAGCGGCTTGCCCTCCTCGTCGACGTGGTCGGCGCGGAGGTCCGTCAGCGAGATGCGCAGGCCCTTGTTGAGGAAGGCCATCTCCTGGAAGCGCCGCGAGAGCGTCTCGAAGGAGTACTCGGTGGTCTCGAAGATGTCGCCGTCGGCCCAGAAGGTGACCGAGGTGCCCGTCTCGTCGGTGGCCTCGTTCTTCTGCAGGGGGGCCGTGGGGACGCCGAGCTTGTAGTCCTGCGTCCAGCGGTAGCCGTCGGTCTTGACCTCGACCGCGACGCGCGTCGACAGGGCGTTGACGACCGAGACGCCGACGCCGTGCAGACCACCGGAGACGGCGTAGCCGCCGCCGCCGAACTTGCCGCCCGCGTGCAGGACGGTCAGCACGACCTCGACGGCGGGCTTGCCCTCGGAGGGGACGATGCCGACCGGGATGCCTCGGCCGTTGTCCACGACGCGCACGCCGCCGTCGGGCAGGATCGTCACATCGATGGTGTCGGCGTGGCCGGCCATGGCCTCGTCGACGGAGTTGTCCACGACCTCTTGGACGAGGTGGTGGAGGCCGCGCTCGCCGGTGGAGCCGATGTACATGCCGGGCCGCTTGCGGACCGCGTCCAGGCCCTCCAGAACGGTGATCGCACTGGCGTCGTACGACGTCTCACCCGCAGGGGCGCCGGCTGCGGCGTCCACTGCCTCGGAGGGGTTGGTGTTCTCGTTGGGGTTGCCGGAATCGGCCACGAAGCGCCCTTTCTGGCACAGCACAGACCTTCCCTGCTGCGGCGGGGGTTTCCGGGGCAGGCAGGAGGCTGCGTCGTTCAGCGGTTGTCCACGAGTCCCGCGATCCGGCGGGATTACTACCAGTGTACCGGTGGCGCTGACATGAATGGGGGTTTGGCGGTGCCTGAGTCCTCACGTGCCGCCCTGAACCGGCATCAGCCGACTCCCTATATGCGGCCCGGGGCTCCAAGAGGCTCACAGCGGCACTCAGCGCTTCGAGCTGTCAACCGCCCGCAACCGTGAGGGCAGTCTCAGCTGTCGGCAGGCGTCACTGGGGTCACCGGCCGCCGTACGGCGGGCGGTAGCCGCTCCGGCCGGAGGCGTTCACCGCCGCCGGATCACCCGTAGGTGTCGCCCGGTCCCCGGCTGCCGGGCGCCCGCAGGTGCCCGTAGCGGCGCCCGGGGCCGCCGGGGCCCAGCACCTTGATCGTCTTGACGGTGCCCTGGCCGAGGTCGTCGTTCAGCCGGGCCACCAGCGTGGGCGCCAGCAGGCGCAGCTGCGTCGCCCAGGCCGTCGAGTCGCACTGCACGGTGAGCACCCGGGCGTCCTCGTCGTACGACTGCGGCTCGCAGTGCAGCGCCACCTCCGGGCCCACCATCTGCGGCCAGCGGCCCATCACCCCGCCCACCGCCGCGGGCTTCTCCCAGCCGCGCTCGGTGATCAGCCGGTTGATCGCGGCACCCAGCGGCAACGGGTCGCGCCCGTCGGCGCGCGCGCCGGAGCGCAGGCTGCCGCCGCGGCGCACCTGCTTCTTCTGCTGGGCGGCGGCGCCCCGCGCGCGGGCCTGCTCCTTGGCCGCCCGCAGCGCCACCCGCGCCAGGTCCACGCCGGAGGGCTCGGGGGTCTTCGCCGGCTGCCGGCCCTGTTCCGCTCCGGAGTGCTCGTTCATACGCGTTCGACCCTGCCGTTCGCGACGGCGTACCGGGCGCCCGTCAGCACGCCGGGCACGTCGTCGTCCACCGCTGCCGTCACCAGCACCTGCTCGCCCGGCGCGACGAGCTCCGCCAGCCGCTCCCGGCGGCGGGCGTCCAGCTCCGCGAACACGTCGTCCAGCACGAGCACCGGCTCGTTGCCCTCCGAGCGCAGCAGCTCGTACGAGGCCAGCCGCAGCGCCAAGGCGTACGACCAGGACTCGCCGTGGCTGGCGTACCCCTTGGCGGGGAGCCGGCCGAGGTTCAGCAGCAGCTCGTCGCGGTGCGGGCCGACCAGCGTCACCCCGCGCTCGATCTCCTGCTTGCGGGCCTCGCCGAGCGCCGCGAGCAGCGCTTCGTACAGCTCCTGGCGGGTGTGGGCGTCCTCGATGCCGGCGGGACCGCGGTAGTCGAAGGAGACCGGGCCGCCGCCGGGGGCCAGCTGTTCGTACGCCTTGTCGGCCAGCGGGCGCAGGGTGGCTATCAGGTCCAGTCGGCGGGCGAGCAGCTCGGCGCCCGCCTGGGCCAGGTGCTGGTCCCAGATGTCGAGCGTGGACAGGTCCATGCCCCGACCGCCGTGGCGCCGGGCCATTGCGGCGGACTTCAGGAGCGTGTTGCGCTGCTTGAGGACGCGGTCGTAGTCGGAGCGCACCCCCGCCATGCGCGGGGCGCGGGCGGTGATCAGCTCGTCCAGGAAGCGGCGGCGCTCGCCCGGGTCGCCCTTGACCAGCGCCAGGTCCTCGGGGGCGAACAGCACCGTGCGGACGATGCCCAGCACGTCGCGCGGCCGGACCTGGGAGGAACGATTGATCCGGGCCCGGTTGGCACGGCCGGGGTTGAGCTCCAGCTCGATCAGCTGCTGCCGCTCGCCCTGGACGACCGCGGCCCGGACGACGGCCCGGTCGGCGCCCATGCGGACCAGCGGCGCGTCCGAGGAGACCCGGTGGCTGCCGAGGGTCGCCAGGTAGCCGACCGCCTCGACGAGGTTGGTCTTGCCCTGGCCGTTGGGGCCCACGAAAGCGGTGACGCCCGGGTCGAGGGAGACCTCGGCCCGGGCGTACGAGCGGAAGTCGGCCAGCGACAGATGCGAAACGTGCATGGTGCGCCGACCTCCCCCGGCTGCTGCGGGTGTTACTTCTTGCTCTCGACCGCGTGGCCACCGAACTGGTTGCGCAGCGCGGCGATCATCTTCATCTGCGGCGAGTCCTCCTGACGGGAGGAGAAACGGGCGAACAGGGACGCCGTGATCGCGGGCAGCGGCACGGCGTTGTCGATGGCGGCCTCGACCGTCCAGCGGCCCTCGCCGGAGTCGGCCGCGAAGCCGCGCAGCTTGTCGAGGTGCTCGTCCTCGTCGAGGGCGTTGACGGCGAGGTCCAGCAGCCAGGAACGGATGACCGTGCCCTCCTGCCAGGAGCGGAAGATCTCGCGGACGTCGGTGACGGAGTCGACCTTCTCCAGGAGCTCCCAGCCCTCGGCGAAGGCCTGCATCATCGCGTACTCGATGCCGTTGTGGACCATCTTGGCGAAGTGGCCCGCGCCGACCTTGCCGGCGTGGACGGCGCCGAACTCGCCCTCGGGCTTGAGCGCGTCGAAGATCGGCTGGACCTTCGCGACGTTCTCGGCGTCGCCGCCGTACATCAGCGCGTAGCCGTTCTCCAGGCCCCAGACGCCGCCGGAGACGCCGCAGTCGACGAAGCCGATGCCCTTGGCGGCGAGCTCCTCGGCGTGCTTCTCGTCGTCCGTCCAGCGGGAGTTCCCGCCGTCGACGACGACGTCGCCCGGGGAGAGCAGCTCGGCGAGCTCGTCGATGGTGGACTGGGTCGCGTCGCCTGCCGGGACCATGACCCACACCACGCGCGGACCCTTCAGGGAATCCACAAGCTCCTGCAGGCTGTGGACATCCGCGAGGTCGCGGTTGCGGTCGTATCCGATGACGGTGTGGCCTGCGCGGCGGATGCGCTCGCGCATGTTGCCGCCCATCTTGCCGAGGCCGACGAGACCGAGCTCCATCAGTGATCCTTTATGCCGTAGTCGTGCGGGGGCGTACCGGAGGTACCTGCTCCGAGCCTACGCCCGGGGGTCCGTGCACACCTGTGGACAGGGGGCGCTCATCGGGTGAGCGCCCCTGCGGCCTCCCGGAGGCGGCCGTCCGGCCTCAGCCGGACAGGCGCACCGGCATGATCAGGTACTTGTAGGCGTCGTCCGCCTCGGCGTCCAGCGCGGGCTTGCCGCTCAGCAGCGCGGGCTTGGTGGACGTGGTGAAGGACAGCTGCGCGACCGGGGAGTCGATCGCCGAGAGGCCCTCCAGCAGGAAGCCGGGGTTGAAGGCGATCGAGATGTCGTCGCCGTCCAGCTGGGCGTCGACCCTTTCCACAGCCTGTGCGTCGTCGCTGGAGCCGGCCTCCAGGATGAGGACGCCCTGCTCGAAGCTGAGCCGGACCGGGGTGTTGCGCTCGGCGACCAGCGCCACGCGCTTGACGGCCTCGACGAACGGGGCGGTCTCGATCACGGCGACGGAGTTGAACTCGGTCGGGAAGAGCGTGCGGTACTTGGGCAGGTCGCCTTCGAGCAGGCGGGTGGTCGTACGGCGCCCGGCACCCTCGAAGCCGATCAGGCCCTCGCCCGCGCCGGAGCCCGACAGCGCCAGCGAGACGGTGTCGCCGCCGCTGAGGGACTTGGCGGTGTCCAGCAGCGTCTTGGCGGGGACCAGGGCGACGGCGGAGATGTCCGGCGTCTCGGGCTTCCACATGAACTCGCGGACCGCGAAGCGGTAGCGGTCGGTGGAGGCCAGGGTGACGGTGTCGCCCTCGATCTCGATCCGCACGCCGGTGAGGACCGGCAGGGTGTCGTCACGGCCGGCGGCGATGGCGACCTGGGCGGCGGCCGCGGCGAAGACCTCGCCGGGCACGGTGCCGGTGGCGGTCGGCATCTGCGGCAGCGCCGGGTATTCCTCCACAGGCAGGGTGTGGAGTGTGAATCGCGAGGAGCCGCAGACGACGGTGACGCGCACGCCGTCGGTGGAGATCTCCACAGGCCGGTTGGGAAGTGCGCGGCAGATGTCGGCGAGCAGGCGGCCGGAGACGAGAACGGTGCCGTCCTCCTCCACATCCGCCTCGACCGAGACGCGGGCGGAGACCTCGTAGTCGAAGCCGGAGAGGCTCAGGGAGCCGTCCTCCGCCTTCAGCAGCAGGCCCGCGAGGACCGGTACCGGCGGACGGGCCGGGAGGCTGCGGGCCGCCCAGGCCACTGCCTCCGCGAGTACATCGCGCTCCACCCGGATCTTCACCGGAACCGCCTCCTGCTTGTTGCTGGCTCGCCCTGCTGGCTTCTTCGTCGGCTTCAGTCGCCGGAGACCAGTCTGACGCACGCCGCTGACAGTCGGTGCGGCTGGCGGTCAAGTCGAGGTCCGGGGCGTGGCGCGGCCCGCGGCCGAGTTGTGCACAGGACCCACTTCGAAACGAGTTCCCCGCTAGATCTCTGTGGTCGTAGTAGTAGGGCCTGTGGAAACCGTGGAAAACCTTCTTTGCCCAGGTCAGGCCGGATTTTTTGTCCACTGCCCCTGTGGGTGGGCACGGTGGATAACCGGGGTGTTCTGTGGACCGCGAAAAGTTCTGCACACCCGGTGCACAGGCAGGGGGCACTTCTCCCCAGGGCTGTCCCCAGTTTTACCCACGTTGCCCACAGCCCAACCCGGCAGCTTGGTGTGACGCCTTTCACTCGGTGCGGTGACCACCGGCGTTTCGTTGCCGAACAGTGGACAGGGATGTGGAAAGGCTGTGTATAACACCGGTCCACCTGTGGGTGGCCGGTGGACAACCTCGGGGGCGGTGGTGGACGCCCTGGCCGTCCACAGGCTGTGGAACCCCGTTTGCCACAAATCCACACCCGGCTGACCTCGCCTGATGGCATATCAACAGCCTGGACTGTGGACAGGTTCTGGATAACTTTGCGGTCCCCAGGGTGTGGATCGTGGACAGAGCCCGAATCTGTGGAGAACCGGCAGGTCAGAGCCCATATTCGAACAGACTGGGGGGTGCGGTGGACGGCCCGGGGGCCCGCCGGAGCCCCCGCGGGCCGCCCCGGACTCTTCCGAGGCGGCTCCTGGAGCCCTCTCCGGCCGCATCCGGGCCCTGCTACGGCCGCTCCGGCGCATCGGTCGGGCGGCCGCTCCGGCTGTCCCCGGGAATGCAGAAGGGCGCTCCGGGAAACGTCCCGAAGCGCCCTCATGAGTCCTCACAGGGCCTCGTAGAGACCCCGACGGCAGTCCGTCAGCAGCAGTCCGACGGCGGTCCGACGGCAGTCCGTCAGCCGGCCGTCCGTCAGCCGTTCTTGATGCGGTTGGTCAGCTCGGTCACCTGGTTGTAGATGGACCGCCGCTCGGCCATCAGCGCGCGGATCTTGCGGTCCGCGTGCATCACGGTCGTGTGGTCGCGGCCGCCGAACTGTGCGCCGATCTTCGGCAGCGACAGGTCCGTGAGCTCGCGGCACAGGTACATCGCGATCTGCCGCGCCGTCACCAGCACCCGGCTGCGCGAGGCTCCGCACAGATCCTCGACGGTGTGGCCGAAGTAGTCGGCGGTCGCCGCCATGATGGCCGGGGCCGTGATCTCCGGCGAGGCGTCCTCGCCGCCCGGGATCAGGTCCTTCAGGACGATCTCGGTCAGCCCCAGGTCCACCGGCTGCCGGTTCAGGCTCGCGAAGGCCGTCACCCGGATGAGGGCGCCCTCCAGCTCACGGATGTTGCGCGAGATGCGCGAGGCGATGAACTCCAGGACCTCCGGCGGAGCGTTGAGCTGCTCCTGGACCGCCTTCTTCCGCAGGATCGCGATCCGCGTCTCCAGCTCCGGCGGCTGCACGTCGGTGATCAGGCCCCACTCGAAGCGGTTGCGCAGCCGGTCCTCCAGGGTCACCAGCTGCTTGGGCGGCCGGTCCGAGGACAGCACGATCTGCTTGTTCGCGTTGTGCAGGGTGTTGAAGGTGTGGAAGAACTCCTCCTGCGTCGACTCCTTGCTCGCGAGGAACTGGATGTCGTCGACCAGCAGGATGTCCATGTCGCGGTAGCGCTTGCGGAACGCGTCCGCCTTGCCGTCGCGGATGGAGTTGATGAACTCGTTGGTGAACTCCTCGGAGCTCACGTAGCGCACTCGCGTGCCCGGGTAGAGGCTGCGCGCGTAGTGCCCGATGGCATGCAGCAGGTGCGTCTTGCCCAGGCCCGACTCCCCGTAGATGAACAGGGGGTTGTACGCCTTGGCCGGCGCCTCGGCCACCGCCACCGCCGCGGCGTGCGCGAAGCGGTTGGAGGCGCCGATGACGAAGGTGTCGAACAAGTACTTGGGGTTCAGCCGTGCCGTCGGCTCGGCCGCCCCCGTGGAGGACGACCCCCCCGAGGACGACGAGGACCCCCCGGCCGGAGCCTGGGGCCGCTCGGAGCGCGGACCGCCGGGGGCGCCGCCGGCCGCGGGGCCCCGGGAGGGACCGTCCGGCAGCTCGCGGCGCTGCTCGTAGGACGGGCGCTCGGGCTGTGCGGGGGAGCGGTAGTCCTGCTGCTGCTCGTACTGCGTCGCGTAGGGGTCGCGCTCGCTCTCGGCGAAGCTGCCGAGGCGCGGCTGCTGCCAGCCGTAGTCGCCCCGGTCGGACGCGGCCGGGCCGCCGGGAGCCGCGTGGCGCGGCCAGGCGCCGGGCTCGCTGCGGGGCTGCTGGTAGTCCGGGTAGGCGGGACGCACGGACGGCAGGTCGTCGGCGCCGGGGCGGGTGCCGTAGGTCTCACGGCCGTCGTAGCCGCCGTGGCCCTCGTAGCCCTCGTAGGCGTCGCGGCCGCCCTGTCCCGGGGCCTGGTGCCGGCCGGGGTGCTGCTGGGGGCGCTCGGGGGCCTGGGGCGCCGGGGGCTCGCCGGCGGAGTCGTCGACGGTGATCGCGATCCGGATCGGGCGGCCGCACTCACGGCTGAGGGTCTCGCTGACGATGGGGGCGAGCCGGCCCTCCAGGACGCCCTTGGCGAATTCGTTCGGGACGGCCAGCAGGGCGGTGTCGGCCACCAGGGCGAGGGGCTGGCATCGCTTGATCCAGTGCTCGTCCTTGGTCTCCACGCCCTGGCCGCGCCCCTCGCCGAGGAGCTGTTCGAGCACGCGCGGCCACACTGCGGCAAGATCGGCGGGCAGGTCAGCCACAGGGCACGCTCTCTCAGTCACGGGTCAGGGGGTCCCCCGGAGTCCCACGAATGTGTGGTTCTCGGGACGGGCGGGAAGGATTCGGAGTTCAGCCACGGTAGTCAGGCCGAGGTGCACGGTTCAAGTCGTTGTCCACAGGGTGTGTACAAATGTGCCATGCCGTGGAGCCTCGTGTCGGCCCGGGCCCCGGGGAAGCTACGGTGTATCCCTGGTGCACTGCCGGTTTGACCGGATGGCGTAACCACGCGTACCGTGACCAGGTCGAGTTGTCGATGGCTGCTGCCGCCTGCCTCCGATGGGCAAAGATCACGACCCTCTCAGGGTCGGGATTATGAAGCGGTGCACTCGGGCGTTGCGAGCTACTCGTGGGCGCACGGTGACAGCCAGGCGATGTCCCGCCATCAATTCATTTCTGGAGTCCCCGAGTGAGCAAGCGCACCTTCCAGCCGAACAACCGCCGCCGCGCGAAGACCCACGGCTTCCGCCTGCGCATGCGCACCCGTGCCGGCCGCGCGATCCTCGCGTCCCGCCGTGGCAAGGGTCGCGCCCGCCTGTCGGCCTGATCAGTCTGACGTCAAGGTCCTGACGTGCTGCCTTCCGAGTCTCGGCTGAGGCGGCGCGAGGACTTCGCGACCGCGGTTCGCCGAGGACGCAGGGCCGGTCGCCCGCTCCTCGTCGTCCACCTACGTAGCGGTAACACGGACCCGCACACACCTGGGGGAATCGCCCCTCCGGTGCGTGCGGGTTTCGTCGTGAGCAAGGCCGTCGGCGGTGCCGTCGTCCGCAATCGCGTCAAGCGGCGACTGCGCCACCTCATGCGTGACCGGCTGGATCAGCTGCCCGCCGGTAGCCTGGTGGTGGTGCGGGCCCTGCCGGGCGCGGGCGAGGCGGACCACGAGCAGGTGGCCCGCGATCTCGACACCGCGCTGCAGCGGCTGCTGGGAGGGGCGCCGCGAAGCAATCCCCCGGGGGGTGACCCCCGGAGCCCCGGTCACCCGGGAGGGAGCGCACAGTGAAGTACCCGCTGCTGTGGTTGATCAAGCTCTACCAGTGGACCATCAGCCCGCTGCTGGGGCCGGTCTGCAAGTACTACCCGTCGTGCTCGCACTACGGGTACACGGCCATTGATGTGCACGGCGCGGTCAAAGGATCGGTGCTGACGGCCTGGCGCATCCTGCGCTGCAACCCGTGGTCGCTCGGTGGCGTCGACCACGTCCCTCCCCGGAAGCGTCCGGTCTGGCACCAGCGGCTGAGGAGCCGCATGGGCGGAAACCCCACCGCGGGGACCGCCGCGCAGCCCGAGACTCAGCCCAACGCCCAAGGAGCCTGATTCGTGGACACGATCCTGAATCCTCTCTACTACGCCGTTTCCTGGATCATCGTCCAGTTCCACTCGTTCTTCAGCCTGATCTTCAACAAGGACAGTGGCGCGGCGTGGGGTCTGTCCATCGTCTCGCTGGTGGTGCTGATCCGTATCTGCCTGATCCCGCTCTTCGTGAAGCAGATCAAGGCCACGCGGAACATGCAGGCGCTCCAGCCGAAGATGAAGGCGATCCAGGAGCGCTACAAGAGCGACAAGCAGCGCCAGTCCGAAGAGATGATGAAGCTCTACAAGGAGTCGGGCACCAACCCGCTCTCGAGCTGCCTCCCGATTCTGGCCCAGTCGCCGTTCTTCATCTCGCTGTACCAGGTGCTGAACAAGATCGCCGGCGGCCACGAGGTCGGCGTGCTGGACCAGTCCCTGGTCGACAGCGCCCGTAAGGCGCACATCTTCGGCGCTCCGATCGCGTCCAAGTTCATGGACAGCGCGAGCAAGGTCGAATCGCTCGGCGCCACGCTGACCGACGTGCGCGTCGTCACGGTCATCATGATCGTCCTGATGTCGCTGTCGCAGTTCTACACGCAGCGCCAGCTGATGACGAAGAACGTCGACCTCACGGTGAAGACGCCGTTCATGCAGCAGCAGAAGATGCTGATGTACGTCTTCCCGATCATGTTCGCTGTCTTCGGTATCAACTTCCCGGTCGGTGTCCTCGTCTACTGGCTGACCACCAACGTGTGGACCCTGGGCCAGCAGATGTTCGTCATCCGCCGTAACCCCACCCCCGGCAGCCTCGCCTTCCAGCAGCGCCAGGAGCGCCTGCGGGCCAAGGGCAAGCTGAAGGAGGACCCGGCGGAGGTCGAGGCCCGGCAGGCCGCCGAGGCCGCCCGTGCGGCCCGCCAGCAGCCGAAGCGCCAGCCGAAGGCCAAGCGCCAGCTCGCGGGCACGGGCCAGGCCCAGCCCCAGGCCGGCACGGGCACGGCGAAGAAGACCACGCTGGAGAAGCAGCAGGACGAGCAGACCGGTGCCGCCAAGGGCAAGCAGGCCGGCTCCTCCCGCAGCGCCAAGTCCGGACAGCGCAAGGGCGGCCCGCAGCGGCCCAAGCACCCATCGAAGAAGTAATGAAGGAGTCCACCGTGACGGACACGCAGCCCCAGACCGCCGCCGAGGGCACCGACACGCTGTCCCGCCTGGAGCAGGAGGGCGAGATCGCGGCCGACTACCTTGAGGGGCTGCTGGACATCGCCGACCTCGACGGCGACATCGACATGGACGTCGAGGCCGACCGCGCCTCGGTGTCGATCATCAGCGACTCCACCAGCCGCGACCTGCAGAAGCTGGTGGGCCGCGACGGTGAGGTGCTGGAGGCTCTCCAGGAGCTGACCCGCCTCGCGGTGAACCGGGAGACCGGCGACCGCAGCCGTCTGATGCTCGACATCGCGGGCTTCCGGGCCCGTAAGCGCGAGGAGCTCGCGGGCCTGGGCGCCGAGGCCGCCCAGGAGGCCAAGAGCACCGGCCAGCCCGTCAAGCTCGACCCGATGACCCCCTTCGAGCGCAAGGTCGTCCACGACGCGGTGGCCGCCGCCGGCCTGCGCAGCGAGTCGGAGGGCGAGGAGCCGCAGCGCCGCGTGGTCGTTCTTCCCGCCTGACCTGTCCCACGTCCAGGTGTGTACGGCCCCGTCTGCTCGCAGGCGGGGCCGATCCTTGTCAGCCTGATATTCAGACTCCGGTACCGAGAGAGGGCGCCGGAGATCCACACAACGTTGTACGGAAGGACGGTTCCCCGTGGAAGAGGCAGCGGAGCTCCCCCCGGCGCCCGCGGCGGCGCGGGCGGTATTCGGTGACCGCTTTCCGGAGGCCGTCCGTTACGCGGAACTGCTCGCCGATGCGGGTGTGAAGCGCGGTCTGATCGGCCCCCGTGAGGTTCCCCGGCTGTGGGAGCGGCACCTGCTGAACTGCGCGGTGCTCTCCGAGGCCGTGCCCGATGGCGTCTCGGTGTGCGATGTGGGCTCGGGCGCCGGGCTGCCCGGCATCCCGCTGGCGCTCGTCCGCCCCGACCTGCAGATCACCCTGCTGGAGCCGCTGCTGCGCCGCACGACCTTCCTGCAGGAGGTCGTGGAGCTGCTCGGCCTGGACCACGTCACCGTGGTGCGGGGCCGCGCCGAGGAGATGCTCGGCAAGGTCGACCCGGTGCACGTGGTCACCGCCCGGGCCGTGGCGCCGCTGGACCGGCTCGCAGGCTGGGGTGTGCCGCTGCTGCGCCCCTACGGCGAGATGCTGGCCCTGAAGGGCGACACGGCGGAGGAGGAGCTCAACAGCGCCCGCGCCGCCCTGAGCAAGCTGGGGGTCGTACGGACCTCCGTGCTGCAGGTCGGTGAGGGCGTGGTCGATCCGCTGTCCACCGTGGTCCGCGTCGAGGTCGGGGAGAGCCCCGGTGGCGTGCGGTTCGCGGCCAAGCGGGCGAAGGCCGCCAGGGCCGGACGCTCGCGCCGCCGGCGCTGACGCCGGAGCGAATGCTCCATACAAGCTGGCAAAACTACCCATAGCGGAGTGTCGCGGCTCGGTAGCGCGGCGTGCCATGCATCGTGTTTCACGTGAAACATCGCTCCCTGCTGCATGGAATCATCGGCCGCAGCCGTGCGGCCGCCGCGCCGCGCGACCGCCGACCGGTCGAGGAAGTGGGTTCATCCACAGGCCCACGGGATTCATCCACAGGAGAACGGGCCTCGCTGGTTCACGACCCCGAAAGCATGGCAGGCTCTGTGCATTGCGAGCCTGATGTCGAGGAGAGTGAATCCTTGCGGTCCGACGCCAATATCGCGGGGCCGATGACCGACCCGGTCCCCGGCCCCCGCCCCGCTGACTCCGAACCAGTGGCCGTCCCCGCCCCCGTCCCCGCGGGTCTTCCCGTTTCACGTGGAACGGTGGCGCCCCCGATGCCCCGGCCGGAGCAGACCCGGGTCATGGTGGTCGCCAACCAGAAGGGCGGGGTCGGCAAGACCACGACCACGGTGAACCTGGCGGCCTCTCTGGCGCTCCACGGCAACCGGGTCCTGGTCATCGACCTCGACCCCCAGGGCAACGCCTCGACGGCGCTGGGCATCGACCACCACGCCGACGTGCCGTCCATCTACGACGTCCTCGTCGACAACAAACAGCTCTCGGACGTGGTCCAGCCGGTGACGGAGGTGGAGGGCCTCTTCTGCGCCCCTGCCACGATCGACCTGGCCGGCGCCGAGATCGAGCTGGTCTCGCTCGTGGCCCGGGAGAGCCGACTGGACCGGGCGATCAAGGCGTACCAGCAACCGCTGGACTACATCCTCATCGACTGCCCGCCCTCGCTCGGCCTCCTGACGGTCAACGCCCTGGTCGCCGGCGCAGAGGTGCTGATCCCGATCCAGTGCGAGTACTACGCGCTGGAGGGCCTGGGCCAGCTGCTGCGCAATGTCGAGCTGGTGCGCGGGCACCTCAACCCCAAGCTCCATGTGTCGACGATCCTGCTGACCATGTACGACGGCCGGACACGGCTCGCTTCCCAGGTGGCCGACGAGGTGCGCACCCACTTCGGCCAGGAGGTGCTGCGGACCAGCATCCCGCGGTCGGTCCGTATCTCCGAGGCGCCGAGCTACGGTCAGACGGTTCTCACCTATGACCCGGGTTCCAGCGGTGCGCTGTCCTATCTGGAGGCGGCCCGGGAGATCGCGCTGCGGGGGATCGGTGTCCACTACGACGGCACCAGGGCCCACACGGTGGGCCGCCAGCAACAGCAAGACCAGCACAGTATGTCGGAGGGGCTTCAGTGAGTGAGCGACGTAGAGGACTGGGCCGAGGGCTCGGTGCGCTGATCCCGCCGGCGCCGAAGGCGGCGGAAAAGAGCGGACCGGCGGTCGGGCCCGGTGCGACGTCCCCCACCACGGTGCCGGTGCTGACGGCCGACCGGGGGTCGGCTGTCGGAACGGTGACCACGCTGCCGGCGGATGAGGTCACTCTTCCTCGCACCACGCGGGTGAGTGAGGCCGAGACCCCCGCTTCCGTTTCACGTGAAACGGAAGCAGCCGTGGGGGCGGCCCGCGACGCGGCCATGCAGGAGGTGGCAGGGGCGCACTTCGCCGAGCTGCCGCTGGACTCCATTACGCCCAACCCGCGGCAGCCGCGGAAGGTGTTCGACGGTGACGCACTTGCCGAGCTGGTCGCTTCCATCCGCGAGGTGGGCCTGCTGCAGCCCGTCGTGGTGCGTCGCCTGGCGTCGGACCGCTACGAGCTCATCATGGGCGAGCGGCGCTGGCGGGCCTGCCGGGAGGCCGGGCTGGAGCGGATCCCCGCGATCATCCGGGCGACCGACGACGAGAAGCTTCTGCTGGACGCGCTGCTGGAGAACCTGCACCGGGCCCAGCTGAATCCTCTGGAAGAGGCGGCCGCCTACGATCAGCTGCTCAAGGACTTCAACTGCACCCATGACCAGCTGGCGGACCGCATCGGGCGCTCGCGTCCGCAGGTCTCCAACACGCTGCGGCTGCTGAAGCTGTCGCCGACCGTCCAGAAGCGGGTGGCTGCCGGGGTGCTCTCGGCCGGTCATGCCCGGGCCCTGCTCTCCGTGGACGATGCCGAGGAGCAGGAGCGGCTCGCCAAGCGGATCGTGGCCGAGGGGCTCTCGGTCCGGTCGGTGGAGGAGATCGTGACCCTCATGGGGTCGCGGACCAAGAGCTCCGGGAAGACCAAGGGCCCCCGGGCGGGCGCCCGTGTCTCCCCCGCGCTGACGGATCTGGCCTCGCGGCTGTCGGACCGCTTCGAGACCAGGGTGAAGGTGGACCTGGGGCAGAAGAAGGGAAAGATCGTCGTTGAGTTCGCCTCGATGGACGATCTGGAGCGGATCCTGAGCACACTGGCTCCCGGTGAGGGGCGTGTGCTGGAGCAGAAGCCCGGCAGCGGCGAGGGCGCCGCACAGTAGCGCTGACGGCACCGCCCAGGGCGGGTTGTGTTTCACGTGGAACCTTGCGTGGACACAACCCGCCCTTTGCCTTGTCGCGCTATCCGCCTGATCCACCGGCCGATACGATGCGTGAGGTATGGCACATCCACGTTGGACACAGTTCACGGAGGGGCGGGGCCATGCGAACGGTGAGCCGGACCGGACTGGTGGCCGCGGGCCTGAGCCTGGGAGCTGTCGGCGGATTCGTCGGTAGTTTCCTCAAGGAGTTCGGCGCGCTGAACGCCGCCCGGAGCGTGGCACGCGACGGAAGTGAGGAACTGGCTGCATGGGGCGTCGGCTCGTACCGCTCACGCTGGACAACCTCCCGGACCTTCCCAAGCGCTGCCGCTCCTGCGTCTTCTGGGAGTTGGACCCCGTCAGCGGCGAAGCCGCGCTGAGAGCGGGCCGTCCGGAGCTGGAGAAGGAAGCCTGGCTCTCCGCCGTGCTCCTGGAGTGGGGATCCTGCGGCCGGGTGGTCTACATCGACGAGGCACCGGTCGGCTTCGTGCTCTACGCGCCTCCCGCCTATGTGCCCCGGTCCACCGCGTTTCCCACCAGCCCGGTCGCTGCGGACGCCGTGCAGCTGATGACCGCCTGGCTGATGCCCGCCTATCAGGGGCAGGGGCTGGGCCGGGTGATGGTGCAGACCGTGGCCAAGGACGTGCTGCGTCGAGGGTTCAAGGCGATCGAAGCGTTCGGGGACGCCCGCTGGAAGGAGCCCGCGTGCGTACTGCCGGCCGACCATCTCCTGGCCGTCGGCTTCAAGACCGTACGGCCGCACCCGCGCTATCCACGGATGCGGCTGGAGCTGCGTACGGCGCTCTCCTGGAAGGAGGACGTCGAGCTGGCTCTCGACCGGCTGCTGGGGGCGGTGCAGAAGGAGCCCGCGCTCCGGCCGTTGTAGAACATGAACGGGCCCGCCCTGGGAGAGGGCGGGCCCGTTTCACGTGAAACAGCGCCTGCTGCGGCAGAAGGCTGCGTCGCGCCTACTTGGTGTGGATGATGTCGGCCAGCTCGCGCTCCAGGGCGGCCTTGGGCTTGGCGCCGACGATGGTCTGGATGACCTCGCCACCCTTGTAGACGTTGAGCGTCGGGATCGACATGACGCCGTACTTGGCAGCAGTGGTCGGGTTCTGGTCGATGTTCAGCTTGACGATCTCGATCTTGTCGCCGTACTCGGCGGCAATCGCCTCAAGGGAGGGAGCGATCTGGCGGCACGGACCGCACCACTCGGCCCAGAAGTCCACCAGGACGGGCTTGTCGCTCTTGATGACGTCCTCGTCGAAGGATGCGTCGGTCACGGTCTTGAGAGCCACTGAGGTCTCCTTGAATCTGCTCTGCGTGGGGAGGGGTGGGTGGGTCAGGGGGTCAGCTCGGGCTCCCGGACGCTCTCGCCGTCGGAGAGCGCGGCCAGGTAGCGCTCGGCATCGAGGGCGGCGGAGCAACCCGTGCCGGCAGCGGTGATCGCCTGGCGGTAGGTGTGGTCCACGACGTCACCGGCGGCGAACACACCGGTGAGGTTGGTGCGGGTCGAGGGGGCGTCGACCTTCAGGTAGCCCTCGTCGTCGAGCTCCAGCTGGCCCTTGAACAGCTCGGTGCGCGGGTCGTGGCCGATGGCGATGAACAGACCGGTCACCGGAAGCTCGGAGGACTCGCCGGTCTTCAGGTTGCGCAGGGTCAGGCCGGAGAGCTTGTTCTCGCCGTGGATCTCGGCGACCTCGCTGTCCCAGATGAAGGAGATCTTCGGGTCGGCGAAGGCACGCTCCTGCATCGCCTTGCTGGCGCGCAGGGTGTCGCGGCGGTGGACCACGGTGACGGACTTGGCGAAGCGCGAGAGGAAGGTGGCCTCCTCCATCGCGGTGTCGCCACCACCGATGACGGCGATGTCCTGGTCCTTGAAGAAGAACCCGTCACAGGTGGCGCACCAGGACACACCGCGGCCGGACAGCTCGTCCTCGCGGGGCAGGCCCAGCTTGCGGTGCTGCGAGCCGGTGGTGACGATCACGGCCTTGGCGCGGTGGACGGTGCCGGCGGAGTCCGTGACGGTCTTGATCTCGTCGCTCAGGTCGACGGCGATGACGTCGTCAGGGATCAGCTCGGCGCCGAAGCGCTCGGCCTGGGCCCGCATGTTGTCCATCAGGTCCGGGCCCATGATGCCCTCACGGAACCCGGGGAAGTTCTCCACGTCGGTGGTGTTCATCAGCGCACCACCGGCGGTGACGGCGCCCTCGAAAACCAGCGGCTTCAGGGAGGCACGGGCGGTGTAGAGCGCGGCCGTGTAGCCCGCGGGCCCGGAGCCGATGATGATCACGTTGCGGACGTCGCTCACGGGTGTCTTCCTTGTCTCTGCCGACAGCTGTTTGGTCCTTGCTGGGTCTCACCCCACCCAACGGATCCTACGGGGCGAGCATTCCCGGCCGGGACGACAGCACGTACGGGGCAAGGATCAGTCGCGCGGGAAACTCTTGTTCATCAGCACCTTCCCCGGCGCCGAAGGCGAAGTGGTGTCGCACGCGGCCGCGACCATATAGGCGTCAACGAGTGAGGCGTCGGTGGGGTGCGGAAGGACCACGAGGTAGGCGTCCTCACCCTGGTACTTCTCCTGGCGGGTGGCCAGGGCCTGCTCCGTCCGTCCGATGCCCTCCAGGACGCAGCCCGGGGCGATCACGCCGGAGCCCCGCAGCGTCGTCTCCGGCGAGCTCTGGGCACTCATCCCGCGGGATTCGGCCCCCTTGGAGGAGTGCAGGAGATCCCGCACATGGGCTCCGAGGTCGCCGACGGCCAGCGCGGACGGTGTCGACTGGCTGCTGCCCGGTGCGGGTGAGCCGACGCTGGGATCGTCGTCTCCGCCCTGCTGCAGGAAGAAGCTGCCCACGCCGATGACGGCGGCCGCACAGGCGGTGCCGAGCAGCGCCTGGGGCCAGCGGCGTGTGCGACGGGTCCTGGGCCGCGGGCCGGAAGACATGGGCGTCTGCTTGCCCGGACCGGTGGCGGCACGGGGATGCCCCGCGGGGCGACCAGGGGACGTGCGAGGTGTGGTTTCACGTGAAACAGCGGCGTGGGCGGGCGCTGCCGTCACCTGTGCGGCGGATTCGTCCGGCGCCGTTTCACGTGAAACAACGGCGGTGGTCTCCGGCGCGGTCGCGTCGAGCAGCGCCTCTGCCGCCAGGGCGGCGTCGATGCGGCCCGCGACATCGGCCGGCATGCGTACGGGCCCGGGCAGTGTGCCCAGCATTCCGCGGATCTCGTCCAGCGAGCTCCGCACGTCCTCGCACAGCTCGCAGTCCGCGAGGTGCTCACGGACGTCCACGGTCCGCGCAGGGGAGAGGACACCTTCGGTCAGTGCGGAGATCTCCGCGACCTCCGGGTGTCCATCCGTGCCGGTCCTCGAAGTCACGCTCGCCCACCTCCGCCCTTCACTGGATCTGCATCGCTCTGTCCTGCCGGTGGTGGGACGGACGTCCCCTGCGACCGGTTCCTTTCCCTGTCAAGAGGGGGGCTACCCCTGCCATCCGGGCGCAGATGGGTGAGCATCGGCAACAGCCGCGCCCGCCCCCGGGCGCATCTGCTCTTCACGGTGCCGGTCGGTACGTCCAGCACGGCGGCTGCCTCGGCGACCGGATAGCCCTGCATGTCGACGAGGACCAGGGCGGCCCGCTGGTCCGGCGGCAGCTTCGCCAGCGCCCGGATCAGCTCCCGGTGGAGATCACCGCGCTCGGCGGGGGCGTCGGCGGCTTCGTGGGGTTCGAGGAGCTGCTCAAGCCGCTCGGTCTCGGCGAGCGGCGCCGTACGACGGGAGGCGGCCTTGCGGGCCCGGTCCAGACAGGCATTGACCGTGATCCGGTGCAGCCAGGTGGTGACGGCGGACTGACCGCGGAAGGTGTGGGCGGCCCGGTAGGCGGAGACCAGCGCGTCCTGCACCGCGTCCGCGGCCTCTTCCCGGTCCCCGAGGGTGCGCAGCGCCACCGCCCACAGCCGGTCGCGGTGGCGCCGCACTATCTCGCCGAAGGCATCGGGGTCGCCCTTGACGTGCAGGGCGAGGAGCTCGGCATCGCCAGTGCCGGCGTGCGTGACGTCGTCCAACGTCGAGCCCTCCCCCTGAGCGCCGCGCCCTCGGTCAGCCGATGATCTTCACTTCGTTGATGGCCTGCTTGTACCCGTCCCCGCTGTACGTTTCGCCGTCACGCGGTGAGTAGGGCATCGCAGTGATCCACAGAAGGACATACCGCACCTCCGTCGGCTTGGCGACGGAGAGCTTCAGCGTTTTGTTGGACGTCGTGCCTTCTGCCAGCTTCGGCAGGGCCGACGGCGGCCCCTTGGGCTTGAGGGAGTCGACAGCGTAGAGCGCGGCGCTGGTGTGGTTGCCACCGTACCGAAGGTTCAGCGTGGCAGCACTGACCTTCTGCTTCGACCCCAGGTCATAGACGATCCCGATGCCGCCCTTGTAATCGGTGATGCTGGGACCTTCAGTGAAGGAGTTCGTTCGCCAGTAGGTCTTGAGGTTGCCGTCGTAGGTCGACTTGACCGGGTCCTTGCCCTGGGGCTCTCCGTCCAGCGAGTGCTCGGCCCCGCCGATGATCTGAATCGGCTTGTTCGTGGGCCTCAGCGCATTGTCGTCCCCGGTGGACTGGGACCGAGGGTTGTCCTTCTCGCCGTCCTTGAGAAGCGTGTCCGCGAGCTGCCAGCTGCCCAGACCAAGGGCGGCGATGAGCAGGGCCGAGACGCTCCACTTCAGGGCCCGGCCGGTGCGGCTCTGCAGTGGGGGCGGCGGCACCACGGGCGGGGCCACCGGGCCGCCGTTGCGGATGCCCGGGGGGCGCGGATAGGGCGGCGGGGTCGTGAAGTCCGGCTCCGGCGGCCTGATGCGCGGCATCGCGGCCACGGCCTTCGCCAGCTCCTCCGGCGTGGCGCAGGGCTTCTCCTGCCGCGAGGCGGTGGCCCCGTCGTTGACGAGGGCGCGCATGGCGAGCTCGGAAAGGCCCCGGTGCACTCCGGCGCGGACCTGGTCGGGAGCGATGAGCCCCACGCCCTTGGGCAGGCCGGAGAGACCGTGGGCGTTGCTGTCGTACGGCCAGCGCTGGGTGAGGGCGGCGTACAGGAGCGCACCGATGGCCTCGGTGTCGGTCCGCTGGGGGTGCTCGGAGGTGATGCCGCGGAGCGCGGCCATCACGGCGAGACCGCGGATGCGGTACTGACCGGTCCCGGTGCGCAGGACGGAGCCGGGGTTGAGGCGCAGGTGCGCCAGGCCCTCCCGGTGGGCGGCGGCCATGGCCTGGGAGACCTGGCTGACGAGTTGGTACGCCTCGTGGGGCTCCAGCGGGCCGGAGGCCAGGACCGGCGTCAGCTCGGTGGCGTCGGGCAGCCACTCGTGGACGACGTAGACGAGCTCGTTCTCCTCGACGGCGTCGAGGACCTGGACGAAGCGCGGGTCGCCCAGGAGGGCGGCGGAGCGGGCGGCGGCGAGGACCTGACGGGCCCGGGGGTGGTCGGCAGGGAGCAGGTGGACGCCGACCGCGCGCCGCAGTTTCTCGTCGACGGCGCGCCAGCTGCTGAATCCCTCCAGACGGGTGACGCACTCCTCCAGGCGGTACCTTCTGGCGAGCTTGTGGCCGCTGTGCAACTCGGGCGGGTGTACGTCGCGCGCGGTGCTTTCGCTCTCCGCGCGCTCGGTGTTCTTGTGCGTGCCGGCCTTCTTACCGGCCGCCGCCCCGTCGGTCGTGGCCTTGTCCGCCGCGGCGGTCAGTGGCTGCTCGCCGCTGTTGTCGGCCACGTCGACGGCAGCCGTGCTCCGTTCCGCCACCGTCGTCCCTGCCTCCCCATCCGTTGCGCACTGTCCACAGCCAAGACAATTGTGCCCACAGTCCGGCGCTATGCACGACACGCGGCAGCGGGCGAAGGTTGTGCTCCGGTCAGCGACCGAGCCGGCCGCGAACCATACCGACCATGGCGGTCAGCTCCTCGATCCGCATCCGCTTCGCCGCGATGTAGAAGACAGCGATCAGGACCAGTCCGCCACCGACCAGCGCAGCGAGCGATCCGAGGATGTCGCTGCCCAGAACCTGACCGATTCCGTACGCGACGGCTCCGGCGGCGAGGGCGGCGGGGATGCACGCACCGGTGAGACGGGTGTAGGTGCGGACGACGCGCGAGCCGTCCAGGTCACCGCCCAGCCGGTCCTTCAGACGGCGCCAGGCGACGCCCACACCGACCGCGTAGCCCAGTCCGTACGCAGCCGCCATGCCGGCCACGGCCCAGCGGGAGGGCAGGACGAAGAAGCTCAGGGCCGAGACGCCGGCGTTGACGGCAGCGACGATCACCGTGTTGTAGAAGGGGGTGCGGGTGTCCTCATAGGCGTAGAAGCCGCGGAGGATGACGTACTGCGCGGAGTACGGAATCAGGCCGAGGCCGAAGGCCATGAGGGTGAAGCCGATGTTGGTGGCGCCGGCGGTCCCGGAGCCCTTGGCGAACATCAGGGTGGCCATCGGGACGCCGAGCGCGAGGAACGCGAAGGCGCAGGGGACGATCGCGACGGCGGAGGTGCGCAGCCCGTGCGAGAGGTCGTCGCGCACGGCCGAGACGTCGCCGTCGTGGGCGGCGCGGGAGATCCGCGGGAGCACCGCCGTCATGACGGACACGGTGATGATGGCCTGCGGCATCTGCCACAGCTGCAGCGCGTAGTTGTAGGCGGTGATACCGGTGCCGTCATGGCCCGCCTTGGAGGCCAGGCTGCCCGCGCGCGTGGCGAGCTGGGTGACGACGACCAGGCCGAGCTGGTTGGCGAGGACGAAGAAGAACGTCCACTTGGCCAGACCCGCCGCCTTGCCGAGGCCCTGTCCGCGCCAGTCGAAGCGCGGGCGGATGCGGAAACCGGCCTCGCGCAGGTACGGCAGCATCGCCAGGGCCTGGACGACCAGGCCCAGCAGCGTGCCGACACCGAGCAGCCGCACGCCCTCGGGCGTGATGTTGGCGGAGTCCACACCGCTCTGGGTGAACGGACCGAACGCCCAGATGAAGGCGCCGAACGTGGTGATGATGATGATGTTGTTCAGGACCGGGGTCCACATCATCGCGCCGAACTTGCCGCGGGCGTTGAGGATCTGGCCCAGGACGACGTGCACGCCCATGAAGAACATGGTGGGCATGCAGTACCGCGCGAAGGTGACCGCGACGTCCATCCTGGCCGGGTCGGACGCGATGTCCGGCGACATCATCTGGATGAAGAGCGGAGCGCCCAGCACACAGACCGTGGTGACGCCGGCCAGCAGCACGACGACCAGGGTCAGCAGTCGGTTGGCGTAAGCCTCGCCGCCGTCGTCGTCGTTCTTCATCGCGCGCACCAGCTGCGGGATGAAGACCGCGTTCAGCGCACCGCCACCGACCAGGATGTAGATCATCGTCGGCAGGGTGTTGGCGACCTGGTAGCCGTCGCTCAGCGTGCTGACGCCGATCGCGGCCGCCATGACCAGGTTGCGCCCGAAGCCCAGGATGCGGGAGACCATCGTGCCCGCGGCCATGAGCGCGCTGGACTTCAGCAGGCTCGCCGCCTTGCCGCCCTTCGCCGGTGCCGCCGGCGCTGCCGGCGGCACCGGCGGTTCCTGCTCCGGAACGGGCTCGGCCGCCGGAGGCTGGGCCGGCGGGGGCACGAACTGGCCCGGCGCCGGGGCCGGCGGCGGGAACTGCCGCCCTGACGGGCGCTGGGGCTCGTACGGCTGCTGCTGGTCGCGGAACAGGTGCGCGAAGGCGTCCCGCTGGGGCTGCTCGCCCGGTGCGGGGACCGTCGGGCCGCCCATGACGTCGTTGACGCCCATCAGCTGCGTGGCGTCGTTGTCGCCGTACGGGCGCTGGTGGGCCTGGTGCTGCGGTGCCTGCGGCTGCTGCGGCGGGTAGGGCTGCTGGCCCGGCGCCTGCGGCGCCTGGGGGTGCGCCCACATCCGCGGGTCGGAGGCGACCGGGGGCGCGGGCGGCTGCTGGTAGGCGCCGGGCGGCGGCGGAGGTGTGGCCCGGTCGTACAGCGCGTCGGTCACCGGATTCTGCGCGGACGGGTCGTGCGCGGCGTAGGGATCGGACGCGTAGGCATCACGGAGGTAGGGGTCCCGGGGGTACGGGCCCTGGTGCGCCGGGTCGGGCACGGGCGGGTTCGCCGGGTACTGACCCCGCTGTTCACCGCCCGCGCCCTGACCGCGGTCACCGTCGTACGGCGCGCTCATCGCTACCCCACCTCATCGTCCGCGGCCTGCCGGCCCCACAACACGTCAACGTTCCACTTTCTCACCTGAGCCGGACGGGTCACCGTTCCGCGCTCCGGTTTCCGCGGCCGGATCACCCGGCTGCTCCGGTCGGCCGTCGTCCGGCCCACCGTCGTCGCCCGAGTCTCCCCCGTCTTCGTCGTCAGGTCCGCCACCTGCGGCTTTACGGGCTGCTGCCCGCTTCCGCTGGATGTAGATGCGCAGACCTGCGAGGACGAGGAGGAGGACACCACCGGCGATGACCAGGAGCACCATAGGGGTGATGGACGTGACATGCACAGTGAAGGTCATCGGCTCGCCGTAGGGCTGGCCGTCGTCCGCATAGAGCCGGGCCGTCACCTGCACCGGACCGTTGGCGTTGGCGCGGGTCTCGAACTTCACGGACTGCTGTCGGCCGCCCGCCACCTCGACCGGCTGCGAGGCATCGATCTTCAGACGGTTCGGCTGGCTGGAGGTGAGCACGAGCCGCAGGCCCTGCACTCCCTGGAGCAGGCCGTTCTGCACGGTCACCGGGATCGTCGCGCTGCGGCCGGAGAGCGTCGCGTCGGACTTCTTGATCAGGTGCACCTGGTGGGTCAGCTGGTCCAGGTAGGACTGCACGGCATCCCGGAAGTCCGCGGCCCCCTTGGGGTTGCCGCGCCACGAGGTCGACATCTCCCGCATGATCGCGCTGCCGAACGGCGTCACGACCCGGTCCTGCGCGGTCAGGATGACCTTGAAGCTGTCCAGGGTGCTCTGGGTCCGCTGGATGGCCTCGAACGCCTCGGTGGTCAGCTCCTGCGAGCGCAGGGAGTCCGGGTAGGCGCCGGGGCCGGGCACCTGCTGGTTGGCGGCCGGGTCGGGCTGGGCCTTGGCCGCGTCGCCGAGGTCGAGGGGCTGGGTCCAGCGGCCGTCCGACAGCGCCCGCAGAGCCGTCGCCATGGCCTGGGCCTGGCTCGACGTGGGCATGCGCTGGGGGGCGACCACGATGCTGCGCTCGTTCTCGGGAGCCTGCTTGGTCACCATGAGGCTCTGGGCGAGGAACCGCTGCACGGCGAGCGAGGAGTCGTCGCCCCGGACCGTCTCGCCCTGGAAGGCGGTCGACAGCCGGGCGTCCGCCACGACGGCCGTGTTGCCGCCGCCGATCTGCCGGGCCGCGGTCGGGGCGTAGGGGGAGCCTCCGGGCTCGCGGAGGCTGTCGCTGCGGGCGATGACGTTGTGGGCACCGGCCGACGTGGCCACGTCCACGATCGAGGTGTCGACGGCACCGTCCACCGGCCAGGCGAAGTCCGTGCGCGGCTTCACACCGAGGATCGTGTCCACGGTGGTCGCGGCGAGCTCGGTGGCGGACTGAAGGTGGCTGAGGGCCCCTGAGACGTCCTTGCCCCGGTGGGCCAGCGAGGCGAGGTCGGGGTCACCGAAGGGCAGCGCCACCACCTGGCGGCCCGTGACGGCCTCCTGGAGCTGGTTGAGCCACTGTTTGGCGACCGCCTGCCCCTTGCCGGGGGTGGTCTGCCCGTTCGGCCCGGCGATGCTGTAGCTCTTCGTCATCGCCTCGACCGTGGCCAGCAGGTCCGGGTCGATCACCCACGTGACCGGCAGCCCCTTGCCCAGCGTCACCAGCTGCTGCAGCCGGCCGCCCGGGGCCAGCTCCGCCGCCAGGTCGTCGTTGGGGAAGATCGGCGTCTGCTGCTGGTTCGACTCGGTGCGGGCGGTGAGGTGCGTGGCGGAGATCAGCGGCCACAGGAACGTCAGCTGCGTCTTCTTGCCCTCGACCGCGGACGGCTGCCAGGGCAGCAGCGTCCGCCGGATGCCCAGCACCTGCTCGTACGACTGGCCGCCGGTCTGGCCGGAGAGCGTGACGCCGAGCTGGTAGACGCCGTCCTTGCCCAGGGAGAGGTCCTTGACCGGGACCGTCAGCGTGAAGTCGCGACGGACGCCGGGGGCCATCGGGTCGAGCTTCTGCGCGTGATTGCCGCCCACCTCGGAGCCGTCCGTGCCCGGGGAGAAGGACGTCCGGTCGCCGAGGTCGTCGATGTCACTGCGCGTGTTGATCTGCGGACCCACCCGCAGGCCCACATGGGCGCCGGTGATCGTCGACTTCCCGTTGTTGGTGACCGTGCCCGAGACGGTCAGGGTGTCGTCCTGCTTGGGCGCGACGGGCGCCAGCGTGTCGATGGACACCTCGGCCGTGCGGGAGCCGGCCGAGTCGGCGTGGGCGGCGGGAGCCGTCGGCAGCTGGACCAGCCCCATGAACACCAGCACTCCGGCGAGGAGCACTGCGACGTGCCGGGACCACCGGCAGGCAGGAGCGGGCACTGTCCCCTCGAAGGCCCCCTGGACCTCTGCCGCCTCGGCCACGCGCTCGCCCGTCCCTCGTCGTCGTCAGTGGTCGTCGGATGGTGCGTCCACGAATGGTAACGAGGCCCGCTGTGACGAAGTGCTGCGGACCGCACTACAAGATCGCCGCCGGCTCCGTTGTCCGGGCTGCGCCTGCTTTGCGAGAGCTGTCGTGAAGCGCCCGATAACGAGGAGGCCCGGGCGCGCGCGGACACGTACCCTCTTCTGTTGTGCCGAACGCCAACAATGACAGCCACACCCCGCCGTCGACGAACGAGCTCACCCAGGTGCAGCGCCGTGCCGTGAGCGAGCTCCTGCGGGTGTCCCCCGTAGCCGACGATCTCGCGCGCCGGTTCAAGGACGCAGGCTTCACGCTTGCGCTGGTCGGCGGGTCGGTGCGGGACGCGCTGCTCGGCCGGCTCGGCAACGACCTGGACTTCACCACGGACGCCCGTCCGGAGGACGTGCTGAAGATCGTGCGCCCGTGGGCGGACGCCGTCTGGGAGGTCGGCATCGCCTTCGGGACCGTGGGGTGCCGCAAATCCGACTTCGACATTGAGGTCACCACGTACCGGTCGGAAGCGTACGACCGGACCTCCCGCAAGCCGGAGGTCTCCTACGGCGACTCCATCGAGGAAGACCTGGTCCGCCGCGACTTCACCGTCAACGCCATGGCCGTCCTGCTGCCGGAGAAGGAGTTCGTCGACCCGCACAACGGCCTGGAGGACCTCGCCGCCCGCGTCCTGCGCACCCCGGGCACTCCCGAGGAGTCCTTCTCCGACGATCCGCTGCGCATGATGCGAGCCGCACGCTTCGCCGCGCAGCTGGACTTCGAGGTGGCGCCCGAGGTGGTCACCGCCATGACCGGGATGGCCGATCGCCTGGAGATCGTCTCGGCCGAGCGGGTCCGCGACGAGCTGAACAAGCTGGTCCTCTCCGACCACCCCCGTGAGGGGCTCAAGCTCCTGGTCGACACCGGGCTCGCCAAGCTGGTCCTCCCGGAGCTGCCGGCGCTGCGCCTGGAGCGTGACGAGCACCACCGCCACAAGGACGTGTACGAGCACACGCTGATCGTCCTTGAGCAGGCCATCGACCTGGAGGAGAAGGGCCCCGACCTCGTGCTGCGGCTGGCCGCCCTCCTGCACGACATCGGCAAGCCGAAGACGCGCCGCTTCGAGAAGGACGGCCGGGTCTCCTTCCACCACCACGAGGTGGTGGGCGCAAAGATGACCAAGGCCCGGATGACCAAGCTCAAGTACTCGAACGACCTGATCAAGGACGTCTCGAAGCTGGTCGAGCTGCATCTGCGCTTCCACGGCTACGGCACCGGCGAGTGGACCGACTCGGCCGTGCGCCGCTACGTGCGCGACGCCGGCCCGCTGCTGGACCGGCTGCACAAGCTCACGCGCTCCGACTGCACCACCCGCAACAAGCGCAAGGCCAATGCGCTCTCCCGGGCCTATGACGGGCTTGAGGAGCGCATCGCCCGGCTGCAGGAGCAGGAGGAGCTCGACTCCATCCGGCCCGACCTGGACGGCAACGAGATCATGGAGATCCTGGGTCTCCGTCCCGGCCCGCAGATCGGCAAGGCGTACAAGCACATGCTGGAGATGCGGCTGGAGCACGGTCCGATGGAGCGGGACGCTGCCGTCGCCACGCTCAAGGAATGGTGGGCCCAGCAGCAGGGCTGAGGGACCCCGGTGATGTTTCACGTGAAACATCACCGCAGGGTGGATGTGGCGAAGGGCGGTGTTTCACGTGAAACACCGCCCTCGGCACGTCCGGTTGTCGCGCTCGCTACTTCTTGCTGCTGCCCAGGCAGAGCGTGAAGCTGTCCGAGCGCTCCTTCCACGTGAGCGCCGCAATGGTGCCGTCGACGTTGGTGCATGCCAGCTGCGCGAGGGTCGAGCCGTCCACCTTCTTCAGCACCTTGTGCGTGGCCTTGGCGTCGGTGCAGTCCAGCTTCTCGATCGCCGGCTTGCTGGAGGTGCCGGTGTTCTGCAGGCAGTCGCCCACCGCCAGCTTGGTGGTGTCGTCACCCTTGCCGAACAGCCAGGCTGCGCCGGCGACTATGAGTCCCACGACTGCCAGCACGACGCGGAGGATCTTCTTGGCGGAGCGACGCGGGGCGGGCGGCGGCACGGGCGCACCCTGCCAACCGCCGGGCTGGCCGTACGGCGCGGCGGGCTGCTGGCCGTAGGGGGCCGCCGGCGGCTGCTGGCCGTAGGGGCCGGGCTGCTGGCCGGGCGCGGGCGGCTGCTGGCCCCACGGGTTGCCGCCCTGGGGGGCGTACGGGTTCTGGTTGGGCGGCGGAGTGGTCACGGGAAACCCTTCGGACTGAGCGAGATCCGGTCGTGAATGCAGCCCGTAACGTATCCGGTGTCCATGACATTTCTGCAGCTCATGGCAGCCCTGTGGCCTTGATGTAACACTTATCGACGGCGAAAACAGGCCATAGCGACAGTAATTGCTGTGTAGATAACGGCCACCGTTACCACCAGCCCCACCGACCGGCCGTCCGGCGGAAGCATCAGTGCGGACACCGCCGCGGCACTCACGAAGGCGACGTTGAACAGCACGTCGTACAGCGAGAAGACCCTCCCCCGGAAGGCGTCGTCCACCGACGCCTGCATCACGGTGTCCGTGGCGATCTTGGCGCCCTGGGTCGTCACCCCCAGGACGAACGCGCCGGCCAGCATGGGCGCGGGCTCGAAGGGCAGCCCTAGGGCGGGTTCGAGTACCGCCGCGCTCCCCGCGCAGACCGCCATCCAGCCCAGCCGCCCCCACCGCTCGACCGCCCAGGGGGTGACCAGGGCCGCCGCGAAGAACCCCGCCCCCGATGCGGCCACGGCGTAGCCCAGCAGCCTCAGGCCGTCCGCGTCGTCGTCGGCCCAGGCGTACCGGCAGAGCGTCAGCAGAGTGACCGTCAGCGCGCCGTAGCAGAAGCGCATCAGCGTCATCGTGGCCAGCGCCCGGGCGGCGGTGCGGCGCTCCGCCAGATGGTGCAGCCCCTCGACCAGGCCCCGCGTCGTGACCGCCAGTGCCGTGCGCACCCGGGTGGGGGGTACCGAGACGTCAGGGCCCAGCAGTCCGACGGGAATGCGCAGGGAGACGAGGCCGGCGCACAGGTAGAGCACCGCGCCCAGGAGGACGACCCAGGCGTCGGCCCCGGGACCCCGGAGAGAGGCCAGGCGCACGGCGAAGGCGAGGCCGCCGCCTGCCGTCGCCGCGAGGGTGCCGGCGGTCGGGGAGAGGGAGTTGGCCATGACCAGGCGGTCGGGGGAGTCGACGACGCGTGGCAGGGCCGCCGAGAGCCCGGCGAGCACGAAGCGGTTCACGGCGGTGACCGAGAGGGCGGATGCGTAGAAGAGCCAGGCGGGCACCCGGGTGACGATGAGCAGCGCCGTGCCCGTGGCCAGCGCGGCCCGCAGCACATTGCCGTAGAGCAGCACCTGTCGGCGGCGCCAGTGGTCCAGCAGGACGCCGGCGAAGGGGCCGAGCAGCGAGTAGGGCAGGAGGAGCACCGCCATGGCGGAGGCGATGGCCGCGGGTGACGTCTGTTTCTCGGGGGAGAAGACGACGTACGCGGCGAGCGCGACCTGATAGACGCCGTCGGCTGCCTGGGAGAGGAGCCTGACGGTGAGCAGACGGCGGAAAGCGCGCAGTGCCAGCAGAACGCGAAGATCACGCACAACAGGCATGCTCCACAGCCTCACACAACACACTGGTCCCCGGGTGGATTACCCGGGGACCAGTGGTGAGGCGCAGGGGGCTTCTTCAGCCCCGAGCGAGCGTGATCAGCGCTCGACCTCGCCCTTGATGAACTTCTCGACGTTCTCGCGGGCCTCGTCGTCGAAGTACTGCACCGGCGGCGACTTCATGAAGTACGAGGAAGCGGAGAGGATCGGGCCACCGATGCCGCGGTCCTTGGCGATCTTCGCGGCGCGGACGGCGTCGATGATGACACCGGCGGAGTTCGGGGAGTCCCAGACCTCCAGCTTGTACTCCAGGTTCAGCGGGACGTCGCCGAACGCGCGGCCCTCAAGGCGCACGTAGGCCCACTTGCGGTCGTCCAGCCAGGCCACGTAGTCGGACGGGCCGATGTGGACGTTCTTCTCGCCCAGCTCGCGGTCGGGGATCTGGGAGGTGACGGCCTGCGTCTTGGAGATCTTCTTGGACTCCAGGCGGTCGCGCTCCAGCATGTTCTTGAAGTCCATGTTGCCGCCGACGTTCAGCTGCATCGTGCGGTCCAGGATGACGCCCCGGTCCTCGAACAGCTTGGCCATCACGCGGTGCGTGATGGTGGCGCCGACCTGCGACTTGATGTCGTCACCGACGATCGGGACGCCGGCCTCGGTGAACTTGTCCGCCCACTCCTTGGTGCCCGCGATGAAGACCGGGAGGGCGTTGACGAAGCCGACCTTGGCGTCGATGGCGCACTGCGCGTAGAACTTCGCAGCGTCCTCGGAACCCACCGGGAGGTAGCAGACCAGGACGTCGACCTGCTTGTCCTTGAGGACCTGGACGATGTCGACGGGGGCCTCGGCGGACTCCTCGATGGTCTGGCGGTAGTACTTGCCGAGGCCGTCGAGGGTGTGGCCGCGCTGGACGGTGACACCGGTCTGCGGCACGTCGCAGATCTTGATGGTGTTGTTCTCGCTGGCACCGATGGCGTCCGCGAGGTCGAGGCCGACCTTCTTCGCGTCGACGTCGAAGGCAGCGACGAACTCGACGTCACGCACGTGGTAGTCGCCGAACTGCACGTGCATCAGACCCGGCACGCGGCCGTTCGGGTCGGCGTCCTTGTAGTACTCGACGCCCTGCACCAGCGAGGCGGCGCAGTTGCCCACACCGACGATCGCTACGCGAACCGAACCCATTCCGGTTGCTCCCTGTTTGTACTCGACGAAGCTCTGCGGAGTGCAGAGCTCACTGGTCCGGACCGTTGCGCTTGTCACGCCCGGCCCGCTCGCTCTCGATCAGCTCGTTCAACCAGCGGACCTCGCGCTCCACGGATTCCATGCCGTGGCGCTGAAGTTCGAGGGTGTAGTCGTCCAGCCGCTCCCGGGTGCGGGCCAGGGAGGCGCGCATCTTCTCCAGACGCTCCTCCAGACGGCTGCGGCGGCCTTCCAGCACCCGCATCCGCACGTCCCGCGAGGTCTGTCCGAAGAACGCGAAGCGGGCGGCGAAGTGCTCGTCCTCCCACGCGTCCGGACCCGTGTGGGCGAGCAGCTCCTCGAAGTGCTCCTTGCCCTCTGCCGTCAGGCGGTAGACGATCTTCGCCCGCCGTCCGGCCAAGGACGCCGCCAAGGCGTCCTCCGGAGCGTTCCCGGGCTCCTCGACCAGCCAGCCGTTCGCCACGAGGGACTTCAGGCAGGGGTAGAGGGTGCCGTAGCTGAACGCACGGAACACCCCGAGTGAGGTGTTCAAGCGCTTGCGCAGCTCGTAGCCGTGCATCGGGGACTCTCGGAGCAGGCCGAGGACGGCGAATTCGAGGATGCCGGAGCGTCTGCTCATTTTTCGCCTCCTTGTCCCCCACAGCCTAGTCCTTGTGATCCCTAATCCTTATTGGTCCCTTATGCCGACTTGATGTGTCGGGCTGATGTGCTGAGCTGATGTATCGACTCGATACATCCAGACGATAGAACGGGCGTCCCGCCGCGACAAGAGGGGGCACGGTGAACGAGGTCACATCACCGATTCGTGGGACACAAGCGGCCTGATTTGGAGTGAACATCCGCAGTGGGCGTGATTTGGCCGTGCGTAGTCTGTGCGCCATGCAAATCACTGGGAACCGGGTGACGTCCTGGGGCGTCCTCGTCCCGTATGCAGTGCGGTCCGTCGCTCGGGGGGACAGCCGGATCGCACATCGGGGGGACCGCAAGCCACCTGCCGCTGTCAGGCGATAGCGCCTGCCCGAGGAGTAGTCGTTCGATGAGCGAGCACCGCCGCAAGCCGCCGCCGCCTCAGGGCGGCGGACGTTCCGCGGCCCGTCGTGCCGGCCAGCAGCCCATGTCCGGCCGCCGCGCCGCACCATCAAGCAACCCGGCGGCCGCGCCGGGACAGGGCCGGGGCGAGGAATCCCGGCAAGGAAACCGGACCGACGCCCGCCGCGTGTCCCAGCGCAGCACGGGTGCCGGCGGCCGCAGACGATCGCCGGACTCCGGTCCCGGGGGGCCGGGCCGGGGCCGCAGGGACAGCGGACGCCCGGTGACGAAGCGGTTCATCGACTACCCGCGCGCGGGCAAGTCCGGGGCGTGGCGCTGGATGCCTTCCTGGAAGCTCGTCACGGGCCTGGTCGTCTCGCTCGTCGGGCTGGTCCTGGGCATCGTGGGCGTGGCGCTCGCGGTGGTCCAGGTCCCGAGCGCGCAGAAGGCATCGGTCGTCCAGAAGAACGTTTATTACTGGGCCGACGGCAAACAGATGGTCGTCGCCGGTGGCGGCAGCCTCAACCGGCAGATCGTGCAGATCTCCCAGATCCCCAAGTCCATGCAGAACGCGGTGATCTCAGCGGAGAACGCCAGCTTCGAGAAGGACTGGGGCGTCGACCCGATGGGCATCGCCCGGGCCGTCGTGAAGATGGCGCAGGGCGGCGAGACGCAGAGCGGTTCGACCATCACCCAGCAGTTCGTGAAGAACACGTACCTGAGCCAGGAGCAGACGCTCAAGCGCAAGGCCACCGAGCTGCTGATCTCCGTGAAGGTGGGCGCCACCAAGGACAAGGACTTCATCCTTGCCGGCTACCTCAACACCGCCTACTACGGGCGCGGCGCCTACGGCATCCAGGCGGCGGCGCGGGCGTACTTCGACAAGGACTGCGAGGACCTGACGCCGAGCGAGAGCGCCTTCCTGTCGGCCACGCTGAACGGTCCGAATCTCTACGACCCGTTCGGCGGCCAGGGTCCCGCGGCGACCCCGGAGAAGAACACCAAGCGGGCCACCGAACGCTGGAAGTGGACGCTGGACCGCGAGGTGCAGGTGGGCCGCATGGGCGCCGCCGAGCGCGACAAGTGGGTCCAGGAGGGCTTCCCGAAGGTCCAGAAGCCCAAGCCGGCGACCAACCGGGCCGGGCAGATCGGCTACCTCACCGACCTTGCCGACAACTACATCGTCGCCCACTCCAAGATCAGCAAGGCCGAGCTGGACAAGGGCGGCTACCAGATCCACACCACGTTCGACCGCGACAAGGTGAACACGCTGGCGAAGTCGGTCGAGGAGGTGCGCAAGGCCAACATCAAGCCGCAGGTCCGTGACGTCGACCAGTTCGTCCAGTTCGGCGGCGCCTCGGTGGAGCCCAAGACCGGCAAGATCGTCGCCATCTACGGCGGTGAGAACGCGCTGGAGCACTTCACCAACAACTCCGACTACACCGGTGTGCAGGTCGGCTCGACGTTCAAGCCGTTCGTCCTGGCGGCCGCGATGACGAACGGGAAGCGCAACCCGCGGCTCGGGCCGCAGCAGAGCCTCAGCCAGCGCACGATCGTGTCGCCGGAGAGCATCTACAACGGCAACAACAAGCTGACGCTGAGGGACTACAGCGGCAAGGTCTGGCACGACCAGAACGGCCAGGAGTGGCACCAGCCGAACGACGGCGACGAGGACAAGGGCCTCATCACCCTCCGGACGGCCATGCAGTACTCGACGAACACCCCCTTCATCCAGCTCGGCATGGACGTCGGAACGGACCTGGTCCGGGAGGCCGCGCTGAAGGCGGGCCTGGACAAGGACCAGCTGGCCTCCATCACCCCCACCTTCTCGCTCGGCACATCGGCGCCCAGCGCGATCCGGCTGGCGGGTGCGTACGGGACGTTCGCGGCGAGCGGCAAGCAGGTCGACCCCTACTCGGTCGAGAAGGTGGAGAAGGACGGCCGGACCGCCTTCCAGCACGAGGAGAAGAGCGCCCAGGCGTTCGACGCGAACGTCGCGAACAACGTGACGGACGTGCTGAAGACCGTCGTGGAGTCGGGCACCGGTACCGCCGCGAAGCTCGGCGACCGCCCGGCGGCGGGCAAGACGGGTACGACCGACGGCAACCGCTCGGCCTGGTTCGCGGGCTACACCCCGCAGCTGTCGACGGCGGTCGGTATGTACCGCGTCGACCCCAACGCCAAGAAGCAGGAGTTCCTGTCGATGCGCGGTGTGGGTGGCAAGGCCACCATCCACGGCGCGTCCTTCCCGGCGGAGATCTGGGCCGACTACATGGGCAAGGCGCTCAAGGGCCAGCCCGTGCTGCAGTTCGACGCGCCGCAGCCGATCGGTGAGAAGGTCTTCGGTGACGGGGCGAGCCCCGCGCCGAGCGCCACACCGTCGGCCTCGACCTCTCCGTCGCCGTCGGCCTCGACCTCGCCCTCCCCGTCGAAGTCCCCCTCGGGCACCCCGTCCCCGAGCGCGACCTGCGGCTTCTTCGACCGCAAGTGCAAGCCCGGCGGCAACAGCGGCGGCAACGGGGGCAAGCCCGGCGGTGCGGGCAGCAACGGCGGTACGGGTGGTGATCCCGGTGAGTCGCCGACGCCCGGGCCGAGCCGGCAGGCGGGTGGCGGATTGTTCGGCGGCCCCGGCGGCTGATCATCGTATGAATCCGGTGCAGACCGGTTGAGCAGGGCCTTCCGAGGGCCGCTCCGCATCCGTGCGGGGCGGCCCTCGGGGTTTTCCACAGGCTCCGACGGGTCCTTGGCGGGTACGGCAGGATGTGGGCATGAGGAGCGTGCGGGACGACCAGCTTGTACGGCCCACCCTGGAGGACGAGGTGGCCGCTGCCGGCAGCGAGCTCATCGGCGGGCCGGCAGGGCGACGTGCGCTGCTCGGGGCGAGCTGGTGGACGCCGGTGCGGGTGATCGCGCTCGTGGCGATCGGCATGTTCGCGCTCGGGATGGTGCAGAAGCTGCCGTGCTACGACCACGGCTGGTTCTTCGGCGCCACCACGCAGTACACCCATGCCTGCTACTCCGACATCCCGCACCTCTACAGCGGCCGTGGTTTCGACCAGGGCCTCCTCCCGTACTTCGACCGCATCCCGCAGTCCCTCTCCGGAGGCATGGACTACCTGGAGTACCCGGTCCTGACAGGGCTGTTCATGGAGATCGCGGCCCTGTTCACGCCGGGCGGCGGGACCCTCCAGCACCGCGAGCAGCTGTACTGGCTCATCAACGCCGGCATGCTGCTGGCCTGCACGGCCGTCATCGCCGTGTGCGTGGCCCGCACCCACCGCCGCCGGCCGTGGGACGCACTGCTGGTCGCCCTCGCGCCGGCTTTCGCCCTCACGGCCACCATCAACTGGGACCTGTTCGCGGTGGCCCTCACGGCCGCGGCGATGCTGATGTGGGCTCGTGGGCGCACGCTGTGGGCGGGAGCGCTGATCGGCCTGGCAGCGGCCGCGAAGCTGTATCCGGCGCTGCTGCTGGGGCCGCTGCTCATCCTGTGTCTGCGGGCCGGGCGCCTGCGGGCGTTCGTCACCACCGCCGCTGCCGCGGCCGGCGCCTGGCTCGTGGTCAACGGGCCGGTCATGTTCACCCATGACGCCGGCGGGTTCCACATCCGGCCCGGATGGGCGAAGTTCTACACCTTCAGCCAGGACCGGCCCGTCGACTTCGGCTCGGTCTGGCTCTTCATCTCACAGCGCACGGGCGACCCGCTGGACGACGCCAACAGCTACGCGACGTTGCTGATGATCCTGGGGTGCCTGGCCATAGCGGTCCTCGGCCTGCGGGCCCCCCGCCGTCCGCGCTTCGCGCAGCTGGCCTTCCTCGTCGTGGCGCTGTTCATCCTGGTCAACAAGGTCTACTCGCCGCAGTACGTGCTGTGGCTGGTCCCGCTCGCGGCGCTCGCCCGCCCCAAGTGGCGCGACTTCCTGATCTGGCAGGGCTGCGAGGTCCTGTACTTCCTGGGCATCTGGTTCTACCTGGCGTACACGGGAAGCGGCGACAAGCACCAGGGGCTGCCGCCGGAGGGCTACCAGCTGGCGATCGTGCTGCACCTGCTGGGCACGTTGTACCTGTGCGGGCTCGTCGTGCGGGACATCCTGCTGCCCGAGCGGGACGTCGTCCGCCGTGACGGCTCGGACGACCCCTCGGGCGGCGTTCTCGACGGGGCGCCGGACATATGGGTGCTGGGCCCCGCGGGCCGCCCTGAGCGGCCCGCGGAGGTCAGCGACGTCGCACGCGTCCAATGGGGCATCGGGAGCCGTACGCCCTAGTCACGGCTCCCCGCCCCGCACCACGGGGGTGGGATCAGTGGAATCAGTGGTCGAGAAGACGGTCGAACTGCGTGGTGGTGTGCCGCAGGTGCGCCACCAGCTCGTCGCCGACCTGCGGTGCCGGGGCGTCGCCCGGCACGAAGAGGATGGAGACCTGCATGTGCGGGGGCTCCGCGAACCAGCGCTGCTTGCCCGCCCAGACGAAGGGCGAGAGGTTGCGGTTCATGGTCGCGAGGCCCGCACGGGCCACGCCCTTGGCGCGCGGCATCATGCCGTGCAGCGCCTTCGGCGCCTCCAGGCCGACGCCGTGCGAGGTGCCGCCGGCCACCACGACCAGGTAGCCGTCGCCGGCGGCCTTCTGCTGCCGGTAGCCGAAGCGGTCGCCCTTGGCGACGGGCGTGACGTCCAGCACGGCGCCCCGGTAGTGGGTGGCGTCGTGGTCGCCGAGCCACAGCCGGGTGCCGATGCGGGCGCGGAAGCGGGTCTGCGGGAAGCGCTGCTGCAGCTGGGCGAGCTCGTCGGACTTCAGGTGGCTCACGAGCATCGTGTGCAGCGGCAGGTGGGCGTTGCGCAGCCGCTCCATCCAGGCGGACACCTCGTCGACCCCGTTGGTGCCGTCGGCGCGGTCCAGCGGCAGGTGTATCGCGAAGCCCTCCAGGCGCACGTCCTCGATGGCGGCGTGCAGCTTGGGCAGGTCTTCCTCGCTGATGCCGTGCCGCTTCATGGTGCTCATGACCTCGATGACGACGCGCGCGCCGACCAGGCCGCGCACGCCCTCGACCGAGGAGACGGACCGGATGGCCCGGTCCGGCAGCGGCACGGGCTCCTCGCCCAGCCGGAAGGGGGTCAGCACCAGCAGGTCACCGCTGAAGAAGTCCTTGATGCGGGCCGCTTCGTAGGTGGTGCCGACGGCGAGGATGTCCGCGCCCATGCGCGTCGCCTCGTCGGCGAGCCGCTCGTGGCCGAAGCCGTAGCCGTTGCCCTTGCAGACCGGGATGATGCCCGGGAACTGCTGGATGACGGACTGCTGGTGTGCCCGCCAGCGCGCGGTGTCGACGTACAGCGTGAGCGCCATGGCCGGTCCCGGATCCTTTCCCTGTTCCTGCTGAGTGAGGTGGTGTGCCTTCCGGCACTGCTTCGTGGACGTCCGGCAGGATCAGCGGCGCGACATGTACATGTCGAGAGCCTTGTGCAGCAGCTTGTTGAGCGGGAAGTCCCACTCGCCGAGGTACTCCGCCGCCTGGCCGCCGGTGCCCACCTTGAACTGGATGAGGCCGAAGAGGTGGTCGTTCTCGTCCAGCGAGTCGCCGATGCCGCGGAGGTCGTAGACGCTGGCGCCCAGCGCGTAGGCGTCGCGCAGCATCCGCCACTGCATGGCGTTCGACGGCCGGACCTCGCGCTTGTGGTTGGCGGAGGCTCCGTAGGAGTACCAGACGTGTCCACCGACGATCAGCATCGTCGCGGCCGCCACGGCCTCGCCCTCGTGCACGGCGAAGTACAGCCGCATGCGGTTGGGGTCCTCGGAGTTGAGGGCCGTCCACATGCGCTGGAAGTAGCTCAGCGGGCGCGGACGGAACTTGTCGCGCTCGGCGGTGATCTCGTACAGGTGCTGCCAGGTGGCCAGGTCCTCGTAGCCGCCCTGGACGACCTCGACGCCGGCCTTCTCGGCCTTCTTGATGTTGCGGCGCCACAGCTGGTTGAAGCCCTTGTGGACGTCCTCCAGGGAACGGTTCTCCAGCGGCACCTGGAAGACGTAGCGCGGCTGGACGTCGCCGAAGCCGGCGCCCTCCTCCTCGCCCTGCTGCCAGCCCATCCGGCGCAGCTGGTCGGCGACCTCGAAGGCGCGCGGCTCGATGAAGGTGGCCTCGACGTCGCGCAGACGCTTGGCGTCGGGGTCGGCGATGCCCTTCTTGATCGCGTCGGCGTCCCAGCGGCGGATCACCACCGGCGGGCCCATCTTCACGGAGAAGGCGCCCTGCTGCTTGAGGTGGGCCAGCATGGGCTCCAGCCAGTCGCGCAGGTTCGGGGAGTACCAGTTGATGACCGGGCCTTCGGGCAGGTAGGCCAGGTAACGCTTGATCTTGGGAAGCTGGCGGTAGAGGACGAGACCCGCGCCGACCATCTGACCGGTCTTGTCGAACCAGCCCAGGCTCTCGGAGCGCCACTCGCTCTTCACATCGGCCCACCCCGGCACCTGCATGTGACTGGCCGCGGGCAGGCTCTGGATGTACGCCAGATGCTGCTCTCGGCTAATTGTCCTCAGGGTCAGGCTCATGCGGGGCGCTCCTCGGCAGGTGTGTCCCCATGGTCGGGGCTCCGGCTCACGCGCCGAAGCCTACTGCGACCTGGGAGCGCCCCGATTGGGCGTACGGCCCGCTATCCGATCACACCCCCGAAAAGCCCCCCGTGCGCCATGCCCAGGAAGAAGCCGAAAGCGGACGCTCCGAGCCCGATGATCAGCAGGAATCGTTCGCCGGTGGTGGCGGAGATGAACTGGCCCCAGGCCCCCGTGAGGATGCCGAGCAGCCCGCTCCACGAGGTGAGGAGATGCAGGCCGGTCCATAGTGAGGAAACGGCCGCGAGTACACCCAGCACCACTGTCGCCGCGGTAAAGGTGTTCTCGACGGGATGGGGCTTCCCGTCGCTGTTGATCAGCGCACGGAGTCCACGGGGCTGCCGAACCGCCTGTGTCATGGGGCCACCTCCTGAAGGCAGGTGCAATGTAACGCCGGTCACATCCGGTGGGTCCAGATTGAGGGGCCGGGCGGTCGGATTTCAACCGGACGCCGGAGTGCAGGTACTCTGTACGGTCTGCACCGGTGTCTGCCCGGACCCAGCTTCGGTCCCAGGGGCAACCCAGGGACTTTCCGCTGATTGTCAGTGTCCGCCGATACCGTTGTTCACGCATCACGACCCTCCTGCCACGGATCGACCGTGGCCGCTGAGTCCAAAGGAGGTGGGTTCCACATGCGTCACTACGAGGTGATGGTCATCCTCGACCCCGATCTGGAGGAGCGCGCTGTCTCCCCCCTGATCGAGAACTTCCTCTCCGTCGTCCGTGAGGGCAACGGAAAGGTCGAGAAGGTCGACACCTGGGGCCGTCGTCGTCTGTCGTACGAGATCAAGAAGAAGCCCGAGGGCATCTACTCGGTCATCGACCTGCAGGCCGAGCCTGCGGTCGTCAAGGAGCTCGACCGCCAGATGAACCTGAACGAGTCGGTCCTCCGGACCAAGGTCCTCCGTCCCGAGACCCACTGAACCCCAGCGGTTCAGAGGTAATCGGGCTGCATCGCAACGAGTAGCAAGCAGCCAGCAGCACACCCGCCGAGAGGTTCATCCATGGCAGGCGAGACCGTCATCACGGTCGTCGGCAATCTCGTCGACGACCCCGAGCTGCGCTTCACCCCCTCCGGTGCGGCGGTCGCGAAGTTCCGAGTCGCGTCCACTCCCCGCACCTTCGACCGCCAGACCAACGAGTGGAAGGACGGCGAGAGCCTCTTCCTCACGTGCTCGGTGTGGCGTCAGGCGGCGGAGAACGTCGCCGAGTCGCTCCAGCGAGGCATGCGCGTCATCGTGCAGGGCCGGCTGAAGCAGCGGTCCTACGAGGACCGTGAGGGTGTCAAGCGCACGGTCTACGAGCTCGACGTCGAAGAGGTCGGCGCCAGCCTGAAGAACGCCACGGCGAAGGTCACCAAGACCGCGGGTCGCGGTGGCCAGGGTGGCTATGGCGGCGGCAGTGGTGGTGGCCAGGGTGGCGGCTGGGGCTCCGGTCCCGGCGGCCAGCAGGGCGGCGGCGGGGCTCCCGCCGACGACCCCTGGGCCACCGGCGCTCCGTCCGGCGGCCAGCAGGGCGGCGGCGGAGGCGGCTGGGGCGGCGGCTCCGGCAACTCCGGCGGCGGCTACTCGGACGAGCCGCCCTTCTAGGTCCGGCGACGGGCCCGGGCCGCGAGGCCCGAAGGGCGACAGCACAAAAACTTCTTGATTCACAGGAGAGAGACAATGGCGAAGCCGCCCCCGCGCAAGCCCAAGAAGAAGGTCTGCGCTTTCTGCAAGGACAAGACCGCTTACGTGGACTACAAGGACACGAACATGCTGCGGAAGTTCATTTCCGACCGCGGCAAGATCCGTGCCCGCCGCGTGACCGGCAACTGCACCCAGCACCAGCGTGACGTCGCCACGGCCGTGAAGAACAGCCGTGAGATGGCGCTGCTGCCCTACACCTCGTCCGCGCGATAAGGGAAGGGTGACCAACTAATGAAGATCATCCTCACCCACGAGGTCTCCGGCCTCGGCATTGCCGGTGACGTCGTCGACGTCAAGGACGGCTACGCCCGTAACTACCTGGTCCCGCGCGGTTTCGCGATCCGCTGGACCAAGGGTGGCGAGAAGGACGTCGCGCAGATCCGTCGCGCGCGCAAGATCCGCGAGATCGCCACGATCGAGCAGGCCAACGAGGTCAAGGGCCAGCTTGAGGCCGTCAAGGTCCGCCTTGGCGTCCGCGCCGGCGAGGCCGGCCGCCTGTTCGGCTCCGTGACCCAGGCCGACGTCGCGTCCGCGATCAAGTCGTCCGGTGGTCCCGAGGTCGACAAGCGCCGCGTCGAGCTGGGCTCGCCCATCAAGACCCTGGGCGCCCACCAGGTGTCCGTGCGTCTGCACGCCGACGTCGTTGCCAAGCTCGGCATCGAGGTCGTCGCCGCCTGACGGCTGCGACAGGCATAGCCTGACGGAAGGGCCGCACCCCGCACGGGGTGCGGCCCTTCCGCCGTACCGGGCGCCGGTCAGGCCCGTACCGCCCCCGTGACGAGCCAGCGGCCGGACCGGGCGCGTATCCACAGGGTCACCAGGCGGACGGTCATCATCAGCGTCATCGCCCACCACAGGGCCATGAGACCGCCGCCCAGCCCGGGGATCAGGAGGGCGACGGGCGCGAAGACGGCCAGGACCACCAGCATCGCCCAGGCGAGGTACGTCCCGTCCCCGGCACCCATCAGCACTCCGTCCAGGATGAAGACGACCCCCGCGACCGGCTGTCCCAGGGCGACCACCAGCAGCACCGGCATCAGCGTGTCCCGCACGGCCGGGTCGCCGGTGAACAGCGGGATGAACAGGGGCCGCGTCGCGACCAGCAGCGCCCCTAGAACCACGCCCGAGACGACGCCCCACTGCACCATGCGGCGGCACACCGCCCGCGCCCCGTCGGCGTCCCCGGCGCCCAGGTAGCGGCCGATGATCGCCTGCCCGGCGATGGCGATGGCGTCGAGGGCGAAGGCCAGCAGGCTCCACAGGCTCAGCACGATCTGGTGGGCGGCGATGTCGGTGTCGCCCAGCCGTGCCGCGACCGCCGTGGCGATCATGAGGACGGCCCGCAGCGAGAGGGTACGGATCAGCAGCGGCGCCCCGGCCTGGGCGCAGGCCCGGATGCCGGCGAGGTCGGGCCGCAGCGAGGCCCCGTGCCGCCGGGCCCCGCGGACGACGACGGCCAGATAGACGGCGGCCATGGCCCACTGGGCCAGCACCGTTCCCCAGGCGGAGCCGGCGATGCCCAGGCCGGCGCCGTAGACGAGCACGACGTTGAGCCCGGCGTTGGCGGCGAAGCCGCCGACGGCGACGTACAGCGGGGTCCGGGTGTCCTGCAGCCCGCGCAGCACGCCGGTGGCGGCGAGCACGATGAGCATCGCGGGGATGCCCAGGGCGCTGATCCGGAGATAGGTGGCGCCCGAGGGGGCGGCGGTCGGCGAGGCGCCGCAGAGCTCGACGAGGATGCGGGCCGTGGGCAGGACGCCCGCGGCGACCACCGTGCCGAGCACGACCGCGAGCCAGATGCCGTCCATGCCCTGCCGGATGGCGGCCTGGCGGTCTCCCGCGCCGACCCGGCGGGCGACGGCCGCGGTGGTGGCGTAGGCGAGGAAGACGAAGACGCTGACGGCCGTGGTGAGCAGGGCGGCGGCCACGCCGAGACCTGCCAGCTGACGGGTGCCGAGGTGGCCGACGATGGCGCTGTCGGCCATCACGAACAACGGCTCCGCCACGAGTGCTCCGAAGGCGGGCACGGCCAGGGCGAGGATCTCTCGGTCGTGCCGGCGGGCACCGGGCGGCACGTGTGCGCGGGCCTGGGTCACGGGGGCCTCTTCCAATCTTCCACAGGTAATCTGTGCACCTAGCTTACGACCCTTACTTCACCGGGTTGTGTGTGATCTTCTCTGCGCCGTTTGTCGCGATCGCGGGCCGCGTGGGAAAGTTTTTCTCCTCAACAGCCGGTGGATGGCAAAACTGCAGGTCAGAAGCGTGCGGCGCAGGTGACTGTGTGTTTGTCCACAGTGCTTTCCCCCGGCCCGTGCACAGGTTGAGGGCGGTTCTCCACAGGCTGGGGCCGCTCATCCACATGCCCTGTGGATAACCAGATTGGCTGACGGTGCCCGGCGCCCTACCGTGGAGCGGCGCCTGCCGTCTGTTTCCCGCCCGTCCGGGCACCCGCGGACCTTACGAGATCGACACGAACTCGCCGCGAACTCGACGCGTCATAACCGGAGTCGGGCGTCCTATTTGTCAGAGCCGTGCCGTAAGAAAGAGTGGCACGGCGAGGTCCGCGTCGCGGACGGGAGGAGGTGGCCCGGGTGAGCGTTCCCGAGCCCATGGACGACCCCTGGGGCGACAGCCCCAGCGACCGGCTCCCCTTCCCCCGTTCGCGCCGCGGTGACGGCAAGGGCCGCGGCGAGCAGCACGATCGCGGCGGCGAGGAGGGCGGCTCCTGGGACCGGGGCGGCAGCGGCTTCGAGCGCGTACCGCCGCAGGACCTGGACGCCGAGCAGTCCGTCCTCGGCGGCATGCTGCTGTCCAAGGACGCCATCGCCGACGTCGTCGAGGTCCTCAAGGGCCACGACTTCTACCGTCCGGCGCACGAGACGATCTACCAGGCCATCCTCGACCTCTACGCCAAGGGCGAGCCGGCCGACCCGATCACCATCGCCGCCGAGCTCACCAAGCGCGGCGAGATCACCCGCGTCGGCGGTGCCGCGTACCTCCACACGCTGGTCCAGTCCGTCCCGACCGCGGCCAACGCCGAGTACTACGCCGAGATCGTCCACGAGCGCGCGGTGCTGCGCCGCCTGGTCGAGGCCGGCACGCGCATCACGCAGATGGGATACGCGGCCGACGGCGACGTCGACGACATCGTCAACAAGGCCCAGGCCGAGGTCTACGCGGTCACCGAGCAGCGCACCAGCGAGGACTACCTCCCGCTCGGCGACATCATGGAGGGCGCGCTCGACGAGATCGAGGCCATCGGCTCGCGCAGCGGCCAGATGTCCGGCGTGCCCACCGGCTTCACCGACCTGGACGCCCTGACCAACGGCCTGCACCCCGGCCAGATGATCGTCATCGCGGCCCGTCCCGCCATGGGTAAGTCCACCCTCGCGCTGGACTTCGCCCGCGCCTGTTCCATCAAGAACAACCTGCCGAGCGTGATCTTCTCGCTCGAAATGGGCCGCAACGAGATCGCGATGCGTCTGCTGTCCGCCGAGGCGCGCGTCGCCCTGCACCACATGCGCTCCGGTTCCATGACCGACGACGACTGGACCCGGCTGGCCCGCCGCATGCCGGACGTCTCGGCCGCCCCGCTGTTCATCGACGACTCGCCCAACCTGTCGATGATGGAGATCCGGGCCAAGTGCCGCCGCCTCAAGCAGCGCGCCGACCTCAAGCTCGTGATCATCGACTACCTGCAGCTGATGCAGGCCGGCGGCAACAAGCGTGCCGAGAGCCGCCAGCAGGAGGTCTCGGACATGTCCCGAAACCTCAAGCTGCTGGCCAAGGAGCTGGAGCTCCCGGTCATCGCGCTCTCCCAGCTGAACCGTGGTCCCGAGCAGCGCACGGACAAGAAGCCGATGGTCTCCGACCTCCGTGAGTCCGGCTCCATCGAGCAGGACGCGGACATGGTCATCCTGCTGCACCGTGAGGACGCCTACGAGAAGGAGTCGCCCCGCGCGGGCGAGGCGGACATCATCGTCGGCAAGCACCGTAACGGCCCCACGGCCACCATCACGGTCGCCTTCCAGGGCCACTACTCACGCTTCGTGGACATGGCCCAGACCTGATCCGCTGTGCGGGGTCTCGGTCCTCATTTCCCTTCAGCCCGGTTGGAAGAAGGCGAGCATCCTCTGGGCGGCGTCCGGCGACATCAGGATTTCCTGAACGTGCGCGGACTGCCGGCCGGCGGCGCTGGTGCGTTCGAACATCTCGCGTTCGTATTCCTTGACGGCGGCGGGAAAGTCGTCCGGGTGCGCGGCCAGCGCGAGGCCGAGCAGGGCGCCGTCGAGCAGCGCCATGTTGGCGCCCTGCCCCACCGGCGGCATCAGGTGCGCGGCATCGCCGAGCAGGGTGACGTCTGGTGTCGACGGCCAGGTCAGGCCGACCGGGAGGGTGGTGATCGACCGCGGCAGGATCGTGTCGTCGCAGGCGGCGATCAGCGCGGTGAACCGTGAGTCCCAGCCGGTGAACAGGTCGATCAGCCGCGCCCGGGCGGCGGCCGGGTCGTCGAACGGGATGCCGCTGGTGGCGAACCAGTCCTCGGCGGTGTGGAAGCCGAGGTAGATGCGTACGCGGCCGTCGCCGTTGCGCTGCGCCGCCAGGGATTGTCCGTTGCCGAGCACCCAGTAATTGCCTCGTCCGACCATCGTCGCGAGGTCGGGGTGGGTGCGGTCGACGTCGGGGATGCCGAGCTCGACGACGTTCTGGCCGGTGTGCGCCGGGCGAGCCTCGGTGAGAAGCGTGCGGACCTGGGAGTTCGCGCCGTCGGCGCCGACCAGCAGGTCATACGGCGCGCTGCCGCCGTCGGTGAAGTGCAGCAGGCCGTGGTCGGCGTATGCGAACGCGTGCCCCCAGCGCACCGCGTCTTCCGGGAGAGAGTCCAGCAGCAGGTTGCGCAGGTCGGCACGGTCGACCTCGGGGCGCTCCAGTGGGGCGTCGTCGGGCGTGTCCTCCTGGAGCAGCAGGGTGCCGTCCGGGGTGAGAAGTCGCAGGTCCTGGCCTTCGCGACGGGCGATCGCGTGGAACTGGTCGATCAGGCCGGCCTCGCGCAGCGCCCGCTGCCCGGTCCCGGAGTGCAGGTCGAGCATGCCGCCCTGACCGCGCGTGCCGCGTGACGGTTCGCGTTCGTACACGACGGCGTCGATGCCGTTCACGTGCAGCACACGGGCGAGAGCCAGGCCGCCGAGGCCGGCTCCGACGATGGCGATGGTCATGGTTGCCTCCCCTTCGATACGCCGTACTGATCGATACACTGTATCGGCCGATGCGGTGTATTGTGAGCGGCATGTTGGTGTGGGAGAGGCCGGAGCCGCCGAATCGACCCGTGCCGGCCCCGCTGAACCGCGAGCGGATCGTGCGAGCGGCGATCCGGCTGGCCGACGCGGACGGCCTGGAGGCGGTGTCGCTCCGCAAGGTCGCCGCCGTGCTGGGCGTCGGACCGATGCGGCTGTACAGCTACATCGCCAGCAAGGAGGAGTTGCTCGACCTGATGGTCGACGCGGTCCACGCCGAGATCCAGCCGGTCGGAGACGGCTGGCGGGAGGTGCTGCGGTCTCTTGCCGAAACCACCCGGCAGGCCGCTCACGAGCACGAATGGCTCGCCGATCTGCTCGGTGGGCGACCGCAGCTCGGGCCGCACGCGCTGGCCAAGGGGGAGATCGTGGTGGCCGCGCTGGACGGCGTCGATGTGGACGCCGTCATGCCGGTGGTCATCGCGGTCGACGCGTACGTGATCGGCGCGGTGCGCCGGGAGATCGCCGAGCGACGTGCCGAGCGGGCCACCGGGATGGACGAGAAGCGTTGGCAGGCCACACTCGGGCCCTATCTGGAGCGGACCTTCGCCACCGGCCGATTCCCCGCGCTCGCCACAGTGGTGCGCGATGCCGCCCACCTGGACGCCGACCACACCTTCCGGATCGGCCTCGACTTCCTGCTCGACGGCATCGAAGCCCGCATCTCAAGGTGAGGCGCGGCCCAGGGGCCGGCCCGGTACCAAGCCGCACTACATCCCGTGAGCGGGCCGGGCGCGACGCGGCGTCGGCGCGGTGAAGCGGACGTCCGCGGCGCCGGCGACGATCTGGACGCCGTCGCCGAGGGCCCATTCGGCCGTCCGCGAGACCATCGCGGCCGGGACGGCGCCGCTGATGCCGGCGGCCGGCGGGATGTCGTAGGTGGCGTGGGCGTCGTGCGGCATGACGACCCGGTAGCCCAGCTCCATGGCCGTACGCGCCGTCGCGCTGACGCACATCTCGGACATCACCCCGCAGACGGCGAGCGACCGCACCCCTGAGCGGGTGAGCAGGGCGTTGAGGGGGGTCTCGTAGAAGCCGTCGTCCTCCGTCTTGCCGAGCACGACCTCGGCCGGGCCCTCCTCGACAGGCAGGTGGAGCCGCCAGCCGGGCGTGCCCGGCTCGTCGGTCGCGCCCGGCGGCCCGTCGTTGCGGAGGTGGACGACGAAGGCGCCGCTCGCGCGGGCGGCGGATATCAGGTGTCCGACGCGGTCCAGGAGCCGGGCCGCGTCGGGCACCGCCTCCGCCCCGTGGACGAAGGCGGACTGGACGTCGACGACGAGCAGGGCGTGAACGGGTGGCACGGCAGGGGTCATGAGGGCATCGTGCCCGACGGCGCACGGGACGCACAGGGCCTGCGGGATGCGTAGGGCGCGCGGGGCTCAGGGGGTATGCGGGGCGTACGGGGTCTGACGGCCCCTCTGGTTAGGGTGCGGGCATGACTGCCTCGTACGACGCCGGAATTGCCGCGGATGCCGCGGAGTTCGCCGAACTGCTGCCCGCCACCCGCCGTGCCCTCCTGCACCGCGTCGCCACCGGACAGGCGGAGGGCCGCACGCCCTCCCTCGTGGGGGCGGTGATGCGGGACGGACGGATGGTGTGGTCCGCGGGGCGCGGCAGCGTCGGCGGGGAGGCACCGGGGGCGGACACCCAGTACCGGATCGGCTCGATCACCAAGACCTTCGTCGCCGTTCTGGTCCTGCGGCTGCGCGACGAGGGCCTGCTCGACCTGGACGATCCGCTCGCCAAGCACCTCGACACCCCCGAGGGCGGCGCCGCGACCATCGCCCAGCTCCTCGCCCACACCTCCGGGCTGGCGGCGGAGTCGCGCGGCCCGTGGTGGGAGCGCACGGACGGCGCCCTGCGCCCCGAGCTCGCCGATATCTTCGGCGAGCGCCCCCAGCGCCATGCCGCGGGGCGCCTGCACCACTACTCCAACCCCGGTTACGCGCTCCTGGGCGCGCTCGTCGCGCAGCTCCGCGGGGAGAACTGGTACGACGTGCTGCGCCGGGAGGTGCTGGAGCCGCTCGGGATGCACCGCACGACGCTCCACCCCGAGGCCCCGCACGCCGAGGGTCACGCCGTGCACCCCTGGGCGGACGTCCTGCTGCCCGAACCGGCGGTGGACACCGGTGTGATGGCCCCGGCCGGACAGCTGTGGTCCACGGCGGCCGACCTCTGCCGCTTCGCCGCCTTCCTGCTGAACGGCGACGACCGCGTGCTCGGTGCGGAGTCGGTGGCCGCGATGCGGGTCCCGGAGACCGAGCCGCAGGCCCCGGACCGGACGGGCGCCTACGGCCTGGGCCTGCAGGTGGCCTGGCGCGACGGCCGGTTCCTCTGCGGCCACGGCGGTTCGATGCCGGGGTTCGTGGCCACGCTCTGGGCGTGCCCCGAGGAGGGCACCGCGGCCGTCGTCCTGGCCAACGTCACCTCCCTCTTCGGCATCGGCGCCATAGCGACCGACATGGTGCGCACGCTCGCCGAGCAGGAGCCGCGGATCCCCCAGCCGTGGCGTCCGCTCGACGCCGCGGATCCGGAACTGCTGGAGCTGACCGGCCCCTGGTACTGGGGGGCCGCGCCGTTCGCGGTGCATCTGCGCGCCGGCCGGTCCCTGGACCTGAAGCCGCTCGGGGCCGGGGGCCGCGGCGCGGCCTTCCGCGCGGAGGAGGACGGCACCTGGACCGGCCTCGACGGCTACTACGCGGGCGAGACGCTGACGGCCGTGCGCGGAGCGGACGGGACCGTGAGCCACCTGGACATCGGCACGTTCGTCTTCACCCGCGAGCCGTACGGGCCCGGGGACGTGGTGCCCGGCGGCGTCGACACGGGCGGCTGGCAATAGTCCTATGGTCCGCATGGGCCGGAAGGCGGACGTAGAGTCGACGGGAGACTGGCGGGCGCCGCAAGCGCGGCGCGATACCACCCGGAAGGCACCGTGACCGCGAACACCGCACCGGCCCTGCTCGACCTCGCGCCCCTCGGCGCCGGTCACTTCGCCCGCATCGAGGACAAGGTCGCGGCGCTGATGCGCACCCGCGAGACGGTCGTCGCGATGCAGGGCGAGGCGCTGCTGCCACTGGAGGCGTGCATCCGCTCGGCCGTACGGCCCGGCAGCACCGCCCTCAACATCATCACCGGTCCGTACGGCGAGACGTTCGGCGGCTGGCTGCGCTCCTGCGGCGCCGAGGTGATCGACCTGGCGGCGCCCTTCAGCGGCGCCGTCACCGCCGCGCAGGTCGCCGACGCCCTGCGGGCGCACCCGGCCATCGACTTCGTCAGCCTCGTCCACGCCGAGGCGGCCACCGGCAACACCAACCCCGTGGCCGAGATCGGCGCGGTCGTCCGTGAGCACGGCGCGCTGCTGATGCTGGACGCGGTCGCCTCGGTGGCCGCGGAGCCGCTGCTCACCGACGAGTGGGGCGTCGACCTGTGCGTCATCGGCGGTCAGAAGGCCATGGCGGGCCCGGCGGGCGTGTCGGCCGTGTCCGTCAGCGCCCGGGCGTGGGAGCGGATCGCGGCCAACGAGCAGGCGCCCCGCCGTTCGTACCTCTCCCTGCTCGACTGGAAGGAGCGCTGGATCGACGGCGGCCGCACCGCGCTGCCGCACGCTCCGGCGCAGCTGGAGATGCTCGCCCTGGAGCAGGCCGTGGACCGCATCGAGGAGGACGGCCTGGACGGCGTCATCGCCCGCCACCGCGCCGCCTCCGCCGCCACGCGGGCGGGCGTACGGGTGCTGGGAGCCGTGGCTCCCTATGTCGTACGGGACGAGGACGCCGCCCCCGTCGCCACCACTCTGCGCGCTCCCGGCGGCACGGACGCCCGTGACGTCGTGGCGGCGGCCCTGGCGGCGGACGCATCGATTCCGGTTCAGGCGGCCGGCGGAGCGCTCGCCAAGGAGATGATCCGCGTCAACCACTACGGACTCGATGCGGACCGCGAGACGGTTCTGGGCGCGCTCTCGGCTCTCGCCGAGGGGCTGCAGGCGCTGGGTGTGTCGGCCGGGGACCGGGACGAGGCCCTGGCGGCGGCGGGCAAGGCATGGGACGCGGTGATCGCCGGCTGACCCTCCGGGACGGCTTTCCCCCAGGCCGCCGTCGGCGCTTTCGGGCGCCGACGGCGGCCTTTTTGTGCGTACTTTCTGGAATAAGTCATTTATCCCGGTATGGCCGGGCCGGGTCCTCGCTCATCCGCCCGGATAGAATCGGAACCCTCAGCCCGTTTCGCTTCCGAGTCCTTGGAGACCGTCGCTCATGGCACGGCGCAGGAAGACGTCGCCGCTGCCGGCGGCCTCCGCACAGCAGCGGGCCGACGCCCGGCGCAACCGCGTCCTCGTCCTGCAGGCGGCCCGATCCGCCTTCGAGGAAAGGGGGTTGGCCGTACCGCTGGGCGAGATCGCGCGCCGCGCCGGGGTCGGGACCGGTACCGTCTATCGCCATTTCCCCACCAAAGAAGCGCTGTTCAGAGCCACCGTGGTAGACCGGGTACGGCTTTTCACCGACACGGCACGGGAGTTGGCCCACGCGGACGACCCCGGTCCGGTGTTCTTCCGCTACCTGGCGGCGGTGGTGCGCCTGTCGGCGCGCAACAAGGGGCTGTGCGACGCACTGGAGGGCAGTTTCGAGCCCTCTCCCGGCGTCGAGAGGGACTTTCGCGCGACGCTGTCCGTCCTGCTCGAACGGGCCCAACAGGCGGACGCTGTACGGAAGGACGTGGCGATCGACGATGTGATGGCCCTGCTCGTGGGGTGTCTGTCGATGGAGCAGCGGCGGGGCCCGGACGTGGCGCCCGGCCGGCTGACGGCCCTGGTGTGCGACAGCCTCCGTCCGGGGCGGCGCGTGACGAAACTCCCCCCGAATCCGGTCGCCGGGCGTAACGAAACGTTGTGCGCCGTGTGTGGGGGACCGGTGGCGTCCGCCCGTACGGGCCGGCCCGCGCGGTACTGCGGTGCGGCGTGCCGGCAGAAGGCGCACCGGGAGCGGGTCCGGGCCCGCGAGGGCTCATCGGAGGTGCTGGGGGAAGCCGGGGTGTGAGCCCTCGGGGCTCAGCTGCCCGTAGGAGCGAGGGGCCTGCGCGGTCCGGCGACGCTCACGACGTCGGGGCGAGGGACTCCACGGCGGCGACGAGGGGGGCCAGCTCGGAGCGGTGCGACGCCTCGTGCAGCGCTTCGCGCAGGGCGGTGTCGTTGGTGGGCCGGGCGTTCTCCAGGAGCGCGCGGCCCGCGTCGGTGACGTCGGTGTAGATGCCCCGGCGGTCGGTGAGGCAGAGGTGGCGGGTCAGCAGACCACGGTCCTCCAGGCGGTTGACCAGGCGGGTCGTCGCGCTCTGGCTGAGGACGACGGCGTCGGCGACCTCGTTCATCCGCAGGTGGCCGCCCTCGCCGTCGTGCTGGCGGTTGAGGACGTCGAGCACGGAGAACTCGCGCACGCTCAGCTCGTGGTGGGCCTGCAGTGCACGCTCTATGTGCGCCTCGATCCGGCTGTGCAGGGCGGACAGGGCGCACCAGCCCTGCGCCAGGCCGACCAGTGCGGGGTCCGGGGTGCGGGACATGGGTCGAGCCCTCCTTCGGAGTCGTACGCGTGCGCCGTTCGGTGCCGTACGGACAGGATATCTCTCCTTCGCAATAGCCCGCGCTTGCAAGTAGATGCGCCTGCAATTATTGTGGAGGCCGGTAAAAGTCTGCCGCAAGGAAGTGGCGGTGGGCTGTGCCGAGGCCGTCTTCCCCTGTCTGAAGGACCCTCCGTCATGCCTCTCGCCCTGCTGGCGCTCGCCATCGGCGCCTTCGGTATCGGCACCACCGAGTTCGTCACCTCGGGCCTGCTCCCCGAGGTGGCGGACGAATTCGGCGTCTCGATCCCCACTGCCGGCTACCTGACCACCGGATACGCCCTCGGCGTCGTCGTCGGGGCCCCGATCCTCGCCATCCTGGGCAGCCGCGTGCCGCGCAAGCGGATGCTGATGTCCCTGATGGGCCTGTTCGTCGCGGGCAACGCCCTCTCGGCGGCCGCCCCGGTCTTCGCCCTGATGCTCGCCGGGCGCATCGTCGCCTCGCTCGCGCACGGCGCGTTCTTCGGCATCGGCGCGATCGTCGCCGCCGGGCTCGTGGCGCCGCAGAAGAAGGCCGGGGCGATAGCCATGATGTTCACCGGTCTGACGGTCGCCAACGTCGTCGGCGTGCCCGCGGGCACCCTCATCGGCCAGAGCGCGGGCTGGCGGATCACGTTCTTCCTCATCGCCGGCCTCGGTGTGCTCGCCGTGCTCGGCATCGCCGCGCTCGTCCCGGAGCAGCCGCGTCCCGAGCGGAGCCGGGTCTCCGGCGAGCTGGCCGCCTTCCGCAACCCCCAGGTGCTGCTCGCCATGGCGATGACGGTCCTCGGCTTCGGCGGCGTCTTCACCATGAGCACCTACATCACGCCGATGATGACCGACGTCGCCGGCTACGCCCCCTCCTCCGTCACCTGGCTGCTCGTCCTCTTCGGCCTCGGCCTGGTCGGCGGCAACCTCATCGGCGGCAAGTACGCCGACCGTGCGCTGATGCCCATGCTCTTCACCGCCCTCGGCGGACTGGCGATCATGCTCGCCCTGCTGCCGTTCACCGCGCACAACAAGCTCGCGGCCGCGATCACCATCCCGCTCATCGGCGCCTTCGGCTTCGCGACCGTCCCGCCGCTGCAGAAGCGGGTCCTGGACCAGACCGCCGACGCCCCCACCCTCGCCTCCGCCGTCAACATCGGCGCCTTCAACCTGGGCAACGCCATGGCCGCGTGGCTCGGCGGCCTCGTGATATCGGCCGGATTCGACTACACCGCGCCCAACTGGGTCGGCGCCCTGATGGCCGCCTCGGCGCTGCTCCTCGCCCTCCTCTCCGCCCGGCTGGAGCGGCGCACGGACCGGGGCGGGCGGGTCGTGGCGGCAGGGCCGTCACCCGTGGCCGCCGAGCCCGAAGCCGTGCCGGCCGGCCACTGACGCCACCGTCACAGCCACCCGCCACCACAGCCACGCGCGCCACGACAGCCTCCACGCATCACCGCTGAACGCACCACCAAGCAAGGAGTCACCCCCATGACCGCCAACACCCCGGTCCTCCCGCTCACCGCCGCAGAGGCGGACGCCCTCGTCGCCTCCGTCCGGCGCGCCTCCGAGGAGCAGGGCATACGGACGGCCGTCACCGTCCTCGACGCCGGTGGCCACCTGCTGGCCTTCCGGCGCGACGACCGGGCCCTGCTGATCGCAGGGGAGACCAGCACGCGCAAGGCGTTCACCGCGCTGCAGCTGGACGCGCCCACCGCCGACCTCGTGGACGCCGTCCAGCCGGGCGGGATGCTGCACACCCTGCCGACGGCGCTGGACCGACCGCTGCTCTTCATCGCCGGTGGCCTCCCGATCCACCGCGACGGCCGGGTCATCGGCGCCGTCGGCGTCGGCGGCGCGGCCCCCGAGCAGGACCACCGCGTCGCGGCGGCGGCCATCGAGGAGGTGATCGGCGGCTGAAGCCGCCCGGGGGAGGGGCCCGCCGGGCCCCTCCGGCAGGCCGCCTAGGCTCACCGTCATGAGCAGACTGCACTTGTTCGACCTCGACGGCACGCTGATCCACGGCTCGGCGGCCGCGGTCGAGATATCCCGGCAGCTGGGCCTGGAGACGGAGATCGGCGAGCTGGAGAAGGCGTTCGCGGCCGGGGAGCTCACCCCGCCGCGCTTCGCCGAGCTGGCGGTCGAGCTCTGGGCGGAGCTCACCGAGACCGAGGTCGCGGCGGCCTTCGAGGGAGCCCCCTGGCTGGCGGGCATCCGCGACGTCTGGGCGGACATCCGGGCGCGGGGCGAGAAGTGCGCCGTGATCTCGCTGTCGCCCGGGTTCTTCGTGGAGCGCCTGCTGGAGTGGGGCGCCGACGCGGCCCACGGTTCCCGCTGGCCGTCGGTCCCCTTCCGGGACCCGGTGGATCCGGCGGGCATCCTCGACGGGGCGGCGAAGGTGCGGGTCGCGGACGAGCTCTGCGCCCGGTTCGGACTGAGCCGCACCGACTGCGTGGCGTACGGGGATTCGATGTCGGACGTGCAGCTGTTCGCCGCCGTGCCCGTGTCCGTGGCGATCAACGCGGACCACCATGTGCGCCACCTCGCCTCGCACGCGTATACGGGGCTCGATCTCCGCGGGGCCTACGAACGCGTCAGCGGGGCAGGGTAGCCCCAACTGACCGCCGCGCGCCCCCACTTCCGGCGAAGCCGTCGATACGGGGTATGCGGGTGGCATGCTGCGCCTACTGGAACAGCGAGTCATGTTCGAGGCGAGGCGACGATGAACGCTCCGACCACCCCATCGGCCGACGGCAGCACGTCAGGCGGGGGCATCGGGCACCCCGCCACCCGTCCCGAGGTCCCCCCGGAACGTCCGGCGCCGCCCGCCGCCTCCCGGCCCGCCGAGGCGAGCACGCTCCCGGGATCGCGCTGGCAGCCCCTCGCCCACCGGGTGAGGGAGCGCGTACGGGAACGGGAGCACGAGCACCCCGCCGACGACCCGCCCGGCCGGAGCGCCCGGCACCGCCGCCCCCACGAGGCCCACACCCAGGCGCCCGCGCCCGCCGACGGCCCGTTACCCCCCTCCGCCCCCGGCCCCCACCCCGGCCCCTCCCCCGACGCCGTACAGATCCGCCGCACCATGGCCGAGATCGAGCCGATCGCCGACAAGGTCGTCTCGTACTTCTACGCGCTGCTGTTCGTCCGCAACCCCGATCTGCGTGCCCTCTTCCCCGCCGCCATGGACACCCAGCGCGACCGGCTCTTCAAGGCACTGCTCACCGCGGCGGAGCACGCGGACGACACCGCCACGCTCACCGCGTACCTCTCCCAACTGGGCCGTGGTCACCGCAAGTACGGCACGCTGCCCACCCACTACCCGGCCGTCGGCGAGTGCCTGATCGGCGCGCTGTCCCGCCACGCCCCGCAGACCTGGAGCGATGCGGCCGAGGCCGCGTGGGTGCGGGTGTACACCACCGTCTCCCAGATCATGATCGATGCTGCCGCCGAGGACGAACGGACGTCCCCCGCCTGGTGGCAGGCGGAGATCGTGAGTCATGAGGCCCGCACGCCGGACATCGCCGTGCTGACCCTCCGGCCCGACCAGCCCTACCCCTTCCTCGCCGGCCAGTACACGAGCGTGGAGACGCCCTGGTGGCCGCGCACCTGGCGGAACTACTCCTTCTCCTGCGCCCCGCGCGCGGACGGCCTGCTCTCCTTCCACGTCAAGGCCGTTCCGGCCGGCTGGGTCTCGGGCGCGCTGGTCCATCGCGCCCGCCCCGGCGACGTCATCCGGCTCGGTCCCCCGACCGGTTCGATGACCGTCGACCACAGCACCGACGACGGGATGCTGTGCCTGGGCGGCGGCACCGGCATCGCCCCCATCAAGGCGCTGGTCGAGGACGTCGCCCGGCACGGCCGCAGCCGTCCCGTCGAGGTCTTCTACGGCGCCCGCCACCACGACGACCTGTACGACATCGACACCATGCTGCGGCTGCAGAAGACCCACCCCTGGCTGTCGGTCCGCCCCGTCGTCTCCGACGGTCCGACCCTCGGGCTGAGCGGCCAACTCCCCCAGGTGGTCAGGAAGTACGGGCCGTGGAACGCCTACGATGCCTTTCTCTCCGGGCCCCCGGGAATGGTGCGCAGCGGTGTGGACACCCTGGTCGGTATCGGCATACCGTCCCACCGCATACGACACGACTCGATCGACGAACTGATGGCCTCGGCGACGGGCTGAGGCGGCTGGCGGATGCGGACGGGTGGTCTGATGACGACGGCGAACCGAAGCGGCCCGGCGGTGGAGCACCTGCCGGCGACTGCTCTTCTTGGTCTTCCCGGTGTTCCGGCTCTTCCCGGTGTTCCGACTCCTCCCGGTGTTCCGGCTCCTCCCGTTTCCCCCGGCACCGAGGGCGAGCACCGGCTGCAGCAGCGGCTCGGCACGTCGGGCCGCGCGGCCCGCTTCTACGGGGAGCAGGTGCTCTCGCACGTCAATGCGCGCATGCGGGAGTTCGTGGCGCGGCAGGAGATGTTCTTCCTGGCCACGGCCGACGGGCGCGGGGGGTGCGACAACACCTTCCGGGCCGGCCCGCCCGGCTTCCTGCAGGTCCTCGACGACCGCACCCTGGCCTACCCCGAATACCGGGGCAACGGCGTCCTCGCCAGCCTGGGCAACATCGAGGAGAACCCGCACGTCGGCATCCTGATGATCGATTTCTTCCGGGACCGCATCGGCCTGCACGTCAACGGCCGCGCCCGGGTGGTGGACGACGCCGACCTGCGCGCCGTCCACCCCGGGCTGCCCGTGGACGGTCTGCCCGGCCGCCGGCCCGTGGTGTGGGTGGAGATCGCGGTCGAGGAGGCGTACATCCACTGCGCCAAGCACATCCCGCACCTGCGGAAGGTGTCCCGCGAGCCCGGCCGGGACGACGGGCGGGCCTGGGGGACGGACGACACCCGGCGCAAGGGCGGCGACTTCTTCGGCGCCGCCGCCGGCACCCCGTAGCAGCGCCGCGGCAGGCGTCGCACCGTCGGCGCACCCGCACCCGCCGGCCGGGCTCAGCCGAGGTCGTGCGCGAGCAGCGCCCGTACCCCCTCGACGTTCGCGCGCAGGTACGCCCGCAGGGACGGCGGCACCACCTCGACCGAGTCGATGCCCGCCCGGGTGAAGGGGATGCGGACGACCTCGTAGGTGCCGACCGGCTCGTCCACCTCGGGGCCGTGGCGGCGGGAGAGGTCCATGGACGCCAGTCGGCAGACGAAGAAGTGCTGCACCTTCACGCCGTGCGCGGCGTGGTGCAGGGAGTGGGAGACGGTGTCGACGAAGGCGGGGACCACGTCGACGACCTTCGCCCCGAGCTCCTCGTCGACCTCGCGGTGGAGAGCCGCGACGACGGTGGTGTCCTGCGGCTCGACGCCGCCCCCGGGAGTGATCCAGTACGGGTCCTCGCCGGGCTTGGTGCGCTTGATCAGGATCATGTCGGGCGTGCCGGAGCCGGGCTCGCCGTCGAGCAGGATGGCGCGGGCGGTGCGTTTGACCACGGGCCGTTCGGTCATAGGGGACATCTGCCGCGTCAGTACCCCGGCGAAACTCTTTCTCACCAGGAAACGGCAGCGCGCAACAGCCACTCGTGCGCCCGCGCCAGATGCGGATGCGCGAGCGTACCGGCGCGGACGACGAGGAAATAGGTGCGCAGCGGCGGTACCGGCGGGTCCAGCAGGGCGACGATCTCGCCGCTGTCCAGGGCATCGCTGCACAGGTAGCGCGGCAAAACGCCGATGCCCGCGCCCGCTGCGACGCAGGCCAGCACGGCCCGCAGGTCGGGGACGACGACGGCCCCGGCGGCCAGCGGCTTGGTGTCGAAGACGGCCGACCAGTAGCGCGAGACGAAGGGCAGGCTCTCGTGCACCTCGACCACGGGCAGGTGCTCCAGGGCCTGGACGCCCGTCTCGCGCACGACGGCCGCGCCGCCGAGCCGCGCCGCCCAGCGGGGGGCGGCGACCAGGACGTGTTCCTCGTCGCAGAGGGGGGTGGCGGTCAGCAGCCTGCCGCGCGGGCGGACGGTGGCGATGGCGAGGTCGTGGTGGCCGGCGGCCAGGCCCTCGAAGAGTTCCTCGGCCAGGCCGTGGGCCGCGCGGACGGTCAGGCCCTGGGTGATCAGGGGGGTGAGGGCGGGGAGTGCGCGCAGGGCGGTGAACTCGGGGGGTCCGGCCAGGTGCAGGGTGCGGTTGGCCCACTGTTCGTCGAGATCGGCCTCGGCGATCTCCAGCAGGGCGTCGACGTGCGGGGCGATCTTGTGGGCGAGCTCGTCGCCGATGGTGGTGGGGCGCACCCCGCGCGCCAGCCGGAGGAAGAGGGGGCGGCCCAGCTGTCGTTCGAGGGCCCGGATCTGGCTGGTGACCGCCGGCTGGGACAGGCCGAGCAGGGCGGCGGCCCGCGTGAAGGAACCGGCCCGGTGCACCGTGACGAATGTGCGTAAAAGGGCCAGATCCATGTCATCTCCCCTGTTCGCCGCCATCCATCGTAGGGGGAACTATAAATAAGTCGATAGGGCTGTGCCGTCGGCGTGATTGGACACTGACGCAGAGTCAACTAGCCTGGTTCGCGCGGTTCTTCACCCGCGTTCTGCGCGCGTGGAGCCGTGGCGGCTCAAGCCAAGAGGGGGGAGGCTTGAGCCGTCTTTCATGACGTGGCCCGGTCAGGACTCGTCGTTCTCGTCCGGCAGGATCACGTGCATCGCCCAGGCCACGACCGAGACGATCAGGCCGCCCACGAGCGCGGACCAGAAGCCGTCGACATGGAAGGCCAGCTCCAGCCTGCCCGCCAGCCAGGACGTCAGCAGCAGCATCAGCGCGTTGATCACCAATGTGATCAGGCCGAGCGTGAGAATGAAGAGCGGGAAGGACAGCAGCTTCACGACCGGCTTGACGATGAAGTTCACCGCGCCGAAGACGAGCGCGACGAGGAAAAGCGTGACCACCTTGCGGGCGGTGTTCTCGCCGGACAGTGTGATGCCCTTGAGCAGCCAGATGGCGACCGCCAGGGCCGCCGCATTGGCGATCGTCTTGACTACGAAATTCTTCATGGTGAGATCGTTGCAGACGCGCGCCGCCGATGAAGATCGGTGCGAGGTGCGTGACCGGCACAGTGAGGGGTGACCGACGCATGAAGGCGTTCCGGCTGGATGAGCTGGAAGCGGAACGGGCCGCGAACGACGGCGCCTATCTGCAGTTCCTGCGGGAGCGGAACATGTCCGTCGGCCTCTACGCGCTCGACGCCGGAGCGAGCGACCCTCAGGGCCCGCATGCCCAGGACGAGGTGTACCTGGTGGTGAGCGGCCGGGCGTCGATCACGGTCGGCATGGAGACCACGCAGGTCGGACGGGGTTCCGTGGTGTACGTACCGGCGGGGGAGACGCACCGCTTCCACCACATCAGCGAGGATCTCCGGGTCCTGGTCGTCTTCTCTCCGCCCGAGAGCTGAGGTCCTTCCCCGGCATCCCGTAGGGGGACGCTCAGGGGCGGACGGGGGCTGCGGGGTCCCCGCCGGCCCACCCCGCCGCCCTAGCATCGAGAGCAGGCCGGGGCATTCCGCTCCGGGCAGCCGGTCACTCACGGCGCAGCATTCCGGTGCCGCGCCACGGCTGTGACGAGACAAGGGCGCGTGAAAGCACGCGCGAAGCGGAGAGCAGGGGTCGAGATGGCTGAGAAGGGGATATTCGCAGGACTGCCGTGGTGGGTGAAGTGGATCGCCGTGCCGGTTCTCGTGCTCGTGGTCTTCGGCAGCCTGATCATGAGTGTGCTCGGCTTCGTCATCAGCCTGCTCTTCAAGGCGCTGCTGCTGGTGGCGCTCGTCGGTGGCCTGGTCTTCGTCGTCAAGAAGTTCACGTCGTCCTCGTCGTCGAGGGGCGACTGGTAGGAACCGGCCGACCCGGGCGAATGGGGGGACGCCCGGGAACGTCCCACCGGCAGGCGGCGTCGCCCACGCCACCGTCAGGTGTCCGCTCGGTCAACTCAACGAAGCGGAAGGCCGGGAGTTATCTCTCCCGTCAACATCTCTCCACCATCTCGCCGTCAACGTTGAACGCGAGGACCGTTGCCCAAACGGTAATCCGTGTGCACTGGGGCCAGTTTGGCCAGTTCTCGGCTGTTCCGTGCCAGCAAATCCCCCGTTACGACTCCATGCAGTAGTCGAGTCGCTACGCTCCAGAGTCGGAGAGCTCGTATGCTCACCCTCGGTCTCCATGAGTAACTGGAAAATCACTCCTTGTGATCCACTGGGCGTTCTTGTCAGACTATGGCGTCATTGGGGCCATCAGGCTCCAATCCCTGCCAAACCGACGAAGACGGGGCATTGGGCGATGCGCGACACAGTTCAGGCAGAAGTGGTCATGACCTTCCTCGTCTCCGAGGAGCTGTCCTTCCGGATCCCGGTGGAGCTGGGCTACGACAGCAGCGATCCCTACGCCGTGAAGTTCACTTTCCACCTCCCCGGCGATGCCCCGGTCACCTGGGCCTTCGCACGGGAGTTGCTGCTCGACGGGCTGAGCCAGCCCTCCGGCGAGGGGGATGTGCACATCGCCCCCGCCTCGGCCCAGCACCTGTCGGATGTCTTCATCCGGCTGCAAGTGGGGGGCGAAGGCGCCCTGTTCCGGGCGGGTGCGGCGCCGCTGGTGGCCTTCCTCGACCGGACCGACCGCGTTGCCCCGCTCGGCGAGGAGCACTCGGTCGCCGACTTCGACTACGACCTCGCGGCGGCGCTCGACAGCATCCTCGCCGGCAACCCCGAGGGTCAGAACGCCGGTTAGCGGGCCGCCGGACCCGCTGCCGCGCCCGCCCCCTCGGCCGGCGCACCCCGCGGCGCGGACGCCGAAGGCGTCACCGCCGGACCGACGTCGCCCTCCTCGTGGGTGGCTTTGTCGACACTGTCACCCTTTGTACCCATGTTCGCGCCTCCTCGGCGCTCGTGCCCGTGGCGGCTGCCGGCTCACCGGCCGTGCTCGTGCGGCCCGTGCCCGTGGCCGTGCCCGTGGCCACAGCAGTTGCCGCGCACACCCCGGACCTCCCCCCTCGACCGTGCCACCACGAAGGGGCCGGACACGTCGTCCGTCCCGTTCCACCCCGTCCTGCGGCCCCGTTCCCGAACGCCTGAGCACCGGCCCGCCCGCCCGATCTCGGTCCCCCTCCCGGTGAGTTGCCGGGCGACGACCGCATCCGCACACGCGCTCCGTGGTGGCCGCCGACCCGGCGGCCACCTTCACGGGCGTACCCCGGTTCCCCGGGTCCGGCCGGCTTCCCCTGCCCCGCTACTTCGCGCGGCGGCGCCTGCCGCCCCGGCCCCTCGCCCGTCCCGTGCCCGCCCGTCCGGCGCCGGCGGGCTGCCGGTCGGCGCTGACAACGAGCGCCGCCAGCAACGTCGTCACCGGCACCGAGGCCACCAGCCCGATGCTGCCCACCAGCGTCCGGACGATCTCCTCCGCGACGATCTCGCTCGTCGCCACCGTCCCCACCCCGCTGTCCGCGATGGAGAACAACAGCAGCAGGGGCAGGGACGCGCCCGCGTACGCCAGGACCAGCGTGTTCACCACCGACGCGATGTGATCGCGCCCGATGCGCATGGCCGAGCCGTACAGTTTGCGCCAATTGGCCGTGGGATCCGCCTCCTTCAGCTCCCACACCGCCGAGGTCTGGGTGACGGTCACGTCGTCCAGCACGCCGAGAGAGCCGATGATGATCCCGGCCAGCAGCAGGCCGCGGATCTCGATCTGCGGATACAGCCCGTGCACCAGGCCGGTCTGGTCGTCCGTGTTGCCCGTCAGGTGCGCCCACTCGATGAACAGCGACCCGAGCAGGCCGATGACCAGCAGGGAGAGCAGGGTGCCGAGCACCGCCACGGAGGTCCGCGCGGTGAGGCCGTGGCACATGTACAGCGCGATCAGCATGATCGCGCTGCCACCGATCACGGCGACCAGCAGGGGATTCGAGCCCTGCAATATCGCCGGCAGGATGAACAGCGTCAGCACCCCGAAGCTGATGACCAGCGCCACCAGCGCGAAGATCCCGCGCAGTCGCCCCACCAGCACGACCGCGGCCGCGAAGATGCAGGCGAGCAGGGCGACCGGGAGCTTGCGGTCCACGTCCGTGACCGAGTAGCGCAGGTTCTCCGGGGCCTTCGGGGCGTACGCCAGGACCACCTTCTGCCCGACGTCGTAGCGGCGCGAGGCGCTCGGCTGCACGATCTCCGTGAACGTCTTGCCCTTGTCCTTCCCGGAGGCCACCTCGATCGTGGCCTTCTGGCACGGACCCTGGTCCGCGGGCGGGGCCCCGGGCGGCGCCTGCTGTTGCTGCGGCGGCTGGCCTCCCGACCTGGGGCAGGTGAACTCCTCCAGCTTCACCACCCTCCCCGCCTCGGTCTGCTGGTCGAGGCCGATACCGGTGTGCTGATGCGGCGGTGCTCCGCCCGGCCAGAGCACTATCAGGCCGGTCACGACCGCGGCCGCGAAGGGGATGAGAACGGCCGCGATCACCTTGCGGAGATGCGCGGAGACGGGCGTCGCGGGGCCGTGGCCGTGTCCATGGCTGTGGCCGTGACTGTGCCCGTGGGAGGGGGTGGGGCCGTGGGGGGCGTGGGCGGTCTGTTCGGTGGGGGTCACGCCCCGATCATCGCAAGCCCCCCTGGCAGCTCCGCAGCCGAAGGCGCTAGCGTGGTGTCACCTTTGCAATCGCGGGAGCTCGGAGCACCGGGCTGAGAGGGCGCTGACCTCCGTACGGGAAGCACGTACGGAAGCCGCTGCGTCGACCGCCGAACCTGTTACCGGGTAATGCCGGCGTAGGGAGACTGGTCTGATGACCTCGCAGGATGCACGCACGTCCGAAACCGGCCGGGAGATCGGCTGGCACAAGGACTACGTGACCGGCTCGCGGCCGGACCTCAGGGTTCCGGTGCGGCGGGTCCACCTGACCAACGGGCAGGACGTACAGCTGTACGACACCTCCGGCCCGTACACCGATCCGGCCGTCGAGACGGACGTCCGACGCGGCCTCCACCCGCTGCGGGAGAACTGGATCATCGCTCGCGGCGACACCGAGGAGTACGCCGGGCGCCCCATGCGCCCGGAGGACGACGGCATCAAGCACACCTCGCCCCGCGGCGGGCTGAAGAACCTCGACGCCGTCTTCCCCGGCCGCCCGCGCCAGCCGCGCAGGGGCCGTGGCGGCGCCGCGGTGACCCAGCTCGCGTACGCCCGCCGCGGGGAGGTCACGGCGGAGATGGAGTACGTGGCCCTCCGCGAGAACGTCTCTCCGGAGACCGTCCGGGAGGAGATCGCGGCCGGCCGCGCCGTGCTCCCGGCCAACGTGAACCACCCGGAGATCGAGCCGATGATCATCGGCAAGAAGTTCCTGGTCAAGGTCAACGCCAACATCGGCAACTCCGCCGTCACCTCCTCCATCGAGGAGGAGGTGGAGAAGATGACCTGGGCGACGCGCTGGGGCGCCGACACGGTCATGGACCTCTCCACCGGCCGCAACATCCACACCACCCGCGAGTGGGTGCTGCGCAACTCCCCCGTCCCCATCGGCACCGTCCCGCTGTACCAGGCGCTGGAGAAGGTCGACGGCAAGGCCGAGGAGCTGACCTGGGAGATCTACAAGGACACGGTCATCGAACAGGCCGAGCAGGGCGTGGACTACATGACCGTCCACGCGGGCGTGCTGCTGCGCTACGTCCCGCTGACCGCCCGCCGGAAGACCGGCATCGTCTCCCGCGGCGGCTCGATCATGGCCGCGTGGTGCCTGGCGCACCACAAAGAGTCGTTCCTCTACGAGAACTTCGAGGAGCTCTGCGAGATCCTCGCGGCGTACGACGTCACGTACTCCCTCGGCGACGGGCTGCGCCCCGGTTCGATCGCGGATGCGAACGACGAGGCCCAGTTCGCCGAGCTGAAGACCCTCGGCGAGCTGAACCGGATCGCCAAGCGGCACAACGTGCAGACCATGATCGAGGGCCCGGGCCACGTCCCGATGCACAAGATCAAGGAGAACATCGACCTCCAGCAGGAGATCTGCGACGAGGCGCCGTTCTACACGCTCGGCCCCCTCACCACGGACGTCGCGCCGGCGTACGACCACATCACGTCGGGGATCGGCGCCGCGATGATCGCCTGGTGGGGCACCGCGATGCTCTGCTACGTCACGCCGAAGGAGCACCTGGGCCTGCCGGACCGCGACGACGTGAAGACCGGCGTCATCACGTACAAGATCGCCGCGCATGCGGCGGATCTGGCCAAGGGGCACCCGGGCGCCCAGGAGTGGGACGACGCCCTCTCGGACGCGCGTTTCGAATTCCGTTGGGAGGACCAGTTCAATCTGGCGCTCGACCCGGAGACGGCCCGTGCCTTCCACGACGAGACGCTTCCGGCCGAGCCGGCGAAGACGGCGCACTTCTGCTCGATGTGCGGTCCCAAGTTCTGTTCGATGAAGATCTCTCAGGACATTCGCCGGGAGCACGGCGGCGATCTTTCGGTGGAAGCCGTCGATCCGGCCGCCGGAATGGCGCAGAAGTCCAAGGAGTTCGCTGCGGCGGGCAATCGCGTATATCTGCCGATCGCGGACTGAGCGTCCGGGCACCGGAGAACGACGCCCGCGGAACGCGACCGCGGGCGGCGGTCCGGATCACCGGCCCTATTCGGGCCGGTGATCCGGGCCGCCGAAGTCCGGACTGCTGAAATCCGGGCTGGTGAAGCCCGTGCGCGAGGACGACGACGGGCCGTCGTCGGGGCTGGAGAAGCCAGGGCGCGAATAGCCGAGGTGGGGCGTGCGGCCGGAGCCGGGCGCCTGCCGGCGCACGGATGACGGACGGCCCCCGGCCGGTGCGTTGGCCAGAGCCTCACGGAGGAACGGCATGATGCCGCGGTCCATCAGGGCCTGCCGCCACGCCTCCCGGGCCTGCTCGGCCTCCTTGGTGAGCCGGTCGGCCGGCAGGCCGTCCTCCGGCCGCCGGCCGTTGCGCAGGGCGGTGCGCAGCATGCCGGACATGGCGATCAGCACGCCGGCGACGGTGAAGCCGCCGAACCACCAGCCCACCTTGATCATTTGGTCCGCCACGGCCTCGTTGGTCCCGACCGTCCGCATGACGTAGCCGATGAGGAGGAACAGGAACGCGGCGATCCCCGCCAGTACGGGGGCGAGGACGACGAGGACGGCTCCGGCGCCCGCACCCGGGTCCCCGTCGCCGGGCGGGACGACGGGGTCCGCGCCTGCGTCCGGGTGCTCGTCGCCGGGCGGGGCGGCGTGCGTGACGGCGCGGCCGACCGGCTGGGGCCGGGCGGCGGCCGAGCGGGCGCGCAGCTCCTCGCGCGCGCTGACGAAGTCCTGGTATTCCGGCGCCGCGCACGCGGAGATGGCGGCGGTGGCGCTGAGGGCCATCGTGCGCAGTTGTTCGGTATTGAGCCGCTGTCCTATCGCGGCGGCCAGTGCGCTGATCTCCGGGTCCCGGTCCGCTGAACGCAACGCCCGGTCGAGTACCCGCTCGAATTCCGGGCGGTCCTCGGCCAGCAGGTGCGGAGCGCTGTTCATGTGCATCCCCCGATGCTCCGTAGGGCCCTTGTTGCCGGCTTGTCCCGGCAGTGGGCGGAAACGGAGGAGAGCCTGCTACGGATAAGCCGATGGTAGAGCCGCACCGGCGCGGGGTGACAGTGTGTTTCCCGAATTACCCCGCGGCGGTGGAACTCCTCATCTGCCCGTGGACCGTACCGCTGAACCCTCAGCCGGCCAGCGGAAGTTGTACGACCAGCAGCTTTCCGGCCATGGTGACGCCGCCGTCCATGGCCAGCGCCAGCCCGTCGGCGTACAGATGCGGACCGTCCACCACCGGCGCGCCGCCGTCCTCGTCGTCGGGGTCCTCGGTACCGACCTCGCCCAGGAGGTAGGGGATGGGGCTGTGCCCGTGGACGATGCGGCTGCCGCCGTAGGTCTGCAGCAGCTCCCGCACGGCCATGGGGCCCGCTTCCTCGTCGCGGAAGGCGAAGCGCTTGGTGAACTTGCGGAAGAGGTCCCAGCACTCGTCGGGGTCGTTGCGCTGCAGCGCCTCGGTGACGGCGTCGTTCACGGCCGCGATGGAGTCGCCGTACTCCAGGTAGGCGGTCGTGTCGGAGTGCACGAGCAGGTGCCCGTCCTCGTGGGCGATCGCGTCGAGGCGCGACATCCACTGCAGGTGGTGGTCCTCCAGGCGCTCCATGTCGGTGCGCTGGCCGCCGTTGAGCAGCCACGCGGCCTGGAAGGAGGCGGTGCCGGCGCCGGAGTTGACCGGCGTGTCGGCGAACCGCTTGGCGCCGATCAGCAGCAGCTCGTGGTTGCCCATGAGCGCCTTGCAGTAGCCGCCGGCGGCGGCGGCCTCGGCGGACAGCCGCATGACGAGGTCGATCACGCCGACGCCGTCCGGGCCGCGGTCGGTGAAGTCGCCGAGGAACCACAGCCGGGCGTTGCCCGCGGCCCAGTGGCCCTGCGCGTCGATGAGGCCCTGGGCGGCGAGCGCCTCGTACAGCTCGTCCAGGTAGCCGTGGACGTCGCCCACGACGTACAGCGGGCCGGGGCCGGTGGGCAGCGGCTCGTGCTGGGGCGCGGCGAGGGGGGTCAGCTCGACGGTGGGCACGTCCTGCGGCGGGGCGCTGCGGGCGATCACCGGCAGGTCCCGGGCGGTGGGCGTGTAGCCCTCGGGGTACTCCTGGTACTCCGGGGCGGCCGGCGGGAGCGGGGCGGTCTGGGCGTAGCCGGGCATGGGCGGGGGCGCGGCGTATCCGGGGAAGGGCGGCATCGCCGCCGCGGTCCGTGCCGCAGGTCCCTGACCGGCCCCCTGAGTCATCGACCCCTCCACCATCGCGCCGCCGTGCACCTTGTGGACCTTGCCTGGTCGACGGCGGTCCGTGGTGTCGTGCGCCCATCATAGGAATGACCGTCGCAGGTTGTGACGCACCAGGGGCTGTGAATCGATGCGGGAGACCGGGATCGCCGGTCATTTCTCCCCAAATGAGCCGTTACGTGAGCCGTTCGCGCCGGTCAGGCGGGCTCCGGGCGGCTCCGTGTGGTCGGGGCCCCGCTTCCTCGTGCGCCGGACGCGGGTCCACTCCGGGTTGACGCGGGTCGGCGTGCGGGCCGGATGCGGACGGGGTGGGGGGGTGCCGGTCGTGCCCCCCTCGGACCGGGCCGGGCCGGTCGCAGACGGTTCAGTCCGGGGCGGGTCCGCGCGGGGGACTGACGGTGGTGCGCGGGGGGCGTCGTTCGGAGGAGGTCCGGACGATCAGTTCGGTGGGTATGACCTGTTCCACCGGGCGGCCGCTGTCCAGTCCCTCGATGGCGTCGATGAGGAGCTGCACGACCGCGGTGCCGATGCGCCGCGGCTTGAGCGACAGCGTGGTGATGGGCGGCTCGGTCGTGGCGTAGACCGTGGACTCGCTGCAGCACACCAGCAGCAGGTCGTCCGGTACGCGCAGGCCGTAGCGGCGGGCCGCGGCGAGCAGGTCGGTGCCGTTGGGGTCGAACAGTCCGTACACCGCGTCCGGCCGGTCCGGGCGGGCGAGCAGCCGGTCGGCCGCGACGGCGCCGGCGCAGGGGTCGTGGGCGGGGTACGCCTCGTAGACCGGGTCCTGGCCGACGCGCTCGCACCACTGCAGGTAGGCGGTGGTGGACAGCCGGGTGTAGGTGTCGGTGGTGGTGCCGGTGAGCAGGCCGATCCGGCGGGCGCCGGCGGCGGCGAGGTGGTCGAGGATGCCCAGCACCGCGGCCTCGTGGTCGTTGTCGACCCAGGCGGTCACCGGGAGCGAGCCCGCGGGGCGGCCGTCGGAGACCACGGGGATGCCCTGCCGGACCAGGTCGGAGACGACGGGGTCGTGGTCGGAGGGGTCCACGACGACCGTGCCGTCGAGGGCGACGTTGGACCACACGTCGTGCCGGGAGGTCGCCGGAAGGATGACGAGGGCGTAGCCGCGGGCGAGCGCGGCGGAGGTGGCGGCCCTGGCCATCTCGGCGAAGTAGGCGAACTCGGTGAAGGTGAAAGGTTCATCCCCGTAGGTGGTCACGGTCAGGCCGATGAGGCCGGACTTTCCCGTACGGAGGGTGCGGGCCGCGGCGGACGGGCGGTAGCCCAGTCTGTCGGCGACCTCGCGGACATGGCGGCGGGTCGCGTCCGGTAGCCGGCCCTTGCCGTTGAGCGCGTCGGAGACGGTGGTGATCGAAACTCCGGCGGCGGCGGCCACGTCCCGGATGCCCGCCCGCCCCTGCCGGCTGCCCCTGCGGGACGGTTCCGCCCGGCTCACGTGATGCTTCCCTGCTGCTGTCATGGCGAGCCGATAGTAGGGCTCGGGTGGTCCTTTGGCAGGGCGACCTATTTGACTGTTGACAGACACGTTTCTGCGGTGCTGGAGCCTGCCAATGACCTTGGAAATGAAGGATGTTGAGCGGTTCTGTGCCGGACGGTCGGGTCGTGGCATATCCACGCCGGAGGAATGGTCCAGGTCTCGAAGAGGTCTCAACTCACCTTCACGAGGGACGCGCGCCACGGCGCTCGCCACGGCGCGCAGCAGCACGGGGAGCGCTCCGAAAGTCCTGGACGCCGCCCGGGGGCCTGCTCATAAGGTGTGCGGTATTCATGTCAGTGGTGGAGGAGGACCCGCGGTGACCGAAAAGAACCCCAAGCTGCGCGCGGCGCTGGACGCCGTGCCGACCTACAAGCCGGGGAAGCCGGCGGCCGCCGGCGGGCCCGTCGCCTTCAAGCTGTCCTCCAACGAGAACCCCTACCCGCCGCTGCCCGGGGTCCTGGAGAGCGCCCTCGGTGCGGCGTCCTCGCTCAACCGCTACCCCGACATGGCCTGCACCGGCCTGATGGCGGAGCTGGCCGAGCGCTTCGACGTGCCGCTGTCTCACCTGGCGACCGGCACCGGCTCGGTCGGTGTCGCGCAGCAGCTGGTCCAGGCGACGGCCGGCCCGGGCGACGAGGTCATCTTCGCCTGGCGCTCCTTCGAGGCGTACCCGATCATCACCCAGGTGGCGGGTGCCACCCCGGTGCAGGTGCCGCTGACCGAGGGCGCGGTGCACGACCTGGAGGCGATGCTCGCCGCGATCACCGACCGGACCCGGCTGATCTTCGTCTGCAACCCCAACAACCCCACCGGTACGGTCGTGCGCCGTGCCGAGCTGGAGTCCTTCCTGGACCGGGTGCCCTCCGACATCCTCGTGGTGCTCGACGAGGCGTACATCGAGTTCGTCCGTGACCCCGAGTTCCCGGACGGCCTCGACCTCTACCGCAACCGGCCGAACGTCTGCGTGCTGCGCACCTTCTCCAAGGCGTACGGGCTCGCCGGGCTCCGGGTGGGCTTCGCGGTCGCGCACGAGCCGGTCGCGGCGGCGCTGCGCAAGACGGCCGTGCCCTTCGGCGTGAGCCAGGTGGCCCAGGACGCGGCGGTGGTCTCGCTGCGCAGCGAGACGGCGCTGCGCGAGCGGGTGGACGCGCTGGTGGCGGAGCGGACCCGGGTGGCCGGCGCGCTGGCCGCGCAGGGCTGGACGCTCCCGGAGTCGCAGGCCAACTTCGTCTGGCTGCCGCTGGGGGAGCGCTCGGTGGAGTTCGCGGCCCTGTGCGAGCAGGCGGGCGTGGTCGTACGGCCGTTCCCGGAGGGCGTGCGGGTGACGATCGGGGAGACCGAGGCGAACGACCTCTTCCTGCGGGCGGCGGAGGAGTTCCGCGCGAAGCTGTAGCCGTGGCGGCGTACCGCCGCCCTGTGTGATGCCTGGACGCCGTGTTCCCCGGAGGGGGGCGCGGCGTTCGTCATGTCCGGCCGGGCCGTCCGGCCCGGGCCGAAGGGGTACCCCCCTCGATTGTCCGAAAAGAGGGTGCGTCATAATTGCTTGTGAATGTGAACGCGTTCACAAGCCCGCCTTTATGTCCCTCTTTATCTGGGTCATACAAGGGCAAAAGCACCGACGTGCTGCGTCGGTGGTCGCAAGAGGCAAGGGAGGGACCGAGTGAATCTGGCTTTGGCTCCGGAGACACTGGCGCGCTGGCAGTTCGGGATCACGACCGTCTACCACTTTCTCTTCGTCCCACTGACGATCAGCCTCGCCGCGATCACGGCCGGCCTGCAGACGGCCTGGGTCCGCACGGACAAGGAGAAGTACTTCCACGCCACGAAGTTCTGGGGAAAGCTCTTCCTCATCAACATCGCGATGGGCGTGGTCACCGGCCTCGTGCAGGAGTTCCAGTTCGGCATGAACTGGTCGGACTACTCGCGCTTCGTCGGTGATGTGTTCGGGGCACCGCTCGCGATGGAGGCGCTGCTGGCCTTCTTCTTCGAGTCCACCTTCATCGGCCTGTGGATCTTCGGCTGGGACAAGCTGCCCAAGAAGATCCACTGTGCCTGCATCTGGATCGTGGCCGTCGGCACCGTCCTGTCGTCGTACTTCATCCTGGCCGCGAACTCCTGGATGCAGCACCCGGTCGGCTACACGGTCGACAAGGCGACCGGCAAGGCGCAGCTCACCGACATCTGGGCCGTGCTGACGCAGAACACCACCATGGTCGTCGTCCTCCACACCCTGACCGCGGCGTTCCTCACCGGCGGCGCCTTCGTCGTGGGCATCGCCTCCTTCCACCTGTGGCGCGCCAAGCGCAAGCAGCTCAAGGGCGAGGAGCCCGGCGAGAAGCAGCGCAAGCAGATACCGGCGATGCTGACCTCGCTGCGGGTAGGCCTGGTCGTCGCGGTGATCGCCGGCCTCGGCACGGCGGTCAGCGGTGACGAGCTCGGCAAGGTGATGTTCGAGCAGCAGCCGATGAAGATGGCCGCCGCCGAGGCGCTGTGGGAGACCCAGTCGCCGGCGCCGTTCTCGGTCTTCGCGGTCGGCGACGTCGGCAAGGGCCACAACAGCGTCGAGATCGAGATACCCGGCCTGCTCTCCTTCCTCGCCCACAACAACTTCTCCGACGCCGTCCCCGGCATCAACGACATCGCCGCCCGCGAGGCGGCGGCCTACGGCGGCGAGCCGGAGGACTACATCCCCAGCATCTTCATGACCTTCTGGGGCTTCCGCCTCATGATCGGCTTCGGGATGACGTCCTTCGTGGCCGCACTGATCGGGCTGTGGACCACGCGCCGGAAGCTCTGGCTGGCCCCCGAGTACCGGGCCGCCGAGGGCGAGATCCCCCGGCTCATGCTGACCCGGACCCGCGAGATGGGCCCGTTCCTCACCATGTGGTCCTGGCGCATCGGCATCCTCACCATGGGCTTCCCGCTGATCGCCAACTCCTTCGGCTGGATCTTCACCGAGATGGGCCGTCAGCCCTGGGCCGTCTACGGGCTGATGAAGACCGGCGACGCGGTCTCGCCGGGCGTGAGCCAGGGCGAGGTCCTCACCTCCATGGCCGTCTTCACCGCGCTGTACGCGGTGCTGGCCGTCGTCGAGGTCAAGCTGCTGGTGAAGTACGCCAAGGCCGGCCCGGACACCGACGAGAAGCCCCCGGCGAAGGACCCCCGGCTGCGGTTCCCGTCCGGCGGGGCCGGCGCGGGCGGCGCCGCCGAGGACGCCGACAAGCCGATGACGTTCGCGTACTGACCGGGCGGGGAACGGAGAACCGACCATGCACCTCCACGACTTCTGGTTCCTGCTGATCGCCGTCCTGTGGACGGGCTACTTCTTCCTCGAAGGGTTCGACTTCGGCATCGGCGTCCTCACCAGGACGCTGGCCCGGGACCGCACCGAACGGCGGGTACTGATCAACACCATCGGCCCCGTGTGGGACGGCAACGAGGTCTGGCTGATCACCGCCGCCGGAGCGACCTTCGCCGCCTTCCCCGACTGGTACGCCACGCTCTTCAGCGGCTTCTACCTGCCGCTGCTGGCCGTGCTCGTCTGCCTCATCGTCCGCGGCGTCGCCTTCGAGTACCGCCACAAGCGCCCCGAGGAGCGCTGGCAGCGCAACTGGGAGAACGCCATCTTCTGGTGCTCGCTGCTGCCCGCCTTCCTGTGGGGAGCCGTGTTCGCCAACGTCCTGCGCGGGGTGCCGGTCGGGCCGGACAAGAACTACACCGGTGACGTGCTCGACCTGATGAGCCCCTACGCCCTGCTGGGCGGCCTCTTCACGCTCGTCCTCTTCACCTTCCACGGCGCCGTCTTCGCCGCGCTGAAGACCACCGGCGACATCCGCCACCGGGCCCGCGCCCACGCCGCCCGCCACGGCCTGGCCGCCGCCGTGCTCGCCGTGGCCTTCCTGGCCTGGACGCAGGCCGCGTACGGCAACGGGCGCAGCCTGCCCGCCACGGTCGTGGCCGTCCTCGCCCTGCTCGCCGCCCTGGCCCTGAACCGGTCGGGCCGGGAAGGCTGGGCGTTCGCCCTCTCCGGCGTGACCGTCGCCGCCGCGTTCGCCACCGTCTTCCTCGCGCTCTTCCCCGACGTGCTGCCCTCCTCGTCCGACCCGGCGTGGAGCCTGACGGTGACCAATGCCGCCTCCAGCCCGTACACGCTGGGCATCATGACGTGGGTCGCCGGCTTCGCGACCCCGCTGATCATCGGCTACCAGGCGTGGACCTACTGGGTGTTCCGCAAGCGGATCGGCACCCAGCACATCCCGGCCGCCCACTGAGGTGGCGCCGCGATGAAGCCCGTCGACCCCCGCCTGCTGAGGTACGCCTCCGCGACCCGTCTCTTCCTCGTCGCCTCCGTCGCGCTCGGGCTGGCGGGGGCCGGCCTGGTCATCGTGCAGGCGATGCTGATCGCCGACGTCGTCACCGGGGCCTTCCGGGACGGGCGCACGGCCGGCGACCTGACCGCACCGCTCGCGCTGCTGGCCGCCGTCGCCCTGGGCCGGGCGGCGGTGTCCTGGCTCACCGAGCTGGCCGCCCACCGCGCGAGCGCGGCGGTCAAGTCGACCTTGCGGACCCGGCTGCTGGAGCGGGCCGCCCGGCTCGATCCGGCCGGGCGGAACAGCGGTGAGCTGACCACCCTCGCCACCCGCGGCATCGACGCCCTGGACGACTACTTCGCCCGCTACCTCCCCCAGCTGGGTCTCGCGGTCGTGGTGCCCGTGGCCGTCCTGGCCCGCATCGTCACCGCCGACTGGCTGTCGGCGCTCGTCATCGTCCTCACGCTGCCCCTCATCCCCCTCTTCATGGCCCTCATCGGCTGGGCCACCCAGTCCCGGATGGACCGGCAGTGGCGGCTGCTGTCCCGCCTCTCCGGGCACTTCCTCGACGTCGTCACCGGGCTGCCCACGCTCAAGGTCTTCGGCCGCGCCAAGGCGCAGGCCGAGTCGATCCGTGTCATCACCGCCGACTACCGGAGGGCCACGCTGCGGACGCTGCGGCTGGCCTTCCTCTCCTCCTTCGCGCTGGAGCTGCTGTCCACGCTGTCGGTGGCGCTGGTCGCCGTCGGCGTCGGCATGCGGCTCGTGCACGGCGAACTCGACCTGCACACCGGCCTGATGGTGCTCGTGTTGGCCCCCGAGGCGTACCTTCCGCTGCGCCAGGTGGGCGCGCAGTACCACGCGGCGGCAGAGGGCCTGGCGGCGGCGGACCAGGTCTTCGCCGTGCTGGAGAGCGAGCCCGCCCCGTCCGGCACCGTCCCGGCCCCGGACGCCCGGACCGCGGCACTGACGGTCGAACGGCTCGTGGTCCGGCACCCGGGCCGGCCGGAACCCTCCCTGGCCGAGACCTCGTTCGAGGTGCGGCCCGGGGAGACGGTCGCGGTGACCGGCGCCAGCGGAGCCGGCAAGTCGACCCTGCTGCGGGCCCTTCTGGGCCTCGAACAGCCCAGCGGCGGGCGGGTGCTGGTGGGCGGTGCGGAACTCTCATCGCTCTCCCCCGAAAGCTGGCGGAGCCAGGTGGCCTGGCTTCCGCAACGGCCCCATCTCTTCGCCGGGACGGTCGCCGAGAACGTGCGACTGGCCCGGCCCGACGCCTCGGACGCACAGGTGCGGGACGCACTGCTGGCGGCCGGAGCGCTCGGCTTCGTCTCCATGCTGCCGCAGGGCACTGACACCCGCCTCGGGGAGGACGGAGCGGGGCTGTCCGCCGGGCAGCGTCAACGGATCGCGCTGGCACGGGCGTTCCTCGCCGACCGGCCGGTCCTGCTGCTCGACGAGCCGACGGCCGCGCTCGACGGCGCGACCGAGGCCGCCGTGGTGGCGGCCGTACGACGGCTGGCCGTGGGCCGCACCGTGGTGCTGGTCGTGCACCGGCCCGCGCTGCTCGCCGTCGCCGGCCGCACGGTGCACCTCGGTGGCCCCGGCCCCGTCCGGCCGCCGGCTCCGCCCGCCCTGCCGGCCACGGGGAGCGAACCGGCAGAGGCAGCGGAAGAGGCGCGAGCGGGAGCAGAGGCCGCCGGGGACGACCGGCGGGCCGACGCCCGGGCCCTGGCCCGGGACGGGGCGGCGGTGGGCCCCGGCGACGAACAGGCCGGCGGGGGCGGCCATGCGCCGCAGCCGGCGGGCCCCGGCCCTGCGCGGGCCGGTGACGGCGCACCCGCGGCGGCCGCACGGCGGCCCGCCGGGAACGGGCGGGCGGCGGCCCGTCGCGTCCTGGCGCGGGTGCGGGGGGCCGGGCGGCCCCTGTGGGGGAGGTTCGCGCTGGCCCTGCTGCTGGGTTCCCTCGCCCTCGGGAGCGCCGTCGGCCTGATGGCGGTCTCCGGGTGGCTGATCTCGCGCGCCTCCCAACAGCCGCCCGTGCTCTACCTGATGGTGGCCGTCACCGCCACCCGCGCCTTCGGCATCGGCCGTTCCGTCTTCCGCTACGCCGAACGCCTCGTCTCGCACGACGCCGTCCTGCGGGTGCTGGCGGGCCTGCGGGTCTCGGTCTACCGGCGCCTGGAGCGCCTCGCCCCCGCGGGCCTGCGCCACACCCGGCGGGGCGACCTGCTCACCCGTCTGGTCGCGGACGTCGACGCGCTGCAGGACTACTTCCTGCGCTGGCTGCTGCCGGTCGGTTCGGCAGTGACGGTCGGCACCGCCTCCGTGGCGTTCACCGCATGGCTGCTGCCGGAGGCGGGCGCGGTGCTCGCCGCCGGGCTGCTGGTCGCGGGCGTGGCCGTGCCCGCGCTGTCGGGTGCGGTCGCCCGGCGTGCGGAACGGCAGCTGGCGCCCGCCCGCGGGGAGTTGTCCACTCACGTGGTCGAGCTCCTGGCGGGCACGGCCGAGCTGACCGTGGCGGGAGCCCTGCCGGCCAGGATGGCCCGGTTGCGTCGCGCGGACGCCGCCCTGGCCCGCATCGCCCGCCGTGCCGGCGCCGCCGCCGCGCTCGGCGCCGGCCTGTCGGCCCTGGCCTGCGGCCTGACGGTGACCGGCGCGGCCTGGGCGGGCGTACGGGCCGTGCACGACGGCCGCCTCGGCGGCGTCTGGCTGGCCGTGGTCGTCCTCGTCCCGCTGGCGGCGTTCGAGGCCGTCATGGGCCTGCCGCTCGCGGTGCAGTACCGCCAGCGCGTGCGGCGCTCCGCGGAACGGGTGCACGAGGTGCTGGACGCCCCCCTGCCCGTGCGCGACGGGACGGAACCGGCCCCGCCGTCTCCGTTCCCGCTGCGCCTGGCCGGGCTCACGGCACGGCACCCGGGGCAGGACGTGCCCGCCCTGGCGGACCTCGCGCTGGAGCTGACGGCGGGGCGGCGGATCGCCGTGGTCGGCCCGTCCGGGTCGGGCAAGACCACCCTGGCGCAGGTCCTGCTGCGCTTCCTGGACGCGGAGGCGGGCGCGTACACGCTGGGCGGCCGGGACGCCGCCGCGATGGACGGGGACGCGGTGCGGCGGCTGGTGGGGCTGTGCGCGCAGGACGCGCACGTCTTCGACAGCTCGTTGCGCGAGAACCTGCGCCTCGCCCGCCCGGAGGCGAGCGACGAGGAGCTGCGCGCCGCGCTGGCGGCCGCCCGGCTGCTGGAGTGGGTGGAGGACCTGCCGCAGGGCCTGGACACGCTGGTCGGCGAGCACGGGGCGCGCATGTCGGGCGGTCAGCGGCAGCGGCTGGCGCTGGCGCGGGCGCTGCTCGCGGACTTCCCCGTCCTGGTGCTGGACGAGCCCGCCGAGCACCTCGACCTGGCCACCGCCGACGCCCTGACCGCGGACCTGCTGACGGCGACCCAGGGCCGTACGACCGTACTGATCACGCACCGGCTGGCGGGGCTGGCCGCGGTGGACGAGGTCGTGGTGCTGGAGCGGGGGCGCATGGTGCAGCGCGGGGCGTACGAGGAGCTGGCGGGCGCCGAGGGTCCGTTCCGGCGGATGCTGGAGCGCGAGGCCGGCGAACCCGGGCAGGGAGAGGCCACCGGGCCGGGGCAGGGAGAGGCCGGCGGACCCGGGCAGGGCGCCGCGGTCGTGGAAGACAGCACGGACACCGGCCGTAAGACGCTTTCCCTGGCAAATGGTACTTATTAGGCTGCCTGGCATGGCGTCGACCGCAGCATCCTCCGACCCCCGGGACGACGTCCCGCGGGACAGCACCGGCACGGGCGGCAGCGGGGCCCTTCCGGACTCGCTGGACGTCGCCACGGAGGCCACCCGCAGCCTCCAGGGCCTGTCCACCGAGCTGACCGGACGGGTGCCGCAGCTGCTGGAGGCCATGCGCTCGGTCGGCACCGGCCGCCTGGACCTCCACACCACCCTCGACCGGATCGCCCGCACCGCCGCCGAACTCGCCGACGCCCGGTACGCCGCCATCGGCGTCATCGACGCCGGGGGCGAGGGGCTGTCGGACTTCGTCACGTACGGAGTCACCCAGGACCAGTACGAGCACATCGCCGCCTTCCCCGACGGCCAGCACGCCCTCGGCGTCCCCATCCGCGTCGGGGGCGAGGTCTTCGGCAACCTCTACCTGACCGAGAAGCGCAGCGGCGGTGCGTTCGACATCGCGGACCTGCACATGGTGAAGATCCTCGCCACGGAGGCCGGCATCGCGATCGGCAACGCGCGCGTGCACGACGAGCGCCGTCAGCGCATGCGCTGGATCGACGGTTCGGTGGCCGTCACGACGGCCCTGCTGTCGGGCAGTGACGCCGAGGACGCCCTGTCCGTCGTCGCCGAACAGGCGCGCAGACTGGCCGATTCGGCCGCCGGGATCGTGTTGCTGCCCGACGGCGAGGGCGGGCTGGAGATGGTGGCCGTCTCCGCCGAGGACCCCACCGGGCTGCTCGGGACAGTGATACCGCCGCACAGCCCCGTCGTCTCGCAGCTGCTGGCGGGGGAGCCCGTCTTCATCGACGACTCGGCCACCGACCCCCGCATGATCACCGAGGTGGCGCCCCGCTTCGGCCCGAGCATGCTGCTGCCGCTCAAGAGCGGCGACCGCGTGCTGGGCACCCTCGCGACCCCGCGAGGCCGCGGCGCACGCAAGTACACCGCCACCGAGCGCACGCTGGCGGCGCAGTTCGCCGCGCAGGCGGCCCTCGCGCTCGTCCTGGCCGAGGCGCAGCGCGACCGGGAACGGCTCGCCGTCTTCGAGGACCGCGACCGGATCGCCCGCGATCTGCACGACCTGGTCATCCAGCGGCTGTTCGCCACCGGACTGCTGCTGGAGAGCGCGCAGCGGCTGGCCGTCGTGCCCGAGGTCTCCACGAAGGTCGGCCAGGCGGTCGACGAGCTGGACGTGACCATCCAGGAGATCCGCACCGCCATCTTCGCCCTGCAGCAGGAGCCCACGGAGGCGCCGGCCGGGCTGCGGACGCGCGTGCTGCGGGAGCTGGGCACGGCGGCCGTGCCGCTCGGGTTCCAGCCCTCCGCGACGTTCCTCGGACCGGTCGACGCGAAGGTCGGCGAGCTCACCGGCAAGAACCTCATCGCCGCCCTGCGGGAGGCGCTCTCCAACGCCTTCCGGCACGCACGGGCGTCCCGGATCGAGGTCCTGGTCGACGCCACCGCCACCCTGCCGGACGGCCGGGAGGCGGTGCGCCTGACGGTCGCCGACGACGGCGTGGGCATCCCGGAGGGCGGTCGGCGCAGCGGACTGCGCAACCTCGCCAAGCGCGCCGAGTCGCTGGGCGGCTCCAGCTCGTACGGACCGGGGCTGGGCGACGACGGGGGCGGCACGAAGGTGATCTGGGAAGCGCCCCTGTAAGCGCGCACCAGCAGGGCGCGTCGCACGCGATGCTGACGGTACGTCCGTGCGAAGCGAGGGTGCGGTCGTGAACGGTTCGTCCGTGCGGTCGCAGTGGATCGGGTGGTGACGGTTCGTCCGTACGCGTATCCGTGCGCGTTGGTGACGGTGCGTCCGTGCGGGTGCGTCCTTGTAGAGGTACGTGTCGCCCTATAGATGCGCGCATTCCTCCGAACGGTCTTCTGTGGGGGCGCCCGGCATGCGCTCACGCCAAGATCGCCACCATGCGATGGTCGTATCGTTCGTACCGCCGGACCCACCGGAGTCTGCGGAGCCTGCGGACCCGCCCCGTGCACCGGCACGGCGGCGCGCTGCTCTGCGCCCTGTGCGTGGCGGTGGCGCCGCTGCCGTCCGCCGCGCCCCCCGCCGGGCACGCCCCGGAGCGGCTGGCCCGCCTCAGCTCCGAGGTGCTCCGGCTGGCGTGGCAGACGGGATGGGTCCGCCACCGCTACGAGCGCGGGGTGCGCGTGGCGAAGGACCAGAGGAAGCGGGCCGACCAGCTGGCGCGGCAACTGCACGGAGAGCGGATCCTGGCGGCCGTCCTGCACGAGGACGCCGGAACCGTCGCCCGGGCGCAGTACCGCACCGGCGGCTTCACCGCCCCGGGCAGCCTCGCGGCCGCCGCCGAGCCGCTGGACATGCTGGAGCTGCAGTCCAACGACTCCGACCGGCGGGAGCGTCTGGCCCGCATGGTGATCGAGGCCGACAGCAGGAGCCGGACCCTGGCGGCGGACCAGATGTCGACCTCCGCCTCCTGGCAGGCCCTCGACGCCGATGTCACCCAGCTGCGTACGGAGAAGAAGGCGCTGGAGGAGCGGCTGGGCCGGGCTCGCGGCGAGCTGAACAGCCTGGCGGCTGCGGCCGTCCGCAACGGTCGTTGCACCCCCGTCGACCTCGACGGCCTGCAGGCCGAGCTCCAGGACAACCAGAGCGGCACGGACCGGGCGGCTGCGATCTCCCCGAGCGGCTTCACCCGCCCCCTGCTCACGTACGAGCTGACCGCGCGCTTCGGGGGCACCGGGGTGCACTGGGCGGGCGGGCACTCCGGGCAGGACTTCGCCGTTCCCACCGGGACGCCCGTGCGGTCGGTGGGGAGCGGGACGATCGTCTCCATCGGCTGCGGCGGCCCGTTCGGCATCAGTGTGGTGGTGCGGCACGAGGGCGGCTGGTTCTCGCAGTACGCCCATCTGGCGGCGCCGCTGCTCGGGTCGGGCCGGCAGGTGCGCGCGGGCGAGTGGATCGGGCTGTCCGGGACCACCGGGAACTCCACCGGGCCGCACCTGCACTTCGAGATCCGCAGGTCCGCGGAGTTCGGGTCGGCCGTCGAGCCGGTGGCGTGGCTGCGGGCGCGCGGCGTCCTGCTGTAGGCGGCGTGGGCCTGCGGGGTGCGGCCTGCGGGGTGCCGGGTGCCGGGTGGTCGGGTGTCGGCCGCCGCTGTGCCGGGGCGCCGGCTCGACGGCCGTCGGGGCGCTGGGGGCGCCGGCTTGATGGCCGCCGGGGCGCGGCGTGGCCCGCGCCCGCGCCCGGCCTAGGGCAGGCCGTGCAGGAGCTGCTCGATGACCGCCGCCACACCGTCCTCGGTGTTCGCGGCCGTGCGGTGGGTGGTGGCCGCCAGCACCTCGGGATGGGCGTTGGCCATGGCGTACGAGGTGCCCGCCCAGCTGAGCATCTCCAGGTCGTTGGGCATGTCCCCGAACGCCACGACCTCCTCGGGCGCGATGCCGCGCTCGGCGCAGCAGCGTGCCAGGGTGCTGGCCTTGCTGACGCCCGGCCCGCTGATCTCCAGCAGGGCGGTCGGGCTGGAACGGGTGAACGAGCCGTGCTCGCCGCCCGCCATGCGGGCCAGGTCCAGGAACTCGTCCGGGGCCAGCTCCGGGTGGAAGGCGAGCAGCTTGATGATCGGATCGCCTTGGCCGTCCCCGGCCTCCAGGAGCTCCTCGGCGGGGGCTATCCGGGCGTCCGGGTCCAGCTGGAAGGGCGGATAGTGCGGCTCGTAGTCGAAGCGCGAGGTGCGTTCGATGGCGAAGGAGGCACCGGGGGCCGCGGCGCGCACGGCGTGGACGATGGCGAGGGCGGCGGTGGGCTCCAGCGGGCGGACCTCGACGCAGCGGCCGCCGTCGTGCAGGTCGACGACGACGGCGCCGTTGGCGCAGATCGCCAGGCCGTGCCCCTGCACGTGGTCGCGGACGACGTCCATCCAGCGGACCGGGCGGCCGGTGACGAAGAAGACCTCGATGCCCGCCGCCTCCGCCGCGGCCAGTGCGGCGACGGTGCGGTCGGAGACCGTCTTGTCGTCGTGCAGCAGGGTGCCGTCGAGGTCGGTGGCGATCAGCCGGGGAACAGCTGCGGTCCGGCCTGCGGCCGGAGTGTCGGGCTCGGTAGCTGAAGTCACGGCCCCATTCTCGTCCACGCCCCCGGGGAGGCGTACAAACGTGCGGCCGGAAAGCCCCGTGCGCCCGCCCGCCGGGCCCAGCGCCTAGGCTCGGTGGCATGCGACTGAGCACCGTGATCCTTCCCGACCGCCGCTGGTCCGAGGGCGGCCGTGACTCCTGGCAGCGCGCCGAGGAGCTGGGCTTCGACACCGCTTACACCTACGACCACCTGTCCTGGCGCACCTTCCGGGACGGTCCGTGGTTCGGCGCGATACCGACCCTGACGGCGGCGGCCGGCGTGACGTCCCGCATGCGGCTCGGCACGCTGGTCACCTCCCCGAACTTCCGCCATCCGGTGACGCTCGCCAAGGAGCTCATCTCCCTCGACGACATCTCCGGCGGGCGGATCACGCTCGGCATCGGTGCCGGCGGCTCCGGCTTCGACGCGACCGCGCTGCGGGCGAGCGGCGAGGAGGCGTGGACGCCGCGCGAGCGCGCCGACCGCTTCGCCGAGTTCGTGCCCCTGCTGGACCGGCTGCTCACCGAGGACGTGGTCTCCCACGACGGTGAGCACTACTCGGCGACCGAGGTGCGCAACATTCCCGGCTGCGTGCAGCGCCCCCGGCTGCCCTTCGCGGTGGCTGCGACGGGTCCGCGCGGCATGCGGCTCGCCGCCCGCCACGGGCAGGCGTGGGTGACCACCGGCGACCCGAAGCTGTACGAGACGGGCACGCCGGAGCAGTCCCTGGCGGCCGTCGCCGGACAGATCGAACGCCTCGGGGAGGTGTGCGCCAAGGCCGGCCGGGACGTGGCGGAGCTGCGCAAGGTGATGCTGACGGGCTTCACGCCGGACCGGCCGCTGGAGTCCTTCGACGCCTTCGTCGACTTCGCCGGCGCGCACGCCGAGGTGGGCATCGACGAGATCGTCGTGCACTGGCCGATCGCCGGCTCGATGTTCGAGGCCGACGTCGCCGTCTTCGAGAAGATCGCCACGGAGGGGCTCGCCCAGCTCGCCTAAGCGGTTGCCGCGGTGTGCCGTGCGTTGCCTGCGGTCTGCCGCAGGCCGCTTGCGGCGGCCGCAGCGGCGACCGGGCGACCGGGCAGCGGCTGGTTGGCCCCGGCGGCCTGCCGACTGGTGCCGGTCGCTGTTGGACACCGCGTCGGCCGTGCGGAGGTGCGGCGGCTGTAGGGCGGCGGTGGCCTGCGGCGTCCTGCCGGTCGTTGCTGGACGCGGCGTCGGTCGGGCGGCTGCACGCCGGCCGGGAGGCCTGCTGCGGCCTGCCGGCTGCTGCAGGGCCGCTGCGGCGGACGTGCGGGCGTGCGGCGGCCGGGAGGGCTCCGATGGCCCGCCGGCTGCTGCCGGTCGATGCCGGTCGCTGCGTCGGCCGTGCGGAGGTGCGGCGGTCGTAGGGCGGCGGTGGCCTGCGGCGTCCTGCCGGTCGTTGCTGGACGCGGCGTCGGTCGGGCGGCCGCACGCCGGTCGGGAGGCTCGCTGCGGCCTGCCGGCTGCTGCAGGGCCGCTGCGGCGGACGTGCGGGTGTGCGGCGGCCGGGAGGGCTCCGATGGCCTGCTGGCTGCTGCCCGGTCGATGCCGGTCGATGCCGGTCGCTGCGCCGGCCGGAGGCCCCGGCGGCCTACGGCTCACCGGGCGGGAGGAGGCCGTCCATCACGCGGGCGCGGACCTCGCGCTCGGCGGCGGCCGCGATGAACGCCGCCACGTTCTCCGGGCCGACCAGCTCCCGGACGGCCCGGACGGCCGCTGCGGGCAGGCGCACCTCCTCGGCGGCGGCCGCAGACGGGCCCGTGGCGGCGCCCGGCCCGGTACCGGGGAAGCCGCCGGGGGCAGCGAAGGGACCCGCGATGGCGTCTGCGTCGGGGGCGTCGGTAGAGCCCAGGACGGGGCCGCCGCCGGGACCCTCGTGGGGCCGGTCGTCGGTGCCGCCGGTGGCAGGACTCTCGCCCGGGCAGTCGTCAGGGCCGGCGTCGGGTTCCGCGTCAGGGCCGTCAGCAGGGACCATGCTGGGTTCCGCGCCGGGGCCGTCGGCGGGGCCCATGCTGGGTTCCGCGTCGGGGCCGTCAAAAAGGCCCACGTCGGGTTCCCGGTCAGGGCCGTCATCAGGGCCCGCGCCGGGGTCCGCATTGGTACCGCCACCGGTGCAGTCGTCGCAGCCGGCGGCAGGGCCTTCGCCGGGGCCGTCGCCGGGATGGGCGTCGGGACTGCCGCTGGGGCCGTCGCCGGGGCCGCCGCCGGGACGTGCGTCGGGACCGCCGCTGGGGCCCACGCCAAGACCGCCGCTGCCGCCCACCCCAGGGCCTCCGGCCGCAGCGGCCGGTAGTGGCTGGGTGAGGTGGTCGCGCAGGTGGCGTGTGGCCAGGGTGTGCATGGCGCGGGCGAGTTCGGCGTCGACGGTCTGCTGGGCGAGCGGCCGTAGTCGCCGCACCAGGGCGGCGGCCTGTGCTGCCTCCTCGTCGGTGGGGGGATGGCCGAGGTACGGATGGAAGACGTGCTCGGCGGTGAAGTCGAGGAAGCGGCCGGCGATGTGCTCGACCTGGGTGCGCAGCTCGCGCAGGTGTCCGGAGATGGCGGTCAGGGGGACCCCGGCGGCGTGGAGCTCGGCGGCTACGGCCAGCTCCTGCGGGCTGGGCACCAGGAACGCGTCGGGCGAGGACGGCAGCCGCACCAGGACGCCCAGCTCCACCGCCTCCTCCACGGCCCGGTCGTTCCGCTCGCCGCCGAAGCGCGCGTCCAGCTCGGCGCGAGTGATCCGGCCGGGCTCCTCGTCCGTCCACGGCCCGTCCACCTCGACCGCCAGCCCCAGCACCCCGCCGAGCCCGCGGCCGGTGTCCCAGGCGTCCAGCAACTCCTTGATGCTGGCCAGGGTGTAGCCCCGGTCGAGGAGGCCGGAGACCTGGCGGAGGCGGGCCAGATGGGCGTCCCCGTAGACGTTGGCGCGGCCGCGCCGCTCGGGCCGGGGCAGCAGCCCGCGGTCCTGGTAGGCGCGGATCGTGCGGACCGTGGCACCGCTGCGGTGAGCCAGGTCCTCGATGCGGTACTCGGCCGGCGGCAGACGGCCGGCGGCCGGGGCCAGGTCGGCTTCCGACGGGCGGCCGGCTTCGGGCGGATCGGCGTTGGATGGGCGGCCGGCTTCGGGCGGGCCGGATTCGGCCCGGTCGGCTTCGGACAAGGCGGTGCTCCTCACCGGCTCAGGAGGCGGCCGCGCGGCCGATCGCGCCCGCCGCGGCCCGGGCCGCCGGCGAGCTCGCCAGATACGCGACGGCCTTGCGCAGCGAACCCTCCTGGGAGGGATGGTAGGACCGCCGCAGGTAGCGCGGAACGGCCGAGCCCAGCTGCCCCCAGGTCGGCAACAACCCCTTCGCCACCGCGCGGTTGTGCTCCCGCAGGGAGTAGCGCGAGCGGCCCGCCGGCTGCGGGTCGTGCCGCAACAGGTAGGCGCTGCCCCAGGACCACAGGTACAGCAGCACCGGAGCGGTGATCGCCATGCCCAGCAGGCGGCGGGCGTAGCGCGCGGGGTCCTCGCCGCCGCAGTGCTCGTACATGTCGAAGGCCACCGAGCGGTGCTCGACCTCCTCGGCACCGTGCCAGCGCAGCAGGTCGAGCATCACCGGGTCGGAGCCGGCGCGGTCGAGGGCCTCGGCGTGCAGCACCCAGTCGCCCAGCACGGCCGTGAACTGCTCGACCGCGGCGATCACCGAGAGGCGGAAGCGGAGCCACTCCCGCTCCGGGACGGGCAGGCCGAACGGGGGCTTCTCGCCCAGCAGGACGTCGAAGAGGAAGTCCACCTGCCGGGTGTACGGGCCGGTGTCCAGGCCCTGCCCGGCGAGGTGGTCCAGGACGTGGGCGTGCTGCACGCTGTGGGTGGCCTCCTGGCCCATGAAGCCCTTGACGTCCTTGAGCAGCGCTTCGTCGTGCACCAGCGGCAGGGCCTCCTTGAAGACCTTGACGAACCACCGCTCGCCGGCCGGGAGCAGCAGGTGCAGCACGTTGATGACGTGGGTGGCGGTGGGCTCGTCGGGGATCCAGTGCATCGGGGTGCCGCGCCAGTCGAACGACACCCGTCGCGGGGCTATGCGGTAGGGGTGGCCGTCTCTCATCGTGGGTCTCCCATCGTGGGTCTCCTCTACAGCGGGGGGTCGATCCGCGCGATGGCGCGCCCGAGCCGGGGCGCGAAGCGGGAGACGAAGCGCAGGACGTGCGCCTCGGGGGCCACCGGCAGGACGGCCCGGTCGTGGATCACGGCGCGCAGGACGGACTCGGCGACCTTCTCCGGTGGGTAGTTGCGCCTCGCGTACGCCCGGCCCACCTTCTCCCGGTGGCGGCGCTGTTCCTCCTCGGACAGGCCCGCGAAGCGGGTGGCGGCGACGATGCCGGTGTTGACGATGCCCGGGCAGATCGCGCTGACTCCGATGCCCTTGCCCGCCAGCTCGGCGCGCAGGCACTCGGTCAGCATCAGCACCGCCGCCTTGGACGTGCTGTAGGCGGTCAGCGACTTCGACGGCTGGAAGGCGGCCGCCGACGCGGTGTTGACGATGTGGCCGCCCTGACCGCGCTCCGCCATCTGCCGGCCGAAGGCCCGGCAGCCGTGGATGACGCCCCACAGGTTGACGTCGAGAACGGCGCGCCACTCCTCGGCCGTGGTGTCCATGAACGTGCCGCCCAGACCGATGCCGGCGTTGTTGACCAGCACGTCCACCACGCCGTACTCGGCGGCGACCTTGGCGGCCAGCTTCTCCATCGCCTGCTCGTCCGAGACGTCGCAGCACTCGGCCCAGGCTTCCTGCGCCCCGGTCAGCCGGGCCAGCTCCGCCGTACGGGCCGCGCCCGCGGCGTCCCGGTCGACGGCGACGACCCGGGCCCCGGCCTCGGCGAAGGCGAACGCGGTGGCCCGCCCGATGCCGCTCGCCGCGCCCGTCACCAGCACCAGCCGGCCGCCGAAGTGCCGGGCGTACGGGCCCGTGCCCGCCGGCGGCCGGGCGGGGGCACCGGACTGCCGGGCCGTCTCCTGGGCGGTGACGAACTCGGCGATCCAGGAGGCCATCTGGTCGGGGCGGGTGCGCGGCACCCAGTGCTTGGCGGCCAGCGTGCGGCGCACCAGCCGCGGCGCCCACCGCCCGAGGTCGTCGTAGAGCCGCTCGGAGAGGAACGCGTCCCCGGTCGGGGTCACCAGCTGGACGGGCACATGGGCGTAGGCGTCGGTGCGCGGGTGGCGCAGCCGCGCCCGCACGTTGTCGCGGTACAGCCAGGCGCCGTGCGCGGCGTCGTCCGCCAGGGAGCCGGCCGGGTGGCCGCCGGACGGCAGCCGCTCCGCGCGCTCCAGCATCCGCGGCCACCGCTTGCCCAACGGCCCGCGCCACGCCGCCTCGGGCAGCGCGGGCACGTGCAGGGCACCCACGTACCAGGACCGGGCCCCCTGCCCGAGGAGCTGGGCCACCCGGCGCGGGGTGGGCCGGGCCATGCGGTCCTTGATCCAGTGCCCGAAGTGGTCCAGGGAGGGGCCGGACACCGAGGTGAAGGAGGCCACCCGGCCCTCGGTGCGGGGCACGGTGACGAACTCCCAGCCCTGCACCGAGCCCCAGTCGTGACCGACCAGGTGCACCGGGGCGTCGGGGCTCACCGCGTCGGCGACCGCCAGGAAGTCGTCCGTGAGCTTCTCCAGCGTGAACCCGCCGCGCAGCGGCACGGGAGCCGTGGATCCGCCGTGGCCGCGCACGTCGTACAGCACCACGTGGAAGCGGTCGCGCAGCCGCCGGGCGACGTCGTACCAGACCTCCTTGCTGTCCGGATAGCCGTGCACCAGCACCACCGTGGGGTCCGCGGCGTCGCCGAGCTCGACGACGCACAGCTCGATCCCGTCCGACCGCACCCGGCGCTCGCGCGCGCCGTCGATCCCCCTGCCCTGCCCGCTCATGCGACCGCCCTCTCTTCCTGTCGGCGCCGCACGTGCGGCAGGTCGTCGTCCAGCCAGAACGCGCTCTCCTGCGGGTCCCGTGAGTCGGTGACCACCAGGAGCTCCTCGAACTTCACGCCCGTGCCGCGGAAGCCCAGGTGCGGCTCGACCGCCCACAGCCCGGGCCGGGGCGGATGGTCGGAGAAGCGGTACGGGCTCCACAGCGGCGACCAGCCCTCGCGGTGGCCGTGCAGGGCGTCCGCCGCCAGCCCCTTCAGGGACTGCACCCCGAACCCGAACAGGCGGGGGGCCCAGGGGCGCTCACGGACCCGGCCCACCTTGTGCGCTATCACTCCGAAGGGATAGGCGCGGTGCCGGTTGGCGTAGCCCTGGCGGACCATGAGCCGGTCCACGTCCTCGTAGATCTCCCGCAGCGGCCGGCGCTCGCGCACCTCGCGCAGCACCAGGTCGCGGTGGGCGCCCAGGTCGGCGACCATCCGCTCGTGCAGCGGGCTGGGGCCCAGGCAGCCGGCGTAGCCGACGTCGGCGGTGAAGCCGCGGTGCACCGGCGCCAGGTCCAGGATGAACGGCATCCCCGGCTCCAGCCGGCGCCCGGTGGGGAAGAACTGCAGCGGCACCCGGAACCCCGCGAAGGCCGTGCGGTCGCCGAACCACGCGAACGGCAGGTGGAACCAGTCCTGCACCCCGCGCTCGCGCAGCCACTCCCGCTGCATGCGGGCCGCCGCCCGCTCGGTCACCCCCGGCCGGAGCTGCGCGGCCACCGCCTCCGTGCACGCGTACGCCAGGCGCTGCACCTCCCGGAAACCGCGCAGCTCCTCGTCGAACCGCCCCGCCATGCCGCCCTCCGACCCGTCCGAAGCCGCACCCGCACCCGCACCCGCACCCGCACCCGCACCCGCACCCGCCGACGCACGCCAAACCGGCCGTGACGCCCGTAAGTTGACACCAACGAATGTGACAATGACCGCAGGCTGCGTCAAGGGTCCCGGCACGCCTGTGGAAAACCTCCGGCGCCCCCGCCCCCACCCGTCGCAGGGGTCGGCCCTTACGGGCGCATCAGACCCGAGGACTACGCACAAACCGGCATCTGGTCTGACGACTGCTGTGGCCCACGCCACTACCGTCGACTACGTGACTGTGATCGCCACCGAAAGCCTCAGCAAGCGGTTCCCCCGGGTGACCGCCCTCGACCGGCTCTCCGTCGACATCACTCCGGGAGTGACCGGGCTGGTGGGGGCGAACGGAGCCGGCAAGTCGACGCTGATCAAAATCCTGCTCGGGCTCTCCCCGGCCACCGAGGGCCGCGCCGAGGTCCTCGGCCTCGACGTGGCCACCCGGGGCGCCGAGATCCGCGAGCGGGTCGGGTACATGCCGGAGCACGACTGCCTGCCACCCGACGTGTCGGCGACGGAGTTCGTCGTCCACATGGCGCGGATGTCCGGCCTGCCGCCCACGGCCGCCCGCGAGCGGACCGCCGACACGCTGCGGCACGTGGGCCTGTACGAGGAGCGGTACCGTCCCATGGGCGGCTACTCCACGGGCATGAAGCAGCGGGTCAAGCTGGCGCAGGCCCTCGTCCACGACCCCCAGCTGGTGCTGCTGGACGAGCCGACCAACGGCCTCGACCCGGTCGGCCGGGACGAGATGCTGGGCCTGATCCGGCGCGTGCACACCGACTTCGGCATCTCGGTGCTGGTCACCTCGCACCTGCTCGGCGAGCTGGAACGCACCTGCGACCACGTCGTCGTCATCGACGGCGGCAAGCTGCTGCGTTCCTCCTCCACCGACGAGTTCACCCAGGTCACGGGCTCCCTCGCGGTGGAGGTCACCGACTCCGACTCCCACCCGGACGGCACGGCGGCCCTGCTGGCCGCCCTCACCGGCGCGGGCCTGGTGAGCCGGCCCGCGGGCCGGGCGGCCGACGGCTCGCCCGCCTCCGGCCACGTGCTCCTGGTCGACCTGGTCGACGAGGGGACGTACGACGTCGTCCGCGACGCCGTCGCCGACCTCGGCCTCGGCCTGGTCCGCATGGAGCAGCGCCGGCACCGCATCGCCGAGGTCTTCCGCGACGACGACGGGCGCGGTGACGGGCACGACGCCGACGGGCGCGGCGGCGAGCCCGCCCCCCAGACCGCCTGGGGCGCCGGATGGAGCAAGACGCCCGGCCCCCGCCACGAGCAGCAGAACGGAGGCACGTCCGATGCCGCCTGAGACCAGGACCCCGGCGGCGCCCGGCCGGCCGCAGCCCGCCCAGGACGTCATCCACAACATCGGCTACCGCACGTACGACGGCCCCCGCCTGGGCCGTGCCTACGCCCGCCGCTCGCTGTACTCCCAGAGCCTGCGCGGCGCCTACGGCCTGGGCCGGTCGGCGAAGTCCAAGGTGCTGCCGATGATCCTCTTCGGCGTGATGTGCCTGCCGGCCGCGATCGTCGTGGCGGTCGCCGTCAGCACGAAGCTCAACAAGCTGCCCGTGGACTACACCCGCTACGCCCTCTGGCTGCAGCTGGTCATCGGCCTCTACGTCGCCGCCCAGGCGCCGCAGTCGGTCTCCCGCGACCTGCGGTTCAAGACCGTGCCGCTGTACTTCTCCCGCCCGATCGAGCGGGTCGACTACGTGGTGGCCAAGTTCGCGGCCATGGCCTCGGCCCTGTTCGTCCTCACCGCCACGCCGCTGCTGATCCTCTACGTCGGCGCGCTGCTCGCCAAGATGGACTTCTCCGAGCAGACCGAGGGCTTCGCCCAGGGGCTGGTCTCGGTGACCCTGCTCTCCCTCCTCTTCGCCGGCATCGGCCTGGTCGTCGCCGCGCTCACCCCGCGCCGCGGCTTCGGCGTCGCCGCCGTCATCGCCGTGCTGACGATCCCCTACGGCGCGGTCAGCACCATCCAGAACATCGCGCTCCACAGCGACAACACCACGGCCATCGAGTGGCTGGGCCTCTTCTCGCCGATCACCTTGATCGACGGCGTGCAGACGGCGTTCCTGTCGGCCACCACCTCCTTCCCCGGCGGCCACGGCCCCGGTGCCGCCACCGGCGCGGTCTACCTCCTCGTCGCCCTCGCCCTGATCGCCGGCTCCTACGGGCTGCTGATGCGCCGCTACCGAAAGGCCGGGCTGTGACCGCCCTCCCGTCACCCGACCACCACCCCTCAAGGAATGGGCTGCGCCGATGAGCACTATTTGCATCGACAACGTCTCCCGCTGGTTCGGCAACGTGGTCGCCGTCAACGACGTCTCCATGACGGTGGGGCCCGGCGTCACCGGCCTGCTCGGCCCCAACGGCGCCGGCAAGTCCACGCTCATCAACATGATGGGCGGCTTCCTCGCCCCCTCCGCCGGCACGGTGACCCTCGACGGCCAGACCATCTGGCGCAACGAGCAGATCTACCGCCACATCGGCATCGTCCCCGAGCGCGAGGCGATGTACGACTTCCTCACCGGCCGGGAGTTCGTCCGGGCCAACGCCGAGCTGCACGGCCTCGGCGACCGCGAGGCCCAACGGGCGCTCGCCACGGTGGAGATGGAGTACGCGCAGGACCGCCGGATCGACACGTACAGCAAGGGCATGCGGCAGCGCGTGAAGATGGCGTCCGCCCTCGTCCACGAGCCGTCCGTGCTCCTGCTGGACGAGCCGTTCAACGGCATGGACCCGCGCCAGCGCATGCAGCTGATGGACCTGCTGCGGGCCATGGGCGCCGACGGCCGCACCGTGCTCTTCTCCTCCCACATCCTGGAGGAGGTCGAGCAACTGGCCGCCCACATCGAGGTCGTCGTCGCCGGACGGCACGCCGCCTCCGGCGACTTCCGCAAGATCCGCCGCCTGATGACGGACCGCCCGCACCGCTACGCCGTACGGTCCAGCGACGACCGCGCGCTCGCCGCCGCGCTGATCTCCGACCCCTCGACCTCCGGCATCGAAGTGGACGTCCAGGAAGGCGTCCTGCGCATCCAGGCCGTCGACTTCGGCCGCTTCACCGAACTCCTGCCGCGCGTCGCCCGCGCGCACGGCATCCGGCTCCTGACGGTCTCGCCCTCGGACGAGTCCCTGGAATCGGTCTTCTCCTACCTCGTCGCGGCCTGAAGGGAGCGGTAACAGCCCATGTACAACCCCACTGTCGCCCGGCTGACCTACCGGGGCCTCCTCGGCCGCCGCCGGGCCCTCATCCTCTTCGTGCTGCCGGCCCTGCTGCTCGTGCTCTCGGCCGCCGTCCGCATGCTGACCGGAGCCGACGACAACACGGCCACGAGCGTCCTCGGGGGCTTCGCCCTCGCCACGATGGTGCCGCTGATCGGCGTCATCGCCGGTACGGGCGCGATCGGCCCGGAGATCGACGACGGCTCGGTGGTCTATCTCCTGGCCAAGCCCGTCAAGCGCCCCACGATCATCCTCACCAAGCTCGTCGTCGCCATCGGCGTCACCGTCGCCTTCTCGGCGGTGCCCACCCTCATCGCGGGCTTCCTGCTCAACGGCAACAGCCAGCAGATCGCCGTGGCCTACGCCCTGGCCGCCACGGTGGCCTCGGTCGCCTACAGCGCGATCTTCCTGCTGCTGGGCACGGTCACGCGCCACGCGGTCGTCGCCGGGCTCGTCTACGCCCTGGTGTGGGAGTCGCTGTTCGGCAGCCTCATCCCCGGCGCGCGGACGCTGAGCGTGCAGCAGTGGTCCCTGGCCCTGGCCGAGAAGACCGCCGGGGCGGGGGCGGTCACGGCGGACGTGAGCCTGCCGCTGGGGCTCACGCTCCTGACCGCCGCCACCGTGGCCGCCACCTGGTTCGCGGCCCGCAGGCTCCGCGCGCTGACGCTCGCCGGCGAGGAGTAGCACCCACCCGTCGCACACCGCTTAGGAGAGGAGGGCCCGCGCGATCGCCGTCTGTTCCGGCTGCAGCGCGGGCTTTCCGTCCGCGATGTCCCACAGGCAGTTCTGCAGGACCCGGCCCAGCGTCCAGCACACCGCCCGCGGCCGGTCCAGGCCGAGGACCTCGGTCATCAGGTCGAACCGGCGCCGCACCGCCCGCGCCACGTCGCCCGTCGCCACGACGTCGTCCCAGCGGTCGCCGACCGCCGGCAGCAGGTCGAACGCGGGGTCGCCGACCAGCGGTTTGGGGTCGATCGCCAGCCACGGCTCACGGCCGGCAGCCGGCAGCGGCGCCAGCACGTTCTCGTAGTGCAGGTCCCAGTGCAGCAGCCGGTCGCCGGCCTCGCCCACGACGTCCTCCACGGCCGCCGCGCACGAGGCCAGCAGCCGGCGCTCCCCGGGATCGCCCAGCCGCGGCAGCGCGTCCGGCACCTCGGCGAGCATCGCCGACGCCACGTCCGCCAGCCGGCGCATCCCGGCCGGCGGCGGGGCCTGCTGCAGACGTCCCAGCAGCTCGCTGAGGGCCAGCAGCGCCGCCTCGGCGTCCGGGACGCCCGCCAGCGAGCGGCCGGCGTCCAGCCGCTCCAGCAGCATCGTGCCGGTCTCCGCGTCCTCGTCGAGGAGACCGACCGCCCCCGCGCCGCCCCACACGCGCAGCGCGTGCGGCTCGCCCGTGCTCTCGTCGGTGACCGGCTGCAGCTTCAGCGCGGCCGGCGAGGAGTCCTCGCGCAGCACGGGCAGGACGAGCGCCACCGCGCCGTGCGCGCCGGGCCCGTCGACCCGCAGTCCCCACCGGTCGAGGAAGTGAGCGGCCAGCTCCGGCAGACCGGCGATCCACTCCGGGCCGCCCTCGCCCTCCGGCATGGTGGCGTGGTTGTCGACGAGACCGGCCGGGATCGTGATCCGGGATGTGCTCTGCATGGGGCGGGCTCCTCCTGCGGCACGGGGTGTACCGGCCTCACCCCTTCCAAACCCCTTCCAACGCGTCAGATCTTGCGATTGCGCCCGGCGCCCAGCCCCAGGAAGAGCAGCGCCGTGCAGGCGACCAGCAGCAGGGCGATGGGCAACGTCCAGTCGCCGGTCGCCTGGTGCACCGCACCGATCGCGAACGGGCCGACGGAGGCGAGGAGATACCCCCAGGTCTGTGCCATGCCCGACAGCCGGGCCGCCGTGTGGGCGTCGCGGGTGCGCAGCACCATCAGCGTCAGCGCGAGGCCGAGCAGGCCGCCCTGGGCCACGCCCATGAGCGTCGCCCAGACCCAGGCGCCCGCCACGGGTGCGACCAGCAGACCCGTGACGCCGGCCGCCATGAGGGCGACCACGGCGACGGCCAGCGGCCGTTGGTCGCTCATGCGCCCGGCGAGCATCGGCACGACGAACGAACCGGCCATCTGCACCAGCGTGTAGAACGCGTAGACCATGCCGGCCTGGCTCTTGCTCATGCCGTGGTCGGTGAAGACCGTCGGCATCCAGGCGATGCACACGTAGGCGATGAGCGACTGGGTGCCCATCAGCAACGTGACCTGCCAGGCCAGCGGGGACCGCGTGAGGGACGTGCCCGCCTCGGCGGACCGGTGCGGCGTCGCGGCCGCCGTCCCGTGCCCGGTGCCGCGCCGCGCGAGGGCGGCCTGCGGGAGCCACACGAGCGCCGCCACGGCCGCCAGCAGCGCCCAGGAGGCCAGGGAGCCCTGCCAGCCGCCGAGGGCGTTCTCCAGCGGGACGGACGTGGCCGCCGCGCCCGTGGCGCCGAGGATCAAGGTGGTGGAGTACAGCGCCGTCATGCTCGCGGCACGGTCCGGGAAGTCCCGCTTCACCAGGCCGGGCATCAGGACGTTGAGCAGGGCGATCGCGGTCCCGACGAGCGCGCAGCCGACGAAGAGGGCCACGACCGGGGGAGCGACGCGCAGCAGGATGCCGGCGGCCAGCAGGACGAGCGCGCCGCACAGCACGGCCTCCGTCCCCCAGCGCCGGGCGAGCCGGGGCGCGACGATCGAGCCGAGACCCATGAAGACCAGCGGAATGGTCGTCACCAGGCTGCTCGCGGCGGCCGCCAGGTGGAAGTGGTCGCCGATCTCGCCCATGAGGGGCGAGACGCCGGCGAGCGCGGCCCGCATGTTGAGCGAGGCGAGGACGATGCCGAGCATCACCAGGGCGGGGTGCGCGCGCGGCGCGCGGCGCCCGGCGGCGCCCGCGGGGGCGGACGCCGGGCTCTCCCCGGCGTCCACGAGCGGCTCGGCGTGCACGAGCGGCCCGGCGCCCCCGAGGGGCTCGGCGGCTATGAGGGGTGTGTCCGGCCTCGTTTCCGGCATGGGGTGCTCTCCAAAGGGGGTGCGGTGAGGTGGTCGCTCCGGTGTGGCCCGGGTCGGTCAGCGCTCGGCGAGCAGCGACTCGACGGCCTGCTTGGGGCGCTCCAGCAGCACCCGGGCGGCCCGGCCGGCCGCCTCCGGGTCACCGGAGGCGATCGCGTCCATGAGCGCGTGGTGGTCGCCGTGGATGATGCGGGGCATGTCGCGGTCGCCGAGCGCAGTGACCAGCGCCTCGCGGACGGAGCTGGAGAACCAGGCGTAGGTGGCCGTCAGCGCGGTGTTGTGCGCGGCCTCCACGACGGCCCGGTGGAACTCGACGTCGTGATCGGCGTACAGCTCCAGGTTCCCGGAGTCCGGCTGGCCCTCGGCGTCCTCGAACGCCCTCTGCGCGTCCAGCGCGGCCCGCATCCGCTCCAGGTCGGCGGGCTCGTGCCGGAGCGCCGCCAGCCGGGCGGCCTCCGCCTCCAGCGCGATGCGCAGCTCCAGGACATCGCGCACTCCGGCGCGCTGCAGACCGCGCATGATCTCGCCGGGGTCGGCCGTGGAGACCACGAAGGTGCCCTCGCCCTGCCGGGAACGCAGCATCCCGGCGTGCACGAGCACGCGGACGGCCTCGCGGACGGTGTTGCGTCCCACCTGCAGCTGCTCGGCGAGCGCGTGCTCGGTCGGGATGCGCTCGCCGACGCCCCACTCGCCCGCGGCGACCTGGGTGCGCAGCTGTTCCACGACGGTGTCCACGAGGGACTGGCGTCCCGCAGCTCGCAGTGCCATGCGTCCTCCGACGATACTGATTCAACCGGTTGCCCAGTCATCCTACAACTGGTTGTCCTACAACTGGGCTCCGCCGTTCCCCGGGCTGCCGTCCCGGCCCCGGGCTACCGTCGAAGGGTGACAGTCGACGCGATACGTCTGCGGACCCGCTCCTGGGTCCGTTCCTCGCCCGGCACTCACATCTGGCTGCTGATCATCGGGATCACCAGCCTCGTCATCGCCTCCGCCAGCGAGGGCCTGGAGAGCTTCCTGCTGCACCGCACCAGCAGCAACATCCACGAGCTCAACAAGCACCCGATGCAGTCACTGCTCATCAGCGGCTTCTGGATCGCGGACCCGTCCTCGTTCCTGCTCTACGCCGTGCTCTTCGAGCTCTTCCACGCCAACGTGGAGCGCTGGATCGGCACGCTGCGCTGGCTGGCCACGGTGGCGGCCGCGCACATCGCGGCGACGCTGATCAGCCAGGAGGTGCTGCTGCTGGCCATCCAGAGCCACTCGGCGCCGCGCTCGATGAAGCACGTGGTCGACATAGGGGTCTCGTACGGGCTCGCCGGCTCCGCCGGCGTCCTCACCTACCGCGTGCCGCGGCCCTGGCGCTGGTGCTACCTGGCGGGGACGGTGCTGTTCTTCGCCGTGCCGCTGCTGACCGGCGGCACGTACACCGACGTCGGGCACGCGATCGCGCTGGCCCTGGGCCTGGCGTGCCGGCCGCTGACGCGCGGCCGGCCGGAGTGGGACGGCCGGCGGGCCCGGCGCGCGGTGCCCGCGGCCGTGCCCGAGGCCGTCAGACGGCGGCTGGGCGGAAGAGACGCTCCAGGACGACCGCGATGCCGTCCTCGTCGTTAGAGGCCGTCACCTCGTCCGCCACGGCCTTCAGCTCCGCGTGCGCGTTGGCCATCGCGACGCCGTGCCCGGCCCAGCCGAACATGGGAACGTCGTTGGGCATGTCGCCGAAGGCGATCGTCCCGGCCGCCCTGACGCCCAGCCGACGCGCCGCGAGCGACAGACCGGTGGCCTTGCTCAGGCCCAGCGGCAGCAGCTCGACTATGCCCGGGCCCGCCATCGTGACGCCCACCAGGCCGCCCGCGACCGCGCGCGCGACCTCGGCCAGGGCGTCGTCGTCGAGCGACGGGTGCTGGATGTAGAGCTTGTTCAGGGGGGCCGACCAGATCTCTTCCGCGTCCGTGATCGGGACGGCGGGCAGCGGTCCCTCCTGGACGTGGTAGCCCGGGCCGACCAGGACGTCGCCGTCCATGCCGTCCCGGCTGGCGGCCAGGTACAGCGGGCCGGTCTCGGCCTCGATCTTGGCGAGCGCCAGTCCGGCCAGCTGCCGGTCCAGCGTCACCGACGTCAGCAGCCGGTGCTCGCCCGCGTGGTAGACCTGCGCGCCCTGACCGCAGACGGCGAGGCCGCGGTAGTCCAGGGCGTCCAGGATGTGCCGGGTCCAGGCGACGGTCCGGCCGGTGACGACGATGTGCGCCGCCCCCGCCGCCGTGGCCAGCTGCAGGGCGGCGCGGGTGCGCTCCGAGACGGTGTCGTCGGAGCGCAGCAGCGTGCCGTCGAGATCGGTCGCGATCAGCCGGTACGGCAGCGGAGCGGATCCGTCTGCGGCGTCGTCACTCACTTGGCGAGGGGCTCCAGCAGCTCGCGGCCGCCCAGGTACGGGCGGAGCGCCTCGGGCACGCGCACGGAGCCGTCGGCCTGCTGGTGGTTCTCCAGCAGTGCCACGATCGTGCGGGGCACGGCGCACAGCGTGCCGTTGAGCGTCGCCAGCGGCTTGACGTTCTTGCCGTCGCGCATGCGGACGGACAGGCGGCGGGCCTGGAACTCGTTGCAGTTGGACGTGGAGGTCAGCTCGCGGTACTTGCCCTGGGTGGGGATCCACGCCTCGCAGTCGAACTTGCGCGAGGCCGAGGCGCCCAGGTCGCCGGTGGCCGTGTCGATGACCTGGAAGGGCAGCTCAAGGCTGGTCAGCCACTGCTTCTCCCACTCCAGCAGGCGCGCGTGCTCGGCGTCGGCCTCCTCCGGCGCGACGTACGAGAACATCTCGACCTTGTCGAACTGGTGGACGCGGAAGATGCCGCGGGTGTCCTTGCCGTACGTACCGGCCTCGCGGCGGAAGCACGGGGAGAAGCCGGCGTAGCGCAGCGGCAGCTGGTCCGCCTCGATGATCTCGTCCATGTGGTACGCGGCGAGGGGGACCTCGGACGTGCCGACGAGGTAGAGGTCGTCGTTGTCGAGGTGGTAGACGTCCTGCGCGGCCTGGCCGAGGAAGCCGGTGCCCTCCATGGCGCGCGGCTTGACCAGCGCGGGGGTGAGCATCGGCGTGAAGCCGGCGGCGGTGGCCTGGGCGATGGCGGCGTTGACGAGGGCGAGCTCCAGCAGCGCGCCGATGCCCGTCAGGTAGTAGAAGCGCGAGCCGGAGACCTTGGCGCCGCGCTCGACGTCGATGGCGCCGAGCGCCTGGCCGAGCTCCAGGTGGTCCTTGGGCTCGAAGCCCTCGGCGGCGAAGTCGCGGCGGGTGCCGACGGTCTCCAGGACGACGAAGTCGTCCTCGCCGCCGCGCGGCACGTCCGGGTGGACGAGGTTGCCGATCTGCAGCAGCAGGCGCTGGGCCTCCTCGGCGGCCTCGTCCTGCTCGGCGTCGGCGGCCTTGACGGCGGCGGAGAGCTCGCCGGCCTTCTTCAGCAGCGCGGCCTTCTCGTCGCCGGCGGCCTTGGGGATGAGCTTGCCGAGCGCCTTCTGCTCGGAGCGGAGTTCGTCGAAGCGGACGCTGGACGACCTGCGCCGCTCGTCGGCGGAGAGCAGTGCGTCGACGACGTCGACGTCCTCTCCACGGGCGCGCTGGGAGGCGCGCACACGGTCGGGGTCCTCACGGAGCAGGCGAAGGTCAATCACCCCTCCAGGCTACCGTCGTGCACTGCGATCGCTCGACGCGATATTCCTTTTCCTTCCGGTTTGCCCCACTCTGGGGTGAAGGGAAAAGCCCGTGATCCCTCCCTGCGGGCGCCCGCAGGGATTTCTGGAAAACCGGAAAAGGAGGGGCACAGGGGGCGCAAAGGGGCCGTGTCGAACGGCGAGCGGCCTTGTGGAGGACGGGAGTTGAGGATGCCCGTTGTCCACAGGAAGTGATCCCTCCGGTTCTTTGTCCACAGGGTGTGCGCGAAAACTGTGGATGCCGGAATCTCGCCTTCCGCCTCTTCTGTCATTCGTCAGAGTTTCTCCGGCCAAACATCGTCCGGACACTCTTTGGGGTGGGTTTCTCTCCCCCTAAGGGGTTGTTCGAGGCTTTTCGGTAGACGCAAGGGTGGGTGCCCGCCGCAGCGGGGCTGTGGATGGCCGGAGCGACCGACTGCAGCGATTTGTCGACCTTGACCGTTTCGCCGCGCTTCTCGGTACCTCGCCGTGTCGACTTATCCCCAGCTTCGGGGGTGCCTGTGGATAACTCTGTGGGAAAAGCTCAGGTCCGGCCGTCCTGGCAGCGCGCCAGCCACTCCGCGGCCGCCACGAAATCACCGTCCGAGGTCCCCGGCTGCACCACGGAGGCATTCGTTCGGATGTCCGGGGCAACACCCGCACGCGGATACGACCCCAGGAACCGCACTTCCGCGCACGTCCGCTTCAGCCCCATCAGCGCTTCGGCCACCCGGCGGTCGCTGATGTGCCCCTCGCAGTCGACCGAGAAGCAGTAGCGGCCCATTCCCTGACCCGTCGGCCGCGATTCGATCCGCATGAGGTTCACGCCCCGCACGGCGAACTCCTGCAGGTACCCCAGCAGCGCGCCCGGGTGGTCGTCCCGCTGCCACATCACCAGGGACGTGCGGTCCGCGCCCGTCCGCGCCGCCGGCCGCGCCGGACGGCCGACCAGGACGAAGCGGGTCTCCGCGTTCTCCGCGTCGTGGATCTCGGTGACCAGCGGCTGCAGCCCGTACGTGGCCGCCGCGAACTCGCCCGCGAACGCGGCGTCGTAGCGGCCCTCGCGCACCAGTCGCGCCCCGTCCGCGTTCGACGCCGACGACTCCCACACCGCGTCCGGCAGGTGGGCCGCCAGCCAGTTGCGCACCTGCGGCTGGGCGACCGGGTGCCCGGTGACCGTCTTGACGTCCTCCAGCCGCGTGCCGGGCCGCACGAGCAGCGCGAACGCGATCGGAAGCAGCACCTCGCGGTAGATCATCAACGGCTCGCCCGTGGCCAGCTCGTCGAGCGTCGCGGTGACGCCGCCCTCGACGGAGTTCTCGATCGGCACGAGCGCGGCCGCGGCCTCGCCGCCCCGCACCGCGTCGAGCGCGGCGGGCACGGAGACCATGGGGACGAGCTCGCGGGTGGCCGCCTCCGGGAGGGTGCGAAGGGCGGCCTCGGTGAACGTGCCCTCCGGGCCGAGGTAGGTGTAGCGCGTTGCCGACCTCACGCGATGTCCCTCCGAGCGATCATCTGGTGGAGCTGCCACCCTACCGATGCCCGTGCGGGGCCGTTCGCGGATGCCCGGTGACGCCCGCGCGGGGACGGCCGCCCCGGCGTGGGCCCCGGATCACCCCTCCAGCAGCCGCTGCCCCACGTACTCCCCCGGAGCGCATCCGCCCGGGACCGCGAACACCCCGCTCGCCTCGTGCTTCAGGAAGCGCGAGAGCCCGTCGCCGCGGTCCAGCTTCCGCTGCACCGGGGTGAAGCCCTTGCGCGGGTCCGCCTGCCACGCGATGAACAGCAGGCCCGCGTCCGGAGCGCCGTCGTCCCGGAAGCCGTCGTGGTACGAGAACGCCCGGCGCAGCATCGCCGCACCGCGGTTGGTCCCCGGCGAGGCCACCCGGATGTGCGCGTCGCCCGGGATCGCCAGCACCCCGTCGGGACCCATCTTGTTGAAGTCCGCGCGGGTGGTCTCGGTGCCTCCCGACAGCGGGGAGCCGTCCGACTTCCGGCGGCCGATGATCTTCTCCTGGCGCTCCAGCGACAGGTTGTCCCAGCTGTCGAGCAGCATTCGGATGCGCCGGACGACGACGTACGAGCCGCCCGCCATCCACGCGTCGGCGCCGGTGCGGTTGTCCGGCACGAAGATCCGTTCGCCGAAGTTCGCGTCGGTCTCCTTCGGGTTGTTCGTGCCGTCCATCTGGCCCATCAGGTTGCGGCCGGTCATCGGCTGCTCGGTGGCGCCCGGCGCACGGTTGAAGCCGTTCATCTGCCAGCGCAGCCTGGCGGTGCCCGCCGCCAGCCGCTGCAGCAGCCGCAGCGCGTGGAAGGCGACCAGCCCGTCGTCGGCGCCGATCTGCACCCACAGGTCGCCCTCGCTGCGCTTGGGGTCGAGGGCGTCGGCGGTGAAGGCGGGCAGCGGCTCCAGCGCCTCGGGGCGCTTGGCCGTGAGACCGGTCCGGTCGAAGAAGGTGCGGCCGAAGCCGATGGTGACGGTCAGGGACGACGGTCCGGCGTCGAGGGCGGTGCCCAGCTCGTCACCCTGGGGCGTGCGCCCCTCCATCATGTCCGCGGCCGCGGCCGACCAGCGGCGCAGCAGCGCCGCGGCGGCCTTGGCGTCGGCCTTGGGCGCGAGGTCGAAGGCGGCCAGGTGTCCGTGCGCCTGCGAGGGCTGCAGGATGCCCGCCTGATGGGTGCCGTGGAAGGCCACGTTCGCCGAACCGACGGAGGAGAGGGGGTCGGGCTTGCCGCGCACCACCGACGCGCCGGTGGCACCGGCGGCGCCGCCCGCGACGAGCGCGACGGCGCCGGCGGCACCGGCGGTGCCGAGCAGCCGTCTGCGGGAGACGCCGCCGGTGCCGTTGTCGGAGATCTTCTGCGCGTCCTCGGAGGACGCGTCGCCGGAAAGGGTGTCAGTCCTGTCAGCCATCAGTTGATCTTCACGCTCTCGATCTCGGTGACCTGGTCGATGTCCGAGGTCCGTACGGTCAGGGACAGCTGCCAGTCGCCCGCCATGGGCAGCCGGAAGCCGGTGGCCTGCCAGCGTCCGACGGACTGACGCACGAGGGCGGCCCGGAGTGGACCGATGCGCTGCGTCGTCTCGGTCATGGCCAGTGTGAGCTCAGGGACGTCCACGGGGCGTCCGGAGGGATCCGTCAGAGTGACGGAGACGGTGGTGGCGCCGGAGCGCGCCGGGTCGACGGTGACGCGGGCGGTGCCGCGGCCGTTCGTACCGCCCGTGTCGTAGGCGAGGCGCACCTCGGCGGGGCCCGCGGCGGACGGGGCCGCGCCGGCCGCGCCCGCCGCCCGCTTCTGCCCGGCCTCGGCGCGGCCGGGCTGGGTGCCGGTGAGCAGGGTCGTGACGACCAGCAGGGCGACGGCGACGGCCGTCTCGGCGAGGACCGAGCGCCGCAGCCCGCTGCGGTCCGCGTCGGCGTCGCGCTCCCGCAGTCCGGTCGCCTTCTCGACCGCGGCCCGCTGCCGGGCGAGCTGGGCGGCCCGGACGGGATCGGCCGTGGCGGTCCTGGCCGCGGCGGGTACGCCCACCGGGCCCCTGGTCCGGCGCGCGGCGGTGCCCGCCGCGCCGGAAGCCTGCCCGCCGGTCCCGCCGTCGGCGAGCCGGCCCGTCCACCGCCGCGAGAAGAAGGCGACGGCCAGCATGACGGCGACCAGCGCCACCTTCAGCAGCAGCCAGCGCCCGTACTCCGTGCCCGTCAGCGTGCTCCACGAGAAGCCGACCTGTCGCCAGGACTGGTAGAGGCCGGTCGCCACCAGGACGCACACCGAGGCGAACGCCAGGCGCGAGAAACGCTCCACCGCCGGGCGCCGGATCGCCTCACCGGACCGCAGCACGGCCAGCAGCCCGGCCAGGCCGCCCAGCCAGACCGCCGCGGCCAGCAGGTGCGCCACGTCGACGGGCATGGCCAGCCACGGCTGGATGCCCGCCGAGGCGTGCTCGGCCATCGCCCACGTCGCCGCCAGGCCGGCCGCGACGACGAAGCCGCCGATGCCCAGCCCGTAGGCGACGTTCCGGCGCGCGGCGTCCGCGTCCTCGCGGGAACGGCCCTCGCCGGGACGGTCGTCGCCCTCCCGCGCGTACGAACCGAACAGCACCGCCAGGAAGACGGCCGCCGCGCTCAGCAGCAGCAGCCGCGACAGCAGCGCCGCGCCCGGCTTGGTGGCCAGCACGTCGCCGAGCAGCGACAGGTCGGGCACCGAGCCCAGCCCCTTGCCGCTCGTGTACGCGCCGCGCAGCAGCAACAGCGCGGTCGTGGAGACGAACAGCGTGACCCAGCCGGCCACCGCGATCCGTTGCACCGGCCGCGAGGAGCGGCACACGCCCGCGAAGACGCAGCCGCCGACGAGCAGGACGAAGCCCGCGTACGCCGCGAGGCGCCCGGCGCCGTAGAAGGTGTCGACGGCCGGGTCGATCGTCGTGGCCGCCGACCGCACGGTCACCACCGTCTTCGACGGGGCGCCGACGGAGAAGGTGAAGGCCCCGGCCACCGGGTGGCTGTCCGCCGAGACGGCCTGCCACGCCACCGTGTAGGTGCCGTCGCCGATCCCGCCGCGCAGCGTGACGGCCGCCGACTCGGACCTGCCGTCCACGTGCTGCGGCCGGCCCTCGTCGACCCGCTCGCCGCGCGGGTCCAGGACCCGCACCGAATCGGCGCTGAGCAGCACGCCCTCGGAGAAGGTGAGCTCCACCCGCTGCGGGGCGCTCGGCACGACCGACCCGTCGGCGGGGTCGGTGGAGGTCAGTGCCGCATGGGCCGACGCCGTGCCGGCGCCGAGCGTCAGCGTGCACAGCAGCGCGGCGAGCACGGCGGCGAGCAGTGACGGCACCCGCCCGGTGATCGGGGTCTTCATCGCACGTCAGTCCTCGGTTCTCAGTCCTGGGGACGGAAGGTCGTGCTCTCGACCGGCACCTTGATCTTGATGGGCGCCGACGTGGCGAAGTGCAGCGTGAACTCGATCTTCTCGCCGGTCTTCGGCTTGTGACTGAGCTTGCCGAGCATCAGGTGCGTGCCGCCGCGCGCGAGCGACAGCTTGCCCTTGGCCGGCACCTCCAGCTCCGCCGCGTGCTTCATCTGCGAGCCCTCGGTGGTGTGGAGGGTCGCGTCCGCGGAGAGCGGCGTGGTGACCTTGGTGAGCCGGTCGGCCTCGCCGCCGTTGTTGGTGACGGTGAAGTAGGCCGCGGCCATGTCGGCCATCGCCGGCTGCGGCAGGTAGGCGCCGCTGACCGACAGATCGGGCTTGCCGGGGGAGAGGGCGTTCTTCTCCGACTGGCACCCGGTCACCAGGAGCAGGCCCCCGGCGACGACGAGCGGCAGGACGGCGGCGGTGGCGGTGGTGACCTTGTTCATCTTCTTGGCGCGCATCACGGGTTCTCCCCCTTGATGATCTTCGGGAGATCCTTGGTGTACTGCTCGGACGTGGTGGACGAGGTGTAGATCCAGTGGCCGCCGTCGTCCTTCGGCGAGAAGCCGACGACCTCGGCGCCGTGGCTGACGGTGACGGAGCCGTCCTTCTCCTTCTTGGCCGGCTCGACGAGGATGCCCAGCGGCTTGGCCGCGGCCTGGATGGTGGCGAAGTCACCGGTGAGGCCGACTATGTCCTGGCCGCCCTGCGCGTCCAGCCACTCGCGCATCCGCTTGGGGGTGTCGCGCTCGGGGTCGGTGGTGACGAAGACGACCTGGAGCTTGTCCTGGTCGTCCTTGGACAGCTTCTTCTCGGCGGCGGCGATGTCGGCGACGACCGTCGAGCAGACGTCGGGGCAGTAGGTGTAGCCGAAGTAGAGCAGGACCGGGCGGCCCTTGGTCTCCTTGACCAGCTCGTACTTCTTCTCCGAGGTGTCCGTCAGGACCAGGTCGGGCTTGGCCTTGGGCGAGTCCAGGACGATCGCCCCGGTCTTGGCGGGCTCGGCGGAGACGTCGGCCACGGGCTTGTCGCCGGAGTCGCCCGAGCCGCCGCAGGCGGTCAGGGTGAGCGCGGCGGCCGCGGCCAGGGCCGCGCCCACGAACTTGGTGCGCATGGAGTGCTTCTCTCCAGGGAATCGGTCGGTGCTGCCGGCCCGGCGGGCGCGCGGACGCGCCGCCGGACCGGCCTTACGGGCCTGGGGGAGCCGGAGGGGCTCAGGCGGCGGAGCGGCGGCGTCCGGCGACGACGCCGAAGACCGCGCCGGCCACGCCGACGACGATGCCGACGACGCCCAGGACGCGGGCGGTGGTGTCGGAGCCCGAGGACTTCTCCGCGGCGGTCGTCGCGGCCGCGGAGCCCTTGTCGGCCTTGTCGCCCGCGGCCTTGTCGTTCTTGTCGTCGTGGTGGCCGTCCGCGCCGGCGGTGGAGCCCTTGGCGACGAGCTTCAGGACCGGGGCGGGGTGCTCGGCCTCGTGGCCGCCCGGGGTCGAGGCGTCGATCCAGCGCACGACGTCGTCGTCGGAGTAGGTCTGCAGGGCCTTGAAGACGAGCTCGTCGGCGTCGGTCGGCAGCTGGCCGACGGACAGCGGGAACTGCTGGAACTGACCCGGCTCGATCTTGCCGCCGGTCCAGGTGACCTTGGAGACGGCCTCCTCGATCGTCTTGCCGTGCATCTGCAGCGGCTTGTCGAGCTTGGTCTTCTCGACCTTCACCTCCCAGCCCGGCACGGCCTGCGGCATCACGGAGGCCAGCGGGTGCTTGGGGTCGAGGCTCAGCTCCAGCTTCACCGTCGAGGCGTTGTCCTTCTCGTTGGGCACCTTGACGGAGATGGTGCTGTAGCCGCCCTTCTCGGCGGTGCCGGGCTGCACGCTCACGTGCGCGGAGGCGGGGCCGGCGAGCAGCAGCAGGCTGCCGGCGGCGACGCCGCCGACGAGGGCGGTACGGGCGGCACGGAGACGACGGGACGAAGTCATGGGGAAACACTCCACGGGGCAGGAGACAGAAGGGGGATGGCGCGCGTGCGGCGACAGCGCGAACACCCCCTGCCGCTCCTTTTCCGGGCAGTGGTGCGTCGCGTCGTCAGGCCGCGAGGGCGTAGCGCGGCGGGCCCCGCCTGATCACCAGATGGCGCAGCTCCGGCTCCCGGGCCGGACGTTCGTCTTCGGCGTCCGCCGGCCGGCCGGTCACGACGAGCGGCGGTGCCGCCGGCACGCGGACGAGCAGCAGCAGCGACCGCAGCGCGCGGACGAGCGTCGCCTCCGCGAGGCCGCGCGCCGACTGCGCCGACAGCCGCACCGCTCGCCACAGCGCGGCCTCACCGCGTCGCAGCACCCAGCCCAGGGCCAGTGCGGCGAGGAGGTGGCCGAGCGTCATCGCCGGTGAGGGCAGCAGCGCGTGCCACAGGGACGCCGGGGCGCCCTGGCCGGCTCCCGCCTGGTGGACGGCGGGGTGGACGGCCGGGTCGAGGCCGGCGTCGGTGATCACCTGGCGGGCCTCGGCGGCGGACAACGGGCGCTGGTTGCAGGTGAGCTGCGTGGCGAAGTGGATCAACCCGCCCTCGGCACCGGCCCGTCGGCCGTCCGCCGTGCCGGACATGGCGGACGCCGAGGACGCGGCGTGCTGCCCGAGGCCGAAGAGCGTGTGCAGCGCGAGCTGTCCGACGGCCAGGAAGGCCGCGATCCCCGGCAGCGAGCGCTCGCGCCCGGCCAGCGGCGCGGCCACGGCGAAGACGGCCAGGAAGGCGGCGCCCAGCGTCCACGGCGGAACGCTCGCGCAGGAGGCCAGCACGTGCCCGCCCGCGGACAGCAGAACACAGACCGCGGTGAACACCGCGGCCCGGATCAGTCGCAGATCGGCGCCGGCGCGCGCGACGGGGTGAGGCATGGCTGCGCCATCATCCCACCGGCCTTGCCGATTCCCTACGGCAGGGGTGGAAAGGAAGGACCCACCGGAAGCACTGCTTCCGGTCGCACCCCATACACGCCTTCCCCCACATGGCGCGTCGGCCGAATGAGCGGTCTCACACGGCCGGCAGGCTTACACCCCGCCTTGCGCGGCTATACGTATCGGTATGTCGAGCCGCAGCCAGGAGGCTGAGCATGAGCATTTGGTGGTCACTCCACTTGCGGCGCGAGGCCGCGAGCGTTCCGCTCGCCCGTCGGCTTCTGATCGGTGCCATGGAGACGGCCGGGGTCGATCCCGAGACCTCCTACGACCTCGCGGTCGCGCTCAGCGAGGCATGTGCCAACGCGGTCGAGCACGGTGGTGACGCGTCCCCCGGCTATCGCGTGACCGCCCTGATCGACGGCGACACCTGCCGCATCGAGGTCACGGATTCCGGGCCGGGCTTCACCGACCGGCCCGGGAGGGCCGGACGGCAGCCGGCCCGCCCGCTGCAGCCCAGGACCCCGGCCTCCGTCCACGACGAACACGGCCGGGGTCTCTTCTTGATCGCTTCACTCACCGATCACGTCCGCGTCCGCAACCGCCCGGGCCGACCGGGCGCCGTGGTCAGCTTCGACAAGATCCTCAAGTGGAGAGAGGGAGCCCCGCCGGCGGGGGCCCTGCTGAGGGCCTCGTGAGCAGGCGCGGCCCCGTTCGGCCGGGAGACCGGGAACGGCCGGTCAGGAGACCGAGAACGGCAGCGGGTGGACCTCGCTGACCGGATGGCCGGCCCGCTCGTGGACGCGCTTGACCGCATCCGCGGAGGGTGCCTCGGAGAGGCAGTAGACGGTGCCCGACTTCGGGTCCGCCCACGCCCGCTCGAAGTGCACGCCCTCCTCGCGCTCGATCGCCTGGTCGGCGCGGTGCGCGGTCGCGAGCTGGTCCTTGGTGATGCCCTGCATGCCGTGATGGACGTCCATGAACTTCGTCATGGCCGGCACCTCCCTCGTGCGGAAGCCTCTCCAGCCATGATGCGCCCGCCGCCGCCCGGCCGCCCCCGGGACGCGGACGACCCCGCGGCCGCCGTGCGGGGGCCGCGGGGTCGTCGTCCGGGCGGGCCGGGCGGCCCGGCCCGGTGCGGGAGGGCCGCGGCGGCCGTCAGCCCTTCAGGCCCGCCATCCACGCCTCGACGTCCGCGGAGGTGCGCGGCAGGCCGGCGGAGAGGTTCCGGTTGCCGTCCTCGGTGACGAGGATGTCGTCCTCGATCCGGACGCCGATGCCCCGGTACTCCTCCGGCACGGTCGTGTCGTCGGCCTGGAAGTACAGACCGGGCTCGACGGTCAGCACCATGCCGGGCTCCAGGACGCCGTCCACGTAGGTCTCCGTGCGGGCGACCGCGCAGTCGTGGACGTCCAGGCCGAGCATGTGACCGGTGCCGTGCAGGGTCCAGCGGCGCTGCAGGCCCAGCTCCAGGACGCGCTCGACGGGGCCCTCCACCAGGCCCCACTCGACCAGCTTCTCGGCCAGGACCCGCTGGGCGGCGTCGTGGAAGTCGCGGTACTTGGCCCCCGGCTTCACGGCCGCGATGCCGGCCTCCTGGGCCTCGTACACCGCGTCGTAGATCTTGCGCTGCAGCTCGGTGTACGTGCCGTTGACCGGCAGCGTGCGGGTGACGTCGGCGGTGTAGAGCGTGTGGGTCTCCACGCCGGCGTCGAGCAGCAGCAGGTCGCCGGAGCGCACGGGGCCGTCGTTGCGCACCCAGTGCAGGGTGGTGGCGTGCGGGCCGGCGGCGCAGATGGAGCCGTAGCCTATGTCGTTGCCCTCGACGCGGGCGCGCAGGAAGAACGTTCCTTCGATGTACCGCTCGCTGGTCGCCTCGGCCTTGTCGAGGACCTTCACGACGTCCTCGAAGCCGCGGACGGTGGAGTCGACGGCCTTCTGCAGCTCGTCGATCTCGAACGCGTCCTTGACCAGGCGCTGTTCGCTGATGAAGACGCGCAGCTGCTCGTCGCGCTCGGCGGTGACCTTGTCGGTCAGGGCCGCCTCGATGCCGGCGTCGTGGCCGCGGACGTTACGGACGGGGCCGGTGGCCTCGCGCAGGGCGTCGGCGAGCTCGCGGACGTCCTTGGCGGGCAGGCCCAGCAGCTGCTCGGCCTCGCCCAGGCTGTGCCGGCGGCCGACCCACAGCTCGCCCTGGCCGTCGAGCCAGAACTCGCCGTTCTCGCGGTCGGAGCGCGGCAGGAGGTAGATCGTCGCCTCGTGGCCGTCGGCGGTGGGCTCCAGGACGAGCACGCCGTCCTGGGTCTGGTCGCCGGTGAGGTACACGTACTCGGTCGAGGCGCGGAAGCTGTACTCGGTGTCGTTCGAGCGGGTCTTCAGGTTGCCCGCCGGGATCACCAGGCGCTCGCCGGGGAAGCGGGCGGACAGCTCGGCACGGCGGCGCGCGGTCTCGCCGGCCTGGGCTATGGGGCGCAGGTCGTGCAGCTCGGTGTCGGCCCAGCCGGACTTCATGTTCTCGGCGAGCTCGTCGGACACGGCCGGGTAGAGGCCGTTCTTCCGCTGCTTGATCGGCTCGTCGCCTTCGGGGTTCTCGGGCGCGGGCTGGTGCTCGGTCACTGCGTTTCCTCCTCGAACGGGGCCGCTTTCCATCGTATGTGTGGGGGAAAGTGCCCGAGAAGGCTGTGACCGAACAGTCAGCGAAGGCCGGACATATGTTCAGACCGGTGATTCACCCGTCTGCCCGGGTGAGCGCGGGTCCCCCGCGCCTCCCACCCGCGGATCTCAGGTGAAGTGGGCCACGAGGAGGATGACGTCCTCGCCGTCCGCCGGGGAGGTGTCCTTCGGCAGCACCGTCCGCAGCACGTGGTCGGCGATGGCGTCGGGGTCGTTCCGCGCGGCGCGGGGCACGCTCGCCGCGGCCGAGTGCAGCCGGGTGAAGGCGCGGTCCATCGTGTCGCCGGTGCGGTGCAGCAGGCCGTCGCTGTAGAAGAGGAGCGTTTCTCCGGGTTCGGGTTCGATTTCGACGCTGGGCGCCTCCCAGCACGCCAGCATGCCCAGGGGCGCCGAGAGCGAGGTCTCCACGTACTCGGCCCGTCCGGGTCCGATGATCAGTGGTGAGCAGTGCCCGGCCCCGGCGACGACCACCTTCCGCTCGGCGGGTTCGCAGTAGGCGAAGAGGGCGGTCGCGGAGCGGGTCGGCTCGGTCACCCGCAGCAGCAGCTCCAGGTCGGAGAGGACGGCGACCGGATCCTCGCCCTCCATGACGGCGTACGCGCGCAGGGAGGCCCGCAGCCGTCCCACGGCGGCGACCGCCTCCGGACCGGATCCAGTGATTCCGCCGATGGCGAGGCCCAGCGCGCCCTCGGGCAGCGGCAGCGCGTCGTACCAGTCGCCGCCGCCCCGCGGTCCCGGGCGGTGGCGGACGGCGAGGCGGACGCCGGGCACCCGGGGCAGCCGGGTGGGCAGCAGCTCCTCGTACAGCGCGGCCACCGTCTCGCGGGCGTGCGTCAGCTCCAGCAGCCGGGCCAGGTGCTCGGTCGCGTAGCCGCAGTAGAGGCCGGCCAGGTGACGCTGGCGCCGGGTGGGCTCGGCGGGCTCGTCGTACAGCCAGACGGCCGCGCCGATGCGCCCGGCAGCAGGCGGAAGGCTTGATTCCGAATTCGGGGAGGAGGCCGGCGACTCCAGCGGGACGGCGTAGCTGGCGGCGTAGCCCAGACGGGCCGCGACCTCGCGGTGGCGGGGGTCGAGGCCGTCCTCGCCGGGAATGTCGGGGTGGGCGGTGCCGGACCGGTCGCCCACGGGCGGCAGGTCGTCCAGGAGGCGCCCGTACGGGCCGGGTGCGGCGGAGCCGGGGTCGTGGTCCCGGCCGTGCGGGATCGTCTCGATGTGGCCGAGGTCGGCGCGGCCGAGGCCCAGGGCCACCGTGACGGGGTGCCCGGCGTCGCCGTCGCCGTGGAGCGTGACGAGGCCGCGGCCGGCGCCGACGAGCGAGGCGCCGGCGCGCAGGACCTCGCGCAGGGCGGCGTCGAGGTCCGCGGTCCTGGCCAGCCGTTCGGTCAGTTCGTGGAGGGTGGTGAGGTCGGAGACCCAGCCCGCGAGGCGGTCCTGGACCAGCGTGCACGGTGCGGGAGGCGCGGGGGGGACGGCGGACGCGGACGGAGCGGCGGGGGCGGTCTCGGGCGCGGTGGCGGGGGTGGGGACTGCAGGGGCGGAAGTGTGCGCGGGCGCGAGGGCCGGTGGGCTGATTCCGGCCACTTTCGGCAGGTGGGGAGTGGTCATGGCCGGCTGTTCCGGCCGGACCGGGCGGCGGGGCGCTCCGGGCGCGTCGGGGAGCCGGCCCGCGGCGCTTCGCCGAGACCGCTCGACCAGCTGGTTGGCCAGGGCTTTCTACGCAATAGCATCGCAAACCCCCTGTCGTGTTGCGTGCTATCAGTGCTCCACATGTACACGCCCGGGCAAGGGAATGTCCAGCATTGGACCAGTGGGATTGGTGGTGTCTGATGAGGTTCCGTCCCCCGCTGAAGTTTGGCCGGAAAAAAGTGCTGTGGCCCGCGATTTGCGGTCGACTGGCGTCGCTCCAACAACGCGTCACATCCACCACGGTGGGTACGTACTCGGAGAAGGGCAGCGGCAGTTGGGGCCGTCCCGCAACCCGGCGGCGGACCCGAGCGTCTTATCGGTCGACGGCCACGCCCATCCCCGAGCGGCGTGGGGCAACCCATGCCGCAGGCGAGGGGCGCACCGGCTCAGCACGAAGCGCCATCCGCGCGCCACCCCCCGCCAGGTTTCACGCTCGGCCCGTGGCGTGATGCGCTGCGTTGTAGGCGCAGCGACGCGTGATCCACCTGGTGTGCCGGTCACAGGGGCAGCGGCGCGTTGAGTACCGCGCCGAGCAGTGCCCGTAGTGCCATGTAGTCCCCGAGGTTCCAGGGGCTACGCGTAGTCCGTGCGATCCATGCAGTCCCGCGGTTCCTGCAGTCCTTGCAGTTCCTGCAGCGCCTGCAGTGCCTGTCTCAGTGCCATGTACGTGCAAGACGGTCCCCGTCGAAGGCGGGGACCCCCCTTCGGCGTTCACGGAAAGGAACGAGCGCTCATGCGCGAGATCCTCGGAAGGCGACGCAAGCTCTCCCTCCGGCGGGCCGGCCGGTCCGCGGTGCTCACCGCGGCCCTGACCTACGCCACGGAGTGGCAGTGGCCCGTGCTCCCCGGTGTGGGGCTACGGCCCGGCATCGGCCGCGTACGCGAATGCGGCTGCCCCGATCCCGACTGCGTGGTCCCCGGTGCCCACCCGTTCGATCCCGGGCTGCTCGCGGCGACCACGGACGCCCGCATGGTCCGCTGGTGGTGGACCAACCGGCCCGAAGCGCCCGTCGTGCTCGCCACGGGCGGCCGGGCGCCGTGCGCCGTGAGCCTGCCGGCGGTGGCCGGGGCCCGTGCGCTGGCCGCCTTCGACCGCGCCGGCGTCCGGCTCGGCCCGGTGGTCGCCACCCCGACCCGCTGGTCCCTGCTGGTGGCGCCCTACTCGCTGGAGGTCCTCGGCGAGCTGCTCAACAACCAGGACTGGGTGCCCGGCTCGCTGCGCTTCCACGGGGAGGGCGGCTACGCGGTGCTGCCGCCGTCCCCCACGGGCGCCGGACGGGTCCGCTGGGAGCGCGCCCCGCGCCCGGCGGGCGCCGCGGCCGGCCGCGGCGGACGGTCCGGTGCCGGCCGCCGGGTGGACGGCCTGGCGCGCCCCTGGCTGCCGGACGTCGCCTCGGTGGTCGACGTCCTGGTCGAGCAGAGCGTGCGCAGCACGGGCACGCCCGGTGGCGGTAGCAGCAGGCTGGCGTACTGACCGCGCCCGGTGCGCGGGGCCGGTGGCGGGTGCTTCCCGGGTGTCCCGGGCCCTGCCGGTGACAGCGGCTTCGAGGACGGCTTTCCGATGGGGGCCGGGAGCGCGTACGGACGGGAGACGCACGCGCTCTCACTCGTAAGGGTGTAAGCCGCCGAAAGAACCGCAGGAAACGGCCGTGCATGGCATCGGGGGGCGGGTCCGGGGCCCTACTGTTCGGGAACAGGGCTTGCGACGGGCGCCGGGACATCGAGGCGCCGCCGGCCCGGCGGGCGTGCGTCCGAATCCGCCCCCGCGATCAATTCCGGTCCGTCCCCGCGATCGAGCCAGCGCGCTTCCGCGGCGAATTGCAGGTGGTCCCATGGTGCGTGCGCCCAGTGTGTCCGGCGCGTCCTCGCGGCGCGCGGCGAATTTCCGGATGATCGTGCTGGCCGGCGCCGTGACGCTCGCCGTGGCGCTGCCGCTGGCGGTGGCCTCGGCGGGTCCCGCGGGACCGGGGATGCGCGAAAAGAGCCGGTCGAAGGCGGGCTCGGACAAGATCCGCGGCGGGGGCGGATATCTGCCCCGGCCGGCCGGATTCTCCGGCCCGGGGGCCGCCGGCGCCCCGCTCGGCCCGGACGGCGACCAGTCCGGTGCGCCGGGCCTCCTCGGCTTCGACACCGCGGACGACGGGGCCGCCGGGCCGGACGGGGCGGCCCGTGGCGTCGCGCGGTGCGGGCCCGAACTGGCCTCCCCCGAGGGCGTGGAGGCCCAGACGTGCGTCATGGAACAGGGCCGGGACACCTGGGCGCGCACGTACTACCGCAACGTCGGCGGCATCCCGCTGGCCGGCGTGCTGACCCTCATGGCCCCCGGCGGCCGGACCGTTCAGGTGCCCTGCCCCATGGCCGCAACCGATGATCCGGACATGTGCGAGACCCCGCACGAGGCGACCCTGCGGGGACATGGCTCGTATACGGCGGTCGCGGAGATCGCCTCGGCAGAGGGGAAGCTGCTGCTCCGCTCCGGGAGCAACTCGCCGGAGGCCGAGGAGGGTTAGCCGGCGGGCGAGGAGGGCGGGCCGGGGGCGGGCGGTGCGCCCGCTCGGGAGCCCCCTGAGGAGGCGCTGAGGGCGCCTCTGGCGCCGTGCGGGTGCGTGGTGAGCCGGGGATCCCTGCAGGGCTTCTGCCGGCCCGCACCGGCTGTACCGGCCCGTATCGCGTCCGGGCGGCTTGCCGGCGATCTCCCGGCGGCCTTCCGGCGGGCGGTGGCCGCCGCCGCGACCGCGCGGGCGGCCCGTCTCGCGTCCGGGCATGGAAACGCCCGGTCGCTGGCGACGGGGGATGCACCAGCGACCGGGCTCCTAGAACGGTAACAAGAGATCCGCGGTTCGCAAATTCGATCGTGGATTTCCGGACGCGGATTTCCGGCCCGACAGCGGGAGTTGTGACAGGAGTCACGTAGTTTGACCCGCCATTTACCCGCATTCACCGGCCTCGGTCACCGGAATCAATCATTCCGTCGGGGTGCGGCGGCGCGGCTGATTCCTGATGGTCGTCCGAATGAATATCCGGTTCAGTTCAGGGTGACCTGACGGCTCGTGAGACCGCCGCGGGCGCGGCGCTCCTCCGCCGTCAGCGGGGTGTCGTCGGACAGGGCGGTGGCGAGCCGCTCGGCGAAGGCGGCGGCCGGCTTCTCCACGTCCTCGGCGCCGACGTCGCCCGGCAGGTCCCACACCGGAACGATCAGTCCGTGGGCGCGGAACGAGCCCACCAGGCGGGTGCCCTCGCCGAGCGAGGTGCCGCCCGCGACGTGCAGTCGGGCGAGCGCGTCCAGCAGCTGCTCCTCCGGGTGCGTCATGACCCAGCGCAGGTGGTTCTTCTGCGGGGTGCGGCACCAGTACGCGGCGTCGACGCCCGACAGCCGGACGGTCGGGATCGCCGCGGCGTTCGCCCGCTCCAGGGAGGCGGCCACCTCGCCGGTGGCGTTCTCGGCGTTCTCGACCCAGAACTCGAAGCCCGTGTGCACGACCGGCTCGAACGGAGCGGCCGGGTCCAGCAGGTCCTGCAGGCGCGGGCCCTCGGCGCCGGTGCGCTCCGCGGTGACGGGGGTGCCCGGCTCGGCGGCCAGGGCGCGCTGGAGGGTGACGGCGAGGTCGCGGCTGAGGTCGCCGGTCGGGGTGTCGTTCTGCAGGCCCAGCAGCACGGCACCGCTGTCGCGGCGCAGGGCGGGCCAGGCCATCGGCAGGACGGTCGCCAGCGTCACGGAGGGAACGCCCTCGGGCAGCCCGTCCTTGAGCTTCAGCTCGACGGTCGCGGCGGGCACCAGCTCGCGCAGGGCGACCCAGTCGGCCTCGCCGGGCAGGCCCTCGAAGGGGCGCCGCACGAGCTCGGCCGGCGCGTGCGAGGCGGTGCGGCCGTGGCATGCCTTGTAGCGCCGGCCCGAGCCGCAGGGGCAGGGCTCGCGGGCGCCGACGACAGGGATCGGCGCGTCGCCGGCCTGCGGCGTGGCGGCCTTGGTCTGGGGGCGGCGCTTCTTGGCCATGGTGTGCGTGTCTCCCGATCGTTGCGTCCGGCCCGCGCGTTCACGCCGGTCGCCGACGGCGTCGACGTGTGGCGCCCGGGTGCCGGACGGCATTACTGCGTTGACGGCGCGAGCCTAGCGCCCGGGGTACCGGGCGGTCCGGGCACGCGCGGCCGGGGCGCGCGGAGACGTTCGTACACCTGGGTGGTGGAGGGGGCGGAGCCGGCGGCGATGTCGGCGGCAACGGCAAACGGCAACGGCATCGGCCGCGGGCGCGGGCCGGGCCGCGCCGGGGCGTTCGTACGTCGGCAGGGCGGTGCACCCGCACGGCGGTGCCGGCGGGGTGCGACGGAGGGGACACGGGCGTCAGGACTTTGCGGACACGGCCACGGCCGAGGGGGGTGAACGTCGGCTACGGGCGCGGCGGGGCGCCGGGAACGGACGTCGGCTGTGGCTGCGGCTACGGCTACGGGCGCGGCTGCGGGCGCGGCGGTGGGCCGGGCGTGTGGCCGCACCGGGGGTCCGGTGCTTATCCGCGCATCGTCACGTCGCGCGCGACATCACATCAGCCCGTCGAGATCGGAGAAGGACAGGAGGGGGTCGGGATCGACGCGCGTAGCGAAACCGGCGCGCGCGGACAGCGCTGCCCATACGGTCACCTCGCCGGCGGAGTCCCGTACGCCCCAGTCCTGCGAGAGTGCGCTGATGATGTTCAGGCCCCGGCCGCCGCGCGCGGTGACCGAAGGGGTGGCCGGAAAGGGCCGGGTGGGGCCGCCGCCGTCGGTGACCTCGACGGTGAGCCTGCCGCGCTCGTCGACCCGCCAGGCGGCGATGATGCCGCCGTTGCCTTCCCGCTCTCTCGTGCCGTTCTCCCGGCTCAGCGGGCGACCGTGGCGGTACGCGTTGCTGAGCAGCTCCGAAAGGATCAGTACCGCGTCGTCGATGACCGAATCCGGTACCCCACTGGCGCGCAAGTCCTTGCGCATCCGGTGTCTCGCTTCGCCCACACCGGCAGGACCATGGGGTACGGCCATGATCGACGACGTGGGCACCTCCTGTGCCACCACCAACGCCACCCCCGAGACCTCCTTTGCCCCACGTCAGGGGATGGATGCCCCAATGGACTGGACCGGAAACCGGCCAACCTCGACGCGGTGGGGCACTCACGCCGCTCGGCTGCGCAGCGAACGCGCCGGTGCACTCCATGTAATGGCCGCTACCCGCGCCCCAGCTGGGTAAGCACCGCCTTGGGGCGGTTCGTGATGATCGCGTCGACGCCGAGGCGGGCGCACAGCTCGACGTCCTCGGGCTCGTTCACCGTCCACACGTGCACCTGGTTGCCGGCGCGGTGCAGGCGGGCCACGTAGTCGGGGTTGCTCCGCACGATCCGGATGCTCGGCCCGGCGATGCCCACCCCGACCGGCAGCCGCCCGTCGCGGTAGCGGGGGGAGACGAACTGCATCAGGTAGACGGTCGGCAGGGCGGGTGCCGCCGCCTGCACCCGGTGCAGGGAACGGGCGGAGAAGCTCATCACCCGTACGGGCGAGGGCTCGCCGGGCGGCGGGTCGGCGAGGCCGAAGCGGCCGAGGAGGGCCAGCAGCCTCTCCTCCACCTGGCCGGCCCAGCGGGTGGGGTGTTTGGTCTCGATGGCCAGCTCGACGCGGCGGCCGGAGTCGGCGACGAGTTCGAGGAGGCGCTCAAGGGTGAGCACGGACGTGCGCTCGGGGTCGCCGGGGACGGTGCCGTTGCCGTCGTGCCGGCCGTTGCGCCAGGTCTGGCCGGCGTCGGGGGCGACGTTCAGGCCGGAGTCCGGGGCGGAGTCCGGGGGGAAGGCCCGGTCCAGCGCCCGGTCGGGGGCCTCCGCGTCGGCGGCCTGCCCCTTCCAGGAGCCGAAGTCGAGGGCCGCGAGGTCGGCCAGTTCGAGGGTGGAGACGGCGCCCCGGCCGTTGGAGGTGCGGTTGACCCGGCGGTCGTGCACGCAGACGAGGTGCCCGTCGGCGGTCAGCCGCACGTCGCACTCCAGCGCGTCCGCGCCGTCCTCGATCGCCTTGCGGTACGCGGCCAGGGTGTGTTCCGGAGCGTCCTCGGAGGCTCCGCGGTGGGCGACGACGTCGAGGGAACGGCGCTCGGGACGCTGGTTCCCGGCCGGGTGCGCGTAGGTCACCGCGTTATGGTGCCACCGGCCGGCGTGATCGCGCAGGGGGCCTGTTTTGTCCTGTAGTAAGGGCTGACGGCCGAGGTCACAGGCTCCGCTTACGGTGGTCTGACGCGCCATGGGAAAAGCTGGTGCAGGACCATGCGAGCGTGGCCGGAAGTCGCGACAACTGACGTGTACCTGATTGAGGAGACAACTGTGAGCACCGAGAACGAGGGCGCCGCCGTTCCGTCCGCGGCATCGCCGCGCACGGGGTCTCCGGCATCGACGGCACCGACGGATTCCGCGCCCGCGCCCGGCCCCGCGCCGGCGGTCGAGCTGACGAAGACGGAGGCGCCGGCGGAGGAGCGGATGGCGCAGATGCCGCCGGTGCCGCCCGTGCCGCCGGCTCAGCCGGCGCCGGCGCCCGCCGATGCGGCCGAGCAGCAGACCACTCAGCAGGCGCCGGCCGTCACCGACCTGGGCGGCCAGGCGACGGAGCAGCCGACCCGGCAGGCGCCGGCCGTCACCGACGCGGCGGGCCAGGCAGGCCACGCGGACCAGGCGGGCCAGCCGGACCAGGCAGGCCACGCGGACCAGGCGGGCCAGCCGGACCAGGCAGGCCAGGCGGGCCAGCCGTACGGGACCGGCCAGCTTCCGCCCGCCCAGGCTCCCGCTCCGCACCCCGGCGATGCCGCTGCCCAGCAGCAGGGCGCGTTCGCCGCGGCCGGCGCTCCGGCCGTGGCCCCGGGCGGCTGGTACGGCGGCGCGGACGCACCCCCGCCGTACGGCGGCGTGGGCCCGGCCGGCTCGGCGGGCGGGCCCGGTGCCCCGGTCGCGATGTGGGGTGCCCCCACCCCGCCGCCGCGGCGCAGGCGTGGGGGCGGTCTGGTGGCGGCGGTGCTCGCGGCGGCGCTCGTCGCGGGCGGCGTCGGCGGCAGCATCGGCTTCTGGGTGGCCGATAGAAACGGAAGCGACAATTCCACGACGGTCTCGTCGTCCGGCGACCCGAAGACGGAGAGCCGTTCGCCGGGCTCGGTCGCGGACATCGCGAGCAAGGCGCTGCCGAGCGTCGTGACGATCGAGGCCCAGAGCGGCAGCGGCGAGGGCGGCACCGGCACCGGCTTCGTCTACGACACCCAGGGCCACATCCTCACCAACAACCACGTCGTCGCGTCGGCCGCCGACAGCGGCAAGCTGTCGGTGACGTTCTCCGACGGCAAGCAGTACGACGCCGAGGTGGTCGGCCGCGCCCAGGGCTACGACGTCGCGGTCATCAAGCTGAAGAACCCTTCCGGCGCGAAGCTCAGCCCGCTTCCGCTCGGCAACTCGGACAAGACGGCGGTCGGCGACGCGACGATCGCGATCGGCGCGCCCTTCGGCCTGTCCGGCACGGTCACGACCGGCATCGTGAGCGCCAAGAAGCGCCCGGTGGCGTCCAGCGACGGCGGCGGCAGCGGCCAGTCCTCGTACATGAGCGCCCTCCAGACGGACGCCTCGATCAACCCGGGCAACTCCGGCGGCCCGCTGCTCAACGCCCAGGGCGCGGTCATCGGCGTCAACTCCGCCATCCAGTCCGCGGGCAACGGCGGCGGACTCGGCGGCGGCCAGGGTCAGTCCGGCAGCATCGGCCTGGGCTTCGCGATCCCCATCAACCAGGCGAAGAACGTCGCCGAGCAGCTGATCAAGAACCGCACGCCGATCTACCCCGTCATCTCGGCCACGGTGAACATGAAGGACTCCGGCGGCGGCGCCAAGATCGCCCCCAGCGGCGCCAACGGCACCCCGGCCGTCACCCCCGGCGGCCCGGCCGACAAGGCCGGCCTCAAGCCGGGCGACGTCATCACCAAGCTGGGCGACACCCAGATCGACAGCGGCCCCACCCTGATCAGCGAGATCTGGACCCACAAGCCCGGCGACAAGGTGAGCATCACCTACACCCGCGACGGCAAGCAGAACACGGTCGACATCGTCCTGGGCGAGCGCAAGGGCGACAACTGACGTCCACAGCGACCCGGTAGGCTGTTCCCGCGCCGCACCACGAGCTGCGACGCGGGGAGGCTTGCCCGAGCGGCCTAAGGGAACGGTCTTGAAAACCGTCGTGGCAGCGATGTCACCGAGGGTTCAAATCCCTCAGCCTCCGCCGATACCAGCGTGACCGCTGGTCAGAAGGGGTGCCCCTGTCGGGGGCGCCCCTTTTTGCGTGGGCAGGCCGTCCCGCCGCGCCTGACGGGTTGTTCGGCAGCGACCACTTTTTTGTTATCCGCTTCCGTCCCTGGCGTCTCCTGAGTGTTGGAGCCGTACTCAGCAGACAGAACCGGAAGTGATCCGCGTGAACCGTGAGTCCGAGACCTCGACGTTCGACCTGGCCCCCGACGGGGGTCGTCGTTCCCGGCGGCGCCGTGGCAGGCGTCCGCGCCGGGCGGTCGTGTTGTCGGGTGCGGTCGCTGTGATGGCCGTCGTGGGCGGCGGCTACGGCGTGGCCCAGTCGATGGGGGGTGGCGGGGGCGACACCGGCGCGGCTGCCGAGGTGTCCTCCGCGCGGGCGGTGGACCGCGCGCCGGGGCTGCCCGGGGTGCCGCCGTCCGAGGGGGCGGCCGCTCCCTCCGCCGCCGCGTCCGCGGCGCCGAGCGCCTCGCCGCGCAGTGCGTCGCCGACGGCGAGTGCGACCGCGAACGAGGCCGGTAAGGGCGCCGGTGCGCACGGGGCCGCAGGTGCCGGGAGCGGTGCCGGGAGCGAATCCGGGAAGGACTCCGGAACCAAGGCCGGTGGCAAGGCCGGAAACGAGTCCAAGTCCGCCCCGGACACCGCCACGAACCGTCAGGCCCCCGCCGCCGGCGCCCCCGCCGACGGGAAGAACCGCTCGCACGTCCAGCAGGTCGTCGACATGGTCAACGCCGAGCGCGCACGGGCCGGCTGCTCGCCCGTCACCGTCAACGCCAAGCTGCAGGCCGCGGCCCAGGGCCACTCCGACGACATGGCCGCCCGCGACTACTACGCCCACACCAGCCCCGAGGGCAAGAGCCCCGGCGACCGCATGACCGCGGCCGGCTACCGCTGGAGCACGTACGGCGAGAACATCTTCAAGAGCCCCAAGGACGCCCGTACGGCGATGGACGGCTGGATGAAGAGCTCCGGCCACCGCGCCAACATCCTGAACTGCTCCTTCAAGGAGATAGGCGTGGGCATCAACTTCAGCGCGAACGGCCCCTGGTGGACGCAGAACTTCGGCGCTTCTTCCTGACGTTGTGCGATGCCACCCCCTGCGGAACGCAGGGGGTGGCTCACTCTCTGTCACTGCGTGGCCCTAGCATGGGTGGGAGTTTCTGGTTTTCCTAGGAAAAGTTGGTCTTCCGCCATGAAGTTGACCCGGGTTCCGGCCATCGTCGCGGCTGCTGCGCTCGCGCCGGCCGTTCTGTTCTCCTCGCCGGCGTTCGCCGCCGACAGTGCGTCCGTGGCCGGTATGTCCGTTCCGGACAAGGCGGGTGACGGTGCGTCCGGCTCGGCCCCGGCGCCGGTGTCCGTCCCGGTGCCGGCGAAGAAGGCGGACGCTCCCGTGACCGCGCCGGTCGTGCCGGTCGTGCCGGTCGTGCCGGTCGTGCCGAAGGCGCCGACCCCGGAGGTCCTGGCCGGAGGCCACGCAGGTCCGGCGGGCACCGCTTCCGGGAAGCGGGCGGAGACCCCGGCCGGGAAGCCGGTCACGCCCCAGGAGCTTGAGGACGACCGCGTCGCCGCCCTCAAGCTCCTGGCCGACAAGAAGTCCGGCCCGGGCGTTCGGGAGGCCGCGGACAAGGCGCTGCGGGGGACCCCCGAGGACCTGCGCCGGTTCCTGGAGGTCGGCCAGTACGAGGAGCGCCGGGACGATGACGAGGTGCGGGTCGCCCGGATCATCAACTTCGGCAGCCCCGCCGTGCGGGCAGCCGGCATCAAGGCGCTGCGGAGCGGCAATTACGAGGACGTTCAGCGCTTCCTGGAGACGGGGCACTTCGAGGCCCTGGTGGAGGACCGGATCCGTGCCAGCCGGATGTTCGAAGGGGCCGGGCCCGCTCTGAAGGCCGCCTTGCGCAAGGCGCTGAGGGACGGGGACGAGGCGCTCGCGTACTTCTTCAGCACCGGCGAGCAGGAGGCCCGCGCCAAGGACAAGGCCGACGCGGAGGTCGCCGCGGCCAAGGCGGCCGAGAAGAAGTCCGGTGAGGAAGCTGCCGAGCAGAAGTCCGGGGCGGGCAAGGCGGCCCGGAGCGGCGACGGGCAGTCCGCCGGCGGCCGGGCGAAGGCCGCCGTCGCCGGGCGGGGCGGCGTGGTGACCGCGTCCGCGGCGTCCCCTGCCGCCGCCCAGGCCGCTGCCGCCGTGGGCGGCACGCAGCTCGCCGCCACCGGCGCCGGTTCCGGCACGACGTGGGCCGCCGCCGGCACCGTTGCCGCCCTGAGCGCGGGCGCGGGCATGGTCCTCGTGTCCCGCCGCCGCACCTCCGCCGAGCGCTGACCCGGATGGCGCCCCGGCCCCGCCAGGGCGGGGCGCCCTCGGCGGGGGCGGGACGGACGGTGCCGGGGGTTCGTCGTACGGGGCCTGTCGTACGTGCCGTCGTGCAGGCCGGTCGGCGGGATCCGTCGTACGGGCCGGTCGGCTGGGCCCGTCTCGCGGCCACCGGCGGCCGCTCTAGGTCTGCCTCGTGTCCGGGCCTGTCCCGGGGTCTGCGCGGGGCCGGTCGGCTGGGCCCGTCTCGCGGCCACCGGCGGCCGCTCCAGGTCTGCCTCGTGTCCGGGCCTGAACCGAGGCCCGTGCCGGGGCAGGGCCCGCGCCCGTACCCGGGCCTGCGCCGCGCCCGCCCGCCCCGCCCGGGTCCCGCGGCCGCGCCGGGCCGTGCCGGGGCCGCGCTCGCCGCCGTCCAGGCCCGCGCCCGCGCCCGTCGCCCGTACCCGCCGTCCTTACCCGCCCCGCACTGCGCACGCCCCGCCCGGGTCCCGCGCCGCGCCGACGTCACATCCGCCGTCCCGGCCCGCGCCCCTACCCGCCCCGGGGCGTGCGCCGCGCACGCCCCGCCCAGATACGCGCCGCGCCGAGCCGCGCCGGGGCCGCCCCTGCCGCCCGCACCCGTACCCGCCCCGGTGCCGTGCCCGCCGCCCGTACTGTCCCGCCCCCCCCGTGAGGCCCCGCCCGCCCCGTTGGCTCCCTCCCACCCGTGTGGGGTTTTTCACCGTTGCGCCGGGAACGCCCGCCCGTGCGCTTGGCATCCACCAGGGCACAGCCACCCCTCATGTGCCCCTCGGGGGCAGCGGACCCTTGTGGAGCGACGACGATGACGATGACGTACTCACCATCCGGTACCCAGCCGCCCACGGGGCGGCGTCCGCGGTCGCGCGGTAAGCGGTGGGCCGTCGTCGTGGCGTGCCTCGCCGTGCTCGGGGTGATCGCCTGGCAGGTGATGAGCTACTTCGAGATACCCCCCTTCACCGACAAGGGGGACCCCGTCAGCTACGGCAAGGTCGACAAGGGGAAGGGCGGCGGCACCGCGCAGCCCGCGGACTCCAAGGTGCTGATGCCGACCGGGCCGGACGCGCCGTTCAAGAACGCGCGGACGCTGGCGGACGGCAGCCATGTCAGCGTCGTCACCCTCGACGGCAAGAAGTCCGGCTTCAAGGGCAAGGTGTGGGTCTGGGCGCCCAAGGAGTACACCGACGACCCGAAATACAAGAACAGCGGCTTCCCCGTCATGATCGCCCTGCCGGGCGGTCCCGGCTACGGCACCAACTACTGGTGGGCCGGCTTCAACTTCGAAGAGAACATGGCCAAGTGGTACAAGGAGGGCCGGAGCAAGCCGTTCCTGCTGGCCATGCCCGTGCTGAACCCCGGCCCGGACGACAAGGGCATCTACTGGGACGGCAGTGACATCCCGGGCCAGCCCAAGATGGGCACGTGGCTGACGGAGGACGTCCCCGACCTGATGCGGGCCAACTTCCGCACGCTGAAGTCGCGTGACGGCTGGGCGTTCATGGGCTCCTCCACCGGTGGGTTCGCGGGCCTCAAGGCCGTGCTGAAGCACCCGGACAAGTTCAAGGCCGTCATCGCCAACGGGCCGGACGTCATCCCCGACTCCCCGCTGTGGAAGGGGCATGAGAAGGAGAAGGCGGAGAACAACCCCGAGGTGCTGGCCAAGCAGCTGATCGCCGCCAAGGGGCCGGACGTCTACCTCGCCTTCCAGGTCGGCACCCGGGAGAGCAACAAGCACACGCTGCCCGACGTCCAGAAGTTCATCGCCACCTACGGCAAGGGGCCGGTCCACACCAACCTCAAGGTGATCGAGGGCGGCCGGCACGACGGTGCCACGTACGCCCCGAACCTCGGTGAGGGCCCCCTCCAGTGGATCAGCGAGCACATCGAGGGGCCGACGCCCTCCTCCTGAGGTACCTGAGGCGCCTGAGGGCCCCGAGGCGCCTGATGGCCCCGAGGTACCTGAGGGCCCCGAGGGCGGCCTTGCGCCGTTTCGGGGCCCTGGTCCGGGCCGGTCAGTCGTGGGGCGCCTCGGCCGCGCCCCCGCCGCGCACGCGCTCCAGAACGGCGTCGTGGAGCGCCCCCAGGCCCCCGGCCGGGATCCCGACCGGGCTCCCGGTCAGGACGTACCACTCCTCCGCCCCGGTGTACTGGACGTGGATGCGGGCCCGGCTGTTGCCGGGCAGGGCGATGGTGGCGACGGTGAGGTCGCCGGTGATGACGCCGACGTCGTCGGTCATCACCCCGCCCGGGCCCGCCGTGACCTGGGCGACGAGGCGTTCGCTGCTCATTGGTCGCACGTGTTCAGCATGGTGTTGAGCATGTCCTGTTCGGGCTGGGTGACGCTCAGCCTGTAGAGGTGCTTCACGTGCGTCCAGGCACGGGAGTAGGTGCACCAGTACGAGCTGAGCGGCGGCCGCCACTGGTCGGGGCTCTGGTCGCCCTTGCTGCGGTTGGAAGCGGCCGAGACGGCGATCAGCTGGGAGTGGCCCAGGTCGTTGGCGAACGCCTTGCGCTTGTCCGTGTCCCACGTGTCGGCGCCGGAGCGCCAGGCGTTGGCGAGGGGGACCATGTGGTCGATGTCCAGCTGCCCCGCCGCGTTCAGCAGCTTGCCGTCGTAGGCGCTCGTCCAGTGGCCGGAGACGGCACGGCACTCGCTGTCGGTGTGCACGTCCCTGCCGTCGCGGGCCAGGACGACCTCGCGGGTGTCGCACGTGCCCATCTGCTTGATCCAGTGCGGGAACTTCGCGCGGCTGTAGCCGTTCATCGAGTGCGCCGCCTCGACGGTGAGGCCGGCCAGCTCCTCCCGTGCGACGTCCGAAGGCGGCGGCTCCGGCATGTCCCGCCGGAGCGGATGCACTCCGGCGGGGACTGCGGAGCCGGTGGAGACGGCGGAGACGGCGGGGACGGCGGGCACGGCCGTCGTCGTGGTGACGGCGGACAGGCACAGGGCGGTGGCTGCAGTGGCGGCGAGACGCCACCGGTTACGTCTGATCACAGGGCAACGGATACCGGGTGCCGGTCCGTCCTCCCCGGAGCGTCACCCGGATCACGGCGCGCCGCAAATGCCCTGATTGACCTTTCTGCGGCGGTGCGGGCCGGTCAGCGGGCGGGGCCGAACACCAGCGCGTCGGCCACCGCCTTCGCCATCGCCCGCTCGCCGGCGGCGTTGGGGTGCAGCGGTGCGGCCGGGCGGGTGCGCGGCCGGGTGGTGAGGCCCTCGACGTAGCGGTCCGCGAACGGGCGGCAGGCGTCGTGCCCGGCGGTCGTCGCGTGCGTGTTGACGTAGAGGTGGCCCTGCGCCGTCGCCTCGCGGCGCAGCATGGCGTTGAGGCGGCGCAGGGTGCCGCGCACGTAGGGGATGTCGCCGTCGGCGATGCGGAGCGAGGCGCGGCACCCCTCGACGTCGTCCCCGATCAGCGCCGGATAGCCGACGACCGCCACGCGGGCGCGGGGAGCCCGCTCGTGGACGGCCTTGAGGACCGCGGCGACCTGGGGGGCGGCGGCCTCGATGCGCCGGTCGAGTTCGTCGGTGCCGTTGCGGTGGTAGGAGCGCTGGCAGGGGTTGTCCCGGGGGACCTCGCCGCCGGCCGGGCGGAAGCAGCGTGCGAAGACCTCGCCCAGGCCGATGTCGTTGCCGCCGATGCCGAGGGTGACCAGGCGGGTGTTCCGGTGGAGCGCGTCCAGCTGCGGCGCCTTGCCGGTCTCCCGCTGCCGCTGCTCCATGTGGACGGTCGACGCGCCGTCGCAACTGGCGTCCGTGAAGCTGGTGATGCCCAGGTCGGCGCGGACGAGGGACGGGTAGTTGGCGCTGGAACGGCCGCACCGTGCGTCGGTCTGGCGGGGGATGCCGGGGCCGGCGGTGAACGAGTCGCCGAGGGCGACGTAGTGGCCGGCGCGCGGGGCGGCCTCCGCCGCAGTGGCGCTCGTGGTGATGCCCGCGGTGGTGCTCGCGGTGGCGCTCGCGGGAGTGGCGACGGTGGTCGCCAGCGCGGCCATGGCGCCCAGTGCGGAGACGGCGGAGACGGCCCATCGGGTGGTGGTCCGGCTGGTGCGGGGCATGGGGTTCCCTCCTTGCGTCGGTGGTGCCGGGTGCCGGTGGGGGCGTCGGTCGCGGGAACAGGCTTTTGCGCCGCAGGAGGGCCCGTCAATCGACTGTCCGCTATGCGCCTTACATGTGACCGGATACCGGACTTCCGCGTCCGGTGGGCCGGGCTTGACGAAGAAACGTTCCGCTTGTGTCACGGACTTCACCGGGCCGACCCGGTCCGGCATCAGGGGCGTCTTGGGGCCCTCCGGGCACTTCCGGCACGGGCAAGCCGCTCGTTAGCCTCCATTTCAAGATCAACAGAAGCCGGCGCGCACCTCGACCGAGGTGTCCGTCGGCGGGGCCGCTTCCGGCCCCGGGGCGTCGTACGCCGGGCGGTGGCCAGCCGCCCGGCACGCCGCGGCTGTTTGGGGACAGCCGGGGCATCCACTACGACGCCTTCCGCCACACCGGCGTGAGCAGGGTCAGATGCTGGCCCGGCCGCCCGGGGCGGCGGACGCGAGCGGTGCGGTGGGCATCGGCGGCTCCGGCGGGGCGCCAGTGGTCGCCGCACCGCTTCGCCGCGTACATGGCCTCGTCCGCACCACGCAGCAGGTCCGAGATGCCGGCGCCCGGGCGGTGGCCGGTGTGGCACAGGCCGATCGAGGCGCGCGGCGCCAGGGTCACGCGGCCGGTGTCGAGGGGCGCCGACAGCCGGGCCGACAGGTACGTCATCTCGGCGTCCGCGTCGGCCTCCGGGGCGAGCCGGACCAGGGCGGTGAACTCGTCGCCGCCCAGTCGCGCGGCGAAGCCGCCGCGTTCCCGGCACCACTGCGCGAGCCGCCGGCCCACGGCCGCGATGACCTGGTCGCCCACGTCGTGGCCGTGCGTGTCGTTGATCTGCTTGAAGCCGTTGAGGTCCAGCAGCAGGACCGCGGCGTGCGGGTGGCGCAGGGCGCGCGGCGCCCGGGCGGTGAACTCCTCGCGCCGCATCAGCCCCGTGAGGCGGTCGGTGCGGGCGCTGCGCAGGCGTCGGCCCAGGAGGCAGGCGTGGACGGCCCAGCCGGCGGTCGGGGCGGCGATGGGCAGGGCCTGGAGTATGAGGTTCATCGAGCACCTTCCTGTGATTCCGGGCAACTGCTGTTGCTCATGGAGGAAATGGGCCGCATGAGCAACCGGAGCTCCGCGACCCGGCCGAGCAGCGGCCCGGTCGCGCCGTCGTGACCCCCGGCGGAGCCGGGTGGGTCCGGGCGGTGGACCGGGCCGTCATGCAGGACGTCCCCGTTTCCGGTGGGCGGGAGCGCGGGTGACGGCCCGGAAGTCGCGAAGTCCACGGATGACCGGCTGGGCGGGCAACGTGGACCGGGTTTCTGCTGAAACGGTTCGTCGCCTGGTGCGCAGGGGGCGTGAGGGTGTCGAGTGGGCCCCGATACGCCTCTTTTGGGAGGGGCAGGGGTTTAAGGGCGAGGTGTCATGCTTGCGAGGGAATGAGGACAGACGGGGGGTTCGGTGGAGATTCGGTGGGCAAATCTGGAGGCGCGACGTCGAAACGAAGCGCCAAGGCGGTCGGCCAACCCCCTGGCAACGTCCGGTAGTTCGTAGTTCCAGTGGAGGAATCGACATGGCAAGCACCCGCACCGCAGCCCGCCTCTTCGCCGCCCTCGCGGCGCTCCCGATGGTCGCCCTGCTCTTCGCCGGCGCGGCCCAGGCCGACGACGGCGGTCAGCTCGCCAACCGGGGGTCGAACGCGGCCGCCGCCGGGATCGTGGGGAGCGGCGTCGGGGGGAAGAATTACGGCAACAGCACCACCACGCTGCAGCAGGCCACCGGCTCCGGAGCGACGAACCAGGCGAATACCGCGAGCGTCATCGGCCACGGGCATACGGCGATCCGCCAGGACAACGTCCGCATCACCTTCACCAACCTGTGGTGACCGGCGGCTGACGCCGGGGAGCCCCCGGCGATTCCCGGCGAGTGCCCCCGCCCCCCGGGGCGCCGCCGGGAGATGTGGTGAGAGTGGACTGGGTCGTACGAACCGCGCGGCGGCACTCCGGTGCCGCCGCGCGGCTTTTTGTGCCCCGGGCGCGGGGCGCCGGTGTCGGCCCCGCGCCGAGTGCGGGTCTTGACTCACCCATGGAGCTGACGGACAGTCAGATATGTATCTGCCGTGCCGTGTTCCGCCGTCCCGTGCCGCCCGCATGCCCGTCCGTGCGCACGCCTGCATGCCCGGCTGCATGCCCGTCCGCGCGCACGCCCCGTACGAGGAGTCCCGGTGAGCGACCTGTACGAGCGGCTCAAGGCGTACGAAGGCCGGCCCGCCTTCTCCGGGCGCGGCCGCGACCCCGTCAACGCCCCCATGATCCGGCACTGGTGCGAGGCCATGGGCGACACCGGCCCCGCCTACGCGGGGGCCGCCCCCGTCGCCCCGCCCACCATGCTGCAGGCGTGGACGCTGGGCGGCCTCGGCGGCGGTGCGGCCGGGCGGACGGACGCGTACGGCGCACTGTTCGCGCTGCTCGACGAGGCCGGCTGCACGGCCGTCGTCGCCACCGACTGCGAGCAGGAGTACGTACGGCCGCTGCGGCCCGGCGATGTGATCACCTTCGACGGCGTGATCGAATCCGTGACGCCGCGCAAGGAGACCCGGCTCGGCGCCGGCCACTTCGTCACCACCCGCACCGAGATACGGGCCGGCGGCGAGCTCGCCGGCATCCATCGCTTCCGGATCCTGAAATACGCCCCGCACCCCAAGCCCGCCGGTGCCCCTGCGTCCCCTGCGTCCCCTGCGCCTCCCGCGCCCTCTGCTGCCGCCGCGCGTCCTCGCCCCGTCGTCAACCGCGACAACGCCGGCTTCTGGGAGGGCGTCGCCGAGCACAGGTTGCTGATCCAGCGGTGCGACGCCTGCGGGCGGCTGCGTTTCCCCTGGCTGCCGGGGTGCGGGGCGTGCGGCAGCCCGCGGTGGACGGCCGTCCCGGCGAGCGGGGCCGGCACCGTCCACTCGTACGTCGTCATGCACCACCCGCTCGCGCCGGGCTTCGACGGCCCCTACGCGGTCGGGCTGATCGAACTCGCCGAAGGCGTACGGATGATCAGCAACGTCACCGGCGTACCGCCGGACCGGGTGCGCATCGGGATGCCGGTCTCCCTGGACTTCGTCCGCGCGGACGGCCAGGACCTGCCCGTCTTCCGGGCAGCCGGCCCGGCGGAAGTGACCCCCCGCGCGAGCCGGCCCCCCAGCGGGGGAGGCTCCCGCACGAGCCCGTCCCCCGGCAGCCCGTCCCCCGGCAGCCGGCCCTCCGACAGCCGGCCTTCGGGCAGCCGGCCCTCCGACAGCCCGCCCCCCGACAGCCGGCCCTCCGACACCCCGCCCCCCGACACCCCGCCCCCCAACACCGAGCTGCCCCCGCTCACCGTCCCCGTCACCCGCACCCTCATCGTCGCCGGTGCCCTCGTCTCGCGTGACTACCAGGACGTGCACCACGACCCGGAGGCCGCACGCGCCAAGGGTGCCCCGGACATCTTCATGAACATCCTCACCACCAACGGTCTCGTCGGCCGCTACCTCACTGATCACTTCGGACCGGAGGCCGTCCTGCGCAAGGTCGCCATCCGTCTCGGCGTGCCCAACTACCCCGGCGACACCCTCGTCATGACCGGAACTATTAACTCCGTATGTGCGGACGAACGCATCGCCGAGGTCGGCATCACCGGCACCAACAGCCTCGGCCGTCACGTCACGGGCACCGTCACGCTGTCCCTCCCCGGGGAGCGGGCGTGAGCGCCCGGCGCTCAGGGGCCCTCGGCGGCCGGGCCGCCGTCGTCGGGATCGGCGCCACCGACTTCGGCAAGGACTCCGGCCGCAGCGAACTGGCCCTGGCCGCCGAGGCCGTACGGGCCGCCCTGGCCGACGCCGGCCTCGGGCCCGGGGACGTCGACGGCATGGTCACGTTCACCATGGACACCAGCCCCGAGATCACCGTCGCGCAGGCGGCCGGCATCGGGGAGCTGTCCTTCTTCTCCCGCGTCCACTACGGCGGCGGCGCCGCCTGCGCGACCGTCCTGCAGGCCGCCCTCGCCGTCGCCTCCGGGCTCGCGGAGGTCGTCGTCTGCTACCGCGCCTTCAACGAGCGCTCCGGCCGCCGCTTCGGCGCCGGGGTGGCGCGCCGCGAGCCCTCCGCGGAAGGCGTGGCGCTCGGCTGGGCGCTGCCCTTCGGCCTGCTCACCCCGGCCTCCTGGGTGGCGATGGCGGCCCGCCGCTACCTCCACGTCCACGGCCTGACGCCCGAGGTGTTCGGCCACGTCGCCGTCACCGCTCGCCGCCACGCGGCGCGCAACCCGGCCGCGTACTTCCACGGCAGGCCCATCACCCTCGCCGACCACGCCGCCTCCCGCCCGATCGCCGAACCGCTGCGGCTCCTCGACTGCTGCCAGGAGACCGACGGCGGGCAGGCGCTCGTCGTCACCTCCCTCGACCGCGCCCGTGCGCTCCCGCACCCGCCCGCCGTGGTCGTCGCCGCCGCGCAGGGCGCGGGCCGCGGCCAGGAGCAGATGACCGGTTTCTACCGCGGCGAGGTGGCCCGCCTGCCCGAGGCGGGCGTGGTCGCCCGGCAGTTGTGGGGGAGCAGCGGCCTGCGCCCGGCGGACATCGACGCGGCGATCCTCTACGACCACTTCACGCCGTACGTGCTGATGCAGTTGGAGGAGTTCGGCTTCTGCGCCCCGGGCGGGGCGGGCGCGTTCGTCGCCGCCGGCGCACTGCCGCTGAACACCCACGGCGGTCAGCTGGGCGAGGCGTACCTGCACGGGATGAACGGCGTCGCGGAGGCGGTGCGGCTGCTGCGCGGCAGTTCGTCGAACCAGGTGGCGGGCGTCCGGCACGTGCTCGTCACCGCAGGGACGGGTGTTCCCACCTCGGGGCTGATTCTCGGCGCAGACGGATGAAACCAGGGCGTGTCACCGCATAGCGCCGGTCTTCCGGCCCCTTGACTCGGCCGTATGCACCGACGGAGAAAGATCATCGGATATCTCGTCGCCCTGATGGCGGCGCTGGCCCAGGTGGTCACCCAGCCCGTGCCCGTCACGGCTGCACCGGTCGCGGGGCCCCTCGTCTACCGCGGCCGCGGCTTCGACACCTGCCAGGCCCCGCCGCTGACCACGCTCAGCGCGTGGGGGTCCGCCTCCGGCTACGGGGCCGTCGGCGTCTACTACGGCGGGCGGGCGCGGGCCTGCCCGCACCAGAAGTACCTCAGCAAGCGGTGGCTGACCGGCGCCCGCGACCTGGGCTGGCGCATCCTGCCGGTCTTCGTCGGCTCCCAGTCGCCCTGCGTCCGTGCCGCCTCCAAGGACGGCTTCCCCATCGGTGACGACCCCTACGGGCAGGGCAGCGACGAGGGCCGTGACGCCGCGCACAGCGCCGGGACCCTCGGCATCGCGGCCGGCAGCCCGCTCTACCTCGACATGGAGGCGTACGACTACTCCGACTACGACTGCGCCGACACCACCCTCACGTTCATCCAGGCGTGGAGCCGCACCGTCACCCGCTACGGCTACCTGCCCGGCTTCTACAGCAGCGCCGCGTCGGGCGTGCGGCACATGGAGCTCTCCCGCAGGGCGGGCGTGCCCCACCTGCCGGAGATCCTGTGGTTCGCCCGCTGGCGGGTGCCCGCCTCCACCGAGAAGGAGCAGGTGCTCTCCTCGGAGGCGTGGACGCCGCACCGCCGCATCCACCAGTACGCGGGGAACGTGAGCGAGACCCACGGCGGCCGGAAGCTGACCATCGACCGCAACCTCGTCGACGCCCCGGTGGCGGTCATTCCGTGACGGCCTGCGGTCCGTAGCCGGCGGCGCGGCCGGTTCCGCCCGTTCCGTCCGTTCCCGCCCGGTCGACGAGGGTCTCCCCCTATAGGAGGTGGGGCGGTCCCCCGGGGTACGACCTGAGGCGGACGGTGCTTCGGCACCTGCGGCCGATCCGCCGGGAGGGCGTCCGCTCCTAGCGTTGAGGCATGACAGCTCTTACGACGCCTGTGTGCACCAGCGCATCCACCGCCGCCGTGTACCCGTCGTTCTCTTCGTACGTACGGGCCCGGGGCACGGCTCTGCAGCGCACCGCCCGCTCGCTGACCTCGAACCCGTGCGATGCCGAGGATCTGCTGCAGACGGCGCTCACCAAGACGTACCTGGCCTGGGACCGCATCGAGGACCACCGGGCCCTCGACGGTTACGTGCGCCGGGCGCTGGTCAACACCCGCACCTCGCAGTGGCGCAAGCGCAAGGTCGACGAGTTCCCCTGCGAGGAGCTCCCCGAGCGCGAGGAGACCCCGGCGGGGGACCCGGCCGAGCAGCAGGCGCTGCGCGACGCGATGTGGCGCGCGGTGCACCGGCTGCCCGCCCGGCAGCGGGCGATGGTCGTCCTCAGGTATTACGAGGACATGACCGAGGTCCAGACCGCCGAGCTGCTCGGGGTGTCCGTCGGCACGGTCAAGAGCGCGGTCTCCCGCGCGCTGGGCAAGCTCCGGGAGGACCCGGAGCTCGCCGCGGCGGCCTGAGGCGGGCACTGCGGCGGCCGCCCCGGCCGGCCGGTTCAGCCCAGCGTCGTGACGACGAGCTCGCCGTCCGCGTAACTCCGGCGCAGCGCCTTCTTGTCGAACTTGCCCACCGACGTCTTCGGCACCGTCGCCACCAGCGACCAGCGCTCGGGCAGCTGCCAGCGGGCGACGCGCTCGCCGAGGAAGGCCCGCAGGCCCTCGTAGCCGACGGCCGAGTCGTCCTTGAGCACCACCACGGCCAGCGGCCGCTCGCCCCACTTCTCGTCCGGAACGGCCACCACCGCGGCCTCGGCGACCTCCGGGTGGGCCATGAGGTGGTTCTCCAGCTCCACCGAGGAGATCCACTCGCCGCCCGACTTGATGACGTCCTTCGCCCGGTCGGTCAGGGTCAGGAAGCCCTCCGGGCAGATCGTCCCGACGTCGCCCGTGCGCAGCCAGCCGTCCCCGCTGAACTTGTCCTCCGGGCGGTGCGGCTCGCCGTCCGCGCCGCCGTGGTAGGCGGCCGCGATCCAGGGCCCGCGCACCTCCAGCTCACCGGCCGACCGGCCGTCCCACGGCAGGACGTCCCCGCCCGGGCCCACCAGCCGGGCCTCCACCGACGCCGGCATCCGGCCCTGGGTGATGCGGTACGGCCACGCCTCCTCGCCACTCAGCCCGGCCGGCGGGAAGGCGACCGAGCCCAGCGGTGAGGTCTCGGTCATGCCCCACGCCTGGACGAGCGTCAGCCCGTGCCGCTCCTCGAACGCCTTCATCAGCGACGGCGGGCAGGCGGAACCGCCGCTGATCACGGTGCGCAGCGAGGTCATGTCGCGCGGGCGCGCGTCGAGTTCGGCGAGCAGCCCCTGCCAGATCGTCGGCACGCCGGCGGACACGGTCGGGCGCTCGGACTCGATCATGTCGGCGAGCGGGGCGGGCTGCAGGAAGCGGTCCGGCATGAGCAGCGACGTGCCGGCCATGAACGCGGCGTGCGGCAGGCCCCAGGCGTTGACGTGGAACATCGGCACGACGGGCAGGCAGACCTCGGCGGGCGTCAGCCCGAAGGAGGCGGCGGCGTTGACCTCCATCGCGTGGAGGTAGATCGAACGGTGGCTGTAGACCACGCCCTTGGGGTCGCCGGTCGTCCCCGAGGTGTAGCAGAGCGCGGCCGCCTGGCGCTCGTCCAGCTCCGGCCAGGGGTAGTGGTCGGCGGGGTGGCCCGCGACGAGGTCCTCGTACTCGTGCACCTGCGGGCGCACGCCGGCCAGCGCGGAGCGGTCCCCGGGGCCGGAGACGACGACGTGCTCGACGCAGTCCAGGTGCGGCAGCAGCGGGGCGAGCAGCGGCAGCAGCGAGCCGTTGACGAGGACGACGCGGTCGGCGGCGTGCCGGACGATCCAGACGAGCTGCTCGGGAGGGAGGCGGAGGTTGAGGGTGTGCAGGACGGCGCCCATGGAGGGGACCGCGAGGTAAGCCTCCACGTGCTCGGCGTTGTTCCACATGAGCGTGGCGACGGGCTCGCCCTCGGCCACTCCGAGGGTGCGGAGCGCGTGCGCGAGCTGCGTGGCCCGCCCGCCGACCTCGGCGAAGCTGCGCCGCTGCGGCGCGCCGTCGCCTGTCCAGGTCGTGACCTGGGCACTGCCGTGGATCCGCGCCCCGTGGGCCAGTATCCGTGCGACGGTCAGCGGTACGTCCTGCATCGTGCTCTGCACCGGGGGCCTCCCCATTCTGCGCGTCGTGACGCGAGGGTAGTTCCCGGTGATTCTGCTTGCGTATCCGGCGGTAAGTCACTACCCGGAGGAAATGAGTCCGCCACATTCCGGAACGGTGGGGAATGTTGGCGCAACGCGTGCGCCGGGGGCGCGCGTGAGTGAACGTGGTGCACGACGAGACTCGGGGCGCCGCCCGCGGGCGTTGTACCGCATTCACGTGACTACTTACCGTTAACACCGTGTGGCGTCCCCGTGGCGCCGACAGGAACGGGAGGAACGCCGCATGGAGTTGCGCACCGATACGGCCGGGGGGACGTCCGTCGGTGCGCCGCCCGCCGACGTCGCGTTCCTCGTCCTCCCGGACGGCGACGCGGGGCGCGCGGCGCTGGCCGCCCTGCGCGCCCCCGGGCCGCGGGTCATCGGCCACGCCTCCGGCCGCCCGTGGCTCGTGGGGCGGTGGCCCGACGGCGCGGTGGCGGTGGCCACGGCGGGACGCACCCGCATCGCGGTGATCGGGGACTGCCCCCTCGCCCGGGCCGAGCTGAAGGCCGCCGCCGGCAGACTGAGGGACGTGACGGGCCTCGACGAGCTCGCCCGCCGCCTGCCCGGCAGCGCCCACCTCCTCGCGTCCGCGGGCGGCCGGGTGCGCATCCAGGGCGGCGTCGCCGGGGTGCGGTCGGTGTACCGCGCCCGGGTGGCCGGGGTGACGGTCGCTGCCGACCGCCCCGACGCGCTGGCCCGTACGACGACCGCGCACATCGACGAACGGCTGCTGGCCCTGCGCCTGATGAGACCCGGCGTCCCGCACCCGCTGCGGGAGAGGACCCTGTGGCGCGGCGTGGACGCCGTCGCCCCCGGCAGCTGTCTGATCGTCGACCCCGACGGCACGGCGCGCACCGCCCGCTGGTGGGAGCCTCCCGAACCGCTGCTGTCCCTCGACCAGGGCGCGCCGCTGCTGCGCGAGGCCCTGGCCGCGGCGGTGCGGGCCCGGGGCCGCGTCGCCGGCGGCGTGGTCAGCGCCGACGACTCGGGCGGGATGGACTCCGCGGCGGTGGCCCACCTGGCGGCCGCCCCCGACCGCCGCCTGATCACCGTACGGATGCAGCGGCGCGGCGCCGACGACGAGGCGGCCGGGCAGCCGCCCGGGGCGGGCGACGAGCACGTGCTGCTGCGCCACGACCGCTCCCCGGCGCTGTACGCGGGCCTCGACCGGGGGACGGGCGTCCTGCCCGCCGAGCCCGCCCACTGGGTCCGGGCGGCCGCCCGCTTCGAGGAGGCCGCCCGCCAGATGGCGGCCAGGGGATCACGGCTGCACTTCGGCGGCCACGGCGGCGACGAGCTGTTCACCCCGCCCGCGGCCCATCTCCACACCCTCGCCCGTACACACCCCCGCATCGCCGTCCGGCACCTCAGGGAGCGCCGTGCCGAGGCACGCTGGCCGCTGATCGCGACGTGGCGGGCCGTCGCCGACTCCAAGGACTTCCCGGCCTGGCTCACCCACGGCGCCGACCGCCTCACCTCCGCGCCGCCCCGTCCCGACCGGCCCCAGCTGGGCTGGACCGCCGAGCTCCGCATGCCCGGCTGGGTCACCGCCGACGCGGTGTACACCTCGCGGGAGGTCCTCATCGACGCCTCGTACGAACCCCTGGCACCGGACCGCGGCACCCACCGCACCCTGGAGCGCATCCGCCGGGCCGGAGCCGCCGTCGGCTACGCGACGCGCCTGGCGGCCGCCCACGGCATCCGGCTCGCCGCGCCCTGCCTCGACGACCGGGTGATCGAAGCCGCCCTCGCCGTCCCCGCCCACGAGCGCGCCGCGCCGCACCGCCGCAAACCCCTGCTGGCCGAGGCCGTGCGCGACCTGCTCCCGGACGGGCCCGGCGCCCGCCCCGCGCGGCGGGGCCCGGACGACGAGGACGCCCTGTACGGATTCCGCCGGCACCGCCGCGCCCTGCTCGCCCTCTTCGACGGCTCCGAGCTCGCCCGCCTCGGCCTCGTCGACGACACCGCGGTCCGCGCGGCCCTGCGCGCCCCGCACCCCACCGTCGAGTCCCTGCTCACCCTCGAACCCACCCTGGCCTGCGAGGCGTGGCTGCGCACGCTGCTCCCCGCGCCGTGACGCCAGGTCCGATTCCCGCCAGCACCGCTCCACCCCTCCCGATTTCATTGAATGCGTAACCAGTTCAGGGAGGGCAGCATCATGAACGGCAAGACGGCTCTGGTGACCGGTGGCAGCCGCGGCATGGGCGCGGCGGTGGCACTGCGGCTGGCCGCGGCGGGCGCGGACGTGGCGATCACCTATGTGGCCGACGAGGAGGCGGCAGCGGCGGTGGTCCGCGGGATCGAGGCCCGGGGCCGGCGCGCCCTGGCGATACGGGCCGACGCGGGCGACGCCGTGGCCCCCGCCGAGGCGGTGCGGCGGACGGCGGAGACCTTCGGCCGGCTGGACGTGCTGGTCAACAACGCCGGGGTCGGTGTGCTCGGCCCCATCGACCAGCTCGTACCGGCCGACGTCGACCGGGTGCTGGCCGTCAACGTGCGCGGCGGCTTCCTGGCCGCGCAGGCCGCCGCCGGGCTGATGCCGCGGGGCGGGCGGATCATCACCATCGGCAGCTGCATGACGCAGCGGGTCCCCGGTCCGGGCGGCACCCTCTACGCGATGAGCAAGGCGGCGCTGACGGGGCTGACGAAGGCGCTGGCGCGGGAGCTGGGCGGCCGCGGCATCACCGCGAACATCGTCCACCCGGGCCCGGTCGACACCGACATGAACCCGGCGGACGGCCCGTACGCCGAGGGCCAGAGCGCGATGACCGCCCTCGGCCGGTTCGGCACGCCCGACGAGGTGGCGTCGATGGTCACCTACCTCGCGAGCGACGAGGCGCGCTACGTCACCGGCGCCGAGTTCGCCGTGGACGGCGGCCACGCGGCCTGAGCCCTTCTTCCGGCACCTCGTCCGGGGGCGCCGGTGCGGCCGGCCGGTGCCCCCCGGTGGGGGTCCGTCAGCTCCAGGTCTGGCCCGCGGGCGCCTGGACGGTGACGTTGAGGCGGTTGAAGAAGTTCGTCAGGGCGACCATCAGGATGATGGCGGAGAGCTGCTGCTCGTCGAAGTGGTCGGCGGCCTCGTCCCAGACGTCGTCGGGCACCCCGGACCGGTCGGCGAGCCGCGTGGCGGCCTCGGCCAGCGCGAGCGCGGCGCGCTCGGCGTCGGTGAAGAAGGGCGCCTCGCGCCAGGCCGCGACGGCGTGCAGCCGCTCGTCGGTCTCCCCGGCCTTCTTGGCACTGGCCACGCCCCCGTACACGCACGCGCTGCAGCCGTTGATCTGGCTGGCGCGCAGGTGGACCAGTTCCAGGACCGCCTGCGGCACGCCGCCCTGGTGCACGGCCTTGAAGATGTTCTGCACGCCCTTCATCGCGTCGGGCAGGACCTCGGTGGGGTTCTTCATCCGGGCGTTCACGGTCATGTCCTCCTGGTGGCCGGGCCGCGCTCGTCGCGCCACCCTCTTTCGTGTCCGTCACTCACCTGACGGATCGCGACACGAGGATGTGACGCGGACGCGGAAAAATATTTTTCCCGCGTCCGCGGTGCCGGGCCCGGATGCCCGGCACCGGTCGGCGTGTCCGGTCCCCGGCCGCGCACGGCGCGTTGCTCACGCCTGCCGGGTGCGGGAGGCCAGGGCGCTGCCCACCCAGCCCAGGGCCACCGAGGCCGCCGCGATGCCGCAGACGCCGCTCCAGCCCCAGTGGCTGAAGGCCGGGCCGGCCAGCGCGGAGGCGGAGGCACCGCCGATGAAGGCGGACACGACGTAGGCGGTGTTGGCCGCGGCGGGCTTCGCGGTGGCGGCCAGGGCTCGTGTCTGGTTGGCGACCTGACCGGCCATCAGGCCCGCGTGGATGAGGACGGCGCCGGCGCACAGCGCCCACAGGGCGTGGCCGCCCAGCCAGAACAGCGGCAGGGACAGCGCCGTCAGGGCGTAGGCGGTGGTGATCACGCGGTGGGGGCCGAAGCGGTCGATGAGGGTGCCGGAGACCGGGGCGACCGCGGTGGAGACGAGGCCGAAGAGACCGAAGAGACCCGCCGTGCCGGGCGAGAGGTGGTACGGGCCGGACGTCGTCAGGAGCAGGGTGAGGGTCGTCCACAGGGAGCTCCAGGCGCCGAACAGGCCGCCCTGGCGCAGGCAGGCGGCCCGCAGGTCGGCCGAGGCGGCCAGGAGGCCCGGCATCCCGGCTATCGCCTTGAGGGGACGGGCGGCCGCGCGCGGGCGGGTCTCCGCGGGCAGGAGGGCCGCGGTCAGCAGGCCGACGGCGACCGTCAGCGCCGCCGCGCCGAGGAAGACGGCGCGCCAGCCGAACGCCTGACCCGCGAGCCCGCCCAGCACCCGGGCCGCGACGATGCCGGTGAACAGCCCGGCCACCACCGCCGCCACGTGCCGTCCGCGCCGGTCGGCCGGGGCGCGTTCGGCGACGAGCGGTACGAGCAGCTGCGGTACGACCGTCGCGGCGCAGGCCACCAGCACGGCCGCGGCCAGGGCGGGCAGGCCGGGGGCGAACGCGGCGGCGACCAGGGCCGCACCGGCCACGGTGGAGAGGACGCCCACGACCCGGCGGCGGTCGGCGGTGTCCCCGAGCGGTGCGAAGAACAGCAGGCCGACGGCGTAGCCGAGCTGGGCGATGGAGGCGATCCAGCCGGCGGACGAGGGGGAGGCCCCGAAGTCACGGGCGATCAGGCCGAGGAGCGGGGCGGCGAGGTAGATGTTGGCGGCGGTGACCGCCGTGCACAGGGCGATGACGGCGAGCAACGGGCCGCTGCGGCGTTCGGCGCGGGCCGGCCGGCCCGAGGAGGGGCCGGTGGGCAGGCCGGCGGAGGGGTCGGCGGACGTGCCGGCGGGCGCGACGGACTGTTCCTGACGGGTGGCGGTCATCGGTGCGGGTGCTCCCCCTGAGTTGCAACCAACTGGTTGGTTAAAAGTGGCAGTGCGTGGCGGGGGATGTCAACCAAATAGTTGGTTACTCTGTTCCGCATGGCAGGAGTCAGGGATCCCGAGGCCACCAAGGCCCGCATCTTCGAGGCGGCCACCGCCGAGTTCGCCGCTCACGGCATCGCCGGCGCCCGCATCGACCGCATCGCCCGCGAGGCCAGGGCGAACAAGCAGCTGATCTACGCCTACTTCGGCAACAAGGCCGAGCTCTTCTCCCAGGTCCTGGAGCGGCGCCTCATGGAGCTGGCCGCCGCCATCCCCGTCGACGCCGAGGATCCCGACGGGTGGATCGACCGCCTCATGGACTACCACGCCGCCCATCCCGAGCTGATCAGGCTGGTCTTCTGGGAGGGGCTGGAGTACGGCGCCGACGGCATCCCGCACGAGGAGGAGCGCAAGCGCCACTACGAGCGCAAGGTCGCCGTGTTCGCCGAGGCGCAGGCCGAGGGCGTCGTCGACGCCCGCATCCCGGCGCCCGACCTGCTCTTCATGATGATCGCCCTGGCGTCGTGGGCCACCGTGCAGCCGCAGATGCGGCGCATCCTCATCGGCGACACGGACGAGGACGCGGCCCGGCTGCGCGCGTCCGTCCGCGCGGCCGCACGCCGCCTGACCGGCCGCGAGGCGTAGGGCCGCCCCGGCGGCCGGCCTGCCGGGACAGTCCGACGGCCCGGCGTTCGGGCAGTCCGACGGCCCGGCGGCCGGGCGGTGCGCCCCCGCAAGGGCGTCAGTTCGTACCGATCTTCGCCAGCAGGTCCACGATGCGGCCCTGCACCTCGGCGCTCGTCGAGCGCTCCGCGAGGAAGAGGACCGTCTCGCCGGACGCCAGGCGCGGCAGCTGCGACGGGTCGATGTCGGCGGACGTGTAGACGACCAGCGGCGTGCGGTTCAGCGCGCCGTTCCCGCGCAGCCAGTCGACGATGCCGGCGCGACGGCGCCGCACCTGCATCAGGTCCATGACGACCAGGTTCGGGCGCGTCTGCGCGGCGAGCGTCACCGCCTCCGCGTCCGTCGCCCCGCACACCACGTGCATCCCGCGCCGCTCCAGCGTCGCGGTCAGCGCGTTCGCGATCGGCTCGTGCTCCTCGATCAGCAGCACCCGCGGCGGGTGCATCTCGCTGTCGCGCGGCGCGAGGGCCTTGAGCAGGACGGCCGGGTCGGCGCCGTAGGCGGCCTCCCGCGTCGCGTGCCCCAGGCCCGCCGTCACCAGCACCGGCACCTCGGCCGCGACCGCCGCCTCGCGCAGCGACTGCAGCGCGGTCCGGGTGATCGGGCCCGTCAGCGGGTCGACGAACAGCGCCGCCGGGTACGCGGCGATCTGCGCGTTCACCTCTTCGCGGGAGTGCACGATCACCGGGCGGTAGCCGCGCTCGGTCAGCGCCTTCTCGGTGGACTCGTCGGGGGCCGGCCACACGAGCAGCCGGCGCGGGTTGTCCAGTGGCTCCGGCGGCAACTCGTCGTCCATCGGCGGGCGGACGGCCTCCACGACCTCGACCGCGCCGTTCGGCCCGTCGAGCGGCTCCGGGCCCTCGGCGCCCTCGTCCGGTGCCCCTATGGCGAAGGCACGGCCTTCGGGGGCCCCGAGGGGGTGCGGGCGGGCGGTGCCGTTGCCGGGCGCGGCCGGGGCCGCGGGGGCCGGGGGAGCGGCGGGGGCGTCCGGGCGGGCCTGTGCCTGGGCCTGCACCTGTGCCTGCGCCTGGGCGGCTTGCGCCTCGCGCTCGCCCTCGGCCGGGTTCGCCAGTTTGCGGCGGCGGCCGGAGCCGGCGGAAGGGGTTCCGTGAGCCGGGGTCTCGCCCGTGCCGGGACCCTGCCCCAGCATCCGCACGCTGATGGGCCGCGCGGCCGGGGCCTCGGCACCGGCCTGCTTCGGCGCGGCCCCCGGCTCCTCCGCGAGCGCGCGCCGCGCACGGCGCCGGCCGGTCGGGACGGGGGCGGCGGCCTCGCCGCCCGCCGGCGGGACCTCGAAGCGGTATGCCTCGGCGGAACCGTCCTCGCCCTCGGGGCTCTGCGCACCCGCGGCGGGGCCGGCGTGGGGGGACGTCCCGCCGTTGCCGGGTACGGCCACGCCCTGCGGCTGCGGGCCGCCGTCGTTGTAGGCGTCGGAAACGTCCGGGCCCGGCCGGGCCGGGGCGGTCGCGCCGTTCGTACCGGCGCCACCGGCCGCGGGCACAGCGACGCCGCCGCCCGTAGGCCCACCGTCCTGCCCGGGCACCGGTACGCCTCCGGCGCCGGCGGCGGGCGCAGCGCCCTGCCCGGGCGCCGGTGCGCCATCGGCTACGGCCAGGGGCGCGCTGCCGCTGCCGGTCACCTGTGCCCGGCCCTGCACGGGCCCCGGCGCCCCGCTCCGGGCGGCGGCAGGCCCGCCGCCCGCACCGCTCACCGGCACACCACCGGCCACATGCGCACCGGCGGGACCGGTGCCGTGCGGGCCGTCCGGACCGTTCGTCGCCGTACCGCCCGGCCCCGGGACGGGCACCACACCGGCCGTAGGCGCACCGCCGGGACCGGCCGCACTGTTCGTCGTCGCGCCGCCCGGCCCCGGCGCAGGCGCACCACCGGGTCCGGCCACATGCGCACCGTGGGCACCGCTCATCGGCGCACCGCCGGGCCCCGGCACGGGCGCGCCACCGGCGCCGGGCACGGGTACGCCGCCGCCGTCAGCCATGTGCGCACCGCGGCCACCTGTCCCGTGCGCACCGCTCATCGGCGCACCGCCCGGCCCCGGAACGGGCGCGCCACCGGCGCCGGGCACGGGTACGCCGCCGCCGTCAGCGATGTGCGCACCGCGGCCACCTGCCCCGTGGGCACCGCTCATCGGCGCACCGCCCGGCCCTGGCACGGGCGCGCCACTACCGCCGGGCACCGGCACACCGCCGCCACCGGCCGTGGGGGCGCCGTCGGCGCGGGGCGTCGGCACGCTGCCCGCACCCTGCGGCCGTGCGTTCTCACCGGCCGGCACCGGCACCCCGTCCGGCCCGTACGCCACCGCCCCCGCACCCGGTGCCGTCGGCTCCACGGGGTCGGGGTTCGGGCGGGGACGGGTGGGGCGGGGGGAGCCCAGGAAGGCGTCCGTTCCACCGCGGGGGGTGTAGGCGGGCGGCTCGTCCGCGGGAGACACGGGGGAGACGGGGGACGCCGGGGATTCCGGCGTGCGGTCGGCGTCCGCCGGCGGCAGCGCGAACGCCGTGCGCGGAGCGGACGATTCGTCCGTCGCCTGGCTGGGGATCTGGGCCTCCGGTGCGGCCTCCGCCACGCCGCGGCGGGCCCGTCGGCCCGTCGGCGCCGTCGCCTCGGCGGCTTCGGCCGGGCGGTCCGCCTCGGCCGGCGGCAGCGCGAACGCGGAGCCCGCGGCCTCGCCCGCCGCCTCGCGGCGCGCCCGGCGCCCGGTCGGCGCGCCCGTGGCCTGCGGCGGTACGAGTCCCGCGCCGGGTCGCTCGCTCCCGCCCTCGCCGGAGTCCTCTTCCGGGCGGGCGGGGCCGCGCCGCCGTCCGGTCGGCTGCTGTGCGGCCGCGGGGCCCGCAGCCGTGCCGCCGGTGCCGGCGCCGTCGGCCTCGGCCGCCGGCGGCTCCGCGCGGCGCGCCCGCCGGCCACCGCCCTGCGCACCCTGTGCGCTCTGCGCGGCGTCCTGGCCGAGGCTGCCGCCCTGCGGCTCGGCGTCCGGGCTCATGCCCCGCGCGCGCTGCGTCGGCATCGGCATGACGGTCGTCAGGTTCTCGGTGTCCGGCCCCTGCGGCTGGGCGGACGCCGGGACCGGGCCCGCGTCGGCCGAGACCGGGACCTCCAGGACGTACGCCTTGCCGCCCGACGTGCCGGGCAGGTCGTGGGTCTGCAGCACGCCGCCGTGCCGGCGCACGATGCCGCGCACCAGCGGGCCGTGCACCGGGTCGCCGCCGGGGTACGGGCCGCGGACCTCGACACGCACGACGTCGCCGCGCTGCGCCGCCGCGACGACGATCGTCGAGTCGCCGGAGCCCGGACCGGAACCGGAAGCGGAGGTGGACGTCGAGCCCGTGGCGTCGACGCCGGCGACGTCCGCGATCAGGTGCGCGAGCGCCTGTGCGAACCGCCCGGCGTCCACCTCGGCCTCGATCGCCGGGGCGTGGACGGCGAACTGCGCCCGCCCGGGGCCGATCAGCTCGACCGCGCCGTCGACGCCGGCCGCGACGACCTCGTCGAGCTTGACCTTCTTCCGGTCGAGCTTGTCCTGCCCGGCGTCCAGCCGCTGGTAGGCGAGGACGTTGTCGACGAGCGTCGTCATCCGCGCGTAGCCGGCGGCCAGGTGGTGCAGGATCTGGTTGGCCTCGGGCCAGAGCTGGCCGGCCGGGTCGTCGGCCAAGGTGCCCAGTTCGGCGCGGAGTTGGTCGAGGGGACCGCGCAGGGAGCTGTCCAGCGTGGCCAGCAGCTGGGCGTGGCGCGCGGCCAGGGCGTCGTACGGACGCCGGTCGGTGAAGGTCATCACGGCGCCGACGAGCTGGTCGCCGTCGCGCACGGGCGCGGTCGTCAGGTCGACCGGCACCGCGCGGCCGTCCTTGGCCCACAGCACCTGCCCGCGCACCCGGTGCTTGCGGCCGGAGCGCAGGGTGTCGGCGATGGGCGACTCCTCGTACGGGAACGGCGTGCCGTCCGTGCGGGAGTGGTGGATGAGGGGGTGCAGCTCGCGCCCGCCGAGGTCGCTCGCGCGGTAGCCGAGGATCTGCGCCGCCGAGGGGTTGACGAGGACGACCTTGCCGGCGGTGTCCACGCCGACGACGCCCTCCGCCGCCGCGCGCAGGATCATCTCGGTCTGCCGCTGCGAGCGGGCGAGCTCGGCCTCGGTGTCGACGGTGCCGGTCAGGTCGCGGACGACGAGCATGAGCAGCTCGTCGTCGTAGGAGGCGTGCGGCTCCGCGTACGGGGTGCGGCCGTCGAGGTTGGCGCTGGTCACCTCGACGGGGAACTGGGTGCCGTCCGTGCGCCGGGCGATCATCCGGGTGGGCTTGGTGCGCCCGCCGTCGGCGTCGTCGCGCGGCGGCCGCAGTCCGCCGGGGATGCGCCGCGAGTCGAAGTCGGGCAGCAGGTCGAGCAGCCCGCGTCCGACGAGACCGGTGCCGGGCACCTCGAACGTCTCCAGCGCGATGTGGTTGGCGTTGACGACCGTGCCGTTGCAGTTGACCAGCAACAGGGCATCGGGCAGGGCGTCGAGTATGGCTGCGAGGCGAGCAGCGCCTCGGGATGGCCTGCTGCTCACGACGACGCTTCCTCCCTGAATACCGCACCTTGCCGACCGCTCCGGGCGGGTTTGCGCCGCCTCGGGGCCTGTCATTGAGGGGAAGTCTACGGGCTGCCGTTACGGGCGCTACTGCGGATGACGGGTGTGCCTGAGGCCGTCACCGGGTGGCTGCCGGGCGTCTCGGGCAGGCCGGACATGCCCCTCGTGTCCGCCTTCGTGGTGACCTCGGCGTCACTCCCGACCGGTTTGCACGACCGATTTCTTCGGCGAGCCCTTCGACTCCCCGAACACGATGGAGAACTTGTTCCACCGCGCCGTCTCGCACCCGTCCTTCCTGTTGAAGTCGGCGTTCACCGGCCGGCCCGCCCAGGTGCCGCTCACGTGCGCCCGCTCCGGGCCGCCGTAGAGCATCGTGCACATCTGGCCCTTCGGCACGGGTGCGAAGAGGTCCCTGCCCCACTGCGTCTGCCCGTCGAGCTGCTCGCACGCCTCCTTGGCGCGCGGGTGGGTGCCGCCGGCCGGGTGGCAGTACAGCTCGAACGTGCCGTCGTGGGAGCCGGTGTCCCTGACGGTGATCGTGAGGTGGTCGCCGCCGCGGTCCGGCCCGTCGGCGCCGCCCAGCGGAAGCGGGGCGGCCGTGGCGACGGCCGTGGCGGCGAGGAGCGGGGCGGCCAGCGCGGCGGCGAGGGCGACGCGGCGGAGTGACATGCGGAGACTCCCGGGGGATGCGAGTGGGACGGGGACGGGCGGCCGGAATCCGGGCCGGACCCCTCGTGACGAACTAACGCGCCGGAGCGCCCCGCGTTGCGCGCCGGTAACGCCCTTTGCCCAGGGCAGCCGTCGCCCGGTACCGTAGGGTGCGATTGGTGGCGAGCCCCAGGGCTGTGTCATCATCTGCACGCGACACCCGCGCATGCGCGGATGTAGCTGGAGGCGTCGCCTAGTCCGGTCTATGGCGCCGCACTGCTAATGCGGTTTGGGTCTTAAAGCCCATCGAGGGTTCAAATCCCTCCGCCTCCGCAGTCGCCGGAAGCCCCGGTCGTCCTTGTGACGGCCGGGGCTTTTGCATGGGCGCGCCGTGGGCCGAGACCTTCCGCCACCGCCTCGCGCGATCTTGCGTATGGGCTGTTTTCGCAGGTCAGAAGGGGTGTCGGTAAGGGATTTCGTCTGGCGGCGAGGTTCATGTAATGTTGTCCACGCAACGCCGACCGGCAAGAAAGTCCGCCGGAAAGCCGAGCGCTCGTAGCTTAACGGATAGAGCACTTGACTACGGATCAAGAGGTTGCAGGTTCGAATCCTGCCGAGCGCACAGCCGGACAACCGGAGCCGATATCGGTCCCGGAAGTCCGACCGTCGCGGGGTGGAGCAGCTCGGTAGCTCGCTGGGCTCATAACCCAGAGGTCGCAGGTTCAAATCCTGTCCCCGCTACTAAGACCACAGGCCCGGTACCACTGGTACCGGGCCTGTGGCGTTCCCGGACCCGGATCCGGCCCGCGGGCATCCGGCCCGCGGGCGGCGCGGCCGGGGCCGAAATCACCGCCCCCGGATTCTCAGACGATTCACAGAGTGGGGAAAGACCCCTCTCACCCGCCGCTCCCACCATCGTCACCATGCCGACCACCGCCTCGCCCCAAGGGCGTACCCAGCTGCTGCACGATGACGGAAGCCCCGTACGCGTCCTGGTCGTCGACGACGAGGCGCCGCTCGCCGACCTGCTCTCCCTCGCCCTGCGCTACGAGGGCTGGCACGTGCGGTCGGCCGCCGACGGCACCGAAGCGGTCCGCTGCGCCCGGGAGTTCCGGCCGGACGCCGTCGTCCTCGACGTGATGCTCCCCGACATGGACGGCCTGGCCGTGCTGGGCCGGCTGCGGCACGACCGGCCCGACGTGCCGGTGCTCTTCCTGACCGCCAAGGACTCCGTCGAGGACCGCATCGCCGGGCTCACCGCCGGCGGCGACGACTACGTCACCAAGCCGTTCAGCCTGGAGGAGGTCGTCGCCCGGCTGCGCGGCCTGCTGCGCAGGTCGCGGGCGGTGGCGCCGCGCGGCGACTCCCTTCTGACCGTCGGCGACCTGGTCCTCGACGAGGACAGCCACGAGGTCACCCGGGGCGGTACCGGGATCCACCTGACCGCCACCGAGTTCGAGCTGCTGCGCTTCCTCATGCGCAATCCGCGCCGGGTGCTCAGCAAGCCGCAGATCCTCGACCGCGTCTGGTCGTACGACTTCGGCGGGCAGGCCAACGTCGTCGAGCTCTACATCTCCTACCTGCGCCGGAAGATCGACGCCGGGCGCGAGCCCATGATCCACACGCGGCGCGGGGCCGGCTACCTCATCAAGCCCGCGGCCGCCCCCGCCGCACCGCCCGCCGCGTCCGCGTGAGCAGGCGTCCCCGGCCCCTGCGCACCCGCCTGGTCCTGTCCACCGTCGCCCTGGTCGCCGTCGTCTGCGCGGTGATCGCGACCGTCACCACCATCGTGCTGCGCAGCTACCTCTACGGGCAGCTCGACACCCAGCTCGGCGAAGTGGCCCGGCGCGCCGCCGGGCACCGCGCCCCGGCGCCCCACGACGACACCGATCCGCTGCGCTTCCTCAAGGCGGGCGGCCAGCCCATCGGCACGGTCGGGGCGGTGACCGGCGACGGCGGCCGGGTGCTGCGGGCGGCCGTCAGCATCCAGCCGGACGGCGGCCGCCCCGCCTTCCCCGAACTGGAGCCGCTCACCGCGGCCCAGGGCGACGCCCTCGCCCGGTTGCCGCGCGACGGCGGGCCGCACGAGGTGGACCTGCCCGGCCGCGGCCGGTACCGGGTCACGTCCGTGACCGCCCCCGACGGCACGGCCTACCTCGTCGGCATCCCCACCGCCGCCGTGCAGGAGACCCTGAACACCCTCGTCCTGGTCGAGGTCTGCGTCACCGCGACCGGCCTGGTCGCGGCCGGGCTCGCGGCCGGCGCGATCGTACGCCTGGCCCTGCGGCCGCTGCGCCGCGTCGCCGCCACCGCCACGCGCGTCGCCGAACTGCCGCTGCACAGCGGCGAGGTGGCCCTGCACGAGCGCGTACCGGAAGCGGAAGCGGACCCCCGGACCGAGGCCGGGCAGGTCGGCGCGGCGCTCAACCGCATGCTCGGACACGTCGGTTCGGCCCTGGCGGCCCGGCAGGAGAGCGAGACGCGCGTACGGCAGTTCGTGGCCGACGCCGGGCACGAACTGCGCACCCCCCTGGCCTCCATCCGCGGTTACGCCGAACTCACCCGGCGCGGCCCCGAGCGGACCGGCCCGGCCACCCGGCACGCCCTCGGCCGCATCGAATCCGAGGCACAGCGGATGACCGGCCTGGTGGAGGACCTGCTGCTGCTCGCCCGCCTGGACACCGGGCGCCCGCTGGAGCGCGCGGACGTGGACCTCTCCCCGCTCGTCGTCGACGCCGTCAGCGACGCGCGCGCGGCGGGCCCCGGGCACGCGTGGCGCCTGGACCTGCCGGGCCCCGACGCGCCGGTGCGCGTGTGCGGGGACGCCGGGCGGCTGCACCAGGTGCTGGTGAACCTGCTGGCCAACGCGCGGACGCACACCCCGGCGGGGACGACCGTGACGGCGCGCGTGCGGCCGGGGAACGGCCGGTGCGCGGTGGTGGAGGTCGAGGACGACGGGCCGGGGATACCGGAAGCGGTCCTGCCGAGGGTCTTCGAGCGCTTCGCACGCGGCGATGCGTCCCGCGCCCGCACCGACGCCGGCGGCACGGGGCTCGGCCTGGCGATCGTACGGGCGGTCGTCACGGCGCACGGGGGCCGCGTCGCGGCGGCCAGTGCCGCCGGCCGGACCGTCTTCACGGTGGAGCTGCCGGTGCACGGCGGGGCCTGACCGCACCGCGCAGGGCGACCCCGGCCGGGCGTGATCCACAGCCCGCGCACAGGCGCTCCACACGGCCGGGACAGCGCCACGCGACAGGGTCGGGGCCATGACCCGGACGACACGGCAACCGCCACCCCTCCCGGCCCGTACGCCCCTCCCCCTCGACGGCATCGTCCTCGACGTCGTCGTGCCCGTTCACAACGAGGAGCGCGACCTCGAAGCGTGCGTGCGCCGGCTCCACGCACACCTGACGGCCACCCTGCCGTTCGCCTTCCGGATCACCATCGCCGACAACGCCAGCACCGACCGCACCCCGGACATCTCCGCCGCCCTCGACGACGCCGTCGCGGAGGTCACCGCCGTACGGCTGGAACGCAAGGGGCGCGGGAGGGCGTTGCGAACGGTGTGGTCGCTGTCGGAGGCGCCCGTGCTGGCCTACATGGACGTGGACCTGTCGACCGACCTCAACGCCCTCTTCCCGCTCGTCGCCCCGCTGATCTCCGGCCACTCCGACCTGGCCATAGGGTCCCGGCTGGCCGGTGGCTCGCGGGTGGTGCGCGGGCCGAAGCGGGAGTTCGTCTCGCGCGCGTACAACCTCATCCTGCGCACCGGCCTGGCCGCGCGCTTCTCCGACGCGCAGTGCGGGTTCAAGGCCGTGCGCAAGGACGTCGCCGACCGGCTGCTGCCGCTCGTCGAGGACACGGGCTGGTTCTTCGACACCGAACTGCTCGTGCTGGCCGAGCGCGCGGGGCTGCGCATCCACGAGGTGCCGGTCGACTGGGTCGACGACCCGCACAGCTCGGTGCACATCGTGCGCACCGCCGCCGAGGACCTGCGCGGCGTGTGGCGCGTCGGGCGGGCCCTGGCCACGGGACGGCTGCCGCTCGACCGGCTGGCCCGGCCCTTCGGCGACGACCCCCGCGACCGCACGGTGCCGGGCGTACCGCGCGGCCTGGCCCGGCAGGTGCTGGGCTTCTGTGCGGTCGGCGTGCTCTCGACGCTCGCCTACCTGGCGCTGTACTCGCTGCTGCGCACGGGCGCGGGTGCCGGCCCGCAGGTGGCCAACGCCGTCGCCCTGCTGCTGACCGCCCTCGGCAACACCGCCGCCAACCGGCGGTTCACCTTCGGGGTGCACGGCCGGGAGCGGGCCGTGCGCCACCAGGCCCAGGGGCTGGTCGTGTTCGGGATCGGACTGGCCCTGACGAGCGGCTCGCTGGCCGCCCTCGGCCTGGCCGCGGGCCGCGCCGCACACACCACCGAACTCTCCGTCCTCGTCGTCGCCAACCTGGCCGCGACCGCCCTGCGCTTCCTCCTGCTGCGCGCGTGGGTCTTCCCGCAGAACACCTCAGGGAGCACACGTTGACCCCCTTCCTCCGCCGCCGCCCGTCCGCCGGGCTGCTCGTCCTCCTGGCCGGCACCGCCGTCCTCTACCTCTGGGACCTCAGCGCCTCCGGCTACGCCAACCAGTTCTACTCGGCCGCCGCGCAGGCGGGCGGCCAGAGCTGGAAGGCCCTCTTCTTCGGTTCCTCCGACGCCGGCAACTCCATCACCGTCGACAAGCCGCCCGCCGCGCTGTGGCCGATGGGCCTGTCCATCCGTCTCTTCGGGCTCCACTCCTGGTCGGTCCTGGTGCCCGAGGCGCTGATGGGCGTCGCCGCGGTCGGGGTGCTCCACGGGACCGTGCGCCGTCATTTCGGGGAGGCGGCCGGCCTGCTGGCCGGCGGTGTGCTCGCGCTCACCCCCGTGGCCGCGCTGATGTTCCGCTTCAACAACCCCGACGCGCTGCTGTGCCTGCTCATGGTCTGCGCGGTGGCCTGTGTGCTGCGGGCGCTGGAGCAGGCGGCCACGCGCCCGCTGCTGCTGGCGGGCCTCTGCTTCGGGCTGGGCTTCCTGACGAAGACGCTGCAGGCGTGGCTGATCCTGCCGCCGCTGGCGCTGCTCTACGCGGTCTGCGCCCCCGCCGCGCCGTGGCGGCGCGTACGGCAACTCCTGGCGGCCGGGCTGGTGATGGTGGTGTCCGGCGGCTGGTGGGTGGCCGTCGTCGAGCTGTGGCCCGCCGCCTCGCGGCCGTACATCGGCGGCTCGCAGCACAACAGCTTCCTGGAGCTGACGTTCGGCTACAACGGGCTCGGCCGCATCAACGGCGACGAGACGGGCAGCGTCGGCGGCGGCCCGGGCGGCGGCGGTGGCCGCTGGGGCGAGACCGGCATCGGACGGCTCTTCGGCACGGACATGGGCGGGCAGATCGCCTGGCTGCTGCCGGCGGCGTTCGTCCTGCTGCTGGCCGGCCTGTGGATCACGCGGCGCGGTGCGCGCACCGACGTCCGGCGTGCGGCGTTCCTCGCCTGGGGCGGCGCGCTGCTGATGACGTTCGCCATCTTCAGCTTCATGTCCGGGATCTTCCACCAGTACTACAACGTGGCCCTCGCCCCGTACGTCGCCGCGCTGGTGGGCCAGGGTGCGGTGCTGCTGTGGGAGCGGCGGCGGGCGCCGGCGGTGCGGGCGGTCCTCGCGGTGGTGGTCACGGGCACGGCGGCCTGGGCGTACGTCCTGCTCGGCCGGACTCCTGCGTGGCTGCCGTGGCTGAAGTGGGCGGTCCTGGCGGGCGGCGTGGCCGTCGGCGCGCTGCTGCTCGTCGTCCGCCGCGGCTCGGGCGCGGGCGCGCGGGCGGTGGCCGGGTCGGCCGTGGCGGTCTGCCTCGCGGCTCCGGTGGCGTACACGCTCGACACGGTGGGCACGGCGCACGGCGGGTCGATCGTGACGGCCGGTCCGGCGGTGCGGGGGGAGCGGTTCGGGCGGGCCGGCGGGCCGCCCGGGGAGCGGCCGCCCGCCGGACGGGCGCCCCGGGGCGCGGGCGGCCCCGGCGGGGCGCGCCGGGGCGGCGGTGTCCCCCGGGGCATTCCGTCCACCGGGGGTCCTGCCAGGGGTGCCGGGGGTGCCGGTCAGGCGGACCGGGAGCGGTCCGGTGCGGCCGGGGGCATGGGCGGGTTGCTCGGCGGGCAGCGCGTGCCGGCCGCGGCGGCGGCCGCGCTGCGGCGGGACGCCGGCTCGTACACCTGGGCCGCCGCGACGGTCGGCTCGCAGAACGCGGCCGGTTACCAACTGGCGAGCGGGGAGCCGGTCATGCCGGTCGGCGGCTTCAACGGAAGCGATCCGTCCCCGACGCTGCAGCAGTTCCAGGCGTACGTCCGGGCCGGGCGCATCCACTACTTCATCGCCGCCGAGGGGGCACCGGGCGGGCGGGGCCGGGGCACGCAGGACGTCGCCTCCTGGGTGGCGGAGCACTTCACGGAGACCACCGTCGCGGGGGTGACGCTCTACGACCTGAGCGGCCCGCGGAAATAAATAACTTGTACGCCGTAGAAGAAGCCCTGTACGGTGTACAACACATTCGTTGTACACCGTACAGGGGGGAATCATGACGGCGACGACCGCCGACACATCGTCCGGGGCCGCGGCCGGGCAGCAGCCGCACCGGCTTCCCACGCGCTGGCTGGTCCTCGGCGTCATCTGCCTCGCCCAGCTCACCGTGCTGCTGGACAACACCGTGCTGACGGTCGCCATCCCCTCGCTCACCGAGGACCTGGGGGCCAGCACCGCCGACATCCAGTGGATGATCAACGCTTACTCGCTGGTCCAGGCCGGACTCCTGCTCACCGCCGGCAGCGCCGCCGACCGCTACGGGCGCAAGAAGCTCCTCGCCCTCGGCCTCGCCCTCTTCGGGCTCGGCTCCTTCGGCGCGGCGCTCTCCGAGACCACCGGGCAGCTGATCGCCGCCCGTGCGGGCATGGGCATCGGCGGCGCCCTGCTGATGACGACCACCCTGGCCGTCGTCGTGCAGGTCTTCGACGACGAGGAGCGTCCCAAGGCCATCGGCCTGTGGGGAGCGGTGAGCGCGCTCGGCTTCGCCGGCGGGCCGATCGTGGGCGGCGCCCTGCTCAACCACTTCTGGTGGGGCTCGATCTTCCTGATCAACCTGCCGGTCGCCGTGCTCGGCATGCTGGCCGTGCTCAAGTGGGTGCCCGAGTCCAAGAACCCCGCGGGCGACCGCCCCGACCTGCTCGGCGCGCTGCTGTCCACGATCGGCATGACGGGCGTCGTCTTCGCCATCATCTCCGGCCCCGCCCACGGCTGGACCTCCGCCCGGGTGCTCACCTCGGCCTTCGTCGGCCTGGTCACGCTGGCGTTCTTCGCGCTGTGGGAGGCCCGCTGCCCGTACCCGATGCTGGACATGCACTTCTTCCGCAACAGCCGTTTCGTGGGCGCCGTGTCGGGCGGCATCCTCGTCGCCTTCGGCATGGGCGGTTCGTTCTTCCTGCTCGGCCAGCACCTGCAGCTGGTGCTGCACTACGACCCGCTGGAGACCGGCCTGCGCATGACGCCGCTGGCCCTGGTCATCGTCGTCCTCAACTTCACCGGCGTCGGTGCCCGGCTGCTGCCGAAGATCGGCACCCCGGCCGCCATCGCGGGCGGCATGGGCCTGTTGGCCGCCGGTCTGGCCGCCATAGCCGTCCTCGGGGCGCACGGCTACGGCGGGATGCTGCTGGGCCTGGTCCTCATGGGCGTCGGCATCGCGATCAACATGCCGGCCATGGCGAACGCCATCATGTCGGCCATCCCGCCGGAGAAGGCCGGCGTGGGCGCCGGCGTCAACGGCACGCTGCAGGAGACCGGCAACGGCCTGGGCGTGGCGGTGCTGGGCGCGGTGCTCAACTCCCGCTTCTCGGCGCTGGTCCCCGCCGTCGCCGCGGGTGCCGGCTCCCTGCCCGAGGCGCTGGCGAAGGCCGGCACGGCGGACGAGCGCGAGGCGATCTCGGACGCCTTCGCCACCGGCGTTCAGACCAGCCAGCTGGTCGGCGCGTGCGCCGTACTGGCCGGAGGCGTGCTGGCGGCCGTCCTGCTGCGGCGGGCGGAACGCGCCGAGCGCTGACACCCCGGTGACGGGGTGACCCGGGCCGGGACCGGGCGGGAGGGCACGACGTGGCCCACCTGCCCCGTCCCGGCCCTTCTAGCATGCGGATACGTACACAGCCGGTGCGCACACAGCCGGTGGAAAGCGAGAAGTCATGGCAAGGAGCCCGCGGACCAGCGTGTGGCTGGCCGGTGAGGAAAAGGCGAAGGCGCCCCGGCGCAAGGCGGCGGAGCCCGGTGGCGAAGGGGCGCTGGACCGGGACCGCATCGTCGCCACCACGGTCCGGCTGCTCGACGCCGAGGGCCTCGCGAAGTTCTCGATGCGCCGCCTGGCGGCGGAGCTCGGCGTGACGGCCATGTCGGTCTACTGGTACGTCGACAACAAGGACGACCTGCTGGAGCTGGCGCTGGACCGGGCGGCCGGCGACATGCGGGCGCCCGACCTGAGCGACGAGGACGCCGACTGGCGCGATCAGGTGCGGGAGCTGGCGACGGAGTACCGCGCCATGCTCATCGCCCACCCCTGGGTGGCCCGGCTCGTGGGCCAGTACCTCAACATCGGCCCCCGCTCGATGGCGTTCGCCGACGTCGCGCTGCGGCTGGAGCGGCGCATCGGGGTCGCCAAGGACGGGGCGAACGCGGTCCTCGGCGTCATCTTCCAGTTCGTCTACGGGTTCGCCACGGTCGAGGCGCTCTCCAAGGAGCGCTACCAGGAGTCCGGGGTGACCGAGGACGAGTACTTCAGGGAGGTCAGGGACACGGTCGCGGACCGGCCGGAGTTCACGGACCTGTACAAGGAGGCCGCGGAGATGATGGACGCGCGCAGCGCGGACTCCGTCGCGGCGATGCGGGAGCGCGACTTCGCCTTCGCGCTCGACATGATGATCGCCGGCATCGAGGCCATGCGGAACCGCTGAACCGGCGGGAGGGGCCCGCCCCCTCCCGCCCCGGCCCCGCTCCACGGCAAAGGCCCCGGTGGGAGTGCGCCGGCCGTCCCCTGCCGTCGTGCGCACCCCACCGGGGCCATGGTCCGGAACCGTCCATGCCGTTCAGGTCCCGGGCCTCCGGCCGGGGAGCGCGGCTCCGCTCGTAGCGCGCTCCCGGCCGGGGTCTGTCAGCCGGCCTGCCGGGCCGGTTCCTCGTCCGCGGCCGCCGCGACGGCGGCCGGGGCCGGGCCGCTGCTCTTCAGCGCGACCTCCTTGATGAAGAGCGTCACGATGAAGGCGATCAGCGCACAGGGTGCCGCGTAGAGGAAGACGTCTCCGACGCCGTGCCCGTACGCGCTCTCCACGACCGTCCGGATCGGCGCCGGCATGGCGTCGAGGTCCGGGATGCCGCCCCCGCCCGTACCGCCGTGGCTCATGGCGGCCGCGGCCTTCGGGCCGAGGGCCGTGATGCCGTCCTTGACGTAGTCCGGCACCCGCGTGGCCAGCACCGCGCCGAGCGCGGAGACGCCGACCGCACCGCCGAGGGAGCGGAAGAAGGTCACGACGGAGCTGGCGGCGCCGAGGTCCTTCGGCTCGACCTGGTTCTGGGCGGCGAGCACGAGGTTCTGCATCATCATGCCGATGCCGAGGCCGGTGAGGGCCATGTAGATCGCCAGGTGCCAGTAGGGCGTGTCGTAGCGCATCGTGCCGAGCAGCCCCAGCCCCGCGGTGAGCAGCACGCCACCGCTGAGCAGCCACGCCTTCCAGCGCCCGGTCTTGGTGATGACCTGGCCGGACACGGTCGACGAGACGAACAGACCGCCGATCATCGGGATCGTCAGCACGCCGGACATCGTCGGCGACTCGTTGCGGGCGAGCTGGAAGTACTGCGAGAAGAAGACGGTGCCGGCGAACATGGCGACGCCGACGAAGAGGCTCGCGAGCGAGGACAGGGCGATGGTCTTGTTGCGGAACAGCCGCAGCGGAATGATCGGCTCGGTGGCCTTGGCCTCGGTGAGGACGAAGAGCGCGGCGAGCAGGATCGCACCGGGGACCATGACGCCGGACTGCCAGGAGATCCAGTCGTAGTCCTTGCCCTTGCCGGCCCGGGTGACCCAGATCAGCAGCAGGGTGACGGCGGCGGTGATGAAGAAGGCGCCCAGCCAGTCGACCTTGACCTTGCGCTTGGTGACGGGCAGCTTCAGCGTCTTCTGCAGGACGATCAGCGCGATGACGGCGAACGGGACGCCGACGTAGAAGCACCAGCGCCAGCCGAGCCAGTCCGTGTCGGTGATGACGCCGCCGAGCAGCGGGCCGCCGACGGTGGCGACGGCGAAGGTGGCGCCGAGGTAGCCGCTGTAACGGCCGCGCTCACGCGGGGAGATCATCGCGGCCATGATGATCTGGGCGAGGGCGGAGAGGCCGCCGACGCCGATGCCCTGCACCACGCGGCAGGCGATCAGCATGCCGGTGTTCTGGGAGAGACCGGCCACGACGGAGCCGGCCACGTAGACCACGAGGGCCAGCTGGACCAGCAGCTTCTTGCTGAAGAGGTCGGAGAGCTTGCCCCACAGGGGGGTGGACGCGGTCATCGCCAGGAGCGAGGCCGTGACGACCCAGGTGTAGGAGGACTGGCTGCCGTGCAGATCGTGGATGATCTCCGGCAGGGCGTTGGAGACGATCGTCGAGGAGAGGATCGCCACGAACATGCCGAGGAGCAGGCCCGAGAGGGCCTCCATTATCTGGCGGTGCGTCATGGGGGCGGCGGCGCCTGCGGCGTCCTCCGAGGCGTCCCGCACACCTGCCGGTGTGGACTGGGCCATGGACTTCCTTTTCTCGTTGCGGTTTTCAGGCGGGTGTACGGGTGGGGTGAGCGGTCGTGCTGCCGGTGGCGTGACCGGCGGGGTGGTACTGCGGTGCCAGCCGGGGCCGGCACTCGCCGAAGCTCTCGCGCAGCCGCGTCATCAGGCCGATGAGGTGGCCGACGTCGTCGTCGGACCAGTCGCGCAGGCAGGTGGCCAGCGCGTCGGTGTACCGCACGGACACCTCCTGCAGCAGTGCCTCTCCGCTGGGGGTGAGGCTCAGCTGCCGGGACCGCTTGTCGAGCGGGTCGGGCCGGCGGGTGATCCAGCCGCGGTCGGCGGCGTGGGCGACGTGCCGGCTGGTCACCGAGGCGTCGATGCCCAGGAGCTCGCCGAGCCGGCTCATCCGCATGTCGCCGTGCTGCTTGAGCAGGTTCAGGAGCATGGCGGTGGCGGGGGAGCAGTCCTGGGGCAGGGCCCGGCTCAGGCCGCGCTTGACGGTGCCGATGGCGCTGAGCTGCCGGGCCAGCTCCTCGTACTGCTCCTGTGCGGCCATGACACGGGCTCCTCGGCTCCGGAAGGTTAGGTTGCTTTGGGCAACCATAGAGAAGTTTGGTTGCTGAAGGCAAACGAAAACCCGGCAAACCGGGTAAAGGAAGGCTCAAGGCTTCTCCGGGCCGCCGTAAAGCAGCAGCCCTGTGCCCGCCCCGCGGGCCCGTTTCGCTAGGGTCCGGGGCATGGCCAACCCCCATCAGAGCCCCGAGGGTCCCTACGACCCCGCGGGCAGCACCCAGATGTTCCGTGCCTTCGTCGACGAGGGCGCAGCGCCCGCCCCGGGCGGCCGGCAGGCCGCCGCCGCTGCGCGGCGCAGCAGCGGGTCCGGCTCCCGGCCGGGCCTGGTCATCGGCGTGATCGTGGCGATCGCGGTGGTGGCGGGCGCGGTCTGGCTGGCGCTGGGCTGAGTCACTGTGCCGGCGGCCGGGCCGGGTCCACGGCGACGTCGCGCGTCTCGATGCGCATGCCGAGGGGTACGCGCCAGGCGTCGACGCACACCGTCCAGGTCCCGTCGGCCGATTGCCCCGGGGCGATCGGGGCCGGGAGCGGATGAGTGGACGTGACCGTCGCCCAGTCCGTGCCGAAGACGCCGATGATGTGCGTGCCGAGGCTGACGGTGCCGCCGGTGACGGGGGTGCCGCCGGTGTTGGTGAAGGTGAGGGCGACCTGCTCGCACCACCGGTCCGGACCGGATGCGCGGCGCGGCTCGCTCACGGTGAGCGCGGCGGGGGCCGGCGGGGCCGGTGCGGACGGCGAGGTCGGCGGAGCCGACGGTGCGGGGCCCGGGGTGCCCGGGCCGGCGGGTGCCGGTGCCGGTATCGCCGACGGTGCCGCAGGCGCGGGGCGGGGCGGGTGCGCACGGGTGTCGCCACCGCTGTCGCGGGTGCCGCTGCCGCCGTGCGAGGGCCCGGCGGCCGGATGCGGTGTGCCTGCCGGCGGTGACGGCAGGGCCCGCTGTGAGGGCCCGGCCGAACGCCCGCCCGGACGTCCGGGCGAGTCGGTCGATCGCGAAGGCCCTGCTGAGGAAGGCGCGTCCAGCGGTACGAGCTCCACTCCGCCCTTCGGCGGCACGAGGCCGCCCGCGGGCCGGGAGGCGCCGGGTCCGGCGGCCCCCGTGGCGACGTATCCGTCGCGGCCGCTGGTGCCGCATCCCGTGACGAGGGCGGTCAGGGCGGTCAGGCAGAGCGCAGAGACGAGCGTCTTCCGTCGCATCGCCCCAGTGTGTCTGACGGGCCGTCAGCTGTACACCGCCCGGGCCCACATGTCTCTGCCGCTGCCCGGGCGCCGTCCGCGGGGTGGCTCGCGGCCGGGTGCCGGCCGCCCGCCGTATCGTTTTGGCCGGCCCCGGCCGGGGCCGGGCGCTCAGTCCGCGATCAGGCCCTCGCGCAGCTGGGCCAGGGTCCGGGTCAGCAGGCGGGAGACGTGCATCTGCGAGATGCCGACTTCCTCGCCGATCTGGGACTGCGTCATGTTGGCGAAGAACCGCAGCATGATGATCTGTCGTTCGCGCGGCGGCAGCTTGGCCAGGAGCGGCTTGAGGGACTCGCGGTACTCGACGCCCTCCAACGCGGTGTCCTCGTAGCCGAGGCGGTCGGCCAGGGAGCCCTCGCCGCCGTCGTCCTCGGGGGAGGGGGAGTCCAGGGAGCTGGCGGTGTAGGCGTTGCCGACGGCGAGGCCGTCGACGACGTCCTCCTCGGAGACGCCGAGGCAGAGCGCCAACTCCGGGACCGTCGGGGAGCGGTCGAGCTTCTGTGCGAGCTCGTCGCTGGCCTTGGTCAGGGCCAGCCGCAGCTCCTGCAGGCGGCGCGGCACGCGGACGGACCAGCTGGTGTCGCGGAAGAAGCGTTTGATCTCACCGACGACGGTCGGCATCGCGAACGTCGGGAATTCGACCCCGCGTTCGCAGTCGAACCGGTCGATCGCCTTGATCAGCCCGATCGTGCCGACCTGGACGATGTCCTCCATCGGCTCGTTGCGGCTGCGGAAGCGGGCCGCGGCATAGCGCACCAGAGGGAGGTTGAGCTCGATGAGGGTGTCGCGGACGTACGTACGCTCGGCGCTGTCCCGTTCGAGCGTGGCGAGCCGCAGGAAGAGGGAGCGGGAGAGGGTGCGGGTGTCGATGGCTTCGCAGTCGTCGAGCACGGCGTGCGGTGCGTCGTTGGCGAGCACCTTCGCGCTGCCCAGGTCTACGGACATGCCACCCCCTTGAGGTCGCGGACGGGTCACAGCGGCCGCCCCGGCCGTGAGGACGGCCGGGGGTGTTCAGCCTCCACCTGAATACCGGAGGCTGCGCTGTGGCAAACGCAGTTCCTGCAGAATGTCACATGTCGGCAACACGCTGTAGCGTCAAGTCGACTTATCTTCCCCATGACATCGGGGCGGGGGTCGCCCGTGAGGGTTAGGCGTCGATTCGATTTGCGGAGCGCAGCCGGGCGAAGCTCCGTGAGAGTAGCCGGGACACATGCATCTGCGACACCCCCAGCTCCGCGCTGATCTGCGACTGCGTCAGATTGCTGTAGTAGCGCAGTAGGAGGATGCGCTGTTCGCGCTCCGGCAGCTGCACGAGCAGGTGGCGCACGAGATCGCGGTGCTCGACGCCGGCCAGCGCGGGGTCCTCGTAGCCGAGCCGGTCCAGCAGTCCGGGCAGGCCGTCGCCCTCCTGCGCGGCCTCCAGGGACGTGGCGTGGTACGAGCGGCCGGCCTCGATGCAGGCGAGCACCTCGTCCTCGGGGATCTTCAGCCGGTCGGCGATCTCGGCGGTGGTCGGGGACCGTCCGTGCAGCACGGTCAGGTCCTCCGTGGCGCCGTTGACCTGCACCCACAGCTCGTGGAGGCGGCGCGGGACGTGCACGGTGCGGACGTTGTCGCGGAAGTAGCGCTTGATCTCGCCGACGACGGTCGGCATGGCGAAGGTGGGGAACTGCACGCCGCGGTCGGGGTCGAAGCGGTCGATGGCGTTGATGAGTCCGATGGTGCCGACCTGGACGACGTCCTCCATCGGCTCGTTGCGACTGCGAAAGCGCGCTGCGGCGTACCGCACGAGGGGGAGGTTGGCTTCGATCAGGGCGGCGCGCACGCGGGCGTGCTCGGGCGTACCCGGCTCCAGGGAGGCGAACTCCTTGAAGAGCACCTGGGTCAGGGCCCGGGCGTCGGCCCCGCGGCTCTCGCGGCTCTCGCGGCCGCGCGGCCCCTGCAGGGTGCCCACCGCGTCGTGGTCGGCGGGGCCGGGCTCCGTGAGGTCGTCGGTCCGGTCCGGTTCGTCGGCGGGATTGTCGCGGCGGAGGGGGGCTTCGGGCGCTGTACGGGCCGGCACGGCCACCACCCCTTTGTGGTCATTTTCGATCAACTCATCCGGCAAAAGCGGTCATAGCATCACAAGACATGTCCGAGATGTGCAAGCACCGCATAGCGCCGTGTTGGCGACGAAAAACTCCCCCCACCGAGTCGGTGGAGGGAGGTGGAACGGGCCGCTGCGCGCGTGCGGACCGGCTGCCGCGGCGGGGTCAGAACGGGTAGTCGGCGATGACCCAGGTGGCGAATTCGCGCCACTGGCCGACGCCCGCCTGGTGGGCGGGGTGGTCCAGGTACCGCTGCAGCGCGTCGGTGTCGTCGACGGAGCAGTTGATGGCGTAGTCGTAGGCGATCGGACGGTCCGAGACGTTCCAGGCGCACTCCCAGGAGCGCAGCTCGGGGATGGCCTTCTCCAGCTCCTCGAACGCCCGCACACCGGCGACGACGCGGGGGTCGTCGCGCTCGACGCCCTCGTTGAGCTTGAACAGGACGAGGTGACGGATCACTGGCTGCCTTCTTCGCTCGTGGCTTCTTCCGTGCCCGGCGTGCCCACCGAGCCGGTCAGCTGATCAGCTGGGTCATGAACTCGCCGATGTTCTTGGCGGCGTCCGAGATCCCCTCGAACCCTATCTGGACGAGCTCGGCCGACCGGGCGGGGGAGTGGATGATCGTGTAGGCCACGAAGATGCCGAGTGCCCAGAGCACGACCTTCTTCGTCTGCACCATCGCGCACTCCCTCCCCTGCTGTCCCGTGTGCGGTCGCGAGAGTCTAACCGCGCATCCGTGCGAACGGACGGATGTGCGGCCCGGGGCGCGCGGACCGGGGGGTGTGGAGGTACTCACACCCTTCACGGCGTCTTTAAGGACTTAAGGCCCTGCAAGGCGGGCCCTTCGCCCGCCTTCCGCGGTCCCGGCGGGGCGGAGGATGGAGTCGTGCCCGCGGAATCTGGCAGGAATCCCGCGGGCCAGGGATACGGGCCTCACTGCGGGGTCCGGCCGTGAGCATCCCCCCCGACCGCGGCCGGACATTGAGCCGTGTCCTCGCCGGGGGAGGCGGCTTGTCCCCCCGACGCCGTTTCCCCCGCCCTGCACCTGCCGGAAGCCCCGGCTCCGGACCCGCGCACAGGTCCGGAGCCGGGGCTTTCGTGCTCGGTGCCGCCGGCCGCGGCCGCCGCCGCACATGGGTGGGCGTCCGAGGTGAAATCGGACCGTTGCCGGGGCACCAGAAAGGCACACGGTGTGCCCGATGTGGGAGGGCGGTGAGGTTCGCCATGGGCGTGCACGAGCTCGCCTTCACCATGCGGGAGCGTGTGGCGGGGGGAGCGGTCGTCGTGGAGCTCCTGGGGGAGCTCGACATCCTGGCCGAGCAGGTGCTGGGGCCGCGCCTGGAGGCGCTGGTGGGACGGTGCCGGGGCGATCTCGTCCTCGACCTGCGCGGCGTGACGTTCCTGGACGCCAGCGGCGTGCGGTTGTTGCTGCGGGCCCGTGGGCGGGCGGTGCGCTGCGGGGCGCGGCTGTCCGTCGTGCGGGGCGGGGCGATGGTCTCGAAGGTGATCCGGATCGCCGGTGTGGAGCCGGCGTTCGTCTGGCTGGAGGAGTTCCCGTCGGCGGCCCTGGGCAGCGTTCCGGCCTGACGCACGGTCGCTTTTGGTGCGGGTGCCGTTTTATGCGGTCGCTTCCGGGGCGGGGTGCCGTCCGCGCGGCGGTGACGGCTGCTCAGGCGTCCGGAAGCCGGTGGTGGGGGAACTCCTCGTCCAGCACCCGCTCCACCGCCGTCGCCTCCGCGGCACCGCGCCGCCTCAGCACCTCGTACGCCTCGCGCAAGGAGCCCAGCGCCAGCCGTGGTTCGCCGAGGGCCAGCTGGGCGCGGCCGCGCGCGGCCAGGGCGGCGCCGCGGCAGTACGCGTCCCCGAGCCCGGCCTCGATGGCCAGGGCGCGCTCGGCGGCCGTGACGGCCTCGCGGTGCTGCCGCCGTTCCAGCCGGCACTCGGCCAGGCGCGTCCAGAGCAGCGCCTCCCGGCGGGGCTCGTCCCCGACGCCGGCCAGGGCCTCCCGCAGCCGGTCGCCGGCGGCCGCCGACCGGTCGGCGCGCAGGAGGACGTGGCCGGCCTCGTACAGGACGAGGGTCAGGGTCGGGCCGTGGCCCAGTTGGCGGGCGCGGTCGATCGCTTCGTTGATGGCGGTCAGCGCCTCGTCCGTGCGGCGCACGGCGATGTACGCGCGGGCCGCGTGCGCCTGCGCTTCGAGCGCGCTGCTCGTCGCACCCTCGGAGCGGAAGTCCTCCTCGGCCCGTACGAGCAGGGGCAGGGCCTCGTCGGGCCGGCCCAGAGCCAGCAGGACGACGCCCAGGTCGTGGGAGGCCGCGGTGAGCGCGTAGGCGTCGTCGGCGGCCCCGGCGAGGCGCAGGGAGGCGCGCAGGTCGCGTTCGGCGCGCTCGTAGGTGTCGGGGCCGAAGCCGGGTGCGGCCAGCAGGCGCAGGATGCGGGCGGCACTTGCGTCGTCCGCGTGCTGCCGGGCCCGTTTGAGCGCCTCCCGGGCGGGTGCCCGGAGGTCCTGGCGGCGAGCGGTGCCGTGGGTGAGGCGGGACCAGACGGTCAGCAGGTCCACGGCGGGGACCAGGGACCCGGGGACGTCCAGGGCGAGCACCTGCCGGACGGTGTCGAGCAGGTGCTGATGGGCGTCCTGCAGCCAGGCGCGGGCGGCGGCCGTGCCGGCCAGGGGGAGGCCGGTGGTGGCGAGGCTGTGGCGCAGGTGGCGGGGGGCGAGGCCGTCGGGGCGGGTGCGGCGCAGGGCGGTGACGGCGGTGGCGAGGTGGTGGTCGAGCAGGCGCAGCAGGGCCGCGTCCCGGACGGGCGGGCTGTCGGTGCGTTCGCTCTGCTGCCGGGCGCACCGCTTCAGCAGGTCGTGGCAGCGGTACCGGCCGTGGCCGAGGGGCTGCAGCAGCCCGGCGGCGGCGAGTTCGGCGGTCAGGGCCCCGGCGGCGGCCTCGTCGGGGGCGTCGAGGACGGCGGCGGCCTCCAGGGCGTCGAGGCCGGTGGTGTCGGGCAGGGCCAGGAGGCGGACGGCACGGGCGGCGTCGGGTCCGAGGGCGTCGTAGGCGACGCGGAAGGCGGATTCGGCGGCCGTGGCGCCGGGGTCGCCGGGGTGGAGCGCGTCGAGGCGGTGCCGCTCGTCGTGGAGCCGGGCGGCGAGGTCGGCGGGCGTCCAGGAGGCGTCGTTCAGGCGGGCCCCGGCGATCCGCAGGGGGAGCGGCAGCCGCCCGCAGGAGGCCGCGACGTCGCGGGCCGACGTGGCGGCCGTCCCGGCCCCGGCCGGGCCTGCGGCCGCTGTCAGCATCGCGAGGGCCTCCTTCTCCTCCATCGCCTCCACGCGCACCTGCCGGGCGCCCGGCAGGTCGATCGTCTCCGGGCGGCCGGTGACGAGCACCGCGCTGCCGGGGGCGGTGGGCAGGAGCGGGAGCACCTGTCCGGCGTCCCGGGCGTCGTCGAGGAGCAGCAGCATGCGGCGGTCGGCGACCAGGGAGCGGTAGAGGGCGGCCCTCCGGTCCGTCCCGTCCGGCAGGGCGCCGTCGGCGACGCCGAGTTCGCCCAGCAGCCCGGCCAGGGCGGCGTCGCCCGTCAGGGGTGCGGGGCCGGAGCCGCGCAGGTCGAGGTGGAAGCGGCCGCCGGGGTAGGAGGCCCGCACGGCGCGGGCGACGTGGACGGCCAGCGTGCTCTTGCCGGCGCCGCCGGGACCGCTCAGCACGGCGACGGCCACGCCCCGCCCGCCGTCGGCGGTGAGGGCGGCGCGCACCTCGGCGGTGAGCGCCTCGCGCCCGGTGAAGCCGGGGACGTCCGGCGGCAGCCGGTCGGTCACCGCCGGGGCGGGGGCACTGACGGCGGGGGGCGTTTCGTGCGGGGGGCGCAGGGCGGCGTCACCGGCCAGGACCCGTTCGTGCATCCGGGTGAGCTCGGGGCCGGGCCCGCCGGCGAGCAGGCGCCGTGCGTCGGCGAACACCGCCAGCGCCTCGGCCTGCCGGCCGGCGCGGTGCAGGGCCAGCATGAGCAGGGCCCGGGACCGTTCGCGCAGCGGGTGTTCGGCGACCAGGGCCCGCAGGCCGGCCACCACGTCGGTGTCCCGGCCGAGCGCGAGCGCGCAGCCGAACAGCTCCTCGCGCGCGATGGAGCCCAGCTCGGTGAGGCGTTCGCGCTCGTGCTCGGCGCAGGGGCCGGGGAGGGTGGCCAGCGGGGTGCCGTCCCACAGGGCCAGGCCGGCGCTGAGCCGTTCGTGCGCGCCGGCGAGGTCACCGGCGTCCCGGGCGGCCAGACCGGCCGTCAGTTTCTCCTCGAACACCGCGGCGTCGAGGGCTGTGGCCGGCAGGCGGGAGGCGTGGCCGTCGTCGGTGGTGACCAGGAGCCGGGCGGGGTCGCCGGGCTGGTACCCGGGTTCGAGTTCGGCGCGCAGCCCGTCGAGGTACGTCTGCACGGTGTCCGCCGCGCTGCGCGGCGGGGCGTCGCCCCAGAGGCCGTCGACGAGTTCGGCCGTGGTGAGGGGCCGTCCGCCGCGCAGCAGCAGGATCGCCAGCGTCGCCCGTTGCTGTGGTGGGCCGAGCGCCAGCGGCTTGCCGCCCCGCTCGGCCCGCACGGGACCGAGCACATGGAAGCGAAGGAGCTCGTCGCCGTGCGTACTGTCCATGTCAGCCCATTCCGGTCATTTCAGAGCTGATATGAACAATACCGCCGCACGGTCGGACCGCACCGGGAACACGGCGGTGCGGCCCGGGTCCGGACGGCCGCGCGTCAGGACCGTTCCTGCAGGCGCAGCAGGGAGGCCACGAGCCGGTCCACCTCCTGCGCCGTGTTGTAGAGCGCGAGCGAGGCGCGTGCCGCGCTCTCCACGCCGTAGTGGCGCAGCGAGGGCTGGGCGCAGTGGTGCCCGGCGCGCACGGCGATGCCTTCCTGGTCGAGCCAGTGGGCGATCTCCGCCGGGTCGTGACCCGCCAGGGTGAAGGTGAGCACCGCGATCCGTTCGGGCGCCGAACCGAGGATGCGCAGCCCGGGGACCGCGGCCATGGCCTGTTCGGCGTAGGCCAGCAGCCCCTTCTCGTACGCGGCGACGGCCTCGCGGTCGAAGCCGGTGAGCCAGTCGATCGCGGCCAGCAGGCCGGCGACCCCGGAGATGTGCCCGGTGCCGGCCTCGAAGCGGTGCGGCACGGGCGCGTACGTACTGCCCGTGAAGTCCACCTGGTCGATCATGTTTCCGCCGCCCTGCCACGGCGGCATGCCGGCCAGCACCTCCGGCTTGCCGTAGAGCGCGCCGATGCCGGTGGGAGCGAACAGCTTGTGCCCGGAGAACACGTAGAAGTCCGCGTCCAGCTCCTGGACGTCCACGGGGAAGTGCGCCACCGCCTGCGCCCCGTCGACCAGCACCCTCGCGCCGTACCGGTGGGCCAGCGCCGTCATCTCCCGCACCGGCGGGACGGTGCCCAGCACGTTCGACGCCTGGCTGACGGCGACGAGTTGGGTGCGGAAGGAGAGCAGATGGGCGAACGCCTCCTGGTCGATGCTCCCGTCGGCCAGCAGCGGGACGGGGACGAGCCGGGCGCGCTTCTCCTTGGCGAGCATCTGCCAGGGCACGATGTTCGAGTGGTGCTCCAGCATCGGGACCAGGATCTCGTCCCCCGGGCCGAGGTTGGCGCGTCCCCAGGTCTGGGCCACGAGGTTGATGGCCTCGGTCGTGCCGCGGGTGAAGACGATGCTGTCGGGGGAGGCGGCGCCCAGCAGCCGGGCGACCGCCGCGCGTCCCCCTTCGTAGGTCTCGGTGGCCTCGCGGGCCATCGTGTGCGCACCGCGGTGGATGTTGGAGTTGGCGGCGCCGTAGTAGGCGGTGAGGGCCTCGATGACCTGGCGCGGCTTCTGGGTCGTGGCGCCGTTGTCGAGCCAGACCAGCGGGTGGCCGTTGACCGTGCGGTGCAGGACCGGGATGTCGCGGCGGGCGGTCTCGGGGTCGAAGCCGCTGCCGTCGCGCGGCGGTGTCGTCGCGGGCCGGGCCGGCTGCGCCGGCGCGTACGCCACGCCCTCGTGCGCCCGGACGTCAGGAATAGTCATGGTAGGTGGACACCTCGACGTTCTGGAGGACGGCGACGGCGTCCTCCACGAGCACGGCGGCGTTGAAGTAGGCCGTCAGCAGGTACGAGGTGATGGCCTTGTGGTCCGTGCCCATGTTGCGCATGGACAGGCCCGGCTCCACCTCGTCGGGCACGCCCGCCGGGCGCAGCCCGATGACGCCCTGCTCGGCCTCGCCCACCCGCATCAGCAGGATCTCGGTGAGCCCGCCGCCCGCCCCGGTGCACCGCACCTTGTCGGAGGGCAGGATCGGCACCCCGCGCCAGGTGATCAGGGGGCTGCCGAACCGGGTGTCCACCACCGGCGGCACGCCCCGGCGCGTGCACTCGCGCCCGAACGCGGCGATGGCCCTGGGGTGCGCGACGAAGAAGCCGGGCTGCTTCCAGACCCGGGAGAGCATCTCGTCGAGGTCGTCCGGCGTGGGCGCGCCCGTGCGCGCCTGGACGCGCTGGCCGGGGGCGACGTTGTGGAAGAGCCCGAACTCCGGGTGGTTGAGCATCAGGGCCTCCTGGCGCTCGCGCAGCGCCTGGATGGTGAGGTCCGCCTGCACCCGGGTCTGGTCCATCGGCGCGTTGTAGAGGTCGGAGACGCGCGTGTGCACGCGCAGCACGGTCTGCGCCAGGCTCATGTGGTACTCGCGCGGCGTGTCCTCGTACTCGACGTACGTCCCGGGCAGGTCCGGTTCGCCGACGTGCCCGCCGGCCAGCTCCACCGGCACCTCGGCGCCCGGGACGGGTCCGTCGCCGGCGGCGTACGCGTCGAGCACGGCGCGCAGGCCCTCGTCGCGGCAGGCCAGGGCGGTCAGCGCCTCGCGCGGGGCGGTCAGGGCGAGACCGGAGGTGAGCGCCTTGACCCGGAACGGCAGGGGCTGACATCGGGCCCAGGAGTCCGCGCAGAAGAACTGCCCGTCCCCGATGACGTCCAGCAGCGCGTCCTCGCCGTACCGCCCGGTCACCCGCTTCTCGGCGCGCCCGACGACGATCACCCAGAGCCTGTCGCAGGCGCCGCCCTCGTCGGCGATGACCTGCCCGGCCTCGAACGGCACCTCGGTGAAGGCCCCTGCGAGCTCGGCGAGCAGGGCTTCGTCGGCCTCGCGCAGGAACGGTAATTCGCGCAGGTCCTCCGGCACGACGCGGTGGGTGCCGTTGTCGCCGTAGCAGCTGATCCGGTCGTCGCCGAGGACGAACGTCCGGCGTCGGTTGACCCGGTAGACGCCGGACTCGACGTCCACCCAGGGCAGCGCGCGCAGCAGGTACCGCGGTGTGATGCCGCGCATCTGCGGGGTGGTCTTGGTCGTGGTGGCCAACTGCCGTGCGGCATCGGGACCGAGGCTGAGCCGGTCGTTCATGGGGTCCTCCTCGAAAGGCCCTGCACGGAGGGCCCGTGCGGGGGAACGAGGACCGATCGTCCGTTCGGTCGGAGGTGGCGGCAAGGTGCCCGCTGCGGCCGTGCGTCCAGAAATGATCCACATGGTGACCGGCGGATTCCGTACGGGAATCAAGCAACGTGCCGCGGGTGCCCCTGACATGTGGGCCTGGTGTGCGGCGCCGGCGGGTCCCGTCGTCGCCGTCCGGGCGGCGGCCGCTTGGTCCGGACCGCGACTCGGCCGGATTCGGTCCCTGCCGTGCCCCGGAAACGCACGGAACCGCCCTTGATCCGGAGATCGAGGGCGGTTCCTTTGAAGCGGTAGCGGTGGGATTTGAACCCACGGTGGAGTTGCCCCCACACACGCTTTCGAGGCGTGCTCCTTAGGCCGCTCGGACACGCTACCGAGAGAGAGCTTAGCGGACGGTGGGCCGTGGTCCGAAATCGGTTCCGGCCCGCAGCGGTGTGACGCTGCTCATGGGGCGCGGAAGAAGCGGGTGAGGAGCCCGGCGCACTCCTCGGCCAGGACGCCGGCGACGACCTCGGGGCGGTGGTTGAGCCGGCGGTCGCGGATGACGTCCCAGAGCGAGCCGGCCGCGCCGGCCTTCTCGTCGACGGCGCCGTAGACGACCCGCTCCAGGCGGGAGAGGACGATCGCGCCCGCGCACATCGTGCACGGCTCCAGCGTGACGACCAGCGTGCAGCCCGACAGGCGCCATTCGCCGACGGCCCGCGCCGCCTCGCGGATGGCGAGGACCTCCGCGTGGCCGGTGGGGTCGCCGGTGGCCTCCCGCTCGTTGCGGCCCCGGCCTATGACGGAGCCGTCCGGGGCCAGCACGACGGCCCCCACCGGCACGTCGCCGGTGCCGGGGGCCTGTACGGCCTCCTCCAAAGCAGCCCGCATGGCGGGGCGCCAGGGATCCCGTACGGGGTCGTTCTCCCCCGCGGCCCGGACGGCGTGGGCGGCACCCCCATGGGCGTGGACGGCTTCGTTCATGGCACCAGTGTGGGCGAACCCGGCCGGGAGCACGTCAGCGGACGGCCTCCAGGACGTCCGTGCAGCCGAGGACGTCGGCGATGGTGCTGAGTGCGTCCCCGTCCAGGGCCTGCAGCTCCTTGCCGCTCACCCCGAGGTCGGCGAGGAGCGCGTCGTCCCCCAGCGGCCCGTGCCGGACCGGTCCGTCGGCATCCCCGTCCGAGTCGTCCCCGTCGTCCTCGGGCTCGCCGTCCTCGGTGCCGTCGAGGTCGAGGCTGTCCAGCTCGCCGTCGTCCTCGTCGCGGCCGGTCAGCTCGTCGACGAGCATCGCCCCGTAGGAGCTGCGGCTCGCGGCGGCGGCGTCCGAGACGTAGACGCGGGGGTCGTCCTCGCCGTCCACCCGGACGATGGCGAACCAGCTGTCCTCCTGCTCGATGAGGGCCAGGACCGTGTCGTCGTCCACCGAGCGGTCACGGGCGAGGTCGGCGAGATCGGTCAGGGTTTCCACGTTGTCGAGTTCTGTGTCGCTCGCTTCCCACCCGTCGTCGGTGCGCGCGAGCAATGCGGCGAAGTACACCGTGACTCTCCCACTGGTCATAGGCGGTGCCGGGTCGGACGGGGACCACCCCGCCCACTCGGAATCGTGGCAGAAACCTGGGCGTTGCGAGAGGTCTTCCGCGCTGCGTCGTGCAGCAGTCCGAAGAGATGTCGCTCACGCGGGGTGCGGACGGCCTTGCCACCGGGCGTGGCGCGGGGGCGCCGCTCACCAACGGAACGTCCGCATCCGCATCTGCTGGCGCATTCGGGCCGCCCGGGCCCTCCGCGGCTGCACACGCTCCCGTAGTTCCTTGGCCTCGTTCAGCTCACGGAGGAACTGCGCCCGCCTGCGCCGGCGCTCCTCGGCGCTCTCCGGCTCCGCTTCCGCCCGGGCGGGCTCACGCGGTTGCTGGGGCCGCTCGGAGCGGCGCGGCTCCTGCCGTCTGCCGGGCTCCGCCCGTCTGCGGCGCTCGTCGGATTCCGTGGTTTTCCAGGTGTCCGCGCCCTCGCGGGGCGTCCGGGCAGCCGTTTTGGGCGCCCGCCTGTCATGGCCGGCCATGGGCAGCACCACCTCGTGCCGAGGTCCTCGCCCGGCGACAGACCGGGCGTACGTGCCCACTTTCCCCCTACGTGGTGGTTTGATGCCAGGGCGGCGACAGACTCTCTGTGAACCCTTGGGGGAGACCGGGCGGGAGCTCGGGGCGTGAAGCTCGGTTAATGTCGATGTCATGCGGATCCACGTCGTCGACCACCCCCTGGTGGCGCACAAGCTCACCACCCTGCGCGACAAGCGCACCGACTCCCCCACCTTCCGGCGCCTGTGCGACGAGCTGGTCACCCTGCTCGCCTACGAGGCCACGCGCGATGTGCGCACCGAGCAGGTGGACATCGAGTCCCCGGTCACGGCGACCACCGGCGTCAAGCTGTCCCACCCCCGCCCCCTGGTGGTGCCGATCCTGCGCGCCGGCCTCGGCATGCTCGACGGCATGGTCCGGCTGCTGCCCACGGCCGAGGTCGGCTTCCTGGGCATGATCCGCAACGAGGAGACCCTCAAGGCGGAGACGTACGCGACGCGCATGCCCGACGACCTCTCGGGCCGCCAGGTGTACGTCCTGGACCCGATGCTCGCCACGGGCGGCACGCTCGTCGCCGCGATCAACGAGCTCATCGCCCGCGGCGCGGACGACGTCACCGCGATCTGCCTGCTGGCGGCGCCCGAGGGCGTCGAGGTCATGCAGCGCGAGCTGGAGGGCGCGCCGGTGACGGTCGTGACCGCCTCCGTGGACGAGCGGCTCAACGAGCACGGCTACATCGTCCCGGGCCTCGGCGACGCGGGCGACCGCATGTACGGCACCGCCGGCTGACCGACCCCTTGCCTCCTCGGGCCCGTACGCCGCTGCGTGCGGGCCCGACGGCTGTCAGCAGGCCGTCGCGGACGCGGACGGCGAGGGCTGCTGCCGGGGCGGGTCCGTGAGCGCGGCCAGGGCCTTGTCGGCCTGCTCCTTCGGCGTCAGCGCCGCGTACGCCGTGCCGAGGACGAGGTCGATGTCCTGACCCTCCCGGTCGTCGGTCTTGGCCTCGGTGCCCGCCAGCTGGGTGCCCAGCACCTTCATGGCCCCGTCGAGGGCCTCGCGCGGGCCCAGCAGCACGCCCGTGCCGTCGACCTTCTTGTCGAAGTCCTCCTCGGCGTTGCCCACCCTGCCGATGCGGAAGCCGCGGCGTTCCAGCTCGTCCGCCGTGATCTTGGCGAGCCCGCCGCGCGGGGTGGCGTTGTAGACGTTGACGGTGATGTCGCCGGGCTTGGGCACGGGCGCGGCACGCCGGGCGGCGCGCGCGTCGCCGGCGCCCTTGCAGTTGCCGTCCTTCTTCTGCGCCGCCGACGGGTGGTGCTCGCCCGTGCCGCCGGTGAACACCTCGACGAGCTGGACCGTCCCCCACCCGGCCAGCCCGAACACGGCAACCGTGGCGACGGCGCCGAGCACGATCCTGCGGCGGTTCGGAGGGCGACGCATGTGCGGGATCCGTTTGCCCGTGATGCGGTACTTACCACCCATGCCGGGAGGGGTGAGCATGCTCATGGGCGCAGCGTAGTGCTGGGGGGAGCCGCTGCCTACTAGATGATCAATGGGTTGCGCAGACCCCAACCCAAAAGGGTCAACAGGGGTCAGTCCAGTTCGAGGACGCGGGCGTGCAGCACCTGGCGCTGCTGGAGCGCGGCGCGCACCGCGCGGTGCAGGCCGTCCTCCAGGTAGAGGTCGCCGCGCCACTTCACGACGTGGGCGAAGAGGTCGCCGTAGAACGTCGAGTCCTCCGCGAGCAGCGTCTCCAGGTCGAGCTGCTGCTTCGTGGTCACCAACTGGTCCAGGCGTACCGGGCGAGGGGCAACGTCCGCCCACTGGCGGGTGCTTTCCCTGCCGTGGTCGGGGTACGGCCGCCCGTTTCCGATGCGCTTGAAGATCACACGGAAAGCCTACCGGGCCCGCGGCTCCGAGCGCAGCCATGGCGCGGTGGTGCGAAGGTGACAATCAGCCGCATACCGGGAGTGAAGCATGGGACCCACGCGCCACAATCCTTCCCCCGTGGACCCGGGACAACTGTCCGCCCAGGGCGTTCCCGTCTTCCTGGCCGACGTCAAGGGCGACGTCTCGGGCATCTGTGCGCCGGGCGTCGGGCTCCACGAACGTTACGCACAGGCTGTGGACAGAGAATCGGCATACGAGAAGCCGACCCGGACCGGGGCGCGGCGGCCCCCGCCCCCGGACAGGAACCGGCGCCCGAACGGCCCTCGGCCGGCCGGGAGAAGCCCGAGCCCTCACTCGTCGAGCAGGTGGTGGGCAGCGGCCTGGTCACGTCACTGGCCCGCTCGGTCGGCACCCGGATCGGCCGCGAGATCGCCCGCTCGCTCTTCGGCACGACGCGCCGGCGCCGCCGCTGAGCGCGCGGGCCCGCCGCTACTCCGCGATCTCGGTGTGCTCCCACCACTCGTAGACGGGCAGCCTGCCCTCCGCCGTGTCCTGATGCCGCGGGGTGGCCTTGAAGTGCTCGTACCCGCTGCGGAACCGGATCTTCAGCTCGACCCCGGGCGGCGTGATCGGGACGACGCGCTCGGGCAGCTCGTCCGGACCGCCCTCCAGGAAGGCTTTGGCTGGTCTGGTCATGGAGCCCAGTCTTCCGGGCCCCGGCGGCCACGGCCCGGCGACGCGCCGCGCGACGGCGTCATGCCTTGCCGGGCTTCGCGCCGGCCTTCTTGGCCTCTTGTTTCATCTTCTGCTTGTACGCGCGGACCTGCTCCAGGGACTCGGGCCCGGTGATGTCGGCCACCGACCGGTGCGAGCCCTCCTCCCCGTACGGGCCGGCCGCCTCGCGCCAGCCCGGGGGCCGCACCCCGAACTGCTTGCCCAGCAGCGCCAGGAAGATCTGCGCCTTCTGCCGGCCGAACCCGGGCAGCGCGTTGAGCCGTTCCAGCAGTTCCCTGCCGTCCGCGGCATCGCTCCACACCGCGCTCGCGTCGCCGTCGTAGTGCTCCACCAGGTACTGGCACAACTGCTGCACCCGCTTGGCCATGGAGCCCGGGTAGCGGTGCACGGCCGGCTTCTCCGAGAACAGCGTCACGAACGCCTCGGGGTCGTACGCCGCGATCTCGTGCGCGTCGAGGTCGTCGCGGCCCAGGCGCGTGGCGACCGTGTACGGGCCGGTGAAGGCCCACTCCATCGGGACCTGCTGGTCCAGCAGCATCCCGGTCAGGGCGGCCAGGGGGCTGCGCGACAGCAGGGCGTCGGCGTCGGGCTGCTGGGCGAGCCGGAGAGAGCGGTCCATGGACCGATGATCTCCCCGGCCGCCCGCCGGCGCACGCGCCCGGCCGCGGGCCGGGCGGGGCGGTCCGGACGGGCCGGGCGGTCAGGGCATGGTGCCGATGACGACCGTGGCGTCCAGTTCGTCGCAGGCGGCCACCCGCGCGGTCAGCCCGTTGCGGGTGAACGCCGCGGCGGTCTCCGGCGCCTGCCGCTCGCTCGTCTCGATCAGCAGGTGGCCGCCGGGCGCCAGCCAGTGGCGGGCCGCATCCGTCACGCGCCGCTGGACGGCGAGCCCGTCGGTGCCACCGTCGAGCGCCACCTGCGGCTCGTGGTCGCGCGCTTCCGGGGGCAGCAGCCCGATGGCGTCGGTGGGCACGTACGGCGCATTGGCGACGAGCACGTCGACGCGGCCCCGCAGGGCGGCGGGCAGCGGTGCGTACAGGTCGCCCTCGTGGACGTGTGTGCCGGGGCCGGTGATGTTGCGGCGGGCGCAGCGCACCGCGGCGGGGTCGATGTCGGCGGCGTGCAGCTCCACGCCCCGCACGGCCGCCGCGAGCGCGGCGCCCACCGCGCCGGAGCCGCAGCACAGGTCGACGACCACCGCACCCCGCCCGGCGGGCACCCGGCGGGCCAGGTCGGTGGCCTGACGGGCCAGGAACTCGGTGCGGCGCCGGGGGACGAAGACGCCGGGGCCGACGGCTATGCGCAGGCCGCAGAACTCGGCCCAGCCGACGACGTGTTCCAGGGGGAGCCCGGCCACCCGCCGCCCGACCATGACGGCGAGTTCGGCCGGGGTGCGGGCCGCGGAGAGGAGCAGGCGCGCCTCGTCCTCGGCGAAGACGCAGCCGGAGGCGCGCAGCCGGGTGACGAGGGCGGAGCGGAGACGGGAAGAAGAGAAGACCGGCACGGAAAGGACCTTTCGGGAAGCCGATGTGGGGCTCCCGCGGCCACCTACGCCGGGTCGGCGTTGCGGACGTAGGAGGGGAGCACCCGACCTGCTGCAGCGGTAATGGGTCCCACCTCCTTGAGTCGTCGAACTGCCGAGGGCGTCACCCTACCCGAAGCCGCCCAGTGTCGATCAAGGCGTACGGGGGCTGCCGGAGGCCAGGTCGTGAGCGGTGCGGGCACGATGCCGGTGATCCGCCGGTGATCCTCGCCCACGGGTGCGACTTCGTCGTCCCGGGCGAGGGGCGCGGCGTCGCGCCAACCGGCGGACGGTGACGCGGACATGAGTGGCCGCACGAGTGGCCGCACGAGTGGCCGACGGCCGCGCGAATGTCACGCAGGCGCTCTGGCGTCACTTCTCCCCCCGGCTTACCTTGAGCGCGGTGGGCACCTCCCGTCCCACTGAACGGCTTGCCATGTCCTCGTGCAGAGTTTCGACAAGAGGTGAGTCTTGTTCCCCAGCCTTTTCCGCCCCGGCGGCTCCGCCTGCGGCAGTCGCGCCCGTAGGGGCGGCCGGTTGCGCCGGGCCCGGCGGCGCGGCGCCCTCGTCGCCGCGTTCCTCGGCGTCCTGGCCGCCCTCGCCGCCGCCGGCACCGCAGGGGCCGCACCCGACGCCGGCCGCCGCCCGCGGCCGCCCCTCGTGCAGCCCATCGACCCGCAGCACTGGCGCAACCCCGACGACATGACCTGGGCCGAGTACCGTCCGGTCCCCGGGACCCACTGGGCCGATCCCGACGTCAAGCCCACGCAGCGCACGTTCAAGGGCGCGCTGGTGCTGCTGGACTACCCCGACGAGGAGTTCTCCGTCAGCAAGCCGCCCGGCTCCGGCCGCTTCGGCAACCCCCTGCCCGCCGCCTCCAACGTCCCGCGCGACCAACTGCCCCGCTTCTACCGCGACTTCCTCAACAAGCCGGGCGCCCTCAACCACGGCCACACGATCAACGAGTACTGGATGGAGGACTCCGGCGGCCGCATGGGCGTCGACCTGACGGCGTTCGGCGTGTACCGCATGCCGTGGAAGTCGTACCAGTACGGCATCGAGCCGGGCATGAACCCCGGCGCCTGCCCGGTCGGCGACAGCTGCGGCAAGGACATCCGCGCCGACGGCAAGCGGGCCTGGGTCGCCGACGTGGGGGCCGGCCAGGCCGGGAAGTTCGACTTCGTCTTCTACCTCACCGCAGGGGTCGACGAGTCGTCCGCCTGGCAGGAGTTCGGGCAGATGAAGTTCACGAGCGCCCAGGACGTGCCGGCCGCCTGGGGCCCGCCGTCCCCCCTTGCGGGCGGCGGCAACGCGGCCCGCACCCGCTACGTGCCGTGGACGTCCTGGCAGGCGGCCGCCCGCATCTGGCCCAACGCGGTGAACGGCTCGTCCACCCAGGCCGAGAGCTCCGGCATGGCGACGTTCGCCCATGAACTCAGCCACATCCTGGGCATAGGCGACAACTACAACAACCCCTACGGCACCCCGGTGAGCCGCGCCTACACCGGCATCTGGGGCATGCTCTCCCGCGGTTCGTTCAACGGGCCCGGCGGCCCGCACACCCGCTGGCAGATCCCCGCCGCGGCCGGCGGCTCCATGGGCGCCCAGCACGTCCTGCGGGACAAGCTCAAGCTCGGCCTCGTCGACGAGAAGAACGTCCTGCGGCTCGACCGCGACGCGCTCAAGGACTCCGGCCTCGTCGTCGCCCGCATCACCGCCCGCTCCGCGCCACCGGGCGAGAAGGGCCTCGCCGGCGTCAACATCACCATGGGCCGCGACCTGTCCCCGGACTGCGACCGCACCACCGACCCCCTGTGCGACGGCGGCGGCTACGAGAACTACACCGTCGAGGTCGTCGACCGCATGGGCATGGACTCCTTCACCCCCGACAACGGCGTCCTGCTCACCAAGACGAAGAACGCGGACCGCGCCCCGTTCGCCTGGGTGGTCGACGCCCACCCCGAGGACATCGGCCTGGTCGACTTCGTCCGCCCCGACGGCACCCCCCAGAAGATCACCATCGGCGACTACCGGCAGCTCAGCGACGCCCTCTTCCACGCCGGCGCCGACTCCGGCAGCTCGTACGAGTACGAGGACAAGGCCAACCGGCTCCACTTCTACGTCCTGAACGTGCGCCGCGACGCCTCCGGGGTCCTCTCCTACGACGTGGGCGTCAAGTCCCTGGACGGCGCGGGCCCGCAGCCCCGCGGGCTCGCCCTCGGCCGCGGCAAGGCCAGGGGCGCACCGGCCACCGGCCGGGCCCTGTGCACCTTCGCCCTGACCAACACCGGCCGCCCCGCCCCCGGCGGTGCCCCCTCCGCCTCCTCCGACGTCTACCGCCTCTCGGCCACGGCCGACACCCCGGGCTGGTCCGCCTGGCTCCCCAACCGCCTCACGACGGCAACGGCCGGCGGCACCGTCTCTGTGGACGTGGCGGTCACCGCCGGACGGGATGCCGCCCGCACCGGCAAGGTCACCCTGACGGCCCGCTCGGAGAGCGACCCGGCCAGGACGGCGAAGGCGACGTGCACGGTGAAGAAGTAGCGCGCACGGCAGCCGGACAACCCGCGCCGGCTGCTCGTGTGGCCGGCCGCCGGCCCCGGCCCGCGGGCCCGGCCGGGGTCAGCGGCGCGCGTCGTCGGGGAGCGGCTCCCAGACGCGGAGGTCGTGCCGGTACATGTACTGCGGGCGGTTCTTGACGGCACTGGTGCGGAACGGCCGGCCCCCGTCGTCGATGGGCAGCGTCCCGTGCCGGTCGCCGCTGCTCCACTCCAGCTCCAGGTACCAGCTGACGTCGTGCCCGTCGGTACGGGCGAGGACGTCCAGCACCTGCGGGTCCGTCGACGACGTCCGGTAGGGGAAGTCGGTGGCCGGGACCGTGATGTCGCCCTGCTGCCCGGCCGTGGGCCGGGCGGTGGGGCGGTCGCGGTCCAGGTCGACGTCGAAGAAGGACGGGGTGAGCCCGCCGCCGCAGCCCTCGCCCATGACGTACGCCGGCCAGTCCAGCGGCGCGGACCGCCCCACCACGCGTACGTGCAGCGCGCGCAGGACGACGGCCTGACTGCCCTTGCCCTGCACGGTCACCTCGATCCGCATCCGCCCGCCGGGCACGGCCCGCACCGCGGTCGCCCAGCTGCGCGCGTCCTGCCCCGGCGGCGGCTCCGGGACTTCGGCGGGCCGGCGGCCCGTCACGTAGAGCTGGTCGCAGCGGTCGGTGAGGACGTAGGGGCGTACGTCGACGCTGAAGGGCAATCCGGAGGGGGCGGCGTCAGGGGTGCCGGCGGGGTGCTCGCCCCCGTCGGGGACGGGCCGGTCGGGCGCGCCGGCTTCCGGGGCAGGAGAGCCGGAGGAGGCGGGGGAGCCGGGAGAGTCGGGAGAGCCGGTGGCGGCGGACGGGGACGTGGACCCGGTCATGTGGTTCGGGAGCAGGGGGTTGCCCGGACGCAGGGAGGGAGGGCGGTGGGCGGTACCGGTGTCCCGTCCGGACGGGGAGGGGTCCGCGCCGGCGTGGGACGGGCGCGGGGCGGTGGCCGCGTACCCCGCGACGACGGCCGTGGGCACGACGACGGCCACGACGGTGGCGGCGATGAGGGCGAGCCGGAACCGGCGGCGGGATGCGGTGCGGGGGCGGGCCGGCACCCCGGCCACGGCGGCCGCGGGCCGGGCACGCGCGACGGTCTCTTCCGCGTCTTCCGCGGCGCCGGCTTCGTTCTCTGCTGCGGCCTCCGTGGCCTCCGTGGCCTCCGTGGCCTCCGTGGCTTCCTCGGCTGCGGGCGCGGCCACGGGCGCGGCGTCCGGCACTGCCGCCGCCACCGCCGCTGCCCCCGCCTCTGCCGGGGAAGCGGTGCCCGGCGCCGCCTTACGGCGTCGCGCGTCGTCGGCGAGGATCCACCGGCGGTGCAGTTCGACGAGCTCGTCCGGCGAGGCTCCGCAGAGCCGGGCGAAGCGCTCGACGGGGGCGTACTCGCCGGGCACGGCGGCGCCGTTGCAGTACCGGTGGAGCGTGGAGGTACTCATGTGCAGCCGCTTGGCCAGAGCGCCGTAGCTCTGCCCCGAGCGGTCCTTCAGCTCGCCGAGCAGCGCGGCGAACGCGTCGATCCCCCCGGCCATGTGACAACCCCCGTCCCGGCACCGCGTTCCAGGGCGCGGCATTCCCCCAGGTCGGACTATATGCAGCCGTTCCAGCGTCCCCAAAGGTCGGGCGTCCCTTGCTGCGGAAACGCGCCACCTCACAGGCTGTGGGCATTGCAGACGACAGGAGTTGCCGTGCGGAGCAGGTTCGGCCTTCGCCTCGAAACCATCGATGTCGTGGCCCTGGGAGTGCTCGCCATGTCCACCGGAACGTTCGTGGCGCTTCTCTGCCACATCTGACGTCCACCCCGGCGTCCAAGCCACCCGTAGCACCAACCCGTAGCACCGAGAGGAGACACCATGCGTATCGCCGGCCTCACCGCCTCCGCGGTCCTCACGGCCGACGCCCTGATGTGGTGACCACCGGGGCCACGGGTGGGTGCGCTCAGGCGGGCCGGTCCTCCCGGACGCCGGGCGGCTCCGAGGGTTCGCACCAGCGCACGGCGAGGGCGGCGATGTCGTCGTTCAGACCTTCCCGGTTGTAGTGGAGGAGGTCGCGGTGCAAGGCGTCCAGCAGCTCGCGGGGCGCCGCCGCGGGCTGCTGCCGCATCCAGGCCGCGAGGGGGAAGAACTCGCCGTTGCGGTTGCGGGCCTCGCTGACGCCGTCCGTGTAGAGGAGCAGCTGGTCGCCGGGGGCGAAGCCGAAGGTGTCGATGCTGTAGCGGTCGCCGATCAGGTCCGCGAGGTTGAGGAGCGGCGAGGGGGAGGTGGGCTCCAGGACGCGGAGCTGCCCGTGGTTGAGGAGCAGCGGCGGGGGGTGCCCGCAGTTGAGGACCTCGATGCGGCCGCCTTCGTGCGGGATCTCGACGAGGAGGGCGGTGGCGAAGGTCTCCATCAAATCCTCGGGGGGAAACGAGGCGCTGTAGCGGGAGCTGCTGGCCTCCAGGCGCCGCGCGATGCTCCCCAGATCGGGCTCGTCGTAGGCCGCTTCCCGGAACGAGTTGACCATCGCTGCGGCCGAACCGACCGCCGGCAGCCCCTTGCCCCGTACGTCACCGATGAGCAGCCGGACCCCGTCCGGCGTCTCGACCACCTCGTAGAAGTCGCCGCCGATGCGCGCCTCCGCCGCGGCCGCGAGGTACAGCGCCTCGATCTCCACGTCCCGGAAGCGGCGCGGCATCCGGCTCAGCACCACCTGCTGCGCCGCGTCGGCGACGAGCCGGACCTGGAAGAGCGTCCGTTCCCGCTGGAGCCGGGCATGGCTGCCGTACGCGGCCGCGACGGTGACCGCGACGATGCCCGCCGCCGTCCACCACGTCCCCAGGCCCGGGAACACGATGCCGAGACCGATCATGAGGAAGAGGCAGACCGTGCCCAGGAGGACCGTGGGGAGCACGGGCCACATGGCGGCGGCCAGGGCGGGCGCCGCGGGCAGGAGGCGGCTGAAGGCCATCTCCTTGGGTGTGGTGTACGCCAGGCTGGCGATGACGACCGTCAGGATCACCGGGGACATCAGCGTGAGCGGCCCCCGGCCGTAGCGACGACGGAGCCGCAGCCGTCCGAGCTTGATCACATCGTATAGCATATCTATATAAAGTGGACATAGCTCCCTGATGGGCCGGAGCCGGCCGCCGCCGTGCGGCGGGAAGGCCACCGGAGCCGCGATCACGGAAACGCCGAAGGGCCCCACCGCGAACGGTGGGGCCCTTCGGTTCGTGCCCGGTGAGGCACTGGCGGAGGATACGAGATTCGAACTCGTGAGGGGTTGCCCCCAACACGCTTTCCAAGCGTGCGCCCTAGGCCTCTAGGCGAATCCTCCGCCGCAAACAATACAAGACTCCGAGGGGTGCTCGCGAACACGTGCGCTCGGGGAGGGCGGGGAGGGGCGAGGGGTGGCCGAGCACCCCCGGCGATCCGCTAGGCTGGGGGGCAAGCCCCTCACGTGGCGCTATCTCACCCAACTCCCCCAGGGCCGGAAGGCAGCAAGGGTAAGTGGGCTCTGGCGGGTGCGTGGGGGGCCCTTGTGTTTCCGGGGCCGCTTCAGGGCCGCTTCCAGGGTCGTTTCCCGGGCCGCTTCCCGGGGCCCCGGGGCCGGGAGATCTGTGAGCGAGACCACTTGTCAGCGGGGCCCGATATCGTCGTAGGTGTGTCGTCCCTCGCGCTCTACCGCCGCTACCGTCCCGAGTCCTTCGCCGAGGTCATCGGGCAGGAGCATGTCACCGACCCGCTGCAGCAGGCGCTGCGGAACAACCGGGTCAACCACGCGTACCTGTTCAGCGGGCCGCGCGGCTGTGGAAAGACGACCAGCGCGCGCATCCTCGCGCGCTGTCTGAACTGCGAGCAGGGCCCCACCCCGACGCCGTGCGGACAGTGCCAGTCCTGCGTCGACCTCGCGCGCAACGGACGCGGGTCCATCGACGTCATCGAGATCGACGCCGCCTCCCACGGTGGCGTGGACGACGCCCGTGAGCTGCGGGAGAAGGCGTTCTTCGGGCCCGCCTCCAGCCGCTACAAGATCTACATCATCGACGAGGCCCACATGGTCACCTCGGCGGGCTTCAACGCCCTGCTGAAGGTGGTCGAGGAGCCGCCGGAGCACCTCAAGTTCATCTTCGCGACGACCGAGCCCGAGAAGGTCATCGGCACCATCCGGTCGCGCACGCACCACTACCCGTTCCGCCTCGTCCCGCCGGGCACCCTGCGTGACTACCTGGGCGAGGTGTGCGAGCGCGAGGCCATCCCCGTCGAGGACGGCGTCCTGCCGCTCGTCGTGCGGGCCGGCGCCGGGTCCGTCCGTGACTCCATGTCCGTCATGGACCAGCTCCTCGCCGGCGCCACCGAAGCCGGTGTGACATACGCCATGGCGACCTCCCTCCTCGGCTACACCGAGGGCTCGCTGCTCGACGCCGTCGTCGACGCCTTCGCCGCGGGCGACGGCGCGGCCGCCTTCGAGGTCGTCGACCGCGTCATCGAGGGCGGCAACGACCCGCGCCGGTTCGTCGCCGACCTGCTGGAGCGGCTGCGCGACCTGGTGATCCTGGCCGCCGTCCCCGACGCCGCCGAGAAGGGCCTCATCGACGCCCCCGTCGACGTCGTCGAGCGCATGCAGGCCCAGGCGTCCGTCTTCGGCGCCGGCGAGCTCAGCCGCGCCGCCGACCTCGTCAACGAGGGCCTCACCGAGATGCGCGGCGCCACCTCCCCGCGCCTGCAGCTGGAGCTCATCTGCGCCCGCGTCCTGCTGCCCGCCGCCTTCGACGACGAACGTTCCGTACGGGCCCGCCTCGACCGGCTGGAGCGCGGCGGCGCCGTCATGGCCGCCGCCCCGGCCGCCGCCCCGGCCGTGGGGTACGTCCCTGGGCCCGACGCCCACGCCCAGGCCCCCGCGACCGTTCCGGCCGGCGCCGGGCTCTCCGGGCCCGCGGCCGCCCGTGCGGCCGTGACGGGCGCGCCCGAGGCCGCCCCGGCTCCTGCCACCCCGGCCGCGCCGCCTGCGCCGCCGCCCGCTGCCGGGCCCCAGGCGGCTCCCGGTGGCCCCCGGCCCGGGGCCTGGCCCGCCGCGGCCGCCCCCGCCGCTGCTCCCGCAGCCCCGGCTGCTTCCGCGCCTGCCGTTCCTGCCGCGCCGCAGGCCGGGGCCTGGCCGACCGCCGCCCAGCCCGCGGCCCCCGCCCCGGCCTCCGCGGCCGGAGCCTGGCCCTCCGCGGCCGCCGCCCCGGCTGCCCCCGCCCCGGCCGCCGCCGGAGGCGCGTACGCCCCGCCCCAGGCCCAGGCCCAGCCCATGGCCCAGGGCGACGTCGGGCAGGCCCGCCAGATGTGGCCCAACATCCTGGAGGCGGTCAAGAACCGCCGCCGTTTCACGTGGATCCTCCTGAGCCAGAACGCCCAGGTCGCCGGCTTCGACGGCACCACCCTGCAGGTCGGCTTCTCCAACGCCGGAGCCCGCGACAGCTTCACCAACAGCGGCAGTGAGGACGTGCTGCGGCAGGCCCTCGGCGACCTCGGCGTGCCGTGGAAGACCGAAATGGTGGTCGACCCCTCCGGGGGCGGCGGTCAGCCCGCCGGAGGCTTCGGCGGCAGTGCTGGTGGCGGTTTCGGTGGCGGTGCCGGTGGTGGTTTCGGTGGCGGTGCCCCCGCCCCCTCCGTCGCGTACAGCCCGCCCCCGCCGCACGCCCCCGCCGCGGTCTCCCAGCCGGCGCCGCAGGCCGCCCCGGCGCCGGGCCCCTCGTCGCGCCCCGCACCGTCCGCCCCCTCGGCCGGGCCCGCGCAGCAGTACCGCGAGCCCGAGCCGCCGCCGGTCGCACCCGAGGACGACGTGCCCGCCGAGGACGACCCCGACCTCGACGACACCGCCCTCACCGGCCACGACCTGATCGTCCGCGAGCTGGGCGCAACGGTCATCGAAGAGATCGCCAACGAATAGCCGGGTGCCGCTGCCGATCGGCCGCTGATCTGCCCCTGATCTGCCCCTGATCAGCGGCAGCGTGGCTGCGGAGGGTGGTCGCCCGGTGCCCGGACGGTGAGCGTCCGGGAAGGCGCCCCCTACGCTTCCGGGCGCTCCCGGTCTCGTTCCTGCGGCGTAGGGCGCGCGGCCCGGGGAGCACGTAGGCTCGGGCTACCGAAGCAATTAGTTGTCGACAGCCAGGAGCGAACCAGTGATCCCCGGTGGCCAGCCCAACATGCAGCAGCTGCTTCAGCAGGCCCAGAAGATGCAGCAGGACCTCGCCGCGGCCCAGGAAGAGCTGGCGCGCACCCTCGTCGAGGGCACGGCGGGCGGCGGCCTCGTGAAGGCCACCGTCAACGGTGCCTGTGAGCTCCAGGGCCTGGTCATCGACCCCAAGGCCGTGGACCCGGAGGACACCGAGACCCTCGCCGATCTCGTCCTCGCCGCCGTGCGCGACGCCAACGCGACCGCCCAGCAGCTGCAGCAGCAGAAGCTCGGCCCCCTCGCCCAGGGCCTCGGCGGCGGCATCCCCGGCCTGCCGTTCTGACCCGCGGCTGAGCCCCCGACCATCGCAGAAGGAGAACCCGATCCGTGTATGAAGGCGTAGTCCAGGACCTCATCGACGAACTGGGCAGGCTGCCCGGCGTCGGTCCCAAGAGCGCCCAGCGGATCGCGTTCCACATCCTCCAGGCGGAGCCGGCCGACGTCCGCCGGCTCGCCCACGCGCTGACCGAGGTCAAGGCGAAGGTCCGGTTCTGCGCGGTCTGCGGCAACGTGGCGCAGGAGGAGCGGTGCCGGGTCTGTCAGGACCCGCGCCGCGACCTCGCCGTCATCTGCGTCGTGGAAGAGCCCAAGGACGTCGTCGCCATCGAGCGGACGCGCGAGTTCCGCGGCCGCTACCACGTGCTCGGCGGGGCCATCAGCCCCATCGAGGGCGTGGGACCGGACGACCTGCGCATCCGTGAGCTGCTCGCCCGGCTCGCGGACGGCACGGTCACCGAGCTGATCCTGGCCACCGACCCCAACCTTGAGGGAGAAGCCACCGCCACGTACCTCGCCCGCATGGTGAAGCCGATGGGGATGAAGGTCACACGGCTGGCCAGTGGCCTGCCCGTCGGCGGCGACCTTGAATATGCCGACGAGGTCACGCTCGGGCGTGCCTTCGAAGGGAGACGACTTCTCGATGTCTGACGCAACGCTGCACGACGCGAAGCGCGACCCGGACGACTTCGTCGTCTCCGTCGCGGATTCGATCGAGAGCTTCATCGTGGCCGTCGCCGAGGTGTCCCGCGGCGACGAACCCGACAGTGCCGTGCCCTTCCTGCTGCTGGAGGTCTCCCAGCTGCTCCTCACGGGCGGCCGGCTGGGCGCGCACGAGGACTTCCTCCCGGACGAGCCGTACGAGCCGGACGTCGGCCCCGAGCCGGACGTCGACGAGCTGCGCGAGCGGTTCGCGGCCATGCTCGACCCGGTGGACGTCTACTCCGAGGTCTTCGACCCCTACGTGCCGCGCAGCGCGCCTGTCGCGTCCCGGATCTCCGACGACCTCGCCGACATCATCACCGACCTGCGGCACGGCATGGCGCACTACCGCGACGGCCGCGTCAGCGAGGCCCTGTGGTGGTGGCAGTTCTCCTACCTCTCCAACTGGGGCCCCACCGCCTCCGCCTGCCTGCGCGCCCTGCAGTCGCTGGTCGCGCACGTCCGGCTCGACCAGCCGCTGGCCGAGCTCGACGGGCTCGACACGGACGCGGTGGTCGACGAGCAGCTGGCCGAGGAGGCCGGGCGGGTCATGGCGGCGGAGATCGGCGGCCCGCTGGGGATCAGGTCCCTGGGGAGCTGATCCCCCGGCCGCGGGCCGATTCCGTTTCGCTGTCGTCGAGCTCGGGGTCGGCTTCGGCCCCCGTCTCCTCAGCGGCTTCGGCATCGGCCCGGGACCGTGCCGCTTCGGCTTCGGCCTCGCGGCGCTTCTGTGCCAGCTCGGCCGCCTTCTTCTCCGAATACAGCCGCATGTCTGCCTCGGCCTTGCGGTCGTACATCATCGCTGCCTCCCAGAGCCGCGCCTCCCTTCCACTGTCGGTGTCCGGCGCCGAACGCGCGACGGCGTGCGGACGCTCGCGCCCGGCTCGCGGGGTGATTTGTGCTCTTACCGCAAACACGATGCGTGATCGTGTCTAACCTGCGTGTGAGACGCGGCCGGCGGGGAATGGCCGGAGGGGAGAAACATGTCGGGCGACAGGCAAGCGCAGACCAGGTCGGCGACCATGCGGATGTTCGGCAGCCAGTTGATGGGCTGGCGCAAGCGGGCGGGGGTGAGCCGGGAGCAACTGGCCCAGGAGGCCGGGTACTCGGTGGAGTTGGTGAAGTCGGTGGAGCAGGGGCGGCGGAAGCCGCAGCTCCAACTCGTCGATGCCGCTGAGTTGTTGTGCAACGCGGGTGGGCTGTTGCGGGATGCGGCTGAGCATATTGTGCAGAGCAAATTCCCGGACTGGTTCGAGGAGTACGCGCGATACGAGGCGGAGTGCGCGTCGCTGGGGATCTACCAGAACCATGTGATTCCGGGTCTTCTCCAGACTGAGGAGTACGCACAGGCGGTGTTCCGGAGCAATCGGCCAGTCCTCGATGACGACGAGATCGAGGAGGGCGTAGCGGCTCGTACGGAGCGCCAGCAATTGCTGCACCGGACTCCGCGTGCGGTGATCAATGCCGTGGTCGAGCAGGTCACGCTGGAGCGGTGGATCGGTGGCAGGGAAGTCATGCGGGGCCAGTTGCGTCATCTGCTCGAACTCGCCGGCTGCGGAATGTGGACATTCAGATCATGCCGACGCGTCGCGAGACGCATGCAGGCCTGTCTGGCCCGTTGTATGTGCTGGAGACCCAGGATCACCAGCGACTGGTCTACTTCGAGGGCCAGAAGGCCAGCGTGCTGCTCGCGGACCCGAAGTGCGTCTCGGAGCTGAACATGCGCTATGCCATCCTGCGGTCGCAGGCCCTCACCCCGGAAGACACGGTGAGTCTGCTGGAGAAGACGCTAGGGGAGCTATGAACCGCGAGTGTGCGATAGGTAGTTACGAGGCGCTGGAATGGTTCAAGTCCAGCTACAGCGGCGATGGCGGTGAGGCCTGCGTTGAAGTCGCCTTTGCCTGGCGGAAGTCCAGCTACAGCGATGAGGGCGGCGAGGCCTGCGTCGAAGTCGCCACCGGCCCCCACGCCGTCCTCGTCCGGGACTCGAAGCTCGACCCCCGAGCTCCGAGACTCGATGTAACCCCCGTCGCCTGGGCGGCATTTCTGCGGTACGCCCCGAGCTCCGAGACCCGAGCCCTGCTTTCAAGGAATGGTCGGTAGGAGCTATCTCCCACCCACCCACCACCAAGTCGCCTTTACCACAAGCGGGATGACTTTGGGTGATCGGGTTGCGACGCGGCGTGCCGACGCCCTAGCGTGCGAGCAACAAACAACCCCGGCCGGTGCTGACAACACCAACCGGGGTCTGACCTCCGAGATCGAATGAGAGTCGATCCGTGGCTGTTGCCCACCTTAGTGCTGCCCTGCCCGCCCCCGCACACCCCATGGCCAATCCCGGCTTCGGCAAGCGCAACGCGCCCGACCAGGAGCCGCCCACCGGCGACGACTTCGCACATCTGCCCAGGCGTGAGGCGGCCATCGCCGCGTTCATCGACCGGCTGCCCGAAGGGGCGGCGATGGACGCGAAGACGCTGGCCAAAGTCCTGCCGGACTATGGCCAACTGGCGTGCCGGACGGCGCTGGGGCGCCTGAAGGATGCCGGGCACGTGTTCTATCGCCAGGTGGCTGCCACCACAGAGCGCGGCGTGCGCTGGGTGACGCGGACGTTCTTCTCCCGGACCGCCCGCTCGGGGGAGTGGTGGAAGCGGTTCGAGCGCGGCGAGGTGCCCACGGAGGGCGCCCCCGAGCCGGAAACCGAGCCGGAAGCCGAGTCCGTACCCGGTCCGGTCCGTGAGGCCCCCGCACCGCGGCGCTCCCGCGCGTACGGGGCCCTGGTCGCCCTCCGCCACGCCGACCCCCGGCTGACGCTCTCGGCCGCCGAGTGCGCCCATCTCGAACCCCTCGCAGCGGAATGGCTGAGCCGTCACATCACCACGGAACAACTGGTGGCGGCGGTCACGGCCGGGCTGCCGCCGCAGATCCACAGCCCGGCCGGCTTCGTACGCAAACGACTGGAGACCAAAATGCCGCCTCTGCCCCCGAGGCCCGTACCGGCCTACAACGACCGCTCCGCGCCGCCCTCGTATGTGAGTACGAGCATGCAGGCGTGCATCTGCTGCAGCAATGTGGATATCGCCACTGCCATGGGGGACGGAGAGTGCGCGAAGTGTGCGCAGGTCCCCCCGGACATCCCGGAGACCTTTCTGTCCGAGGACCCCTGGGGCGACGGGCAGGACGACTGGTCGGCCCTGCCGCCCGAGGAGGTCACGCGGCGCGTCGACGTCCTCCGCGCTGCGGCCGGTATCGCCCGTAAGGCGCGTACATGACCGCGCCGCCCTTGGCGAGGGCACCATGGAGTGGAGGAGGCGACGCCATGACCCCGAGGATGACCGCCCAGCCACTGCTGTCCATCGAAGAGTTCGAGGAGCTTGCCCACAGGGCGCCGGAGACCGTCCGGCTTGAGTTCATCAACGGAAAGGTAGAGGTCAAGCCGGTGCCGGACGGTAACCACGGCGAGATCGCCATGTGGCTGCTGGAGCAGTGCATGCAGCAGCGACCGGATCTTCGTCTCTACCTTGAGCAGGGGCTGAAGGTAGAGACGTACCGCAGGGGCCGGGCCCGCCCGGACGGCTCCCTCACACCCCGGAAGCACTTCGCGGGCCAGGGAGAGTGGGCCGATCCCAAGGGTGTGCTGATGACGGTCGAGATCACCTCGCGCGATTCCGACACCGATCGTCGGGACCGGTGGGAGAAGCGCGACGGGTACGCGGCTGTGGGCATCCCCGTGTATCTCCTCGTCGACCGCGAGCGGTGCGTGATCACCGTGCACACGGAGCCGAAGAAGGGCGAGTACCGCAGCATCATCATTCGGTCCTTCGGCGAGCGCATCGAGCTCCCCGACCCCGTCGGCATCGTCCTGGAGACCGAGGAGCTGAAGGAATTCGCCGACTGACGGCCTACGACCGGAAATCTCACCATGTGACACCGGCGCGGCCCGTTCCGGCCGCTCGTTAGACTCGGACCCGACCGCATTACGCATATGTATAGCTGCGAGGAGCGCACGTGGGCCTTGTCGTGCAGAAGTACGGAGGCTCCTCCGTTGCCGATGCCGAAGGCATCAAGCGGGTCGCCAAGCGAGTCGTGGAAGCCAAGAAGAACGGCCACCAGGTGGTCGTCGTGGTTTCCGCGATGGGCGACACGACGGACGAGTTGATCGATCTCGCCGGGCAGGTTTCCCCGATCCCTGCCGGACGTGAGTTCGACATGCTGCTGACCGCCGGAGAGCGGATCTCCATGGCGCTGCTGGCGATGGCGATCAAAAACCTCGGTCACGAGGCGCAGTCGTTCACCGGCAGCCAGGCTGGAGTCATCACCGACTCGGTCCACAACAAAGCGCGCATCATCGACGTCACGCCGGGCCGCATCCAGCAGTCCGTGGACGCGGGCAACATCGCGATCGTGGCGGGCTTCCAGGGTGTGTCCCAGGACAAGAAGGACATCACGACCCTGGGCCGGGGCGGCAGCGACACCACCGCCGTCGCGCTGGCGGCCGCGCTGGACGCCGAGGTGTGCGAGATCTACACGGACGTCGACGGTGTCTTCACCGCCGACCCGCGGGTCGTGAAGAAGGCCCGCAAGATCGAGTGGATCTCGTTCGAGGACATGCTGGAGCTGGCCGCGTCCGGTTCCAAGGTGCTGCTGCACCGTTGCGTCGAGTACGCACGCCGTTACAACATCCCGATCCACGTCCGCTCGTCCTTCTCCGGGCTGCGCGGCACCTGGGTCAGCAACGAACCGCAAGGGGACCAGCCGATGGAGCAGGCGATCATCTCGGGTGTCGCGCACGACACCTCCGAGGCGAAGGTCACGGTCGTCGGGGTACCGGACAAGCCGGGCGAGGCGGCGACGATCTTCCGTGCGATCTCCGACGCCGAGATCAACATCGACATGATCGTCCAGAACGTCTCGGCCGCTTCCACGGGCCTGACGGACATCTCCTTCACCCTGCCGAAGACCGAGGGCCGCAAGGCCATCGAGGCGCTGGAGAAGACGAAGTCCCGCGTGGGCTTCGACTCGCTGCGGTACGACGACCAGATCGCCAAGATCTCGCTGGTCGGCGCCGGGATGAAGACGAACCCGGGCGTCACGGCGACGTTCTTCGAGGCGCTGTCCAACGCCGGCGTGAACATCGAGCTGATCTCGACCTCCGAGATCCGCATCTCGGTCGTCACGCGCGCGGACGACGTCAACGAGGCCGTGCGGGCCGTGCACACGGCCTTCGGCCTGGACACCGACAGCGACGAGGCCGTCGTCTACGGAGGCACCGGCCGATGACGTCCGTGGGCCCGGGCGGGGCGGGCGTCGTGCGTACGACTGCGGACGGCGCCCGCTCCACCCGGCCCACGCTGGCCGTCGTCGGTGCCACCGGCGCGGTCGGTTCGGTGATGCTGGAGATCCTCTCCCGGCACGCCGACATATGGGGCGAGATCCGGCTCGTCGCCTCCGCGCGCTCGGCAGGACGGAAGCTGACCGTCCGGGGCGAGGAGGTCGAGGTCGTCGCGCTGAGCGAGGAGGCGTTCGAGGGCGTCGCCGTCGCGATGTTCGACGTGCCGGACGACGTCGCCGCGCGCTGGGCGCCGATCGCGGTGGCCAAGGGCGCGGTGGTCGTGGACAACTCGGCGGCGTTCCGGATGGACCCGGACGTTCCGCTGGTGGTGCCCGAGGTGAACGCGCACGCGGCCCGGGTGCGGCCGCGCGGCATCATCGCCAACCCGAACTGCACGACGCTGTCGATGATCGTCGCGGTGGGCGCGCTGCACGCCGCGTTCGGGCTGACCGAGCTCGTCGTCGCCTCGTACCAGGCGGTGTCGGGCGCCGGCCGGGCGGGCGTGGACGCACTGCGCGCGCAGATGGAGGCCGTGGCCGGCACGGAGCTGGGCACGCGGCCCGGGGACGTGCGGCGGGCGGTCGGCGACGCGGGCCCGTTCCCGGCGCCGGTGGCGCTGAACGTGGTGCCGTGGGCCGGGTCGCTGATGGCCGACGGCTGGTCCTCGGAGGAGCTCAAGGTGCGCGCCGAGTCGCGCAAGATCCTGGGGCTGCCGGAACTGCGGGTGAGCGCGACGTGCGTGCGCGTACCGGTGATCACGACGCACTCGCTGAGCGTGCACGCGCGGTTCGAGAACGAGGTGACCGTCGAGCGGGCGCACGAGATCCTGGCCAACGCTCCGGGGGTCGTGCTGTGCGACAGCCCTGCCGACGGGGAGTTCCCGACGCCGGCGGACGCGGTGGGCACCGACCCGACGTGGGTGGGCCGGGTGCGGCGCTCGCTGGACGACCCGACGGCGCTGGAGCTGTTCGTCTGCGGTGACAACCTGCGCAAGGGCGCCGCTCTGAACACCGCACAGATCGCGGAAGTCGTGGCGACGGAGCTGACTGCTCAGTAATACTTGGGACGCCCGGGGGGACGGCGGGGAGGAGCCCGGTAGGAATACGGGCGGCCGGGTGAAGGTTGTGTGATCAACTCGTTGGTCCAGACCGCTTGAATCCGAGCTCGGGCTGGGCGGACGATCGACTAGAAATGGACGGACGATCGGTCTGTCCGACCGTGCGCTCCCCGTCCCGCCGCAACCGCAGCCGGGGTGGGGAGCGTCTTTGTTGCCGTCTCTCATGACGGCTTCAAAACCGGGGCATTCGGGGCATCAAGGAAGAGCTGGTACGCATGAGGGCAAAGGGCGCATCGCTTGACGAAGCGTCATCAATCGCTACCGCGGTGCCTTGCGCGTACAACCCTGACGGGGGGAAGCGTGTCCAACAGGCGTGGCAGAGGTCATCAGCATCGCAACCGTCCCGCGGCGCATGGGCGCCCCGGGGCGCCCGCGTACCGCAGCACCGGGCGGTATGCCGGTGATCGCTCCCTGGCCGGCCGCCCGCCCGGCGCAGCTGCCCCCGCAGACGTCCGCCGTGGGGGGCGTGCCGACGGCCGCCGCCCCGTCCCCGACAGCGCAGTTGTCCGCCGCCGGGATGCCCACGGCGGCGCCCGCGCCGTGGGGGGACGCTGACGAGGCGATGGCAGCGGGCACCACAGTCGACCACCTCACCGAGACCTACCGGGCCCACTACCGGTCGCTGCTCGGTCTCGCCGCCCTGCTCCTGGACGACACCGCCTCCTGCGAGGACGTGGTGCAGGAGGCGTTCATCCGTGTGCACTCCGCGCGCAACCGCGTCCGCGAGCCGGAGAAGACGCTCGCCTACCTGCGGCAGACCGTCGTCAACCTGTCCCGCTCCGCGCTGCGCCGCCGCATCCTCGGGCTGAAGCTGCTGTCCAAGCCGATGCCCGACATGGCGAGCGCCGAGGAAGGGGCGTACGAACAGCTGGAGCGCGACCAATTGATCAAAGCCATGCGTGGACTGCAGCGCCGCCAGCGCGAGGTCCTCGTCCTGCGCTACTTCGCCGACATGACCGAGGCCCAGGTCGCCGAGACCCTGGGCCTCTCGCTCGGCTCGGTCAAGGCGTACGGCTCGCGCGGCATCGCGGCGCTCCGGATCGCCATGGAGGCGCCGGTATGAGCCACCAGCACCGTGACGGTGGGGGCGAGCTGGACGAGCAGGCGCTGCGGCGGCTGTTGCACGGCGCGGTCGACGACATCGAGCCCTCCGCCGACGCGCTGGAGCACCTGCAGCGTGCGGTGCCGGTGCGGCGTACCCGCCGCAGGCAGGCGGCGGTGGGCGTCGCCGCCGCAGTGATCTTCGGAGTGGCGGCCATGCCGGCGCTGATCCACGTCGCGACGACGGTGGGCACCGCCGACGACCGTCCGGCCAATGCGGCCAGCAGCCGCCAGCGCACCCACGAGCTGTCCGAGGGCCGGCGCGGCACCGGCGGCGCGGACGGCAGGGCGGGGGAGACCACCGCCGGGCCGGACGAGCGCAAGGGCGAGGACGGGCAGAAGGGCGAGGAGGGCCGCAACGACGGCAGCGCCGCCGGCCCCGCAGGCTCCACGGGCGGCGCGCCCCCGGCGGCCGGCCCGACGCTCGCCGCGTCCTCCCCCACCTGTGACCGCAACCAGCTCGGCAAGGGCGTCGGCAGCGTCGGTGCCGCCGACAAGGACGGCCGCGTCTACGGCGCCTTCCGCGTCGTCAACGTCTCGCACTCCGTCTGCTCCGTCGCCGGGGCGGGGGTGGTGGCGGCCCACGCCCAGGGCAGCGCCGAGAGCTCGCGGGTCTCCGTCGTGGACCACACCGTCGGCGACGCGGCGTCCGGACTGCCGGACCCGTCCACCGAGCCCACCCAGGTGATCCTGCAGCCGGGCCAGGCGTACGAGGTCAAGTTCGCGTGGGTCCCCTCGGCCGACGGGGGCCGCAGCGGCTGCAGCCGGCCCGGCCCCACCCCGGCCCCGCAGCCCAGCCCGTCCGCCGCTCCGGGCGCTTCGGCCGCCGCCGAGGAGCAGCCGCCGGCCGCACAGGACGCCGCGCCGGCCCGCCCCCCGGCGAGCGTCGTTCTCAGCCACACCCCCGAGGCCGGTGAGCCGAAGGCCGCCGACACGACCATCCCGGACGCCTGCGCCGGCACGATCTACCGCACCGGCGCCCTGGCGGCACCCCCGGCGGCGTAGGGCCTGCGGCCCGGGCGCACCCGCCGGACGGCGGTGACGACGCTGCCCGTACCGTGGTGGTGTGTATCGGTTCCTGCTGACTCCCCGCTGGTGGGGAATCAACGTCTTCGTGGCGCTGGCCATCCCCTTTTGCCTGTTCATGGGCAGCTGGCAGCTCAGCCGCTTCGAAACGCGCGTGGACACGCACCGCGACCGGCAGACCCAGGCCGACGAGGCCCGGGCGGCCGACGCCGTGCCCCTGAGCCGGCTGCTGCCGGTGAGCACCGAGACCTCCGGCCGCCGGGCGAGTGCGACCGGGCGCTACGACACCGAGCACCAGCTGCTCGTCCCCGACCGCGACCTGGACTCCCGCAAGGGCTTCTACGTCCTCACGATGCTGCGCACCGAGGGCGGCAAGGCCCTGCCGGTCGTACGGGGCTGGCTGCCCGGCGACGCGGGCTCCGGGGACGACACCGCGAAGGTCCCGGCCCCGCCGGCCGGCGAGGTCACCGTGACGGGAGCGCTCCAGGCGTCGGAGAGCCCGTCGTCCAAGGGCGTACGGACCTCCGGCGGCCTGCCGCAGGGCCGGCTCGGCGTGATCAGCGCCGCCTCGCTGGTCAACCTCGTGCCGTACGAGGTGTACGACGCGTGGATCACCGTGTCCGAGGCGGCCGCCCCGCTGACCGCCGTGCCTCCGGCCGCCGCTCCGAACAGCGGCCTGGACCTCAAGGCGTTCCAGAACCTCGGCTACACCGGCGAGTGGTTCGTCTTCGCGGGCTTCGTGGTCTTCATGTGGTTCCGGCTGTACCGCCGTGAGGTGGAGGCGGCGCAGGACGTGGCCCTGGGCATCACCTCCGGCCCCTCGGACGAGGACCGGGGCGGGCCGGCGGGACCGGGCGGTCCCGCCGGCCCGGACGGGCCTAGCGGTGCGGGCGGCTCAGATGGCGCTCGACGAAATCGATCTCAAGCCGAAGCTGTTTGATCCGCTCCTCCATCACCAGCGAGCCGTGCCCCGCGTCGTAGCGGTACACCTCGTGCGGATGGCCGCGCCCGGCCAGGCGCTCCACGTAGTTCTCGACCTGGCGTATCGGGCAGCGCGGGTCGTTCATCCCGGCGGAGATGTGGACCGGGGCCCGCACCTGGTCGACGTACGTCAGCGGTGACGACGCCGCGAAACGCTCCGGCACCTCCTCCGGCGTGCCGCCGAGCAGGGTCCGGTCCAGCGCCTTCAGCGCCTCCATCTCGTCGTGGTAGGCCGTGACGTAGTCCGCGACCGGCACCGCGGCCAGCCCCAGCGCCCACGCCTCGGGCTGTGTGCCCAGGCCGAGCAGCGTCAGGTAGCCGCCCCACGAGCCGCCGGCCAGCACGAGCCGCTCCGGGTCGGCGAGCCCCGAGGCCACGACGTGCTCGCGCACCGCCGCGATGTCCTCCAGCTCGATGAGCCCGACGCGGTGCTTGAGCGCGTCGGTCCAGGCGCGCCCGTATCCCGTGGAGCCGCGGTAGTTGACGCGGACGACCGCGAAGCCGTGGTCCACCCAGGCCGCCGGCTCGGCGGCGAAGGCGTCGCTGTCGTGCCAGGTCGGGCCGCCGTGGATGTCGAAGACCGTCGGGAAGGGACCCTCACCCGCAGGCTTCTGCACCAGTGCGTGGATCCTGCCGCCGGGCCCGTCGACCCAGAGGTCGGAGACGGGAACGGAGTCGGGGGCCCGCTCGATGCCGTGGGGGACGGCGGGGGCCGTCAGGACGACGTGCCCGGCCGTCGAGCGCACGACGGGCGGCTTGGCGGCGGAGGACCACAGGAACTCGACCGTCCCGTCCGGCCGGGGCAGCGCCCCCGAGACCGTGCCGGGCGGCGTCTCCAGGCGGCTCAGCCCGCCGTCGGCCAGCTCGTACCGCCACAGCTCGCTGCGCGCGTGGTGGCTGTGGTCGATCAGCAGCGCGGTGCCGTCGGGGAACCAGGCCGCGTCGAGGTCGCCCGGCAGGTCGACGGCCAGCGCCGTCTCCTCCCCGGTGACCGCGTCCCAGAGCATCGGCTCCCAGCGGCCGCGCCGCTGGTGCCCGACGAGCAGCCGGGAGTCCCCCTCGACGGGCGCGAACCCCATCACGGCCAGGCCCAGCTCCTCGGTGCCGCCCCGGGTGTCGTCCAGCTCGCCGACGACCGAGCCGTCCGTCCGTACGACCCGGATCGCGTAGTGCATGGCGTCGCCGTGCTCGGTGTGCTCGATCGCGATCAGCGAGCAGTCGTGGGAGAGGCCGCCCACGCCGGCCGACTGCTGATGCCGGTAGACCTCGGCGATCTCACCGCCGGGGCGCACGACGTGCACCGACGAGCCGCCCTCGTCCGTGGACCGCCCGATGACCGCCGTGCCGTCCCGGCCCAGCGCCAGCCCGTCCGGATACGAGGGCTCCAGCCCCGGCGCCGCCGGCTCGTCCGCCCCACCGTGGAACGGCTGCCGCACCCACACGCCGAACTCGTCGCCGTCGGTGTCGGAGAACCACCAGATCCACTCCCCGTCCGGCGACAGCACCCCGCCCGTCGTCCCGTTGGGCCGGTCCGTGACCTGCCGCTGCCCGCCCGTGGCCCGGTCCCAGGCGTACAGCTCGTAGGTCCCCGTCGCGTTGGACGTGAACAACGCCCGGTCCGGGGCCCCCTTGGCCCACCGCGGCAACCCGACCCGAGGCGCCCGGAACCGCTGCTCCCACTCCGGCACACAGCCCACCCCGACCGCCTCCCCCTGCAGGAACCCGTTGCTCTCAGCCATGCCCCCATTCTGCGCTGCGGCACTGACATCGCGGTGGGCGGCACCAGAGCTCAGGGTGCAGCAGACTTGGGCTGCTGATCATCGCCGCCGCCACGGCGGTCACTGATCGGCGGCGACCGACGATCAGGAGGGGGACGAGATGGACCCGAAGGGCATCCGTAAGGCGATCGAGGAGTTCTGGTTCACGCGCGGAAACCAGAAGGGCAAGCTGGCGGACGGCGGGGCCGCAGGGGGAGAGGCCCGCGCCAATGGCCACATGAAGACCCTTGAGAACCTGGTGAAGCAGGCATTCCTCGACTGCGGCATCCCCGAGCACTGCATCCACACCGGGCGGCCCTACCTGCCCGGGTACTACCGGGTGCGGAAGCAGTGGGACCTTGTCGTGATCTACAAGGGCGCTCTCGTCGCGGCCTTCGAGTTCAAGTCCCAGGTCGGCAGCGTGGGGAAGAACTTCGGCAACCGCTTCGAGGAGGCGCTGGGCAGCGCGACCGATCTGGACGCCGCTCAGAAGAAGAACGGCTCCTTCGGCGACGTCCCGCCGTGGCTGGGCTACGTCTTCGTCCTCCAGGAGACGGACGAGACCGAGACGGAAGGGCGCGCCACGAGCGCCCTGTTCCCGACGGACTCCGCCTTCGAAGGGCTCTCCTACAACCAGCGCTACCAGGAGATGCTGCGCCGCTTCATCGGCGAAGGCGTCTACCACGGCGGCTGGTTCGTCACCACGCAGCGGAACGACGACGGGAGCGTCACCTACGGCGAGCCCCTGGCGACGGCCACGGGGCGGACGCTTCAGGTGGCGATCGAAGGACGGGTGAAGCTGGTGAAGGCCATGCTGGGCGACTAGTCCGGCAACGCGGTGAGTCCGTACACGCGCAAGGCGGCGTCGGTGGCGGCCTTCACGTCACGGCGCTCGAAGGCCTGCGCCAGGGCTTCCCTGTCGCTTTCGCCGATCGATCCCGGATCCGGGACGCGGATCTTGCGGAGGTACTGCGCCTGAAAGCGAAGGGTGCCCCCGCGCATCTTGACCGCGTACGCGTCCACGAACGCCTCCGCGACCTTGGACAGCAGCAGGCCGCCGAGCACGCGCATGTCCCAGGTGTCGGAGACGAGGAAGTACAGGTTGTGGTGGGGGTACAGGCCGCCTTCGTCGAGCACGGGGTGGATCCGGAGCTTCATGTCCGGGAACAGCAGCTTCTGCCTGCGCGTGAGCCGGTGGTCGACCTTGTCGATGGTCTTGTACCAGCGCTGGGGCTGCTTGACCGCGACGTAGCGCCTTCGCAGGACCTCGCTGTGCTTCTCGAAGTGGCGGGCGAGCCGGGGGTAGGCGGTGAGGTCGACCAGATCGCCGTCGGCCGTCCAGGGGTTGACGAGATACGTGCCGGTCCAGTCCAGCTTGCCGCTGGTGGTGTCACGGACCATGGCCATGGGGAGGAGACGGTCGTCCTCCACCAGGCCCTTGTCCTGGGTGAGGAAGACCTTGTCGGCGCCGGTGGCGATGCCGATCCCGACGCGCGTCCCCGTCCCGGCATCCTCCAGCGGCCGGAAGCGCTCCGTCAGCTCTTCCAGAACTGCCAGTCGCGCGGGCGAAGCGGCCGGCCAGGAGTCCTCTTCGGGGAACCAGTGGGGCATGCGAGCGGCCTGGTATGCGGCTGTCGCGACCGACGCCGGGCCGTCGGCCGCGTACCAAGCGGCGAAGTCGCGGGCCTGCTCGGCACCGAACGAGCGAGTGGTGTCCGCGGCGACGGCCACACCCTGCCGCCGGTTCGAGATCACCGTGATCGCCGGATAGGCCGAGACCTGCTCGTCGAACGCGTCGACCTCGTGCATCACGAGGGCGAGATCCATGCTGAAGTCGCTCGTCACCATGCGGCGCAGTCGGCGGCCGTACTGATTCCGCATCCAGCGGTCCGCGCAGATGAAGCCCAGCTTCCCGCCGGGGGTGAGGCTCCTCAGAGCGACTTCGTAGAAGCCGACGTAGATGTCCGCCCGGCCGCCCATGGTGGCGCAGCTGTCACGGTATGCGGCCATCCGGGCGTCAGGAACGTCTTCGAGGCGGATATAGGGAGGATTGCCGACCACGTAGTCGGCGCGGTGCTCCTCGTCCGCTTGGAGGAGGTAATCACCCTGCCTCACCCATGCGGCGGCCACGCGCTTGACGTCCTTCTGCTTCCATCCCTCGTCCTGCAGCGTCTGCCGGACCAGCCCCCGGCTCAGCTCCACGTTGTGATCCAGGAGGTCGAAGGCCCGCACGGCGTCGATCGCGTCCGTGACGGGACGGCCGTGCAACCGGCACGACGCGCTGATCCGGGAGGCAACCACACCGAGAAACGCTCCGCCGCCGCAAGCCGGCTCCGTAAGCCTCAGATCGCAGAGGTCCTTGTCCGGGGTGTAGCCGAGGAGATCAAGGATGAGCTCCACCACCCAGGCCCGGGTGAACACCTCGCCGTGCTCCACTGCCTCCTGCAGAGACGCGGGAAGAGGGAGGTCGTCGGTGCCGAACAGCGCGATAGTTGCCACCTCAGGACAGTACCGCCCCGGTCTCCGCGCCCTTCTCGTTCATCCACAGCGCGTAATCGGATCATCACAGGGATCGAGGAACGCTGCACGGCCACCGCTGGTTGGCCGGACTGCACAGGGTCGCGGCCGTCGCCATTTTGGATATTAGGTGGATATTGCACATAATGTACCGAATGTGGGGGCGCATCCTGCTCGGTATTGCACACGGTGCTGTTCGCCGCCCGGCCCGGCACCGCCCGGTGCGGGTGTGCCGGCGACGAAAGCATCACGGTGACAGCTACCTCGCCCCACCTCCCCACGGCTGTCATATCCGGCGAGTCCGCCGGCCTTGCCCGCTCCCGCTGGATACGTGCGGCTGGGTGGGTGCCGCCGGTCATCGGGCTCGGTCTCGGAGCGTGGGGGAACACCAGCCCCTCAGCGTGGACCGACGAAATCGTCACCATTGACGTGGTGTGGCGGTCCTGGCCGCAGATGATGGAGGCCCACACGCCGCGCGTCTGGCACATCACCTGCAACCACCTCTCCTCCGGCGCCCGCGAGGCCGCCACCCGCACTGCCGCATCCCAGGAAGAGGCCCTCATCCGCGCCGGCTTCTCCCCGGCCTTCCATCACAGCGCCCGCGGCGTGGACATCGCCCTGGAACAACGACCCACCGCCGGACAGCCCTCCAGCAAGCCCGCTCGCTGACCCCGGACGCACGCCTACGGCCCAGCAGGCAACCAGCGGCTCGCCGGCTGTCCCCGACCGAACTCGCCAACGACAACTGGCCGTCGGCCCAATTTCTCCCATGCCAAACAAGCGGCGCGGTACGACCAGAGCGCTGGAAGCGCGGCAGGCGATGTGTCCTGCATCACCGGTGCGTGCGCTCGATGTGCTGCTGAAGGCCTGTCGGTAGCGAGTCCTCCGGGATTCCGCCTTCCAAGATCCACTCCAAGGTCACTCCAGGTGGGACTGCCGAACGCCCCGGAAACGCCTCAGGGCCCTGATCCTCGAAAGGATCAGGGCCCTGAGCTGGTGCAACCAAGTCGGGGTGGCGGGATTTGAACCCACGACCTCTTCGTCCCGAACGAAGCGCGCTGCCAAGCTGCGCTACACCCCGCTGCAACGAGCTCTACTTTAGCGGAATCGGGCCCGGAGGCGAAATCCGGTTCTCGGGGAGGTGCAGGTGGGGGCCGCGTGGGGGTCAGTCGCGGGGGACGAGGGTGAGGAGGGTGGCCTCCGGGGGGCAGGCGAAGCGGACCGGGGTGTAGCGGTTGGTGCCGCAGCCCGCGGAGACGTGGAGGTAGGACCGGTGGCCGCCGGCCTGGTGGGTGGAGAGGCCCTTCACGCGCTGGGTGTCGATGTCGCAGTTCGTGACGAGCGCGCCGTAGAACGGGATGCACAGCTGGCCGCCGTGCGTGTGCCCGGCCAGGATCAGGGGGTACTGGTCGGCCGTGAAGGCGTCCAGCACCCGCAGGTACGGGGCGTGGACGACCGCCATCGAGAAGTCGGCGCCCTGCTGCGGGCCGCCCGTCACGTGCTCGTACCGGTCGCGCTTGATGTGCGGGTCGTCCAGGCCCGTGAGGGCGATCTCCATGCCGTCGATCTTGAGCGAGCCGCGGGTGTTCGTCAGGTTGACCCAGCCCGCCGCGTCGAAGCCGTCGCGCAGCTCCTCCCACGGGTTGTGGATCACGCCGACGGCCGGGGCGTTGCCGTTCAGGCCGTGCCGCCCGGTGGCCTTCTCGATCAGGTAGCGGGCGGGGTTGCGCAGCTTGGGGCCGTAGTAGTCGTTCGAGCCGAAGACGTAGGCGCCGGGGAAGCGCATCAGCGGGCCGAGCGCGTCGAGCGTCTCGGGCACGCCCTCCGGGTCGGAGAGGTTGTCGCCGGTGTTGATCACGAAGTCCGGGCGGAGCCCGGCCAGCGACTGCAGCCAGCGCTGCTTCTTGCGCTGGCCGCCGACCATGTGGATGTCGGAGACCTGGAGCACCCGCAGCGGCCGCATGCCCCGCGGCAGCACGGGCACGGTGACCCGCCGCAGCCGGAAGGAACGGACTTCGAAGCCGGCGGCGTAGGCGAGGCCCGCCGCGCCGACCGCTGTGATTCCCAGGGGTACTCCGTATCGCGCACGCATGGTGCCCATCGTCGCAGACCCGGGTGGGTGCGGCGTCACGGGCCGGGGGCGGCAAGGGAGTTACGGCCGCAGGCGCGCGGCCGGGTGGCTGCGGGCCGTTAAATCCCCGGCGTGCGCGGGGGCGGGATGCGAAGATTGCGGCATGACCACGCTGAAGTCCAGGCTCCACGACGACCTCACGACCGCCATCAAGGCGCGCGACGAGCTGCGCTCCTCCACGCTCCGCCTCACCCTTTCCGCCATCGCCTACGAGGAGACCGCGGGCAAGGCCGCCCGCGAGCTCTCGGACGACGAGGTGCTGAAGGTGATCACCCGCGAGGCGAAGAAGCGCCGGGAGGCCGCCGACGCGTTCGACAAGGGCGGCCGGGCCGAGTCCGCCGAGCGTGAGCGGGCCGAGGGCGAGATCCTCGCCGACTACCTGCCCCAGCAGCTGTCGGACGACGAGCTCGCGGCGATCGTCGCGGACGCGGTGGCCGAGGCGAAGGCGGGCGGTGCCGAGGGGCCGCGTGCCATGGGCGCCGTCATGAAGATCGTGAACCCGAAGGTGGCCGGCCGCGCCGAGGGCGGCCGCGTCGCCGCCGAGGTCAAGCGCCTGCTCGTCGGCTGACGCGCGAGGCGACGCTCCTGCCGTACCGGCAGGAGCAACGGAAGAGGGGCGCGCGGACCGTGTCGGTCCGCGCGCCCCTCTCCGCTCTCTACGCGTTGTTGCCGGTTCTTCCCGCGTGCCCCGCGGCGGCTACTGCCCGTCCTCGCGGACCACGCCCTCCGCTCCGCCGATGAGGCCCGGCGGGATGATGCCGCCCGGCGTCCCCGGGTCGGGCACGGCGGCGTCGGGCTTGTTGCCGGGCTTGGTGTTGCCCGGCTTGGCGTTGCCGCCCGGCTTGTTCGTACCGGGCTTGTTCGTGCCCGGCTTGCGCGGGTTGCGGCCGGGCTTGTCCCCCTTGTTGCCCGAGCCCTTATCGGCGCCGGCGACGGGGGAGCCGTCGAAGGACGGCGCCTCGTGGCCTTCGAGCGCGCCCGACATGGCGTCACGCCAGATGGGGCCGGGGGTGTCGGCGCCGTAGACCTTGTCGTGGTAGACGCCGCCGATGGTGATGCCCTCCATCTCGACCTTGTCGCCGGGGCCGCCGACCCAGACCGCGCCGGCCAGGTTCGGGGTGTAGCCGACGAACCAGGCGGCGCGCCGCTCGTCCGTCGTACCCGTCTTGCCCGCGCTGTCGCGCCCGCTGAGCCCGGCCTCCTTGCCCGTACCGTCTTCGACGACGCCCTGCAGCAGGGCGTTGACGGTGTCGGCCGTCTGCTCGGACATCGCCCGCGAGCACTTCGTCTTCGGCACCCGCAGCGCCTTGCCGTCGGGGCCGGTCGCCGACTCGACGATCACCGGGGTGCAGTAGGTGCCGCGGTTGGCGAACGTCGCGTAGGCGGAGGCCATGGTGAGCGGGGACATGCCGTCCGAGCCGCCGAGCGTGAGCGACGGAAGCTGCTTCATCTTGCTGCCGGAGGCCGGGTCCATGCCCATCTTCTCCGCCATCTTGACCACCGGGCAGAGACCGATGTCCTCGACGAGCTGCACGAAGTAGGTGTTGACCGACTTCGCGGTCGCCTCCCGCATCCCGTACGGGCCGACCTCGCTGCGGTTCTCGTTCTGGACGGTGTTGCCGACGCTGTTCTTCCACGGCTTGCCGCAGGTCTCCACCTCCTCCGGGTACGGCATCCGGAAGGGCGAGGAGTAGCTCTTGTACGGCGATACGCCCTGCTCCAGGGCGGCCGCCGCCACGATCGGCTTGAAGGTCGAACCGACCTGGAAGCCGTAGTTCGAGCCGCCCATCCCCTTGTCGGCGGAGAGGTTGATCTGCGTCTGGTACTGGCCGAAGCCGTACGGGCGCGACTGGCCCATGCCGAGGATCTTGCCGCTGCCCGGCTGGACGATCGAGATGGCGGTGGCCACCTTGTCGTCCTGGTAGACGTGGTCGCTGATCGACTTCTGGACGGACTTCTGCGTCTGCGGGTCGAGGGTGGTGCGGATCGTCATGCCGCCCTCGTTCCAGCGCTTGGCCCGGGCTTCCTTCGTCTTGCCGAAGACCGGGTCGTTGAGGAAGGTCTCGCGGACGTAGTCGCAGAAGAAGCCGGCGCCGTTGACGGCCGTGATGCAGCCGCTCTTGGGCCTGCTGACGTTCAGCTTGAGCGGCTTGGCCTGTTCGGCGGCCGCCTCGGCCGGGGTGATGTGCTTCAGCTCGGCCATGCGCTGCAGCACGGTGTTGCGCCGCTTGGTGGCCTCCTTGGGCGCGTTGACCGGGTCGTAGCGGCTGGGCGACTGGACCAGGCCGGCCATCATCGCGGACTCGCCGAGGGTGAGGTCCTTGGCGTGCTTGCTGAAGTAGCGCTGGGAGGCGGCCTCGATGCCGTACGCCTGCTGCCCGAAGAAAGTGATGTTCAGATAGTTGTTGAGAATCCGGTCCTTGCCGAGCTCCTTCTCGACCTGGATGGCGTACTTCAGCTCCTTGACCTTGCGGCCCAGGGTCTGCTGAGTGGCCACCGCGACCTTGCCGGGGTCGTCACCCGCCTCCTCGACGAAGACGTTCTTGACGTACTGCTGGGTGAGGGTGGAGGCGCCTTCCGAGACGCCGCCGGACTGGGCGTTCTTGTTGACCGCGCGGAGCACGCCCTTGAGGTCGATTGCGCCGTGCTCGTAATAGCGCGAGTCCTCGATGTCGACGATCGCCTGACGCATGTACGGGGAGATGTCCTTCAGCGGCACCACCGTGCGGTCGCGGGAGTAGACCTTCGCGATCTCGCCGCCCTCGGAGTCGAGGATGGTGGTGCGCTGGCTGAGCGGTGGTGTCTTGAGGTTGGCGGGGACCTCGTCGAAGCCTTCGACGGTGCCCTTGGCCACCAGGCCGAACGCGCCGATGCCCGGTAGGGCCAGACCCGCCAGGACGACTCCGGAGAGCACGCTGACGCCGAGGAACTTCGCGGCCTGCCGGGTCACGGTGGGACCCTCGCCCGAGCCTTTCATAGCCATGGAGCGAAGCCTACGTTCTCATTCGGCGGACAGACGCAGGTGTGTTCGCCTACGCTGTTTCACGCCAGTCACTGCGGTGCGGTTCTGCATCACTTCTGACTTCACTCTTGTGAGTGATGAGACGTGTCCGTATTGCCGTCTCTGTCACCAGCTGCCCGGAGCGACGCGGGCGAAACGCCCTGATGGGGTGGGGAAAGTCCGTAATGTCGCCAGCTCACTCCGTTGGGTGATCTGCCGCGTACGCATAGTCCGTTCGGGCCATTCAAGATTGGGCCCGAAGGGGGTGTTGCCCCCTGCCTGCCTTCCGTAACGTCCTCAACTGGCAACGGTGAATATGCCGCTGCCGCCGTGGGGGAGCCTCGATTCGGGAGAGGACGGCGCCAGCATGGGCTGGGTAACCGACTGGAGTGCGCAGGCCGCCTGCCGCACTACCGATCCGGATGAACTATTCGTTCAGGGCGCAGCGCAGAACAGGGCGAAGGCGGTCTGCACAGGCTGCCCGGTGCGTACCGAGTGTCTGGCCGATGCGCTGGACAACCGCGTGGAGTTCGGCGTGTGGGGCGGGATGACCGAGCGCGAGCGGCGGGCCCTGCTGCGCCGCAGGCCGACGGTCACCTCATGGCGCAGGCTCCTGGAGACGGCGCGTACGGAATACGAGCGCGGCGCCGGGATCCTGCCGCTGGGCGAGCCGGAGTACGACGAGTACGCCGCGGTCGGCTAGAGCGCACCGCCGGCCGGCACCTTCGGCTCCCCGCCGGGACCGTCTCCGGGCCGTCCCCGTACGTTGCCGCATGCCGTCACGAGCCACAGCGTGCCGTCGCACGCGCCGCTGCACGCCGCCGAGGACGCGACTGTGACCTACGGCGCCTCGTAGCGCTCGTACTGCCCGTCCTGCTGCCTGCCGCGCTCCTGCTGCTCCTGCTGCTTGTGCTGCCGTGGTACCTCCGCCTGCGGCCGGTCCGGGTCCGTCCGGGCGGCGAGCCGCTCGCCGATGGCCCGCAGCCCCGCCAGGTCGTGCACATCGCCGGGCAGCGCGGCCACTTCCGCCACCGGCACCTCGGGGTGCAGAGCAGTGAAGCGGTCGCGCGTGCGCTGCTCGCGCGCGAGCACCTGCATGCGCTCGGCGTGCAGTCGCAGCAGCCCGGCGGCGAGCCGTTCCGGGGATCGTTCCGCCGGGACGCCCGGGGCGTTCGCTCCTGGGGACGCGGGCTGGGGGAAGCCGCTCTCGGGAGAGGACGTGTCCGTGGGAGTGAGGGTGCCAGGGTCGTCAGCGGTACGTGAGCCAGCCTGCCCGCTGTCACGATCCACAATGCCGTCGCCGTCAAGATTTTCTGCGTATTCGGACGATCCGCCCGTGAGCGCCTCGGCGGCGGCCAGTGCCCGTTCCGCCGAGAGCCGCGCCGCCTCGCTGCCGTGCACCCGGTTCAGTACGAGCCCGGCCAGCGGCATCCGCTCCGCCGCCAGTCGTTCCACGAAGTACGCGGCCTCCCGCAGGGCGTCCCGCTCGGGCGCCGCGACGACCAGGAAGGCCGTCCCCGGCGCCTGCAGCAGCCGGTAGGTCGCGTCGGCACGGGTACGGAAGCCGCCGAACATGGTGTCCATCGCGGCGACGAACGTCTGTACGTCGCGCAGGAGCTGCCCGCCCATCAGTTTGTTGAGGGGGCCGCTCATCACGGACATGCCGACGCCCAGGAACTTCATCCCGGCCCGCCCGCCGAGCTTCGCCGGCGCCATCAGCACCTTGATGAACTTTCCGTCGAGGAACGAGCCCAGGCGGTTCGGCGCGTCCAGGAAGTCCAGCGCCGAACGGCTCGGCGGGGTGTCCACGACGATGAGGTCCCAGTCGTCGCGGGCGCGGAGCTGGCCGAGCTTCTCCATGGCCATGTACTCCTGCGTGCCGGCGAAACCGGCCGACAAGGACTGGTAGAAGGGGTTCTCCAGGATGGCCCGGGCGCGCTCCTTGTCGGCGTGCGCCTCGACTATCTCGTCGAAGGTCCGCTTCATGTCGAGCATCATCGCGTGCAGTTCACCGCCCGCGGAGACGTCGATGCCCGGGACCCGGCGCGGCACGTTGTCGAGCTCGTCGATCCCCATCGACTGCGCCAGCCGGCGTGCGGGGTCGATGGTCAGGACGACGACCTTCCGGCCGCGTTCGGCGGCCCGCAGGCCCAGGGCGGCCGCGGTCGTGGTCTTCCCGACGCCGCCCGAGCCGCAGCACACCACGATGCGGGTGCGCGGATCGTCCAGGACCGGGTCCATCTCCAGTCGTGCTGCCGAATCCAGGCTCACCCTGCCACTCCTTGCTTCCGCAGTTCGCGCGCCATGCGGTAGAGGCCCGCCAGGTCGACGCCGTCGCCGAGCAGCTGAAGTTCGTAGGTGGGCAGGCTGAGCCGCGCCACGTCGGCGCGGCCGCGCTGCTCCAGCGCGAGCCGCTCGGTGTGCTCGCGCGCCTGCTGCAGCAGGGGCTCGACGAGCGGCTCCGCGAAGCCCGTGCGCCCCCTGCTGCCGGAGCCGGTGCGCTCCAGGGCGTGCGAGAGGGCCCGCGCGACCTCCTCGCGCCGCCCGTTCGCCGCCGCTTCCACGGCCGCGTCGTCGAGGATCGCGGGCCGCACCATGTTGATGACGACCCCGCCCACCGGCAGCCCCGCCGCGCGCAGCTCCGCGATGCCGTCGGAGGTCTCCTGGACGGGCATCTCCTCCAGCAGCGTGACGAAGTGCACCGCCGTCTCGGGGGACTTGAGCACCCGCATGACGGCCTGCGCCTGGTTGTGGATGGGTCCGATGCGGGCCAGCCCGGCCACCTCGTCGTTGACGTTGAGGAAGCGCGTGACCCGGCCCGTGGGGGGTGCGTCCATGACGACGTGGTCGTAGACGAAGCGGCCCGTACGGTCCTTCCTGCGCACCGCCTCGCACGCCTTGCCGGTCAGCAGGACGTCCCGCAGACCCGGCGCGATGGTCGTCGCGAAGTCGATCGCGCCGATCTTTCTCAGCGCCCGCCCGGCGCCGCCGAGCTTGTAGAACATCTGGAGGTAGTCGAGGAGTGCCTGCTCGGCGTCGATGGCGAGCGCGAACACCTCGCCACCTCCCGGCGCCACGGCGATCTTCCGCTCCTCGTAGGGCAACGCCTCCGTCTCGAAGAGCTGCGCGATGCCCTGCCGGCCTTCGACCTCGACCAGCAGAGTGCGCTTTCCCTCTGCGGCGAGGGCAAGCGCGAGGGCCGCGGCGACCGTGGTCTTGCCAGTACCGCCCTTGCCGCTGACGACATGGAGCCTGCTCATGCAGCGGAGCCTAACCAGTCGCCGCGCGGGCTACGCACGAGGCTGTCGGTATGAGGCATTACAGTCGGGCCATGACCAAGTGGGAATACGCGACCGTGCCGCTTCTCGTGCACGCGACCAAGCAGATTCTGGACACCTGGGGCGAGGACGGCTGGGAGCTCGTCCAGGTCGTGCCGGGTCCCAACAACCCCGAGCAGCTGGTGGCCTACCTCAAGCGGGAGAAGGCGTGAGTGCGGTCGAGGCCAAGCTCGCCGAGCTGGGGCTGACCCTGCCGGAGGTCGTTCCTCCGCTTGCCGCCTACCAGCCGGCCGTGCGCACCGGCGCGTACGTCTACACCGCCGGCCAGCTGCCGATGGTCAAGGGCGCGGTTCCGGCCACCGGCAAGGTCGGTGCCGAGGTCAGCCCCGAGCAGGCCAAGGAGCTGGCGGGCATCTGTGCCCTCAACGCCCTGGCCGCGGTGAAGTCCGTCATCGGCGACCTCGACAAGATCGTGCGGGTCGTGAAGGTCGTCGGCTTCGTGGCCTCCGCGCCGGACTTCACCGGTCACCCGGGCGTGCTGAACGGCGCGAGCGAGCTGCTGGGCGAGGTCCTGGGCGAGAAGGGCGTGCACGCCCGCTCGGCCGTGGGCGTGGCCGTGCTGCCGCTGGACGCACCGGTCGAGGTCGAGGTCCTGGTCGAGGTCCGGGACTGACCACTGCGGGTCGGGAGCCGGGACCTGTGACGGGGCCGGCTCCGGCTCCGGTCCGTGACGGGGCCGGGTAGCGGCTCCGGTGGTTCCGGCTCGTGACGGGGCCGGGGCTCCTGGCCGGGACCCACGCGCGCAGCCGCAGGCTGCGTCCTCTCGAACATCCGCGCGCGAGCGCATAGCATCCGGCCATGTCGACTTCGAACGGCCAGTGGTACCCGGCGGAGTGGCCGGACCGGATCAGAGCGCTCTCCCGCGGCGAGCTCCGGCCAGTGGCGCCCCGCCGCGCCGCGACCGTTCTGCTGCTGCGCGCCGGCGGCGACGGACTCGCCGTTCACATGCTGCGCAGACGCGCCTCCATGGCTTTCGCCGGGGGCGCGTACGCGTATCCGGGTGGTTCGGTCGATCCGCGCGACGAGCGCGACGTGCCCTGGGCGGGTCCCTCGCGCGCGGACTGGGCGGCTCGTCTGGGCACCGACGCCGCCACCGCGCAGGCCATCGTCTGCGCGGCCGTCCGCGAGACCTTCGAAGAAGCGGGCGTCCTGCTGGCCGGCCGGACGCCGGACACGGTCGTCGCGGACACCACCGGGGACGAGTGGGAGGCCGACCGGGCCGCGCTCGTCAGCCGCGCGCTGTCCTTCGCGGACTTCCTCGAACGGCGCGGCCTGCTGCTGCGCAGCGACCTCCTGGGCCCGTGGGCACGCTGGATCACGCCCGAGTTCGAGCCGCGTCGCTACGACACCTGGTTCTTCGTCGCCGCCCTGCCCGAAGGGCAGCGCACCCGCAACGCCTCCACCGAGGCCGACCGTACGGTCTGGACCGCTCCGGCCGAGGCGGCCGCCGGCTACGACCGGGGCGATCTGCTGATGATGCCGCCGACCATCTCCACACTGCGTTCGCTGCTGCCGTACGCGACGCCGGCCGACACTCTGGCGGCCTCGGGTGAGCGGGATCTCACGCCCGTACTGGCTCAGGCGCGGCTCGTCGGGGAAGAGATCGTGCTGAGCTGGCCGGGGCACGAGGAGTTCACCAAACGCATCGACCAGCAGTCGGGCGGGCAGCCGGGCGAGCAGCCCGGCCAGCACTCCGGCCCACAAGCCGGCGGGCAGTCCGGCCAACAGACCGACCGGCACATCGTCTCCGGACGTTCCGGAACCTCAGGACCCGAGGGAGCCGACGCATGACGTACCCCACCGACCTCCCCGGACGGCCGCGCCCGGGTGCTGCCGGCGGCCCGGCGACCGCCCGGGCGACGTGCGTGCTCGCACCCAACCCGTCCGCCATGACGCTGGAGGGCACCAACACCTGGATCCTGGCCGAGCCCGACTCCGACCTGGCCGTCGTGGTCGATCCGGGACCGCTGGACGAGAGCCACCTGCGCGAGGTCATCGCCACAGCGGAAGCGGCGGGCAAGCGCGTCGCCCTGACCCTCCTCACGCATGGCCATGCCGACCACAGCGGTGGCGCCGCGCGCTTCGCCGAGCTGACGGGTACGCACGTGCGCGCGCTGGACCCGGCGCTGCGGCTGGGCGGCGAAGGACTCGGCGTGGGGGACGTGATCACCACCGGCGGTCTGGAGCTCCACGTGATCTCCACGCCCGGGCACACCGCCGACTCCCTCTGCTTCCACCTTCCGGCGGACGGTGCGGTGCTCAGCGGCGACACCGTGCTGGGCCGCGGCACCACGATCGTCGCGCACCCCGACGGCCGGCTCGGCGACTACCTCGACTCCCTGCGCCGGCTGCGCGCGCTCACGGTCGAGGAGGACGTGGAGGTGGTGCTGCCCGGGCACGGGCCGGTGCTGGACGACGCCCGGGGCGCCGTCGAGTTCTACCTCGCCCACCGCGCCAAGCGCCTCGCCCAGGTCGAGACGGCGGTCGAGAACGGCCACCGGACGGCGGGCGAGGTCGTGGCGGCCGTCTACGCGGACGTCGACCGCGCCCTGTGGCCGGCGGCCGAGCTGTCGGTGCGGGCGCAGCTGGACTACCTGGAGGAGCACGGCCTGATCTGAACCGTCGCCGGCCTCGGCTCGGGGCGGGCATGCGAGAGCCCCGCCGCGCGTGGTGCGCGGCGGGGCTCCGGACGCATGCGGTCCTGCCGGTTCAGCGGGAGCGCTTGGCGAGCCGCTCGACGTCCAGCAGGATCACGGCGCGGGCCTCCAGGCGGAGCCAGCCGCGGCCCGCGAAGTCCGCGAGGGCCTTGTTGACGGTCTCGCGGGAGGCGCCGACCAGCTGGGCGAGCTCCTCCTGCGTGAGGTCGTGCACGACGTGGATGCCCTCTTCGGACTGGACGCCGAAGCGGCGGGACAGGTCCAGCAGGGCCTTGGCGACACGGCCGGGGACGTCGGAGAAGACGAGGTCCGACATCGAGTCGTTGGTGCGGCGCAGCCGGCGTGCGACGGCGCGCAGCAGGGCGGTGGCCACCTCCGGGCGGGCGTTGAGCCAGGGCTGGAGGTCGCCGTGGCCGAGGCCGAGCAGCTTGACCTCGGTGAGCGCGGTGGCGGTGGCCGTGCGCGGTCCGGGGTCGAACAGCGACAGCTCGCCGATGAGCTCACCGGGGCCGAGGACCGCCAGCATGTTCTCGCGGCCGTCGGGGGAGGTGCGGTGGAGCTTCACCTTGCCCTCGGTCACCACGTAGAGGCGGTCGCCCGGGTCGCCTTCGTGGAACAGGGCGTCGCCCCTCGCGAGCGTCACCTCGCCCATGGAGGCGCGCAGCTCAGCGGCCTGCTCGTCATCGAGCGCCGCGAAAAGCGGGGCGCGCCGCAGAACGTCGTCCACGAGTTCTCTCCTTGTCGACATGCACAGGGGACCGTGGTCTCCATGATGCCCGTCGGTAAAACTGTGTGATCAAACACAAGTGTGGCGCATCGTCGCCCGGAGCCCTACGGCAGGGGTCCGATTGGGCTGTGGTTTTCCTGCGGCCGGGGCGGATGTCAGTGCTGGGCTTTAGTCTGGCCGGGTGTCCAATACGCCGGTGAGAGCACAGGGCAAGGGGGCCGGGAGGGTGACCCCGGCTCGTAATTCCGCTGTGGGCGAACGCCCCGCCGCGAAGAAGACAAAAGCCGTCAAGACGAAGAAAACGCCGGAGGGTGCAGCCGTCGGTGCGGCGGAGCCTCGGGCGGCGGAGTCACGGACCGCGCTGGTGCGCCGCGCGCGCCGGATCAACCGCGAGCTCGCCGAGGTCTATCACTACGCCCACCCCGAGCTGGACTTCGAGAATCCCTTCCAGCTCCTGGTCGCCACGGTCCTCTCCGCGCAGACCACCGACCTGAGGGTCAACCAGACCACCCCCGCCCTCTTCGCCGCCTATCCCACCCCCGAGGACATGGCGGCGGCCGACCCCGAGACGCTGGAGCAGCTGATCCGGCCGACGGGTTTCTTCCGGGCCAAGACCAAGTCCCTCATAGGTCTCTCCGCCGCCCTGCGCGACCGCTTCGGCGGCGAGGTGCCCGGGCGCCTGCAGGATCTGGTCACGCTTCCCGGCGTCGGCCGCAAGACGGCCAATGTCGTCCTGGGCAACGCCTTCGGCGTCCCGGGGATCACGGTCGACACCCACTTCGGCCGCCTCGTGCGGCGCTGGAAGTGGACGGACGCGCAGGACGCGGAGAAGGTCGAGGCCGACGTCTGTGCTCTCTTCCCCAAGAGCGAGTGGACGATGCTCTCGCATCGCGTGATCTTCCACGGGCGCCGGGTCTGCCACGCGCGCAGGCCGGCCTGCGGCGCGTGCCCGATCGCTCCGCTCTGCCCGTCCTTCGGCGAGGGCGAGACGGACCCGGAGAAGGCGAAGAAGCTGCTCAAGTACGAGATGGGCGGCCGGCCGGGCCAGCGGCTCAAGCCGCCGCCGGACTACCCGGGCGAGCCCGCGCCCCCGCTGGGAGCCGAGTGACCGATCGCCCGCCCGAAGGCCGCCCGCCCGAAGACCGTCTGCCCGAAGAGCAGCCGTCCGAAGAGCAGCCGTCCGAAGACCGCCGCAGCGATGCCGAAGACGACCGGGGGAAGCGTATGACCAGCACGTACGGCAAGGAGATCACGGTCAGCACGGAGGGGCTCCCCGAGTGGCTGGAGCCGGTGGTCCGCGCCGCAGGGACGGTCGAGCCGCACCAGCTCAGCCGCTTCCTCCCGCCGGAGACCGGGGGCCGTCAGTCCGCCGTGCTCATCCTCTTCGGCGAGGGCGAGCAGGGCCCCGAGCTCCTGCTGCTCGAACGGGCCGGCACCCTGCGCTCGCACGCGGGCCAGCTGTCCTTCCCCGGTGGCGCCCTCGATCCGGAAGACGGCGACCCGGAGGGCGACGGGCCGGTGCGGGCCGCGCTGCGCGAGGCCGAGGAGGAGACCGGGCTCGACGCCTCCGGCGTCCAGGTCTTCGGCGTGCTGCCCCGGCTCTACATCCCCGTCAGCGGGTTCGTCGTGACGCCCGTGCTCGGCTGGTGGCGCAAGCCCAGCCCCGTCGCGCCCGTCTCGTTGCAGGAGACGGCCCGGGTCTTCACCGTCCCCGTCGCCGAGCTGACCGCTCCCGCCAACCGCGCCATGGCCATACACCCCAGCGGCCACCGGGGCCCGGCCTTTCGCGTCGGACCGGCGCTGGTGTGGGGGTTCACCGCCGGAGTGATCGACCGGATCCTGCACTACGCCGGCTGGGAGCGGCCGTGGGACCGCGAGCGGGAGGTCCCGCTGGACGGGCGACCCTGACGGGCATGAGACGGTGGCCCCCGCTGGCCACGACAACTGCAATGCGAGGCATCTTTCGGTGAACGTGCTGGACATCGTGCTGCTGATCGCCGCTGTGTGGTTCGCGGTCGTCGGCTACCGCCAGGGCTTCGTCGTCGGCGTGCTGTCGGTGATCGGCTTTCTCGGCGGCGGCCTGGCCGCGGTCTACGCGCTGCCCGTGATCTGGGACAGCGCCACCGACGATGCCGAGCCGGGCACCGTCGCGGCCATCGCGGCCGTGGCGATCATCATCCTGTGCGCCTCCGTGGGGCAGGCCGCCACCACCCACCTCGGCAACAAGCTGCGCCGCCACATCACGTGGTCCCCGGCGCGTGCGCTGGACGCCACGGGCGGTGCGCTCGTCAACGTCGTCGCCATGCTGCTGGTCGCCTGGCTGATCGGCTCCGCCCTCGCCGGTACGACCCTGCCGACGCTGGGCAAGGAGGTCCGCAGCTCCAAGGTGCTGCTGGGCGTTGCCCGGGTCGTCCCCTCCCAGGCCAACACCTGGTTCGCCGACTTCAGCACCGTCCTCGCGCAGAACGGCTTCCCGCAGGTCTTCGCGCCGTTCTCCAACGAGCCGATCACCTCCGTTCCCGCTCCCGACCCCGAGCTCGCGGGCAGCCCGGTCGCCGTGGCCGCCCAGCGCAGCATCGTCAAGGTCGTCGGCAACGCGCCCAGCTGCGGCAAGGTCCTGGAGGGCACCGGCTTCGTGTTCGCCCCCCACCGCGTGATGACCAACGCGCACGTCGTCGGCGGCGTGGACGAGCCCACCGTGCAGATCGGCGGCCAGGGCCGCCTCCACGACGCGAAGGTGGTGCTCTACGACTGGAAGCGCGACATCGCCGTCCTCGACGTGCCGTCGCTGGACGCGCCCGTGCTGCGGTTCGCCGGGGACGACGCGGAGAGCGGCAAGAGCGCCATCGTCGCGGGCTTCCCGGAGAACGGTTCGTACGACGTGCGGGCCGCGCGCGTCCGCAGCCGCGTCCAGGCCAACGGCCCGGACATCTACCACCGCGGCAACGTCCGCCGCGACGTCTACTCCCTCTACGCCACCGTGCGCCAGGGCAATTCGGGCGGTCCCCTGCTCACGCCGGACGGCAAGGTCTACGGAGTGGTCTTCGCCAAGTCGCTCGACGACGCGGACACCGGCTACGCCCTCACCGCGGACGAGGTCCGCGAGGACGCCACGTACGGGCGCACGGCGACGGACCGGGCCAATACCCAGGGGTGCGCCCTCTGACGGGCCCCAGCGGGCACAGTGGGCCGCGCAGGGGCCTTCTCGGGGTCGTACGGACGTGCGAGCCGCGGCGGGTCAGCGGCTGCGGGGGTGCCGCAGCCGCGCCGACACCCAGCGGGCGCGGCGTCGGATGATCCGTGGAATGCCGATGCGGGGGTCGGGTCCGGCCTCCGGCCGGTGCCGTCCCCGAGCGGGTGCCTCCGTCACCGCCAGCGCGGTATCGGCCTCGGCGCCACGCTCCGAGGTCACGTCGGTCACGTCGCGGTAGTCGTGCGTCCAGCCCATACCTGAAGCTCTGCCCGGGCCCAAAGGTCGGTAATCGCCCCTGGGTCCGGCAATTGGCCTATGCGCGGGGCAATTGGCTGTTCGGTGAACGGACGTTCCCCTCCGCTGAGCGGACGCGCCACGGGCACGGCCCCCGCGCCGAGGGCCCGGCCCGCCTGCGCCGCTACCGGCCCCTCGTCCGTCCTCAGTGGCCGTCATCGGCCCTCAGCGGTCCGGTTCGGGGTCGTTCAGCCAGCCGATGAGCTCCGCCGAGAACGCGGCCGGGTCCTCCTCGTGCGGGAAGTGTCCGAGCCCGTCGAAGAGGCGCCAGCGGTAAGGGGCCTCCACGTACTCGCCGGAACCCGCGGCACTGCGCGTGCGCATCACCGGATCGAGGGAACCGTGCAGGTGGAGCGTGGGCACCCGCACCGGCCGCTTCATGCGGCGGTTGAACTGAATGCCGTCCGGGCGCGCCAGCGAACGCACCATCCAGCGGTAGGGCTCGATCGAGCAGTGCGCCGTGGAGGGGATCGACATGGCCGTCCGGTAGGCGTCGACCGCCTCGTCGTCCGGCAGCCGGGGCCCCGACCAGTCGCGGATCAGCCGGCCGACCAGCGCCGCGTCGTCGGCGACCAGCCGCCGTTCGGGCAGCCACGGCCGCTGGAAGCCCCAGATGTGCGCGCTCGCGGCGCTCTGCTTGGGGTCGGCGAGCATCGCCGAGCGCCAGCGGCGCGGGTGCGGCATCGAGGACACCGCGAGCCGGCGCACCAGCTTGGGCCGCATCACGGCCGCCGTCCAGGCCAGGTAGCCGCCGAGGTCGTGGCCGACCAGTGCGGCGTCCGGCTCGCCGAGGGAACGGACGACGCCGGTGATGTCGAGGGCGAGGTTCGCCGGGTCGTACCCCCGGGGCGTGCGGTCGCTGCCGCCCACCCCGCGCAGGTCCATCGCCACCGCCCGGAAACCCGCGTCCGCGAGCGCGGGCAGCTGGTGCCGCCACGTCCACCAGAACTGCGGGAAGCCGTGCAACAGCAGCACCAGCGGTCCCTCACCCATCTCGGCGATGTGGAACCGCGCCCCGTTCGCCGCGACCTCCCGGTGCGTCCACGGGCCGTCCGGCCGGACGACCGCGGCGGGCGTGGAGGCCCCCGGCCCCGGCGAGGCGCCCGCCGCCCCCGGTGTCACGGGCCGGCCGGGCTCGGGGGACGCGGGCGCTGCGGGGGTCTCGGGCACCGTCATACGGACGAGCGTGTCACAGATGCGTCCGTCCGGCCCGTGACGGTCACCGGCCGGGGGTGCGGCTTGACGGTGCCGATCACGGCCGCCGTCTCCTTCGCCGACGCGATGGACTTCTCGGGCTTCTTGATCTTCTTGAACTTGGCGACCGCCAGCAGCAGGAGCACCGCCGCGATCAGCAGGAACGCGCCACCGGTGATGAGGAACGACCAGGCGAGGCCGAGACCGAGGTTGTGGATGCCGTACGCAGCGGCGAAGCTCAGTACCGGCAGGGAGAACAGCGCCAGGACGCCTGCGGCGGCGACGGCGCCGCCGCCGATGCCCAGCCGCCGCGCGTCCTGCCGCAGTTCGGCCTTGGCCAGTGCGATCTCGTCGTGCACCAGCGCGGACAGCTCCGTGGTGGCCGTCGCCACCAGCTGGCCGAGGCTGCGGTTCGCGCCGTCGTCGGCTGCGCTCATCGACTGCTCCCTCATCGTCATCAGCTCAGGTGTAAAGACTCTCAGATCATGCCGGACCGTTGCTCTGGGCGGTGCGCTCCGAGGCGACTTGCGCCAATTTGCGGTGTGCGGCGGCCTTCGCTTCGTACCGGGCGGCCATGCGCAGGTGGTACTCGGGGTCGTCCTGCTCGTAGACGTCGGGGATGCCGTCCTCGTCGTCGTCGCGGTCCTCCTCCGCACAGAGCTTCTTGTACTTGTTGTCGCGCAGCTTGAGGAGGGAGCTCGCGAGGACCGCCGCGATCAGGGAGCCGACGAGCACGGCGGCCTTGATCTCGCCGACGAGCACCGCGTCGTCGGAGAAGGCCAGCTCGCCGATGAGCAGGGAGACCGTGAAGCCGATGCCGGCCAGTGAGGCGACGGCCAGGACGTCGGGCCACTTGAGGTCGGGGTTGAGCTCCGCCCGGGTGAAGCGGGCGGCCGCCCAGGTGCCGCCGAAGACGCCGACCGCCTTGCCCAGGACCAGGCCGAGCACGACGCCGAGCGTCTCGGGCCGGGTGAAGACCTCCGACAGCGCCCCGCCGGTGACGGCGACTCCGGCCGAGAACAGCGCGAACAGCGGAACCGCCAGCCCCGCCGACAGCGGGCGCACGAGGTGCTCGATGTGCTCGCCGGGCGACTGCTGCTCGTCGTCGCGACGGGTGCAGCGCAGCATCAGGCCCATGGCCACGCCCGCGATGGTGGCGTGGACGCCGCTGTTGTACATCAGCGCCCAGTTGACGAGGGCGAGCGGCACGTAGACGTACCAGCCGCGCACGCCCTTGCGGAGCAGCAGCCAGAAGACGGCCAGGCCCAGCACGGCGAAGCCGAGCGCGGCGAAGTTCAGCTTCGACGTGAAGAAGATCGCGATGATCAGGATCGCGAAGAGGTCGTCGACGACGGCCAGGGTGAGCAGGAACGCCCGCAGCGCCGAGGGCAGGGCCGTGCCGATGACGGCCAGGACGGCCAGGGCGAAGGCGATGTCGGTGGCGGTGGGCACGGCCCAGCCGGCGAGTGAGCCGTTGCCGCTGCCGGCGACGGTGAAGTAGACGAGTGCGGGGGCGGCCATGCCGCAGATCGCGGCGACGACCGGGAGGGCTGCGGCCTTGGGGTCGCGCAGCTCGCCCGCGACGAGCTCGCGCTTGAGCTCGATGCCGGCGACGAAGAAGAAGACGGCGAGCAGGCCGTCGGCCGCCCAGTGCTGCAGGGAGAGGTTCAGGCCGAGGCTGGACGGGCCCACGTGGAAGGTGCGGACGGTCTCGTAGCTCTCGCGCACGGGGGTGTTCGCCCACAGCAGCGCGGCGACGGCCGCGACGAGCAGGATCACGCCACCGACGGTCTCGGTGCGCAACGCGTCCGCGAGGTAGTTCCGTTCGGGAAGCGGGAGCCTGCCGAGGAAGACGGAACGGCGGTTCTTGGGCGCGGCCACGGTGGTGGACCTCCTGGGCTCGGCTGACTGTCCGCACGACGTCTGCGTGTGCAGACACGTGTCCTGTGTGCCGACCAGACTTCCCGGCGCGCCCTTGATTCTTGTCGCGATCTTTACGCGACAAGTACTTACTTTAGCCGGAACGGGTGAAGGGCACCTGGTGGGAGACCAGGTGCCCTTCGTCCACGACGGTCGCGGGGGGCGCCGATGGGGCGCTGACGGGCGCGGTGGGCGCCCCCTTGCTCAGCTCGTGCTTGCTTCGCTCAGTCCTCGCTGGGGGCGGCGGGGAGCTTCGCCTGGATGAGGTCCATGACCGAGGAGTCGGTGAGCGTCGTGACGTCCCCGAGGGTGCGGTTCTCGGCCACGTCGCGCAGCAGGCGGCGCATGATCTTGCCGGAGCGGGTCTTGGGCAGCTCGGCGACCGGCAGGACGCGCTTGGGCTTGGCGATCGGGCCGAGCTGCCGGGCGACATGGGCCCGCAGTTCCTCGGTGAGGCCCTCGGCATCGGCGTCCACGCCGCTGCGCAGGATGACGAACGCGCAGATCGCCTGGGTCGTCTGCGGGTCGGTCGCGCCGACGACCGCGGCCTCGGCCACCTTGGGGTGCGAGACGAGCGCGGACTCGACCTCGGTGGTCGAGATGTTGTGGCCGGAGACGAGCATGACGTCGTCGACGCGTCCGAGCAGCCAGATGTCGCCGTCGTCGTCCTTCTTGGCGCCGTCACCGGCGAAGTAGGTGTTCTCGAACCGGGACCAGTAGGTGTCGATGTAGCGCTGGTCGTCGCCCCAGATCGTGCGGAGCATCGACGGCCACGGCTCGGTCAGGACGAGGTAGCCGCCGGAGCCGTTGGGCACCTCGTGGCCGTCGTCGTCGACGACGGTGGCGGCGATGCCCGGGAGCGGTACCTGCGCGGAGCCCGGCTTGGTCTCGGTCACCCCGGGCAGCGGGCTGATCATCATGGCGCCGGTCTCGGTCTGCCACCAGGTGTCGACGACCGGAGTGGTCTCTGCGCCGATGTGCTTGCGGTACCAGACCCAGGCTTCGGGGTTGATGGGCTCGCCGACCGAGCCCAGGATCCGCAGGCTGGACAGGTCGTACTTGGCGGGGATGTCGTCGCCCCACTTCATGCAGGCGCGGATTGCGGTGGGGGCGGTGTAGAGGATCGTCACGCCGTACTTCTGGACGATCTCCCACCAGCGGCCCTGGTGGGGGCTGTCCGGGGTGCCCTCGTAGAGGACTTCGGTGGCGCCGTTGCTCAGCGGGCCGTAGACGATGTACGAGTGGCCGGTGACCCAGCCGACGTCGGCCGTGCACCAGAAGACGTCCGTCTCGGGCTTGAGGTCGAAGACGGCGTGATGGGTGTACGAAGCCTGGGTGAGGTAGCCGCCGGTGGTGTGCAGGATGCCCTTCGGCTTACCCGTGGTGCCCGAGGTGTAGAGGATGAACAGCGGGTGCTCGGCGTCGAACGCCTCGGGGGTGTGCTGGTCCGACTGGCGCTCGACCAGGTCGTGCCACCACACGTCGCGGCCCTCGGTCCAGGCGACGTCCTCCTGGCCGGTGCGGCGGACGACGAGGACGCTGCGGACGTTCTCGGTGCCGGGGCGGGTGAGGGCCTCGTCGACGGCGGGCTTGAGGGCGGAGGGCTTGCCGCGCCGGTAGCCGCCGTCGGCGGTGATCACGACGCGGGCGTCGGCGTCGTTGATGCGCGTGGCGAGGGCGTCCGCGGAGAAGCCGCCGAAGACGAGTGAGTGCGGGGCGCCGATGCGGGCGCAGGCCAGCATTGAGACGACCGCTTCGGGGATCATCGGCAGGTAGATGGCGACCCGGTCGCCCGCCTGGACGCCCAGCTCGGTCAGGGCGTTGGCGGCCTTGGAGACCTCGCGCTGCAGCTCGGCGTAGGTGATCGAGCGGGTGTCGCCCGGCTCGCCCTCGAAGTGCAGGGCGACCCGGTCGCCCAGGCCGTTCTCCACGTGGCGGTCGACGCAGTTGTAGGCCACGTTGAGCTTGCCGTCGGCGAACCACTTGGCGAACGGCGGGTTCGACCAGTCCAGGGTCTCGGTCGGCTCGGTCTCCCAGCTCAGGCGGCGGGCCTGCGCGGCCCAGAAGCCCAGCCGGTCAGCCTTCGCCTGCTCGTACGCATCTGCGGTGACGTTGGCCCCCGCGGCCAGGTCGGCAGGCGGTGCGAAGCGGCGCTCCTCCTTCAGAAGGTTGGCCAGGCTTTCGTTGCTCACGACATCTCCCTTTCCCAGGGGCCTCGTTGCGTCCCGGCCATAGCTCATCAGCCCGGGGCACACCCTGACAAGGGGTGTGGGTAAAAACTGGTTTAGACCTGTGGGGAAAGCGGTTGGCCGAGGTCAGAGGGGGTGGTGCGGTCACGGCGACGCGCCGGGGACCTGGCGGAGGCGACTGATGCGGGCGTCCGCCCGGACAGGACCGAGGCCCCCGGTCAGACGGCGTCGAGGACCCCCGGGCGGACGGCGGAGAAGGTGCGCGAGCGCCGGTCGAGGACGTATGCCTGTGCCTCGGCGACGTGGAAGTACATCCCCTGGAGGTGGAGCGAGCCCTCGGCCACTCTCCGGGCGACGCAGGCGTGGGCCATCAGGTGGTCGAGCTGCTGCAGCACATTGACGAGCGCCAGCCGCTCGACGTCGTCCGCGACGGGCCGCTCGGCCAGCGCCACTTCGCCGCGGCCCAGCCGGCCGATCCGCTGCATGCGCGCCAGACTGGGCCGGCCGTGCCGCAGCCACCGGGTGAGCGGGGTCTGGCCGTCGCTCGCCAGCCCGTGCCCGGCCGGGGAGGCGGCGAGATCCAGCAGGGCCTGCATCGCGCCGCACCCGGAATGCCCGCACACGGTGATGCTGGAGACCTTCAGCACCTCCACCGCGTATTCGACGGCGGCCCCCACCGAATCGCAGCCGCTGCCGTGGTCCGGCGGCGGCATCAGATTGCCGACGTTGCGCACGGTGAACAGATCACCCGGCCCGCTGGAGGTGATCATGCTGGTGACCAGGCGGGAATCGGCGCAGGTCAGGAAGAGCTGGCCGGGCCTTTGGCCCTCGCGGGCGAGCCGCGCCAGCTCGTCGCGGACGAGCGGGGCGGTGTTGCGCTGGAACGCGCTGACCCCGCCGAGCAACTGCCGCCCACCGTCGGCGTCGGTTCGGGCATCGTCGGTGACGGGCCGGGTGCAGTGGTGATTGCGCCAGGGCGTCCAGGGGCGGCACGCATGGGTGGTGACGGGCTCGGCGAGCGGCCGGCCGTAGCGGCCCCGCAGGGTGACCCAGCCGCCGCGCGCCCGGTGCGCGGCGGACCAGGAGTGCAGTGCGTCGTATGCGGCGTGGTCCATGAACGAGCCGCCCAGCTCGACCACGGCGTTCGCCTCGTCCGGCACCTGGGCGAGGGCCCGGCTGAGGCGGGGCACGGCCAGGAACGTCAGCTGCCCGTTGACCTGCACGCGGTGACAGACCTGCTCCTCGGTGACCGTGATGCGGGTGTGGGTGAGGCGCCGCAGGGAGAGGAGCGCGGCGACCGCCACGCCCACCGCGACCCCCTGCAGCACACCGAGCAGCACCACGGACCCCAGCGTGGCGGCGTACATCGGGAACTCCCGGTGCCGCTGGACGTGCTTGATGTGAGCGAAGCTCACCATCCGCACGCCGACCACCATGACCAGTGCCGCCAGGGCGGCCAGCGGGATCACCTCCAGCACGGCCGTGAGCAGCCCCGCGCACACCAGCACCCATACGCCGTGCAGCACGGTGGACGTGCGGGACCTGGCCCCTGCCGCGATGTTGGCCGAGCCGCGGATCGCGCCGCCCGCGATGGGCAGCCCGCCCAGCAGCCCGGAGACCACGTTCGCTGCGCCCTGCCCGGCCAGCTCGCGGTTCAGCCCGGTGGGGGCGGCCGGCGGCTCGTCGGTCCGCTGGGCGCGCAGCCGCTCCATGGCGACGGCGGAAAGCAGTGACTCCATGCTGGCGACGAGCGTGACCGTCAGGACCGCAGCGAAGATCCCGAGCACCGGCCCGTCGGGCAGCGCGGGCAGGGCCGGCAACTCCCAGGCGGGCAACGAGACGCGGGGCAGCGTCATGCCCAGGCTCGCGGCGGTGGCGAGGGTCACGGCCGCGAGGGGCGCCGGGAGCAGCCGGGCCCACTGCCCCGCCCGCCCGGGCAGCCGGGGCCAGCCGATCAGCACGCCGACCGTTACGGCGCCGATCAGCAGCGCGGCAGGGTGCGGATGCAGGAACTCCGAAGGCAGGGCGCCCAGATTCTCCAGCGCGGAGAGGCTCGGGCTGTCCCCCAGGACGACGTGCAGCTGCCCCAGCGCGATCGTGACGCCGATGCCGGCGAGCATTCCGTGCACGATCGCCGGACTGATCGCCAGCGCCGCCCGCGCCACACGGGCGGCGCCCAGGGCGAGTTGGGCCAGGCCCGCGAGCGCAGTGATCGCGCAGGTGGCCCGCCAGCCGTAGCGCTGCACGAGCTCGGCGGTCACCACCACCAGACCGGTGGCGGCTCCGCTGACCTGGAGCGGGGCTCCACCCAGCAGGCCGGCGACGATGCCGCCGACCGCCGCCGCGACCAGGCCCGCCTGCAGCGGCGCACCGGTGGCGAGTGCGACCCCCAGGGAGAGGGGGATGGCGATCAGGAAGACGACGAAGGATGCGGAGAGGTCCCGCCGCCAGCCCCGTCGCACGCGCCCGCCCGGCTGGGGCGGGGCGTCCTCTCCGGGCGCCATGGGCAGTGGTTCTGTCAGGGGCGGCTGAGTGTGCATGGGCGTTCCCGTCTTCGTGACTGCGACGGCGGGGGCAACAGCGAGGGAAGGCACGGCAGGGGAAGGGGCAGGGTGGAGAGCGGCGGTGAATCTCAACTCTCGGTAAACGAATCGTAATGGAGAGTAAAGGGCTGGCGAAGAGCTGGCCGAGGGCTTCCTTCGATCGAGTGAATATGTATTTTCATGCGCTTGTCGTGATTTGCCCGGTGTCATGCACCGGCGTCGTCCCGTGTGCGCCCTGACAGCACGAACGGCGGCGCGTCCAGACGCGCCGCCGCAGGCTGGCTGTGCTTCCCGGGTGTCAGGCGGGTTGCGGTGTGGCGAGGAGTTGCTCGCCGAGCACGAACGACGGGTCGACCTGAGCCGCCAGGTCGGCGCCCGTCTTCGCGTTGCCCCAGCTCTCCGCGTTCTTGAGGTGGAAGTGCACCATCTGGCGGGTGTAGCGCTGCCAGTCCCGTTCGCCGTACGCGGCGTCCGCCGTCTGGCGCAGGGTGCGCAGCGCCTGGTGGTTGGCCTCTTCCAGCAGCTCGAACCGGGGCGGCCGGCCCTTCTCCATGGCGCGCACCCAGTCCGAGTGCCCGACCGTGGTGAGCAGGTCGTCCCCGACCTCGGCGCGCAGGAAGTCCAGGTCGTCGGCGCCCTGCACCTTGTTGCCCACCACCTTCAGGCCCACGCCGAAGTCCCGTGCGTACTCCTTGTACTGGCGGTAGACGGAGACGCCCTTGCGGGTGGGCTCGGCGATCAGGAAGGTCATGTCGAAGCGGGTGAACATCCCGGAGGCGAAGGAGTCGCTGCCGGCCGTCATGTCGACCACCACGTACTCGCCGGGGCCGTCGACGAGGTGGTTCAGGCACAGTTCCACCGCGCCGACCTTGGAGTGGTAGCAGGCGACGCCGAGGTCGGAGTCGGTGAACGGGCCCGTCGCCATCAGGCGGACCGCCGCGTCGTCGTCCAGCCGCACGGCGCGGGCGCACGCTTCGTAGACCGGATTGTCCTCACCGATGCGCAGCAACCGGGAGCCCTCTCCCGGCGGAGTCGTCTTGATCATGGTCTCGGCGGAGGCGATGCGGGGGTTCGTCCCCCGCAGGTAGTCCTTGATCAAGGGCAGCTGTGCACCCATCGCGGGCAGTCCGGCGCTCTCCGCCTCGTCGAGCCCGAGTGCCGCCCCGAGGTGCTGATTGATGTCCGCGTCCACGGCGACGACCGGAACGCGGGAGGCGGCGAGATGGCGGATGAACAGGGAGGACAGCGTGGTCTTGCCGCTGCCGCCCTTCCCTACGAAAGCGATCTTCATGTTCACCAAGAGTAGGTGCGGGGGTGCGCTGAGTGAGAGTCGTGAGTGAAGAGGACCACTCTTTCGGGGGGTGTAGAGCTGAAGTGCGTAGTGTCGTACCCATGAGTACGACAGCCGATCCGCTCGCCGTTCTGGGCTCGCTCCCGGGCGTGGCCGACTCCGTGGACTCCGTGCGCAAGGCGGTGGACCGGGTGTACGGCCACCGGGTCATGCGCCGCCGCAGCAACGAGGTCACCTCCGAGGCCGCACTGCGCGGCGCCCGCGGCTCGGCCGCGCTCTCCGGCGCCGACTGGGCGCTGGAGGAGGTGCGCCGGCGCTCCGACTTCGGCGGCGAGGGGGAGCCGCGCACGGTGGGCGCGGCGCTCCGGCTGACTGCGGAATCCGGCCAACTGCTCAGCGTGTGGCGGCAGTCCCCGCTGCGGGTGCTGGCCCGGCTGCATCTCGTCGCTGCCGGGCGGGACCGTCCCGACGAGGCGGTGGGCCGTCCGCGGCTGCCGGGCGAGCCGGTGGTGGAGCCGCTCGTCGAGCTGCCGCTTCCGGCGGCGGACGAGGTGTCGGGACGGCTTGAGGGCCTGGCCGGACTCCTGATCGCGGGCAGTGAGGCGTCGGCGCTGGTGACGGCCGCGGTGGTGCACGGAGAGCTGCTCGCGCTGCGCCCGTTCGGGTCGTACAACGGTCTCGTCGCCCGGGCTGCCGAGCGGATCGTGCTCGTGGGCAGCGGACTGGACCCCAAATCCATCTGCCCGGCCGAGGTGGGGCACGCGGAGCTGGGGCGGGCTGCCTACACGGCGGCGCTTGAGGGCTACGTCTCCGGGACGCCGGAGGGGGTGGCGGCCTGGATCGCGCACTGCGGCCGCGCCGTTGAACTCGGCGTGCGGGAGAGCACGGCCGTCTGCGAGGCGCTCCAGCGCGGCGCCGCCTGACGATGCCCTGCGCACGTCGGGCGGCTCGGTCGAACGGCGTTGCTCCGGGCAAGGGTTGCGGCGGTACCTGTACTGCTCTGGTACCGCCGCTGGCACGTCCGTCGGGTTACCATGCGTGCACGATGTTTGCCCATCAGGTCGGGGACTTCGCCCGTCACCTGGTGCGGCTGGCCCGTAATCGACGGGTCGGCGTCGCGTGGGTGCCCGACTTTCATGCGCGGTCCGTGGGGCCTTGGTGCGTGAAGGGCGTCCTCCCGGATGTCCCTGGTCTCGCGGGCCGTTAAGTCCTTTCTACTCCTGTCGTGGCGGAAGCGGAAGTCCAGGCCGCAGTTCTTTGCTTTTGGCAGCAAACTCGGACAATGCGGGAGTGTGGCGGCGACCGGCGAGCCACATCAAACCGGCCGTGGCCGCTGCTGCGCCGACCGCGGCGGCGACCACCAGTGCCGATCGCGACGGCATGGGCAGTGAAGAGACGCGTTGCTTGAGCCGGACGGGCCGGCTGAAGGACAGGACGGGCCAGTCACGGGCGACCGCCTCACGCCGCAGACCCCGGTCGGGGTTGACGGCGTGCGGATGGCCGACCGCTTCCAGCATCGGGATGTCGGTGACGGAGTCGCTGTAGGCGTAGCAGCGCGCCAGGTCGTATCCCTCGGAGGCGGCGAGCTCCCGGATGGCTTCGGCCTTGGTGGGGCCGTAGGCGTAGTACTCGATCTCTCCGGTGAAGACGCCGTCCTGTACGACCATTCGGGTGGCGACGACGCGGTCGGCGCCGAGCAGCTGCCCGATCGGTTCGACGACTTCGGCGCCCGAGGTGCTGACGATCACCACGTCGCGTCCGGCGGCGTGATGCTCCTCCACGAGCGAGGCTGCCTCGTCGTAGATGATCGGATCGATGAGCTCGTGCAGGGTTTCGGCCACGATCTCGCGGACCTGCTGGACATTCCAGCCCCGGCAGAGCGCGGAGAGATACTGGCGCATCCGCTCCATCTGATCGTGGTCGGCTCCGCCGGCCAGGAAGACGAACTGCGCATAGGCGGTGCGCAACACGGCACGCCTGTTGATCAAGCCGCCTTGGTAGAAGGACTTGCTGAAGGTGAGCGTGCTCGACTTCGCAATGACCGTCTTGTCCAGATCAAAGAACGCGGCTGTCCGAGGCAAGGAGTGGTTTTCCACTCCGCCGAGCATAGGGGCACTCCATTCGGCGTAAGCTGAGGCGTGTGGGTTTGCCTGAGAAGGCTCTCGGGTACACCATGGAAGTCACGGATCGTTCGCGACCGTGTCTAACCCGGCCCGACTCCTCCCCCCCCGAGTCGGCCGTGGGGACGACCCCCGCTCTCCCCCCCGGCGGGGGTCGTCGCATGTCCGGATGCATTTTGGGCATCGGCTTCGGGTCCTCCTCTCCCTCGCGCGCCCCGGCGGGCGCGGCGCCTGCCCCCTTCATACCTGTTACGCAGGGTAATCAACAGGCTGCTCTCCGGAAGTCACCGGTATAGGTGAGCGGGATATTCACATCCGTTGAGTTGTCCACAGTTTTTGACCAAGATCCACACGATTTCCCAGTTCGCTGCACGGTGATTCCCCGCGAGTTCCGCGACCTTCGCGGATGCGAGAGCGCGTAGTGAGAGGGGAGGAGACCGTGACCGGATCCCGCACATCCGATTGGCCCACTTCCGCGGACGCACGGCAGGGCGGCCCGCTGATCGTCACGGAGGACGACGGGCTGCTCGACGATCTGTTGCGGCTGTGTGCCGCGGCCGGAGCCGTTCCCGAAGTCATGCACGCAACACCCGCCCGTAGAGGCAGCTGGGAGAGCGCCCCGCTCGTCCTGGTGGGTGACGACTGCGCCCTGCGCATGGGTGCCGCCGCCCGCCGCGAAGGGGTGGTGCTCGTCGGCAAGGACCTCGACGACCCCGGTGTCTGGAGACGTGCCGTGGAAATCGGGGCCCGGCACGTGGCCCTGCTGCCCGACGGCGAGAGCTGGCTGGTCGACCGCATCGCCGACGCCGTCGAGGGCGTCGGCCGCCCGGCCCTCACCGTCGGGGTGATCGGTGGCCGGGGCGGCGCCGGAGCGAGCACGCTGGCCTGCGCCCTGGCCGTCGGAGCCGCCCGCGCCGGACACCGCACGATGCTCATCGACGGTGATCCGCTGGGCGGTGGACTCGACGTGATGCTGGGCGGGGAACGGGCCGGCGGGCTGCGCTGGCCCGCCTTCGCCGACTCCCGGGGCCGGGTGGCCGGGCGGGCACTGGAGGAGGCGCTGCCCGAGCTGCACTCACTGCGCCTGCTGAGCTGGGACAGGAGCGACTGCACCGCCGTTCCGCCCGAAGCGATGCGGGCCGTGCTGGCCGCCGCCCGCAGGCGCGGCGGCGTGGTGGTCGTGGACCTGCCGCGCAGGATCGACGAAACGGCCGTCGAAGCCCTCGAACAGCTCGACGCCGGTCTGCTCGTGGTGCCTGCCGAACTGCGCGCGGTCGCAGCGGCGCACCGGGTCGCCTCGATGCTCGGGATGCTGCTGGGCGACCTGCGCGCGGTGGTGCGCGGCCCGTTCGGTCCGGGGTTGGGCGGCGAGGAGATCACGCGCCTTCTGGGGCTGCCGCTGGCCGGTGAACTTCCCCTGGAGCCGGGCCTGTCGGGGGCGCTGAACGCGGGCCGCCCGCCGGGATCCGACGAGCGGGGACCGCTGGCGCGCTTCACCACGGAGTTCTGGGGCCGGGCCCTCGCCGATGGCGGAGGTGCGCCGGCATGAGCGCCTCTTTGCTGGACGCGGTGCGGCTGCGGCTCGCGGAGAGCGGAGCGGACCCCACCCCCGCACGGGTCGCCGAGGCCCTGCGCCTCGAAGGGCGGCTGCTCGGCGACGCCGAAGTGCTCGGTGTCGCCGCCAGATTGCGCTCCGAGCTCGTCGGTACCGGCCCCCTGGAGCCGCTGCTGGCCGAGCCCGACGTCACCGACGTGCTGGTCACCGCACCCGACCAGGTGTGGGTGGACCGCGGTGCCGGACTGCAGCGCACGCAGGTGTCCTTCCCCGACGCGGCGGCCGTGCGCCGGCTCGCCCAGCGCCTCGCCGCCATCGCCGGCCGCCGGCTGGACGACGCCCGCCCCTGGGTCGACGCCCGTCTGCCCGACGGCACGCGCCTGCACGCCGTACTGCCCCCGGTGGCCGTCGGCTCGACGTGCCTGTCCCTGCGCGTCGTCCGGCCCCGCGCCTTCGCGCTGGAGGAGCTGGTCGCCGCCGGAACGGTCCCGCCCGGCGGCCAACGGCTGCTGCGGGCCGTGCTCGACGCACGGCTGTCGTTCCTCATCAGTGGCGGGACCGGCTCGGGAAAGACCACTTTGTTGTCGAGCTTGCTGGGCCTCGTCGCACCCGACGAACGCATCGTGCTCGCCGAGGACTCAGCCGAGCTGCGTCCCGACCACCCCCATGTGGTGCGGCTGGAAACGCGGCCCGCCAACCAGGAGGGCACCGGTCTCGTCACCCTCCGGGATCTCGTGCGGCAGGCGTTGCGCATGCGCCCGGACCGGCTGGTCGTGGGCGAGGTACGCGGCCCGGAGGTCACCGACCTGCTGGCCGCTTTGAACACAGGCCACGAAGGAGGCTCGGGCACTGTGCACGCCAACGCCGCGGCGGACGTGCCGGCCCGGCTGGAGGCCCTGGGTTCCTCGGCGGGTCTCGACCGGGCTGCGTTGCACAGCCAGCTGGCGGCCGCGCTGTCGGTCGTCATCCATCTGGTGCGCGACCACAGCGGACAGCGGCGCATCGCCGAAGTGCACGTCCTGGACCGGGACGCGTCCGGGTTCGTGACGACCGTACCGGCGGCCGTAGGGGGTCCGCAGGGCTTCGAGCGCGGCCCTGGATGGACACGGCTTGCGGCGCTGTGCGAGCGCGGCGGAGGTGTCTCATGACCGCCCGGCTGATCGTGCCACCGTCCCCGGCCATGACCTGGGGCGTGGCCCTGCTGCTCTGTGCCGTGGCGGTGGCCGGGCTGGGGGCACGGCCGGGGCCCCAGCTGCGGCGGGCCCGACTCCTGCTGGCCGACGGTGGTCCGGTGGGCTTCGGCGGACCGGGCAGCTCCTTCCTGCCGGACTGGGCGGGGGAGTGGGCCGAGCGGTTGCGCCGGTGGGCACGCGCAAGGCGCGAGCTGGCCTGCCTGCCCGTCGGTTGCGGGGTGGCGCTGCTCGGGCACTCCCTGGTGCCGTTGATCGGGGCGGCGGTGGCCGTGCCGCTCGTCCGGCGATGGCTCGCCGTCAGGCAGCGGGAGCACGAACGGGAGCGGTGTGAGGCCGCCGTGATCGAGATGTGCGGCAGCGTGGCGGGAGAGCTACGGGCAGGGCGCCAGCCCTGCGAGGCCGTGGCCGGGCTGACGCAGGTGGAACTGGGCCCGGGCTGGCCGGCCGTGCCCGCCGCCGCGAGATTCGGCGGGGACGTGCCGACAGCGCTGCGCAAGGCCGCGCTTCAGCCCGGGGCCGAGGGCCTGAACGGCGTGGCGGCCTGCTGGCGTGTGGCAGTCGACGGCGGGGCGGGCCTGGCAGCAGGACTGGAAAGGGTCGCCGCGGCCCTCTGCGCCGAGCGGGACCAACGCGACGAACTGCGCGCCCAGCTGGCCGGCACGAGATCCACCGCGGTCATGCTCGCCCTGCTGCCCGTACTGGCCCTGTTGATGGGCAGTGCGCTCGGTGCGGACCCCCTGCGGGTGCTGCTGCACACTCCGGCCGGGCTCGGCTGCCTGCTCCTGGGCGGACTGCTGGAGTCTGCAGGCATCGCCTGGACGCGACGGATCGTACGGGCCGCCGAAGGTGCGGGGAGGGGGCCGGCGTGAGCGGGCAGCTTGTCCACAGCCTGTGGGCGGCGGGGCTGGTGGTGGTCACGGTGGCATGCATGGCGGCCAGGGGAAGCCGGTCCCGCAAAGCGAGATCGACGCGGCGCCGGATGCAGACCCTCGTGGGCAGCCGCACTCCGGCAGCGAACGGTCGTGGGCTGCCGGTACGGCTGCGGCGGATCGCGGCCGCCCGGGGCGGCCGCACCACGGCGGCAGCGGCGATCGGCGGACTGGTGCTCGTCGGGATCGTCGGCGGGGTCATGGGGTGCGTCGTGGGAATCGCTGCTGCGGCCGGGGTGTGGCGGTGGCGGCGGAAGGCGGAACGCGCGGGGGAGGAGGTTTCGGCGGAGGAAGTCGGCTGCCGGCTACCGCTCGCTGCGGATCTGCTGGCTGCCTGTCTGGCTGCCGGAGCGGGCCCGCGTGAGGCAGCGGAAGCGGTCGGGGGCTCGCTCGGAGGGACGGTGGGCGAGCGGCTGGCCCAGGCCGCGGCGGAGGTGCGGCTCGGAGGCGAGCCGGCCGCGGCGTGGGGCCGGCTGGGCGCCCTCCCCGGGGCCGCCGGGACGGCTCGCTGCCTGGAGAGGGCACAGACGACCGGAGTCCCGGCGGTGGAGCCCATGACGCGGCTGGCGGCGCAGCTGCGCGCCGCGCAGTCCAGGGCAGCGGGCATACGGGCCCGGCGCGCGGGCGTCCTGGCGACGGCCCCTCTCGGACTGTGCTTCCTGCCCGCGTTCCTGACGGTGGGCGTGGTGCCGGTGGTGGTCGGCCTGGCGAGCGGTCTCCTGCAGGGCAATTGATCGAGACAACTGATGCAGAACACCACGGGAAAGCGGAGGAGCAGTCATGGCATGGGCGGCGTGCACGAGGGCGGCAAGGACCTGGACCTCGGAAGGACCGGGAGGAACAGCAGCGGTCACCTCGTGGTGGCCACGAGGGCGGTCGCGTCGGCGGGCGCACGGGTGGGCGCGTCTTCGGCGTCCGGCCGCAGGCGGCGGCGATGCCGGCATGACCACGGCCGAGTACGCGGTGGGGACGCTGGCGGCGTGTGCTCTGGCGGCGGTCCTCTACAAGGTCGTCACCAGCGGGGCCGTCAGCGGCGCACTGCAGCAGCTGATCGTGAGGGCACTCCATGCGACGTTCTGACGGGGGGTTCGTGACGGCCGAGGCCGCGGTCGTCCTGCCGGTCATGGCGCTGACCAGCATGGCGCTGCTCTGGACGCTGATGGCCGGTGCCGCCCAGATCCAGTGCGTGGACGCGGCCCGGGCGGGGGCGAGGGCGGCCGCCCGGTCGGATCCGCCCGCGGCGGCCGTCGCGGCGGCCAGATCGGCGGCCCCACCCGGAGCCCGGGTCGGAGTGGCGCGGGAAGGGGACCTGGTCCGCGTGCAGGTCGAGGCACGGGTGGCCGGCCCGGGGCCGTTGGCGGTGCGCCTGAAGGGAGAGGCGGTGGCTCTTGCTGAAGAGACGGTGGGGTGATGCAGGCTCCGCCACGGTGTGGACGGCGGTGGCGGTCACGGCCTTCTGCGTGGTGCTCGCCGCCGTGCTGGCCATGACCCAGGCCGTGATGGCGCGTCACCGCGCCGGTGGCGCTGCCGACCTGGCCGCGCTGGCCGCCGCCGACCACGCCCTGCAGGGCGAGGACGTTGCCTGTCGTCTCGGCCGGAAAGTCGCCGAGGCTCAAGGGGCGCACGTGGCGGGGTGCGTGGTGCAGGGGGAGATTGCGGAAGTAATAGCGGAGGCGAGGGCGGGGCCGTACGCGGTCCGGGTACGCTCCCGCGCGGGCCCCACCGCCTACGCCCCGTCGGGCTAGGCCCTACGCCCCGGCCGCCTACGCCCCGGCCGCCTACGCCCCGCCCGGTGACCCGCCTGGCTCGCCGTTCTGCGGTTCACCCCAGCTCCCCGCTCGGTGACACGCCCGGTTCCTCTCCCGGAGAAGCCTCTCCCGGAGCAGCCTCGTCCGGGGCTCCGGTGAGGAGGTGGGTGAGGAGCCGGATGGCGCCTCGCTTGTCCAGGGGGTCGTTGCCGTTGCCGCACTTGGGGGACTGGATGCAGGAAGGGCAGCCCGTGTCGCACTCGCAGGAGGCGATCGCCTCGCGGGTGGCGCCGAGCCAGCGGGCAGCGGTGTTGAAGGCCCGCTCGGCGAAGCCGGCGCCCCCCGGGTGGCCGTCGTAGACGAAGACGGTCGGCAGGAGCGTGTCGGGATGGAGCGGGACGGACACGCCTCCGATGTCCCAGCGGTCGCAGGTGGCGAAGAGGGGGAGCATGCCGATGGAGGCGTGTTCGGCGGCGTGCAGGGCGCCGCCGAGGGCTTCGGGGTCGATGCGGGCGGCGTCGAGCTGGTCCTCGGTGACGGTCCACCACACGGCCCGGGTGCGCAGGATGCGGGGCGGCAGCTCCAGTTTGGACTCGCCGAGCACTTCGCCGGTGATGAGTTTGCGACGGAGGAAGGAGACGACCTGGTTGGTGACCTCGACGGAGCCGAAGCACAGCCGTGCGTCCCCCCAGGGGACCTCGGTGGTGGTCTCCAGGATGGAGATGGCGGTGGTGTCCCGGGCCGTCGTGGAGTAGGGCGGATCGGCCTGTTCGACGAGCGCGACGGAGTCCTCCAGGTCGAGGTGGCGCACGAGGTAGCTGCGGCCTTGGTGGAGGTGGACGGCGCCCTCGTGGACGGTGGTGTGGGCGGCGGCCGCGTCCACGGTGCCGAGCAGCCGGCCCGTTCCCTCCTCGACGACCTGGACGGGGCGGCCGCCCCCGCCGCGGATGTCGGTGAGGTCGGCGGCGCGTTCGCGGCGGGTCCAGTGCCAGGCGGAGGCCCGGCGGCGGAGCAGTTTGCGGGCTTCGAGCTGGGAGATCACGACCATGGCCTCGGGGCCGAACAGCGACAGGTCGGCCTCCGTGAGTGGTAGTTCCTCGGCGGCGGCGCACAGATGGGGGGCGAGGACGTAGGGGTTGTCGGGATCGAGGACGGTGGATTCCACGGGCTGCCGGAAGAGGGCCTCGGGGTGGTGGACGAGGTAGGTGTCCAGCGGGTCGTCGCGGGCGATGAGTACGGCCAGGGCGCCCCGTCCCGTACGGCCGGCGCGGCCGGCCTGCTGCCAGAGGGAGGCGCGGGTGCCGGGGTAGCCGGAGAGGAGGACGGCGTCGAGGCCGGCGACGTCGACGCCCAGTTCGAGGGCGGACGTGGCGGAGAGGCCCAGGAGTTCGCCGGTGTGCAGGGAGCGTTCGATGGCGCGGCGCTCCTCGGGGAGGTAGCCGCCGCGGTAGGCGGCGACGCGGGAGGGGAGGGAGCGGTCGACGGCGGCGAGGCGCTCCTGGGCGATCAGGGCGACCAGCTCGGCGCCGCGCCGGGAGCGGACGAAGGCGACGCTGCGGACGCCTTGGACGACGAGGTCGGTGAGGAGGTCGGCGGTCTCGGCGGTGGCGGTGCGGCGGACGGGCGCGCCCCGCTCGCCGTGGAGCTCGGTGAGCGGGGGTTCCCAGAGGGCGAAGACGACGTCGCCGCGCGGTGAGGCGTCCTCGGTGACCTCGGCGACCGGGACGCCGGTGAGGCGGCAGGCGGCGGTGGCCGGGTCGGAGGCGGTGGCGGAGGCGAGCAGGAAGACGGGGTCGGAGCCGTAGCGGGCGCAGACGCGCCGCAGGCGGCGCAGGACCTGGGCGACGTGGGAGCCGAAGACGCCGCGGTAGGTGTGGCACTCGTCGATGACGACGTAGCGCAGGGCGCGCAGGAAGGAGGCCCACTTGGGGTGGCCGGGCAGGATCGACAGGTGAAGCATGTCGGGGTTGGTCAGCGCGTAATTGGCGTACTGGCGCACCCACTCGCGTTCCTCCACCGGGGTGTCCCCGTCGTAGACGGCGGGGCGGATGCCCTTGCCCAGGGGTGCGGCCAGGGCGCGTACGGCGCGGCGCTGGTCGGCGGCCAGGGCCTTGGTGGGGGCGAGGTAGAGGGCGGTGGCGCCGCGGCCGTTGGGGGCCTCGGATCCGTCCAGCAGGGTGCTCAGGACGGGGGCGAGGTAGGCGAGGGACTTGCCGGAGGCGGTTCCGGTGGCCACCACGGCCGACTCGCCGCGCAGTGCGTGTTCGGCCGTGCGCGCCTGGTGGGCCCAGGGCCGCTCGATTCCGGCGGCCCGGATGGCGTCGATCACCTCTGGGCGGATCTTCTCCGGCCAGGGGGCATGACGTCCGGGACGAGGGGGCAAGTGCTCCGTATGAGTGATGCGTGCAGCCCGGCCCGGCCCGGCGGCGAGTCGGTCGAGGATCGTCCGGGGAGAGGGGTGCACGCCCGCCTCCGGCGGGAGTTGATCGTTGGCCATCGACACCGAGTGTGTCACTGGCGTGACGGACAATGGCGCCAAGGCGTCGTGCGCGCCTGCCGGTAAGTGATTGAATGCCATCGCGGCTGCCGATCCATGGGGGGCGACCGCTCGATGCAAGGTGCTGGAGGATCCGTGGACCTGTCCCTGTCGACCGAGACCGTAGGCGACCGTACGGTTGTCCGGGTCGGTGGCGAGATTGATGTGTACACCGCGCCCAAGCTGCGTGAGCAGCTGGTCGAGCTTGTCAACGACGGCAATTACCACCTCGTCGTGGACATGGAGGGCGTCGACTTCCTCGACTCCACCGGGCTCGGCGTCCTGGTCGGCGGCCTGAAGCGTGTGCGTGCCCATGAGGGCTCGCTGCGGCTGGTCTGCAACCAGGAGCGCATTCTCAAGATTTTCCGTATCACCGGCCTGACCAAGGTGTTCCCGATCCACACCTCGGTCGAGGACGCGGTACAGGCGACCGACTGACGACGGCCGGGCGGCGGCCCGGCGGCCGGACGGAGGTCCGGGCGGCGGCCGCAGCCCGACGGCACAGTCGAACAGCCGCACAGCCACGCCGGGGGGCCACGGGCTCCAGGGTCCGTCCCCTCTGCGAGTTCGTCCCGTTCCCGATGAGGGAAGGGGGCCGGCAGGTACCACCGAGGGGGATGGCATGGCCACCGTCGAACTGCTCTTCAGTGCCCTTCCTGAGCATGTCCGCACGGCCAGGCTCGTCGCGGCCGCGGTGGCGCGCCGGGCCGGGGTCGACGAGGCCGTTCTCGACGAGGTCCGGCTCGCCGTCGGTGAGGCGTGCTCGCGCGCGGTCGGCCTGCACAACAGCCAGGGGATCTCCAGCCCGGTGCGGGTGGTGCTGATCGAGGACGAGAAGAAGTTCTCCATCGAGGTCGCCGACGACGCGCCGCGCCCTGCCGCCGTTGCGGCCGCGCTGGCCAGAGCCGCGGCGGGCTCCGCCAAGGGGTCCGGCCCCGGTGGGGTCGCGGAGGACATCGGGGTCGACAGTGACGACGACATGGGCCTCGCCGTGATCAGCGGGCTCGTCGACGACGTCGAGGTGACGGCCGACGAGAGCGGGGGCCTGATCCGCATGAGCTGGCCTACGGCGTCCACGACCGCCCTGCCGTAGGGCGACCGCCCCCGTCCGCCGTAGTCGGCCGCGCCGCGTGCGCCGTAATCCTGTCCGGCGGGCCGTGGGCGGCCGTCCGGACGCGTTCTGCATCCCTTCCGCGGGTGCCGCGCGGGGCCGCGTGAAGGCGGTGGAATGGTGGTTGATGCTTCCACGAAGCCACCGAATGGCCCATTGATCTCCACTCGTCGATCAATTCCCCCGCCGCACCTCCATGGCTCGCACACGGATCACTTTTCCGATCTTCACTTGCGCAGTCTCATTCCGGTTCCTGCGCTCTGTTTTGATCTCGTCATGCTCCCTACAATCCGTGCATCTTGAGCTCAGGACGCCTGAGCGTGGCGGCCGTTCCTGCGGTGGTGCCCAATGTCGCGGGTCCCGGCTACGCGCCCATGTGCCAAACGTCAGGGAGGACGAATGGCGGGGCCCTTTACCCCTCAACAGGTGGACTTCACTCAGAATCTCGCGGTCGAGCTGACCGAGGGCAATCGCACCCTGGTGCTGGTGATCGCGGCCGTGGCGGTCGCCGCGCTCGCCGTGGCCGTGGTGCTGGTGCGTCAGGTGCTCGCGGCGAGCGAGGGCACCGAGAACATGAAGAGAATCGCCGCGGCGGTGCAGGAAGGCGCGAACGCCTATCTCGCCCGGCAGTTGCGCACCCTCGGCGTCTTCGCCGTGATCGTGTTCTTCCTGCTCATGCTGCTGCCCGCGGACAACGGATCGCAGCGCATGGGCCGTTCGCTGTTCTTCCTGGTCGGTGCGTTGTTCTCCGCCGCCACCGGCTATATCGGCATGTGGCTCGCGGTGCGCAGCAATGTGCGCGTGGCGGCCGCGGCGCGTGAGGCGACACCTGCCGAAGGGGAGCCGGAAAAGGATCTGACGGCGGTCGCGCACCGGGCCATGAAAATCGCGTTCCGCACGGGCGGGGTCGTCGGCATGTGCACCGTGGGCCTCGGCCTGCTGGGCGCCTCCTGCGTGGTGCTGGTGTACGCGGCCGATGCGCCCAAGGTGCTGGAGGGATTCGGATTCGGCGCGGCGCTGCTGGCGATGTTCATGCGCGTGGGCGGCGGCATCTTCACCAAGGCCGCGGACGTCGGCGCCGACCTGGTCGGAAAGGTCGAGCAGGGCATCCCCGAGGACGACCCGCGCAACGCGGCCACCATCGCGGACAACGTGGGCGACAACGTCGGGGACTGCGCGGGCATGGCGGCCGACCTCTTCGAGTCGTACGCCGTCACGCTCGTCGCCGCGCTCATCCTCGGCAAGGCCGCCTTCGGCGACGCCGGCCTCGCCTTCCCGCTGCTCGTCCCCGCCATCGGCGTGCTCACGGCGATGATCGGCGTGTTCGCGGTGGCGCCGCGCGCCAGCGACCGCAGCGGGATGACCGCCATCAACCGGGGCTTCTTCATCTCCGCCGTCATCTCCCTCGTGCTGGTGGCGGTGGCGGTGTTCACCTATCTGCCGTCCCGCTACACCGACTTGAAGGGCATCGGCGACGAAGCCATCGCCTCCCACGACGGCAACCCGCGCGTGCTCGCGCTCGTGGCCGTCGCCATCGGCATCGTCCTCGCCGCACTCATCCAGCAGCTGACCGGCTACTTCACCGAGACCAGCCGGCGGCCTGTGCGGGACATCGGCAAGACCTCCCTGACCGGCCCCGCGACCGTCATCCTCTCCGGCATCTCCATCGGCCTGGAGTCCGCGGTCTACTCGGCGGTGCTGATCGCGCTGGGGGTGTACGGGGCGTTCCTGCTGGGCGGCACGTCGATCATGCTGGCGCTGTTCGCCGTCGCCCTCGCGGGCACGGGTCTGCTCACGACCGTCGGCGTCATCGTCGCGATGGACACCTTCGGGCCGGTCTCCGACAACGCGCAGGGCATCGCGGAGATGTCCGGCGACGTCGAGGGCGCGGGCGCGCAGGTGCTCACCGACCTCGACGCCGTGGGCAACACCACCAAGGCGATCACCAAGGGCATCGCCATCGCCACGGCCGTACTGGCGGCGTCGGCGCTGTTCGGTTCGTACCGCGACGCGATCGCGACGGCCGTCGCGGACGTGCACGCGGACGCCACCGAGCTCGGGCTCAGCCTGGACATCTCGCAGCCCAACAACCTGGTGGGGCTGGTGCTCGGTGCGGCCGTCGTCTTCCTCTTCTCCGGCCTGGCCATCAACGCGGTGTCGCGGTCGGCGGGCGCGGTGGTCTACGAGGTGCGGCGGCAGTTCCGCGAGCACCCCGGGATCATGGACTACAGCGAGAAGCCGGAGTACGGGCGCGTGGTGGACATCTGCACCAAGGACGCGCTGCGCGAACTGGCCACGCCCGGCCTGCTCGCGGTCATGGCCCCCATCGCCGTCGGCTTCTCGCTCGGCGTCGGCGCGCTGGGCTCGTACCTGGCCGGCGCCATCGGCACCGGCACGCTGATGGCGGTGTTCCTGGCCAACTCCGGTGGCGCCTGGGACAACGCCAAGAAGCTCGTCGAGGACGGCCATCACGGCGGCAAGGGCAGCGAGGCGCATGCGGCGACGGTCATCGGGGACACGGTCGGCGACCCGTTCAAGGACACCGCCGGTCCCGCGATCAACCCGCTGCTGAAGGTGATGAACCTGGTGGCACTGCTCATCGCGCCGGCCGTCGTGAAGTTCTCGTACGGCGCCGACGCCAACAGGGGCCTGCGGATCGGCGTCGCGGTGCTGGCGATCGTCGTCATCGTGGGTGCGGTCTACGCCTCCAAGCGGCGCGGGATCGCCGTGGACGACGACGGCAACGCCGAGCGGGCGGCGAAGCCCGTGGACCCGGCGGTGGTCTCCTGACGGCATCTCAGCCGTCCGCCGTGGACCACGGCACGGCACCGTATGCCTCCGGCACTCCCGGAGCCCGCGTCAGGTGCGGCGAACGCCACGCCAAGCTTGGTGCAAATGGCTCCAAATGGGGGCATACGGTGTGCTCGGCTCCTGTCCCCTGTCGCCTGGACGTGTAAGTTCCGGGGCCGAGAGCCATTGAAGGGACCGATCCGGTGAACAAGAAGCTTGTGGCTGCACTGTCCGGCGGGGCGGCACTTGTCCTGGCCCTGACGGGCTGCGGCGGGGGCGGCGACGACAAGTCCAAGAAACTCGACGAGTGGGCCAAGAGCGTCTGCGACCAGATGCAGCCTCAGGTCAAGAAGATCACGGACGCCAACTCCGCGATCGTGGGCCTCACGAACGAGGAGGACTCCAAGAAGATCCAGCAGACCGACTCGGCGGCCTTCCAGGCCAGCGCCGACGCCTACAAGGCCCTCGCCACCTCCGTCGACCGGGCGGGCGCCCCGCCGGTCAAGGACGGCGAAACCAGCCAGAAGAACGCCGTCAAGGCGCTCAACGACCTCTCCGGGGCGTACGCGGGGCTGAAGAAGCGCATCGACGAGCTGGACACCGGCGACCAGGCGAAGTTCGGCGAGGGCCTCAAGGGCATCGCCGCCGACATCAGCAAGCTCACCAGCCGCAGCGACGAGGCGCTCAAGAAGCTGCAGTCCGGCGACGTCGGCAAGGCCATGGCCAAGCAGCCGGGTTGCAAGCGGACGTCGGTCTCCCCGTCGGCGACCAAGCAGTAACGACGACCGGAACCGGGTCGGCCCCGCCCGGCGCCGCGCCGCAGTGGGCGGCGCCGGGCTTTCGCCGTTTGCGCGGGGCGCCCCCGACAATGGTTCCGTGAGTACGACGCACCTTCCCACCGCCGACCCGGCGCGCACCGCCCGTCTGCGCGACGCCCTGCTGGCGGCCGCCTTCACGGCCGACGGTCTCCTCGACCTGCTCGGCGCCTCCGCCTACGCCGCGCTCGCCCGCAGCGAGACCGTCCCCGCCCTGCGCGCCACCCGCGGCGACGGGCCCCTGGAGACGCTGGTCCGGCTCTTCCTGCTGCAGCAGCCCGTCGCCCGTGCGCGGGCCGCCGCGGTCCTGCCCGTCGAGGACTGCCTCACCGACGGCTGGCTGGTGCCCGACGCCGCGGACGGTGAGCTCCTCCGGGCGAGCGTGGACGTCCGCCCGTACGGCGGCCCCGAGGGGCAGGACTGGTGGATCGTCTCCGACCTGGGCTGCGCCGTCGGCGGAGCGGGCGGCATCGCCGGGGGCGGCGCGGGCCCCACCGGCGTGGACCGCTCGGAGCTCGTCCTCGGCGTGGGCGGCGCGTCCACCACCCTCGCCGGGATCACCGTCCGCACGCCCGTCGCCGACGCCCTCGACCTCGGCACCGGCTCCGGCATCCAGGCGCTGCACGCCGCCCAGCACGCCACCCGCGTCACCGCCACCGACCTCAACCCGCGTGCGCTGCACATCACACGGCTCACGCTCGCACTCTCCGGCGCTCCCGAGGCCGACCTGCGCCAGGGCTCCCTGTTCGAGCCGGTCGCCGACCGGACGTACGACCTGATCGTGTCGAACCCGCCGTTCGTCATCTCGCCCGGCGCCCGGCTGACCTACCGCGACGGCGGCATGGGCGGCGACGACCTGTGCCGCACGCTGGTGCAGCAGTCGGCCGACCGGCTCAACGACGGCGGCTACTGCCAGCTCCTCGCCAACTGGCAGCACGTCGGGGGCGAGGACTGGCGCGAGCGGATCTCGTCGTGGGTGCCGCGCGGCTGTGACGCCTGGATCGTCCAGCGCGAGGTGCAGGACATCGCGCAGTACGCCGAGCTGTGGCTGCGCGACGGAGGCGATCACCGGGCGGGTCCGCAGGAGTACGCGGCCCGCTACGACGCGTGGCTGGACGAGTTCGAGGCCCGCGGGACCAAGGGCGTCGGATTTGGCTGGATCACGCTGCGCAAATCCGGCTCGGATACGCCCTCGGTGGTCGCCGAGGAGTGGCCGCATCCGGTCGAGCAGCCGCTGGGCGCGACCGTACGGGCGCATTTCGAGCGACAGGACTTCCTGCGCACGCACGACGACGCGGCGCTGCTCGCGACGCGTTTCCGGCTCGCCGACCAGGTCGTGCAGGAGCAGGTCGGGCTGCCGGGCGCCGAGGACCCCGAGCACGTCGTGCTGCGGCAGAACCGCGGAATGCGCCGCGCCACCAAGGTGGACACGGTCGGTGCGGGCTTCGCCGGCGTGTGCGACGGCTCACTGCCCGCGGGCCGCATCCTCGACGCGATCGCCCAGCTGGTCGGCGAGGACCCGGTGCTCCTGCGGGACCGCACGCCGGAGGCGATCCGGATGCTCGTCGAGCAGGGCTTCCTCCTGCCGGTGGCCGGCTGACGGGTTACGGGGAGGAATATGGAAGGGGGTCGTCAGACCCACGAGAAGGGGAAAAGGAGGGGTCGTGTTCGCGTCACGTTCCCTCGGCCCCCGGCGTTCTGGGCGTGACCGCACGTGTCAGGGCCGTCACACTCACGGTGTGACGGTCCGGGCGGCAGACAGGACGCTTGTCGGGTTACCGTTCGAGTGGCGTTGCGGGCTTTTTCCGTTTGACACGGGGGCGGGATGTACCGTCACACTCCGCAGCGTCACGCAACGCCCACACCGAAACGCCCACACCGAGTGTCGACCGGAAGAAGAGCGAAGTTGTCCCCGACCAGCGAGACCGCACAGGGCGGCCGCCGACTCGTCATCGTCGAGTCGCCTGCCAAGGCGAAGACGATCAAGGGCTACCTCGGCCCCGGATACGTCGTCGAGGCGAGCGTCGGGCACATCCGTGACCTGCCGAACGGGGCCGCCGAGGTCCCGGCGAAGTACAAGGGCGAGCCCTGGGCCCGGCTCGGTGTGAACGTCGACGCCGACTTCCAGCCCATCTATGTCGTCAACTCCGACAAGAAGGATCAGGTCAAGAAGCTCAAGGAGCTGCTGGCCGAATCCGACGAGCTCTTCCTCGCCACCGATGAGGACCGCGAGGGCGAGGCCATCGCCTGGCACCTGCAGGAAGTCCTCAAGCCCAAGGTCCCGGTCCGCCGGATGGTCTTCCACGAGATCACCAAGGACGCGATCCAGGCCGCCGTGGCCAACCCGCGCGAGCTGAACAAGAAGCTGGTCGACGCCCAGGAGACCCGCCGCATCCTCGACCGCCTCTACGGCTACGAGGTCTCGCCGGTCCTGTGGAAGAAGGTCATGCCCCGGCTGTCCGCCGGCCGCGTGCAGTCCGTCGCCACCCGCCTCGTCGTCGAGCGCGAGCGCGAGCGCATCGCCTTCCGCTCCGCCGAGTACTGGGACCTGACCGGCGTCTTCGCCACGGGCCGGGCCGGCGACGCCGGCGACCCGGGCAGCTTCACCGCCCGCCTGAGCGCGGTCGACGGCCGCAGGGTGGCCCAGGGCCGTGACTTCGGCTCCACCGGGCGACTCAAGGACGGCACGCAGGTCCTGCACCTGGACGAGGCGAACGCCCGCGCGCTGGCCGCGGCCCTGGAGCAGTCGTCCTTCTCCGTGCGGTCCGTCGAGTCCAAGCCGTACCGCCGCTCCCCGTACGCGCCGTTCCGCACCACCACGCTGCAGCAGGAAGCCTCGCGCAAGCTGGGCTTCGGTGCGAAGGCGACCATGCAGGTGGCCCAGAAGCTGTACGAGAACGGCTTCATCACCTATATGCGTACGGACTCCACGACCCTGTCCGACACGGCGGTCGGTGCCGCCCGTGCACAGGTCACGCAGCTGTACGGCGCCGACTACCTGCCGGAGAAGCCGCGCACGTACGCCGGGAAGGTCAAGAACGCGCAGGAGGCGCACGAGGCGATCCGTCCTTCGGGTGATCGTTTCCGCACCCCCGCGGAGACCGGCCTGACCGGCGACCAGTTCCGCCTCTACGAGCTCATCTGGAAGCGCACCGTCGCCTCCCAGATGAAGGACGCGACCGGCAACTCCGTCACCGTCAAGATCGCCGGCCGGGCGAGCGACGGCCGGGACGCCGAGTTCAGCGCCTCCGGCAAGACCATCACCTTCCACGGCTTCATGAAGGCGTACGTCGAAGGTGCCGACGACCCCAACGCCGAGCTCGACGACCGTGAGCGCCGGCTGCCGCAGGTCTCCGAGGGCGACGCGCTGACGGCCGAGGAGATCACCGCCGACGGCCACGCCACCAAGCCCCCGGCCCGCTACACCGAGGCGTCGCTGGTCAAGGAGCTGGAGGAGCGGGAGATCGGCCGCCCGTCGACGTACGCGTCGATCATCGGCACGATCCTCGACCGCGGCTACGTCTTCAAGAAGGGCACGGCGCTCGTGCCGTCCTTCCTGAGCTTCGCCGTCGTCAACCTGCTGGAGAAGCACTTCGGCCGACTGGTCGACTACGACTTCACCGCCTCCATGGAGGAGGACCTCGACCGCATCGCCCGCGGCGAGGCCCAGGCCGTGCCGTGGCTGCGCCGCTTCTACTTCGGCGAGGGCCCCGAGGGCGGCGCCGCCGACGCCGGCAACGGCGACGGCGACCACCTCGGCGGTCTCAAGGAGCTCGTCACCGACCTGGGCGCGATCGACGCCCGCGAGGTGTCCTCCTTCCCCGTCGGCAACGACATCGTGCTGCGCGTCGGCCGCTACGGCCCGTACGTGGAGCGCGGCGAGAAGGACGCCGAGGGCCACCAGCGCGCCGACGTGCCGGGCGACCTCGCCCCGGACGAGCTGTCCGTGGAGTACGCCGAGGAGCTGCTGGCCAAGCCCAGCGGTGACTTCGAGCTGGGCGCCGACCCGGCCACCGGCCACCAGATCGTCGCCCGCGACGGCCGCTACGGCCCGTACGTCACCGAGGTCCTCCCGGAGGGCACCCCGAAGACGGGCAAGAACGCCGTCAAGCCGCGCACGGCTTCGCTCTTCAAGTCGATGGCCCTCGACACGGTGACGCTGGAGGACGCGCTCAAGCTGATGTCCCTGCCGCGCGTCGTCGGCACGGACGCCGAGGGCGTGGAGATCACCGCGCAGAACGGCCGCTACGGCCCGTACCTGAAGAAGGGCACGGACTCGCGCTCCCTGGAGAGCGAGGACCAGATCTTCGGCATCACGCTGGAGGAGGCCCTCGCCATCTACGCGCAGCCCAAGCAGCGCGGGCGGGCCGCGGCCAAGCCGCCGCTGAAGGAGCTGGGCACCGACCCGGTCAGCGAGCGTCCGGTCGTGGTCAAGGACGGCCGCTTCGGTCCGTACGTCACCGACGGCGAGACGAACGCGACGCTGCGCCGGGACGACGACGTCGAGACGATCACGCCGGAGCGCGGCTACGAGCTGCTGGCGGAGAAGCGCGCCAAGGGCCCGGCCAAGAAGGCCGCGAAGAAGGCGCCGGCGAAGAAGGCGGCGGCCAAGAAGGCGCCGGCGAAGAAGACCGCGGCCAAGAAGACGGCGGCGAAGAAGACGACGGCGACGAAGAAGACCGCCGCGGCGAAGAAGACGACCGCCAAGAAGACGACGGCGAAGACCGCCGCCGCGGCGAAGGCTTCGGCGGCCGCGGACGCCGAGTAGACGCACGCGGGCCGTCCCGGGCCGGGGTCGCACCGCAGTGCGCGCCCCGCGGTCGTCCTGCAGCGCGCGCCTCGGGGGTGTCCCGCGGCGCGCGAGGCGGGTGTGTGAGGTCGGCGCGTGAGGTCGGCCCGTCGCGAGGTTGACGCACGGAGGGCGGAGGGCCGGATTCCGGTCCGCCGCCCTCCGGCGTTCCCCGGACCGTCCGCCGCTCGTTCATCCGACTTCGGCTCGTTCACACGTTCGCGTGAGGGGTCCGGGGAGGCATCACGTATCGGGGCACTCCGGATAGGCTGGCAGGATGACGCGAGCCGAGCAGCCACCAGTGGACACCCCCACATCCGGAGCACTCGCCGCGGACTCCCGCGAGCGTGCCGTACGAGCCCTGCTGCGCTTCCGTCCGCTCAGGCGGCTGTGGAGCGCCCAGTTCGCCGGCGGTGTCGGTGACGCCCTCGCCCTTCTCGTGCTCCTGCTGCTGGCGTTGCAGGCCGCGGTCGCGGAGGGCTCCCTCGGGGGCGGCTACCGGGGTGCGGCCCTCGCGGTCGCCGCCGTCATCGGCGCGCGGCTGCTCGCGACGCTGCTGCTCGGTGCGGTCCTGCTGGGCCCCCTCTCCACGCTCTTCGCCCCCGCCGGTCCGCTCGACCGCCGCTGGACCATGATCGGCGCGGACGGGGTGCGGCTCGCGCTGCTCGCCGTCGCGCCCACGTGGCTCGACTGGACCGGCGACAAGGCCCTCGTGTGGCTGCTGGTCACGGCCTTCGTCGTCGGCGGCGCCGAGCGCGTGTGGACGGTGGCCAAGGACGGGGCCGTGCCCGGGCTGCTGCCCGCACCGCCGCCGGAGGGTGCCGCCGTGCGGCCGCTGCCGGACCACTACGAGGCGCTGCGGCGGCTGTCGCTGCGCACGACCTTCGTCGCGCTTCCCGTCGCGGCGGCCGGGCTCGTCGCCATCACGCTCGTCAGCAATCTCTTCGGCTCCGGGATCGACTGGTTCCACCAGCACCAGGCGGCGCTCGCCTCCTACCTCGCCGCCGGGCTGTTCGCGACCTCGGCCGCCTTCCTGTACGTCCTCAGGCTGCCCGTCCTCCCCGAGGGCGTGCAGGCCCCGCGCGTGCGCTCCCCGCTGGAGGGGATGCGCCGTCCCAAGACCGCCCAGGGCGTGCCCGACAAGGGCCGTACGGGCGCGATCCCGGTGCTCGTCCTGGCCTGCGCGGCCGTCGCGGGTGCGGTCGCCGCGGCCGTCGGCGTCGCCGCGCTCCAGGCCATGGACCTCGGCGGCGGCCCGGTCGCCTTCGGGCTGCTCGTCCTCGCGCTCTCCGGCGGTCCGGTCGCCGGCATCCGCGGCGCCCGCCGCGTGCTGCCCGGCTTCTCGCGGCGCCGTCTGCTGGCGCTGGCCCTCGCCCTGACGGGCCTGGCCCTGCTGACCGCCGGGCTGGTGCCCGACGCCACGACCGTGCTGCTGCTCGTCGTGCTGGCGGGCGTCGGCGCCGGCGTCGTCGCCAACACCGGCCACACCCTGCTCGACCAGGAGACGGAGGAGGGCCGGCGGGCCCGGACGACCGAGCACCTGCACGCGGTCGTCCGCGTCACCGTCGCGCTGGGCGCGATCGCGGCGCCGGTGCTCGCCGCGGCCATCGGTCCGTACCGGATCGAGCAGGGCAGCTTCGTCTTCGCGCACGGAGGGGCGGCGTTCACGCTCATGCTCGTCGGCGCGCTGCTGCTGCCCGTCGGCGCACTGGTCCTGGGCCGGACGGACGACCGGCACGGCGTGCCCTTCCACAAGGACTTGCTGGACTCGCTGCGCGGGGGTGACCCGTCCGAGGGAGCCAGCAGCAGCGGCTTCTTCATCGCCTTCGAGGGTGGTGACGGCGCCGGCAAGTCCACGCAGGTGCAGGCGATCGCCGACTGGATCCGCGCCAAGGGCCACGAGGTCGTCGTCACGCGGGAGCCGGGTGCCACGGCGATCGGCAAGCGGCTGCGCGCCATCCTGCTGGACGTCTCGTCCGCCGGTCTGTCCGACCGCGCGGAGGCGCTGCTGTACGCGGCCGACCGCGCCGAGCACGTCGACTCCGTCGTACGGCCCGCCCTGGAGCGCGGCGCGGTCGTCATCACCGACCGCTACATCGACTCGTCCGTCGCCTACCAGGGCGCCGGGCGCGACCTCTCGCCGACCGAGATCGCCCGCATCTCGCGCTGGGCGACGGACGGGCTCGTCCCGCACCTGACGGTGCTGCTGGACGTCTCGCCGGAGACCGCGCGCGAACGCTTCACGGAGGCGCCGGACCGGCTGGAGTCGGAGCCGGCGGAGTTCCACCAGCGGGTGCGGACGGGCTTCCTGACGCTGGCCGCCGCCGACCCCGCCCGCTACGTGGTGGTGGACGCCGGCCAGGAGCCGGAGGCCGTCACCACGGTCGTCCGCCACCGCCTCGACCAGATGCTGCCGCTGTCCGCGGCGGAGATCGAGGCCCGGGAGGCGGCCCGCAAGGCGGCCGAGGAGGAAGCGCGGCGCAAGGCCGAGGCCGAAGCCGCCCGCAGGGCCGAGGAGGCGCTCCGCGAGCGCGAGCGCCAGGAGCAGCTCGCCCGTCTGCGCGCGGAGGAAGAGGAGCGCAAGCGGCGCGAGGCCGAGGAGGCCGAGCGGCGCGAAGCCGAACGTCAGGCGGAGGAGGCCCGCCGCCGCGCCGAGGAGGCCCGCAAGGCGGCCGAGGAGGAGCGCCTGCGCCGCGAGGCGGAGGAACGCGCCCGGGCCGCCGAGCAGGAGCGCCTGCGCAAGCAGGCGGAGGAGGAGGCCCGGCTGCGGGCCGAGGCCGAGGAACGCCGCCTGGAGAAGCAGCGCAAGGCCGAGGAGGCACTGCTGCGCGCCGAGCGCGCGCGGGTGGCCGCGGAAGCGGCGGCTGCAGCGGCCGTGGCGGCGGAGGCGCCGGGCGGGACGCCGGGCGGGACGCCGGGTGACGCTCCGACGGTGGAGACGCCGTTGCCGTCGCGAGGTTCGGCCGGGCCGGCCGGGGCGGAGGAAGCGCCCACGGTGGAGAGGCCGTCGCTGCGCAAGACCGACGACGCGCGGGACACGGACGGCACGCACGGCGCCGGGGCGCGTCCTGCCGACGCGGACGCACTGACCGTCGAGACGCCGGCGCCGCGGACGGGCGATGACGCGCGGGACGCGCGCGTGCGGCCCGTCGGCACGCCCGCACCGCGGGCCGCCGATGCCGGTGCCGACGCCACGGGGCGGGCCCCCGTCGTCGGGACCGCTTCGCTCCGCAAGGCGCCCGCGGCCGAGGCACCCGCTCCGCGGGTCACCGACCCGCGGACTGCCGGAACGGGCCGGCGCGCCGAGTCGCGGCCGTCGGCTGCCGCCGCGGACGACGCGCCGACCGTGGAGACGCCGGCGCCGCGCAAGCCCGAGGCGAGCGGCGGTGCGGACGAGACGCAGACCCTCCAGTCGCCGGTCGTGCACCGGCCCGACCCGCGGGAGGCTGTGCTGAGGCCCGCCAGCACGGACGCGGAGGACGAGACGGCGGTGCTCCCGCCCGTACCGGTCCTCGGCGGGCCCGCGCAGCGCGTCACCTGGGGCGTCGAGCCCAAGGCAACCGACGGCGGCGCGGATCAGGACGAGACGGCCGTGCTGCCGAAGACGCCGGCTCGACCGGATACGTCGGCTCGACCGGATACGTCGGCTCGACCGGATACGTCGGCTCGACCGGATACGTCGGCCCGGCCGGAGAACCCGGCCGACCGTGTGCCGGACTGGCTGTTCCGCCCCGACGACGCCGCGCCGGCCGAACCGGAGGCGGAGCGGACGCGCGAGCTGCCGCCCGTCGTCGACGACGCTGCGTACGAGCAGGGCCCCGTCCGCAGACGTCGCCGTCCGGAATGGGCAGAGGACGACGCCCCCACCCTCGCCGACGACCTCCTCGGCCGCCGCGACGACCGCTCGACGGACTCGTCGGGCTCGACGGGCTCGACGGACGACGAGGGGCGCAAGCGCCGATAGACACCCCGAAGGCCCGCTCGGTGCTGCTCTGCACCGGGCGGGCCTTCGGCTTGGAGCCGGGAGCCGGGAGCCGGGAGCCGGGAGCCGGGAGCCGGGCCGAGGCCGGGGGGAGGAGCCACCGGCGGCGCTGCGCGGGCCTGCCGCCAGGCGCCCGGCCCTGCGTGTCACCGCCGCGCCGAGGATCGTCAGGCCCCCGCTCCTCCCACCCCGGCGCTCGCCCGGTGCCGGTCGTCTGGTTCGGGGTGTCAGTGGGGTGGCCCACAATGGAAAGCCGCAAGACGGACGGCAGCGGGCAGTAGCGGCGGCGCGTGGAGGACAGCCATGGCGGTGTGGGACGACCTGGTCGGCCAGGACCGGGTGATCGAGCAGCTCGCCGCTGCCGCGCGCGACGCGGACGCCTTGGTCACCGCCGAGGCGGCGGCGTCGGGCCCGTCGCCGGACGCGTCGGGGTCCAGCATGACGCACGCGTGGCTGTTCACCGGGCCCCCCGGTTCCGGCCGGGCCACCGCCGCCCGGGCCTTCGCGGCCGCCCTCCAGTGCGTCAGCCCGGACCGTGCCTTCGGCGGGGCCCCCGGCTGCGGCTTCTGCGAGGGCTGCCACACCACCCTGGTCGGCACGCACGCCGACGTCGAGGTCGTCCGCACGGACGTCCTGTCCATCGGCGTCAAGGACACGCGTGAGCTCGTCCGCCGCGCCCAGCTGTCGCCCGCCGGCGGCCGCTGGCAGGTCATCGTCCTGGAGGACGCGGACCGGCTGACCGAAGGCGCCGGCAACGTCCTCCTCAAGGCCGTCGAGGAGCCCGCTCCGCGCACGGTGTGGCTGCTCTGTGCCCCGTCGCTGGAGGACGTGCTGCCGACGATCCGTTCCCGCTGCCGGTCGCTGACCCTGCGCACCCCGCCCGTCGCCGCGGTCGCGGACATCCTCGTCCGCCGGGACGGCATCGAGCCGGCGCTCGCCGCGCAGGCGGCCCAGGCCACCCAGGGGCACATCGGCCGCGCCCGCCGCCTCGCCACCGACGAGCGCGCCCGTGCCCGCCGCGCGGCCGTCCTGAAGATGCCGCTGCGCGTGGCGGACATGGGCGGTTGCCTCAAGGCGGCCCAGGAGCTCGTCGACGCCGCCGCCGAGGACGCCAAGCAGGTCGCCGAGGAGGTCGACACCAAGGAGACCGAGGAACTGCGGGCCGCGCTCGGCGCCGCGGCCGGCACCGGCGGCCGCCTGCCGCGCGGCACCGCGGGCGCGATGAAGGAGCTCCAGGACCGGCAGAAGCGTCGCGCGACCCGCACCCAGCGCGACAGCCTCGACCTGGCCCTCTCCGACCTCACCGGTTTCTACCGCGACGTGCTGGCGATCCAGCTCGGCTCGCGCGTCGCCCTGGCCAACGCGGACGCCCGTGACACCCTGGAGCGGGTCGCCTCGGCCTCCCGGCCGGAGGGGACGCTGCGCCGCATCGAAGCGATCAGCGCCTGCAGACAGGCGCTCGACCGCAACGTCGCCCCGCTGCTCGCGGTCGAGGCGATGGCAGTGGCCCTGCGCGCGGGCTGACGAAGCGACGGCGGCCAGGCCATGGGCGGACGGAGGAACGGGCGGACAAACGGACGAGCGGACTAGTACGGCTGGGACGGGGCACACCGCAGGTTGGGTGATTCCTCACTCGTACGAGGCGTAGTGGCCCGTAAGGCTGGCCAACTGGGGTATCCGTCCGGATACGCTCCGTATTGCCCGTGTAGGTCCTCCGCATTTACGTATGTACGACATGTGACGTATGCCGTCGGTACGTCGGCATGCCTGCCCGCCCGCCCGGCCGGCATGTCCGCACCACACCGCACCGCGTCTCCCCGTGCGTCCGTCCCGTGCCGCAGGTCCTGCCCTGCCACCTGTCTCCCACACAGAGGGACCAGCCGATGGACACCAGCCGCCTGCTCCGCGTCTCCGGCACACTGGCCGCGACCGCGGCCCTGCTCGTCTCCGCCGCCGTCTCGGGAGGTGCGGCGCCGAGCTCGGCGGCATCGGGCAGAGCGCACGAGGAAGTGCCCACCGCCCTGCGCCCCTACTACGAACAGAAGCTCAGCTGGCACGCCTGCCCCGGCAAACGCAGGGACTTCGAGTGCGCCACGCTGCGGGCACCGCTGGACTACGCCGCGCCCTCCACCGGCAGCGACCTCAGGCTCGCCGTCTCCCGCAAGAAGGCCACCGGCTCCGGCAGGCACCTGGGCTCCCTCATGGTCAACCCCGGCGGCCCGGGCGGCTCCGCGATCGGCTTCCTCCAGGGGTACGCGGCCTCCTCGTACCCCGCCCCCGTCCGCGCCCGCTACGACATGGTGGCCATGGACCCGCGCGGCGTGGCGGCCAGCGAACCCGTCACCTGTCTCTCCGACGCCGACATGGACGCCTTCACCCAGGTCGACACCACCCCGGACGACGCCGACGAGGTCCGCGAACTCACCGCCGCGTACAGGGGCTTCGCGGAAGCCTGTGCCGAGCACTCGGGCAAGCTGCTCCGCCACGTCTCCACCGTCGAGGCCGCCCGCGACATGGACGTCTTCCGGGCCGCCCTCGGCGACGACAAGCTGCACTACGTCGGCGCCTCCTACGGAACGTTCCTCGGTGCCACCTACGCCGGCCTCTTCCCGTCCCGCGTCGGCCGGCTCGTCCTCGACGGCGCGCTGGACCCCTCCCTCAGCGCCGATCAGGTCAACCGCGAGCAGACGGCCGGCTTCCAGACCGCCTTCGCCTCCTTCGCCGAGGACTGCGCCCAGCACGACGACTGCCCGCTCGAAGCCGGCGGCCGGCCCGAGGTCGCGAGCACCCGCCTCAAGATGTTCTTCGACGAGGTCGACCGGCGCCCGCTTCGTACCGGTACGTCCCGTCAGCTGACCGAGAGCCTCGCCACCACCGGTGTGATCTCCGCCATGTATGACGAGACGACCTGGCCCATCCTCCGCAAGGCGCTGCGCTCCGCCCAACGCGGGGACGGCGCCCTGCTGCTCCGGCTCTCCGACGCCTACTACGAGCGCGACGAGCGCGGCGTCTACGCCAACCTCATGCCCGCCAACTCGGCTGTGAACTGCCTCGACCTCCCGCCCGCCCTCCAGACCCCCGGCGCCGTCCGCCGGTCCCTCGCCGACTTCGAGAAGGCGTCCCCGGCCCTCGGCGCGAGCTTCGCCTGGGCATCGCTGAGCTGCGCGTACTGGCCCGTCCCGGCCGTCGGCACCCCCCACCGCATCACGGCCCCGGGCGCCGCCCCCATCCTCGTCGTCGGCACCACCCGCGACCCCGCCACGCCCTACCCCTGGGCCCGCGCCCTCGCCTCCCAGCTCTCCTCGGGCCGCCTCCTCACCTACGACGGCGACGGTCACACCGCCTACACCCGCGGCAGCTCCTGCGTCGACTCCGCGATCAACGACTACCTGCTCACCACCACCCCGCCCCCCACCTCCCGCAAGTGCTCCTGACCCGCGCCCCTGCCCCCCACGACCGCCCCTGACCTGCCCGGACCCCTCCCGGACCACCGTGTGCGGAGCACCTCGGAAAACTGTGTAAACTTGGGCCCGCTGCTGATGCCGACCTCGGCTTTCCGCAGCGGTGCCGCCTTAGCTCAGTTGGCCAGAGCAACGCACTCGTAATGCGTAGGTCTCGGGTTCGAATCCCGAAGGCGGCTCCATCATCGGAAAGACCACCCCTGAACGTTCAGGGGTGGTCTTTCCTCGTTCGGCGGGTGTTGGCGGACACCGCGGTCGGTTCAGGCCGGTGCCCCGGCGGTGCGCGCCGGGGCCGTGGCGGGGGAAGCCGGGGCCGGGTGCCCGGCCGGGCCGGTCAGGCGTGGCCCGCCGGTTCCGCGGCTGCCGCCCGCAGGCGGAGGGGTCGCTCGGGAGAGATGTCGAGGCGGGCCAGGACCGTGGGCACGGCAATGTTCGGCAGCAGGAGCTGGAAGAGCAGCGAGATCTCGCGGACCAGCTCCGGGGGCTCCGCCACGGCCTCCGAGATCAGCTGAACGCCCGTCCAGGCGCCGACCAGCAGCCGCGAGGTCTCCACCGGGTCGATGTGCGGGAGGAGCTCGCCGCGGGCCTTCGCGTCCGCGAGGAGCTCGGCGCCGACGGTGATCCAGTCCGGCCAGCTGGTGCCGAACAGCGCGCGGGCGCGCATGTCGACCGACAGCCGGATCGAGGCGCGCAGCATCGGCTCACGGGGCAGCCGGTAGGCGAGGAGCAGCGAAGTGTCCAGCAGCTCCTGCAACTTGAACTGCTGCGGTACCACGCCCTCCGTCGTCACGGCCTCGCCGAGAACGCCGCGAGCAAGATCTTCTTTTGAGCTGAAATGGAAGTACAGGGCACCCCGCGTCACATCGGCGCGGGCAAGGATCTGGGAAATCGTGGCCGCTTCGTAACCGCACTCGTCGAAGACTCTCCCGGCGGCTTCCAGAATCACCTGTCGGGTCCGGATTGCGCGCTCCTGCTGCGCCACGGAAACCCCTCCTTCTCTTCAACGGCCCCCATTGGAATGTACCAATAGGTAGGTATCTTTGGCGGCCAGTGTTTCGTGCTCAGTCCTACGCCTTGGCGCCCCAGGGGGGATCATGTCCGTATCTCTGCAGCAATCCTGCACGCTGGTGCCCGGAATTCCGAAATCGGCAACCGGTTCCGGTGCTCCGGCGCTCCCGGCCTATGCGGCGGACTCCGGACAGGTTGCCTCAGAAGCGCCCGTAACATCCCCTTCCGCCGCCCCCCACCTGGGCGGGGGCCGGGTCGCCAAGGAACTCGTCCACTTCCACGACGAGGAATCCGTCCTGGTCTACGGCTGGGCCCGCCGGGGCCCCCGGGAATTCACACTCGCCGTCGAGTGGCCCGGCAGCACATCAGGCCGCCGGCCCGATCCCGTGCTTGCCGCGCAGACGGTGCGGCAGTGTGGACTCGCCATTTCCCATGCCGAGTTCGGCATCCCTCTTGATCATCAATCGCTGCTGTGGGACCTGAACTACAGCATTGCCCCGACGCTGCCCGTGGACGGGAATGGACCTCTGCGCCTCACCGTGGATCTGAGGTGTTCACCGGCGAAAGACGGGCGGGGCGCCCGTCCCTTGGGCACCGAAACGATGGATTTCACCGTCCGGCAGGGCCGTCAGGTGGTGATGCGTGCCCACTCCCGTTCCGCGTGGATTTCCCCCGACGTCTATCGCCGGCTCCGCGGCCCGTACCTCTCGCCGGCCTGGGGCGCGTGGGAGGTGCCGCCGCCGGTGCCCGCGGCGAGCGTCGGCTGCCGCTCGGCCTCGGAGGTCGTCCTGGCGGCCACGGACCGGCCGGGGGCCTGGCTGCTGCGCAACGACGTCACCAACAAGGCCATGTTCGACCACCCCGTCGACCATGTACCCGGGCTGTCCCTCCTCGGGGCGGCCGCCCAGGCCGCCCAGGCGGCCGTCTCGCCGGCCGTCCTCGTGCCGACGGACGTGACCACGTCCTTCAGCCGGTACGTCGAGTTCGACGCCCCGTGCCGGCTGACCGCCAGGGTGCTGCCCGCCGACGGTGACGGTGACGGTGATGGTGCCGAGGGTGCTGACGGTGTCGGCGACGTCGCCGGTGCTGCTGACGCCTCCGGTGCCGGTTCGGGTGCCGGTGTCGGTGCCGCCGGCCGGACGCTCGTCGAGGTCATCGGCGAGCAGAACGGGGAGGCCGCCTTCCGGATCGGGCTGCGGGGGCTGCTGGACTGAGCGGGGCGGCCGGGCCCCCCGCCTCGGTCCGTCCCCGAGCCGGGAGGCGCCGTCCCCGAGCCGGGAGGCGCCGCCTCCCGGGCCCGGCGGCCGTCACTGGTTGACGAAGCCGCCGTCCACCGGCATCACCACGCCCGTGAGGAACGGCGAGCGGTCGCTCAGCAGCCAGGCCACCGCCTCGGCGATCTCCTCCGGGTCGGCCGTCCGGGCCTGCGGCGTCATCGCGTTGACCATGTCCTCCAGACCCGGGTTGCGGTCGAACCAGTCCGTCGTGATCTCGCTGCGCGTGGTCCCCGGCGCAACGGCGTTCACCCGGATGCCCTGCTTCGCGTACTCGTCGGCCGCAGCCCGGGTCAGTCCCACGACGGCGTGCTTGGACGCGATGTACGGCGCGGCGGCGGGGATGGCGACCAGGCCGCCGACGCTGCTGTTGTTGACGATGGCGCCGCCCCCGTTCTCCAGCATCGCCGCCAGCTGGTGGCGCATGCAGTTCCACGTGCCGCGGACGTTGGTCTCCATGATCGCGTCGTAGACGTCGGCGCCCATGAGGTGCATGGGGGTGCGGTCACCGCCGATGCCGGCGTTGTTGAAGGCCGCGTCCAGCCGCCCGTACCGCTCGACCGCGAACTGCACGGCGCGCTGCGCGTCCTCCTCCCGGGTGACGTCGGCGACGACGTACGCGGCCTCGGCGCCCTGGCTGCCGAGCTCCTCGACGAGGGCGGCCAGCCGGTCCTCGCGGCGGGCGGCCAGGACGACCGTCGCGCCCTCGCGCGCGAACACGCGGGCCGCCGCCGCGCCTATGCCACTGCTCGCGCCGCTGATAAAGGTCACTTTGCCGGAAAGGAGATGATTTCTCGTGCTGGTCATGAGTGTGCAGTGTGCCAGGGCGGACGACCGGCCCGGAGGGCGGCCCGGCGCAGGTCCGGAGGAGGCCCGGAGGAGGCCCGGAGGAGGCCCGGAGAGGGTCGGGGCCGGGGGCGGGGCCGGGGGCGGCGAGGGGCTCCGGGGTGGCCGGGGGAGTGGTCGGCGGCGGTCCAGGAGACGCGCGTGCGATATCAGCTGTATTGATCGTATGTATGCCGTTTCTCCGTCAATTCTGTGGGAAAGCTGTGCCTTCCCGGTGGACTTCCCATGGCGTTCGACGGACGTCAGTTCACTTTGTGTGGATAAGTCCGCTCTTCGGGTGAACTTTCCGAGCATAGGTGTGGCGCGCTTCCCTGTGCGGCATGCACTGCACATAAGCTGGCACGCCTTTTCGGCGGCCCTGGGCATCGAGAACCGACGCGACTGGGAGGCCGTTATGGCGACACTTTGCAGACCGGCGATCGCCGTCCCCGAGCACGTGATCACGAGGGAGGAGACCCTCCACCTCGCGCGCACCCTCCACGGCGATCATCCGCAGCTGGAGCTCGCACTCCGGCTGATCGGCAACACGGGTGTGCAGAAACGACACCTCGTTCAACCGATCGAGGACACGCTCAAGCACCCCGGCTTCACCGTGCGGAACGCCCGCTACGAACGCGAAGCCAAGGCCCGCGTGCCCGACGTCGTCCGCCGGGCGCTCGACCACGCCGAGCTGACGACACGTGACATCGACCTCATCGTGTACGTCTCGTGCACCGGTTTCATGATGCCGTCGATGACCGCATGGCTGATCAACACCATGGATTTCCGCAACGAGACCCGGCAGTTGCCCATCGCGCAGCTGGGCTGTGCCGCCGGTGGCGCGGCCATCAACCGGGCGCACGACTTCTGTCAGGCGTACCCGCAGGCCAATGTACTGATCGTTGCGTGCGAGTTCTGTTCACTGCTCTACCAGCCGACCGACCTGGGCGTCGGGAACCTCCTCTCCAACGGCCTCTTCGGCGACGCCCTGGCCGCGGCCGTCGTGCGCGGGGAAGGCGGTTCGGGCGTACGGATCGAGCGCAACGGCTCGCACCTCGTGCCCGACACCGAGGAGTGGATCTCCTACGGAATCCGGGACACCGGCTTCCACTTCATCCTGGACAAGCGCGTGCCCGGGACCATGGCCATGCTCGCGCCCGCCATGCGCGACATGGCGGAACCCCACCAGTGGGACGTCTCCAAGCTCGACTTCTACATCGTGCACGCCGGCGGCCCGCGCATCCTGGACGACCTCAGCCAATACCTCGGCCTGGAACCCGAAACGTTCCGCTACAGCCGGGAGACGCTCACCGAGCGCGGCAACATCGCCAGCGCGGTGATCTTCGACGCCCTGGAGCGGCTCTTCGTCGACGGTGGCGCTCCGGCCGACGCCCGCGGCATCATCGCCGGCTTCGGGCCGGGCATCACCGCCGAGATCGCGCTGGGCACATGGACCGGCCCGAGCCCCGGCCCCGACTCCGGTGAGGACGAGCAGGGCGCCTTCGCGTCGGTGATTCAGCCGGCCTGACGCGCAGTCAGGGCGGCACCCGGCTGGACGCGGCCTCGTGGGTGGTGGCCGTCGGGCGCGCCCAGCCCACGAGGCGCGGCGCTCGGGCCCGTTCCGTCACCCTCGACGGGCTGCCGCCGCGCCCCAGTTGCTACGGGCTGCGGGCTACCGTCTACGGCTTACCGCCTACGGGCTGTCCGTGACGACCAACCCGACGACCTTGTCGTCCGCGTACCAGACGCGCACGCTCCCGTTGCTCCCGGCGCGGCCGCTCGCGAACGCCGTGTGCACCGCCTGCCGTACCGCCGGGTCCGGGCTGTCGAGTCCGCGCCACGCCCCGGCCACGTACAGCCGCAGCTGCGGCGGGCGTTCCGGAGGGTACGGAATGAGCTCGTCCCACAGGCGCTCGGCGGTGCCGGAGGCGACGCGCGAGGGCAGCAGCCGGCCGACGGCCGCGCGGATGTCCGGGCGGTTGCCGATCCGCTGCGATGCGGGCCGGCCCGGCGCGTCCTGCTGGGGCGAGCCCGTCGTCCGCAGCAACTGGCGTGCCCGCGTCGGCGACAGCGGCTCACGGCCCGCCGCCGCGAGCACGCCCTGGACGGCGGCCAGCGCGCCCGCCACCATCGCCGAGGCGGCCGACGTGCCGCAGAAGACGTCCGTATACCAGGTGTCCTGCCGCGCACCGCCCTGCAGATCGCCCGCGCCGTCGCCGTGTCCGCCCGCGGTGGTCACCTCCAGGCCCCAGCCCTGGGCGTCGAGGCGTCCGCCGTGGTTGGAGAACGCCAGCCGCGAACGGTCCGGGCCGTGGTCCCGGCCGTGCGTGCCCGGGGGCGGCGCGCCCGCCCCCACGAGCACCGCGCCCGAGGACGGGCCGGCGGCCCCGAGCGGGTTGCGCCACCAGGAGGGGAAGCCGTCCGGACGCGCCTCGTACAGCGGGTCGTCCAGGCACTCACCGCCGTTGCCGCCGGCCGCCACGACCAGCACGCCGCGGGCGGCGGCGTAGCGGACGGCGGCGAAGTCGTCGGGCCACCACTCCAGGGGGATGCAGCCGCGCTGGTCGTCGCGGTGGCGGTAGCCGAACCGCGGGCCGGGCCGGTGCAGTGCCACCAGCACCAGTCCGCCCGGCGGCAGCCGGTCGGCCGCCGCCCGCACCGCCCGGGCCGAACCGATGCCCGGGAAGGACGCGGCGGCGGTGAGCGTGCCGGGGGCGATTCCGGTGATGCCGCGGCTCGTACGCTCGCCGCCGACCACGCCGAGGGTGCTGGTGCCGTGGTTGCACCATGCCGGGTCCTCCAGGGGCGTGCCGGCGACGATGCCGGCGAGCTTGCGCCCCAGGTCCGCGTGGCCGAGCCGCCAGGCGCCCTCCACGGCGACGACGCCCACGCCCTCGCCCGTACCGCCGGGCTGCGTCCAGGCCCAGCGCGCGTCGACGCCCCCGGGGGCGGGGCCGAGGTAGCCCTGGCGGGCGGTGAAGTCGGGGGTGGCGGTGGCCAGGGCCGTGTCGCCCTCGTTGTGGGGGCCGTAGGCGGGCAGGGCGCCCGGTTTGACGTACGCCCCGTCGACCCCCGGCAGTACGGCCAGCCGGGCGGCCAGCTCGTGGTGGTGGCGCTCGGTGCCGCGCACGCGGTGGAAGAGCGCCGGCAGTCCGTCGTCGTGCGCCTCCTCGTCGGAGCGGCCCCCGGGACGCCCGTATCCGAAGAGGGGTTCGAGGGTGAGCTGCTCGTCGGTCAGGAACCGGTTCAGCGCGGTCATGTCGGCGCCGGCCTCGGAACGTATGCCTCCGGGATGCGCGCGCAGGGCGGCGGCGGGGTCGGCGACCACGATCAGCTCGTGGCCGGCGGGGAGGTAGGTGAAGGCGCCGGGATGGCCGGCGCGGGGGCCGTGGGCGGGGTTGCCGTTGGGGCTGCCGTGGATGCCGTGGGGACTTCCGCAGGGGTCGCTCGTGCCGGGGCGGTGCTCTTGCCCGTCCGTCATGGGCCCACAATCTGCTGCGAGATCACTGCGCGTGGCAAGGCGGTCGCGTCGGACAGGGCGGGAGGCGGTCCGCCGGGGGAGTGCAGGCGGTACGAGCGCAGGTCACCCGGGGGTGAACCGCGCCCGCACCGCCGGAGGGTGGGGCGATTATGCGCCGTTGTCGGCAGCGGGTCCGTTGCCGGACGCTCTCATGCCCACTCGACCCTCCCGGTTCTCTCAGTTCTCAGAGGCTGAACCCGGCTCTCAGAGGGTCGAACTCGGCTCAGAGGTCGAACTCGGCCGGGTTGATGCCGAGGGCGAAGCACGCCTCGCGGACAACGGCCTGTTCCGTCTTGTCGAAGTCGCCGTCGGCGCCACCGATGACAATGCCGATCTGGATGACGGCGCGCGCCTCGGTCGGCTTCTTCTGGACCTTGCCGATGGTCTGCATGACGCTGACCTTGCCGAAGTCGAAATCGGCCGTCAGCTTCTGGCAATAGTCGTTGAATCGCGCCTGAAGGTCGTCCGCCGGGAAGTTCTGCAGAACGTCATTGGTGGCGATCAGCGAAGCGACGCGCTGCCGCTCGGAGGCATCGATCGAACCGTCAGCAGCCGCCACCAGAGCGCACATTGCCATGCTCGCGTCACGGAACGCCCCGCTCTTGAGCTCGTTCTTCTTCGCCAGCAGCTGGCCCTGCATCGTCGTGGCCGAATCCTTGAGCCGGTCCCAGAGCGCCATGGTGCGTATTGCTCCTTGTGAAATAGGGGGTGCACCTGCAGAACTGTTCCGGGGGGTAAAGAAGTTCCCAAGGGGGCGGAGACAAGCCGAATCGAGCGGGAGCGGGCCGGAAATGGGCGCGATCCCGCCCCCTTCAGCTCGCCATGGGGTCCAGATGAAGTGGCTTGATCTTTCCCTCGATCATGGCGCCCAGTCCGACCACGGAACAGACGTCGGGCTGGTCCGCGATACGGACGAACATGCCGGTCGCTTCCTCGATCATCGTGTCCAGCCCCGGCAGCATCGCACTTCCGCCCGCCAGCATGACGCCGCGTTCCGCAAGGTCGGCGACCAGATCGGGCGGGCATTCGCGCAGTACGCGCCCGATGGCGTCGATCACGGCCGTGAGCGGCTTCTGGATGGCCTCGCGGACATGGGCGGTGTTCACGAGGACCGTGCGGGACAGACCCGTGGCCACGTCCCGGCCGCGGACCTCTGCCTCCGCACTGACCGCGTAACGGTCGAAGAGGGCGAGGTGCAGGGGGTGCAGGCCCTGGGAAGGCAGCATCAGCTCGTGTTCGCTGCGCAGGTGCTGGATCACGGCGTAGTCGATCGCGTCCCCGCCGACCTGCACCTTCTCGGCCGCGACGATCGATCCCAGGGAGAGGACGGCGACCTGCGTGGACGCCGCGCCGCAGACGACGATCATCGATGCTTCCGGCTGTTCGACGGGCAGTCCGCAGCCGACCGCGGCGGCGATGAGGGTGTCGACCAGCTCGACGCGGCGCGCGCCGAGCGCGTTGAGCACCTCGACGGCGGCCCGCTGCGCGATCGGCTCGGCGTCGTGCGGCAGGCAGACCGCGGCCCGCAGCAGGGGTTTGCGCCGCCAGGCCCGGCGGATCTTGTCGTCGACGAGGAAGCGCAGCATGCGCTGGGCCATGTCGATGTCGACGACCGTGCCGCCGGAGATGGGGCGTACGACGCGGATGTGACCGGGGGTGCGGCCGGCCATGCCGCCGGCGAGCGTGCCGACCGCGATCAGCGAGCCCGTTCGGGTGTTGATCGCGGCCAGGCTCGGTTCGTCCACGACCAGGCCGGTGTCCTTGAGATAGACGCGGGTCCTGGCCGCCCCGAGATCGACGGCTACGGTGCAGCGGCTCAGCTGGTCGAGGCTGAGGGTCATGGCGGGGTACCTGCCTGGGGTGCGACGGATCGGGGCCGTCCGATGGCGGCCCCTTCGGCCATCGTGCAAGGAGGCGCGCCGCACTGCCCGCTGGAATGCGCCGCCCGGGGGAGCGGCGATGACGGGCAGTCAGGGGGCGGGTGGGTGTACAGGCCGTGGGGCGGGGGCGCGGACGGGGGTGGAGATGGGTGAGGTGTGTGCCTGGGGGGTCCCCCTCCCCCCTGCCCCCCACCCACCCCCAGCTTTCCCCCGGACCTTCCATGCCTCCCCCCATTGGCGGCATGGCCGGTCTGTGGGCCGGGAGCGGAGGCGAACACCCCCGTCGCCCGTCTCCGTTCCCCGGCTCACGGAAGTGAGTTTGCCAGCAGGGTCTGACAATCGCGCTGACCTCGGATTTCGCCACGCATGGGGGGTGACGGCCGCCGCGCGGAGGGGCGCCTGCGGGCCTACGCTCAAAGACATGAGCGAGCCAATGGCATGGCAGGTCGCCGCCGATGTCGAGGGCCGTCCCACCGGCCGTGAGTGCACGCACCTGGACGAGGCCCGGGAGGTCATGGCGAGCACGACGGAAGGCTGCGAGGAGTGCTTGCGCATCGGGTCCACCTGGGTCCATCTGCGCGAGTGCCTCGTCTGCGGCCATGTGGGCTGCTGCGACAGCTCACCGAAGCGGCACGCGAACGCCCACGCGCACAATGTGCCCGGGCACGACCTCGCCCGGTCCTACGAACCGGGCGAGGACTGGGCCTGGTGCTACGCGGACGAGCTCCTCCTGGTCCCGACGTCCGCCACCGGTACGGACGGGTAGGCGGACGGGCGCCGGCCGCCCACCGCCACCCCGGTACCCACGGCAGCCGCACGCGCCGGCCGCGAGCGGCCTGCCCGGCGCCGGCTGTGAGCAGTCCTGCCCGGCGCCGGCCGGGGCTGCCCGCCGGCCGCGGGCCGCGGGCGCGAGCCCGGCTGCCCGGGTGCCGCGCCCCGGTCCGGCTGGCTGGCCGCCCACCCCCCCCGGTAGCTATGGCCGCCGCACGCGCCGGCCGTGGGAGCGGCACTGCCCAGGCGCCGCGCCCCGGCCGGCTCCGGCGGCGAGCGGCGGTGCGGCCTGACCGCCGACAGCCGCCACCCGGCGCGTGCCGGCCCGACGAGCCGGGGGCCAAGCCGGTGGTCAAGGGCTACGGGCGTCGCCTCCGGGCTCCGGCGCGCGGCTGCCGACCGGGCCGTGTGCTCGTATAACTGCCGCTACCGGACAAGTAGCTCTCTGTAGCCGACCTGAGGGCTGGATGTCCCGGGACCGCCTGGTCGAGGCGGTGGTGGCCCGGTGCCGCAACGACCACATCGAGCCGCCGGCCCCGGCGAGGGGCCGGCGGCTGGTGGGCAGGGCGATGAAGGACTTCGACACCCGGTTCTGCCGGACGACCGTCGATCGGCTGTCGCACATGACCCGCTCGCGGCTGGAGGACGTGGTCGCCAACGGCGAGCCGGGCGGCGAAGGGGCGGTTGCAGGCGGGGGCCGGTCGTTCTTGAGCGAGCTGAAGACGGACCCCGGGGCGCCGGGCCTGGAGAGCCCGTTGGCGGAGGTCAACAAGTTGGAGCGGGTGCGGACGCTGGACCTGCCGGCCGACCTGTTCGCCGACGTGTCGGCCGGGGGCTTCTCAGGCTCCGTGCGGGGAGTTCGATGAGCGTTGTTCTTCTTGCAGGGGAGCCTCCCAGGCGACGGTGATGTCGCGGGCGACATCGCGGAGGAGGTCGATGAGCATGTCTGCGAGTGGTGTGAGGCTGGCGTCTGTTTTGGTCACGGCGTAGAGGTGGCGGTAGGGCCTGGGGTGGGCCAGTTCGCGGTGGGTGGTGCCGGGCGCATGGGTCAGGGCCAGGCGCGAGACCAGGGCCACTGCGATGCCTGTGCCGACGAGAGCCTGGGCGACATCGTAGGACTCGGTCTCGAACCGCACGGTGGGAGTGAAGCCGGCCTCGCGGGCCGCGTCGTGGAACTGTCCGCGGGCGGCATGGCCGGCCAGGATGGAAACCCACGATTCGTCGCGCAGTTGTTCCAGGTGAAGTTCGGTGTCCGCGGGATGCCCGGTGGCCAGTGGATGGTCGTCGGGGAGAACCACGACCATCGGGTCCAACAGGAGCGAGTGGGCCCGTATGTGTGGGGGCGGCGTGAGCGGCGTGCCCCAGGACGCGACGATGGCCACGTCGAGGCGCCCCGCGCTGATCTCGTCCGCTCCGCGTCCGGACACCACGTCCACGACCGAGACGTCGGCGTCCGGATGACGGTGCCGCAGGGCCGTCAGGGCGGGTGGCAGCAGGTGCAGGGCAGCCGCCTGGAACGTTCCGATCCGCAGTCGCAAGGAGAGGTGGCCGAGCAGTGCGGCCAGTTCCGCCTCGGCCTTGTCCGACGCCTCCTCCACGGTCCGACCGTGGGAGGCCAGCAGCGCACCGGCCGCGGTCAGCGTTGCCCCGCGAGGACCACGGATGACCAGCGGCACCTGCCAGTCGCGCTCGGCCTTGACCACCTGCTGTGTGATCGCAGCGGGCGTGAGCCGGAGGGCGTGAGCCGCCGCCGTCAAGGAGCCGTGCCGCTCGATCAACGCGAGAAGCCGGAGCTGTCCCGGGTCCACCACCATTCACTGATCCTAACGCTGCACCCTTCTCTTTTAACTTCTCTTATGAGTACGGGAGAGGAAGCCTGGTGGTGCATCCATCGGCCGCAATCCCCGGAAGGGGCTCTTTCCCATGCCCACGCATGTGCCCGTTTTCATCGCCACCACCTTGCTGTTGGCGATGCTGCCAGGCGCGAGTGCAGCCCTGATGATCCGGCAGGTTCTGGAAGGCGGCCAACGTACGCTCCAAGGCACGCTCGCGGGCAATGCCACCGGCTTCCTGCTGTGGTCCACGGCCGCCGCAGCCGGTCTGTCCGCCGTCCTGCTGGCCAGCCCCACCGCGTACACGGCGCTCCGGATCGCAGGCGGCATCGTGCTGATGTACCTCGGGGTGAAGACGCTTCGGAACACGATCAACACCACCGTCTCCACCACCCCGACCGACAAGGACGAGCGCGGCACCGGCTTCGCGAGCGGATATCTCATCGGCCTGAGCACCAACCTCGGCAACCCCAAGGCGGGCGTGTTCGCCATCTCGGTGCTGCCCCAGTTCGTGACCGCGAAGGGCCCGGTGTTCCTGTCGACCGTGGCCCTGGGAGTCGTGTGGGCGCTCGTCAGCGCCTCCTGGTACATGTTGCTCACCTGGGCCGTCAGCCGAGGGCGCGACCTGGTGTCGAAGCCGACCGTCCTGCGGGGACTCGGCGTGACCACCGGCATCGTCCTGCTGGGGCTGGGCGCTGCGGTGGCAGCAGGTATCTGAGGGCCGGGCCGGTACTTCCCGGCTTCGCCGTCCGCTCAGGCCCGGGGCCACGCGGGCACTCTGCCCGACCGGACGGGAGCGAGGAAGCCGATGACGTACGCCATGACACCGGACGGAACCCGCATCGCCTACCAACTCCAGGGCCAGGGCGCGCCGTTGGTCCTGCTGGCGGGCCAGGCCAACAACCACCACTGGTGGGATGTGGTCCGTGCCGACTTCCATCCCGCGCGCAGCACCCTCACGCTCGACTACCGCGGCACCGGCGACAGCGACAAGCCCGACACCCCTTACAGCACCGAACTGTTCGCCCAGGACGTCATCGCCGTCCTCGACGAACTCGGCATCGACCGGGCCGACGTCTACGGCACGTCCATGGGCGGACGGGTGGCCCAGCAACTCGCGGGCCGCCACCCCCACCGGGTGGGCGCCCTGGTCCTCGGCTGCACCTCACCCGGCGGCCCGCACAGCGTCGAACGCGACGACGACGTCCGCCGAGCCCTGGCGCAACCTCAGCCCGGAGCCGCCCGACAGGCCCTGCTGGAGCTGATGTACACCCCTCGATGGCTCGCCTCCCATCCCGGCCCACACCACACCCTCGGCGATCCCGGCATGCCCGCCCACGCCCGGCGCCGGCACCTCACGGCCAGCAATCGGCACGACGCCTGGGACATCCTGCCGGACATCAGCGCACCCACCCTGGTCGTCCACGGAAGCGACGACCTGCTCAACCCCACCGCCAACGCACACCTGCTCACCGACCGCATCCCCGACGCCCGACTCCACCTGATCCCCGAAGCCCGGCACGCCTACTTCGAGGAGTTCCGCACCCACGCCAGCCCCCTCGTCCTGGACTTCCTCACCACCGCGCACAAGCCGTAGGAACAGCGCAGTCGACCAGGCCGCCCCCCCCCAAGCCGCCCCCCCAAGCCGCCCCGGCCCAAGCCGCCCCCCCCCGAGCGCCCCCTACCAGCTCGACTTCCGCACCCCCGGCAAGTACCCCGCATGGGCCTGCTCGCGGAGGTTGATGCGGGAGAGGCCGAAGGCGCGGAAGTAGCCGCGGGGGCGGCCGTCGGCTGCGTCGCGGTTGCGGACGCGCGTGGAGCTCGCGTCGCGCGGCTGGCGGCTCAGTTCGTGCTGGGCGGCCTCGCGCTCGCCGGGCGGGGTCTGCGGATTGCGGATGACCGCCTTCAGGAGCGCGCGGCGGGCGGCGTACCGCGCGACGGTCAGTCGTCGCGCCTCGTTCTTCGCGATCTTGCTCTTCTTCGCCATCAGACGTTCCCTCCTCGTGCGCGGATGCGGGCCACTGCGGCTTCGACGCCGATCCGGTCCACGGTCCTGATCCCCTTCGCGCTCAGCGTCAGCCGGACGTGGCGCCCTTCGCTCGCGAGCCAGTAGCGCTTGCGCTGGATGTTCGGGTCGAAGCGGCGGCCGGTGCGTCGGTGGGAGTGGGAGACGGAGTTGCCGAATCCCGGCTGGCGGCCGGTCAGTTGGCAGTGGGCGGACATGGCACGAACCTCCTAATGAAAATGGAAACCATTTCTGTATAGTAGCCCGTATGGCCCGCAACGAACTACGACCCGTCATCAAGCTCCGGTCCACCGCCGGCACCGGCCACACCTACGTGACCCGCAAGAACCGCCGTAACGACCCCGACCGCCTCGAACTGCGCAAGTACGACCCGGTCGCCGGCCGTCACGTGGCCTTCCGAGAGGAGCGCTGAGCGCCATGAAGCCCGGAATCCGGCGCCGATACGTCAGGCGCGGGGGCGGCCGCTGATGGCCGCCGAAGAGCCCGTGCTGCCCGCGGCCCTGCCCGTGGTTCTGGTCGGTGGCCTGCACGCCGACGCCCGCAGGGCCGCCGTCGAACGGCTGCTGCACACCGTGCCGGGCAGCATCGCCCTGCACCACGACCTCGCGACCGCCGCCGGCGGCACCGTCCGCCGGACCGTGCGCGACCGCACCGGTCTTCTTGCCGAGGGCGAGACGCCCCTGGTCAACGACTGCGCCTGCTGCGCCCTGCGCGAGGACCTCGTGCCCGAACTGGAGCGGCTCGCCGACTCCGGCCTCTGCCGGCTCGCCGTCGTCGAGCTGTGGGACTCCGTCGAGCCCAAGGCCATGGCCGAGGTCGTCGCCGCCCACTGCGGCGACGACGCCCGCCTCACCGGTGTGTTCACGGCCGTGGACCCGGCCCTGACCCTGCCCACGCTCGCCAACGGCGACGACCTCGTCGAGGCCGGACTCGCCGCCGCACCGACCGACGAGCGCACGGTCGGCGACACCTTCGCCCGGCAGCTGGAGTACGTCTCCGTACTGGCCGTGGTGGAGGCCACCGCAGCCCCCACGCCCACCGCCGAAGACGGTCAGGAAGCCGAAGCCGGCCAGGAAGCCGACGCCGACGCCGACGTCGGCGACTACGCCCTGCTCGCACAACTCACCCCCGCCGCACGGCAGATCCCCGTCGACTCGGCCGAGCTGGCGGCCGCCGCCGTGGCCGGCTTCGACGTCCAGGCCGCCGCTGCCCGCCAGCACCCGGCCTGCGCGCTCCTGCCGCAGGAAGCCGACGCACACGGCGTCGCCACGCTCGTATGGCGCGGCCACCGTCCGTTCCACCCCGGGCGGCTGTACGAGGCGCTGGAGGACCTGACCTGCGCCGCCGCGCGCAGCAGGGGGCGGTTCTGGCTGGCCGACCGGCCCGACACGCTGCTGTCCTGGGATGCGGCCGGCGGCGCCCTGTGCGTGGAGAACGCCGGGCCCTGGCTCGCCGCGCTGCCGGACGCCGCCTGGGAGATGGTGCCCGCGGAGCGTCGCGTGGCGGCCTCGTTGGACTGGCATCCCGAGCACGGCGACCGCGGTCAGTGCCTCACGTTCACCTCGCCCGGGCTGGACGGTGCCGGTCTGCGTTCGCTGCTGGGATCGTGCCTGCTCACCGACGCCGAGTACGCGGGCGGGCCCGATGTCTGGCGTGGCCTGTCACGCGCCTTCGATCAACTGCTCGATCCGGTCTCCTGATATCCGGCCGGTCCCATACAGCCCGCCCGCCCCACGGGACTGTCTCACCTCCCTCACCTCACTCACCCCACCCCACCTGATCCGAAAGGAACTCCGTTCATGGTCCGCCGCCCCGATCAGCGCAAGAACCTCAAACCTCGTCCCAATCCCCTGGATGCGGCCGGAATCACCTACGTCGACTACAAGGACACTGACCTGCTGCGAAAGTTCATTTCGGACCGCGGAAAGATCCGCAGTCGTCGCGTGACCCGTGTCACCGTGCAGCAGCAGCGGCAGCTGTCGCGGGCGATCAAGAATGCTCGCGAGATGGCGTTGCTGCCCTATTCCGGAGGCGGTTCTGCTGGAGGTTCATCTTCCGGGAAGAAGTCGTGAAGTAGTGGCGGGAACACCCTGAGTGCACGTGCATCGGCTCATGCAGAGGCACATGAACGCGGCTATGATCCGGAGCAGTTGCCATCCTCGAAACCGTGTTCTGGGTGAGGGTGCCCCCTGCAATGATCCGGGAGAGTCCAGTGCCCCAGGCATACAACGGCATGGCCGCCTCGGACATCGATGATGTCGTCTGGCGAAAGAGCCGGCACTCCAACTCCCAGGGCTCCTGCGTGGAGTTCGCGAAGCTGCCGGGAGGCGGGATCGCCGTACGCAACTCCCGCCATCCGGACGGTCCGGCGCTTGTGTACACACCGGCCGAGATCGAGGCGATGCTGCTGGGTGTCAAGGACGGCGAATTCGACTATCTGATCGCCGAATAACCGATCATTCATGACGGCCTTCGCTTCGGCCCTCACAGCCCCCACGGCCGTCTCCGCCGCCGGCCCCGCCCCCGCCCCGACGGTCACCCCTGCCCCCACCGCCGCGGTCCCCCGGTCCCCCCGTTCCCCCGCGGCTGCCAGGGCCCCCCACCCCGTAGCGGTGGCCCCCCACCCCCGCTACAGCGGCCTCCCCCGCCCGTTCCGCGGCGGTCACCCCCGTCACCGCCGCGGTGGCCGCCCCCGCCCCCGTTCGTTCCCCCGTCTTCCGTCCCTTCCCGGTCCGTCAGCCGTGCTGGGGCAGACGGAACAGCGCCCAGACGACCTTGCCCTGCAGTGCACCCGCGAGCGGGTGCCAGCCCCACGCGTCGCTGAACGACTCCACGAGCGTGAGCCCGCGCCCGCACTCGGCACCGGCGTCCGCCTCACCCACCACCGGGCTGACCTCGCTCGGGTCGCGCACCGCGCACACCAGCCGCGACGTCCAGCGCATCAAGTGCAGGCGTACGGACGGCTCGTACTCGCCACCGCCCGGGCCGCCGCCCATGAGGTCCGCCGGGACCCCGTACCGCATGGAGTTGGTCACCAGCTCCGAGACCACGAGCGCGACATCGTCGAAGAGCCCGCTCAGGTCCCACTGACTGAGCGTGGCTCTGGTGAATTTCCGAGCGTTCCTGACCGCTTCGAAGCGGGGAGGCAGCGCACAGGATGCCGAGTTGGAGACGGCGGATGAGTCGATCGCGGGCAACCCTCTCCATAAGGGAGAGAGCACAGTCGATCCTTCGGTACCCATCCGAGGCACTCCTGGCAATCGAGGACGTGACGTGCACGTGTGCGAGCTCCATGGTTGCCAATGCGCGGGGCGGATGCAAGGGCAGATGCACGTGCACGGGGTGGATTTGGGGGCGCACAAGGGGGTTGGGGGGCAAATCTCCCTACGCCTGCTGCGGTAGCGCTCCGCTGGGTGGCTTGTCTGCGTAACCGGACATGCACTCAACGGAGCCCGAAGATGGCAGACTTCGGCGCCGGGGGTAGCGGGGGTCGCCCTCAGAAGGGTGCGGAACGGACAACGCCGGAACAGGACCGGAAGAGGAAGGGTCGCAGAGATGGCCACGAGCGAGTCGAGCGGTTCCGTGGTGCGACGCATACTCCTGGGCTCGCAGCTCAGGAGGCTGCGCGAGTCGCGTGGCATCACGCGCGAGGCAGCGGGGTACTCGATCCGTGCGTCCGAGTCGAAGATCAGCCGTATGGAGTTGGGCCGGGTGAGCTTCAAGGCGCGTGATGTGGAGGATCTGCTCACGCTCTACGGGGTCACCGACGGCGCCGAGCGCGAGGCGCTGCTCGGTCTGGCCCGCGAGGCCAATGTCGCGGGCTGGTGGCACAGCTACGGCGACGTGCTGCCCAGCTGGTTTCAGACGTACGTGGGCCTGGAGGGCGCCGCCTCGCACATCTCGATCTACGAGGTGCAGTTCGTGCACGGCCTGCTGCAGACCGAGGGGTACGCCCACGCCGTGGTCGTGCGCGGCCAGCCCAAGGCCGACGAGGCCGAGATCGAGCGCCGCGTCTCGCTGCGCATGGAGCGGCAGAAGCTGCTGTTCTCCGAGCGGGCGCCCCGCTTCCACGCCGTCCTGGACGAGGCGGCGCTGCACCGCCCGTACGGTGGTGAAACGGTCATGCGCAACCAGCTCCAGCACCTCGCCGACATCTCCGAGCAGCCGAACGTGACGCTGCAGGTGATGCCCTTCGCGCACGGCGGGCACGCGGGGGAGAGCGGAGCCTTCACGATGCTGCGCTTCCCGGAGTCGGACCTGTCCGACGTGGTCTACCTGGAGCAGCTCACGAGCGCGCTCTACCTGGACAAGTCCGAGGACGTCGCACAGTACGAGCGGGTGATGGAGCGGCTGCACGCCGACAGCCTCTCGCCGGCCGCGAGCCGGGATCTGATCGGACGCCTACTTCAACTGCACTGACACATCAGTACGATGACGTCCCATCAGGAGCACGCACATCGTTTACGGGCGTCACGAGTGCCCCGGCTTTCGCAGACAGGATGGCGCATGTCCTACAGCACCTACTTCGACGCATTGGCCTACCAGTACATCGACGGGGAATGGCGGGCCGGCAGCGGCTCCTGGGACATCGTGGACTTCAACCCCTACGACGGGGAGAAGCTCGCCTCCATCACCGCTGCCAGCGTCACCGAGATCGACCAGGCGTACCGCGCCGCCGAGCGCGCCCAGCCCGCGTGGGCGGCCACCAACCCGTACACCCGCCGGCTCGTCTTCGAGCGGGCCGTGCGCATCATCGAGGACCGCGAGGCGGAGCTGACCGCGGCCATCACGGCCGAGTGCGGCGGAACGGCCGTGAAGGCCGCGTTCGAGCTGGGCCTGGCCCGGGAGTTCCTGCGGGAGGCGATCCATCTCGCGCTGCGCGCGGAAGGGCGCATCCTGCCCTCCCCGGACGACACCAAGGAGAACCGCCTCTACCGGGTGCCGGTCGGCGTCGTCGGGGTGATCAGCCCGTTCAACTTCCCGTTCCTCCTGTCGATCAAGTCCGTCGCCCCGGCGCTCGCGCTGGGCAACGCCGTCGTCCTCAAGCCCCACCAGAACACGCCGATCTGCGGCGGCGGGCTGGTCGCGAAGGTGCTGGAGGAGGCGGGACTGCCCGGCGGGCTGCTGAACGTCGTCGTCACCGACATCGCGGAGATAGGCGACGCGCTCATCGAGCACCCGATTCCCAAGGTCATCTCCTTCACCGGCTCCGACAAGGTGGGCCGCCACGTCGCCACCGTCGCCGCCTCCCACTTCAAGCGCACGATCCTGGAGCTGGGCGGGAACAGCGCGCTGATCGTCCTCGACGACGCCGACGTGGACTACGCCGTGGACGCCGCTGTTTTCAGCCGTTTCATCCACCAGGGGCAGGTCTGCATGGCGGCCAACCGGGTGCTGGTCGACCGGGCGGTGGAGCGTGAATTCACGGAGAAGTTCGTCGCCAAGGTGCGGGCCCTGCGGGTCGGCGACCCAGGTGATCCGGCTACGCACATCGGCCCCCTCATCAACTCCGGGCAGGCGGAGGCGATCACTACGCTCGTGGAGCAGGCCGTCGCGGACGGCGCCACCGCGCTCGTACGCGGGGAGACGGACGGCACGCTGGTCGGTCCGTCCGTGCTGACGGGCCTCGCGGACGACGCGTCCATCCTGGGGCAGGAGATCTTCGGCCCGGTCGCGCTGATCCTCCCCTTCGACGGCGAGGACGAGGCCGTCCGCATGGCCAACTCCACGCCGTACGGGCTCAGCGGTGCGGTGCACACGGGCGATGTGGAACGGGGCGTGCGGATCGCCAAGCGCATCGAGACGGGGATGATCCACGTCAACGACGGGACGGTGCACGACGAGGCGATCGTGCCGTTCGGGGGCGAGAAGCACTCGGGCGTGGGGCGGCTGAACGGCGACTCGATGGTGGAGGCGTTCACGACGACCAAGTGGATATCGATCCAGCACGGCAAGTCGAGATTCCCGTTCTGAGGGGTGCGGCGGGTCTGCGTGGGCCTGCGGCGGCCCGTGGAGGGCTTGCGGTGGGGCCGTTGTGGTGATGCGGACGGGCATGTAGGACGGAATCTGACCTCTATCGGTCCTAGTCTGAACTCGTCGCAAGGGAACGGACGGACGAGAGAAATCAGGGGGAACCCCATGCCCACTCACGTGATCGAGAAGAACGTCTCCGACGAGCGCGGCACGCTGCTCGCCTTCCTCGAAGCCCAGCGCGGCGGCCTGCGCCGCTCGGTCCTGGGGCTCACGGCCGAGCAGGCCGCGGCCGTGCCGAGCGCCAGCGAGCTCTCGCTGCAGGCGCTGCTCAAGCACACGATCCAGGCCGAGAGCAACTGGATCGAGCGGGCGCGCGGCGGCCTGGCCACCCAGAGCTTCGAGGAAGCCATGGAGGGCTGGCAGGCCGGCTGGAAGCCCACCGAGGAGGAGACCGTCGCGGTGCTCCTCGGCCGCTGGGCCGAGGTCGCGGCGGAGACCGAGAAGTTCATCCACTCGGTCTCCCTGGAGGACACGTTCGCGCTGCCGGAGGCGCCCTGGTTCCCGAAGGCGTCGCACGTCTCCATGCGCTGGGTGCTGCTCCACCTCATCGAGGAGGTGGCCCGCCACGCGGGGCACGCCGACGTCATCCGCGAGTCGATCGACGGGAAGACCGCCTTCGAGCTGGTGGAGGAGGAGAGCGGCGCGGGGGCCTAGGGCCCGCCGCGCGGCTCCCGGGGGCTCACAGTCCCCGGGGCCTCACCCCGGCACAGCCCCGGGAACCCACAAGCCCCTGGGGCCTCATTCGGCGACGAGGCGCCCGCTCAGCCATCGCAGGGACGGCGGGATCTCCCGGCGCCAGGTGTTGAAGTTGTGGCCGCCGCGGTCGAGGGTGATCGACGAGACGCGCGCGGGACTCTTCACCTTCTTGATGAACTGCTGGGTCGCCTTGTAGTTCGACTCGCCCTGCAGCGAAGTCGTCACCAGGAACGAGGAGGCGCCCTGCGGCCGGTGGTCCAGGTGCCACAGCAGGTCGGATCGTTTCTCCTCGTTCTTGTTCCCGTGGAAGAGATCACCGGAGTCCTTGTCGATCTCCGGCTTGTAGTCCGCCGACAGGCCCACGCCGGCCGCGTAGGTCTCCGGGTGCTGCAGCGCCATCTTCAACGCGCAGTAACCGCCGGTCGAATCGCCGACGATGCCCCAGTTCCGCGGCGAGCTGCCGACGCGGTAGAAGCTCGAAATCGCCTTGGTGACGTCCGTGCCGAAGAACGCCTCGCTCTGCGGGCCTCCCGGGACGTCGATGCACTGGGTGTTGGCCGTCGCGATGGTGGGCCGCATCATCACCAGGATCATCGGCTGCATCTTCTTCTGCTTGACCTGCGTCCACGCCGTCTTCGGGTAGCGCAGCCCCTTGACCAGGTTCTCCGCCGCGCCCGGATAGCCCGTCAGCACGATGGCGGCGGGGAACTTCCGCCGCTCGGCAGCGCCCTTCTGGAAGTACTCCGGCGGCAGGTACACGTACGCCTGGGCGGCGGTGCGGGAGCGCTCGCCGTGCACGACGACCTTCTCGACGACGCCGCCCGACCGCGGGTTGCTGCCGCCGGGCACCTCGGGGGCCTGCCGCCCGAGGACCTGTACGGCCGCGCCACCGGGCGCCGCGGTCGGCTGGCGCTTCGTGCCGGCGAGGTCCGCCCACGAGTTGTAGATCAGGAAGCTGCGGTTCGCCGCGAGCGCGACGGACGCGAACAGGAGCACCTGCACGAAGACGATCAGTCCTGCCCGCCCCAGCATCCAGTTCCAGCCGCTTCGCGCCAGGCGCGGCCACAGCCACACCGAGAGCGCGAACATCACCACCGTGCCCAGCACGATGCCCACCAGGAGCGTGCCGCTCGTCAGACCCATGGATCAGCAAACCTCTGAGACGTCTCGGCCTGGACGCGCCGGTCCAGAGCGCCGCCAACCGGTGCGCACCTGGCTAGAGCGCTGCACGGGGCAAAACGTTCCACTGTGTACCCCACTCTGTACGCCACTGTGCACGGATCCCGACCGGTCCTGAACGCTCGGCGAAGGGCCGGGCGGCGACCGCGGCGCCTAGGCTGGGCGCATCGGCGAGGGCGCGGCGAGCGCGGTGGCGAGAACGGCACGGCGCGTGCGGCACGTACGGGGAAGTACGGCAACCAGAGGAGGCTGGGGCGAGATGGCGGCCATCCGCTTGCTGGTACTGGGCGCCGTCCGTCAGCACGGACGGGCGCACGGCTACCAGGTCCGTGGCGACCTGGAGTTCTGGGGCGCGCACGAGTGGTCCAACGCCAAGCCCGGGTCGATCTACCACGCGCTGAAGTCCATGGCCAGGCACGGGCTGCTGTTCGCGCACGACGTGGCGCCGAGCGAGGCGGGCGGCCCGCCCCGCACGGAGTACGAACTGACGGAGGCCGGCGAGCGGGAGTACTTCGCGCTGCTGCGCGAGGCGCTCAGCTCGGTCGACGAGAAGTCCGACGTGCTGACCGCCGGCATCGGGTTCGTCGTCGACCTGCCGCGGGCCGAGGCGATCGCCCTGCTGAAGCAGCGGCTCGCCGGGCTGGAGGAGCGGCGCGACGACATCCGCCGGCGCTGGACCCCGGCGGAGGGCGAGGACTGGGGCCACATCGGCGAGATCATGGGGATGTGGGCGCACACCGCGAACAGCGGTGCGGAGTGGACGCGCGGGCTCATCGAGCGGCTCGAAGGCGGGGCGTACGTCATGGCGGGCGAGGGCGATCAGTGGGAGGGGATCGTCACGAACACGGACGCGGATGCGAACGCGGACGCGCATGTGGATGCCGATGCGGACGGGGACGCGGACGCGTACGAGAGGCACCGCCGGGACGCGGACCCCGGCCCCGGCCCCCGCGCGGGGGACCGCTGAGACCGGCGCTCGCTACTGGACGACGACCGTGCCCGTCATCGACGGGTGGAACTCGCAGTGGTAGGCGAAGGTCGCGCCCGCCGGGAAGGGCCGGGTGAAGCTCTGGCCGGGGTCGAGTACGGCGTCCCACAGGCCCGAGTCGGACGTCGTGGTGTGGGTGTCGTTGTCGTTGTTGAGCCAGCGGACCGAGTCACCGGGGTGGATGCTCACGGCCTGGGGGACGAAGGCGGCCGGTGCGCCCTCGATCACCACGGTGACCGTGACCGCCGCGCCCCGCGGCTCCGCGGCCACGGGGCCCGCCGGCAGGACGGCCGTAGCCAGCAGCGCAGGCAGCACGGTCAGGGTGCGGAGGAGGGTTCGGGGGAGGGCACGGGGGAGGGTGCGGAGCGGTGAACGTGACATGAGCAGGGCCTCCTTGGTCCGACGGGGTCCGAGCTCCTGACCGGGGCTCGGACGCGTGGACGAGTGCGGTGAGATTTCCCTGCGCACACCGCGACAACCCGCTCGTCATCCGACCGGGCTAAGGATCGGTGACGCCGGTGATGCCGGTGACGTACCGGTGCGCCGGTGGGTGAACCGGCCGGACGCGTCAGCCGACGCCCGGACGGGTCAGCGGGGCCCGGGCGCGCCACTGGGCGACGACGGGTTCGAGCATCGGCCCGAGCTCCGGCATCGACGGTACGAGGGCCAGGGCGCCGACGACCTGCAGCATGCGCGCGCTTTCCATGACGTCCAGCAGCCGGCGGTCCACCGGGCCGCCGCCCGCCTGCTCGTAGGCTGCGATGCCGTGCGGGCCGGCGAGGGTCAGGTCCCATTCCACGGGGCCGCGGGTGACGTCCTCGAAGTCGCCGAACAGGGGGCCGGCGGCGGTGCGGATGATGTTGTAGCCGGGCGAGTCGCCGTGCAGCGCCTGCAGGCGGGCCCCGGGGAAGTGGGCGGGGAAGTCGCCCACGAGCGCTTCGAGGGCGGCGTACTCGCCTTCGGCGCGGTCGAGGTCGGCGGTGGTGAGGAACTGCTGCGGCTGCTTGCGGAGGCGGTCGAGGGAGGAACCGGTGGCGGGCACGAGAGGCGAGAGGGTGGGCAGCTCGCCGGGATAACCGGCCAGCAGGCGGTGCAATGCGGCGGCCTGACCGGTCTGTTCGGCGAAACGCTCCTCCAGCGCGCGGGGATCGTCGCTGTCACCATCGGGGGACGACTCGTGCACGAACTCCCAGAAGGTCAGGGACGTTCCTTCGGCCTCGACGGGCTCGCGGGGCACGAGCGGACTGGGCCCCACGACCGGAGCGCCGGCGTCGGCCAGCCAGCCCGCCACGGCGAGCTCGCGCCGCTGCTTGGCCGCCAGTTCCCCGGCGGGCACGAGCGTGAGCGACGGGACCCGTACGACCACGGGGTCGGGAGCGAGGTGGACCAGCACGTTGAAGACGTCGTGCAGGACCCGGGGACCGTCGGCGCGCAACCCCAGCCGCCGGCCTGCGGCAGTGGCGGTGCGGACGGCGCGTTCGGCGCGGCTGCTGTGCGTCATGGCGTTGATCGTCCTCAGCCGGGGGTGCTTGTCGACGCCATTTCCCGGCGGTGCTGCCCGGGGCCGGGGCCGGGGCCGGGGCCGGGTCAGGCGAGGGCGGCGGCGGTCAGGGCGAGGCCGGCGGCGCCGAACACGACGACGTGGCGGGCGTTCTGCAGGATCCAGACCCAGCGGGGGAAGCCCGCCTCGGCGGCCTTCAGCAGGGCGGCGACGTCGATGCGGGCCAGGTCGGGGTCGCCCTTGCGGGAGAAGGCGGCCTGGACGGACGTCGTGGCCGTCAGGTTGCTGTAGAGGATCACGCAGTTGATGGCCAGGACGAGCCCGAGAACGATCCAGTTCAGCGCCCCGGCCCAGGAGCTGCCGGCGAGGTTGAGCCCGGCGGTGGCCGCGAGGACGGTGGCGATTCCCACCGGCGCCCAGGTCTCGTGGCCGCCGGCGTCGAAGCGCATCCCGTTCTCCTCCAGGACGGTGGTGCGCACGCCCTGGCGGCGCAGCTCGGCGTGGGCGGAGGCGGTCGCGGTGGCGCCGAAGCGGGCCCGGACCACGGGGATGCTCACGAAGGCGCCGGCGACGGACAGCTGCATGGCGGCGATGAAGGCGTTCACGGTCGGTTTCCCCCCAGGATCGGGCGCTGGAGCGGCGCCCGGCTTCGTCTTGAACTAAGTACAAGGCGAAGGTAGCGGGATTCTTGAACTAAGTGCAAGAGCGTTCCTGAACTTTGTACAAGTGCCCCTCCGGCGACCTATCGTGGGCGCATGCCACGCGACACCCTCACCCGCGACCAGATCGTCACCACCGCCGTGCAGCTCCTCGACGACGAGGGACTGGAGGGCCTGAACATGCGCAGCCTGGGCAAGCGGCTCGGCGCCGCCCCCACGGCCGTCTACTGGCACGTCAAGAACAAGGACGACCTCGTCGTGCTCGTCGGCGACCACGTGTGGCAGGAGATCGAACTCCCCGGGACCGACCCGGCCGACTGGCGCTCGGCGGCCGTCGCGCTGGCCGACGGCCTGTACGCCATGCTCTGCCGGCACCCCTGGCTGGTGCAGGCCCTCGGCTCCCACCTCTTCTACGGCCCCGGCAAGGCCCGTTACGACGACCACAGCCTCGCCGTCTACGAGGCGGCCGGCTTCACCGGCGCCCAGGCGGACCGGGCGGCGGCGGCCGTCTTCACCTACGTGCTCGGCAACGCCGTCGGCGCGTCCGCCCGGGCGTCGCTGACCCGGCGGCTGAGCCGCGACGGCGGCGACCCGGAGCAGCTGTTCCAGGAGACGCTCGCCAAGGCGACCGCAGTCGCCGAACAGTTCCCACGCCTGCGCGCCCGCCTCGGCAGCGCAGCCGCCGACTACAACGCCGCACCCGACAACACCTTCGAGACCGGCCTCCACGCCCTCCTCGACGGACTCGCCGCCGCCATGTGACAGCGCGACAGCGGGATGTCCGCGTTTCCGGCACGCGTCCGCCCGGCGCTCCTACGCTGTACTCCACGGTTGCGGGGAGGTGCGGTTCCAGGTGCAACGGCGCGATACACGGAACGTGTTGAGCAATGCCACTGCCGGCATCCTGATCCAGGCGGACACGGTCTGCTTCGGCGGCGAGCCGGCCGGCGGTGTGGCCGGCGGGGGTCCCGGGCCGCCCTCGAACGCGTTCCGCGCCCCTGAGGCGCTCGGTCGTGTTGTTCACCCGAGAGCCAGGTACTCGGCCGGTGGGTAGGCCAGCTCGGGGTGTTCCATCACGTACCGGCTTCCGTGGATCGCGGACATCGCCCAGTGCCACGCCTCGTCGTGGAAGACGAGTCCGCGGAACGGCTCGTCGGCCGGCTCGTAGGGGTAGCACCTCAGGGCCGCCGCCCAGGATTCGGGCAGCGTGAGCCCGCCGTACCGCCGCATCACCCACGCGTAGCCACGCCGCTCGCCCTGTAGGCACTCCAGGTACTCCGCCTCGCTCCACGTCATGCGGCGAGCCTAGGACCCGGGGTGTAAGTCGGTGGCCCAGCCGGACCGGCACCCATACCGTCCATGCCATGACTGACTCACGAACCGGTGTACTGGCCCGCCCTGTGCGGGGCGTGAAGGCGTACTCCCGTCAGACGTTCGGGGCCTGCGTGCCGACGTTCGGGATCGTCGAGCTGGACTTCGAGCCGTTGCCCGAGGGCGTGGCGGCGTCGTGCGAGTTCGCCTGTACCGCGCAGCCGGAGCCCGAGCCGGAGTATGAGAAGGCGCTCGTCCAGGGCGTCATGCGGGAGCTGGCCGGCGAGGGCACCGAGGACCCTGAAGGCCGCCGGGGTGGACCTGTGAGCGCCCGTGTCGTCGTGCGGGCCCTGAAATGGCACTGGGTCGACTCCTGCGAGATGGTGTTCGTCCGCCTGGGGGCCCTCGCGGTGCGGGAAGCGCTGGCGTGTGTGGAAGAGGAGCGCGAGCCGCGGCCGATCGCGACAAGGGTCAGGCTGTTCTTCTGACCGCCTCTGCCCGGCAGGAGCCGCGCCCTGCCGTGCCGGGTGGCCCTACGGCCGCGCAGCGGCGCAGCCGCAAACATGCTCAAGCGTGTCGCTGTCACGCCAACGTGACATGGAACAGACGACTCCGGCAAACGTGATCATTAACTTTGCCCGTGCAGCCCGCCGCACCTCACGGCCCCACACGAGAGAGGAGGCGGCATGCGATGTCCGTTCTGCTTCCCGACTCTCCAAGGAATCGCCCCGTGTCGAACCTGAACGTCCGCCGCCGCACGGTCGTCCGTGCCGCCGCCACCGCCGCTCTGGCCGCCGCCCTCCTCGCCGCCCCGGCCGCGAATGCCGTCGCCGCCGGCCCGGCCAAGGCGTCGTCCACCGCCGCCGCGCCCGAGGTCCGCACCCAGAAGCTGGCCGACGGTGCCAGCACCGCCCGCATCACCAAGGTCGGTGACCACCACTACACGCTGGAGATCCTGTACCAGGGCCACGTGCTTGCGAAGATCGAGGCCGACCAGCATGACGCGGGCGTCAACGCCAACGGCATGTTCGTCGTGCTCACCTTCGACGGCAAGGCCGTCTCGTGGCTGGGCGGTATGCAGCACGGTGAAGGATCGCTGCCGCTGCCCGACGGCAGCACGGCCAAGGTGACGAAGGTGAGCCGGGGCCACTGGACCCTGCAGATCGTCGACCGCTGGGGCGATGTCAGGGCCACCCTCGATGCGGACCGCAAGGACGCGGCCGTCAACGCCAACGGCATGTACATCGTCCTCACCTGGGACGGCGCCTTCAGCGCCTGGACCGGCTGAACCCGCCTCGCCGTTGGCCTGGTTCGAGGGGTCGGGTGCCACGACCCCTCGGTCGGGTGGTTTTGAACCCGCCCTCCATCCATATGCCGAACTCGCCGGAACGATAGGTCTGTTGTCGCCGTCGGGAGGGAAGTTCAGGTGGGAACGAAGTGGTCTGCCGCTCCATGGGGCCTGGGGCTGGCCTTGGTGACCGTCATGGCGTCCGCGCCCGCGCCCGCGGCTGCTCACAGCCCGGCATCGCACCGGCTGGCCCAGCGCCATGTCCTCACGAACGCGGACAAAGGCCGGTCGGTGTCCGCGAGCCTGGGTGACGACATCGAAGTCCGCCTCGCCGCCTACCGCGAAGACGGGCTCAACTACACCTGGAGCACGCCGCAGTCCAACGACGCCACGGTGCTCCGGCGTACCTCCGGCGGTGAGACGCCGAACGGCAGCGCATCAGCCGTCTTCCGACAGGTGCACGCCGGCACAGCCACCATCAGCGCGCAACGCCACTGCCGCCCCGACCCGGGCCGTGCCTGCCCCCTGGTCGTCTCGTCCTGGCGGGTCAGGGTGACCGGGAGCTAGTAGTGCTTTGTTAGGTGGTGTCGTAGGGCTGCCATGGGACGGTCTGTCGGCAGGTGGGGCAGGTTCCGGTCCA
>NZ_BMVB01000001.1:437346-566997 GCF_014650495.1 Streptomyces cinnamoneus | reverse complement strand
CGGGGCGGTGGCCGGGGGTGCCGGAGCGGGGGGTGCGGGCGGGGCCGGCGGGGCGGGAGGGGCCGGAGGTGCCGGGGCAGGGTGCGGCGCGGGGGCGCCAGGAGCGGGAGCGCCGGGGGCAGGGGCCCCGGGCGCGGGGGCTCCAGGTGCGGGGGCGCCGGGCGCGGGAGCCCCAGGTGCGGGGGCTCCGGGTGCGGGAGCGCCGGGGGCAGGGGCTCCAGGGGCGGGGGCCCCTGGCGCAGGCGGGGCCGGCGGGGCGGGGGCCGGCGCCCCGGGGGCCGGGGCTCCCGGAGCGGGCGGCGCAGGGGCCGGCGGGGCTCCCGGGGCTGGGGCTCCGGGAGGCGGAGGTGCCGGGGCCGGCGGGGCGGGGGCCGGGGGCTTCGGTTTGCGGCAGGTCAGCCAGACCTCCGCGTCCGTGGCGGGGGCGTGCGCCGTGACGTTCACGCACCCCTTGCCGTCGTCGGTCACCTCGGCCGTCACGGCACCGCCGAGCGCGTCCACGGCGACGTGCGACGGCGGGTGCCTCGGCAGCAGGTCCGGCAGGCCGGTGACCACGGCCGTCACCACCGGCAGGCCGGCGACCACGGCTTCCGCGCCCCCGTCACCGGCGGCCGCCTCCCCCGCCGGGCCCAGCACAACGGCGGCCAGGGCGATCATCACCGAACATCCCGTTCTCAGCCATCCCCTCACCCGGACAGCCTGCACTTCCCCCCATGAAACCTGGCGTGTTCACACCCGGATTACCCCGATGGGCGGAATATTGCGTGATCACACCCGTCGGAGGTTTATCTCCTGGGCTGCGTCTCACGGACCGCCGCACAAACGGCCGTTCGACAGGAACGCGCCATGGAACATGCCGGGCCCGGCGCGGGGGCAGAGTGTGGACATGGACTGTCTGCCGCACTTCCGTCGCGAGATCCTCGCCTTCGAGGCCGCCGCCCGCAGGGCAGCCGGCGCCGACGCGGCGCCCCTGGTCCCGTCCTGCCCCGCCTGGTCGGTGTCCGACCTGGTCGCACACCTGGGCGGGGTGCAGAGATTCGTGGCCCACGTCATCGCAGAACGGTTCCAGGAGCCACCGGACGACCTCGCGAACCTGATCGCCCGGACCCCGTCCGCGGCGCTGGACCTCGCCTTCCTCCGGCTCCCCGCGGACACGACGGGCTGGCCGCTGCCGGAGCAGGAGCCCAACCGGGGCCCGGTCCCGCAGACCCTGGTCGACTGGTTCACCGACGGGGCCTTGGCACTGGAGTCGCTGTTCGCCGGCCGTGACCCGGCCGAGCGGGTGTGGACGTGGTCGCAGGAGCAGTCCGTCGCCTTCTGGGTGCGCATCCAGACGATCGAGGCGGCCGTGCACCGCTGGGACGCCGAGAACGCCCTGGGTGCGGCGCGGCCCCTCGATGCCGAGCTGGCGCACGACGCCGTCGGCCAGGCCCTCGACGTCATGGCACCGGCCCGGCGCGCGTGGACGAAGGCGCCCCGGGGAGCGGGCGAGCGCTTCCGGTTCCGGCGGACCGACGGCCCGGGCGCGTGGACGGTGCACTTCGACGGGGACGACGTCCGCGTCGGTGACGACGGCGGACCCTGCGACGTCGAGCTGGCCGGTACCGCGTCGGACCTGATGCTCTTCCTCTGGCACCGCCTCCCCGCGGACCGGCTCGACGCGGTCGAGGGCGATCCCGCGGTGCTGGACCGGTACTTCACCCTCGTCCCACCCGTGTGACCGGTCTGCTCACCCCCGTCGAGCAGACCGGCGCGTGCGCCGCGGGCCCGCCGGCCCCCGTATCCCCGACGGGCCGCTGATCGCACATCAGTCAGCATGCCGCCGGCCGGCGCCGGAGCACTACGGGAGAAACCCTGGGAACGCTCCGGCCGGCGGGGGCCGGGGACGTGCCGGCGGCGGTCAGGGGCGGCGGCCCGGCCGACGGTCCTCGCGCACACACTCGATCGCGTAGTCGCCGGTCTCGGCGTCCACGGTCACGCCGTGGGTCTCGCTGCGGAATCCCGGGAACGCGCGGTCGAAGGACTCCAGGGCACCGAGGTAGCGCAGCAGCGGCCCGTCGGGGGCCCCGGTCGACTCGCCGGGCATGAGGACGGGGATGCCGGGCGGCGTGACGGTGACCATGGCCGCGGCCACGCGGTCCGCCGCGTCGGCGAGCCGTACGCGCTCGGTGCCCTGACGGATCAGCTGCTGGTAGCACCACTGGGGCGGGGCGATGGGCTCGGGCAGCTCCTGGAAGGCCGTGTCCAGCAGCGTGACCAGGTCGGCCCGGCGCAGGTGGTCGTGCATGGACCGGCACAGGCCGGACAGGGTCGTGCCGGCGTAGCGCCGCGGGTACTGCGCGAGGAGGCCGGGCAGGACCTGCTCCAGCGGCGCGTCGGCGTCGTGGAGCGCCTTGAAGTCCATGAGGGCGTCCAGCAGGGTCCCCCATTTGCCCTTGGTGATGCCCATGGAGAAGAGGATGAGGGTGGTGTAGCTGTCGGTCTTCTCCACGACGATGTTGCGGGTGGCCAGGTAGGCGGTCAGCACCCGGGCGGGGATGCCCCAGTCGTCCCACCGGCCCGCGGCGTCGATGCCCGGGCAGGTGAGCGTCACCTTGACCGGGTCGAGCATGCAGTAGCCGTCGCCGAGCCCGGAGAAGCCGTGCCAGTCGGCGTCCGGTTCCAGCTGCCAGCAGGAGGGCTGCGTGCGCAGCAGTTCGGTGGGGGCGTCGGCGAAGGCGTGCTGTTCCTTGGTGGCCGGATCGGTGACGGTCGCGGGCTGCCAGACGTCGAAGAACCAGGCGGGCCGGTCGCCGGAGTGGGCGATGCGCCGGCCGGTGCGGACCACGGCCTGGCGGAAGCGGACGGCCTCGGTGACCGCCTCGTCGATCAGCCAGTGCCCCTGGGGTCCGTCCATCATGCCGGCGGCCACGTCGAGGGAGGCGATGGCGGGGTACAGCGGCGAGGTGGTGCCGTGCATCATGAACGCCTCGTTGAAGCGGTCGTGGTCCACGGGCGCCCTGGGCGAGGACTTGACGTGCACCATCGCGCTCTGGCTCAGCGCGGCCAGCAGTTTGTGGGTGGACTGGGTGGCGAAGACGGTGGGGCGTTCGGGGCCGTCGAGGACGGCCGCGTCGACGGACATGCCGTAGCGCCCGGCGTAGAGGGGGTGGAAGCGGGCGTAGGCGAACCACGCCTCGTCGAAGTGGAGCCGCGGCGTGCTGGGGGCGAGCTCGCGGGCGAGGTGCACGGCGTCGTAACAGAGCCCGTCGTAGGTGGAGTTGGTGACCACGGCGTACTCGGCGCCCGGTGACACCGCCCCCTGGGCCAGCGGGTTGCGGGCGATGCGGTCCGCGACGGCCGCCGCCGCGACCTCGGCCGGGGGCAGCGGGCCGGCCAGCCCGTAGCCGTTGCGGGTGGGGACGAGGTAGACGGGGCGGGCGCCGGAGAGGACCAGGCCGTGCAGGACGGACTTGTGGCAGTTGCGGTCCACCAGCGCGATCTCGTCCTGGGCGACGCAGAAGTGGCCGACCATGCGGTCGGCGGTGGAGTTGCCGTGCAGGACGAAGTAGGTGCGGTCGGCGCCGAAGATCCGGGCGGCGTTGCGCTCCGCGTCCCCGACGGGACCCGTGTGCTCGAAGAGGGAGCCGAGCTCCTCGACCGAGATCGACAGGTCGCTGCGCAGCAGCCGTTCGCCGAAGTAGTCGAAGAAGGCGCGTCCGACGGGGGACTTCAGGAAGGCCACGCCGCCGGCGTGGGCAGGGGTGTGCCAGGAGTATTCGTGGGCGTCGTCGAACTTGCGCAGGGCCTTGAAGAAGGGCGGCAGGACGGCCTCGCGGTAGGCGCGGGCGGCGCTGACGATCCGTCCGGCGATGAAGGCGGGGGTGTCCTCCAGCGGCCAGACGTAGCCGATGACGGCCTCCGAGACCCACAGGGGCAGGCGGTCGAGGTCGTCGTCGGCCTCGTCCGTCATGACCAGGAGCACGGGCAGGTCCTTGAAGCGCCGGCCGATCTGGCGCAGCACCGGGGAGCCGCCCGGCTCGCCGCCGCCGGCGGCGCCCGGGCAGAGGTCCCAGGCGACGACCGCGGCGGCCAGGCCGGCTTCGGTGCGCAGCACCGCCCGCGCCTCGGCCTCGGTGCGGGCCCAGCGCACCTCCAGTCCCTGGGCCTCGACCTCCTTGCGGATCCTGCGCAGTTGTTCGCCTTCGGAGCCTCCGGCGAGCGGGTCCTCCCGCAGTGCGAACAGAACGGTGCTGCCACCCATGTCGTCCCCCTCTTATGCGATCATCCGGATGTCCATCTCGTCAGTCTTGCGACGGTCCGGGGGCCGGGGGATCCGAGCAGTGCCAAACCACCCGTGGGTGGGGAGCGGCGGGCAGGAATTCGGTCAGGTGGACGACGAGCGCCCCGGCACCGGTGCTCCGCGGGCCGGTGGGGCCGGCCCGGGCCGGTGACGGGGCGCGCGGCACGGGCCGGAGCCCGGTGCGTCAGATCTCCAGCAGCCGTGCGGTCAGGTCGCGGTAGCCGAGGAGGAGGGTCCGCAGCTCCTCCGTGCCCGCCCGGGTGCTCTCCCCGTGCCAGGCCGTCCGCAGGGCGACGCGGCGCTCGCCGAGGAGTTCGGCCAGCCGCGCGGACAGGGCGTCGAAGACGGCGTCCGCTTCCTCGACCGCGCGGCGCGGGCCGTCGACGAAGCCGCTGAGGGCGGCCTGGAGCCGGGCGTCGAGCTGCTCGCGCTCCCGGTCCGCCAGCAGCCGTCCGGCTGCGGGCGGCGGGGCCGGACGCGGGTGCTCCGGCCCGCCGTTGCGCGGGGGCGCTTCGCCGGGGCCGCCGGGGATCTCCGGTGCGTACTGCTGTGCGGTGTGCTGTGCGGTGTGCTGTTCCATCACGGGCCCTCCTTCCGGGCGGCACGCCCGCCTTCCCGGGCGTGCTGGGGGATCGCGCCACCGGTCCCGCGGGTCGTCGGCTCCGCCGGGCGCGGGCCGCCGTGCCGCGCGTGCCGGTGCGGCCGGTGGTCCTGCGGGTGTTCCCTGACCAGGTCCTCGAAGAGGCCGCGCGCCCGGACGAGCGCCTCGCGCAGCTGCTCCGTGGGGACCTGCTCCGCCCGGGCCCGGGCCGCCGCGAGGTGGATCTCGCGGAAGCCGTGCGCGGTGTGCGGGTGGTGGACGGTGAGGGAGTCCTGGAGCTCGTCCCACGTGTCCGCCGGGAAGCCGCGTTCCCGGGCGAGGCGGCCGAGCATCAGCTCGGCCTCGGCCACCGCGCGGGCCGGGGCGTCGACGAACTGTTCCTGCAGGCCCGTCCAGCGGGCGACGTACAGCTCGCGGGACTGTGCCGTCAGTGGCGCGATGCGGACGTCCTCGTGGCGTCGCAGTCGTTCCTTCAGGTCCTTCGCCGCCGCCTTCTCGTCGCCGTCGTGCCGGGCGACCGCGGCGTCGTACTCGGGGCCGAAGCGCCGTCGCAGGCCGCGGCCGCCGGAGTGCGGTCCGCGGCCGACGAGCCGCACGGCCACGACGACGCCGAGGAAGACGACGGCGAGGGCGACGAGGATGGCGATGGTGGCACCAGTGGTCATTGAGCCGCCTCCCGTCGGTGCCCCTGGCTGTCAGGGGCCGTCGTCCTGCGGGTAGCCCGGCCCGGGGCGGCCAAACGCCCGGCCGGCCAGCGGCGGTGATGCGCCGGCGCACGGGGCAGCGGCGGCGGGCCGGGCGCGGCACGGTTCCCCCGGCGTCCGGCCGCACGGTAACAGCCCCCCGCCCCGGCGGCCGGCTCTTTGTCAGATACCGACGAACCCCCGGAGTCCGGGGCCGCGGGGCCGCTAGCGTCGCTGGCCATTCGACGGTCAGCCCAGGAGATCCAGGGAGGCGGCGCCATGCGTCCCGTGCGCTCGACACACGCCATCAGAGCGGGACTGATGCGGTCCCTCGCCCGGCGGCGGGTCCGGCCGGAGGGCGGGCGGCCGGGCTCCGGCCGGGCGCTCGGCACGTGGCTGGTGGTCGGTGCGCTGGCCGCGACGCTGCTGGCGCTGCTGATCCCGGTGTCGCTGTTCGGCGGCGCCCGGCCGGCGGCGGCCGGCGGTCCGGCCTGGAACGACGACGGGCAAGGGACGCGCGAGACGGCGTTCGGCCCGCTGACGGCGCTGGACCGGGACTTCGTGCGCAAGGTCCGCCTGGCGGGGCTGTGGGAGAAGCCCGCGGGGCGCATGGCCCTGGAGCGCGGGACCACCGAGGGCGTCCGGACGGCGGGCCGGCATCTGATCGACGGTCACACCGAGCTGGACCAGCGGTCCCTGGACACCGGCCGGGCGCTGGGCGTCGATCTGCCGGACCGGCCGGGCGAGCAGCAGCAGGGGTGGCTCGACCAGATGTCCGCCGCCCGGGGGCCCGGCTTCGACCGGACCTTCGCCGAGCTGGTGCGCGCCGCGCACGGCAAGGTCTTCGGGCTGGTCGCGCTCGTCCGGGACCGGACGGGCAACGCCATGGTGCGGGAGCTGGCGACGCGTGCCAACACGGTCGTCCTCGACCACATCACCGTCCTGGAGGACACCGGCCTGGCCGGCATCCCCCGCACCGGGGCCCAGGCCCCTCCCCCCGATCCGGCCGCGTCGCAGGTCCCCCACCAGGACCCGGCTCCGCCCCGGACGTCCCCGCCGGCTCCCTCCTCCCAGGCCCCGGTGCAGCACAGCTACGAGGAAATGAAGTGATCGCATGACCCCCACGAAACGACAGGGCCACAAGCGCCGCCTGCCGCTCAAGGCGCGCGTGGTCGCCGCGGCCGCGGCGCTGCTGCTGGGCGGCGGCGGGACGGCGGTCATCGCCGCCAACGCCTCGGCCGGCAGCGCCGGCAAGCCGGCCGCGCGCACCTCGGACGGCGCGGCCGGCGCGGCGCGGACGGCGGCGACCATCGCCTGTCCCGACGTCGGCGACCGGCTGCGGGAGGTGCCCGATCCGGCCCGGCAGAAGGTCTCCGAGGGCCTCGCGGAGCTCGACGCCCAGGTGGCGCGGGCGTACGAACGGGCGGCGGCGTCGGGCGGCGACGGCCGGGCCGTGCTGGGCGAGCTCAAGCAGCAGCGCTCGGCGACGATAGGGCGGATGGCGGACGCCATAGGCGAGCGGTCCGCGCGGCCGTCCGACCTGACGGAACTGAGCGGCTGCACGTCGCAGCAGGTCCGTACGGAGGCCGCCGCCGACGGCGGCGGGCAGGTGCGTTCGCTCGGGAAGGCCGTGCCCGGCGGCCCGGCGCCCGCCGACTTCGCCGACATCCGCAAGGCCCCCGCACGGCCCCGGCCGGCGGCCCGGTCCGGCGGCTCGACGGGAACGTTCACCTCGTCGTGCGGCCGCAACGAGAACGGGCACTTCAACTCGGACAACGTCATCGTCACCCCGGGCGTGAGCAACGGCGCGCACCACACCCACGACTACGTCGGAAACGTCTCGACGAACGCCTTCTCCTCGAACGCGAGCCTGGCCGCGGCCGGCACCACCTGCACCAACGGCGACCTGTCCACGCACTACTGGCCGGTCCTGCGGCTGCTGGACGGCAAGGCCGCCCCGGACGCGAACAAGCCGGGCGGCGGTCACGACGGGAACATGGGCAAGGTGCTGCGGCCGGCGTCCGTCACCCTCCAGTTCCGCGGCAGCCCCGCGTCGAAGGTGACCGCGATGCCGCGCTTCCTGCGGATCATCACCGGTGACGCGAAGGCGTTCACCAGCGGCACGGGCAACGCCAACGCCTCGTGGAGCTGCGTCGGGTTCGAGGACCGCCAGCTCAAGGACAAGTACCCCATCTGCCCGGACGGCGCGGACGTGGTCCGCACGCTCGCGTTCCAGAACTGCTGGGACGGCAGGTCCACCGACAGCGCCAACCACCGCACGCACGTGGCGTTCGCCCGCGCCGACGGCTCGTGCCCGCGCGGCTTCCGGGCGGTGCCGCAACTCGTGCAGCGCATCACGTACGACGTGCCGGCGGGCGCCGCGTTCGCGGTGGACAGCTTTCCGGAGCAGCTGCACAAGCCGGTGACGGACCACGGCGACTTCATCAACGTCATGCCCGACGCCCTGATGGCGAAGGCGGTGGGCTGCGTCAACCGCGGGCAGCGCTGCTGAAGCTCCCGCCCCCGCACTCCCGGCGCCGGGTGTCTCCCCACCGACGCCCTTCCACCCGGTGCCGGGAACACGGCGGCCCCGGACCTTCCGGTCCGGGGCCGCCGGCCTCGTGCCCGCCCGGTCACAGGCCGTTGACCCGGGCCTCCCGGGCGAGTCCCAGCGGGCGGACGGTGGCGCCGACGGGGCGGGGGCGGCTCTGCGGGCGGGGGCGCGCCCTGCGGGAACGATCCAGCAGGCGGCGGCTGCGCAGGGCGAGTTCGAGCTCGAAGCGCATGCGCGGTTCCCGCAGCGCCGGGCCGAAGAGCTTCTCTATCTGGCGCAGGCGGTAGCGCACCGTCTGGGGATGGACCTGCAGGGTCCGGGCGGCCTCCGGTGCGCCTCCGCTCTCCAGCCAGGCGAGCAGCGTCACCTCCAGCCGTTCGCTCTGCCGCGGGGTGAGCCCTTCGAGCGGGCGCAGCCAGCGGGCGGACAGGGCGCGGGCGAGCGACTCGTCCTGGAGCAGGAGCAGGTCGGAGAGGTGGTCGTCGACGAAGACGGGCCGGTGGGCGGGGGCCGCGCCGGGCGGGGTGAGGGAGAGCAGCCGCCGGGCCCAGCGCAGCGAGGAGACGGCGTCGGCCACGGGCACGGCGTGGCCGACGGCGGCGGTCCGGCCGCCGAGCACCGCCGCCAGGGCGGCCCGGGTCTCGGGACCGGGGTCGGGCACGAGCACGCAGACATCGGTGTCGAGGGTGCCGAGCAGGCCCTGGCCGAGCGCGGCCGCGAGCTGCAGGCCCACCTGGGCGGCCTCGGCGGCGGACGTACCGGCGAGCACGACGGCGCGGACGCGGCCCGGCAGCGGCCAGCCGGCCTGCCGGGCGAGTTCTCCCAGGGCCCGCTCCGGCAGGCAGCGGTCCTCGGCGAGTGCGGCGAAGAGGGCCTGACGGGCCCGGGCGCCCGGCATCGTTGTCACGACCCGGCTGCCGCTCCTGGGCCGGGGAACCTTCGGTGCCGTCGGCGTGCAGTCGCCGCCGGGAGGGCGTCCGCGAAGGCCCAGGGCGAGCAGCAGGGCCTGCTCCACCGCGTCCTGCGCCATGTCCTGACCGACGCGCTCCGTGACCTCCGCGAATACCGGTGTATCGCGCAGCAATTCCTCGACCACCCTGGCCGCGACCGCGGGGAGTTCCTTTCTGAGGACGCGTGTCCATTCTCCGCGCGGCCGTGACCAGATGCGGTTCAGCATTTCGCACATCGTCTACCTCCGGACCTCTGCACCGGACAAGGGGGACCGGGACGGATGGTCGGACCCTCTCGCCTGAGTGGGCATCATCAACAGCCACCCACCGCCGTGGGGACAGCCACACGTGAATTTGTCACAGCGCGATAAAGCTTATGAAGGAGTTGCGGAATTTGAGCATCCTGCTGTTCATTCGACCGCCCGGCGAAATTGCGCCGATGCGCGGGATTTCCGGATTTCTCAGGAACACGGGCGTCCGCCCGCCACCGCGGGCCGCCCGTCGGAGGCCCCTATGCCTGCGTCACGCACGTCCCCCTCGGTCTTCACCCCGTACCGCCCCCGGGCGCGCTCCCGGCCGGCCGGCGGCCTCTCCGCCCGGCCGGCGCTGCCCGCCGCGATCCTGCTGCTGCTCGCCGTGGCCGCCCGGGCCGGGGTGGCGGAACGCACCCAGGAGTTCCTCGACTTCGGCGCGGGCGTGCTCTCCCTGGTCTCGCTCACCGCCACCGTGATGTGGGGGCTCGCCGCCACCGACCGGATGCTGCTGGGCTCCGCCCACCGGCTGTTCGCCCAGGGGGTGCACCGCGGCCTGGCCGTGGCCGGGCTCGGCTTCCTGGCCCTGCACATCTGGGTGAAGGTGGCCGAAGGGCATACGACCGGAACGGCAGTGGCCGTTCCGTTCACCGACGGAGCCCGCCCGCTGCTGGTCGGCCTCGGCACGCTGGCCGGCTACCTCTTCCTCGCCGTCGCCGTGACCGGGGCGGTGCGCAGCGCCTTCGCCGCGATGGGCCGGTCGCTCGTCTGGCGGGCCCTGCACATGAGCGCCTACCCCGCCTGGGGCGCGGCGCTGGTGCACGGGCTGTACTCCGGCCGTGCCGCGAGCGGCTGGGTGACGGTGTCGTACGCGGCGTGCGTGGCCGGGGCCGCGGTCGCCCTGGTCCTGCGGTTGCGCCGCTCCCGCACCGAGCGCGGAGGTGACGCGTGACGGGGCCGGTGCCGTCCCTGGCGGCCGTGGGCGCGCCGCGGCTGCTGGCCGGGCTCGACCGGCAGGCGTGGCTGGACCGCACGGCCCACCTGGCCCTGCACGGGCCGGCGCCGGCGCCGGACGCCGGTGAACTGGCCGAGCTGGCCGAGGAGATCCGGCTGCGCGGCCGCGGCGGTGCGGGCTTCCCCTTCGCACGCAAGGTGCGCGCGGTCACCGACGCCCTGCAACGGGCGGGCGGCGGTCCGGCGGCGGTCGTGGTCAACGGCACCGAGGGCGAGCCGGGTTGCCTGAAGGACACTGCGCTGCTGCTGCACGTCCCGCACCTGGTGCTCGACGGGGCGCTGCTGGCGGCCGGGGCGCTCGGTGCGGAGCAGGTGGCCATCGGCGTGACCCGGGAGGACGTCGAGCGGTCGGTGCGCCGGGCGGCGGCCGAACGCGGCACGTTCGAACCCGAGGTGCGCGTGGTGCGGCTGCCCGAGCGCTTCGTCACGGGCGAGGGGACGGCGCTGGTGCGCGGCGTGGGCGGTGGCCCGGCGCTGCCGTCCGGCCGCAAGGTCCGCTCCAGCGAGAGCGGCCTGGGCGGAGTGCCGACCCTGGTGTCCAACACCGAGACGTTCGCGCAGCTGGCCGTGGCCGCCCGGCTGGGTGCGGCGCGCTTCGGCGAGCTGGGGCTGCCGGAGGAGCCGGGCACCGTCCTGCTGACCGTCGCGGGCCGGCACGTGGTGGAGACGCCGACCGGGCTGTCGCTGCCCTACGCACTCGAACTGTGCGGCACCGACCCGGGCCAGGGGGTGCTGGTGGGCGGCTACCACGGCAGCTGGCTGTCGGCGCGCGACGCCCGTTCGGCCACGGTCTCCCGCGACGCGCTGGCCGCGGCGGGTGCGGCGTTCGGGGCCGGGGCGCTGCTCCCGCTGCCGGAGTCCACGTGCCCGGTCGGTGAGACGGCCCGGGTGGCGCGGTGGCTGGCGGCGGAGACGGCGGGGCAGTGCGGCCCGTGCTTCCAGGGGCTGCCTGCGCTCGCCGAGAGCCTCTTCGACGCCGCGCACGGCGGCGGCCGGCAGGCACTGGAGGGGGTGCGGGCGCGGATACGTGCCGTAGAGCGGCGCGGGGCCTGCGGCCACCCGGACGGCACCTCCCGCTTCGTGACCTCGTCCCTGGCCGCGTTCGCCGAGGACTTCGAGGCGCATGCGCTGGGCAGCGGCTGCGGCCGTCCCGTCCTCGGGGTGCTGCCGCTGCCGGACGGCGCGCGGACCGGCCCCGGCGGTACGGCGGCGGGCGCCCGTTCCCCGCGGCCGGCTCCGCAGGAGCGGCTGCTCGTGGACTGGACGCTGTGCCGCGGCCACGGGCTGTGCGCCGACCTGCTGCCCGGTCTGCTGCGGCTGGGGCCGGACGGCTATCCGGAGCGGGCGGCGATGGCCGTGCCCGCGCGGATGCGGCCGCGGGCCCTGCGCGCGGTGCGGCGCTGCCCCGCACTCGCCTTGCGGATCGAGACCACGAGCAATGCCAACTGACCGTTTTTTAGCGCCTCGTGACAACTTCGTGGATCCGCTGAGCAGCCTCGGATCCCCTCCCGTACCCCCACGTGCCGGCGGCCCCCGCCGGCTCCACCCACCAGGAAGGAACACCGACATGAGCAAGCGGCGACAGGCGTCCCTCGCCGGAGCGGCGATCACCCTCATGATGCTGACGGCGGCGTGCGGCGGCAGCCCCTCCGCGAAGGAACGCGACGGCGACGACGTCCGGCCGGCCGCGAACACCTCGGACGCCGGGAAGGGTTACGGGGCCGGTTACGGGTCCGGGGCCGCGCCCGGGGCGGGTGCGGACACCGGCGCCAAGAGCGGCGCCATGGGCGAGCCGGGCGGCAAACTGGCGGTCCGGGAGACGGCGGACCTCGGACAGGTCGTCACCGACGGCAAGGGCTTCACCCTCTACCGCTTCGACAAGGACACCGCAAAGCCGCCGGCGTCGAACTGCGACGGCGACTGCGCCAAGGCGTGGCCCCCCGTGCCCGCCGCCGACGCCTCGGCCACCACCGGCATAGAAGCCTCCGCGCTGGGCGAGGTCATGCGGAAGGACGGCGGCCGGCAACTGACCCTGGGCGGCTGGCCCGTCTACCGCTACGCCAAGGACACCGCGCCCGGCGAGACCAAGGGCCAGGGCGTGGGCGGCACGTGGAACGCGCTGGCACCCGACGGGAAGAAGGCGGGCGGCAAGAAGACCGGGGACGGGCAGGGCGCCGGCGACGCGAAGGAACGACCCGGGGAACAACCCGCCGACGGCGTCTCGGTCTCCGACAACCCCAAGCTCGGCAAGATCCTGGTGGACGGCCAGGGCCGGACCCTGTACCGCTTCAGCAAAGACAGCGCCTGGCCCATGAAGTTCGCGTGCACCGACGCGTGCCTGGAGACGTGGAAGCCCGCCAAGCCCGCGGACAAGGCCGAGATCAAGGGCATCGCGGAGAAGCTGATCACGACGGTGACCCGGCCGGACGGCACCGGGCAACTGGCCGCCGACTGCTGGCCCCTGTACTGGTTCACCGGCGACACCAAGGCCGGGGACGTCAACGGCCAGGGCAAGCAGGGCCAGTGGTTCGCCGTCGACGACAAGGGCCGCAAGGTCACCGCCGCCCCGGCGGGTTGAACCGGCCGCCGGGCCTCCGCCACAGGGAAGGCATCTCCGACCTGAGGCGGATGCCGGGCCCGGATCGCCCTGATTACCGTAATGATCATGATCAGCTCGATGAGGAAGACATCGCGGCGGTCCTTCGTGGCCGCCGCACTCCTTGCGGCCTTCGCCGCTCCCCAGGTCCCGGCCGCCGCGGCGGCGGCCCCGGCGGCCGCGCCCGCCACGGCCGGTCAGGAGGTGCCGGCGCCGGCGACCCGCATTCCGCTCGGCACGAAGACCCTGCACCTGGTCGACGCCTCACGGCAGGACCCCTGGAAGCCCTCCGCCGGCAACCGCGAGCTCATGGTCACGCTCTGGTACCCGTCGCTCCCCTCGCGGGAGCCGGCGGCGCCCTACGTGTCCAAGCCCCTGTCCCGGGCGGTCCTGGGCAACGACGTCCTGGCCGGCGTGCGGACCCACGCCGTCGCCGGCGCGCGGCCCGCCCCCGTGCCGCGGCCCCTGGTCGTCCTCTCCCCCGGCTTCGGGATGAGCCGCATCACGCTCACCGCGCTGGGCGAGGACCTGGCCTCGCGCGGTTACGCCGTCGCCGCGGTCGACCACACCTACGAGGCGCCGGTGGAGTTCCCGGGCGGGCGCATCGAGAAGTGCACGTTGTGCGACGACAGCCGGATGGATCCCGGGGCCGTCGTGCGCAACCGGGCCAAGGACCTCCGGTTCGTGCTCGACCGGCTGACCGGTCCCGGCAGCGAACTGCGGGTCGACGCCCGGCGGATCGGCGTCGCCGGGCACTCCATCGGCGGCGCGAGCGCGGTGGAGGTCATGCGCGAGGACCGGCGGGTGGACGCCGCGATCAACCTCGACGGCAACTTCTTCACCGAGCCGCCCGCCGAGGGCCTGAACAAGCCCGTCCTGTTGCTGGGCGCCCGTCGGAGCGGTCTGCCCGAGCCCCAGGAGAACTGGGAGCGGGCCTGGAAACAGCTGACGGGCTGGAAGCGCTGGCTGGACGTGCCCGCCGGCGGCCACATGACGTTCACCGACGTCCCGTGGATCGTGGACCGGTTCGGCATGCCCGGCCAGATCCCGCCGGAGCAGGTCGAGGGCCAGCTCGGCACGGTATCCGCCGCCCGCGCGACGGCCGTGACCAGGAACTACGTGGCCGCGTTCTTCGACCGGCACCTGCGCGGCAGGCCGAGCCCGCTGCTCGACCGGCCGTCCTCCGCCCACCCCGAGGTCACCTTCATGAAGTGACGGCGTGCCCCGGCGGGCCGGTGATCTGGCGCTTCGTCAGCTCGCCGGCCCGCTCTCCGTGCGGCTGCGGCCGTCGTGGCCCTGGAAGAGGTGGTAGAGCCACCACAGGGACGGGATCAGCAGCACGGCCCCCACGCCGAGGCTGGCGAGGCACGCGGCGAGGACGCTGCTCTGCGAGGCCGTCTCCTGCACGGTGGTGCCGGGAACGAGCATCAGCGGGTACTGGGCCGCGCCCCAGGACCACAGGACGGCGGCCACCGCGAGCGCGGCGGCGAGGCGGGCCGGGACGTAGCGGCGGCGGCCGACCAGGACCAGCCCGGCGACCCCGCCGGCGGCGCTGAGCAGCACCAGGGGCAGCGCGCGGTGGGTGAGTCCGTCGAAGAGCCGTGGCGCGTCCGCGTGCAGGACGGCGGCACCGGCCAGCGCGACGACGCCGCAGGCCGCGCCGCTGACGAGGGCGCGGCGCCGGAAGGCGTCGGCGAGCGCGTCGTCCCCTTCCCGGACGGAGTCCGCGCACAGGTAGACGGCGGCCAGGTGGGCGCAGGCCAGGACGGCGAGGACGCCGCCGAGTGCGGAGGTCGGGTTGATCCAGCTGGTGACGGTGTCGCCCGCCGCGAGCCCCGGGGGGACCCGGCCGGAGGCGACGGCGCCCGCGACCGTGCCGAGGAAGAACGGGGTGACGACGGAGGAGACGGCGAAGCACGCGCCGAAGAGCCGGCGCAGGGCGGTGCCGCTGCTGGCCTTGCGGAAGGCGAAGGCCGCGCCGCGGGCGATGATGCCCAGCGCCGCGAGGGTGAGCGGCAGGTAGAGGGTGGAGAGCACGGCGGCGAAGACGGGCGAGAAGCCGCCCCACAGCAGGACGACGACGAAGATGAGCCAGACGTGGTTGGCCTCCCACACGGGGCCGATGGTGTGCTCGATGAGGTGGCGCTGCGGGGCGCCGCGCCGGGCGTTCCCGGCGAGCAGGTCCCACAGGCCGGCCCCGAAGTCCGCGCCGCCGAACAGCGCGTAGCACGTCAGCCCGGTCCACATCACGGCGAGCGTCGCGTCGGCGAGCATCGGTCACAACCTCTCGGGGGACGGACGGGCGGGACCCGCCGGGCGCGTGCGGCCCGGGGGGCCTCAGACGACGGGGTACTCCTCGATGTCCCGCTCCTGGGGGGCGATGGGCACGGGCCGCTCGGTGACCATCCGGCGCAGCACGTAGACGGTCGCCGCTGTCATGGCCGCGTAGACGACCAGCACCAGCCACAGGCCCGCCATCACGCCGGGCGCGGGGTTGACCGCCTGGTGCACGGTCATCAGGCCCTGGACGACCCAGGGCTGGCGGCCGAGCTCGGTCACGCACCAGCCGCATTCGAGGGCGACCACCGCGGCCGGCCCGGTGAGGGCGCCGAGCAGCAGGAAGACGCGGGTGCCGCGCAGGGTCAGCAGGTCGCGGCCGGCGCTGCGGCGCGCGCGCCACCAGGACAGCAGCAGCCATGCGCCCATCAGGAGGAGGAAGAAGCCGGCGCCGACCATCAGGTCGAACGCCCAGTGCACGCCGGTCACGGCGGGCCAGCGGCTGCGCGGGACCCGGTCGAGGCCCTGGACGACCGTGCCGGGGCTGTCGCCGATCAGCAGGGACAGCCCGCTGGGGATCTCGATGCCGTACCGCAGGCCGTCCCGGCCGCCCACTCCCCCGAGCGTGAGCGGCACGTGGCTGCCGGTGCGGTAGACGCCCTCCATGGCGGCGAGTTTGACGGGCTGGTTGGCGGCGACGAAGCGGGCGGCCCAGTCGCCGACGGCGAGCTGCAGCGGGGTGACGGCCGCGCCCAGGGCGAACGGGAGGAGGAAGCCCGTGCGGTGGTAGGGGTCGCGGCGCCCGCGCAGCATGGCGACGGCGTAGACGCTCGCGGTCAGGAAGGACGCCACCATCAGGGCGGCGAGGATCATGTGGACGGTCTGGGGCGGGCTCGCGGGGTTGAGCATCGCGGCCCACGGGTCGACGGCGGTGATGCGGCCCTCGTGCTCGGTGAAGCCGGTCGGCTGGTTCATCCAGGCGTTGGCGCAGACGACGAAGAACGCCGACGCCACCCCGGCGACGACGACCGGCACCCCGGTCCACAGGTGGGCGCGGGGCGGCAGCCGGTCCCAGGCGTACAGGTAGATGCCGAGGAAGATGGCCTCGATGAAGAAGGCGATGCCTTCGAGGGCGAAGGGCAGTCCGATGACCTGTCCGTAGCGGCCCATCAGCCCGGGCCACAGCAGGCCGAGCTCGAAGCTGAGGATGGTCCCGGACACGGCGCCGACCGCGAACAGCACTCCCATGGCGCGGGCCCAGCGCCGTGCCAGCAGGCGGCAGGCGCGGTCGCCGGTGCGCAGCCCGCGCCACTCGGTGAGCAGGGTCAGCAGCGGCAGCCCCACGCCCAGGCAGGCCACGACGATGTGCCACGCGAGGGAGAAGCCCATCTGGGCGCGGGCCGCCGACAGGTCTCCGGGGGTGGCGGCGGAAGCCGCCGTGCAGACGGCGTCGGCCACGCAGAATGGCCCGGTGCGGGTGGGCATGGCGGCTGGGATACCCACCGCACATCACCACAAACCGGCATTACTCCGCACGGCCCCCTGTCCGCCGGACCGAGGCCGGCGGGACCGCCCGTGGGGCCCGGTGGGCGGCCGGGGATGATCGGAGGGTGACAGCACTCGCACGACGTGACCCGGTGTGGACGTTCTCCGCGATCCGCGTGGCGACGGCCGCGCTCCTGGTGGAGACGGTGTTCGCCACAACGGGCCTGGCGCTGTGGGGCATGACGCGGCACCCGGACCCCGACGGGGACGACAGCGGCATCTTCGGCGTCGTCTTCCTGCCGGTCGTCGTGCCCCTCCTGGCCGCGTTCGCCCTGCTGCTGACCGTCACTCTCGTACTGCCCGCCCTCTGGCTGGCGGGCCGGGCCGGCGCCCGCCGGGGCCACGGCGGTGCCTGGTGGTGGGTACCGGTCGCGGGCGCCGCGGTCCCGGCCGTCCTGGTCGCCGCGGTGGGGCTGGTCGTCGCGGCGGTGAGCGGCGCGGTGGGGAGCCCGGCGGTCTACGGGTGGTGCTGGTGTGCGGTGACGGCCTTCGTCGTCCCCGCCGCGCTGCTGGCGCGGGCCGCCAACCGCCGTATCGCCGCGGGACGTCCGGCGCTGTTGGCGCGGAACGTGGCGCTGGGCGGCTGCGGGGCCGTGGTGGCGTTCCTCGCCCTGTTCGTGGGGGCGGTGTTCCTCGTGGACGCGGCCGGCTCCTGAGGCCGGCGGGGTGGCCGCGGTGCGGCGGATGGCCGGGATCCGCCTTCCTTACGTCTCCCCTGTGTTCACGGGCACGACAGGGGGTAGGCGGCTTGTCGTTCCCGGCCGGGCCCGGGTGGCGCACGGAGACGGACCGGCCACCCCACCGGGTCGCGGCCGACCTCGAACAAGGAGTGCTCGTGATACGCCACAAGAGCAGGACATCCGCCACCGCCGCGGCCGCCGCGCTCGTCCTCGCGACGGCCGTGGTCCCGGCCCACGCCGCCACCTCCGCGGCCGACCGGGCCGGGGCGGCCGTCGCCACCTGCGGCACCTCGGACCTGCGGATCGGGTTCGCCGAACGCCTCGGCGGGGGTATGAACCACGCCGGGGGCACGCTGGAGCTGAAGAACACCTCCGGCCGCGCCTGCGCCCTGCGCGGCTACCCCGGTCTCGGGCTGGAGGACGCGCGGCACACCCCGCTGCCGACCCGCACCGTGCGGGGCAGCACGTGGTACGCCGACGACCCGGGCAACCGGCTCGTCGTCCTCGGTCCCGGCCGAACGGCCCGGGCAGTCGTCTCCTGGACGCACACCGGCACCCAGGCGCACAAGGCCGCCTCCCTTCAGGTGACCCCGCCGGCGGCCACCACGCACCGCACCATCGCGCTGGACGACGTGGTCGACTTCGGTGAACTGCACGTCACGGCGGTCGCGCACCAGGTGCCGGTGCGCGGCTGACCCCCCGGGCCGGCGGGGAACGGGCCGAACGGCGGACTTGCGCCGGGGCGAACGGGTGGCATTGCGACGCAGCGGGCCGCCGCCCGGGCATGCGGGAGGGGAAGGGTCCGCACCGACGATGGGCAGGGCATGAGCGAATACGAGCGTTCCCGGACGATGCCGGCCTTGCCCGAGCACGTCTTCGACCAGGTCAACAGCGTGGAGATGCTCGGCAGCTGGCTGCCGGAGGACCTGCACGTCAAGGCCGAGGAACTGCCGGCCGTGACCGTCCACGAGGACCGCACCGGCGCGGACGAACGTGCGCTGTTCCGTGCGGACAAGGAACAGATGCGGGTCGAGTGGGGTACCCGGGACACCGGCAACTACGCCGGCTGGCTGCAGGTGGCCGGCATCGGCAGCGGTGCGAGCGAGGTGACCATCCACCTGTCGTTCTTCGACGAGGCCGACGACCCCGGCGGGGACACCGTGCGCGCCGCCCTCGCCCGGAGCCTGGAGCGCCTGGAGGAACAGGTCCGCCTGCGGGTGGACGGCAGCCCCGGCTGACCGCGGCGGGCACCGAAGGCATCCGGAGGAGCGATGGTCGTCTCGCTGAACACGACGTTCTGGTCGCGGGTCTTCCTCGTGGCGGCGCTGTTCAATTATGTGATCGGGCTTCCCATCGTCTTCGCGCGGCGCTGGTCCTACGACCTGTCGTACGTGCCGGACGTCACCCGGGACGCGATGGCGCTGCGCCTGTGGGCGGGGTTCGGGTTCGCGGTCGTCCTCATCGGCATCGGCTATCACATCGTCGCGCGCGATGTGACGCAGAACCGCGGCATCGTGCTCCTGGGCATCCTGGCCAAGCTCTTCGACGTCGTGAACCTGACCACCTTGTACGCCTGGGACCTCGCACGGCCCCTGGTCCTGGTGCCCGCGGCCATCGACTTCGCGTTCACGATCGCCTTCATCCGGTTCTGGATGCTGACCAGGACGGTATGACTCACCGGTGCGGCCGGGGACGGTGCAGCGCTTCCGCGGCCTCCTGGCCGATGAAGCGGCCGAGCTCCCTGTACGCCTCGAACTGCTTGTGGTCGAACCACTGGTCGCTGGTGGCGTCGTTGGGGAAGACGGCGTGGGCCGAGGCGTAGGCGAGCAGCGGGTAGGGCAGCTTGCGGGTGAGCGCCGCCCGGGCCACGATCAGTCTCCCCTTGGTGCCGACGCGCTGCCCGTCCACGATCAGCTCGTGCGGATAGAAGATGTCGCCGGTGACCACCGTGCGGGCCGAGAGGCGGGCGTTGAGCGCGGCCAGGGGGTCCTCGGGCTGCAGGGGGCGGGCACTGCCGGGCACGAGCTGTCGTGCTTCGGCGTCGTCCAGGACGATCCTGACGCCCAGCTCCTCGTAGGCCAGCGCGATGGCGTCGGCCAGCGTGCCCGCGAAGGGCGGGCTGCTGCCGCTGGCGTCGATGCACACGGCGGTGCGCACCCCGTGGCGCAGCAGTTCGACGAGCCCGAGGTTCTCGTAGTGGCCGCCGTCGGTGGTCAGCAGCAGCCGGTCGTCCATCGGGTAGCGGCCGGCGATCTCCTTCAGGAGGTAGTGCAGCCGCCGCAGGCGCGGCTGGGGCGGCAGCGTCCAGTCGGGCTCCGGCCCCCACAGCCCGGTCAGGGAGGCCGGATTGGGCACCCAGGTCCCCAGCCGGGCGTTGGTGAGGGCGAAGAGGGTCTGGAACACCCTGGCCTGGCCGCCCATGGCGGAGGCGAAGGCGGCGCCGGAGACGGCGACGGCGGACTGCACGGTGAGGTCGGCGCCGATGGTCCCCTCGGTGCGCTCCTCCAGCCGGTCCGTCCGGACGTATCCGACGTCCGGGCCGCCGACGTAGTCGTGGGAGAACGTGTAGGAGACCGCGCGCCGGCCCGGGGGCGTGCGGTCGCTGCCGGAGAGGTTGGCCGCGGCGGCGAAGATGACCTGGGGGAAGCCCGCGCGCTGCCCGCCGTACAGGGACAGCTTCGTGGGTTCCTTCGCGAAGTCGTAGGGCCGGGCGACCGTTTCGCCGTCCTTCTCCTTCCAGCGGCGGACGGCGAACGCGGAGGCCAGCCGGTAGCGGTAGAAGGGGTGGAGGCTCATCCACGTCTGGTCGAGGCACAGGGCGACCGCGAGGACGGCGGCGGGGATGCCGAGCTGCCAGCCCGGGTGCCAGGTGCGCCCGGTGGCGGTCGCCCAGCCCAGGACGATCAGCGAGATGAGCGTCAGGAGCAGCAGGACCAGCCACACCATCAGGTACTGGGTGAAACTGGTGGGTACGGCCTGGCTCAGTCTGGAGGCGCGCCGCCCGGCGCCGAACAGCTTGTTCATGCCGCCGCCGACGACCTGGCGGCGGCGCCAGAGGGTGCCGGCGAGGACGGCCACGTAGGTGAGCAGTGCGGTCAGGCCCGCGCCCGCGCCGACGCCCCGTACGCCCACGTCCGTCCAGTGCTTGAGCCACATCGCTCCCCAGGCCACGGCGGGCAGGGCCAGGACGGCGAGCGCCAGGAACAGGGCGAGGACGACGAGCAGCCGGAACGCTCTGGCCGCCCACAGGGGCGGACGGCGGGAACGGGAGGTCCAGGCGAAGGTCACCAGCCAGATGAGCCAGCACGCGAGCGCGGCGCCGAGGCAGCACAGGATGGCCGCGACGGCCGGGGGGCGGAAACCGGGTGTGCAGGGCGGTGCGCTGCCGGCCAGGCAGGTCAGGTCCGTGACGGGCACGCGGTGGTAGGCCCAGCTCAGGGTGAGCCCCAGGACGAGGAGGACGGCGACGAGCAGGCCCAGGGAGGCCAGCAGCCCGCGCAGGAGGACGCCGAGGGCGGTCAGCCACTGGCCGGTGCCCTCCGCGAGGTACTTCGAGTGCCGGCGCAGGTGGTCCTCTTCCGGGGTGCCGGGCCCGAAGACGTCGGCCGGGACGGCGCAGGCCGGGTTCAGGGTCGAGGTGGTCCCTTCTTCGAGGGGGCCGCTCAGCGCCAGTTGCAGGGCGCCGGCCAGGTAGCCGCCGCCGGAGACGGAAACGAGGTAGCGGGCCCTGCACACGTCGTCGCGGAGGACCTGCAGCGCGCCCAGTGTGACGCAGGCCGAGCGGATGCCGCCGCCGGAGACGCAGAACCCCAGGGCGCCCTGCTCCCGCTTGGGCGGGACCCGGCCGCTGTTGAGCCAGCGGACCGCGCTGCCCGTCGGCGGGTCCGTCCGCGAGTCCCGGGGCCAGCGGGCGCCGTCCGCCCGCACCACCGGCCACGGCGGGATCACCTCGGGACGGTCGTCGTCGGCCGCGGCCGGCGCCGGCTGTCCCGAGTCGCCGGCCGCGGCCGGCGCCGGGGCCGGGGCGGCGCGGCGCCGCAGGAACGGCACGGCGTGAAAGGCGGCGCGCTTGACCGTGATGGTGAAGAGGACGACCGCGACGGGCCCGGTCAGGGCCAGCAGCACCCACTTGACCGTGGCGCAGCCGGTCGCCCACGCGAACGGCACGTTCGCTCCCTGCGCAGCGTGCGGGATGCCGTGGGCGAGCAGCAGGTTCTCGGCCACGTCGCACAGTCCCGCGACCACCGCGGCCACGGCGCCCGTCACGGCGAGGTTCTGCTGGTTCACGTGGCGGGCGAGGGTGCGGCGGGCGAGCAGGAAGACCCACACCAGGGTGATGGTGTAGCCGGCGACGAAGACGTGGTCGGCGTGGAGCGCGTCGCGGAAGGCATCGGCGCGGTCACCGAGGACCCGTACGGCCGCGGCGGCGCTGCCGGCCAGCTGCAGGGGCGTGGTGTCGACCTCGGCCGTGCAGAGGTAGAAGGCCAGGCCGGCGCAGAACGGCAGGACGCCGGCGAGGGCCAGCAGCAGCCCCGTCCGGGGCCGCATGCTCCCGGTGTTCACCGCGGGGGCCCGGTGTTCGTCCACGGGGCGAACGCGTTGTCCGCCGAGCGCATCGAGGAGCGCAGCTCCGGGAAGTGGCGCAGGAGCACGCTGGACATGGTGTTGTTCTCGATCCAGTCGAGTCCGGTCCGCGTGTAGACCTGCGGGGTGTAGTCCTGGGTGAGGAACCTGTCGCTGTTGAGGCGGCGGGACGCCATGAGGACGAAGATCCGGAAGGCGGTGTCGCTGAAGGCGAAGCCCGCGGGGCGGCGTTCGGCGAACATGCCCACCATGAGGTCGACCGCTTCGATGTCGTCCCGGTAGACGCGGCGCATCTCCTCGGCCCACTTCTCGTTGTCGGTGAGCGAGGCGAAGTCCTTTGCGGGGGCGAGGTGGAGCGCGCGCCGGAAGTCGTTGTAGCGCGGGACGCCGAGTTCACGGATCCGCAGGACGTCGACGGCGCCGAGGTCCATGAGCTTGCCGTCGGGCCGCTCGAACTCCTGCAGGAACGCCGGGTAGTTGTGCAGGGTGACCAGGCCAGGGTGCGAGGTGCCGAAGGAGTAGAAGAGGTCGGACAGCTCGTACTTGCCGAGGAACTCGTAGGCTCCGCGCCCCGACAGCTCCCGGAAGGTGGCCTCCCGCAGCGGGGAGTCGTCGGCGGCCGCGCGGATGCTCCAGTCGTCGGGCACGAGGGGGTGCATGCGGTAGACGGCCACGAACTCCTCGGTGAGGGAGAACGGGACGCCGAAGTGGTCGGGGTGCCCGCCGGGGATGCCGCTGAGGACCTCGCTCCGGCTGACCCGGCCGAACATCCTGTGCACGCGCTCGCCCAGGAGGCCGAACCAGTTGGCGCGCATGCCGGTGACGGTCGTGGGGTGGCTGATGACCGCGGGCGTCCACTCAATGGTGTGGATCTTGGCGATGAGGGCTGTGTTGATCAGGCGCCCCCGCTGGAAGAGCTCCTCGTCCGACCACTGCGGGTAGTCGTGGCGCAGCCGGTCGCAGATGGCGTTGTGCTCCAGGATGAACAGGATCTGCATCATGACCAGGCCCAGCCAGAACCCGGGGATGCTCGCCGGGTCCCGGTCCGGGTGGTCGGGGAAGAGGGTGCCGTTGCGGGGCACCTTGAGCCTGCCGCCCTCGCCCTCGCGCAGCTGCAGCTGTTCGGCGAGGTTGTTGCCGTAGACCTGGGAGGCGTCCCACCAGTGGGACTTCTCGTTCAGGAACGTGGGCGGGAGACCGTCGTCGCCGGGCGGGCGGGTGGCGTCGGGGATGGTGCGCGGCACGAGCATCGGGGACTGGGGCCAGGGGTCGTCGTCGAGCAGTTCGATGCGCCACGGGTCGTCGGCCGAGCCCTGGCCGTGGTTGACCCAGTCCCGGATCATGAATTGCAGCCAGGCGGCCACCAGGGCGTTGACGGACTCGGCGGCGATGAACTCGTGCCGGGTCAGCAGGGCGCGGCTCACCTCGCGGGGGCTCGGGGAGAGGATCTGCGGCTCGGGTTCGGGGAAGGTGTTCCCGGGCGGGACGTTGCGGCCGAAACGGGAGCCCGTCATGCCCATGCGGGGGTTCGCCAGGTCGTTGTACGTGCCGTCGGCGGAGCGCTGGGTGAGGTGGCGTGGGTCCGGTGGCTCGACGGCGGGCAGGTTGTGCGCCGGGTAGGAGGTGGTGTCGAAGAGGTTCTTGCGGCGCAGGTTGTTCCGCAGGCCGATGAGGGTCAGCAGGCCGAGGGGTGTGGGCAGGCGGTCCCAGCCCCTCTTGCGGTCGACGGCCAGCGCCAGCCTGTTGTGCAGCTCCACGAACCATGAGGCGCTACGCATGGTGAGCTCCTTCCCGCGTGCAGCAGCGGAAGAACAGTCGCCCGGGCGGCTGGGCCACCAGGGTGAGGGCGACGTTGACCGTGGAGATCGCCGTGGCGGTCAGGCCCGCCCGCCCGGGGAGGGTCCCCGAGCGCCAGGCGCAGGCGGCGGACAGCGCGTCGCTCGCGTGGACGACCGGGGCCAGGCGCAGCGCCCGGTCGAGGGCGCGGACGTCCTTGAGGAGGAACAGCTCGGCGCCGATGATCGTGGTGCGGACGCCGAACATCCGCAGCGTGTGGACGAGTGCGGGCTGTCCGGGGTCCGCACCCAGCCGGCGGGCCACCACCTGGGGGGCCAGCAACGCCGCCACGCCGTTCACCAGCCGGATTCCGCCCAGGCCGTAACGGGCGACCGTACGCACGTTCATGATCAGCGCCCCTTCCCGCGGGGGTACACCCCTTCCTCAGGGGCTTGGCGTACCGAATGTGACGATATGGCATGGTGCGTTCCTTCGCGCGGCGGGTCCGGTGGCCGCTTCAGGGGCTTCCGCCGGGCTCGTCGTCGCTGGGGTCGGTGTGCGGTGTGCCGTTCATGGACTGGCGGAGGCGGCAGAGCTGCAGGTAGATCGTGCGGCGGGCGCGGTTCTGGTTGCCGAGCGGGCGGTGGGCGGCCAGGGCGTGCCAGGGGTTGAAGGAGAGCCGGTCGGCGAGGGCGAACTGCCGGGCCTCGTCGAGCTCCTGGCGGGGCAGCCGCAGCGTGGCGACGGGCCGGAAGGGCGAGAGCCGTTCGGGCCAGACCACGGAGGCGTTCTCGACCGGCATCCGGTGCGGGTCGGTCTGGAGCTGGACGAGGAAGTCGAAAAGGACGTCGCGCTCGCGCAGCGTCGCGGCCAGCGCCCTCCGCAGGTAGTCCTCCGGCGGGTGCCAGGGCGCGCGGCCGCGCCGCCCGTCGCGCGGGACCAGGGAGTACTGCATGGCCTGGCCCTCGCCGAGCAGGTAGGGCGTGCAGCTCCAGTAGCGGGTCTCCAGCGGGCTGGAGTGGGTCCTGGCGTACAGGCCCTGCATGACCATGTCGCACAGGTGGCTGTCGCGGGGGCCGAGGAAGTACAGCAGGGGGGTGCCGTCGTAGACGTGCTGCTGCAGCTTGAGGTTCTCGACGACGTCGGGCGTGGTGAAGGTCGGGGCGCTGATGCCCGTGAAGTCCTGGGTCGCCCGCTCGTCGTCGAGCAGCTTCTCGCCCTCGACGCCGAGGAGCTTGACGCCGATGCTGAGGATGCCGTTGTCCTCGATGTCGGGCGGTGCGAGGGGGCCGGGGCCGGCGAAGCGCACCCAGGCGCGGAAGGTCCGGGGGCGGCTGAACACCCCGTGGCGCAGGTCGGCGGGCAGGTCGCCGAGCACGGTGAACTCCCCTGCGACGACGCCGTGGGTCTTGGTGTTGCCGGCCCGCTGGGCGTTGCCCGGCGCGTACTCGCGGGCGATGAAGCGGCCCATCTGGTCGGCGATGGCCTCGGCGGTCTCCTTCTCCCCCGGCAGCGGCCGCTCCTCGGCCGGGCGGAGGTGTTCGTCGTGGCGGCGGACGCCCACGATCCACTGCACCAGGGCCTGCACGGGCCGCAGCAGGGCCCGATCGAGCAGCGGCCGGACGTAGGGGTCGATGCGGCGCTCCAGGTGGACGCAGCGCAGGACGGCGTCGTTGACCGCGACGCGCAGGCGGTGCCGGCCGGTCACCGCTGTCCGTCCCTCGGTGCGGCCGTGCACAGGTAGCGCAGGGCGCGCAGGCCGGGCAGGAAGAAGTAGGCGCCGCCCTGGACGAAGACGAACTGCGGCAGGCCGACGTGGCGGGTGCGGACGGGCCGGGCCTGCAGGGTGAAGGTGGCGTGGTGGTTGCCGCGCGGTGCGACCAGCGGGTCGGGGGCGTCGTGGAGGCCGTTGAAGCCCGGGTTGTTGAGCCAGGTGTGCTGGATGAACTCGAACTGGCGGGAGATGTTGGCGTTGAGGCAGAGGAAGTGCAGCCCGTTGCCCTGCGTGTCGTCGGCCGCGGTGGGCGGCGGGTGGGGGCCGCCGCGCGGCCCGTAGGAGCGGCCGCGGCGCAGGATCCGGTGGCGCCGGCCGATGGCGACCGACTCGGCCGAGCCGGGCCGGGGGTCCAGCGAGTCGCGGGGGTTGGCGCGGCGGATGTGTGCGCCGAGGGGGCAGCGCAAGCCGTCGGGGTCGGTGGCGACGTAGCCGAAGTCGTTGTCGGTGGCGCGGGCGGGATCGTCCTGGCCGGGGGCGTGGACCAGTGGGGCCCCGCCGGGCCAGCGGCCCACCATGCGCGCGGCGAGCGCCTCGCGCGCGGCGGGATCGGACGTGCCGTCGGGGCGCCGGGTGACGTCGTCGAGGTAGCCCCAGAAGCCCTGGACGTCCTGGTGCAGCTGGCGGAAGACCAGGTAGCTGCCGTTGCGGCCGAGGTCGGCGCCGGTGCCGCCGGGCTCCCGGGGCAGCAGGCCGGTGCCGTCGTCCGGGAGCAGTGGCCGGTCCGTCAGCAGGCCGTACTCGTTGGGGTAGCCGAGGACGAACTCGCCGGCCTTGACGACGTCGCCGTCGGCCGTCGCCCCGTCGCGTGCGGCCGTGACGCGGGACGTCCTGGCCAGTCCCTCGATGAGCGGCTGCGAGATGCCGTCCCGGAAGCCGAAGGGCTCGCGGTCGCCGAGCTCGGCCGTGGCCAGCCGGAGCACCTCGGTGAGGCCGCCCGTGGCGAGCAGATCCTGGCGCAGCTCTGCCTCCAGGCGCTGCAAGGACGGCTCGTCGCGGGCGTAGAGCAGCGCGAGGACGTGGACGGGCGGGGTGGCGGGGCCGCCCCAGCGCCAGTGCCGGGGGGCGTCCTGGCCGAGGTCGCCGAGGAAGCGGCTGCGGTCGGGGTCGGTCATGCCGGAGACGAACTCCTCGGGGAAGCCGTCGAGACCGGGGGGCAGCGTGCCCATGCGCCGCAGGCCCTCCGCGGTGAGGGCGAGGTTCACGGCGCTCTCCGCGGGCTCCGTGCGGCCGTCCGTCACCCGCAGCGCCGCCCGGGCGAGGGCGGGGCGGGCGGCCGGCGGGTCGGTGACGGCGAGCAGCAGGAAGCAGGCCGCCTTCAGGCTGCTGTAGCCGCGCACGAGCAGGCCCTGGATGTCGTCGAGTTCCAGGGTCGGGGCCATCGCGTCGCCTCCTTCAGAGCAGGGCGAGCCAGGCCCTGGTCGCGGCCGGGCCGAGGTCGGCGAACAGGCCCGCGCGGATGCGGGCGTTGGTGTCGATGGTGGCGGTGGTCAGGTCGTCGTAGGCGGAGTACCACACGTGGGTGGGCAGCTGGTGGCAGCGCAGGTAGGACTTGAAGGCCAGCTCGTCCTTGGCGCCGCCGAGCACGAGCCACCGGGTGCGGGGGTAGCCGCGCCCGTTGCTGAAGACGGCGTTGAGGCCCCAGGCGACCTTGTCGATGAAGTCGTCCATGTAGCTTTCGAGGCTTCCGTCGTAGTTGCTCGCGAAGAGCACGCGGCATTTGTCGTCGATGAACAGCCAGCGGGCGAAGTGGATGGTCTTCACGCCCGTGAGGTCGCCCCGGTTGAAGAAGTGCCGGACACCGTAGTCGACGACGAGGAGGACCGCCGTCAGGGTGGCCCGGCGGAACCGTCCCGGCTTGACGGAGCCGACGGCGGTGAACGGGTTCTGCGCGCCGAAGTCCTCGCATGCGGCGAGTTCGCGCACGTGCCGGCGGTCCGGGCGCTCTCCGCTGGGCACGTCCCGCAGTTCGTGCAGCCGCAGCAGCACCGCCCACGCGGGCAGGGCGAACAGCAGGAGGGGCAGCAGGAACAGGGCCGCCAGGGGCAGCGCGAGGAGGTGCGCCTTCTGCCGGATCCGCCACCACAGGGCCGGTGGGGCGGGACGCGAGCGCGCCCAGGCCAGGTCCGGGCGGCCGGTGACGTACTCCTGAATCGCGGCCCGGATGCGGGACGGCGGTGCGCCGGACAGGGCCGCCCCCTGCTGGTCGAGGAACTCCTCGATCGCCTCGCGCAGCCGTGCCTCGCGCAGGATCTGCTGCCGGCCCCTGCCCACGGTGTTGACGTAGAAGGCGGCGGAGGGGATGCGGTGGGCGCGCAGCCAGGCGGTCCGGGCGGCGACCGAGGCGGTGCCCGTCGGGTAGCCGTCGCAGTGCCCGAAGACCTTCTCCAGTCCCTCGCCGGCCTTGCGGACCAGGTCGGTGAGGTGGGCCTGCAGCGGGGCGTCCACCTCGCCCATGTAGACGACGCTGGCGGGCACGGCGGCGCCGTCCGCACCGGGCCCTTCCGGCACCACGAGCAGCCGGGCGAAGTGAACACCCGTCACCTCCGCGAAGGGGAACAGCTCGCCGGCCACGCCCTTGCGGCCGGCCTCGGCCAGCAGTTCGCTCACCTCTGCGACCCGGGCCGCGGGGAGGGCGGCCCGGATGGTGACGGCCAGCTGGTGCGGCATGCCCGGCACCTCCAGGAGCGTGCGTCAGGGGGTCGGGGCGGGGAAGCGCAGGGAGAAGCCCAGGACCTTGCGCCGCCCCCAGTAGACGTCGCCGAGGTACAGGCCGGGACCGATCCGGCGGATCTCGTCGCGGATGCGCTGCGCGAGGAACGAGGTGTGCGAGTAGTCCAGGACGATGCATTCCGCGCCGTCGGACCAGCTCGCGCCGCGGTACACCCGGGCGCGGATGGCGCGCACGCCGAACGGTGTGACCCTGTTGAGCAGTTCTCCGCCCCCGGGTGCGAACACCTTGCCCTGCCAGGCGAGGAGCCGGGCGAGCCGGGCCGCCACCCGCGACGGGCGCGCACCGCGCGCCAGGAGCACGGTGCCTGCACCCTCGCCCCGGGGCGTCGGGCCGGGCTGGCTGTTGCGGAAGAGGCGGTCGAGCTCGGGCCGCGACAGGGCCAGCAGCTCCCGGACGTCCGTGACCGCCCCTGTGGCCTGGGCCATGACACACCTCCACGGCACTCGACACCACCATCGTAGGGCGCATGGTCCCCTGCGGCATCTCCTGACATGTCGCCCAGGAGGCGTCCGGGAACTCCCGTGCGTTGTGGGAGTGGTAGGCCCGCACCGCCAGGGGAATCGGGCCGTGGCACGTGGCGAGGAGTGGGAATGACCGATGTGGCGACCGCCGGAGCGGACACCGGGCCGGGCGAGGCGGGCGAGGCGGGCGGGAAGCCGCGCGAGCAGCGCCCGTTCTGGAAGGAGCTGCCCCTCCTCATCGGCATCGCGCTGGTCCTCGCGCTGCTCATCAAGACCTTTCTGGTGCAGGCGTTCTCCATCCCCTCGGATTCGATGCAGAACACCCTGCAGCGGGGCGACCGCGTGCTGGTCGACAAGCTCACGCCCTGGTTCGGCGCCAAGCCCGACCGCGGCGAAGTGGTCGTCTTCCGCGACCCCGACGGCTGGCTGAAGAACGAGCCCACGGCGAAGCCGAACCCGGTGCAGAAGGTGCTCGGCTCCATCGGGCTCATGCCGTCCGCCGAGGAGAAGGACCTCATCAAGCGGGTCGTGGCGGTCGGCGGCGACACGGTCGAGTGCAGGGGCACGGGCCCGCTGAAGGTCAACGGCAAGGAGCTCGACGAGCCGTACGTCTTCCAGGGCAACACCCCGTGCAGCGCCGACGACCGGGGCGGCCAGTTCAAGGTCACCGTGCCCGGGGGCATGGTGTGGGTGATGGGTGACCACCGGCAGAACTCGGAGGACTCCCGCTACCACCAGCAGGACAAGAACCACGGCTTCGTTCCGGTCGGCAACGTGGTCGGCCGCGCCTTCGTCGTCGGCTGGCCGCTGGACCGCTGGAACACCCTGCCCGTCCCGGACACCTTCGGCCGGCTGGACGGCGGCCGGTCCTGATGCGCGTCCGGGCGGGCACGGGCGGCTGCCCGCCCGTGCCCGCCGGTGGGCGAAGGGCGGATCAGGAGAGGCGGATGCCCAGCGCGTAGGCGGTGAGGGTGGCCGGGTCGGCCACGTGGTGGTCCTTGGAGGCCGCGCTGAAGCTGGCGTTCCAGGTGGTGGACGGTTCGAGCCGCCACAGGAGGTTTCCGGCCCCGCGCCAGTGCACCTCGGCGCCGCCGCCGGTGAGGGCGTATCCCGGAGGCAGGGTGGCGACGGCGGCGGGGTGCTGGGCCTGGCCGGACTCGGCGCGGACCAGGGCGGTCGTGACGCGTCCGGCGGGCAGGTCGCGGCGCAGCGAGATCGCGTAGGAGCGGATGCTCGCCGGGGAGGAGACCACGTGGTCCTTGGAGCGGGCCTTCCAGGAGAAGTCGGTGGCCGGGAAGGAGGCCGTGGCGAGGTTGCCGGCCCCGCGCCAGTCCACCCGGAAGCCGCCGCCGACCAGCGCGTACTCCGCCGACGAGGGGATGCCCGCCTCGGCCTCGGGGTGCGGGACGGTGCCGCTGTCGGCGCGCGCGACGTGGACCGAGCCCAGCAGCCGGTCCCGGCTCATCCCGGCGATCTTCAGGCCGATGACGTAGGCCGTCAGCTCGTGCGGCTGGGCGTCGAGGTGGTCCTTGGAGGAGACGGTCCAGCCGGTCAGGTCGTCGTTGGGGTACGAAGCGGTCAGCAGCGCGCCGGCGGGGCCCTCCACGGCGGTGGCCCCGCCGCCGATGGCGATCATGTCTCCGTCGGCCACCCGCACGGTCTGGTCGTTCCAGTGCTGCTGGGCGGGGTTCCCGCGGTAGGAGAAGACAGCCACGGTCACCCGGCCCGACGCGTCGGTGTAGCCGGCCACCTGCCTGGCCTCGGGCCGGGACGCCGCCCGGCGCGCCGCCGGTGCGGCCGCGGCGGCGGGGCCGCCCACCGCACCGACGGCCGCTAAGCCCGCGGCCGCGGTCGCCGCTCTCAGCACCTGTCTCCTGCTGTTCATCACGCCACCTCCAGGGGTTCCGGACGCCCTCCGCCCGGGTGCGGGGCACAACCTAGCGACGCCATGAGCATGCCGATAGGGGGCCTGACCGCATCCAGCGTTCGCGCGGTCGCGGAGAGCGGGGTAGACATGGGTTATGTCCTGGCGTGAGCGGCGACAGCGCGACGGGCCGCGCGTGCGGTCGGCGCGGCGCCCGTGGGCGGTGGCGAGCACCCGCAGTGTCGCCGGTCAGATGTTCGTGCTGCAGGGGCTGATCGTGCTGCTGCTGGTCGTGGCGGCGGCCGCCGCCCTGCTGCTCCAGGCACGCAGCGACCGGTTCGATGCGGCGCGTGACCGCTCGCTGGCCGCCGCCGAGGGGTTCGCCCACTCTCCCGGCCTGCCGCAGGTGATGCGCGGTCCGGACCCGTCCGCGCAGCTCCAGCCGGCGGCCGAGGCCGTCCGGCGGGACGGCGGGGTGGACTTCCTCGTCGTGATGAACCGCGACGGCATCCGCTACACGCACCCCGACCCCAGCCAGATCGGCAAGAAGTTCGTCGGCACGATCGGGCCGTCGCTCAACGGCGAGGTCACCGTCGAGGACGTCAACGGCCCCCTCGGCGAGGAACTGCAGGTCGTCGTCCCCGTCACGGACAACGGCCAGGTCATCGGCATGGTCTCCTCCGGGCTCAAGGTGAGCTCGGTGAGCAGCGCCGTCGACCAGCAGCTGCCGCTGGTCATCGGGGCCGGCGCCGCCGCGCTCGTGCTGGCCACGGCGAGCACGGCGCTGGTGACCCGGCGGCTGCGCCGCCAGACCCACGGCCTGGGCCCGGCCGAGATGACCCAGATGTACGAGCACCACGACGCGGTGCTGCACGCGGTGCGCGAGGGCGTGGTCATCGTCAGCGGCGAGGGCCGGCTCCTGCTGGCCAACGACGAGGCGCGCCGGCTCCTGGACCTGCCCCCCGACGTGGAGGGCCGCGACGTGACCACCCTCGGCCTCGACCCCCGGATGGCCGATCTGCTGATCTCCCGGCGCGTCGCCACGGACGAGGTGATTCCGGTCGGGGAGCGGCTGCTGGCGGTGAACAACCGGCCCACCGACCGCCGCGGCGGCCCGCCGGGCAGCGTGGCCACCCTCCGGGACTCCACCGAGCTGCAGAAGCTCGCCGGGAAGGCCGAGGTCGCCCGCGGCCGCCTGCGGCTGCTGTACGACGCGAGCGTGGCCATCGGCACCACCCTCGACGTCCAGCACACCGCCGAGGAGCTCGCCGAGGTGGCCGCCCCCCGGTTCGCCGACTACGTCTCGGTCGACCTGGCCGAACCCGTCCTGCGCGGCGAGGAGCCGCGCACGGTCGTGGGCAGCGAGGCACCGGAGCTGCGCCGGGTGGCGCTCAGCGGCGTCCGCGACGACCACCCGCTGTACCGGGCGGGCGAGGTGCACCGCTTCGCCGCGCCCACTCCGCAGGCCACGGGCTTCATCAGCGGGCACGCCGTGCTGGTGCCGGAACTGAGGGCGTCCTCCGGCTGGCGCACCCAGGACACCGCCCGCACCCAGGCCATCATGGACTTCGGGTTCCACTCGCTGATCACCGTGCCGCTCAAGGCGCGCGGCGTGCTGATGGGCATCGTCAACTTCTGGCGGGCCGACGACAGCAGCACCTTCGAGGAGGACGACCTGTCCCTGGCCGAGGAGCTGACGGCCCGGGCCTCGGTGTCCATCGACAACGCGCGCCGCTTCACGCGCGAGCACGCCATGGCCGTCACCCTCCAGCACAGCCTGCTCCCGCGCGGTCTGCCGGAACAGAACGCCGTCGACATCGCCTACCGCTACCTGCCCGCGCAGGCCGGGGTGGGCGGCGACTGGTTCGACGTCATCCCGTTGCCCGGCGCGCGCGTCGCCCTGGTCGTCGGCGACGTCGTCGGGCACGGCCTGCACGCCGCCGCGACCATGGGCCGGCTGCGCACGGCCGTGCAGAACTTCTCCGCCCTCGACCTGCCCCCGGACGAGCTCCTCGGGCACCTCGACGAGCTGGTGGGCCGCATCGACCAGGAGGCGGACGACGGCGAGGCCACCATCGCGGGCGCCACCTGCCTGTACGCGATCTACGACCCGGCCTCCGGCGTGTGCAGCCTGGCCCGGGCCGGGCACCCGTTGCCGGCGCTCGTCCGGCCCGACGGCACCGTGGAGTTCCCCGAGCTGCCCGCCGGCCCGCCGCTCGGCCTGGGCGGCCTGCCGTTCGAGGCGGCCGAGCTGCAGCTGGCCGAGCACAGCAGCCTGGTGCTGTACACCGACGGCCTCATCGAGGACCGCAAGCGCGACATCGACGCCGGGCTGGAGATCCTCCGCTCGACGCTGACCCATCCGGACCGCTCGCCCCAGGACACCTGCGAGGCGGTTCTCGGCGCCCTGCTGCCGGCCCGTCAGAGCGACGACATCGCCCTGCTCGTGGCCCGTACCCGGGTGCTGGAGCCGGACCGGACGGCCGAGTGGGAGCTGCCCTCGGACCCGGCGGTGGTCGGCCGGGCGCGGGCCGACGTGACCCGGCAGCTGACGGAGTGGGGGCTGGAGGAGGCGGTGTTCACCACGGAGCTGATCCTCAGCGAGCTGATCACCAACGCCATCCGGCACGCCTCCGGGCCGATCCGCGTCCGTCTGCTGCGCGACCGGGCCCTGATCTGCGAGGTCTCCGACACCAGCAGCACCTCGCCGCACCTGCGCTACGCCGCCGCCGAGGACGAGGGCGGCCGCGGCCTGTTCCTCGTCGCCCAGCTCGCCGAGCGCTGGGGCACCCGCTACATCCCCGAGGGGAAGGTCATCTGGGCCGAACAGCCGCTGCCCTGACCGGCGGCGGCGCCACCCCGGGCGCGCCCGGCGGGCCGCTTTTCCCCCCCCCCGTCCTCCGCGGCAGTGGAGGACGGGAGGGCCCGGGGGCCGTCAGGAGACGGCCGCCGACGGCAGCGCGGTCGCCAGGGCGGCCGGGAGCGGGGCCGTGTGGACCAGGGCCAGGCGCTGGGTCGCCCGGGTGAGGGCGACGTACAGGTCGCTCAGCCCGAACTCCTGCGGCTCGGCCACGATCACCGCGTCGAACTCCAGGCCCTTGGCCTGCCGCGGGTCCAGCAGGACGACCGGGCTCGTCAGGTCCGGGACGGTGCCGGTGGAGGCGCCCGGCAGGGCGGCGGCCAGGGCCGCGTGGAGGCCGCGCGGGGCGATCACCGCGAGGCGGCCGCCCTCGCGGGCCTCCCGCGCCACGGCGTCGGCGACCGCGCCGCACAGGTCGTCGGTGCGCTGCGCCCACGGGCGCACTCCGGTGGAGCGGATCGAGCTCGGGGGCTCGAAGGCGGGGTCGGCGGACCGGACCACGGCCGCCGCGACCTCCATGATCTCGGCCGGGGTGCGGTAGTTGACGCCGAGGCGTACGTGCGTCCACCGGTCGCCGGCGTACGGGGCGAGGATCGTGCGCCACGAGCCGCAGCCGCCCGGTTCGGCGGTCTGCGCCGGGTCGCCGACGAGCGTCATCGACCGGGTGGGACAGCGGCGCATGAGCAGCCGCCACGCCATGGCGGACAGCTCCTGCGCCTCGTCCACGATGATGTGTCCGAAGGCCCAGGTCCGGTCGGCGGCGGCGCGTTCGGCCGCACTGCGGTGGTCGGCTTCCTCGTGGCGCTCCGCGAGGCGTTCGGCGTCGACCAGGTCGTGGGCGGCCAGCACCTCGGAGTCCTCGTCGTCGCGGTCCTCGAACTCCTGGGTGCGCGAGCCGTAGGAGAGGTCGAGGACGCCCTGTGCGTAGGCGATGCGCTGCAGGCGCTCCGCCTCGGCGGCCGCGCGGGCCGCCGAGTCGTCCTCGCCGAGGAGTTCGGCGGCCTCGTCGAGCAGGGGGACGTCCGCGGGGGTCCATGCGCCGCCCTCGCGGCGGATCGCGGCGGCGTCGTCGGCCGGCAGGTGGACGGGGTCGGCGAGGAAGCCGGTGACCAGCTGCTGCGGCGTCAGGGGCGGCCACAGCCGCGCGACGGCGGCGTGCACCTCGGGGTTGTCCGCGACGCCCTTGCCCAGCTGGGCGACGTCGTCGGGGCCGAGGAGGCCGGGGCCGCCGTACGGGTCGGCGCCGATGCGGTCGGCCAGCTGGGCGGTGAGCGCGTCGATGACGGCGAACGCGAAGTGGGGGCGGGCGAGGTTGTGCGGCAGCCTGCTCTCGCGCGCCCGGTGCCGCGCGTCGGCGGCGATGTCCGCGTCCAGCCGCAGCTCGCCGTCCTCGTGGTCGATCACGATGGCCGCATCGGGCAGGCTCTGGAGGTCCCGTACGTAGGCCGCCAGGGCGTCGGCCATGGCGGCGCCGCCCTTGACCTCCGCGGCCGCGGGGGTGTCGGTGCCGGTGGCCCGCACTCCGGGGAAGAGCTCGCCGGGCGTGGCGAGCAGCACGCCGGTCTCGCCGAGTGAGGGCAGGACCTCCCCGATGTAGCCGAGGAAGGCCGGGTTGGGCCCGACGACGAGCACGGCGCGCCGGGCCAGCAGTTCCCGGTGCGCGTAGAGCAGGAAGGCGGCGCGGTGCAGTGCGACGACGGTCTTGCCGGTGCCGGGGCCGCCCTCGACGACGAGGATGCCGCGGTGCGGGGCGCGGATGATCCGGTCCTGTTCGGCCTGGATGGTCTGCACGATGTCGTGCATCCGGCCGGTGCGGGCGGCATCCAGCGAGGCGAGCAGCACGGCGTCCGCGTCGGCTCCCTCGTGCCCGGTGCGTTCGGTGTCGGCGAGGTCCAGGATCTCGTCGTGCAGGGCAGTGACGGTCTGCCGGTGGGTGGTGATGTGGCGTCGGCGGCGCAGGCCCATGGGGGTGTGCCCGGTGGCGAGGTAGAACGGGCGCGCGACCTCGGCCCGCCAGTCGACGACCAGGGGGGTACGGTCCTCGTCGTCGCGCCGGATGCCGATGCGGCCGATGTGGTGATCGCGTCCGTCACGGAAGGACAGCCGACCGAAACAGAGCCCGTTCTCCCCCGCGTTGAAGGCGGCGAGCAGCCCGGACTGTTCGGCCACCAGCACATCGCGCTCCAGCCGCGCCTGGAAGGTGCTGCCCCCCGGGCTCAGCGCCTCCTGCACCGCCCGCTCGGCTCCGGCCCGCAGTTCGGCGAGGCGCCCGTGCAGCAGATCGATGAATTCCTGCTCGCGACGCATGTCCTCGTTTGACAATTCGGCTCCCGCACGGATATGATGGCCTCATAAAGCTTCCCCACGCCTTGAGTTCAGCGGGCATGGAAATCCCCAATATACGCAGAGAAATACCCCGGCCGTCAATACGGACCGGGGTATTTCTTTTCCGTACGGGGGATCAGGCCGCCGCGGAAGCGCCCCCGCCCCGGGCCCTGTGTGCCGGGTCGGCGACGGGGCGTGCGCCCCATGTCCGTCCGCCCCCGGTCGGCCCGGCGGGCGGCCGGACGGCGTGCAGGGCGGCCTTGGCCTCGGCCGCGTAGGTGTCGACGTACTCCTGCTCGGACAGCTTCAGGATCGCGTACATGATTTCGTCGGTGACGGCCCGCAGCACCGCGCGCTGGTCGTGCATGCCCGCGTAGCGGGAGAAGTCCAGGGGCTCGCCGAAGCGGATGGTGATCGGCACGAGGCGCGGCAGCCGGCGGCCCGTGGGCTGGGCCTCGAACGTGCCGATCATCGCGCACGGAATCACGGGCGCGCCCGACGCGAGAGCCATCGTGGCCACGCCCACCTTGCCCTTGTACAGCCGCCCGTCGTGCGAGCGCGTCCCCTCGGGGTAGATGCCGAGCAGCTCACCGCGCTCCAGGACGCCCAGCGCGGTGTCGACCGCGGCCTGCGCCGCCTGCTTGCCCGACCGGTCCACCGGAATCGCCCCGATGCCGCGGAAGAACGCGGCGGTGAGCCGGCCCTTGAGGCCGGGCACCGTGAAGTACTCCTGCTTCGCCAGAAACCTGATCCGGCGCTTGACCATCACGGGCATCATGAAATGGTCCGAGAAGGACAGATGATTTCCCGCGATGATCGCCGCCCCCGTGGGCGGCACGTGCTGCAACCCCTCGACGCGCGGCCTGAAGAGCCACCGCAACAGCGGCACCAGGACCACGGACTTGAACGCGAAATAGAACATCGGTCTGTGAGCTCCTCGCCCCTAGTGACCCCCGCGCCGAGGCACGCTAGTCGGCAGCGGGGATCATGGGGAGAGTGTCTATTCAGCCACGCCGGAGCTTCTCCTCCACCCGGCTGCGGAGCAGCTCGTACTCCTCGCGCAGCCGGCCGAGCTTCGCGGGCCGGGGTATGACCTCCCCTCCGACGACGATCTCCCCGGGCCCGAACTGCTCACGGGTGAGGTCAATTTCGACGCCCCGGCCCAGGCGGTTCCACCAGTGGTAGTCCGTCTGCCGGCCGTCGACGTGGACCTCGCCGCGGATCAGCTCCCCGCCCAGCAGGTCGTTGAGGACCATGGCGGTGACGCCGCACTGATCGCGGGCCGGATTGGCGGGCGTCCAGCGGGAGCGGTACTCGGGAGTGCACGTCTCGGCGTCCCAGCTGCTGCGGACGGCGGCTTCGATGTCGGTGAGGAGGAAAGGGCTCATGCCGCGCAGCATCCCACGGGGCACTGACAATCAGCCGTGAGCAGGCGTGGGGCAGGTGGCCGGCGCTGCGGTCCTGCCGAGCCGGAGCCCGGCGGGACCGCAGACGCCGGCCGGAGCCGTCAGTGGATGACGAGTGCGTTGGCCATCAGCCGCGGACCCGTGCTGTCGGAGGGCCGGTTGACGACCCGTCCGCCGATCACCATGGTGGTGGACCCGCCGCCGTCGAGGTTGAGGGCGTCCACCGCACCGAGGGCACGCATGACGGCCGCGCTCTCCCGGAAGGACAGGCCCGAGCTGTAGCCCGGACGGCGGCCGTCGACGGTGACGAACAGCAGCGAGCCGTCGGCGGTGACGCCGGCGAGCGTGCGCGGATGCCGGTGGATGGCGAAGTAGTCGAAGAAGCCCGGATCGTCGGGGTGGTTGAAGCCCTCGGCGTCCGCGGGCACGACGACGCGGCCGCCCCGCAGCAGTTGCGGGCCGCCGGAGACGGCGTCCACGCCGCGCCCGGCCGTGGCCGTCAGTGACCGGCGGTTGTGGTCGAGGACGGCGGTGGTCACGGTCAGCACCTGGCCCTGGCGGGCGTGGTCGCGCAGCCACTGGGCGCCGTCGCCCGTGCCGGCGAGGACCGTGGCACCGGCCGGGACCGTACCGCCGCGCCGGCCCCGCACCTCCAGCACCGTGCCGTCGCCCGCCAGGGCCACCGCGACGCCGTCGCCGGCGTGCACGGGCCCCGAGAAGAAGCCGGTGTACTGGATGATCTCCGAGTCGTCGGTGCACAGGGCGTCGTGCCGCGGCCGTTCGGTGGGCACGTCACCACCGGTGCCCCCGCAGGAGCGGATCTTGCCCGGGGCGCGGTTCAGCCCGTCCAGCTCGCGCTGGGCGCCGTCCGCGGACCGCACCCGCAGCGAGGTGCTCAGCTGCTGGACCGAGGGGCGGATGCGCCGCTCGGAGGGCAGGACCAGCGCGCTGCGCCCCTGCACCGCCTCGCTGAGCAGCCGGCCGTCGACGACCGACAGCCCGGCGACGTCGCCGAAGGTGCCGTCCTCCTCGTCCGAGCCGTAGCTGCCGTTGACGCCGGCGATACCGCCCGTGCGCCTGACCATGTCGGCCAGCGTCTCGCCGCCCGGCACCCGGTCCAGGGACTGCCGCGCCTCGACCCGCTGCCGCTGCCCGGCGGAGACCCGCAGCACGTCGACCACCCAGGGACCGGTGCGGCCGCTGCCGTCCTCCCCGGTGAAGTAGGTGCGCGTGGGCCGGAATCCGGCCGCCCGCAGGTCCTTCACCAGCCGTGCGGCCGCCTCCTGGTCGGCGAGCTCACCGACCCGTACGCGCCAGCCCCACGGCTGCTCCGAGGGCAGGTCCTGCGGACGTTCGTCCACCCGGCTGACGGTGGGTTCGAACCCGGCGCCGTCCAGACGGTCGGCCAGGGCGCGCGCCGCCCCCTCGTCCTTCAGCAGCGCGACCTCGATGGTCCAGTGGTCACGGGCGTCGGGCCGGCCCCGCTTGATCCGGGTCCAGGTCACCCCCGGGGCCACCTCGGTGACCGAGCGCGTCTCCGGCAGTCCGCCGTCTCCCAACGGCAGTCGTTGTGCGACGGGTTGGGCGGCCGCCTGGGCCTGCAGGCCCGTGGCGGGCAGAACGAGCGACAGTACGGCCAGGCCGGCGGTGTACGCCGTCCGGCGCATGCGTCTGATCTTCACCACTTTTCTCCCCTGCCCTCTCTGGTGTCGTGTCGCGGGCTGTCGCCGCAGTGTGGCCGCGCAGCGTGTCGCGCACGAGAACGCTCAGCTCAGCATGGCGTAATGGGGCGGAAACAGGATGCTGCTGTGCCTGACGCGATGCGCTGGTTCCGTACCTTTGGAGTGAACGCCGGGCGTGCGCCCCGCCCCGGCGCGCATCGACAGCCAGGACAAGCACCGACACCCCGCGCAGCCCGCCGCCGAAGGAGTCCCCGTGCCCGTACCGGCCCTCGATCACCACGCGACCGAGTACAGCCTCCAGCACGCCTACTGGCTCGCCCGCGCGGCCGCCCTCGCCTACGAGGACGAGGCCGCCATCGAGCAGGAGGCGAAGCGCTGGGGTTTCGGGCGTGTCCGTCACCACCTGACCCGGTTCACCCCGCCGTTCCCCCTGGAGGACACGCAGGCGTACACCCTCGCCAGCGACCACATGATCATCACTGCGTTCCGCGGTACGGAGCCGCAGCAGATCCGCGACTGGCTCTCCGACTCCACCACACCGCCGTGGCCCGGCCCGGCACGGACCGGGTACGTCCACTACGGCTTCGGGCAGGCGCTGGAGTCGGTCTTCCCCGCCGTCAAGGAGACGCTCGCGGAGTTCCGCACCAACGGACAGACGGTGTGGTTCACCGGCCACAGCCTCGGGGGCGCGCTGGCGATGCTGGCCGGGTGCCGCATGTACCTGGAGGAACCCCGGCTGCGGGCGGACGGGATCTACACCTTCGGCCAGCCCCGCACCTGTGACCGCCTGCTGGCGGCCGCGCACAACAAGGGCTTCAAGAAGAGCATGTACCGGTTCGTCAACAACAACGACATCGTCCCCCTGATGCCGCCCGAGCCGGCCTTCACCCACGTCGACACGCTGCGCTACATCGACTCCTCGGGCGCGGTGCACGAGTCGATGCCCCTGCTCGGCCGCATGACCGACCGCCTCAAGGGCGCCACCGCCGACGTCTTCGCCCCTGCCTCCGACGGGGTCCGGGACCACCTGATGAAGAACTACCTCGCGGCGCTGGAGAAGAACATCCGCTGACGGCGGCGGGCGGGCTCGTCGCCGTGCACGACGAGGGACCTGCAGCCGACTGACCGGTCCGCCGGACCGGGTCGTCTGCAGGCCCCGTCCCCGTGTCAGCCCTTGGCCGGCGGCAGCTGGCCCAGGAAGTCCAGGAGCGCCGCGTTGACCTCATCGGGGCGTTCCTGCTGTGTCCAGTGGCCGCAACCCTCCAGGGTGATGCTGTCGCGCAGGCCCGGGGCGATCGCCGGGAGGACGGGCAGGAGCTGGTCCACGCCGGGGAAGCCGCGGACCAGGTCACGGTCGCCCGACACGTACAGCGAGGGGACGTCGATCGTGCGGCCCTGGAAGGGTGCCAGCAGCTCCCAGTTGCGGTCGATGTTGCGGTACCAGTTCAGGCCACCGGTGAAGGCGCGCTCGCCGTGCTCGGAGAATTCGCGGACGAAGGTCTGGACGTCGTCGTCGGTGAGCCAGGGCGGCAGCTCCTGCGGGTCCTCCATCGTGTCCAGGAGCGACGCGCCGTCGGGGACGACCCACGGGCGCGGCGGGTCCGTGTGCGGGCTGTCGCCCGAAGCGCCGGTGAGGATGCTGCGGAAGGTGATCCTCGGGTCCCGCACCAGTTCGGCGTCGGCGACGCCGGGCTCCTGGAAGTACTGCTGGTAGAAGCCGTCGCCCAGCACCCCACGCAGCTGCTGCAGCGGGGCGAGAGGGCCGCGCGGGATCGGGGGGACGCTCAGGCCGACGACGCCGCGGACGACGTCGGGGCGCAGCAGGGCGGTGTTCCAGGCGACCGGGGCTCCCCAGTCGTGGCCGACGACGACCGCCTGCTCCTCGCCCAGGGCGTGGACGAGTGCGATCACGTCGCCGGTGAGGTGCAGCATGGAGTAGGCGTCGATGGCCTCGGGCTGCTCGCTGCGGCCGTAGCCCCGCTGGTCGGGCGCGACCACGCGGTAGCCCGCCTCCGCCAGGGGGGCGAACTGGTGGCGCCAGGAGTACCAGCACTCCGGGAAGCCGTGCAGCAGCACGACCAGCGGCCCCTGCCCCTGTTCGGCGACGTGCAGCCGGATCCCGTTCACTTCGACGAAACCGTGCTCGACGGCGCTGGTCACATGTCCTCCTGCCATGGCCCGTGCGGGCCCCGGTTGGATGCGGTCATCGCCTCGCTCAACGGACCGGGCGGGCGATGTGTTCCGCTGCGCGACCGGAGTGTCGGCCGTCGGCCACGGCGGCTTGGTCTCGACCAGATTCGGCCTGTCCCGAAGAACGACAAATCGACAGCATGGACGACCAACGGTCAAGAGCACCATCTTGCAGGGGACGGCGATGGGGTACCGCATTCACTTCACCACCGAGGACTTGGCGCGCACGCGCGTCGCCGAGGCACCGTTGCCGCTGTCGGAACTGGGCACGGCGGTGCGGACGCTGCAGGACAGGAGCCGGCCGGTGCTGTTCGACGCCTGGCGCTCGCGCGTGGCCGGGCAGCTGCCGGCCGAGGCCAGGATGGCGCTGTCCCTCATTCCGCCGGTCGGCTGGTCGCCGACCTTCCTCAACCTGCCGCGGGCGGGGACGCCCGAGGAGCTGCTGGAGGAGGTGCGCGGCACGCCGCGGGCGGTGATCGAGTCCGAGCTGGCGGCGATCGCCGCACGCCAGCCGCTGCCGCGGTGGGCGCACCGGCTGCCCGGCGACGCCGCCCTGCTGGGGCAGCTCCTCGACGGGCTGGGCCGGCTCCACGCCCTGCTGCTCAAGCCCTACTGGCAGCAGATCACCGGCTACACCGCGGCCGACCGGTCGGTGCGGGCGCGCCAGTTGCTGGGCGGCGGCGTGGAGTCCCTGCTGGTGCAGGCGAATCCGCGCTGGATCCGGTGGGAGCCGCCCGTGCTCACGGTGCGGATGGCCAACGAGGCCGAGGCCGACCTGCACTTGGCGGGGCAGGGCATCCTGCTGGTGCCGTCGGTGTTCAGCACACGGTCGTTCGTGGACGAGGACGCCCTCCCCCAGCCCGTGGTCACCTATCCGGTGGGCCATGAACGTCCCCTGCAGCGGCTGTCCCTGCTGGCGCCCGGTGGCGCCGGTCCGGCCGGTCCCGCGTCCTCCGCCGCCCTGACGGCGTTGCTGGGCCGGACCCGGGCCGCGGTGCTCCGTGCCGTCGCCGAGCACACGGACTGTTCGACGAAGGAGCTCGCGGCGGCGGTCGGCGTCGCGCCGGCCAGTGCGAGCGAGCACGCGACGGTGCTGCGCGAGGCGGGCCTGATCCGCACGGTCCGGCACCGCAACTCGGTGCTGCACAGCGTCACCGGCCTGGGCGTGGAGCTCCTCAATTCCCCCGGCTCGGGGGGCAGTCGATAGGCCAGGGGCGGGGTGCGGGGCCTGGGGTGTCGGAGCGGACAGGGGTGCGGGAAAGGGTGCCGGGCGGAGTGCGGAGCGCGGGTGGGCACGGTCGTGCCCGGGAGGGCGGTGGGCTCTGGCTGCTGCTCGCGGGCGTGGTGGCGCTGGCGGCCGGGATCGCCGGGGGCTGGGCCTACGCCCGGGCGGGTGCCTCCGGGCCGGACGTGGTGCGGGACGTGACGGTGGGGTGGGCCTTCGCGGGCGCGGGTCTGGTCGCCCGGTGGCGGCGGCCGGCCAACCGCACGGGGCAGCTGATGGTGGCCGAGGGGCTGACGTGGTTTCTCGGCAACCTGCAGGGCACCAGCGTGCCGGTGCTCTTCGCCGTGGGGGCGTGGGGTGAGGCGCTCAACCTGGCCGTGCTGGCGCATCTGTTCCTCGCCTTCCCCGACGGCCGGCTCACCACGCCGCTCACCCGGCGCGTCGTGGTGAGCAGCTACGTCCTGGTGGCCGTGGGCGGTCTGCTGAGGGTGCTCACCTACGATCCCTCCCTCGACGGCTCGGCCACCTACCTCACGTGCGGCGCGTGCGGCCCGAACGCCTTCCTGGTCCACCGCGACCCGGCCCTGTTCGAGGCGATCGACCTGGTGTACCGGTGGGTGGGGGCGGGGCTCACGGTGGTCACGGTCGTGGCCCTGATCCGCAGCTGGCGGGCGAGTTGCCGGGCGCGCCGCAGGGCGCTCATGCCGGCGTGGATCTCCGTCGTCGTCGCCTCGTCGCTGGTGGGCTGGGAGGTGTTCTACGTGCTGGCCCCCGGTCTGCTGGGGCCGGGCGAGGAGGCCGTCGCCCTGCTGTCGGACCTCAGCGAGATCGCGGTGCCCCTCGCCTTCCTGGTGGGACTGCTGCGCATGCGGCTGAGGCGGTCCGCTGTGGGCAACGTGGTGATCGAGGTCGGTGCCGACCCGACGCCGCGCCGCCTGCAGGACGTCCTGGGGCGGCTGCTGGGCGATCCGTCCCTGCGGCTGGGGCTGTGGGCGGACGAGGCGCGCGCCTACCTCGACCCGGACGGCAGGCCGCTGCGGCACACCCGGCCCGGCGCGGGCCTGAGCGTCACACCGGTCGGCAGCCCCGGCAGCCCGTCGGCGATCCTCGTCCACGACGCGACGTTCGACGACGACCGGGAACTGCTGGCCGCGGTCGGCGCCTCGGTGCGCCTGTGCCTGGAGAACACCTGGCTGCGCTCGGAGGCCGCGATGCGGGTGCGGGAGAGCCGGGCGGTCAACTCCCGCATCCTGGAGGCCGCCGACCGCGAGCGCCAGCAGCTGGAGCGGGACCTGCACGACGGGGCACAGACGCGGCTGGTGTTCGCCCTGATGGCGCTGCGGCGCCTGGATGCCGGGCTGTCCGACTCCTCGGACGCGCGGCTGCGCAACGCCGTGGCGGAGACCGACCGGACGTTGCGGATGGCGCTGGAGGACCTGCGGGGCATCGCCCGCGGCATCCATCCCGCCGTCCTCACCCGCGAGGGCCTCGGCCCGGCGGTCACCGCGCTGGCGGAGCAGGCGGAGGTGCCGGTCGTGGTGTCCGTCGAGCCCCGCCGGTACGCGCCGCTGACGGAGTCGACCGCGTACTTCGCCGTGTGCGAGGCGCTGACGAACGCGGCGAAGTACGCGCGGGCGGGGGCCGTACGGGTCTCGGCACGGCACGACGACGGATGGCTGGTCGTCGAGGTGGCCGACGACGGGGTGGGAGGCGCCGACCCGGCGCGCGGCACCGGACTGCGCGGGCTGGCCGACCGGCTGGCGGCCCTCGGGGGTGCGCTGCGCGTGACCAGCCCCGTCGGCGGCGGGACGCGCGTACGGGTGGAGCTGCCGTGCGCGTGACGGTGACCGAGGACTCGGTGCTCCTGCGGGAGGGGCTGGTGCGGCTGCTGGCCGAGGAGGGCTTCACCGTGGCCGGCCAGAGCGAGGACGCGGACGAACTGCTCCGGCTGGTGGACGAGGTGCGCCCCGACGTGGCCCTGATCGACATCCGGCTGCCCCCGACGCACACCGACGAGGGGGTGCGGGCGGCGTGCACGATCCGGGAGCGGCACCCCGGTATGGGCGTGCTGCTGCTGTCCCAGTACGTGGAGACCGGCAGCGCCGTGCGGGTGATGTCGCGCGATCCGAGGGGCTTCGGGTATCTGCTCAAGGACCGGATCGCGGACGTCTACGAACTGTCCGACGCCGTCAAGCGCGTGGGCGCCGGGGAGTCGGTCATCGACCCCGAGGTCGTCGCGCGCCTGCTCCGCCGGCGGCGCGCGGAGAGCACGCTGGAGGAGCTCACCCAGCGGGAGCGGGACGTCCTGGCACTGATGGCGGAGGGGCGTTCCAACGAGGCGATCGCGCAGCGGCTGGTCGTGGGCGGCAAGACGGTCGAGACGCACGTGCGGAACATCTTCACCAAGCTGGGGCTGGAACCCAGCCTGACGGACCACCGGCGCGTCCTGGCCGTGCTGATGCACCTCCAGGGGTGAGGGCGTCGCCCGCCGGTGCCGGTGCCGGCTGCGGTGTGCGGCGCCTCAGGGTCTGCCCTGATGTGGGCCTGGCGGGCCGGAACCTAGAGTGAGGACGCCGGACGAGAGAGGCCCACGGGGGCCGGGTCCGCCGGCGTCACGCGCGGCCCTCGCCGGCCGCCTCACACCTCACGGAGAAGATCGCCATGTCTGTGCTGTCCTGCCTGCGTTCCCGCTGGGCGGTCGCCGCCGCCGGTATCGTCCTGGCGTCGTGCGTCGCCGCCGCTCCCGCCGCCGCTTCGGATGCGTCCCCTCCGCCGGGTGGGGTCATCGTGTGCTGTTGAGGGCAACCGACACCCCGGGCGGCTCGTTGGGGGGTGCATGAGGAGCCGTCCGTCGTCGCGACGCCGGTACCGGGCACGTTGGGCGTGGCCGGTACCGGCGCTGGCCGCGATGTGCGCGTTCGTGTCGCCCGGGGCGGCGGCCCCGGCGGCCGGAGCGCCGCCCCGCGTCGTGGACGTGCGCCGCGCTGCTTCCCTCGACGCGGCGTTCGGGGCGTACGCCGGACGCGCGGGGCCACGGGGGCACTGGACCGGCGGGGACAGTGCGTACTCGGTGCCGACGCGGGCCGGGGAACTGTGGATCTTCTCGGACACGTTCCTCGGCACCCTGCTGCCCGACGGCTCCCGCTCCCCCGTCACCGGCGACGGGGGCACCACCCCGTTCGTCCACAACAGCTTCGTGCTGTGGCGGGCCGACGGCCCGCACACCGTCACCGGGCACGACCGGTCCGGCCGGCCCGACTCGCTCGTCCGCGGCCCGGAGGACGAGCCCTGGTACTGGGCCCGGGCCGGCGTCCCCGACGGCCGCGGCGTGGCGGTCGTCTACGCCCGTTACGCGCGGACCGGCACCGGGCCCCTGGACGTGGCCTGGCGCGGCAACGTCCTGGCCAGGTTCGGCCCGGGCCGGCTCGCGCGGCCGCTCACGCTCACACCGCTGCCGTCGGCGACCCGCACGGCGTGGGGCGCCTGGCTGGAGCGGGGACGGCACTGGACCTACGTCTACGGCACCGAACCGGCCCCGTCCGGCGGGCAGTTCCTCCACCTCGCCCGGGTCGCCGGGACCGACCTGCGGCAGCCCTGGCGGTTCTGGACCGCGGGCGGCACCTGGTCGCCGGACGAGGCGCGCTCGGCCCGGCTGGCCGGCCCGGGCGGGGCGGCGCTGCGGGCCTCGGACGAGCTCAGCGTGGTCCGCCACGGCCGGTGGTACGCGCTGCTCACCCAGCGCGCGGACCGGCCGTTCAGCGCGGAGCTGCAGCTCGCCTGGGCCCGCACCCCGTACGGGCCGTTCACCCGGCCCCGGACGGTGTACACGGCGCCGGAGGCCGGCCCGCACGGCACGTACCGCAATCCCCACGTCTTCGCCTACAACCCCCACGAGCACCCGGAGCTGGCACGACGGGAAGAGCACCGGGGAGAACACCGGGAAGAACTGGTCATCTCCTACAACGTCAACAGCCTCGTCCCCGACGACGTGATCCGCCGGGCCGGCATCTACCGGCCCCGTTTCCTCCGCCTGGTGACCGCGTTCTGACCTGCGCGCGGCGGGTGGGCGGCGGCGTCGGCGGGTGGCCGGTTTCCCCCGCGCCGCATTGCGGGGAGCGGCCACCCACGCCAAGATCACGTGGCGTAGCCGCGCGATCACACCCGTGCCGTGCGCCCCTGTCGCACACCCCCGTGAACTGGAGACGGAGACCGATGTCTGCTCGTACCGCGTTCCGCACCGTCAGCCTGGCCCTTGCCGCCGCGACGCTGGCCCTGACGGCTGCCCAGGGCGCGCAAGCCGCCACCCGCACGGCACCGGCCCAGGCGGTGGCACCGGCCGCCGGTACGGCCGGTGCCACCGCCGCCGACGAGAACCCCTTCCGGCACATCGACCTGGAGGGCCTCAAGGCCGAGAAGCGGCTCATGTACCCGGCGGGCCACCCGGTGGCCTTCTGGGCCCTGGTGCTCGACGACGAGCGGGTCTCGCGGACGTACAAGGGCGGGACGTTCTTCGTCTACGCCCCGGCCACGGGCGAGTTCGGCTGGATGCTCGACACCGACATCGCCACCCGCACCGTGAAGGACCCGCACCAGGTGGTCATAGCCGACCTCGACTTCCTGAACTCCCACCCCCGGGTGGAGGTCCGGTACGGCAACCCGGACCAGCCCAAGAAGGCCCGGGTGGTCGCCCGGACCACCATCTGGATGCACTGACCGGACACGGAGCGACACGAAGACCGGCCCCGGCCGCCTACGCGGCCGGGGTCTCCTGCTGCAGCGGCGGCTCGACGGGCGCCTCGGGCTCGGGCCCGAAGAGGACGGCCCGGGCCACGGCGGGGGCGAAGAGGGCGCTCGCCGGCGCGATCAGTGACAGCACGTCGCGGAAGACCGCGCCGACCTCCGGGTTCCCGCAGGCACGCTCCTGGAGACGCTTCATGTACCAGTCCGCGGGCCGGTCGACGGCACGGGGCCGCAGGACGTTGCCGGTCGCGCCGGGCATGTTCTTGTCGGCTCCCGCCGAGATGTCCCATGCCTGCCGGGCGGCCGCGCTCAGGGCCTGCTGCACGCGGTGCGTGGTGGGCGTGCGGCGGGGGTCGGCGAGCGCGTCCTGCAGGGCGACGGCGCTCAGCGCCGCGACGGACATGCCCTGCCCGTAGATGGGGTTGAAGGCGCACAGCGCCTCACCGGTGGCGAGGAACCCCGCCGGGCGGCGGCCCGGCCGGTCGTAGCGGCGCCGCACGTTGGCGGTCCCCCGGAAGCCGTGGGCGGCCGAGACCGGCTCGGCCTTGCGCAGCCAGTCGTGGAGCAGCGGGTGCGGGAGCCGGGCGGTGAAGTCGAGGAACCCGGCCTCGTCGGTGGGCGGTTCCGAGCCGCGCAGACCGGAGAGGGTGACGATCCACCGGTCGTCCTCCAGGGGCAGCAGGAGCCCGCCGAGCGGCTGGTCGGGGTTGGGGACGATGTACACGCCCAGGGCGGCGCCGTCCGCGACGCCGGCGGCGGCGCGGTAGAAGCGCGTGGAGTAGGCGAGGCCGGTCTCCAGCCGCTCCTCGTGGGGCGCCTCGGCGCCGATCGCGGCCAGCCACGCCGGGGCGCGGGAGGAGCGGCCCGAGGCGTCCACGACCAGATCGGCCTCCAGGACCCGCTCCTCCTGCCGGCCGGCCGCGGCGCCGCGTTCGCGCAGCCGGACGCCCCGCACCCGGCGGGCGTCGCCCACGAGCCCGGTCACCTCCGCGCCCTGCACGGTCTCGATGCGGGAGCCGGCCAGCACGCGGCGGCGCACCACCCAGTCGGTCAGGCCGCGCGAGGCGCTGAGGAAGTGCGTGGTGGCGGGGGTGCGGCGGAACCAACGGCCGTTCTGCCACTGGCAGATGTCGCCGGGCGTGCCCACGCGGCGTGCGCCGTGCTCGCGCATCTCGTCGAGGATGCCGGGCAGCAGCGTCTCCATCGCCTGCTGACCGCTCTCCAGCAGCACATGGGTGTGCCGGTCCTGGGGCACGCCCGAGCGGTGGCCGGGCCCGTCGGGGTAGCGGTCGCGCTCGACGACGGTCACGGTGCCGGCGTGCCCGGCGAGCGCCTGTGCGGCCAGCAGACCGGCCAGGCTCCCCCCGATGACGACGACGCGGCGCGCGGGGCGGTGATCGTCGCCGCCGGTCGTCCGCTGCGGATCGTGCGCATCTGTGTTCGTCATGTCCACCCTCATCTTCCCGGCCGCTTCGCCCCGTTACCGCACGGTCCCGAACGGGCGTACCGCGGCGCCACTCCCCCGAGGCCGTGATCACGGTACCGGTCATCCGGTCCGGTGCCTCCGGCCGGGCGTGAAACCGGCCGGAAGGAACTCCCTGGCCCGAGCGCTGAGGGGCGCGTGGACTAGGGCAGGAGACTATGCAGCCGATTATGAATGCGCCGTGCACTCCAATACACCTTCGGCAGTACGGGGATGGCTTTAGTTGTGCGATGGAACGGGCAGGCACTGTGCCAAGACCGGAGGCGGGGCGGACCAGGTCCGTCTGCGCGCCGGGACGTGCGGGCACGGTGTCCAGGGGGAGCGGAGAACTGTGATCCAGTCAGGTGCACACGGCACCGGATCGAGATGGTTCCGGGCCCGGGCCGGTGGCTGGTCCTCAGGTCCGGGTGCCCGGGAGCCCGGCGCGCTGGTCCCGCCCTGTGTCACGCGCCCGCCCCGCGCCGCCGCCCGGCGCAGCTGAACGCTCCGGCCGGGCAGCCCGTTCATCGCCGAATGCACCCGTTGCCGCCCCGCCGGTGCACGGCTCGTTGTGACAGCGCTCCGTCACGATCACCGGGAGGGGAATGCCATGCGTTGCAGCGTTGCCGTGACTCCCACCAGCAGGGCCGAGGGCCCAGGAGGTGGCCATGCCCCAAGATGTGATCATTCCGGTGGAGTTCCCGCACATGGTCAACCCAGATCCGGGCCGGGCGTACGCCCGGGAGCACCGCTGGGGAGACCGGTACCGGGTGACCGACGATCCGGTCCGGTGGCAGCGGATCCGTGCCGCAGAGCCCGGCAAGCTGGTCGCCTACACCTTCCCGGACGCACGAGGGAGCGGGTACGACCTGGCCGTCGACCAGATGTGTTTCTTCTTCTACTTCGACAACCTCGTCGAGGAGCTCTTCTTCGACAACCCCTCCCAGGCCGCCCCGTTCATCCAGCGCATGGCGGACGTCCTGGACCCTGACATACCGTCCGCCCTGCACGACCGGTCGGTGCCGGCGGTGGCCATGCTCGCCGACCTGTGGGCCGACAGCAGCGCGCGGATGTCCTGGCAGTGGCGGCACCGGGCGGCCGGCCACTGGATGGACTACCTCTGGGCCAATCTCGCCGAGGCCGTCGACCGCTACCGCGGCACCGCCCCCACCTCGATCGGCTCCTACCTGCGGATCCGGCGCGCCTCCATCGGCCTGACCCCGGTCCTGGACATGTACGAGGTGGCCGACGGCTTCGAGGTGCCCGCCGGGGTCTACCGGCAGTCGGACATCCGCCGGCTGCAGACGCTGGCCTGCGACCTGACGGTCCTCGGCAACGACCTGGTCTCGCACGACAAGGAGGACGCGGTGGGCGACACCTACAACGCCGTCATCATCCTGCGCGACCACCACGGCTTGTCCCAGCGGCAGGCCATCAACCAGATCAACGCCGAGTTCGTGCGGCGGGCGGCGGAGTTCCACCACCTGCAGGGGCGGCTGCCCGGTCTGTGCGAGGCCCTCTCCTTCAGCAGCCACGACCCGGCGCTGGGCGGCCCCGGCCCCGGAGGGCGGCGTGCCATCCGGCTGCCGTTGCCGGGCACGCCGCTGTGCCCCCACGACGCCACGCTCTCCCTCGGGGAGTGCCTGCACACCTGGGTGGGCGGGCACATCGACTGGATGCGCGAGGCGCCCCGCTACGCCGCCGAGCACGCCCTGCCCGGCGGCAGGCTGGCCGAGGCGTAGCGGGCCGGAGGGGCCGGCCGGTGGGCCGGCCCCCTGGCACCGGGGGCGCCGCGGGGTCAGGCCGTCGGGACGGCCGTCTCCGCGTCCGCCTGTGCGTTCTCCTCCTCCACGGCGGTGCGCACCTGCGCGTCCTCGATGACGCCGGTCGGGTACAGGGCGCGGCCGGCGGCGTAGGGCTGGGCGTAGACGGCGACCAGCTGCCGGATCTTGCGGCTGTCCATGACCGGGGCGCCCGGTTCGTCGCCGCCCTCCGGCAGGCCGGCCCACATGTCCTCGGCGGCGCTCATGAGCTGGTCGGCTTCGTCGCGCAGGCGGTGCCAGGCTCCCTCCAGCAATGCCTGCTCCATGGCGGAGAGAGAACTGAGGACGGTGACGTAGTCCTCGGCCAGGCGCTCTTCTTCGGCGGTCGGTTCGAGCGCTTTGGCTGCCAGCTCGGTTGCGTACACGGACACCTCCACGGATGGGACGGGCAGTACCGGGACCATGCGTACGGTTCCGGCCCCCCGGCATCGTCGCGCCCCGGGAGCGCGGCAGTCGCCGTTCACTGTGGCCGCGCAGCCATTTATCACCCGCACGGATGAGCGCTCGCCGGGCGGCGGCGGTGCCGCCCGGCCGGAACGGTCAGAGGGGGGCGTCCAGTGCCATGCGCCGGATGCCCGGCATGTGCTCGTCGAGTTCGCCGGGTTCGAACCGGCACATGCCCACGACGTGCCAGAACTCGCCCGCGACGTCGCCGTCGAACTTGTAGCCCCCGGACGGTGTCAGGGCCGCCCAGCCGCCCGGCACGCCGATCAGGGTGCCCCGTGGCACGGGCGGCCCCTCGTCCGGCACCGTCCACAGCCGGACGGTGCCGTCCTCGCCGCCGCTGGCCAGGAGCGAACCGTCCCGGCTGAAGGCCAGGGCCAGGATGCGGCCGGTGTGTCCGGTCAGCCGCCCCGTGGCGGCGCCGGTGACGGGGTCCCACAGGCCGATGGCCCGGTCGTCGCCCGCGGTGGCGAGCAGGGGGCGGCGGGGATGGGCGGCGGCGGCCCACAGCCGCCCGGAGTGGCCCCGCAGGCGGTGGCGGAGGACGCCGTCCTGCCAGACGATGGCCTGCCCGTCCCAGGAGGCGCTGGCCAGCCAGGCGTCACCGGGCCCGTGGACCACCGCGTACACGCGGTCGGTGTGGCCGGCGAGTTCGGTGACCGGCCGGCTGCCGGCGAGGTCCCACAGGCGCACCTGCTTGTCGTCGCAGCCGGTGGCCAGGGCGGTCCCGTCGGCCGTGAACGACAGCGACCGCACCCGTCCGCGGTGCCCGTCGAGGGTGGTCACGTGTGCTCCCGTGCTGCGGTACCACAGGCGTACGGTGTCGTCGTCGTTGGCGGTGGCGAGGATCTCCCCGTCGGCGCTGAACGTCTCCGCCCACACGTGGTCGGTCTCGGCGTCGATCTCCCGCTGGTACTCGCCGCTGCCGGCGTGCCACACGTAGACGTCGCCGTCGCTGCTGGGGGTGGCGAGGAGGGGGCCGACGGGGGTGAACACGGCGGAGACCAGGCGGTCGTTGTCGCCGGTGAGCTCGCGGACCCGGCGGCCGGTGGCCGGCTCCCAGAGCCGGACGACGCCGTCGTTCCCGCAGGCCGCCAGGTGGCCGCCGTCCGCGCTGAAGGCCAGGCTGACGACCTTGCGGCCGTGGCCGCGCAGGATGCGCCGGCCGCGGCCGGTGGTGGTGTCCCACAGGCGCACCGCGCCGTCGTTGCCGGCCGACACCAGCAGGGGGCCGGACTCCGGTGCGGCGGTGGCGCCGCGGGGCCGGAACCGGCAGGCCCAGACCGATCCCTGGTGGTCGGCGGGCTGCTGGCGCAGGGGCAGGGCCGACCAGGGGGCGCCCGGGGCGGCGCCGCGGGAGACCCGCCACAGGCGGACCGAGCCGTCGCTGCCGCCCGCGGCGAGCATGGTGCCCTCGGGGTCGAACACCACCTGGTAGACGGCGCCCCCGCCGAGCAGCGGCGCTCCGGCGGGCGTTCCGGTGAGCGGGTCCCACAGCAGGACGTGGCCCTCGGTGTCGCCGCTGGCCAGGAGGGTGCCGCCGGGGTGGAAGTCGAGGGTGTAGACGCGGCCGGGGTGGCCGGTGCAGGTGTGGCGCAGCCGCCGGCCGGCGACGTCCCAGATCCGGACCGTTCCCCGGTCGTCCTCGCCCATGTCGCCGGTGGCCAGCAGCGTCCCGTCCGGGCTGAAGCCGGCGCGGTAGACCGCCCCGCGGTGGCCGGGGAGTTCCCCGAGGAGCCGGCCGGATCGGGTGTCCCACAGCCGGACGGCCGCCACGGCGTCGCCGGTGGCCAGCAGGGTGCCGTCGGGGCTGAACACGGCGGTGTAGACGGGTGCGGTGTGGCCGGGCAGGCGGTGGGAGGCGGTGCCCGTGGCGACGTCCCACAGGGTGACGGTGCCGTCGGCGTCGCCGGTGGCCAGGCGGGTGCCGCGGTGATCGAGGGAGACCGGCCACACCCCGTCGGGGTGGACCTCCAGCCGGTGGCGGCAGGTGCCGGAGACGGGGTCCCACAGCCGTACGGTGCCGTCCGCGCCGCCGGTGGCGAGCACGTCCCCGCGGAACTTGACGGCGTAGACGCGGCCCGTGTGTCCCTGGAGGGTGCGCAGGGCGGTGCCGGTGGCGGCGTCGCAGACCAGGACGCCGCCGTCCTCGCTGCCCAGGGCGAGGAGTTCGCCACCGGGGCTGTAGGCGACCGGTTCCGGCAGCCGGCTGGTGCGCATGTCGAAGCCGTAGGGGACGCCGACGGCGGAGGGGCGGAAGCCCGGCTCGGCGGTCAGGCCGGGGGCGACGGCGGCGGCCTGCAGCTCCGGGGTGCCGAGGACGGTCCGGTCGGTCACCGCGTTGATCAGGGCCGCCCGGTGCCAGCTGCTCCCCGTCACCTGGACGCCGCGCAGGTCGGTGCCGACGAGGCGGGCCCGGCGCAGGTCCGCGCCGCGCAGGTCGGCGTGGGAGAGGTCGGCGTCGTCGAGGCGGGCGCCGGACAGGCGGGTGTCGCGCAGGACGGCGCCGGAGAAGTCGGCCCCGACGAGTGAGGCGTCGGTGAGGTCGGCGCGGGTGAGGTCGACGCCGGAGAAGTCGCGGTAGGAGAGGTCCTCGCCGGCGAGGAGGGCGCCGCGCAGGTCGGTGTGGGCGGGGACCCTCAGGCGGGTGAGGACCTTCACGGCGTTGGCCCGGGCGGTCTCGCCGTCCCGGCCGCCGCCGTCCTCGGCCGGCTCGCCGGCCAGGGTCCGTTCGGCCCACTGCTGGCAGGTGCGGTGGTCGGCGAGGTCGCACAGGAACTCCACGGCGAGCTGGCTGAGCGGGCGGCGGGCGAGCAGGTCGTTCTCGCCCGTCGCGTCGCCGAGGCGTCCCGCGGCCTCGCGGGCCACCAGCCATTCGACGACGGATCCGTGGATGAAGCGGAACAGGCCCTCGTCGGTGCGGACGAGCAGGCTGCCGGAGCCGACGGCGTGCGCGGCCTGCGGCACGGACAGCCGGCTGTCGGCGAGCTCGGTCAGGGCCTGGGCCACGTCGTTGAGTTCGTCCAGGCGCAGGGCGCTCTCGCCGCTCTCCCACAGGCGCAGGGCGAGGGTGGTCACCGCCTGCCACAGCTGGCGCAGGCTGAGCCCCGGGGTGCTGCCGGGCCCGCCGTGGCCGCGGCGTTCCTCGAACCGCAGCCAGGAGGAGAAGACTTCCTCGTAGAGTCCGGCGGGGCTCAGGGCGCGGCCGGCGCCGGCGACCGCGCGCAGCCGTTCGTGGTCGAGGTCGGCGACGAAGCTGAGCAGGCGGGGGTTGCGGCACAGGGCGAGCAGGTCGGGGATGCCCTCCAGCAGGCGCACCCGGCGGTCCGCGGCGTGTTCGTCGCCGTAGCGGTTGACGAGGTAGGAGCGGATCTGCTGCGGGGTGAACTCCTGGACGGCGAGGACCCGGCGCTGCGGCAGCAGGCCGACGCGCTCGCCGAGGGCGGTGAGGACCTGGGCCTGGGAGCGGAAGTGCTGGGTGCGGCTGCTGACGACGATCTTGGCGTTGTCCACGGCGGCGTCGAGGAGCACTTGCAGGTGGTCGGCGGCACGGTCGTAGCTGACCTGGTTGACGAGCTCGTCGAAGCCGTCGAAGAGCAGGACGATGCGGCCCTGGCGGAGCATGTAGCGGAAGGCGCGCAGGTCGATGGTGTCGACGCCGTGGCCGGCGAGGTGGGCGGCGACGAGCCCGTCGAGGGTGTGGGCCTTGTCGAGGGAGCTCAGCTGGATCAGCAGCGGGACGAGGTGGGGCAGTTCGCCGGGCAGGCGGCGGGCCAGCTCGCGCAGGGCGAAGGTCTTGCCGTGCCCGAAGTCGCCGAGGAGCAGCAGGAAGCGGCCGTGGTCGGCGTCGAGGAGGCGCAGGACGTCGTCGACGAGGCCCTCGCGCTCCATGCCGCCGGGGCGTTCCAGTTCGCGGTAGCGCTGGGGCAGGTAGAGGCCCGGTGCGTACTGGGGGTCGGTGGTCAGCCGTTCGGTCTGGGCGGCGACGTGGCCGCGCAGGTCGAGCAGGCCCTGGAATTCGGTGAAGCTGCGGACGAGGACGCCCCGGCGGCGGGCGCGCTCGCGCAGTTCGCGGGCGGGCGGCGGGCCGTCGTGGACGAGTTCGGCGTCGGGCTCGGTGTCGGAGGCGTGGACGTGGTCGATGAAGCGGTCGATGTCGTCGGCCTGCGGGGTGCCGGCGCACACGCCCACCCGTTGCTGGCGCACGAAGCCGGCCTCGGTCCAGGTGACGAGCAGGCCGGGCGGGTCGCCGGGGATGCGCCGCAGCTGGACGCCGTCGTGGCGGATGCGGCAGACCTCGGCGACGCGGGCGACGAGGACGTCGAGGGGGCCCTGGACGGACCGGGCCTCGGGGCCGGGGCCGGCCGGGTCGCCGGGCGGGGCGATCGGGTCGGTGCCGGCGGGGGCGGTCGTGGGGTCCTCGGCGCCGGGGGCGGGCGCGGCCGGCTGGGGCGGTCCGAAGGCGCGGTGGGTGCCGGGCCATGCGGTGGCGTAGTGGCGGGGGCCGGTTCCGGTTCCCTGGGGCCAGTGGGTGAGCCCCTCGCGGGTGACGTGGAGCAGTTGGTGGCTGCCGGGGGCGGCGGCGCCGAGGACGGGCAGGTCCCGGGCGGTCAGCGGCAGGGCGTGGGCGGTGGGCGCGGCGGTGGTGGCCCGGGGGTCGGTGGTGGGGCCGTGCAGCAGCAGGTGCAGGCGGGGTGCGGTGAGCCGGGCGAGCACGTCGGTGTCGCGCAGCGGCGCGGCGGCGGTCGTCCGGCGGCCGGGTGCGGGGGCCCGGCCCGGCTCGTGGCCGAGGGGACGGCCGGGGCCGGGGTTGCGCCGGGGTGGCGCGGCGGGGGCCGGGGAGGCGGCGTCGGCGCCGGGCGCGGGGACGGCGTCGAGGCGGCGGCGGGTGTCCGGCGGGTGGCGCAGGGCGCCCAGGCGCAGCCAGCCCTCCTGCTCGTAGGGGCGCAGGGCCTGGGCGAACCAGGCGGCCTGCTCGGGGCCGAGCAGGCCGTACTGGTCGTCGGGGCGGTGGCTGTAGGCCATCGAGGAGTTGAGGCCGGCGACGACCGTGTGCAGGGCGGGGACGGGGAACAGGCTCCAGGGCTGGTCGCTGTCGAAGACGGCGTCGAGCCCCTGGTAGAGCTCCTGGAACAGCCGTGCGTAGTGGCGCCACTTGGGCCAGTAGGGCGGCCGGGGCTGCATCTCGTCGGCTTCGCAGGTGCTGAAGTAGGCGCGGCAGGCGGCCTGGCTGACGTCCTGGCCGCCGGGTACGACGGCGAGGCGGTCGGCGGCGAGGCCGAGCCGGGAGCGCAGGCCGGTCAGGAAGGTCAGCGCCTGGTCGCATTCGCGGGGGCTGCCGGAGGCGGTGAGGTCGCCGGTGACGACGAGGAGGTCGGGGGCGGGGGCGCCGGCGTCCGTCAGTTCGACGAGGTCGCCCCAGACGGCGGCCTGGAGCTCGGCGGGGTCCGCGCCCCGGCCGAAGCAGGGCCCGGCCAGGTGGAGCACGGAGACGGACTCGCGGGCGTGCTGTCCCTCGGTGGCCCGGGGGTAGGCGGGCGGGGCGGCGGGGCGGCGACGTCCCGCCCAGCCCGGGCTGCCGGGCTGCCGACCGGCCGGGTGCGGGGCCACGCTCGGCGCGGGGCGGGCGGGGGCGGGGGGACGGCCGGGGAAGCCGGGGTGCCGGGCGGGGCGGGCGCGGCCGTCGAGGGCGTGGCCGACGCGGGTGAGGAGGAGGTCGCGGGCGGCGGCGGTGTCCTGGACGCCGACGAGGTCGACGTAGGTGATGGTGGCGAGCAGGCCCTCGACGGGGATGTCCTCGACCCGGACGGTGATCAGTCTGCGTTCGGGTGCGTCGGGGTCGGCGCGCAGGGCGGCCTGCCATTCCATGCGTCCGTAGCGGGAGCGTTCGTAGTTGCGGGAGAGGACGGCGATGACGGCGGCGGACTCGCTGACGCCGCGGTCCATGAAGTCGACGAAGTTCGTTCCCGGTACGAAGTCCCATGCCTGGATGACGGTGCGGTAGCCGGCCTCCTCCAGCGTCCAGGCTATCCACGACGCCCACCGCTCGTCGGCCGGTGAGTAGCTGATGAAGAAGTCCAACGGCCGGTTCTGCCCGGTGAGTTCCTGGCGTGCCACCATGGCCCCATCCTAGGAACCGGGTCACCCCCCGTCACTGTATTCGTGCGATCGGTGTGCGATGCTCTTGTCCGTGCGCGCCTTACGACGTCTGCATGTGCTGGACTGGCTGGCCGGCGGGGTGCTGGCCTGCGGACTGCTGTTCCTGGCGACGGGGTTGCTGCCCGCGGAGCCGGCCGGGGACGCGATGGTGCGGATCGCACCGTTGCTGGCGTTCCTCGGCACGGTGATCGTGCTGGCCGAACTGACGAGCCGGGCCGAGGTGTTCGACGTGGTGGCGGCGGGGGTGGCGCGCGCCGGTGGCGGGAGTTACGCGCGCTTGTTCCTGTTGTGCGTCGTGTTCGCGTCGGTCACGACGATCACCCTCAACCTCGACACCACGGCGGTGCTGTTGACGCCGGTGATGCTGGCGCTGGCGTCGCGGGTGGGGATCGCGGCGGTGCCGCTCGCGATGACGACGGTGTGGCTGGCCAATACGGCGAGCCTGCTGCTGCCGGTGTCCAATCTGACGAACCTGCTGGCCGCGGACCGTGTGGCGCTCTCCCCCGTGGGTCTGGCCGCGAGGATGTGGGCACCCCAACTGGCGGCGGTCGCCGTGACGATGGGCTGCCTGTGGCTGTTCTACTGGCGGCGCGGCGAACGCGGCGCGGACGTCTACGTTCCGCCGGAGCCGCACCGTCCGGCCGACCCGCTGCTGTTCCGCGTGTGCGCGGTGGCGTGCGCGGGTTTCCTGCTGGCGATATTGATCGACGCCGTTCCGCTGTGGACGGCGTCGGCGTCGGCCACCGCGCTGGCCGTCGTGGCCTTCGCGGTGCGCCGGCGGTCGGTGCTGCGGCTGTCCCTGGTCCCCTGGCGGCTGCTGGTGCTGGTGCCGGGCCTGTTCCTGGTGGTGGAGACGGTCGACGTCAACGGTCTGCACAGCCTGCTCGCGTCCGCGGTGGGGGCGGACGGCGGACTGCTCGGGATGTTCCGCGCGGGGGCGGTCGGCGGGGGGCTGTCGAACGTGCTCAACAACCTGCCGGTCTACCTCGCCGGGGAGTCGGCCGTCCCGGAGGGCAATCACCAGCAGCTGCTGGCGCTGCTCGTCGGCACCAACGTGGGACCGGTGATCACGCCGTGGGCCTCCCTGGCCACGCTGCTGTGGTTCGAGCGCTGTCACGCCCAGGGGGTCCGGGTGTCGTTGCGGCGCTTCACGGCCACGGGCGCGGTGCTCGCGGCCGGGGCCCTGCTCACCGCCGTCCCGGCCCTCGTCCTGACGGGCTGAGGGGGCGGTCCGTGCGGCGCGCGGTCACTGCGGCCGGCTGAGCGCCGGGCGGGCGCCGTCGCCGGCCCCGGCGGCGACGAGGCCGAGGAGGTAGGGGAGGTCCTGTGCGCGGCCGGCGACGAAGCTGCGGTCGGTGTCGGGGCCGTCCACGCCGCCGCGGAAGGGCCGGCCCTCCAGGTCGCGGATCTCCAGGCCCGCCTCGGCCGCCAGCAGGAGGCCCGCGGGCAGGTCGATGCCCTCGGCGCGGTAGCCGACGAAGCCGTCGATGTCGCCGCGGGCGAGCATGGCCCAGGCCAGCAGGGGCGCCCACAGCTGCAGCAGCCGCCGGCAGCGCACGTCCAGCGTCCCCTTCAGCGCCCGCGCCACGGGATCCCGGCGGGCGACGGCGTGGCCCTGGGTCCAGGCGAGCAGCGGCCCGGCCGGGGACAACGGGCGGGCGGGGCCGGCCAGCCGGCCGCCCGGGCCGAAGGCACCGCCGCCCGCGGCCGCCGTCCACGTCCGGTCGGTGACCGGGTCGTGGACGACGGCGACCACGGGCGCGCCGTCGACGCACAGGGCGATGCCGACGACGTAGGCCGGCAGGCCGATGACGACGTTGTTGCTGCCGTCGAGCGGGTCCACCAGCCAGGTGCGGTGCGGGGCGCCGGAGCGCTGGGCGGGAACGGTGCCGGCCTCCTCGGCGAGGATCCGGTCGTGCGGGAAGCGCTGCCGGATGCGCTCCACGATCAGGCGCTCGGCCAGCAGGTCGAGGTCGGTGACCACGTCACCGCGGTCGCCCTTGGCCCGCACGGCGTAGTCGTCCTGGAAGCGCGAGCGCACCAGCGCGCCCGCCTCCCGGGCGACGCCGACGGCCACCGCGTGATCGGCGGCGTACCGTCCCGCCGGACCGCCGGTGGCCCGGGGGCCGCCGCCGGGGGCCGGGGCGTCAGGGGAAGTGCCGTCCATCGATCCTCCTGAGGACAGTACGGGCCGTCCGGGCGGTCTGTGCGGCGTCGCATGTCTGTCGTACCACCCGGTGGTGGGTGCCATGCACCGGTCCGAGGCTCAGGTCGCGCCGCCCGGGCAGGGTGCGGCCGAACAGCAGGGTGGCGGCGGCGGTGCCGGGCGGCACGACGGTGGCGTGGAACTGTCCGGCGGGCAGGGTGTAGATCTCGCCGCCGGAGCTGGTCTCCTCGGGGCCCGGCGTGCACCGCACCAGACGGGGCGTCGGCCGGATCTCGTCCACCGCCGAGGCGTCGCTGTGCACGGCGTACACGCGGTGCGTCGGGTCCTCGGGCCGGTCGTGCACCTCGACCCGCAGATTGCCCACGCGGCCGTACAGCACACAGCTGGCGAGGTCCCAGCTGTGCGCGTGGACGGCGGAGGTGGTGAGCCCGGCCGCCGCCCGGCCCGGCGTCCCGGAGCCGAAGACGTGCACGCACACTCCGCGGTCGTCCTCCCGGTGCACCGGGAGGCACAGGAAGCCCAGGGGGTGGCGGACGGCGCACGGTCCGCTGCGCCCGGCGGCGATCTCCTCAAGGGCCGCGGCCGCCGCGGCGAACAGCGCCGTGACCGCGCCGCCCTCCGTCCCGCCCTCGGCCATGGCCTGTTCGATGAGTCCGTACTCCACGGGGCTGCGGCGCACTCGGGAGTTCACCTCCGGTAGGGATTCTCCGCATGCAGTGCCTTGTCGATGATGTCGCCGACCTCCCGGTCGGTGAAGGCCGCGGGGAGCGGCAGGGCGAGCCCCTCGAAGAGCCGCAGGACCTCGTCGACCGTCGGCTCCTCGCTCAGCGGTTCGGTGCGGGACAGGTCGAGGTGATGGGCCTGCTCCCGGCTCTGGTGGAGCTCGGTGACGTAGTAGTCGTACAGCGGCCGGTCCCGCTCCACGAGCAGGTTCACCCGCTGCGGGTCGTCCTGGGTGATGATCAGGCAGGATCCGGACAGGTCGAACCGGAGGGTGGGCACGACCGAGGAGAGGTAGACGTCGATCTCCAGGGTGTCCAGGCGCTGTTGGTACCAGCAGGCGGCGAGGACCGTGGCGAACGACTCCTTGCGGGTGCGGTCGGCGCTCCACGCCTCCGGCGGGACGACGTGCAGCCGGTGGGCGAAGGTCTGGCGGAAGCGGGCGTAGGCCGCGCACGCCTGCTCGTCCGCGGGGTTGACGATGTCTATCTTCATCGCGAGCGAGCGGCGCTGGCGCTGGGCCTCCCGGACGCAGACGGGAAGGGTCACCGCCCGCAGGTAGGTGCCGGTGCCGCCCTTGAACACCCAGCGGTCGGTGCTCAGCCGCGCCCGGTCCAGGGCGCGTTCGAGCTCGGCGCCGGAGAGCGAGCGCACCATGGTGAGGTCTTCCAGGGCGTGCTTGGTGCCGGTCATGGCGGTGCGGATGTCGCTGACGCGGCGCCGCCGTTCGGTCAGGGTGCCGAAGACCAGGGCGGCCAGCACCAGGAGGGTCGCTCCCGAGGTGACGTTGTCGTCGATCTGCTGGCCGAAGACGTCCAGGGCGCCGATGATCAGGGCGGCGCCGAGGGCGACGACCCCGTCGAGGTTCCTGATGGTCCATCCGACGGCGTTCTCGATGCCGCGCCCCAGTTCGGTGGTCCTGCGTGCCATGGCCCCAGCCTCTCCCCCGGTTACGGCAATCGTAGGAGGGGGGCGTGGCCGACGGCCAGGCGTTCCGGTCGCCGCGGGTACGTTCCGCGCCACGGCGGCGCACGGCGTCCCGTGGCCGGCGTCAGGCCGCCGTCCAGGCGGGGTCGCGTCCGGTCAGGCCGATGACCCGGTCCAGGAGCGGGGCGTCGGCGGGCACGTCGACGGCGGGGGCGAAGAGGCCCTCGGGGGCGGGCGATCCGTCCGGTCCGGGAGCGAACCGGGAGACGAACTCCAGGCATGCGCGCAGCTCCGGCTCGCCGCAGTCGAACGGCTGTCCGGTCGCGCGGGCGATGTCCCAGCCGTGCACGATCAGCTCGTCGAGGGTCACCCTGGCGGCCACGGCGGCGGGCAGTTCGACGCCGCCGGCCCGGGTCGTGCCCTCCCAGGCGGCGGGGTCCCGCCAGGCGTCGGCGAGGGCGGCGAGCTGCACGGGGATGCGGGTGCGCCAGTCGTCGCCGAGCGCCGCGGCGTTCCCGGACGGGCCCTGGGGGGTGCCGGGTGCCGGGGCGGCCTTGGTGGCGGCGGCGGTGAATGCCAGGGAGAGGCCGTCGACGTGCTGGATGAGGTCCCCGAGGGCGTAGTGCGCGCAGGGCGTGGGGGCGGTGAGCCGGTCGCGGGGCACGGCCTCCAGCAGGCCGGCCATCCGGTCGGCCGCGGGGCCGAGGTCGAAGTCCACCGCCATGGCGTCTCCTCCAGCGGGCAGTGCGTCGTCAGCAGGAGGGCAACCGTATCGGCGGCGGTGGGCGGGGCCGTGCCGGGCGGCGCGGCCCCGCCGGTCTTTCACCGGAGTGGACGCCCTGGGCGGGTGCCCGTGGTTCAGCCGTGCGTCACCTTGAGGGTCGTCGGCCAGCCTTCCCGGCCGAGGATCCAAAAGAGGCTCTTGATGTCCTCGGGGCGCAGTTTGATGCAGCCGTGGGAGTGGTAGTCGGCGTTGCCGTCCCAGCGCTGGTCCTCGGGGACGCCCCGGCCTCCGCCGCGGGTCATCTCGCTGTGGATGAACAGCTCGTTGCGGTAGGTGCCGTCCCAGCAGCGCTTGCTGCCCAGTTCGATGGCGTAGCCCTTGACGAGGTTGCCGTTGTAGGCGGTGTGGTGGCCGCCGAGGGTGTAGGTCCCGTCGGGGAGCCAGCCCCGTCCCCGCGCGCACTCCTGGTCGCTGAAGCCGGAGCCGGCCCGGAACGCGGCGACCGTCCGCTGTCCCTTCAGCACGGTCAGCCGGGAGTGGGCCTGGGTCCCCTTGGTGAAGCGCAGGGACGTGGCGGCGGGCGCGGCCTGCCCCGCGGGCGCGAGCAGCGCCAGCAGGGCGAGCGCGGTGCCCACGGCTCCGCCCGTGAGGGCGGGGCGGACCCGGAGGGGTGAGGTGCGGGGCATGGGGGTGTCTCCTCGGATCGGCGTACGGGTGATCGGTCCCGGTGCCCGGGCGGGGCCGGGCGGGAGGGGATTCTCGCCATCCGGCCGCCCGGCCATGCCTCACTCGTCCCGGTGACCCCGGTGGGTCGAAGATCACAGCACTGGGCGCGATCCGGCCGGGGCGCGCTGAGTACGGTGAGGGGGTGCCGACCCAGCAGAACGTGTTCTCATCCCTCGCCGCCTGGCGGCGACGTGCCGTGTCGCGGGCGGTGCACCGCGGGGCGCGCTGGGTGCGGGACGCCGGTGCGGTGACCGCCGAGCGCCCCGGCCCGTACCGCTTCCGGCGGCTCGGCGCGGGCACGCGCCTCGCCTTCCCGCAGGGGACGGTCTTCGGCGAGCCGTGGATCGAGGTGGGCGAGCACTGCATCATCGCCCGGGACGTGACGCTCACCGCCGGCATGATGCCCGACCTCGACCTGGGGCCCGACACGCTGCTGCGCCTGGGCAACGGGGTCGTCCTGGGACGCGGCAGCCACGTGATCGCGGACGCGTCGCTGACCATCGGCGACGACTGCTTCTTCGGCCCGGGCGTCTATGTGACGACCACCAACCACAGCTACGACGATCCCCACACGCCCATAGGCAAGCAGTGGCCCCGCAGCGAGGCCGTCGAGATCGGTCCCGGCAGCTGGATCGGCACGGGGGCGGTGATCCTGCCGGGCGCCCGGCTGGGCCGCAACGTGGTGGTCGCGGCCGGGGCCGTCGTGCGGGGCGAGGTTCCCGACCATGCGGTGGTGGCCGGTGCGCCCGCCCGCATCGTCCGCACCTGGGACCGGGAGGCGGGCTGGCAGCCGCCCCTGCGCACGCCCGCGCCGTCGCCCGTGCCCGAGGGGGTCACGGCCGAGCAGCTGCTGGCCCTGGCGGAGGGGGAGCCGTCGCCCTCCGCCGACGGCAAGGACGCGTGAGCGGCGCTCACCACGTGACCGGCAGGGCCTCGGGCCCGCGGTTGATGGAGCCGCACCGCCAGCGCATGTCCTCCTCGTCGACGGCCAGGCGCAGCCGCGGGAAGCGGCCGAGCAGCGTGGAGAGCATGACCTCGGCCTCCATCCGGGTCAGCAGGGCGCCCACGCAGTAGTGCGCGCCGTGGCCGAAGGAGAGGTTGGGCGCCTCGTCGCGGGCGATGTCGAGCCGGTCGGGGTCCTTGAAGACCGAGGAGTCGCGGTTGGCCGCCAGGTAGGACACGTAGACCACCTCGCCGCGGCGGATCGTCGCCCCGGCGACGTGCAGGTCCTCCGTGGCGATGCGGGGCAGGCCGACGCCGTTGCGGTGGGGGATGTAGCGCAGCAGCTCCTCCACCGCCTGCGGCAGCAGCTCCGGCTCGGCGCGCAGGCGGGCCAGCTGCTCGGGGTGGGTCAGCAGGGCGTAGACCATGTTGGAGACCTGGTTGCGGACCGCGTCCATGCCGTTGAGGACGAGCATGACGGCCAGCGAGATCAGCTCGGGGTTGCTGAGCTCGCCCTCGCCCTGGGCCGCGACCAGGGCGCTGAACAGGTCCTCGCCGGGGTGGTCGGCGCGGTGGCGGGCCAGCTCGCGGAAGTAGCCGGCGATCTCGCGCTTGACGGCGTCGCTCTCCTCCTGCGAGTGGTTGCTGGAGAGGATGACGCCGCGCCAGCCCTGGAGCCGGTCGATGTCGTGGGCGGGCACGCCCAGCAGGTCGCCGATGAGCTGGGCGGGCAGCGGCCCGGTCAGGCACTCCGTCAGGTCGGCGGGCGGGCCCAGCTCCGCCATCCGGCCGGTCATCTGCTCGGCCAGCTCCTGGGCCCTCGGGCGCAGGGCCGCCACCCGCTTGCGGCCGAAGGTCTGCGCGACCAGGCGCCGCAGCCGGGTGTGGTCGGGCGGGTCGGTGCGGCCGATCCCGCCGGCGGGTGCCACCACGTGCGGGGTCATGCTGGTGACGGGGCGGTCGACGGTCAGGGCGCGGCTGAGGGTGGGCTCGGAGGCGACGGTCTTGACGTCCTCGTAGCGCGTCACCAGCCAGGCTTCGCCCTCGCCGTAGCGCAGACGGATGCGGGCGACGGGCTCCTCGCGCAGCAGGCGGTGCAGCAGCGGGTCGAAGTTCAGGGCGGGCAGCGGGTCCACCGCCCACTCGTGGACCGCCTCGCCCGGCGGCCGGGCGGGGAGAAAGCCGTCGGCCGGCGAGGGTGTGGCGGACGAAGTGGTCATGCCGTCGCTCCTTGTCTCCCCCGGAACTGCCGTACCGGAACCGGCTCGGACCGCATGGCGGAACGGCCCCGCATACTGGCTATTCCCCGCCAAGGGGGACGCATACGCCGGAATCGGGATTACACCCGCAGGTGTGAGCCGGACGCCTGCCGCCCGGGGGCCGCCGTACGACCTCCGGTGTAGGGCCCGCGACCGTTACGGCCGGGACGGTACGCGGCCTAGCCTCGGCGCATGGACACGACGAGCGGCACTCTCGACGAAGCCTTGCACCGCCTCCACGGCCACGGCCCGGAGTTCAGGGAGTACTTGAGCAACCACGGCCCGATGACGGTCGAGGCCCTCGCCCACCGGGGCCGGGGCGACAGCGTCCACCGCTGGCTGGACACCTATGAGAAGAGGCTGGAGGACGTCCCGCCTCCCCGCAGCCGCATCACCGGGGCCACCTGGCGCGAGGCCCTGGGGGACCCCCTGCGGGTCACCGACTGGACCGTCTACTTCTCCCACCAGGTCACCGTGCAGCCCTGGCGGGAGGTCCTCGCCGAGTGGTGGCCCCGCCTGCTGCCGGGCATCGCCGGCGCCGCCACCCACCCCGCCATCCGAGTGGGCCATGCCGTGCGCGCCCTGACGGCCCTGGGCGAGGACGCCCCGCGCCGGTCGGAGCTGGCCCACGCCCTGGGCTACTGGGCCGCGCGCCACACCACCCTGCCGGTCACCGTGGACCCGGCCGGCCGGGCGGCGCCCGCCGAGGCGCTGGCCACCCTGCCCCGGATCGCCGAACAGAACGTCACGCCCCTGCGCGGCTACGCCCAGCTGCCCGCCACCCGCGGCTGGTCGGCCACCGCGGACTCCCTGTGCGTGCCCGACTCCCCCGAGGCCGTCCGGGAGCAGCTGACCGCGCTGGTACGGGCCGCCACCCTCAACTACGGCGCCTACGGCCACGGTGACGGCGTGATGATGGTCCACGCGGCCACCGCGCCCAACGCGGTGCTGCGCACCCTGCCCGCCCTGCCGCAGGAGCTGTGGCGGCCCTCGCTCGTGGTGGCCTGGGCGGCGACCGCGGCCATCACCTCCCTCTACGCGGCGCACACGCCGCTCTCCCCGCCCGGCGCCTCGTCGGTCACCGCGGAGGAGGTCTTCGAGCGGGCGGCCGCGCACGGCGACGCGCACGTGATCAAGTTCGCCGACACCGCCCTGGACGTGGCCGCGGGCGCCGAGGACGGCGACGACCGCGCCCTGGCGGCCGCCCTGAACGCGGTGCGCCTGATCGGCTCCGGGGACTAGGCCACCGGACGCTTCACCTCCGCTTCGCCTTCCCCCATTACCTTGCTGCGCAAGACAATCCGCGACTACCTTGTACTGCATGACAAAGGCGCCGCCCGGCACGGGTGACCAACGCCGCAGCCAACTCCTGCGCGGGGTGCTCGACCTGTGCCTCCTGGCGCTCATCGAGGAGCGGCCGCGGTACGGCTACGAGCTCGTCGAGGCCCTGGCCGCGAGCGGGCTGGAGCTGGTCAGCGAAGGCAGCATCTACCCGCTGCTGGCCCGCATGGAGCGGGCCGCGCTGATCGACGCGTACCGCGCCCCGTCCGCCGCGGGCGGGGCGCCGCGCAAGTACTACCGGCTGACCGGTGCCGGGCAGGCGGAGCTGGCCGCCGGGCGCCACGCCTGGCAGGGCTTCGCCCCGGCCGTGAGCCGGACGCTGGAAGCGGGGACGGAGGGGGAACGGACATCATGACCGACGAACAGATACTGGCGATCTGCCAGAGCAACTGGATCTACCGGGGCGTCGACGACACCTCGATGCGGGAGATGCGCGAGGAGCTGCGCGCACATCTGGAGGAGGCGGCCGCGGCGGGGCGGTCGGCAACGGACGTGGTGGGCGAGGACGTGGCCGCGTTCGCGGCGGCCTGGGCCCGCGAACGCCGGCCCCTGCGGCAGCGGATCGGCTACCTCGCCGGCGTCGCGGGCGCGTGTCTCGGAACGGCCCTGCTCCTCGCCCACCTGACCCGCTGGACGACGAGCCTGCCGGTCACCCCCGAACGCATCGCCTTCTACGTCCTCTTCGCCGCCGTCTTCGTCGCCTGGGAACTGCGCCGGGGAGGGGGCGGCCACCTCAGGTCGACGGTCATCGGCGTGGTGGCGCTGGTGCCGGTCGCCGTGGCGGCGCACTGGCTCAACGGTGACATCACCCTCTTCCACCTGCCGCTGTGGGGCTCCGCGGCGCTGCTGCTGGCCGGCGCGTTCCCCGCCGTCACCGACGCGCGGCGCCGCAGGGAATCGGCCGCTGCGGGTGACCGGTCCGCCGGATGAACCACCGTCCCTGGACCCGCGCGTCCGGTTCGGACACACTCGGCCCATGCGATGGACCGACATCGAGCAGATCGCGGCCGATCTCGCCGCCCAGTACCCCGCGGCCGAGCCGCTGACCGTCGACTTCACGGAGATCCGTGACCGGGCCGCCGCGCTGAGCGCCTTCAGCGACGACCCGGCCCGCTGCAACCTGCGCATCCTGGAGTCGATCCAGCTGGCCTGGCTCGACAGACTCGACGGGATCGGGACGACGGACTGACCGCAGCCGGCCCGCGGCTCACCCTCCCAGGATGCGACGGGCCTCCCGGAGGCCGGAGAGCAGCGCGCCGTGGACGGTGCTGCTGTGGTCGCCGGAGGTGGCCTCGCCCGCGAAGTACAGGCGTTCTCCGACCGGTTCGGCCAGGGCGTCGTGGTCGCCGGCGCGGGAGCCGGTGGCGGGGAAGGAGTAGGAGCCGCGCGCCCACGGGTCGGCGCCCCAGCGGGTGAGACGGTGCGCCACGGGCTCGGGCACCCCCTCGCCGTACATGCGGCGCAGCACGTCCAGGGCCGCACGGACGACGGCGGCGTCGTCCAGCGTTTCGAGGCGGCGGGCGACGGGCCCGCCGTTGAGGGCGGCCAGCACCGGGGCGCGCAGGACGTGCCGCAGGTCGTACCAGTGGGCGAAGGCCCCGTGCGCGGTGCCCTCCTGGCGGATCACCAGGCAGTCGTCCCAGAAGGGTTCCGGGAAGCGCAGGTAGAGCTTGTCGTAGAGGCCCATGCCGAGCCGCCCGACGGCGTCCTGCTTGGCCGCTGGCAGGGCCGGCTCGAAGACGACGTCGCCGGCCTTGAGCACCCCGAGCGGCAGGGTGAGCAGGGCCCGGTCCGCGGTGAACGCGCCGTGGCCGTCGGTGTGGAGGGTGACGCCGCCGGCGTCGTGGGTGACGCGCGTGACGGGGTGGCCGAGCCGTACGTCCAGGCCCCGGGCGAGGTGCTCGGCGAGCCGGCCGTAGCCGTCGGGGAAGACGACCTCGTCGCCCTCGAAGTCCTCGCCCCGGACCATCCCGGCCAGCGAGATCTCCTCGATGCCGGCGCCCCAGTCGTCCTCCGTCATGCGGCTGCGCGCCTCCAGGACGCGCCGCGCACGCTCCGGGCCGATCCCGGAGGCGTCGAGCACGCCGCGCAGCCCCGCCGCGGCCGATTCCCCGTCGTCGGCGTCCCCGGCCCGGGCGAACAGCTTCTCGCCGGCGGCCTCGTGGTCGGCCTCCCGCTCGCGCGTCTCCGCACCGTTCAGGCGGCGGCCGTCGGCGGCGTGGACGACCGTTCCCGGCCGGGGGCCGTAGGTGAGGGTGCCGGCGTTGTGGACCAGCGTGGCGGCCCCGGCCTCCTCGGCCAGCCGTGTGACGGGGTTGCCCTCGACGCCGTGGATCCAGGAGGCGCCCAGGTCGATGCGCAGGCCCTGCCACTCCTCGGTCCACAGCCGGCCGCCGAGGCGGTCCCGGGCCTCCAGCACGGTGACGGCGTGTCCGGCGCGGTGCAGTGCGCGGGCTGCGTACAGCCCGGCCATGCCCGCCCCGACGACCAGCGTCGTGCCCGTCTTCGTCATGGGGAGCGCCTCCCGGCGGTGGTGCGATGGGGTTCGGTGCGTGCGCGGTGCGGCGGCAAGGTCACCGCCGGCCGAGGGCCTGGCGGCGCAGGCGGCCGGGGGTGGTGTCCAGGCGCTCCCGCAGCAAGGTGGTGAGCGTCGTGGCGTTCTCGTAGCCCACCCGGCGGGCCACCGCCTCGGTGGGCAGGTCGGTGGTGCGCAGCAGGTGTGCGGCCTGTTCCAGGCGGATGCGCTGGGCGAAGCGCAGGGGCGAGACGCCCAGGGCCCGGTCGACGGCGCGCTGCAGGGTGCGTTCGCTCGTGCCCTGGGCGCGCGCGGCGTCGGCGATGCGCAGGGGCCGGTCGAGGTGGTCGCACACCCAGCGTTCGAACGCGCTGACCGTCGGGTCGGTCCGGGCGAGGTGGCTCGGGACGGCATAGCCGGCCTGGGTGGGGCGGGTGTCGATGAGCAGGTAGCGGGCGGTCAGGTCGGCGAGCGCGGGGCTGGTCCCGCGCACCAGGCCCAGCGCCAGGTCCAGGTGGGCCGTGGCGGCTCCGGCGGTGGTGATGCCGGGGGCGTGCGCGAGCATCCGGGTCTCGTCGAGGGCGACCAGGGGGTAGCGCTTGCGGAAGTGGGGCGCCAGCCACCAGCTGGTGGTGGCCGGGTGACCGTCGAGGACGCCGCTCTCCGCGAGCAGGAACGTTCCGGTGCACGCGGCGGCCAGCGGCACCCCGGCGGCGCGGGCCGTGCGGACCAGGTCCTGCACCGGCTTGCGTTCGGGTGCGGCGACCCATGTGGCGAGAAGCTCCGGCTGCTTGTGGCCGACGCCGGGCACGACGAGCACGTCCGGTGCCGGCGCGGCCCCGGGAGCGACGGCCGTGACGAGGTGCCCGGCGGCGGTGCGCACCGGTCCGTGCGGACCGACGCAGGTCACCTGCCAGGGCGGCGGGGGCTGGGGGAGTTCCCCGCGCAGCTCGTTGGCCGTCTGCAGGACGTCCAGCACCGCGGCCAGGCCGGAGTCGGACGTGCCGTCGACGACCAGCACGGAGATCTTCATGTCGGAAACGGTAGGCGATGGGTCGTATCCGCCACTGGGGCGGCCCTGGCGGTCATTCATATATTGATCACACCCGCTCGACGGAGAAACCCGATCGGTGAACCGGGGAGATCACTCGAATGACCACCGCACGCACGACCCATCTTTGACGCGCCCCTGTCAAATCATGGCGTCCCGTGGCACTCTGCCTCACGCACCGTCAATCCGCACCACTCGTCTGCCCGGGCCGCCGACGCCGCGGCCCGGCCCCCACACGGTCCGCGCGGACCGCTCCGCACCGCGCGGCCTCGGCAGAAGGAGTACGCGTGAGACGTCCCCGCCGCACGACCACCGGCATCCTGCTGGCCGCCGGCGCCCTGACCGTCACGGGCGTGCAGGCCACCCCGGCCGGCGCCGCCCCGGCCCCCGCACCGGCGACCGCGCACACCGCCACGGCGGCGGCGCAGCAGCGGGCCGCCGCCTTCTGGACCCCCGAGCGCATGCGCACGGCCACCCCGCTCGACCCGCCCGCCGCCACCGCGTCCCCCGGCGCCCTGCGCGCCCCCGCGCCCGGCGGCCGGCCGACGACCGTCGCGCCCACCGCCCCCTCGGCGGGCGTCAGGTCCTTCCCGCAGGCCGGTGGCCCCTGGACCGGCGGCGGCGCGGTCGAACGGACCTCCGGCCGGGTGTTCTTCACCTTCCAGAACCGCACCGCCTCCTGCTCCGGCAACGCCGTCACCAGCAAGAACGGCAGCACCGTGCTGACGGCCGGGCACTGCGTCAAGTACCAGGGCAGCTGGCACACCAACTGGGTGTTCGTCCCCGGCTACCGCGACGGGCAGGCGCCGCACGGCAAGTGGGGCGCGACCACGACCATGGCCACCCCGGAGTGGGTGGCCAACGAGCAGACGGGCATGAACTTCGACGTGGGCGCGGCCGTCGTCGGCCCGCTGGACGGCAAGCGGCTCACCGACGCGGTGGGGGCGCAGGGCCTGGAGTTCAACGGCGGGTACAACAAGGCCATGTACTCCTTCGGCTTCCCCGCCGCCTCCCCCTACGACGGCAGCAAGCTCATCCACTGCAGCGGGACCGCCACCAAGGACTTCCTCCTGACCAAGGACCACGGCCTCGGCTGCAACATGACCGGCGGTTCCAGCGGCGGGCCGTGGTTCACCTCCTTCGACGAGGCCACCGGGACCGGCCTGCAGGCATCGGTCAACAGCTTCGGCTACACCTTCCTGCCGAACAGGATGTTCGGCCCCTACTTCGGCGACGAGGCCAAGAGCCTCTACGAGCGGGCGCAGACGACCTGAGGCCCGGCCCCGCACGACCGCCCCACGCCCCGACGCACCACCCGGATTCCGCCCCGCCGGACAGACCCGGCGGGGCGGACCGCCCGACGGGCCGTCAGGGATTGGGCCATGGCCGGAACACGGTTTTTAATAGGGAACCTATGTTCTCTCCGCGTTCCTTGATCACTTATCCGCGCATGCTCCGCCACGCCTCCACCCTGAGCGTGGGGCTGCCGCCCGACGAGGCCGTCGTCCTCGACGCCCCGGACGCGCCGCTGCGCGCCGCCCTGACCGCGGCCGCCGGCGGCGACCACGAGCCGGCCCGCGAGCTCCTGGCGGCCACCCGGCTCGGCATGCAGTGGGAGCGCCGGAACACCTACGTCTCCGCGCTGGCCGAATTCGCCCTGCACAACCCCGGCTGGCTGGACGCCTGGCTCTCCGCCGCGCCCGAGGACCCGGACGCGGTGCTGGTCAAGGCGGATCTGTGCATCCACCAGGCGTGGGAGATCCGCAGCAGCGCACGGGCCGAGCACGTCAGCGAGGACCGGTTCCGCGGCTTCTTCACGCTGCTGGAGGACGCGGTGCCCGTCATCGGCGCCGCCGTGGAGCTCAACCCCACGGACCCCGTCCCCTGGCGGGTGGCCCTCACCCACGCGCGGGGCAGCCAGGCCCCCCGCGAGGTGTTCGACGGCTACTGGCAGGAGGCCACCGCCCGCTCCTCGCACCACTTCGGCTGCCACGCCTCGGCCCTGCAGTACCTGTGCGAGAAGTGGTTCGGCTCCCACGAGGAGATGTTCGCCTTCGCCGAGCAGGCCGCCGACCAGGCCCTGCCCGGCTCCCTGCTGCACGCCCTGCCGCTGCTGGCGGCCGTCGAGTACGCGGTCGTCGCCTCCGCCGTCGAGGACGGGCCCCTCGACCCGGCCCGCATCGACGCGGCGGTCGAGCGCGCCCTCGACCTCGTCGCGCACTACGAGGCGGGCGACGAGGAGATCGCCGCGGTGCGCAACCACCTCGCCCTGATGCTCGCGCGGGCCGGCCGCTGGGCCGATGCGCTGGAGCAGTTCCGGGCCATCGGCGTGCACGCCACCGCATTCCCCTGGGCCTACCTCGGCGACGCGCGCGAGCAGTTCCTGGACTTCCGCACCGGCGTGCGGATCCAGGTCGCCATGAACACCCCCCTCTTCGGGCGTCCCCCGCAGCCCGTCGCCCTTCCCGCCCAGGCCGGCGCCCCGACCTGGGAATCGGAGCACTGCTCCCTCGCCGTCGTCTCCGCGACGCTCGACACCGTCGCCGAGGCCACCTCCGCCAACAGCACACCGCTGCGCCTGGCCACCGGCGCCAACGGCTGGCACACCCTGGTCGAGGTGGCCCTCGACCCCGACCCCGCCCGCCGCGGCTCGCTGATGACCCGGGACCGGCTCGTCAGCGCGGCGGGCATCTTCACCACGCGCGAGCGGTGGACGGCCCTCGTCCTGCACCGCTCCGGCGACCGGCGGGGCTTCACCCTCGTCCACAACGGCGACCGGCTGGCCGAGCACCAGTGGGACCCGGCCGCCCCCGTCCCGGACCTGGAGGCGACGACCGCCACCGCCGAAGCCGTGGCCCGCGCCTACGGCATCGACGACGTCCGGCCCCTGATCGCCCTCCTGCGCGGCAACGACGATGCGCCGCGCCGCCAGGCCGATCTGGTCGCAGCGCTGCGCATGCCGCCCCTGCCCGAGACCTTCGGGACGCGGGCCGAGGCGCTCACCGGGCTGCCCGGCGCCCGGATCGTCGCCCGGCGCAAGGCCGCGGCCCACTGGAAGAAGGCCGACGCGTCCGGCGCGGCGGCGCCCGATGCGGCCTACACCCGCCGCCGGCCCGTGCGCTGGTGGGCGCTGCGCCTGCTCATGTTCCCGTTCTTCACCGCCCTCGCCGTCTGGGGGTGGCAGGCGGACGACGTGCTGTTCGTCAAGCCCCTGATCGCCACCGTCGCGGCGTTCGCCGTCGGCACCGAACTGGTCGGGGGCTGGCGGCAGCGCCCCCGCGGCTGAACCCGGGCCGCGGCCGCCGTGGTCCGGGTCAGCCGCGGGTGCGGACGGCCCCGGGCACGTCGAGCGCCCGGGTCAGCCGGCCCAGCGCGGAGTACGCCTCGCGGTAGGGGGTGCCCTGCGGGTGCAGGGTGAGGACGGCGACTATCGTGCGGTCCCCCTCGCCCACCGTGCCGGTGGTGTGCAGGGCGGGCCGTGAGAGGTCCACGCCCCCGCCCGTGCGGCCCCGGGGGCGAGGGGGCTCCGCGCTGCCGTCGGGACGGAAGCCGGACCAGCCCTGTTTGACGGCCCAGGGGCGCTCGAACGCCGCCGCCGTGCCGAAGCCCTGGTCGAAGCCGTCCGTGCCGTGGCGCGTGGCCCGGTGCAGCTCGCCCATGACGACCTCGCGCACGGGCGCCGGCGCCTCTTCGAGGAGGTAGCGGTAGATCCTGACGGTGTCCGCGGCCGTCAGGCCCGTGTAACCCCAGTGGCCGGGGTGGGAGGACGGCGGGGGAACGGTGTCGGCGAGGCGGAGCCGCGCCACCATCCGCTCGACGATCGCGCTGCCGCCGTTGTGCGTCCAGTAGTGACTGGCCGCGTCGTCGTCGCTGCTGCGCAGCATGAGGCCGAGGCGTTCGCGGTCGTCGGCGGGTAGCTCGTAGCCCGGTCCGCGGTGCCAGAGGTGGTCGAGCGCGATCAACAGCTTGACCACCGACGCGGAGCGGAAGCGCGTGCGGGTGTTGAGCTCTTCGGTGAAGGCGCCGGTCTGCCGGTCGTAGACCGCGAGGCCCGCGGTCACTCCGGCCGGCACCCGGGCGTCCTGCGGCCCGCCCTGCGGCTCGGCCCCGGCCGGGGGCGCCGCGCACAGGGTGAGGGCGGCCAGTGCGACGACTGCCGTGACCCCGAGGGCCGGTACGAAGCGGATCTGCAAGGCTCTCTCCTCCCGGAAGGAGTCCCGACCGGCGGTCTTGGGGGACTCCCTCCGGATAGTGGAGTGCCGGCGGCACGGGGTCACCCGCCTTCGGCCAGCATCGAAGCGGTCCTCGCAAGGACGGGTTCCCCGCTGCGGCGGGCGTGGCACCATGGGTGCCCGGCGCGCGATGGGAAGGGGAGCCCAATGAGCAGTCCGTACAAGGGGATCGAGAAGGTCGAAGTGGCGATCAAGTGGGACCCGAGCCCTCCGGGACGGCCGCCCCACGACCTCGACCTCATCGCCGCGACGTACGGCGCCGACGCGCCGTACGGCGAGCCCGCCTACCTCGTGCACTTCGACAGCCGCTCCCCCGACGGGACGATCACGCTCGACCGGGACAGCCGGACCGGTCAGGGCCTGGGCTTCGACGAGGTGATGAGCTTCGAACTGGACCGGCTGGCGCCCACGTTCGTCAGGGTCGTCGTCGGCGTGGTCGTCCAGCAGACCCACGGCCGGCTGACGTTCGGCGACGTCGCCGGCACCGGCGTCCGGGTGCGCTCGGGGTACACCGAGCTGGCGACGGACGACCTCGCCGGGGTGGCGGAGGCGACGGCCGCGACGGTCGCGGAGTTCCGGCGGAACGGCTCCGGCGGCTGGGAGTTCCACCACACCGTCCGGGGCTTCGACGCCGACCCGGTGTCGTTCGCCGCCCTCATGGGGACGGTCCCCGCTTCCTGACCCTCCGTCACCGACACTGCGCACGCACGCACCTGCCCGAGGAGAAGCCTCCGCGATGAGCGAGCTCCACCCGCCCCTGCACCCCTACGCCGAGGGGATGCTCGACGTGGGGGACGGCAACCTCGTCCACTGGGAGGTCTGCGGCAACCCGGAGGGCAAGCCGGCGCTCGTCGTCCACGGCGGGCCGGGCTCGGGGTGCACGCCCGGGGCCCGCCGGCCCTTCGACCCCCGGCGGTACCGGATCGTCCTCTTCGACCAGCGCGGCTGCGGGCGCAGCACGCCGCACGCCGGCGACCCCGCCGCCGACATGCGCCACAACACCACCGGCCACCTGCTCGACGACATGGAGCGCCTGCGGGAGCATCTGGGCATCGAGCGCTGGCTGCTGTTCGGCGGCTCGTGGGGCTCCACGCTGATCCTCGCCTACGCCGAGCGCCACCCGGAGCGCGTGTCGGAGATCGTCATCCCCGGCGTCACCACGACCCGGCGCTCGGAGATCGACTGGCTCTACCGGGGCGTCGGCCGGTTCTTCCCCGAGCAGTGGGAACGCTTCCTGGCCGGGGTGCCCGGGGTGGGCCGCGACGGGGACCCGGTCGGCGCCTACGCGCGGCTGATGGAGGACCCCGACCCGGGAGTACGGGCGAGGGCGGCCGCCGACTGGTGCGCCTGGGAGGACGCGGTGCTCTCCCTCGAACCCGGCGGGGCGCCCGACCCCTACGGCGGACGGCCCGCCGCGGCACGGCTGGCGCTGGTCCGGATCGCCTCGCACTACTTCGCTCACGGGGCGTGGCTGGAGGAGGGCGCACTGTTGCGCGACGCCGGACGGCTGGCCGGGATCCCGGGCGTGCTGATCCACGGCCGTCTCGACCTGAGCAGCCCGCTCGACACCGCCTGGGACCTCGCCCGGGCCTGGCCGGACGCGCGGCTGATCGTCGTCGACGACGCGGGACACAAGGGCGGCGGCTCGACGCGGGCCCGGGTGCGCGAGGCGCTGGACGGCTTCGCCGGGCGCTGACCCGGGGCCGCGGCCCGGGCCCGCACCGTCCGGACGGGCGAGGTACGGCCATGGGAGCGACACTGGAGGTACAGCACGCTGCCCGTGCGCGGGCAGTCCGTTCCGGGAGGTGTTCTCCGTGCTTCCACTGCTCCTCGTTCTTCTCCTCGTCCTCATCTTCTTCGGCTTCGGCTTCGCGCTGAAGGCGTTGTGGTGGATCGCGATCATCCTGCTGATCGTGTGGCTGCTGGGCTTCGTCATGCGCTCCGGCGGAGGCCGTTGGTACCGGTGGTAGGTGCGCCGTACCGCACCTGACGGTGCCGACCGTCCTGGAGGAGATGTGGCGCAAGGGCCCCGGCCGAACGGCGGGGAAGGGTACGACGCGGCCCCGTTCGTCCCCGGCCGCGGCGGCCTGAGGGCGCTGCGCGACGCGGCCGCGGGCTGCCGGGGCTGCCCCCTGTACCGGGAGGCGACGCAGACGGTGTTCGGCGACGGCCGGGCTTCGGCGCGCGTCGTGCTCGTGGGAGAGCAACCGGGCGACCAGGAGGACCGGCAGGGCAGGCCGTTCGTGGGCCCGGCCGGGGGCGTGCTGACGCGGGCGCTCGGCGAGGCCGGGATCGATCCGGCCGAGGCGTACGTCACCAACGCTGTCAAACACTTCAAGTTCGAGCAGGCGGCGCGGGGGAAGCGACGCATCCACAAGGCCCCGAACCTGCGGGAGATCAGCGCCTGCAGACCCTGGCTGCTGGCCGAACTGCGGCAGATCGCGCCGGAGGTGGTGGTGACGCTGGGCGCCACGGCGGGCAAGTCGCTGCTGGGCTCGTCGTTCCGGGTGGGCGAGCGACGCGGCGTGGCGCTCCCCCTGCCGGTGTTCGACGGCGAAGCGGCCGCGGAGGGCATGCTGGTGGCGACCGTCCACCCCTCGGCCGTGCTGCGCGCCGACGAGGCCGAGCGGGCCGCCGCGTACGCGGGACTGGTCTCGGACCTCGGTGTGGCGGCGGAGCTCCTGCGCTGAGGCGGGGCTGCTGCGCCGACGGCACGAGGGGCAGACAGGGCCCGTTGATCAGATAGGTGCATCCTCCATATAATTGCCCAAGGTAACCAAAGGAGCGCTCAGCGCTCTCACCCCGGCAGAAGGAAGCACCCCCATGCACGCCGCCACGAACCCCTTCCGCACGTACGTCGAAGCCACCCTGGACGTCCTGGAGACCGCCCCCGGGCGGGAGGTGTTAGTCCATCAGGAACGCCGCGTCACCGGCGGCGAGTTCCGCGCGCTCGTCTACCGGATGGCACGCGCCCTCACCGGGATCGGTCTCGGCCCCGGGCAGACCGTCACCCTGCTGAGCGGCAACCTGCCGGAGATCGTCGCCGCCCGCTACGCGGCGAACCTCATCGGCTGCAGCGTCAACCACCTCTACAACAAGCTGTCGGCCGATGCCCAGGCCGCGATCGTCCGCGACGTCGAGACGCGCGCCCTCGTCGTCGACCCGCGCTGGGCCGGCCGCGCCGCCGAGATCACCGCGCAGGCGCCGGTGGAGTCCGTCCTCGTGCTCGGCCCCACGGACACCGGCACCGACCTGCTGGACCTGGCCGCCGCGCAGTCCGACGCCCCGGTGCCGGGCCGGGCCCGGCCGCAGGACGTGTGCAGCATCCGCCACACCGGCGGCACCACCGGCCACCCGAAGGGGATCTGCACCTCCTTCGAGCAGGTCGACGGCCTCAGTCTCTCGACGCCGGACGCACAGGAGGACGAGCCGCGGCGCCAGCTGGTGTGCACCACGCTCGCCCACATCGCCGGCCTGTTCACCGACGTCACCCTCCGCCTGGGTGGCATCGTGGTGCTGCTGGAGGACTTCGAGCCCGCGGCCGTGCTCGCCGCCATCGAGCGCGAGCGCATCACCGACACCTTCCTCCTGCCTCCCCTGCTGTACCGCCTGCTGGACCACCCCGACGCCGCCCGCACCGACACCTCCAGCCTGCGCTCCCTCATGTACGGCGGCTGCCAGGCGTCACCGGCCCGCATCGCCGACGCGGTGCGCCGGCTGGGCCCGGTGCTCGTGCAGTTCTACGGGCAGAGCGAGGCCGGCGGGATCAGCGTGCTGGCGGCCGAGGAGCACGACCTTGGGCGTCCGGAGCGGCTGCGGTCGGCGGGGAAGGTGCTGCCCGGCGTCGAGGTGGCCGTCCGCGACACCTCGGGCCGCACGGTGCCCGACGGCGAGCACGGCGAGATCTGCGTGCGCTCGCCGCACCTGATGCAGGGCTACTGGAAGCAGCCCGAACTGACCGCCGAGGTGCTGCGCGACGGCTGGCTGCACACCGGTGACGTCGGATTCCTCGACGAGGAGGGGTACCTGACGGTCGTCGACCGGCTCAAGGACATGATCATCGTGGTGGGCGGCCACGTCTACACGTCCGAGCTGGAGGACCTGCTGAACTCCCACCCCGAGGTGCTGCAGAGCGCCGTCTTCGGTGTCCGCGACGCCGACCGCATGGAGCAGGTCCACGCCGTCGTGGTGTCCCGGCCCGGCAGCGGCGTGGACGAAGAGCAGCTGCGCGACCTGGTGCGCACGGAGCGGGGGGCGATGTACGAGCCCGCGCGCATCTCCTTCGCCGACGCCCTGCCGCTGACCGAGGCCGGCAAGCCCGACAAGAACGCGCTGCGCCGCACCGCGGAGCCCGCCGGCATCGCCTGAGCCGGGCACAGGCCGGGCCGGGCCGGCGGCCCGACAGGCCGGCGTAACGTTACGCCTTCGCCTCCGCGTAGCACTCCACCACCGCCGTGGTGAACGGGAACCGTACGGGCGTCTCGCCGAAGGCGAGGCGCCCGGCACGGTCCCCGGCCGCGCGGACTGCCTCCACCACGTCGGCCGCCTCCTCGCGCGGGCAGTGCACGATGACCTCGTCGTGCTGGAAGAAGACCAGCTCCGCGCGGAGGCCGGCGATCGCCTGCCGCACCGCGGCGAGTACGAGCAGTGCCCAGTCGGCCGCGCTGCCCTGCACGACGAAGTTGCGCGTGAACCGGCCCCGCGCCCGCGCGCTCGCCGAACTCCCCCAGGAGGCGGGCTCCGTCTCCTGGGGCAGGCCCGCCTCCTCGTCGTGGCCGGCGGCCGACGGCGGGCACGTGCGGCCGAGCCACGTCCGCACGAGACGGCCCTCCTCGCCCGCGCGGGCCGCGTCGTCCACGCAGGCGATCGCCCGGGGGAAGCGGCGGCGCAGGTCCGCCATGTGCTTGAGGCCGTCGCCCGACGTCTGGCCGTAGACGGCGCCGAGCACGGCGAGCTTGGCACGGTCGCGGTCGCCCCCGAAGACCCGCTCGGCGAGATCGCCGTACAGATCGCGGCCGCTGCCGGCGACGTCCATCAGGCCGGGGTCGCGGGAGATCGCGGCCAGGACGCGCGGCTCCATCTGGTCGGCGTCCGCGACGACCAGGCACCAGCCCGGGTCGGCGACGACCGCCCGCCGGACGACCTTGGGGATCTGCAGGGCGCCGCCCCCGTTGGTGGTCCAGCGGCCGGTGACCGTGCCGGCCGGCTGGTACTCGGGGCGAAAGCGCCCGTCGCGCACCCAGGACTGCAGCCAGGCCCAGCCGTGGGCGGTGTGCAGGCGGTAGAGCTTCTTGTACTCCAGCAGCGCCGGCACGGCGGGGTGGTCGATGCCGCGCAGCTCCCAGGCGCGCGTCGAGGACAGGGCGATGCCCTCGCGCGCGAAGGCCCGGACGATGTCGGCCGGCAGGTCGGGCCGTACGCGCACGCCGAACGCCTGCGAGACCTCCTCGGCCAGCTCCGCCAGGCGCCGCGTCTCCTGGCCGCCCGGGTAGCGCTCCCCCAGCAGCTCGGTCAGCAGCGCCCGGTGCACGTCCGCGCGCCACGGCACGCCCGCCCGTCCCATCTCGGCCGCGACGAGCGTGCCCGCCGACTCCGCGGCGGTCAGCAGCCGCATGCGGCCGGGGTACGCCGTGGCCTCGGTGCGGGACTGCTGGGCGGCGTACACCTGCAGCAGGGCCTCCAGCTCGTCGGTGCCCGGCGGGAGGGGCACCGGCCCCGGCTCGAAGAGCGAGGGCTGGCCGCCGGCCGCCCGCGCGGGCGGATCCGCCGGCACCGGCAGCCCGTGCAGCCGGGCCCACGCGGCGGCGAGCGACCGGGGCTGACCCGACTGCCCCTGCTCATGGCCGATGAGCAGCGTCTCGGCGGCCTCCACGTCGTAGCACCGCTCGACGCGGACGCCCGCCGCGAGCAGCTGCCCGTACGTCTGTGCCGTGGACCGCCAGACCCACCGCCCGGCCTCGGGCCGGGCCCGCACCGCGTCCGCGAGGCTCCGCTCGGCCACGACGGGCCCGGCCGGCCGCCCCTGCCCGTCGACCGGACAGAGCCGGACGCCCCCGTCACCCGTCTGCGCCACTGCCCATCTCACGGACGAAGTCTCGCACCGGGGTCTGACAATCCCCGCGGGCCGCGCGTGCGCCCCTTTCCCGCCCGGGACGCAGGTCGCCCGCGTGTCCCCGGGCGCTGCGGGGCGCACCCCGTGTAGGCAGGGGGCATGCTGCTCGACAACAAGGTTGCCGTGATCTACGGGGCGGGGGGCCGGATCGGCGGCGCCGTGGCGCGCGCCTTCGCCGCCGAGGGGGCCGTCGTCTTCCTGGCCGGCCGCACCCGGGCCAGGCTCGACCGGGTCGCCGACGACATCCGCGCGTCCGGCGGGACGGCCGAGGCCGCCCGCGTCGACGCGCTCGACGAGGAGTCCGTCGACGCCTTCGTCGACGCGGTGGCCGAACAGACCGGGCGCGTGGACATCTCGTTCAATCTCATCTCGTACGGAGACGTCCAGGAACCGCTGGCCACGATCGCGGCCGAGGACTTCTGCCGGCCGGTCGGGAACGCGGTGCGCACCCACTTCCTGACCACGCGGGCCGCCGCCCGGCACATGGTCAAGCGGTCGTCCGGGGTGATCCTGGCGTTCGGCGGGTCGGGTCCGGAGGCCGTGCCGGGGCTGGGCGGGTTCGTGGTCGCCCTCGACGCCGTCGAGGGCCTGCGCCGTCAGTGGGCCTGCGAGCTGGGCCCGCACGGCATCCGCTTCGTGACGCTCAAGTCCGGGGGCGTGCCGGAGAGCCTCCCGGCGGACTTTCCCGGCCGTGCGGAGATCGTCGCCGGCATCGAGGAGGCGACCCTGCTGCGCCGGGGGGCGACCCTGGCCGACGTGGGCGACGTGGCGGCGTTCGTGGCCTCGGACCGGGCCGGCTCGATGACCGCCGCCACCGTGAACGTCTCCTGCGGCGCGCTCCTCGACTAGGGCGTGTCCGATGGGTCGGTGCGGGCCCCGCGGCGTCTGGTGCCGGGGGCACCTCCCAGCGGTAGCTGGGGGAGCATCGCAAGGCGGAGCATCTCCCGCGTACTGGGCGTACTCGGGTGATGCGACAACGCGGCGAGGTGCCGTGCCTGGGGGCACCTCCCAGCGGTAGCTGGGGGAGCGTCGTAGGGTCTGTGCTGACCCATCGGACACGCCCCTAGGGCGCTGCGCGGGGCCGCTTCCGCCGGCTCGGCAGCCCTCGGCCGCGTCCGCCGGACAGACCGCGAGCCCCACCAGGACACGGCCTGGTGGGGCTCGGCGGGAGACGGTGGGGTGCTGCGTCCCTACCGGCCGGACCCGGCGGTGGCGGGCACCCGCTCGGCGACGGGGGCGGGGGCGGGCTCGTCGGCCACCGGGGCGGGGGCGTCGTCCGTGGGGCAGGGGCGCGGTGCCGGCCTGCGGACCGCGGCCGTGCCGACGCCCGCCAGCACGATCAGACCGCCCAGGCCCGCCATGGGCGTGGGCACGGCGCCGAGGAGGACCGCGTCCAGGGCCAGGGCGGCGACCGGCACCGCGTAGAGGACGAGGGAACTCGTCGACGCGGAGGCGGCCTTGAGCACGCGCGACCAGGTGCAGAAGGCCAGGACGGTGCAGCCGAGGCCCAGCCACACCACGGCGGCGGTCTGCTGCCAGCCGGCCGTCGCCAGGCCGCCCGCGGCCTCCGGGGCGAAGAGCAGCAGCGGCAGGAGGCCGAAGAGGCTGCCGTAGAAGATGCAGTCCATGCCGGAGTAGCGGCGCAGCAGGGGCTTCTGCAGGATGAACGACGTCGCCTGGGAGGCCGCCGCCAGCACGATCATCACCATGCCCGCCTGCGATCCGCCGCCTCCACCGCCGGCCAGGGCGACCACGAGCGCGCCCGACAGGGCGATCAGGAGTCCGGCGACGCCGCGGGCTCCGGGGCGTTCGCGCAGCACCAGCATGCCCAGGGCGGTGGCGAAGACGGGCGAGGTGGCCACCAGCATGGCGGCGGTGCCGCCCTCGACGTGCTGCTCACCGGCGTAGAGGAGCAGCTGATAGGCCGTCATTCCGGTCAGGCCGAACCCCGCCATCCGCAGGAGGTCGCCGCGCCGGAGCCGGCTGATGCGTCCGGTGAGCAGGAAGGGAAGCAGGAAGACGACGGCGAAGGCGAGGCGCAGGACCGCCATGGCCGTCGGGGAGTAGCCGTCGAGGGCGACGCGGATCGCCGGGAAGGCCGATCCCCACAGGATCGCGGTCGCGGCCATGTACTTCCAGGGAGTCGCCGCTCGGCGTTCGCCCATCAACGGAAACACCGCCCATCGGTGTCGGGGAATCGGACACCGACGAAGCTACCGACCTTCACTCTATAAGTCGAATAAAGAATTCCACCATCATCTCAAAGGATTGCTTGGGGTGGTGTCATTCCAGGCGGTCGCCGGGGCGGAGCACCTCGGCCGCCGGCTGCACACCGCCGTGCTCCGGCCGCACGTCGAGCAGGACGATCCCGTCCGCGCCGGACTCCCAGCTGCGCCCGCAGACCACCACGACGCCGCCGTCGGTGTGCCGCACCACCCGCCCCGGTGTGCCGCGGTGCGGCCGGGAGGGCCGCGCGGCCCGCTTGACGTAGAGCTTCCGCCCGGCGAAGGTGCACCACGCGTTGACGAAAGGGTCGCTGTGGGCCCGTACGAGGTCGGCCAGCCGGCCGGTGGGCAGCGTCCAGTCGATGCGCGTGTCCGCTTCGGTGATGCGGTGGTAGAACGAGGCCCCGCCGCCGTGCTGCGGCACCGGCCGCACCCCGGACGCGGCCCGGTCCAGGGCCGCCAGCACGGCGCCCGGGTACTGCTCCAGCAGGCGTTGCTGCACGGTGGTCGCGGTGTCGTCCGGCGCGATGGGCACGGCCACCTGCCACAGCACCGGACCGGTGTCCAGCTCGGGCTCCATCACGTGCACGGTCAGGCCGGTGCGGCTCTCGCCGTTGCGGACGGCCCAGTTCACCGCGCCGAAGCCGGCGTAGCCGGGGAGCAGTGCGTCGTGGACGTTGAGCGGGAGGAGCGCCGGGATCGCGAGGACCGGCGGGGGTATGACGGTCCGCCAGTTCGCGGACACCAGGACGTCGGGGCGGGCGGCGCGCAGCGCGGCGACCGCCTGCGCCTCGTCGGCGCGGCGGGCTTCCACGACGGGCAGGCCCAGGTCGGTGGCGAGCTTGGCCACGTGCGGTTCGTGCAGGTCGCCGAAGCGGGCGGGGTGGGTGACGACCACGGCCGGCTCGTGTGCGGCGGCGATGGGGGCCAGTACCGTGGCACCGATCTCGCCGTAGCCCAGGAACGCGATCCTCATCTTGTCCTCCGGTGCGGCCGTCAGCGGGGCGGACCGTGGGGTTCCGCTCGTGCGGTCACCGTCAACTCACGTGCAGGACACCCCCTGTGAGGGTCCGCCCCGCTCCCCCGGCGGTCAAGGGCACCCCCGGTGGCACCCGGCCGCGCCGGAGCGTTCCGGCCCCCGGATGGCCCCGTCGCCGTGCCGGGTGCCCGGCGCGCCCGTAGCCTCGGATGCGAGGAGCCGGCGCGGCAGCGCGCCCTGAGGGCAGAGGAGCACCGGTGATGAGCGGGGCCGAGAGCGCGGACCATGTCAGTGTTCATCTGACCGGCTGCGGCCATGAGGACGCGCGCGCCGTGTTCGCGGCGCTGGAGACCGCCTTCCCCGAGGGCACCGGACCGGCACGCAGCGAGACGCGTGCCGCCGCTCCCGGCGCGGGACCGACCGTCTGGTGCATGGTCGTCGACGCCCGCACCCGCAGCCCGCAGGACGCCGGCGCCGCGGCCGTGCGGACGCAGCCCGTCGCGACGGTCTCGGTCGACCTCTTCGGTGCGGCCGACCCCGTGCGCCAGGTCCGGGAGGAGCTGGAGGCGGTCTTCGGCGTGGAGCTGCTGGGCACCGTGCCCGGCGAACACGAACTGGAGACCCGCCTCCGTCTGACCTCCCGCGCCGAGGGCTGACGCCCGGCGCCGGGGTCAGCGACGCGGGCCCGCGGGGGTCACCCGGCCGCCGAGGGAGATCGTGCCGGCGTCGTGGAAGCGCGTGAGGATCTGCGAGCCCGCGCCCTGCCGGACGGTCAGGGACCGGCCGAGCCCGGCGGTCAGGGTGACGGCCGCGGCCCCGGTGGCCTCGTCCTCCGCGATGCCGTCGCCGCGCCGCGGGAAGCCCCGGGCCCGTACCCGCCCGGCCGCCTCGTCCTCCCAGGCCCACGCGTACAGCCACCCCTGACCCGGCGGCGGCGCCGGGAGCCCCTCGACCTCGGCGACGGTGCCGTACCGCCGGGTGCGCCGGCCGGTGGCCCACTCGGCGCGGCACCGGATCCAGGTGGTCCCGTCCTCCTCCCGGGTGGGCACCTCGCCCGCCGGCGGCCGCAGCACGCTCACCTCCCGCCCCTGCCGCCGCAGGAACCACGCGACGCCGACCAGCGGATGTCCGGCGAACGGCAGGCGGGAGGAGGGCGTGTAGATGTCGACGCGGCCGGTGGCGGCGTCGTCGACGAACACGGTCTCGCTGAAGCCCAGTTCCGCCGCCAGCTGCTGCCGTGCCCGCTCCTTCGGCACCCGACCGCCGTCCGGGACGATCCCGAGCGGGTTCCCGGCCTCCCCGCGCGGGCCGGTGAACACGCGGACCACCTCATGATCGATCATGGAAGAAACATATGAGGTGAGGGAGACAGCCGGGACGGGAAGAGGCACAAGGTGCCTGATATCACCGACCCCCTGACGACCCTGGTACGACGCCACCGGGAACCGGCCTTCGTGCAGGCGGTCCGTTCCACGCTGGCCGCGGTGATCTCCTACGTGGTGGCCCTCCAGCTGAGCAATGAGCCGGCGCCGCTCACCGCGCCGCTGACCGCGCTCCTCGTCGTCCAGGTCACGCTCTACTCCACCCTGACCACCAGCATCCGCCGGGTGAACTCGGTGGTGGCGGGCGTGCTGATCGCCATCGGCTTCAGCGTGATGGTCGGGCTCACCTGGTGGAGCCTGGGGTTGATCATCCTCGCGTCGCTGGTCATCGGGCGCTTCGTCCGGGCGGGTGAATTCGTTCCCGAGGTGGCGATCAGCGCGATGCTCGTGCTCGGGGTGACCCGGGTGGCGGAGACCGCGTGGGACCGGGTCCTGGAGACCCTCATCGGCGCCGTCGTCGGGCTGTTGTTCGACGTCCTGTTCGTGCCGCCGGTCTGGGTGCAGCCCGCGAGCGAGGCCATCGAGCACCTCTCCCGCCGGATGGGGCAGCTGCTCCAGCGCGTCGGGGACGAGGTGTGCGGCCACACGCCGGTCGAGGAGGCGGCGGCCCGGCTCCACGAGGCCCGCCGGCTCGACCACGACATCGTCCAGGTGGACGCCTCGCTCCGGCAGGCCGAGGACAGCCTCAGGTTCAACCCCCGGGTCAAGGAGGGGCTGCTCTTCCGCGTCGTCCTGCGCACCGGCCTCGACGCGCTGGAGATCGCCGCGGTCGTGCTCCGGGTCATCTGCCGGACCCTCACCGACCTCGCCAAGGAACGCAGGGACGAGCACCTCTTCCCCGACGACGTGGCCGAGGCGCTGGAGGACGTCTTCCGGCACCTGGCGCGCGCCGTCGAGAGCTTCGCCGTGCTGATCACCACCCAGGTCAGCGCCAACGCCGAGGAGGCCGAGGACCGGCTCGTGCGGGAGCTGGCCGCGGGCCGGGCGAGCCGGGACCGGGCGGCCCACCTGTTGCTGGAGTCCGTCCAGCGGCACCCGCGCCAGTGGCAGTTGCACGGGGCGCTGCTGGCGGAGATGGACCGGATCCTGGACGAGCTCGACGTGGAGAAGCGGACCGAGCGGCTGGCCGAGGAGCTCGACCGCAGCGCCCGCGAGCAGCGGGACCGCCACCCCGTGCTGCACAAGGTCCAGCGCCGGCTGCGCGGCAGCGGCTACGGCTGGCGCAGGAGCTGGTTCAGGAACCGCGACTGAGGCGCGGGTCAGGCCACGGGCCGGCGGAGCGTCTCCACCGCCCGGACCATGGCCTCCACCACCCCTGTCAGCTCGCCGAGGAGCACCGGGTCCGTGACCTGGCCCTCGGTGATCCTGGCGCTCGCGCACGGTATCCGCAGGGACTCGGGCAGCACCTGCGCGCTCATCACCTCCAGGGTCTCGCGCAGCCACGCCTGGGCCCGCTCCCCGCCGGCCGCGGACGGCGAGGCCGTGACCACGGCGACGGGCTTGGCCACCAGTTCACCGCTGCCCACCACCCACTCCAGGGCGTTCTTCAGCATGCCGCTCGTCCCGCGGGCGTACTCGGGGCTCGCGATGAGCACGGCGTCGGCGGCCGCGAGCCGGGCACGGAAGTCCTGCACCACGGCCGGCGGGGTGCTGCTCTCCACGTCGGGGTTGAAGAAGGGCAGCCCGTCCAGGCCCCCGTGGACCGTCATGGCGGCGGGCGGCCGGCACAGGCCGGCGGCCGCGTGCGCGACCGCGGAGTTCAGCGATCCCTCGCGCAGACTTCCGCAGAGGGCCAGGAGGTTGATGTGCGTCATGCAGGTGATCGTCGCATCCGGCCCTGCGCCCGCCGCGGGCGCCCTCAGCGGGCCGGCTCCTCGGCATGGCCGATGGCCCGCCCGCGGCGGGCGGGGCCCCGGCCGGCCGGCTGTTCGGGGGCGCGGCCCGCGGTGATGACCGGGACCTGGCGGGTCTCCGGCACGTCGACCGACAGCGTCAGGCACTCGCCGCAGTGGCGGATGCGGAGGGTGTCGCCGTCCAGCAGCGTGTAGGTCGCCTTCTTGTCGGTGATCTCCACCCGCAGCCGCTGCTGCCGGAACTGCACCGTGAAGGCGAGGCGGCCCAGCTGTTCGGGGAGCCGGGGGGTGAAGCCGATGAGGCCGTCGTCCTCGCGCAGGCCGCCGAAGCCGACGACGAGGGCGAACCACGTACCGGCGAGCGAGGCGATGTGGATGCCGTCGCGCGTGTTGCCCTCCAGGTCGGACAGGTCCATCATCGCCGCTTCGCCCAGGTAGTCGTAGGCCAGCCGGGTGTGGCCGACCTCGGCGGCCATGACCGCCTGGCCGCAGGCGGACAGCGAGGAGTCCCGCACCGTCAGCTGCTCGTAGTACCTGAAGTTGCGGGCCTTCTCCTCCGCGGTGAAGGCGTCGCCGCGCAGGCACATCGCCAGGACGAGGTCGGCCTGCTTGACGACCTGTTTGCGGTAGAGGTCGAAGTAGGGGAAGTGCAGCATCAGCGGATACTGGTCGTCCCCGGTGTGGGCGAAGTCCCACGCCTGGTGGCGCGTGAAGCCCTCCGACTGCTCGTGCACCTGCAGCTCGTCGTTGTACGGCACGGACATGCGCGTCGCGGCGTCCCGCCAGGCGGCGGTCTCCTCGTCGTCGACGCCCAGCGCCGCGGCCAGGTCCGGGTGGTGTTCGGCCAGGGCGGCGGCCTCGCGCAGATTGTGCTGCGCCATCAGGTTCGTGTAGAGGTTGTCGTCCGAGACTGCGCTGTACTCGTCCGGGCCGGTCACGCCGTCGATGTGGAAGTCGCCGTGGTGGTCGTGGTGGCCGAGCGAGCGCCACAGCCGGGCGGTCTCCACCAGCAGGGGCAGCCCCACCTCCCGCTCGAAGGTCTCGTCGCACGTGGCCCGGATGTAGCGCACGACGGCGTCGGCGATGTCGGCGTTGATGTGGAACGCCGCCGTCCCGGCGGGCCAGTAGCCCGAGCACTCGTCGCCGTTGATGGTCCGCCAGGGGAAGGCGGCGCCCTTCAGGCCCAGCTGCCGGGCGCGCTCGTGCGCGGCGGGCAGGGTGTTGTACCGCCAGCGCAGGGCCTGCTCCACGGCCTGGGGCGCGGTGTAGGTCAGGAGGGGCAGGACGAAGGTCTCGGTGTCCCAGAAGCAGTGCCCGTCGTACCCGGGGCCGGTCAGCCCCTTGGCGGGCAGGGCCCGGGCCTCGCCGCGGGCGCCCGCCTGCAGCACGTGGAAGAGGGCGAACCGCGCCGCCTGCTGGATCTCCGCGTCGCCGTCCACCTCCACGTCCGCCCGGGCCCAGAAGCCGTCGAGGTAGCTGCGCTGCTCGTCGGCCAGGCCCTGCCAGCCGGTGCTGACCGCGCCCGCGAGGGCGGCGTCCACCTGGTCGTGCACCGCCGGCATGGAGCGCATCGCCGACCAGCCGTGCGCGACGAACTTCTCCACCCGCAGCCGCTGTCCGGAGCACAGGCGCGAGGTGATGGTGAAACGGGCGAGGTCGTCGCTGCTCTCGGAGGACATCTCGGTCTTCTCGCCGCCGTCCACCACGTGCGCCGCCGACACCCCGAGCCGCAGCCCGCTGTGGTGGGTGCGGTGCAGCAGCCGGATCCGCGGGCCGTGTGCGGCGTGCTGCTCGGAGACCAGCGGCGTCTCCAGCACCGCCGCCGCCCGGGGGTCGCCCCCGGCGTGCGGCAGCTGCTCGTTGGCCACCAGCTCGGACTGGACGACGATGCGCACGTCCCCGTCCAGCGGCTCCACCTCGTAGGCGACGGCGGCGACCGCCCGCTGGGAGAAGGAGACCAGCCGGGTCGACTTCACCCGCACGGTGCGCCCGCTCGGCGAGGTCCACTCCGCGGTGCGGTGCAGCAGCCCGGTGCGGAATTCCAGGACCCGTTCGTGCTTGTGCAGCTTGCCGTAGCGCAGGTCGAACGGCTCGTCGTCGACCAGGAGGCGGATCAGCTTGCCGTTGGTGACGTTGATGACGGTCTGGCCGGACTCCGGATAGCCGTAGCCGGCCTCCGCGTAGGGCAGCGGACGGAACTCGTACACGCCGTTGAGGTAGGTGCCGGGCAGGCCGTGGGGTTCCCCCTCGTCGAGGTTGCCGCGCCAGCCGACGTGTCCGTTGGAGAGGGCGAAGACGGACTCGCTCTGGGAGAGCACGTCGAGGTTGAGTTCGGTCTCGCGCAGGCACCAGGGCTCGACCCGGTACGCCGGATGGGTGATCACGACGCGTCCTCCTCCAGCAGCTCGGCGAGGTCCTCCACGACGACGTCCGCTCCGTGCCGGCGCAGCGCCCCGGCCTGGCCGGCCCGGTCCACGCCGACGACGAAGCCGAACCTCCCGGCGCGGCCGGCCTCCATGCCCGCGAGCGCGTCCTCGAACACCGCGGCCTCGGCCGGGGGTACGCCCAGGGCGCGGGCCGCGGCGAGGAACGTGTCGGGCGCGGGCTTGCCCGGGAGGTGCTGTTCGGCGGCGACCAGCCCGTCGATGCGCACCTCGAAGAGGCCGTCGATGCCGGCGGCGACGAGCACGTCGTGGCAGTTGGCGCTGGAGGACACCACGGCGCGGCGCAGCCCCGCGTCGCGCGCGGCCTCGGCGTAGCGGACGGAGCCGGGGTAGGCCCGCACGCCCATCTCCTTGATCTTTTCGAGGACGAGGGCGTTCTTGCGGTCGCCGAGCGCGCGCACGGTGTCGGAACCGGGCGGGTCGTCGTCGCCGCCCTCGGGCAGGGTGACGCCGCGGGAGGCGAGGAAGGAGCGCACGCCGTCGGCGCGGGGCTTTCCGTCGACGTATTCGTCGTAGTCCCCGGCGGCGTCGAACGGCCGGAAACCGGCGCCGTCCCGGCGGCGCAGGAAGGCGTCGAAGGTCTCCTTCCATGCCGCCGCGTGCACGGTGGCCGTCTGGGTCAGTACGCCGTCCATGTCGAACAGGCAGGCGCGGATGCCGTCGGGAAGGCCGAGTTTCGTCATGGTGTTCCGCTTCCCGGCTCGTCGGAAGCCATGTCCGGCAGGTACCAGTGGTGGGGGGCGATGAGCTCGTCGGCACGGGCGGGGCCCCAGGAGCCGGCGGGGTACGGCTCGACCGGGCCGGGACCGGCGAGGAGCGGGGCGGAGACCTCCCACAGCCGTTCGATGCCGTCCGCGCTGGTGAACAGCGCCTGGTCGCCGAGCATGGCGTCCAGGATCAGCCGTTCGTAGCCCTCCAGGCCGTGCTGCTGCCGGACGGAGTCGCCGTACTGGAACGTCATCCGGGCGGGGGTCAGGCGCATGGCCGGGCCGGGTTCCTTGACCAGGAAGCGGGCGGCGATCCAGCCGGGGTCGTCGAAGTCGACGACCAGGGCGTTGCCGTGGCCGGCCGGGCCGGTGCGGGGGCGGTCCGGGAACATGCTCAGGGGCGGCCGCTTGAAGTGGAGGGTGAGGACCTGGCGCCGCCGGCCGAGGGACTTCCCGGAGCGGAGGTAGAAGGGCACGCCGGCCCAGCGCCAGTTGTCGATCTCGGCGCGCAGCGCGACGAAGGTCTCGGTGTCCGAGTGCGGGTCGACGCCGGGCTCGGCCCGGTAGCCGTCGTACTGGCCCCGGACGACGTGGGCGGGGTCCAGGGGCCGCATCGACTGGAAGACCTTGGTCTTCTCCTCGCGCAGGGCCCGGGCGCCGAGGGAGACCGGGGGTTCCATGGCCACGAAGCCGAGCACCTGGAAGAGGTGGGTGACGACCATGTCGCGGAAGGTGCCGGTCTCCTCGAAGAAGCCGGCGCGGCCCTCGATGCCGATCGTCTCGGGGACGTCGATCTGGACGTGGCTGATGTGGTCGCGGTTCCAGACGGGTTCGAAGAGGCCGTTGGCGAAGCGGAGGGCGAGGATGTTGTCGACCGACTCCTTGCCGAGGAAGTGGTCGATGCGGAAGACCTGCGACTCGTCGAAGACGGCGTGCACGGTCTCGTTGAGGGCGCGGGCGGACGCGAGATCCGTGCCGAACGGTTTTTCGATGATGAGGCGGGCGCCCCGGGCGAGGCCGGTGGTGCCGAGCATGCCGACGACGGAGGCGAAGGCCGTGGGCGGGACGGCCAGGTGGCACAGCCTGCGGGGGGTGCCGCCGAGGGCCGACTCCGCGGCGCGGACGGCGGCGAGCAGCATCCGGGGGTCCTCGGGGTCGGCGGCGCCGAAGCTCAGCCTGGCCTCGAAGGCGTCCCAGGCCGCGCCCTCGGGCTCGCCCGTCCCGAACGCGCGGACGGCCTCCCTGGCGTGGGCGCGGAACTCCTCGTCGGTGAGCGCGGCCGCGGCGGGTGCCGAGCCGACGATGCGGTAGTCGCGCGGCATGAGGCCCGCGCGGTCCAGGCGGTGCAGCCCGGGGAGCAGCTTGCGCCGGGCGAGGTCGCCGGTGGCGCCGAAGAGCACGACGACGTGGTCGTCGGGCGTGCCGGTCCCGGGCCGCCCGCCCGGCCGCCGGTCGTCCGGGGTCTGGTTGGCCTTCACACCTCCCACCTTCCGGCAGGCGCCGCCCGGGCGCGATTTTCGTCACCCGTTCGGCCGCGGGCCGTGGCCGGCCGGTGTCAGCGCACGGGGAGCCGGCGGGGGCCGCGGACCAGGAGCCCCGGGCGGTAGGGGAGTTCGGTTGGGTCGGCGGCCAGGGTCAGGTCGGGCAGGGCGTCGAAGAGGCGCGGCAGGGCGACGGCCGCTTCGATGCGGGCCAGGCGGGAGCCGAGGCAGAAGTGCGGTCCGTGGCCGAAGGCCAGGTGCGGGGCGGGGCGTTCGGCGTCGGTCAGGTAGCGGGCCGGCCGGAAGGCGTCGGGGGCCGGGAAGCGGCCGGGGTCGCGGTTGGCGGCCGCGAGGACGACGAGGACCGAGTCCTCGGCCGGTATGACCGCTCCGCCGCCGAGGTCGACCCGCTCGGTGGTCCGCCGCCAGGTGGTCCCCTCCAGCGGGCTCGCGTGCCGCAGGGTCTCCTCGATCACGGCGTTCCAGCGGGCCTCGTCACCGCCGCGCGCGGCGGCCGCCTCGGCGGGGTGGGTGAGCAGCAGCAGGGACGCCGAGGCGAGCAGGTTCATGGTCGTCTCGTAGCCGGCGAACAGCAGCAGGAACGCCATGGCCAGCAGCTCGCCGTCGTCGAGGCCGCCCTCGCGCGCGTCGTGCACCAGCGCGCTGAAGAGGTCGTCCCCCGGGGTCCTGCGCTTGGTCTCGATCAGTGCGGAGAAGTAGGAGTGGAGCCCGGCCCACGCCTCGTCGACCGCGCCCCGCGCGAGCGCGTCGGCGGGCGATCCCACCCGGTACGTCCACTCCCGCAGGTCGGCCCGGTCGGCCTCGGGCACGCCCAGTACCTCGCCGATCACCAGGACAGGCAGCGGGAAGGCGAAGGCGTCGACGAGATCGACGACGCCCTCGCGGGCCAGCCGGCCGGCCACCTCCGACACCAGTGCGTCGGTCAGTCGCTCGATGCGCGGGCGCAGCGCGTCGACCCGCCGCGGGGTGAACGCGGCGGTGGTCAGCCGGCGCAGCCTGACGTGGTCGGGGGCGTCGGAGTTGAGCATGTGGCGGGCGAGGCAGCCGCGGGCGCGCTGCGCCGGGGAGTCGGGCTTGGGCCGGCCCGCCGCGGCCGGCGGGACGTTCGAGAACCGGGGGTCGGCCAGGACGGCCCGGGCCTGCTCGTAGCCGGTGACGAGCCAGGCGTGCGTGCCGTTGGCCAGCGGCACCCGCACCGCGGGCCCCTGGGCGCGCAGCCGCGCGTAGTAGGGGTACGGGTCGCGCGCGAAGGCGGGGTCGGCGGGGTCGAGGAGTTCGGGCACCCGCTCATCCTCACCGATCACGCAGCGCCACCGCTGGTGGGGTCGTCGTCAGCGCTGGGAGGAGCGGCCTGTCCGGTTCCTACAAACGCGGGGCGTCCTCAGCGGCCCAGCGCCTTCTTCAGCTCCGCCTTGGTCATGTCGGACCGGCCGTGGATGTTCTTCTTCTTGGCCTCGTTGTACAGCTGGTCCTTGGTGGGCCCCTGCGCTCCGGAGTGCGAGCGTTGGCCGCCCCGCCGGGACGAGGACATGTCGTCGAGCGAACTGCGGCTGGCGGTCTTCGACTCCCCCGCGCGGGCCCGTTCCTTGTTGACGGTCCGGCTCGCGATCTCCTTGGCGCGCTTCTCGCTCTCGCCGCGGTCCTTGGCGCTGTCCTTGATGTGCTCGTACTGCCGCTCGCGCTTCGGGCTGGATCCCCTGGGCATCTGCCGCTCCTTCGCTCGCCTCCGCAACTGCTGCTGCCCCCCGTTCAGCGTGGCATGCGCGGCCGGGCGGCGCAGGGCGTGGCGGCCGCGCCGGGGGGGCGTGGGCGGGCGGGGCGGGGTCAGCCGCGCAGGGCGGGGGTCCGGCTGACCGTGCGGTGCCGCCGGGCGGCCGCGCGGGCGAAGACGACCGCGTCGTGGACGGCGGCGCCGCCGGGGTCGTTGTTGAAGTAGGCGTACACGTCGGCCCGCTCGGGCCAGGTGTCCGCCAGCCGCCCGGCCCAGGTGGTGAGCGCCTGGCGCCCGTAGCGGGGCCACGGCTGCGCCCGGCCGCTGTGGAAGCGCACGTACCCCCAGTCCGCCGTGCGCCACAACGGGGTCACGGGCCGGGAATCGTGGTCGGCCCAGCACAGCGCGGCGCCGCGGCCCTCCAGCACGGCCCGCACCTCGTCCGTCCACCACGACCCGTGGCGGGGCTCGACGGCCACCCGCACCCGGCGGGGGAAGCAGCGCAGCGCGGCGTCCAGCAGGGCCGCGTCGGCGTGCAGCGTGGGCGGCAGCTGCAGCAGGACGGGCCCGAGCCGGTCCCCCAGGCCGGCGGCATGCCGCAGGAGCCGCTCGACCGGCTCCTCGGGGTCGCGCAGCCGCTTGATGTGCGTGAGATAGCGGCTGGCCTTGACGGCCATGACGAAGCCGGCGGGGGTGCGGTCGTGCCAGTCGGCGAACGTCTCGGGCGTGGGCAGCCGGTAGAAGGCGTTGTTGTTCTCGACGGTCGCGAAGGAGGCCGCGTACTCCTCCAGCCACAGGCGTTGCGGCAGGTCGGCGGGGTAGAGGTCGCCGCGCCAGTCCTTGTACTGCCATCCCGAGGTTCCCACGAGCAGGGGCATGCGGTGATGCCTGCCCCGGGCGGGGCCCGGGCACCGCCCGGAGCGCGCGATTCCCGCCGGATGCGGGACGGCGGTTGGTTCACTGGTGTTGGTTCACTGGTGTCGTGAACTGCATCTTCTGTGCGATCGCGACGGGCGGGGCGGCCGGGCACCGCGTCCTCGACGACGAGACGGCGGTGGCCTTCCTCGATGCCCGGCCCCTGTTTCCCGGCCATGTGCTGGTCGTCCCGAAGCGGCACGCCGAGACGCTCACCGACCTGCCGGCCGAGGAGGTGGGTCCGTTCTTCACCCGGGTGCAGCGGGTCGCGGGGGCGGTGGAGCGCGGCATGGGGGCCGCCGGCTCGTTCGTCGCCGCGAACAACCGGGTGAGCCAGTCGGTGCCGCACTTCCACGTGCACGTGGTGCCGCGCAACCGCAAGGACGGGCTGCGCGGCTTCTTCTGGCCGCGCACGCGCTACGCCTCGGAGGAGGAGGCGGCACAGGTCGCGGCCCGGGTGCGCCGGGCGCTGACGGAGGAGGGCCGGGCGGGCGGCTGAGCGGGGAGGGGCGGGGAGAGGAGAGGGGAAACGGGCGGGGGACGGCGTACGCGTGCGGCCTCCGGGAGGTCGTGGGACCCCTGTGGACTATCCCCCCGAAGCCCGTCATATTGGAATTACGGCTTTCCTTGGAATTACGGCTTCCCCCTTTCCTTCCGGGGCTCCCGGAGCCGGGCCCCGGGGCCAGAGGTGGATCATGCGGTTCATCGACCGAGTGGACGCCGGTCGGCGCCTGGCCGAGCGGCTGGGGCACCTGCGTGGCGAGAATCCGGTCGTGCTCGGTCTGCCCCGTGGCGGCGTCCCCGTCGCCTTCGAGGTCGCCCGGGCGCTGGCCGCCCCGCTCGATGTGATCCTCGTCCGCAAGCTGGGCGTGCCGTACCACCGCGAGCTGGGGTTCGGCGCGATCGGCGAGGGCGGCGTGCGGGTCATCCGCAGCGACATCGTGCGCATGAGCCGCATCGACGAGGACGACCTGGTGGAGGTCGAGCGCAGCGAGGAGGCGGAGCTGGCCCGGCGCGCGGAGCGCTTCCGCGCGGGACAACCCCGCGTTCCCCTGGAGGGCCGCACAGCGATCGTCGTCGACGACGGCATCGCGACCGGCGCCACGGCGTCGGCCGCCTGCCAGGTGGCGAAGGCGCAGGGAGCAGCCCGCGTGGTGCTCGCCGTGCCGGTGGCACCGCCGGACGCGGCGGCGGAGTTCCGCACCCGGGTGGACGAGCTGATCTGTCTCAGCACCCCGGCCGCGTTCGCGGCGGTCGGCGAGTGGTACCACGACTTCGCGCAGACCTCGGACGAGGAGGTCATCGAGCTGCTGCGCAGGAACGCCGAGCAGGCCCGGGAGAACGGCGGTGGCGGCGACGCCCACGGCGGCCCGTTGAAACTACCGGTGGACGGCGGCCGCGTCGCGCTCGCCGGTGACCTCACCATGCCGGCCGGCGCCGCCGGGCTGGTGGTCTTCGCCCACGGCAGCGGCAGCAGCAGGCTGAGCCCGCGCAACCGCGCGGTGGCGCAGGCCCTCAGCGACGCCGGACTGGGCACGCTGCTGTTCGACCTGCTGACGCCGCTGGAGGAGAACGACCGGGCGAACGTCTTCGCCGTCGAGCCCCTGGCACGCCGGCTGACGGAGGTCACGCGCTGGCTGCGGCGGCGCGAGCCCGTTCCCGTCTGCTACTTCGGCGCGAGCACCGGCGCGGCGGCCGCCCTGTGGGCCGCCGCGGACGCAGCGGCGGCGCAGGAACCCGTCGCCGCCGTCGTCTCACGGGGCGGCCGCCCCGATCTCGCCGGGCCGCGCCTGGCCCAGGTCACGGCCCCGACCCTGCTGATCGTCGGCGGCCACGACGAGACCGTGCTCGAACTCAACCGGCAGGCGGCGCAGCAACTGCGCTGCGAGAACCACCTGGCCGTGGTGCCCGGCGCCACGCACCTCTTCGAGGAACCCGGGGCGCTGGACACCGTCGCGGACCTCGCCCGGGACTGGTTCACCACCCATCTGGCAGCGTCCGCCCGTACGGGCTGACCACTGCGAGCCGACCCACCGACAGGCTGTAGGTGATCACCATGGAGACGATCGTCGACTGCACCATCGAGATGGAGTTCCGCGAGATCGACGCCACGACACAGGCCGACGTGCGCCTGCGGATGCACGACGGCTCCCAGCTCGCGGCCCAGGGCATCGCCAACCGCAACCCGTCCGACCGCCGCCAGCAGCGCGTCGGCGAGGACGTCGCGGCCGCCCGCGCCCTCAACGGCCTGGCAGAGCAGCTGCTCGACAAGGCCGGCGACGAGATCCAGGAGGTCATGCACGAGAAGGTGCACCTGACGCACTAGATCCGCACGCGCCCGGGAGGAGCGAGCAATGCCACACACCACCGAGTGGAAGATCCGTCTTCAGCTCACCGAGGACGGGGACAGCACCAAGGCACGAGCAGTTCTCGACACCGGGACCGCCTCGGTCACCGGAACGGGGGCGGCCCGCCGCGCTCCGGGCGACGAGAACGTTCCGGAGATCGGCGACGAGTTCGCCGCCGGCCGCGCCCTGCGCGACCTCGGCAGCCGCCTGCTGCACACCGCCCAGCACGACGTCGAGGCCCATGGCTCGGCCCCCGAACCCAGGACCTCACCGACGTCCGGCTGGAGTCTGTGAGGGCCGGCACCGGACACCGCACGGCAACACGTCCTGCACGCACAACGCGTCACAGCAGCGGGCCCAGCGGCCCCAGGTCCAGGTTGAGGTCCTCGATCTGCAGGCCGTGCTCGGCGCAGAGCTGCCGCATGCGCTCGTCGAGGAGCATGAGGGTGAGGCCGATGCGTTCCTCCTGGGCCTCGGTGAGGTCGCCGTGTTCCGCGCGGCGGACGGCCTGGCGTTCCATCAGCTGGCGCAGGAGCTCGACGACGGTCAGGACCAGCCTGACCAGGTCGCGTTCGATCGTGGCCCGGTCGAGGTCCAGAGGGCGGGTCATGGATGCTGCTCCTCCCAGGGGGACGGTACGACCGAGGCGTCGACGGAGCTGATGAGGGCGTTCAGGTCGATGCGGACGAGGTCGACGTCGGCGATCCGCAGGGTGAGGTCGCCGGTCAGGACGACGCCGCCCGCCAGGAGGCGGTCGAGCAGGTCCACCAGGGTCAGCCTGCGGTCGGCGGGAAGGGCGGCGCCGGTCACGGGGTGTCCGGGGTGACGAAGGAGTACGGGGCCCACGGGCCCGTCAGCTCCACGCGGAGACCGTCGCCGGGCGCGTGCTCGGCGAGGCCGGTCACGGCCGAGGTGAAGTGCGGGGCGCTGTCCCACGGGACGAGGTAGGCGGCGTTGAGGACGTTGCGGCCCGGGTGCCGGGAGAGGGCGGGGTTCTGCGGCGGGTAGAGGCGGGTCTCCTCCGCGAGAGCGGCGAGGGTGGTGTGGATGCCGCGCGCGGCCTCGCCCGCACGCCGTTCCCCTTCCTGGTGCGCGTGCCGTTCGGCGGCGCGCCGCCGGAGGTAGTCACGGCCGGACGTGGTGGCGCGCGGCGCCGGGGGGCGGGGGGCCGCGGTGGGCTCGGGGGCGTACACCTTGACGCCCCACTCGGTGCGTCCGTCCAGCCGGTCGAGGGCCGAACGCAGCTGTTGGCCCCTGTCCTCCAGCATGGCGCGCACCCCGGCCTCGTCGTGGAAGACGGTCGCCAGCCGCAGGGGGAGGACGCAGGGGCCGGCCGCGGTCACGGCGTCGACGACCCGCTGGTGGGCGCGGGCGACACCCTCCAGCCACGGCAGGTCCTCCAGCCGTTCGGACAGGGCCCCTTCGTCGTACTCCGCGGCCGGAACCCTCCCGGCCAGTGCCATGAGCCCCAGGTGCCGGACGCCGCCCACGGGCTCGGCCGCGACACCGGTGACGGTCTCCAGGGCTCCCGCCACCGCGGCGCAGTCCCGCGTGACGGCGTAGGCGTACACGTACCGCTGCGGCATGTCCTTCACCGGGGCTCCCCTCGCCGTTCCTCTTCTCGCAGTTCTCGCCGTTCCCGCAGTTCTCGCCGTTCGTCGTCCGATTCCCGGATCCGCGGTGTTCCGTGGGAATTGCTCCGGGCCCCGGAGGAGAGGGCGGGGTCGTTCTCCCACCAGTCGATCCCCATTTCCTTCGCCTTGTCGACGGACACGACGATCAAACGGAGTTTGATGGTGAGGAGTTCGATGTCCAGCAGGTTGATGCGGATGTCCCCCGCGATCACCACGCCTTTGTCGAGCACCCGTTCAAGGATGTCGGCGAGATTGGCCGGCCCGTTGTCCGCGTACGACACCGGCGCCCTGTGCTCGTTCATGCGGTCCCGTTCCCGTCGTTGCGTCGTCGGACCTCCGCCAGCCGGTCGAGGAGTTCGTCCTCGCGGCGGTCGAACTCCGCCTCGTCGACAAGGCCCGATGTCAGCTGCTCCTCCAGTGCCTTGAGTTCGCCCTGCACGGTGGCCGGGTCGTAGTACACGCGCTCGGCCTCCGCGACGACGCGCCGCAGCACCCAGCCGACGAAGCCGATCACCGGGTGCTCCGGCGGATGCGGGTCACGGGGCGGTCATTCGACGAAGCTGTAGGGCGGCAGCGGCCCGTGCACGGACAGGGCCACGTGCGGGTTCTCCTTCTCCAGCCTGCCGGTCTCGGTCAGCAGCCGCCGGGCGGCGGACTCGTCGACGAGGAAGGACAGGCTGAGGAAGCAGCCGGCGTTCTCCGGGCCGGTGCGGGTCTTCTCCGCCAGGGGCGCCAGCGTCTCGCGCACCAGCTCGGCGTCGCGGTCCTCCCTCTCCCGCACGCGCTCGGCGACCATCTCCCCGAACCGCAGCCGCTGTTCGTAACTGCCGCCACCGGAGGCCCGGTTGGCCTCCGCGAGCGTGCGCAGGCCGGCGTCCTCGGCGAGGACCCGGTGGAGGACGGCGTCCTCCCGGTGCACGACCTTGACGTTGTACTCCACGCGTCCGGCGAGCTCCTCCAGCTGCTTCTCGTACCGGCCGGCGTGCTCGGCGAGCACGTCGCGCACCTCGTCGTCGCTGTCGGAGACGCTGCCGAAGCGCATGGGCAGCACGGGGGCGCGGCGGCCGATCTCGGTCACGACCTGCTGGTGGGCGATCAGGTCCCGGCGCTTGGGGCGCAGCTCCTGCGGGCAGTCGCTCACCACCGCGGCGAGACCGGATCCGGTCACCGTCCGGACGGGGAGCGGCGGGTCGCCGATGCCGGTGAGGTCCTCCGGCAGGTCCTGGCGGCCGGCGCGCGTGATGCCGTAGACGTAGGTGGTCACTCGCTCTCCTCCTTCTTGCGGGAGGCGGACCGCCGGGTGCCGCTCTCCTGGCCCTCGCCCCGGCCGCGCACCTGGTGGAGGGCGTCGGAGACGGTCTGCGCGGCGCCGGAGAGCGCGCCCTTGGTCTTGCCGCGGGCGCCGCTCTCGGTCACGTCGCCGACGAGCTCGGGCAGGCCGGCGCTCTTGTGCGGGCCGGCCTCCAGGTCGAGGCGGTTGCACGCCTCCGCGAAGCGCAGGTACGTGTCGACGCTCGCGACCACGACCCGCACGTCGATCTTCAGGATCTCGATGCCGACCAGCGAGACGCGCACGAACGCGTCGATCACCAGGCCGCGGTCGAGAACCAGCTCAAGGACGTCGTACAGGCCGCTGGTGCCGCCCGCTCCGCCGCCCTGCTGCACAGGGACTACGCTCATGTCGAACCGCTTCCCCTCGTCTTCTCCTCGTCTTCGCCTCGTCCACGCCTCGTTTCCGACGGCCCCGCCGGGCACCGCGCCGGTCCGCTGCGCCCCGGCGGGCACCGGTCCCCTCAGCGGGAATCGGTCCTGCCGCGCTCGTAGCGCCGCACGCGGCGGTAGCCGGTGAGCAGGCCGGTGGCGTCGAGGGTCACCTCGTAGAGCGCCATCACGCTCATCGTCTCCGGGACGCGGGTGATCTCCACGACCTCGGCCTCCAGCAGCCAGCCCTGCTCGGCCCGTTCGAACCGGGAGACGCCCTCGGGGCGCAGTCCGGTCAGCTCGGTGAACTGTTCGTGGGCCGCGCGCAGGATCTGCGGTGCCGTCAGGACGGGCTCGTCGGATGTGCCGGACGTTTCTTTCGCGTTGGTCATGGGTGGCCTCTGTATCGAATCAAGGGCCTTGTGTGGTGCGGGTACCCCTGGCGGCCGTTTCAAACATGAGGTCCGCGCGGAAGAGTTCGGGAGTTTGAGCGCGGAAAAGCGTAGAAGACGAATGACGGGGCACCCGAAGCTTTGGAGGTTGATGACAATGGTTCCTCTGCTCCTCGTTCTCCTGCTCGCCCTGATCCTTTTCGGGGCGGGTTTCGCCATCAAGGTGCTGTGGTGGGTTGCCGTGGCCGTTCTGGTGATCTGGCTGCTCGGCTTCGTGATGCGTTCCGCCGGGACCGGTGGCGGACGCGGCCGCTGGTACCGATGGTGAGGTCCCCGGGGGCCGGACCGCCGCCGCAGCACGGCGCCACGGTCCGGCCGCTTCCCAGGACCTCGGCCCCCGCCGGGCATGCGCCCGGCGGGGGCCGCTCGCGTTTGCGCCGGGCGCGTCCGGCAACCCGACCCCGTAGCCCCTGCGTTCCCGGTTCTCCGGAAGGAGCCCTTGTGGTCGCCGTCGCCCTTCTCCTGCCTCCCGCGCTCCTGTGCCTGGTGCTCGCGCTGGACCAGTACGAGGAGCGCCTACTGAAGAAAGGTTCCGCTGTTCCTCGTCACGCGCTGCCGCGCAGGCATCTGCGGGCGGTTCCGGGCCCGTCCACCCGTGAGCCGCCGCCCGGCGCCGGTCCGGCCGCCGGGCCGGCCACGCCGCCCGGCCGTGACGCCGCCTGAGCGGGCGCCGTACGCCGGACGCCGGCCGAGTGACGACGCATACCCGGTCCCGTCGGACCGGGTATGCGTCGTCAGTGGACGGGCCGGCCCCCGACCCGCGCACCCAGAGACGAGGACCCCTCATGAAGGCGCAGGAACCCGCCGCACCACGTGCCGCCGTCGTCACCGGATCGGACTCCGGCATCGGCCGTGCCACGGCCGTCCGGCTGGCCCGGCAGGGCATGGACATCGGCATCACCTGGCACCGCGACCGCGAGGGCGCCGAGGGCACCGCCGCCGAGGTGCGGGCGGCGGGCCGGCGCGCCGAGCTGGAGCAGATGGACCTCACCCTCCTGCCGGACGCCGCCGATGCCGTCGACCGGCTGGCCGAGCGGCTCGGCCGCATCGACGTCCTGGTCAACAACGCCGGGGTCGGCACGGCCACGCCCTTCCTCGACCTGGAGCTCGGCGCGGTCCGCGAGGTGCTCGACGTCGATCTCGTCGGTCCGCTGCTGTGCGGCCAGCGGGCCGCGCGCCGCATGATCCGTCAGGGTGACGGCGGGTGGATCGTGAACGTCACCAGCGTCCACGAGCACCAGCCGCGGGTGGGCGCCGCGCCGTACTGCGCGGCGAAGGGCGGCCTGGGGCTGCTCACCCAGGTGATGGCACTGGAGCTCGCCGAACACGGCATCAACGTCAACGCGGTCGCCCCCGGCGAGATCGCCACCCCCATGACGGGCCAGGAGGACATCGACGTCCACGCGGAGCACCGCCCCGGCGTCCCGATCGCCCGACCGGGCGACGCCCGCGAGGTGGCGGCGGTGATCGGCTTCCTCTGCAGCCCGGACGCGAGCTACGTCACCGGCGCCTCGTGGACCGTGGACGGCGGCATGCTCCGCATGGGCCCCCAGGCAGGCTCCCACCTGGAGAACGACTCATGGCGCAGGGTCTGACCCGGTGCCGGGCCCCGGTCCCGGAGGTGGCGCGAGGGCACGCCGGCGGGGAGGGCGCGTCGGACCGGCGACCCGTGGGCGCGGGAGGTCACGGTGACGGGTCGGGGGGCAGGTTCCGGTTCCGCGGCTTCCGCGATGCGGCGGGCCGTCACGCGTCGGGCCGGCGGCCCCGGTACGCGGGAGGTCACCGCTCCGCGTCCGGGTCCGGCTCCACCGCTTCCGCGGCGCGGCGGGCCGTCGCGCGCGGCCCGGCGGCCCATGGGCGCGGGAGGTCACGGTGACGGGTCGGGGGGCAGGTTCCGGTTCCGTGGCTTCCGCGATGCGGCGGGCCGTCACGCGTCGGGCCGGCGGCCCCGGTACTCGGGAGGTCACCGCTCCGCGTCCGGGTCCGGCTCCGGCTCCACCGCTTCCGCGGCGCGGCAGGCCGTCACGCGCGGCCCCGCGGCCCCGGTGCGCGGGCGGTCACCGCTACCCGTCCGGGTCCGGCTCCGACTCCACCGCTTCCGCGGTGCGGCGGGCCGCGCGCCAGGCGTGGTCCGCTGCCCGCAGGCGGTCCTGCAGCCGGTGGGACGCCTCCTGGGCGGCGCCGAGGCGGTCCTGGGCCGCGCCGAGGTCGAGGGTCAGCTCCTCCACCCGCTGGTGGGCGGCGCGTTCGGCCTCGTCCGCCCGGTCCGCCTCCTCCCGGAGGCGGCTCCATTCCTCCTGCCGTGCCCGTTCCTCCTCCCGCACCCGCTCCAGCCGCTCGCGCCGCTCTTCGCTCCTGCGACGGCGCTCCCGCGCCTCGGCCAGGTCGGTGACGTGCGCGCCGCGCCCCGCACCGGAAGCGGGCCCGGCGGGTGCAGGCGGTGCGGCGAGCTGCTCCGCGGCGTCGGGGGCCAGGCCGGGAAAGCCGGTCACCGCGGTCAGCGGCCGGGACAGCCGCCCCGCCGCCCACTCCTGTGCCGCCCGGGCGTCCGCCAGTACGGCGTGCAGGGTCTCCTCGACCTCGCGCTGCACCTCGCCGCCCACCGGGTGTCCGGCCTCGGCCGCGAGGCGCCCCGCCTCCCGGGACAGCGAGGCCACCACGGTCCGTTGCCGGCGGCTCAGCTCGCGCAGCGCTCCGCCGTCGAGCTTCCGGTGGGCCTCGCGCAGCCCCTGCCCGAGGGCGGTCAGCGCACCCGCCTCGTCCGGCCTCTCCCGCACCAGGAGATTGCTCACCCAGGCCGCCAGGGTGGGTTTGCGCAGCGCCTTGACGCGGCCGGCCAGCTCCCGGTCGCCGGCCCGCCCGGCCTCGGCCGCGATCCGGTCACGGGCAGCGGTGAACTCCTCCGGCCGCAGCCGGAAGAGCTCCTCGGTCGCGCTGTCCAGGTCCATGGTCTTCCGTCCGGCTCCGCGCCGGCACGCATGCGCGTGCCGGGCCTCGGTACCGACGAGTCTCCCGCCTCGGCGCGGCATGCGCACGTCGCGGGCCGCTGCCGGGGCCGCCGGGGCCGCCCCCTGGCAGCCCCCGCGGGCAGGCGGCACGCTGGACGCTGACCCCGGAGGGGAGACGGCGGCGCCGACACCAGGCGCCAGGTGACGACAGGAGACGGCACGACCCCGGCACAAGTACACCCCCTCACCATCGTTGCGGAGGCAGTCATGCGGGACGTCACGGCGGCAGCGCCGCCGACCGACAAGGAGCTGCGGGAGCTGGACGCCCACTGGCGTGCGGCGAACTACCTCGCCGTGGGCCAGATCTACCTGATGGGCAACCCCCTGCTGCGGCAGCCGCTGCGCCCCGAGCACATCAAGCCGCGTCTGCTGGGCCACTGGGGCACCTCGCCCGGGCTCAACCTCGTCCACACCCACCTCAACCGCGTCGTCCGGGCCCGTGACCTCCAGGCCCTGTGCGTCTGGGGGCCGGGGCACGGCGGGCCGGCCGTCCTGGCGAACTCCTGGCTGGAGGGCACGTACACGCAGACGTACCCCGACGTCGGCCGTGACGCGGCCGGCATGGAGCGGCTGTTCCGGCAGTTCTCCTTCCCCGGCGGGGTGCCCAGCCACGTCGCCCCCGAGACGCCAGGCTCGATCCACGAGGGCGGGGAGCTCGGTTACTCCCTCTCGCACGCCTACGGTGCCGCGTTCGACAACCCGGACCTCCTCGTCGCGTGCGTCATCGGCGACGGCGAGGCGGAGACCGGCCCGCTGGCGACGTCCTGGCACTCCAACAAGTTCCTCGACCCGGTCCACGACGGCGCCGTGCTGCCGGTCCTGCACCTGAACGGCTACAAGATCGCCAACCCGGCCGTCCTCGCCCGTCTGCCCGAGGCCGAGCTGGACGACCTGCTGCGCGGCTACGGTCACGAGCCCCTCCACGTGACCGGCGACGAGCCGCTGGCCGTCCACCGGGACATGGCGCTCGCCATGGACGCCGCACTCGACCGGATCGCGGCGATCCAGCACGCCGCCCGCGGGGAGGGCGCCGCCGAACGGCCGCGCTGGCCCGTGATCGTGCTGCGCACGCCCAAGGGCTGGACGGGCCCCGCCGAGGTGGACGGCCTGCCCGTCGAGGGCACCTGGCGCTCGCACCAGGTGCCGCTGTCCGGTGTCCGCGACAGCCCGGAGCACCTGCGCCTGCTGGAGGCGTGGCTGCGCTCGTACCGCCCCGAGGAGCTCTTCGACGAGGACGGCGGGCCCCGGCCCGAGGTGCTGGCCTGCGTGCCGGAGGGCACGCGCAGGCTGGGCGCGACGCCGCACGCCAACGGCGGCCTGCTGCTGCGCGACCTGCCGCTGCCGCCCCTGGAGCGCTTCGCGGTGCCGGTCGACAAGCCCGGGGCGAGTCGGCACGAGCCCACCGGGGTGCTGGGCGAGCTGCTCGCCGAGGTGATGGCCGCGACCGCCGCGCGGCGCGACTTCCGTCTCGTCGGCCCCGACGAGACGGCCTCGAACCGGCTGCAGGCCGTCTACCGCGCCAGCGGCAAGGCGTGGCAGGCCGCGACCGTCGGCACGGACGAGCACCTGGAGCGGCACGGCCGGGTCATGGAGATCCTCTCCGAGCACACCTGCCAGGGCTGGCTGGAGGGCTACCTGCTCACCGGCCGGCACGGGTTGTTCTCCTGCTACGAGGCGTTCGTCCACATCGTCGACTCCATGGTCAACCAGCACGTCAAGTGGCTGCGCGTCAGCCGCCGGCTGCCGTGGCGGCGCCCCATCGCCTCCCTCAACTACCTGCTGACCTCTCATGTGTGGCGCCAGGACCACAACGGCTTCTCCCACCAGGACCCCGGCTTCATCGACCACATCCTCAACAAGAGCCCCGAGGCCGTACGCGTCTACCTGCCGCCGGACGCCAACACCCTTCTGTCGGTCGCGGACCACGTGCTGCGCAGCCGCGACTACGTGAACGTCGTGGTCGCCGGCAAGCAGCCCTGCTTCGACTGGCTGAGCCTGGAGCAGGCCCGCGCCCACTGCGCCCGTGGTGCGGGCGTGTGGACCTGGGCCGGCTCCGGCGACGACGGCAAGGAGCCCGACGTGGTGCTCGCCTGCGCCGGCGACGTGCCGACCCAGGAGGTCCTGGCCGCGGCCCAGCTCGTCCGTCGCCACCTGCCGGACCTGGCCGTGCGCGTGGTCAACGTCGTCGACCTGGCCCGGCTGCTGCCCGCGGGCGAGCACCCGCACGGCATGGCGGACGCCGAGTACGACGCGCTGTTCACCCCCGACAAACCGGTGATCTTCGCGTACCACGGCTATCCGTGGCTCATCCACCGCCTCGCCTACCGCCGCACCGGCCACGCCCACCTCCACGTCCGCGGCTACAAGGAGATCGGCACCACCACCACGCCGTTCGACATGGTCGTCCGCAACGACCTCGACCGCTACCGTCTCGTCATGGACGTCATCGACCGCGTCCCGCACCTCGCCGTGCGCGCCGCCCCCGTGCGCCAGGCCATGGAGGACGCCCGCGCCCGCCACCACGCCTGGATCCGCGAGCACGGCACGGACCTGCCGGAGGTCGCCGACTGGGCCTGGTCGGCGTGAGCGCGGGGCTCCGGGACCCCGGGGGACGACGGCCAGGGGTGTGCCCGGGACGGAGGGCGACACGATGAGGCGGTTGCCGGACGGCGGCGAGGTACGGGCGGCCCGTGGTGCCGGGACGGTCGCCGCGGCGCGGGCGGGACTGACGGCACGCGGGGTGATCTACCTTCTCGTCGGTGTGCTCGCCCTGCGCGTCGCGCTCACCGGCGGCGGCGAACAGGCCGACCGCGGCGGCGCGGTGGAGGAGCTGGCCGACAAGCCCCTCGGCGGGGTGCTGGTCTGGGCGGTGGGCATCGGGCTGGTCGGCATGGCGCTGTGGCGGCTGTCGGAGGCGGTCTTCGGCGCGGCGGGCCCCGACGGCGGGAAGGCGCGCGAGCGGCTGTTCTCGGCCGTGCGCTTCGTCTTCTACTGCGTCGTCGCCGGCACGGTGCTCGCCTTCGCCGCCGGGGAACGGGAGAGCGGCGCCGGCTCGACGGACGAGCAGTCCCGCGACGTCACCACCCGGCTGCTGGGCTGGCCGGGCGGCCAGTGGCTGGTGGCCGCGGCGGGGGTGGCGGTGGCGGTGACCGGCGTCTGGATCGTGGTCAGGGCGGCCATGCGCTCGTACCGCGAGGACCTGAAGCCGGCCGGGATGTCGCCGGCGGTGCGCAGGGCGGTGGACGTCCTCGGGGTCGGGGGCGGGTGCAGCAGGGGGATCGTGTTCGCCGCGGTGGGCGGTTTCGCGGTCCAGGCGGCCGTCGCCTACGACCCGGCCCGGGCCAAGGGCCTCGACGACACCCTGCGCGCCTTCGCCGGAACCCCGGCCGGCCCCTGGCTCCTCGCGGTGGTGGCGGTGGGCCTGGGCATGTTCGGACTGTTCTCCTTCGCCATGGCCCGCTGGCGGGCCCTGTGAGGCGGCCGGCTCAGCCCTCGACGCCCGTGGCGGCGTGGGCGGCGCCGACCGGCTTCGACTCCGGTGAGCCCCGCTGGCGCAGGTAGATGGAGAAGACGGCCATGGCGGCGACGGCCAGCAGCTCCGACTGCCAGTTCTGCAGGGTGCGGCTCCAGAATTCGGCGCGGAGCAGGTACTCGCTCCAGGCGACGGGGGCCTCAAGCTGGCGCAGCTGCTGTTCGTTGTAGGCGGCCGTGCCCGTGACGGACTGGCTGAACCAGCAGAGCAGGAAGATGACGCCCATGACGAGGCCGAGCGAGTGGGAGTACACCGCCCGGCGCCAGCCGGGGGCGGCGGCCCAGCGCGGGGAGTCGTCCCGGGCGTGCTCGCCGACGAGCTGCTCCCGGTCGGATTCGGGCCCGGCCTTCCCGGTCTGCTTCGACTCGGGCGAGCCGCGCTGGACCAGCCAGACGGTGACGAAGATGTAGAGGAAGAACTGCAGGAACTCCGACTGCCAGTTCTCGGTGACGTCGACGGCGAAGTCCGACGACGTGAGGTAGGCGGGGAGGTCGACCGGTGCCAGGCCGTCGGTGATGAGGAGGCTGTTGAACTCGGCTCGGCCGGCTGCCGCCTGGCCCGCCACGGCGAGCACGAACGCGGCGCCGAAGGCGAGGGCGAGGCCGTTGTCGTGGACGAAGCGCCGCAGCCGGCCGGTGCGCCCGGGGGCCGTGTCCTCCTGCGCTCCCGCGGTCCGGTTCACCGGTGCATCAGCCCCAGCGCCGTGAAGTACACCAGGCCCCCGACGATCAGCACCAGGCAGGAGCTGAACATTGCTTTCATGACGGTGTCACCTGCCTTTGACCGTGCATTGGTAGGGCTGCTCGGAGCGCGGCCGGCACCCCGCGGCGGTCACCTTCCATCCGCCGGGGAAGTGCGCCAGGAAGAGGGTGTCGTGATCGAGGACGGCCCGTGCCTGGTCGCCGTAGACGTCGAGGTGCCTCACGGCACCGGCCGCCGGGACCTCCTCGTCCTCGATCGCCTGCTCGCAGGAGGCCCGGGCCGACTGCTCCAGTTCCTCGCGGGTGACGGGGGCGAGGGCCGCGCACAGCGGCTCCTTCTGCCCGGTGCGCAGGGCCTGCTCGAAAACGGTGACCGTGGCGAGGGCGTCGTCGCGCCGTTCGGCCAGGGCGCCGCAGGCGGTCGTGGCGGCGAGCAGCACCACGGTGAGCAGGGCACGGGATCCCGTGCGCACCCGTGAGGGGGGTGGGCGGCGCTGCTTCTCACGCGACATCACGCGCGCAACACTAAGCGCACCCCACAATGATCAGGACATTCTCCCCGTTCCGACACAAGGGCCGCACCCGTGCGGCGGCTCAATTGCGCCTGTGCCACCCGGCGTCTCCCGCCCATGATGAGACGCGTTTGGCCGCTTGAGGAGCCGAGAGATTCGGGAGGTCCGATGAAGTACCGCTCGATGACCCGCCGCACCGCCCTGAAGTCCGCCGTGGGCACCGCCCTGGCCGCCGGAGGACTCATGTGGGGCGGCGCGATGCCGGTCGCGGCAGCAGCGGGAGGAGGCGGCACGTTCCGGGACGTCCGCGCCTTCCACGGCACCTGGGAAGGGGTGTGCGACGGCCGCAGGGCCCGGCTGCGGATCGTGGTGGCGCAGGAGGCGCCCGGCACGCTGCGCACCGTCTATCTCACCTTCACCGACCTCGAACGGGATGTGACGTATATCGGCAGCCGGCAGGAAGTCCCGGCGGGCGCACGGGACATCGGCACGGTCACGCTGTCCGGCGCGGCCGCCCTGACCTGGCCGAGCCTGCTGATCCACACGTGTGACACCGACGTCCTGTCCGGCATCGGCAGCAGCGGCGGCGGCGGATACCCGATGGCGTTCCACCGCTCGGCCACAGCCCCCGCCCTCACCCAGAACCGGCCGTTCCGCGACTTCGAGGACTGGTGCGGCCGGCCCCTGGGCCGGGGGCGCTACCTCGGCAGCCTCGACGGCCGCAGGGCGCAACTGGACGTCGACGTCACCATGGCGGGCGCCGAGCGCCGGATGGTGTTCCACCTGACCGACCTCGACCGCGGCGCCGACTGGTACAGCCAGGTCCTGGAGTCCGAGGTGCGGGGCTGGGGCCCCGGCCGGCAGCGCAACCCGCTCGCGGGCGTCCGCATGAAGCCCTACTGGGAGGGGCAGGAGCCCCTGCGGATCGGCTGCCTGTACTGGCACGGCCACAACGCCGCCTACGTGACGGGCGAGGGCGTGGGGCGGGGCGACCGCTTCGGCATGACGTTCGTCCGCCGGACGCCCCTCAATACCCCCTGAGCGCCAAGGAGCCCAGTACGGTACCCCGTACCGCGGACGTGAAGGACGGGTCGCCATGACGCCGAGCGGAGCACAGCGCGAAGGACGCGACGAATCCCCCGAGGAGCGCGCCGACCGGCGCTGGAGCGAGCTGCTCCAGGAGGTGAGGGTGGCCCAGACGGGGGTGCAGATCCTCTTCGGCTTCCTGCTGACCGTCGTCTTCACGCCGCAGTTCGCCTCGCTCGGGACGACCGACAAGAGGATCTACGTGGTCACCGTGCTGCTGGGCGCCGCCACCACCGGCGCCCTGATCGGCCCCGTCTCCTTCCACCGGCTGGTCACCGGACGGCGACTGAAGCCGCAGACCGTCACCTGGGCGTCACGCATGACGCTGCTGGGGGTCGTGCTGCTGCTGGCCACCGTCGCGTCGGCCCTCCTCCTCATCCTGCGCATCGCGATGCACAACGCGGCCGTGCCCTGGGTGACGGGCGGGCTCGTCGCCTGGCTGGCGCTGTGCTGGTTCGGCCTGCCGGCCTGGGCCCGCCACCGCTACGCCCGTAAGGGCTGACCGCCCGCAGCGGGGCGGGCCGCCTCACTCTCCCGCGGGGGCCCCGGTCTCCTTGATGTCGGAGATGAGCCCGGTGCTCAGGTCCGACTGCACGCTCAGGTAGGTGTACGTGGGCTTCTTCACGTCGCCCCACGTCAGCCGGATGCGGGTCCAGGTGTGCCCGGCGCCGCTGTTGTCGTAGGTCACGCGCCAGGCGCGCGGGGTGTTCTGGGCGTGGAACACCCCGTCCACGCCGTGCTGCAGTTCCCAGGACGTCAGGCGTTCGCGGAACTCCTCGGTGAGGAAGTGCGCGCGCAGGGCGTCGGACAGGACGGTGTCGGGCGTGCCGGTACGGGCGTCGACGTACGCCCCGTAGAAGGCGGCCACCCGGTCGGTGGCCGAGGACGGGTCGCCCTCGTGCGCCGACGGTTCGCCGGCGGACTCCCCCGCCGGGCCGCCGGGGGCGTGGGAGGCTGCCGCCAGGGCGACGGCCGGAACGGTCAGCAGGGCCAGCAGGGCAACGGCCGCCCCGGAGCGCCAGGTCGTGCGGGTTACGCGCATGGGTTTCCCCCCATTCGCCGAGTGCCACCAGGGGCACGGGCCTCGCAGCTTCACCCTGTACAGCGCACCAGCGACCGGAAGAGTTCCCTCCGGTTCACCCGCCGCAGCGGCCGCCCGGGGCCCGCCCCGCCGGAGCCCGGCGGACGGCAGAAATTCCCCTGAGGTTCCGCTTGTCCGCCGGAAATACTGCGGAGCACAGCAGGACTAGGTGTTTCCCTCGTTTTCCGGGAATGCGGGAATCCCTCAGGACCCTTCCCGGACGGCCGGTCACTTGATGAATTCTTCGACGACCTTCGGCGGCCACATGCCGACCTTGAGCACACCCATCGAGTAGGCACGGGATACCAGGGCGGCACGGTTGGGCACCTTGAGCTTCCGGAGCAGGCCGGTGACGTGGTATTCGACGCCCTGCCTGCTGAGATACAGCCGGGAGGCGAGCGGGACGGTGGAAATTCCGGCGGCTATCCCCTCCAGGATGCGCGCGTCGATCTCGGTGAGGATCTTCTTGCGGCTGGTGACGACGCCCGCCTCCTCGGCGGACGCCTGCCCCGGCGGCATCATCACCAGGATCGCGGCGTCCCCCGGGGTGCCGCCGCGCACGGAGATCGCCGTGAGCGTGCTGGAGAACGCCGAGTCCTCCCGGGACTCCTCCTGCCGCAGGGCGACCACGTGGGTGGCGAACCGCTGGCGCCGGCCCTCGACCAGGCCGGAGAACTGGCGCAGCAGCGGCTGCTGGACGCTGGGGTGCACCAGCTCCTGGAACCTGCGCCCGCACACGTCCTCGGAGGTGGTCCCGAACTGCCGGAAGAACTCGGGGTTCGCCTGCCGGATCGTCAGCGCGGGGTCGAGATACGCCATGCACATACCGGGCTGCTCGAACTGCGGACGGACACCGGCCTGGTCATCTGCAAGTACGGAAGTGGCCACGAGACTGCCAACCTTTCGGATCCCACTCAACGTTCGGAACCGCGCGCTAGAAATGCGACAAAGAATTGCGGTATCCGGGCCTCGATCCCAATGGCCCGGTTTCTGACCAACTGATCGAAACAGTAGGTACTTCCGCTGAGCCAAGTCAACGACATGCCGTCTCGCCACGGTTAAACCTGCGGTTTGCCCTTCCGGATGGTTCGGTTGACCGGTCTCGTGCTTTCGGTACTTCGGTTCGGTCGGGGGTACGGTCCAGTGGTACGGGTCCGAAACGCGTCAGTGGCCCGGCCGGAACGTCCCCGGCCGGGCCACTGGTACGGCGTCGCGCGCCCGCCCCCCTACCGGCCGGCGGCCGGCAGCAGGCCCCCGTGCACGGGCTCACGGGAGAGCCGTTCGAGGTCGGACTCCACCATCATCCGCATCAACTGAGCGAAGTCCACGGTCGGTTCCCAGCCCAGCTCGGCCCGTACGCGCCGGCTGTCGGCGCACAGGACCTCCACCTCGGCCGGCCGGACGAGGGCGGGGTCGACGACGACGTGGTCGGTCCAGTGCAGGCCCACGCACGCGAAGGCGCAGCGCACCGCGTCCCGGACGGAGTGCATTCGGCCGGTTCCCACCACGTAGTCGGCGGGCTCGTCCTGCTGCAGCATCAGGTGCATGGCGCGCACGTAGTCACCGGCGAAGCCCCAGTCGCGCACGGCGTCCAGGTTGCCGAGGTCGAGCCGCTTCTGGTGGCCGAGCTTGATGCGGGCGGCGGCGAGGGAGATCTTCCGGGTGACGAACTCGGTGCCGCGCCGCGGGGACTCGTGGTTGAAGAGCACGCCCGACACCGCGTACATGCCGAAGGTCTCGCGGTAGGTGCGGGTGATGTGGTGCCCGTAGGTCTTCGCCACGCCGTAGGGGCTGCGGGGGTGGAAGCCGGTGGTCTCGCTCTGCGGGGTCTCGGCGGCCCTGCCGAACATCTCGGAGGAGGACGCCTGGTAGAAGCGGATCCGGCCGCCGTCGGCGTGCCGGGAGCCGTTGAGGTCGCTCACCATGCGGATGGCTTCGAGCATCCGCAGGACGCCCGTGCCGTTGACCTCGGTGACCAGTTCCGGCTGCTGCCACGAGCCGGGCACGAAGGAGAGCGCGCCCAGGTTGTAGACCTCGTCGGGCTGTACGGTGTCCACGGCCGCCACGAGGCTCGCCTGGTCCGTGAGGTCGCCGTCGACGAAGGAGAGGTCGGAGGCGAGGTGGCCGACGCGCGACGTCCTGGGGTTCGTCTGGCCCCTGAGCAGGCCCCAGACCTGGTATCCCTGTGACAGCAAGTGTTCGGCGAGGTACGAACCGTCCTGTCCGGTGATCCCCGTGATCAGCGCGCGCCTGGTCATCCCGTCGCCTTCCCTTCCTGCCCACGGACCGAGACCGCCCCCCGCCGTCCGACCGTCATTGCGACGCACGCTCGCAGCCGCGCCGGAAGGGTGTCAATGAAATCCCGATAGACTAGGGAATTTGCGGACTACGCCGGAGCCGGTGCGGCGGGCAGGGAGACGACCATCGTCAGCCCGCCGCCGGGGGTGTCCTCCGGGGTGAGGGTGCCGCCCATGGCCTCGGTGAGCCCCCGGGACAGCGCGAGGCCCAGGCCGAGGCCGGTGGTGTTGTCGGTGTCGCCGAGCCGCTGGAAGGGGGCGAAGGCACGTTCGCGGTCGGCGGCCCGTATGCCGGGCCCCCGGTCGACGACGCGCAGTTCGACCCGTGCGGCCAGCGCGCTGGCGGCGACGGTGACCGCCCGGCCGGGCGGCGAATGCCGGGTGGCGTTGGCCACGAGGTTGGCGAGGACGCGTTCCAGCAGGGGCGGGTCGGCCAGCACGCACGGCACGTGCTCGACGTCGTGGACGACGACGCGCCCCGCAGGGGTGTCCGGCAGGCTGTCCAGGGCCTGCGGCAGCACTTCGGCCAGCGCGGTGGGCTGCAGGTGCAGGGTCAGGGCGCCGGCCTGGATGCGGCTCATGTCGAGCAGGTTGTCGACGAGCCGGCTGAGCTTGGCCATCGACTCCTCGGCGGTGGCCAGGAGTTCCTCCTTGTCCTCGGCGGAGAAGTCGACGTCACGGCTGCGCAGGGAGCTGATGGCGGCCCAGCCGCCGGCGAGCGGGGTGCGCAGGTCGTGGCTGACGGCGGCGAGCAGCGCGGTGCGCATCCGGTCGGCGGCGCGCACCGGTTCGATCTCGGCGGCGGCCTCGGCGAGGCGGGCGCGCTCCACGGCGGCCGTCAGGTGGGCGGCGAAGGCGGTGAGGACGCGGTGCTCGGTGGCGGGCAGGACGCGGCCGCGCAGCACCAGCTCGTCCCCCTCGCCGACGGGCACCCGGGTCTCCGCCCCGTCCTGGCCCGGTGCCGTGCCGGCGGACGCGCGCCCCGGCTCGCGGCCGCGGGGGCGCAGTTCGGCCGACTCCATGCCGAAGGTCTCCCGGGTGCGCTCCAGCAGCACGGGAACGGCCTGCTCGCCGCGGAGGATGCCGACGGCCAGGGAGGAGAGGGTCCCGGCCTCGGCGGTGGCGCTCGCGGCGCGGCGGCTCAGCCGCAGGGAGCGGTCCACGATGGCCGCGACGGTGACGGCGACGAGCGCGAAGACGGCCAGGGCGAGGACGTTGTTGGCCTCGGCGATGGTGAAGCGGCCCGCGGGCGGGATGAAGTAGTAGTTGAGCAGCAGCGACGCCGTGAGCGAGGCCAGCAGCGCGGAGGCCACCCCGCCGATGCAGGCCACGCCGACGACGGCCACCAGGAAGAGCAGCGCCTCGCTGGTGAGGTTGAGGCCCAGGGCGTCGGCGACCGGGGGCCGGCGCAGCAGCAGGGTCAGCGCCAGAGGCAGCAGCAGCCCGGCGGCGGGGCCGCCGAGGCGGCGGGCGCGGGAGAGGTCGCGGCCGGGGACGGGCCGGGTGCGGCCGCGGCCCGCGCGTTCGTGGGTGACCAGGTGCACGTCGATGTCTCCGGACAGCTCGACGACGGCCTCGCCCACCCCGCGGGCGTCGGCGACGCGCCGGAGCCGGCCGCGGCGGCTGACGCCGACGACGAGCTGGGTGGCGTTCTCGGCGCGGGCGAACGCCAGGAGGGCGTCGGGCACGTGGTCGCCCACCACGGTGTGGTAGCTGCCGCCCAGGCTCTCCACGAGGCGGCGCTGGCCGGCCAGCGCGGCGGGCGAGGCGCCGGCGAGCCCGTCGCTGCGGGCGACGTGCACGGCGAGCAGGTCGCCTCCGGAGGAACGGGCGGCGATGCGGGCGGCGCGGCGGATCAGGGTCTCGCCCTCGGGGCCGCCGGTGAGGGCGACGACGACGCGTTCGCGGGTCTCCCACACGCCGCCGATGCCGTGCTCGGCGCGGTAGCGCTGCAGGGTCTCGTCCACGCGTTCGGCGAGCCACAGCAGGGCCAGCTCCCGCAGGGCGGTGAGATTGCCGACGCGGAAGTAGTGCGAGAGGGCCGCGTCGATCTTCTCGGGGGCGTAGACGTTGCCGTGCGCCATGCGGCGGCGCAGCGCCTCGGGGGCCATGTCGACGAGTTCGATCTGGTGGGCGCGGCGGACGACCTCGTCGGGCACGGTCTCGTGTTGCGGCAGTCCGGTGATCCTCTCGACGACGTCGCTGAGGGACTCCAGGTGCTGGATGTTGACGGTGGTGACGACGTCGATGCCGGCGGCGAGGAGGTCCTCCACGTCCTGCCAGCGCTGGGCGTTGCCGGCGCCGGGGGCGTTGGTGTGGGCGAGCTCGTCGACGAGGACCACGTCGGGCCGGCGCTTCAGGACGGCGGCGGTGTCGAGCTCGTGGGACTCGGCGTCCGGGGTGGAGCACCGCAGGCGGGGCAGGACCTCCAGGCCGTCGAGCATCTCCTCGGTGTGCGGGCGGTGGTGGCATTCGGCGAGGCCCACGACGACGTCGGTGCCGCGCAGGGCGCGGCGCCATCCCTCGTCCAGCATGCGGTAGGTCTTGCCGACGCCCGGGGCCGCGCCGAGGTAGACCTTCAGACGGCCGGGCCGGGTGCCCGTGGTGCCGGTCATGGAGTGCTCTCCTTGGTCGGGGTTCCATGACGTATCGTCAGCCCGGACCGGCCGCAGGTGACCGTGCGGAGCCGGACGTTGACACGTTCCTGACTCCGCACGGCCGGATGTCGCCCCTAGCGTCGCGCGTCCACCACGGTGCGCAGCTTTCCGCTGGTGGGGGTGCGCTCCAGGGCGGCGCCGTCCACCGTCTCGACGTCGAGGTCGAGCAGCCCGTCCCCGACGGCCGAGCGCAGTTCCTCGTAGCCCGCGAGGAAGGCCGCGCGCAGCTGCTGCGGGTCCGTGCCGGTGTCCTCGGCGCGGACGGTCAGCCGCTCGCGGACGCTGGAGCGGCTGAGCGCCACCTGCAGTTCGCCGCGGTGGCCGCAGTCCTGCTCGGCGATGGCCACGAAGCGGCGGTAGTTGAGGAAGTAGGAGGCCACCCGCATCACGTCGCCTCCCCTGCCGAGCAGTTCGAAGCGCGGAGACCGGTTGCCGCAGGGGCAGGGGCCGGGCAGGGCGCGGCCGAGGTCGCCGATGACGTAGCGGCCGAGGTTCTGGCCGCGCCGGGCGTGCGTGGTGAACACCAGCCGGCCCGTCTCGCCGGGTGCGACCGGCCGGTCGGCGTCGGTCTCCAGGATCTCCAGGGTGTGCAGGTCGGCGTGCAGGTGGTGGACGCCGCCAGCGGACTCGGTGCACTGGTAGCCGAGCGGGCCGAGGTCGGTGCTGCCGTAGGTGATGGAGCGGACGACCTCGATGCCGAACGTCTCGGTGAGGGTGCGGCGCTGCTCCTCGGTGAAGTGCTCGCCCCCGTAGAAGATCTTGCGGATGCCGCCGTACGAGCGCAGCAGGTCCGCCTGTTCGTGGAGGAGCTGCCACAGGTAGGAGGGCATGCCGAAGAGGGTGTCCACCTCGTGGGCGACGATCATCTCGGCCGTGACCCGGTGGTCGGGGCCGGCGGCCATCGGCATCTGGACGCCGCCCAGCCGCTCCAGGATGGAGAAGAAGCTGATGAAGCCCCCGTACATGCCGCCGCAGTAGAAGAGGTTGGCGGTGCGGTCGCGGGCCGGGTCGTAGCCGGCGGCGAGGAGGCCGCGGGCAGCGGCGTGCATCTGGGTGTCGTAGTCGTCGTAGCTGAACAGCGACAGGGCGGGGGCGCCGGTGCTGCCGCCGCTGCGGAAGTACAGCTCGGCGTCGCGCGGGTCGACGCCGGCGTTGAGCTCCTGGACGGCGGCCTTGTCCAGCAGCGGGCCGTCCGGCGCCGGGAAGGAGACCGGCAGGGTCAGGTCGTCGAGGCAGGCAGTGGTGGCGAAGCGCTCGTCGGCCTGGACGGCGACGCGGCGGCTGTAGCGCTGCAGGGCGTAGACGCCGTCGTGCGGTTCGCCGCAGTACCCGTCGAGCATGGCGCCGAGCGGTGTGACGCGGGTGGCGCCGGCGGCCAGGACGAGCCGGGACAGCTCCGCGACGTCGGTACGGCTGCCGGCGATGCCGGCGGTCTGCAGGTAGCGGCGCATGGGACGCAGGGTGGCCAGCGCACGCTTGCGGGGCAGCGGCTTGACCCACACGCTGCGGTGCAGCGGGGAGGCGGTGAGCGCGGACCGGGTGTCGGCCATGACGCGCCAGGAGCCGTCGGGGGCCGTGATGACCCGGGTGAGGCCGAGGTGCTGTTCCAGGCGGGCGACGAGCTCGGTGGTGGTGAGCTCGGCCTCCTCGGCGGGGCCCGGCTCCTCCTGCCGGACGGCGGGGGGCATCGCGGCCAGGACGCCGGCGAAGCGCTCGGCGAAGGCGAAGACCTCCTTCTCGTCCTCGGTGTCGAGGTAGACCACCTGCGGGCTGGAGCACGCCTGCTGCTCGTGCAGGCAGACGTCGGCGGCGAGGGCGGTCAGGGTCCGCCCGTCGTGCCAGGCGTCCGGGGTCAGGTAGGCGAACGAGATCTTGTGGCCCCACTCGACCAGGCGGCAGCCGGGCGGCACGTGGGCGGCCACGCCCTCGACGGCCGCCTCGCCGCCCCACACCGCGACGGCGTCGGCGGGGGCGCACATCAGGCGCAGCCAGTCCTGCCGGGAGGAGGAGAAGCGCAGCACGATGACGCGCTCGGCGATGGCGCCGGTGGGGTCCAGGGCGGCGAGTTCGGCGAGCAGGTGCTGGGCGAGGAGGGTGTCGGCGCTGCTGGTCTTGAGGACGTTGACGTTGCCGGCCAGCAGGCCCTCGACGAGGCTGAGGGGGGCGACGGTGGCGGCGTTGCCGGGGGCGATGTGGGCGACCAGGCCGACCGGAGCCCACGCCTCGTAGACGGTCTCCCTGGCGTCGGGGCGGGTGAGGCGCTGCGGGGTGGTGCCGCCGAGCTCGCGGCGGAGCTTGCGGGTGAGTTCCGGCCGGCCGAGGAAGGCGGCCAGCTCGGTGAGGACGGAGGTGTCCTCGCCGTCGGCCAGGTGTTCCGCGAGGCGGGCGCGGGTGGGGTGGGCCGGGTCGCGCAGGGCGGCCGCGAGCCGCTCGCAGGCGGCCAGGACGGTCTCGGTCTCCAGCGGCCCGGCCAGCGCGGCCTCGACGGTGGCGGGCAGGGCGGCCAGCCGGCGGCCCGCCTCCTCGTCGTCGATGAAGGCGCCCTGCCAGTAGTGGTGGTGGGTCAGCGGTGCGGTCCCGGTCGTCATGACATGCCCTTCATCAGTTCGGCGGCGGCCACCGCGCAGCTCTTGTTGCGGCTCACTCCGGCGCGGCCGCGGTGGGTGAACCAGGGGGTGTCCAGCTCGCAGCCGCACTCCTCGCCGGGGTGCAGGGAGGCGAGGTCACCCATGACGACGCTCTGCGCCGGCACGGACGTGATGTACGGGGAGACGAGGTGCAGGTAGCCGGTCTCGCCGTACGGGAGCGGCTCCAGGGTGCGGGTGGAGCGGATGAACATCCGGGACCACACGGGGGCGTGCAGGCGGTGGTGGTCGCACTCGATGTAGGGGATGCAGTGCTCGACCGAGCCGAAGGTGTCGCGGATCCGCTCGGAGGGGACGCCCAGTTGCTCGGTGATGCGGCCGTACAGCTCGTCCTTGCCGATCTGCCGGTCCGCGTGGCCCTTCCAGCCGCCGCCGAAGAGGATCAGCGAGCCCTCGGGCAGGGTCAGGGGCGGCATCCCCATCGCGCGCATCCGCTCCAGCGCGAACCACAGGAACGCGGGGAAGCCCAGGATGCGCACGGGGACGTCGTCCTCGGCGTAGCGGCGCAGGGCGGCGATGGTCCCGAAGGGGTCGAACTCGTGGCCGCTGCCGGTGTGGCGCAGTGCGTACGCGACCTCCCGGGCGGGGGCGAAGTCGCAGAGGTAGTTGTCGGTGAAGGAGGTGCCCAGCTTGAGGTCGGGGGCGGGCTCGTAGCTGGAGAGCAGGTAGTTGACCTGCTGGTCGGGGGTGATCCAGCCGTTGCGGTCGAAGATGCGGGCCACCATGCGCTGGGCGGAGCGGATGGTCCAGCGGTCGAAGAACATCTGCGACTTCTGTCCGGTGGTGCCGGAGGAGGTCAGGTGCAGGTGGACGTCGTCGCGGGGTATGGAGAGCACTTCGTGGCGCTTGAAGAAGTTCGCGTGCACCAGGGGGGCGCGGTACTTCTCGTCCTGGCCGGTGTGGGCGTACAGGTCCCGGAAGAAGGGGGAGCGGTCCGCGTGCCAGGCGTGGATCTCGGCCATGGCGGCGGCGAAGAGTTCCTCTTCGGCGGGGCCGCAGGCGTAGGGGTCGGTCAGGTCGCACAGTTCCTGCAGCCGGGGCAGGAGCGCCGGGTCGGGAACGTCGATCGGGGCGAGGTGGGGATGGACGGGGTTCATGAGGCAACCTCGAGTGTGGGCAGGTAGGTCGACGCCCAGGCCGACACGTAGGCGTCCAGGTAGGGCTGGAGCGGTTCGTCGACGACCACGCCGCGGAAGTCGATCTGTTCGGCGGTCCGGGACATCACGACGTAGTCGTGGAAGCCGTCGCCGTCGGTCTCCGGGCGCATCGCCGGGTAGAGGGCGCTGGGGATGAAGCCCTGGGCGAGGAAGGCGGAGAGCATTCCGTGTTCGGAGAGCGGCAGCAGCGCCTCGACGTAGCCGGCGCCGGCCCGGGTGAGGGTCCGGGTGATCGCCTCCAGGCAGTCGGCGGCGACGGCGGGCGTGGGGTGGGCGGCGACCAGGGCGCAGTAGCGTCCGGTGCGGTTGAGGTAGGCGTACACCTCGAAGCGGTCGTCGTCGGCCACCAGCAGGGTGTTGGGGGTGTGCAGCGGGTAGAACCAGCGGTCGGCGTCGGGGAAGCGGTCGTGGAAGCGGCGGCGTACGAAGCCGGGCGCCTCGATCATCTCCAGCCGTGCCGTGGTCGTGCTCGTCGGCGTGGGCCGGGGCGGGGTGACGGCGGTGTCCGCGTAGTCGATGCCCAGGTTGCGCTCGACGGTGCGCAGGAGCGGCGCGAGCGGGGCGGGCACCTCGGGGACGGGGACGCGGCGGCTGAGGACCCCGGCGGAGTGACGCGCGTAGAGCGCGAGGCTCTCCCGGCTGTTGAGGGCCACGGCGTTGGGCAGGACGCCCATCGGCCGGAAGCCGTTGCGGGAGACCACGCGCTGCGGTCCGACGCTGACGGTGCGGACGGTGGCGTACACCGAGTCCAGCCGGCCGGTGTCCAGCATCCGTGCGCACAGCTCCTCGGTCAGCGTCCCGGCCAGTCCGGCCGCCCGGTGGTCCGGGTGGACGGCGAGGCCCTCCAGCTTGCCGGTGCGGCTGCCGGCCTCGCTGCGGATGGCCGCCGATCCGGCCAGGCCGCCGGTGCGGGAGCAGCGGGCGACGAGCCAGAGGGAGTGCGGGTCCGCGATGAGGCGGGACATCTCGGCGGGGTCGGTGCCGAGCGCCACGGGGTAGTGCGGGCCGTAGACGGCGTAGTAGAGCTGGCGCAGGTCGGCGATGTCGGCGGGGGTGGCCCGGTCGATGGTGGCGGTCATCTCTCTCCTCCGGCGGCCACGAGCGGGGACGGTTCGGCTTCGGCGGCGGGCTCGGGGGCGTCCGGTGCCGGCTCGCGCAGCAGGGCCAGCGCGCAGGCGGCCGGCAGGAGTCCGGCGGCCTGGATCAGGCACAGGGTCTGCGCGGAGAGCTGGTCGCCGAGCAGGCCGAACAGCAGCGAGGCGAGCGGGAAGGTGGCGCCCAGCACGGCCTGCATGACGGCGAAGAAGCCGGGCTTGTCGGCCGCGGGCACCAGCCGCTGGAACAGGGCCACGAAGCGGACGCCGATGACGCCCACGCACCAGCCGGCCACGACCAGGCAGCCGGCGATGACGAACCGTCCGGCGAAGAGACCGGGCACGGCGAGCACCACGGCCATCGCGCCGAGCAGCCAGGCCCCGGTGACCGTGGGACGGCCGGGCACCCGGGCCCCGGTGAAGGAGCCGATCAGCGTGCCGGTGCCCAGCGACGCCTCCAGCAGGGCGACGGTGCCGCCCCCGTCGTGGAGCACCGAGGCGGTGTAGAGCGGGATGACGACGAAGACGGCGGTGGTGAAGAGGTTGGCCGCCGTGAAGCAGATCAGGATGCGGCGGACGAAGGGCAGGTCGGCCAGGATGCCGCGCAGCGTGCGCTGCTCCCCCGCGGCCTGCGCCGCGTCCTCGCCGGGTGCGTCCGCGGCCCGGAACCGGGCGGTGGCGATGAGCACGGCGGCGCCCAGGTACGCGGCCGCGCAGCCGACGGCGAGACCGGCCACACCGGCCCGGTCGACGATCAGGGCGCCGAGCAGGGCCCCGCCGAGTCCGGCGAGCGACTGGGTGGACATCTCGAAGCCGGTGGCGGCCTCGATGTCCTCGTCGTCGACGAGTTCGGGCACGGAGGTGGTCAGGCAGGGGTCGAAGAACGCCTGGCAGGTGGCGAGGGCCAGCGTCGCGGCGTAGGCGGCGGCCAGCGGGAGGCCGCTGGTGTACGCCCAGGCGGCGAGCGCCGCGGCGGCCGTGCCCGCCGCGCCGGCCGCGGTGCGCAGCACCGAGCGGTGGGCGAAGCGGGCGACGGTCCGCGCGACGACGGGCGCCAGGGCCACGGCGGGCAGCGTGCTGACCGCCATGAACAGCCCGGAGGCCAGTCCGCGGCCGCCGCTGACGGCGTAGGCGATGAGCCACCAGGACACGCCGACCTGGAACATGCGGACAGCGGCCTGGGTGAGCACCTGGCCGAGCCAGACGGTGCCGAAGGCGCGGTTGCGCAGGACGAGCGGCAGGCGGCGCGCCTCGTCCGTGGTCGCGGTGGTCATGCGGTCGGCCTCTCGTCGAGGACCCGGACGAGCTTGCCGGACCGGGAGTTGACGACCAGGTCGCTGTGGCGCACCCACTCCACGGCCAGCGGGTGGACGTATCCGGCGCAGACGCTGTCGGGGTAGAGCGGGCGGGCGTCGTTCAGCTCGGTGACGACCGCCTTGGCGAGGATCTCCAGGCCGGCCGGGTCGTCGTCGCCGGGGGCGGTGGCCAGGCGCAGCACGAGCTGGTCGCGGCCGTCCCGGCGGCGCACGACGAGCTGGGTGCCGGTGACGCGGCCGTCGGTGTCCGCCTCCTCGACGGCGGCGAGCGCGTCCTGGGAGTACAGCGAGACGGGGCCGACGCGGACGCCCTCCTCGGCACGGCCGAGGATGCGGAAGTGGCCGGCGGCGGGGTCGGTCCACTCGGCGCGGTCGCCCGCGGGGTAGCGGATGACGGGCATGAGGCGGCGGTAGAGCTGGGTCACCAGGACGCGTCCGGGGCGGCCGGCCTCGTGAATGGGCTCACCGGTGGTCTCGTCGACGATCTCGACGACGGTGTGCGGGGTGAAGGCGCGGTGCACGCGCGGGTCGGGGCCGGGTACGGGGCGGCCGAGGAGGCCAGCGTCGACGCTGGCGTAGCCGAGGGAGCGCGGTTCGGCGTTGGGAAAGGCCGCGGCGAGCAGCCGTCGCTGGTCGGGGAAGAGCGCCTCGCCGCCGAAGAACAGCAGTTCCACGAAGGGGAGCTGACGGTCCGTCGCCACGATGTACTCGGCGAGCCGGCACAGGGTGGTGGGGGTGCCGGCGACCACGTCGGCCCGGAAGTCCTGGAGGGTGGGGACGGTCGTCTCCAGGGGGGCGCCGCCGCCGATGGGCAGGCGCACGTTGTCGACGGGGGCGTGGGCGAGCGAGTCGAGGATGAACAGGAAGCTGGCGTAGAGCTCCCCGGCGTAGAAGAGGTCCGCGACGCGGTGGCCGGGGCGCAGGCCCGCCTCGACGAGGCCCTGGCCGAAGGCGGTCACGAACTCCCGCCATTCCTCGCGGGTGTAGCAGGAGAACTTCGGGGCGCCGGTCGTGCCGCCGGTCTTGTAGACGACGGCTTCGCCGAGCGGGCCGGTCAGGACCCTGTTGTCGTGGAGGGTGTTGGCCTTCCAGAAGGCTTCCTGGTCCACGGCGGGGAGGTCGGCGAGGCGGTCCGCGCCCGGGGGCAGGTCCGCGTAGAGGTCCGAGTAAAAGGGAGAGTTATGGCGGGTATAACGCAGGAGGTCCGATAGCTGATGGACGGACATGCAGCCTTTGCCTAGGAGAATGCGGGACGAGTTCGGGGACGGTGCCAGGGCATGGCAACGCACCGCGGAGGAAGGGGAGTTCCGCCGCAGGCGTTGCCGGTGCCCAGCGTTCCGCGGGGTGCTTGTGCCGTGCACTCCCGACGTCGCTCCGGCGTCACTGGGGACGCACGATCACGAGGGAACGCCGTAGAAGATATCGCAAAACCACCCCCATCCTGACCACATGTCAGGCGAAGGTGGCTAAAAACCTTTGTTTCTTTCGTCTCAGGGGCTTCAGACCGCAAGACCTGCATCCCGCGCGAGCAGGGCGGCCTGCACGCGGTTGTCGCACTCCAGCTTGGCGAGGATCCGGCTGACGTACGTCTTCACGGTGGCCTCGCTCATGTGCAGCCGCCGGCCGGCATCGGCGTTGGACAGGCCCTCGCCGAGCAGCGCCAGGACGTCTCGTTCGCGCGTGCTCAGCAGGGCCACCCGGCGCCGGGCGTCCTCGGCCCGGCCGGTGACGGCGCCGGTCGCCAGCGAGTCGGCGACGTGCCGGGTGGCGCCGGGCGACAGGTACGCGTCCCCCGCCGCGGCGGCCCGGACCGCGCCGATCAGCTCGCCGGGTGCCGAGTCCTTCAGGAGGAAGCCGGCCCCGCCCTGGCGCAGAGCCCGCAGCACGTTCTCGCGCTCGCCGAAGGTGGTGAGGATCAGCGTCCGTACACCGGGGGCGGCCCGGCGGAGCTCGCCGAGGGCCGTGAGCCCGTCGAGCACCGGCATCCGGATGTCCAGGAGGGCGACGTCCACGCCGTGTCCCCGCGCCAGCTCGACCGCCTCGCGCCCGTTCGCCGCCTCGGCCACGACCTCGATGTCGTCGGCCGAGGTCAGAATCATCCTGATGCCCGCTCTGATGAGGGGCTCGTCGTCGGCGATGAGGACGCGGATCACCTGGTCTACTCCTGTTGGGGTCGCTCGGGCGCGCTAGCTCTCGACGTGGAACTCGCGCTTCTCGGACAGTTTCCCGTCCTTGAAGCAGAAGCGGTAAACGGTGTCGGTGGTCAGCCCCCGTGAGGTGTCGGTGGACAGCAGGGACAGACAGCTCGTACCGGCGGGCGCCGCGGGCAGCTTGTCCTTGATGTCGGAGGTGAGGACGGACTTGCCCGAGGGCAGCTTCTCGCGCACCTGCTGCTCGGGTTCGCCGACGGTGACCGACTCGTAGACGCTCGGATCGATCATTCCCTTGTCGGCCTCGTCGACGATCTTCCCTATGCCGAAGAGGGCGGCGACGGCCAGCAGCACCAGGATCAGCAGGCCGAACCCGCAGCCCATGAGGCAGCCGTTGCTCTTCTTCGTGCTCATGATGTCCTTGAACTCCTCGCGCGGATCCAGCCGGTCGATGACCGGTCCACCGTCGCTCAGAGCCCCCATCCCGGTCTGCTGCCGAAAGTCGTCGTCCGCGTCGACGAACGTCGCGGTCTTCCCGGCCTCCCTGGCCTCGGCGGAGTCGTACGGCAGCACGCCCGCAAGCCGGAAGCCGCCGCCGGCTGCGGGCCCGGTGAACACCATGCCGCCGACGAGCCGGGCCCTCTCCCGCAGCCCGGTCAGGCCCTGCCCGCCGCTGACCGCGTCCCCCTGCGGCACCGCGCGGGCCGCCGGGACCGGCCCGTTGGCGACCTCCACCAGCAGGGAGTCCGGTTCATAGCGTAGGTTGACGGAGATGGCCGCGCCCGGGGCGTGCTTGGCCGCGTTGGTCAGCCCCTCCTGAACGATCCGGTATCCGGTGTGGTCGGCGGCCGGGGCCAGGGGGCGCGTCCGGCCGGACTGCTCCAGGCCGACCTGCAGGCCCGCGGCGGCGGCCGCGTCGACCAGCTCCTTGACGCGGGACACCACCCTGGAGACGGGCTGTTCCTCCTCCGGGGTGCCGTCCTTGAGGATGCCGACGACCTCGCGCAGCTCCTGCATGGCGGCGACCGATGCCTCCCGCAGCACACCGACCGCCTCGCGCTGACTCCCGGTCAGCTCCCGGTCGACCTCCAACGCACCGGTCTGCACGGCGATGAGCGCGAGCTGATGGCCCAGGCTGTCGTGCATGTCCTGGGCGATGCGCTGCCGCTCGCGCAGCCGCGCCTGTCCGGCCACCATCTCGCGCTCGCGCAGCAGCTGGGCGTTGCGCTGCTGCAGGGTGTGCAGCAGGGTGCGGCGCTGGATCCGGTAGCGGCTGACGAGCCCGGGGACCACCGCGAACACCAGGAACAGCGCCGTACCGAACACCAGGACGAAGACGGCCTGGTCCGGCGCCTTCCAGAGGGCGAACGCCTCGAACAGCAGGAAGGAGGCTCCGGCGGCCACCAGGGCCCGCAGCACCCCCGGGATCCTGCGCCCGGCCGACCAGCCCGTCACGCCCAGCAGGAGCATCCCGCCGGCGGTCACCCCGCCCAGCGCGCCCGCCGCGATGAGCGCACCGGCCGGCAGGGCGCGCCGCACCAGCGACAGCACGGCGGCGAGCAGACCGGCACCGATCATCCACGGCCAGCCGCGCCCGGGCTCCCCCGTCGCGCCGCACAGGCCGAGCACGAGGGCGAGCGCGCTCTCCCCGGCCACCCGTCGCCGGGACCACTCCCCCGGCGCGGTCAGCCGTTCCCACAGGTCACGCGCCCACAGCGTTGCATTCACACCGGCACCATAGGCAGCACCGGCCGCCCGGCACATTCATCGAAGGTCTCGGCGTGGTCCTACGAAAGTAGATCGCCCGCAGGCACGGCCTACGGCAGCTGGTCGGCGCCGCAGTGCCGGCAGCGGCCGGCCCGCACGGGCAGGTCCTCCGACAGGCAGGCCGGGCACGTCTTGAGCGGCCCGGGCTCCTCGAAGACCACCACGCCCCGGCGCGCCTGCACGTGCTTGTAGGGCACGACGATGCAGAAGTAGACGACGGCCATGAAGATCAGGAAGTAGATGACCGCGGAGAGGAACGCACCGAGGTCGAGGTACGTCGCCTGGTTGCCCGCCCGGCCGAGCTGCCAGCCCAGCCCCATGGAGCGCCCGCCCTGAAGGCTCGCGATGATGGGGTTGATCACGGAATCGGTGAACGCCTTGATCAGCGTGGACAACGCCAGCGCGATGATCAGACCAACGGCCACGGTGACGATGTCACCGCGCATCACGAAGTTCTTGAATCCCTTGAGCACGCGCTGAACGCTACCGCCCGCACCGCGCGGTCCCGCGGTGCGGCACGAGGTCCGTACGACGAAGTCGTGTACGGGTCACCTCGTCGTGTACGGCTCACATCGAGGGGTGGGCCTCCACATGGGTGACCTCTTCGATGTCGTGCCCGGCCTTCTGCAGCAGCTGCCGGGAGAGCTCGTTCAGGGCCCGCGCCGCCGCCAGCTCCTCGCCGACCCGCAGCTGCTCGGGGTCGTCCGGGTGACGGGTGGCATGGCCGCGCGCCCTCAGTTCCGTGCCGTCCTGGAGTCTGAGCAGTGCGGCCGCACGCGTCCGCTTCTCGACCTCTTCGAATTCGACCTCGACGTGCCAGCCGACGATCGTCTGCATGACGTCCACCTCCTCCACTACCTCTCCAGCGTGCACCCGGTCGCCCGATCGCGCATGTGCTTGCCCGTCGGCTAGGGCCTGTCCGGGGCCGGGGCGGCCCCGAACGCGCGCACCGCGTCCTCGACGATCGTCTGCAGTCGCGCGTGGTGGGCGCCGCGCCAGTAGACCCGCCCGCACGCAAGGCACTGGGCGAAGACGTCGTAGGTGCGGCGCGTGCCGTGCTCAAGGTGCTCGCGGACCGCGTCCTTGTCGGCGTCCTGCAGCGGGCCGTTGCAGGCGGTGCAGCGCGTCCACGGCGCCAGCGGCGGCGCGAAGCGGCCGAGCACGTCGCGCAGCTGGTCGTCGGGCCGGTCGCTGTAGACGTACGCGCCCGCCCACAGCTCCCGGCGCCGCAGCAGCCCCCGGTCCCGGGACAGCAGGACGCGCTGCTCGGCCGCGGACAGGGCGGCCAGTGCCGGGTCGCCGATGTCCTCGCTCTCGTACGCCGCGTCGACCCCGAGCAGCCGCAGCCGCCGGGCGAGCGTGCCCAGGTGCACGTCGAGCAGGAACCGCAGCGGGGCGCCCGGCACCTCCTGGGGGCGGGTGACCGCCTCGACCGACACGGACTCCCCCGGCCCCGGGACGTGGGAGGTGGGTACCTCCCGTCCGTCGACGAGCAGCCGGCCGACCTCGGTGAGCGGGACGCCGAGGGACTCGACCACGTGCCCCAGGGTCGAGACGCCGTCGGTGATCACGGGCGTACCCGGCCGACGACGGTCGGCGGGAAGGAAGATTCGCAGCTCAGAGGCAAAGTCAAAGGGGATTTCAGGTCCGTTCACGCAGCACAGCATGCCATTGCGCCACGCCGGGGTGCCCGGGCTTTTCCGGCCCGTCGGCACAGCGGCCTCACCCCGCCGCGGCCGGACCACCGGTGGTGGTGGTCGCCTCCCAGACGTTCACCTGTTCGTGGTCCGCCAGCCGCTCCTGCCGGTAGCGGCCCGCGGAGACGCCGTAGGCGCGCTTGAAGGCATGGGCGAAGGCGAACTGCGAGGTGTAGCCGATGCGCTGGGCGACCGCCGCCAGCGGCGCGTCGGACTCCCGCAGCAGCCGGGCGGCCAGGGTCAGACGCCACCAGGTGAGGTACGCCAGGGGCGGTCTGCCGACCAGGGCGGCGAACCGGCGGGCGAACGCCGCCCGGGACAGGCCCGCCCGGCCGGCGAGTCCGGCCACCGTCCACGGCTGCGCCGGGTCGGCGTGCAGGGCGCGCAGCGCGATGCCTATGGCCGGGTCGGCCAGCGCCCGGCACCAGCCGGTGTCCGCCTGCTGCGCCGTCCGTTCCTCGTACCAGGCGCGCATCAGATAGACGAGCATCAGCTCCAGGAGCGCCGGCAAGGTCGCGTCCGTTCCGGGCCCGGGACGCTGGAGTTCGTCGCCGAGGAGGACGACGGTGGCGGCCAGCGCGGCGTGCCGGCCGGGGCGCGTGGGCAGCCGGATGACCTCGGGGTAGTCCTCCAGCAGCGGGTGGGCGCGGGACCGGTCGAGCCGGTAGGCGCCGCAGAGCAGGACGGTGGGTTCGGGGGAGTCGCCGGCGAGCGCGTGGGCGGTGCCGTGCGGCAGGAACACCGCGTCGCCCTCGGCGAGCTCCACCGGCTCCCCCGCACCCTGACGCAGGATCAGCCGGCAGCTTCCGCGCAGCACGACGTGGAAGCCGACGCCGGCGTAGGGCGCGATGTCCGTCCGCCACCTTCCGCGCCGTTCGGACAGCGTCGAGTAGGGGCGGCCGGTGCGCAGAGCGGCCATGGTGTCACTGAGCACGTCCATGGGCCCGAGTATGCAGCCCGGACGCCCCGGGCCCACGGCCGCCCCCGACGACCCCGAGCACCGCCGGGCGAGACGATGACGTATAAAGCGGCGACGGACACGTATTGGCCGTCTCATCGGCGCCGCATAGCGTCGAGGACATGCAGACGATCACTTTGGGCGGCGTGGACGTCACCCGCGTCGTGGAATGGCACGCACCGGTCGCCCCCACCACCGACATCTTCCCCGCGAGCACGCCCCGGATGTGGCAGGACAACGCGTCCTGGCTCGCCCCGGACTTCTGGGATCCGCAGACGGACGCCCTGGTGGCCAACGTGCAGACGTGGGTGCTGCGCAGCGGGGGCCGGACGATCCTCGTCGACACGGGTCTGGGCAACGACAAGGAACGGCCGCACATGCCCGCATGGTCCGGACTGCGGACGGACTTCCTGGGCCGGCTGCTGGCCGCAGGGGTCCGCCCGGAGGACGTGGACGTCGTGGTGAACACCCATGTGCACGCCGACCACGTGGGCTGGAACACCCGTCTGGTGAACGGCGAGTGGGTCCCCACCTTCCCCAACGCCACCTACCTCATCGCCAAGGCCGACTTCGACTACTGGAACCCGGCCGGCAACGGCCGCAGGCGCGGCGCGCTCGGCGGCGTGGGCATCGACCTCGCGGGCGGCAACATGTTCGAGGACAGCGTCGCACCGGTGCACCGGGCCGGCCAGGCAGTGCTGTGGGAGGACGGATACCGCATCGACGAGCACCTGTCCCTGGAACCGGCCCCCGGGCACACGCCGGGCTCGTCGGTCCTGCGGCTGGAATCCGGCACGGACCGTGCGCTGTTCATCGGGGACCTGGTGCACAGCCCGCTGCAGATCGCCCACCCGGAGTGCGACACCTGCCTGAGCGAGGACCAGGTGGCCGCCACCCGCTCCCGGCTGCGGATCCTGGAGCAGGCCGCCGAGACCCGGGCGCTGGTCTTCCCGGCGCACCTTCCCGGCCACGGCGGCGCCGAAGTCCGCCGTGACGGCGGCGGGTTCGCCGTCACCCGGTGGGCACCGTTCGACCGGACCCGCTGAGCCCGTCGGCAGGAGGGGTGACTGCGGGGGCTGCTCCATGCGGGCGGTCATGGGGCACGAACGGTGAACCCGTGGCCCGGGCACGGCATGCATGAGGCACTCCGACGCCCGTTGCCCCTTCAGGAGAAAGCCGGAAGCCGACATGCTGGTCACCCAACTCGCCCTGGTCTCCGAGACGAGCCAGATCACGCCCTCCCAGCTCACCCGCGTCGCCGCGGCCCTGCAGAAGCAGGCCATCCGCGACTTCGGCCCGATCTGGAACCTCCCCGCCTCGGTCGACGCCTTCGACAAGCTGGAGGACGTCCCCGTCGGCTACTGGCCCATGATCGTCAAGGACGACATCGGGATGGAGGGCGCGGCGGGCGTCCACCTGGACGACAACGGCCAGCCGTTCTCGCTGATCGAGTACAGCGACAGCTGGTCGCTGACCGCCAGCCACGAGATGCTGGAGATGCTCGGCGACCCCGGGGGCAACCGGCTGGTGGCGGGCCAGTCGCCGAAGCCGGGGCAGGGAGTGGTGGAGTTCCTGGTCGAGGTCGCCGACCCGCCGGAGGCGCCCGAGTACGGCTACACGATCAACGGGCTGCTGATGTCGGACTTCTTCACGCCCCATTTCTACGACCCCGTCGTCGCGCCCGGCGTCCGCTACAGCTTCGGCGGCCATCTGCCCGGCCCCCGGCAGATCCTGCCCGGCGGCTACCTGAGCTGGCACGACCCGGTCACGGACCACTGGTGGCAGCAGATCTGGTTCGGCACCGACAAGCCGCAGTTCCGGGACCTGGGCAAGCTCACCGCCCGGGCGGGCAGCCTGCGCTCGGCGATCGACGCCCGCACCCGGACGACGCAGCGCATCGCCGCCAGCGGCCCGACCTCGGAGCGCTTCTCGGCGGCCCTGAGCCTGACGGCACGCGTCAAGGAGTCCACCGGCTCGCGGGCCTCGGCCTGGCGCACGCAGATCCAGGCGCTGCAGTCCGGCAGCAGCACGGAGGGCACATGGGAGGGCGGGGCGCAGGACAATGACTGAGGGAGGGCCGGCACGCCGCACGGTCCGTCCGGCCGCCCGAGGAGGTTCTGCGATGGGCGAGAACGCGAAGGACACCGGCAGGCGCACGGCACGCGCCCGCCAGCTGCACCGGCTGATCGACCGCCTCAAGGCCGGGGAACCGCCCGCCGCCGGAGCCGGGGCGGGCACCCCCGGCCCGGGCGCCACGGACAGGGACGCCCCGCCGAACCTGCGGGAGGCCGTCCACCGGCGGATGCGGGAGCTGGACGAGGCCGAGCGCCGCGACGCCCGGCACGGCGAGGAGTGAGCCGCGCGGCCGGCGGCCGGCCCCCGAGGGCCGGCCGCCGGTGCCGCATGCGGCCGGCTCGCGGGACGGTCAGATCGTCGCGGTGTCGATGACGAAGCGGTAGCGGACGTCGCTGGCCAGCACGCG
>NZ_BMVB01000001.1:42002-437249 GCF_014650495.1 Streptomyces cinnamoneus | reverse complement strand
CATGCGGCCGGCTCGCGGGACGGTCAGATCGTCGCGGTGTCGATGACGAAGCGGTAGCGGACGTCGCTGGCCAGCACGCGCTCGTACGCCTCGTTGATCTGGTCGGCGCGGATGAGCTCGATCTCGGAGGCGATGCCGTGCTCGCCGCAGAAGTCCAGCATCTCCTGGGTCTCGGGAATTCCGCCGATCATCGACCCGGAGAAGGACTTGCGGCCTTCCACCAGGGCGAAGGGTGAGACGGTCAGCGGGTTCTCGGGGGCGCCCAGCTGGACGAGGGTGCCGCCGGTCTTCAGCAGACCGATGTAGGCGTCCAGGTTCAGGTCGGCGGAGACGGTGTTGAGGATCAGGTCGAAGGTGCCCGCCAGCGCCTCGAAGGTGGCCGGGTCGGAGGTGGCGTGGTAGTGGTCCGCGCCCAGCCGCAGGCCGTCGTCCTTCTTGCGCAGGGACTGGCTGAGGACGGTGACCTCGGCGCCCATCGCGTGCGCGAGCTTCACGCCCATGTGGCCGAGGCCGCCGAGGCCGACGATGGCGACCTTCTTGCCGGGACCGGCCTGCCAGTGGACGAGCGGGGAGTACAGCGTGATGCCGGCGCACAGCAGCGGGGCGGCGGCGTCCAGCGGGATGCTCTCCGGGATGCGCAGGGCGTAGTTCTCGTCGACGACCAGGTGCGTGGAGTAGCCGCCCTGGGTGAACTCCCCGTCGCGGCCGGTGGCGGCGTAGGTGCCGACATTGCCGAGCTCGCCGGTGCAGTACTGCTGCAGGCCGGCCCGGCAGTTGTCGCACTCGCGGCAGGAGTCGACGAAGCAGCCGACGCCGACGCGGTCGCCGGGGGCGTAGCGGGTCACGCCGGGCCCGACCTCGGCGACGACACCGGCGATCTCGTGGCCGGGGACGATCGGGAAGGTCTCATGACCCCACTCACCGCGCACGGTGTGCAGGTCGGAGTGGCAGATGCCGGCGTACTTGATGTCGATGAGGATGTCGTGCGCGCCCAGCTCACGGCGCGTGATGGTGGTCCGCTCCAGCGGGGCCTTCGGCGCGGGTGCCGCGTATGCGTGGACAGTGGTGTGCGTCATGGCATCGATCATGCGTGCGGCCGGGGGGTGCTAGCCAGATCCCGGCTGAGCCCACGCTTGGTGGTCCTACCACTGGCAGGACCACCCTGGCCGCCGGACGGGCCCGCATACTGGTGGTCATGGACCAGCGCACCGAACTGAGCGAGTTCCTCCGCTCCCGCCGCGCCCGGCTGCGGCCCGAGGACGTGGGGCTGTCCGCGCACGGCGGGCGGCGCCGGGTGCCGGGCCTGCGCCGTGAGGAGCTGTCGCAGCTCGCCGGGGTGAGCGTCGCGTACTACACCCGGCTCGAACAGGGCCGGGGGCAGAACGTGTCCGCGGCCGTGCTCGACGCGATAGCCGGCGCGCTGCGGCTGAACCGGGCCGAGCGCGATCACCTGAACCGGCTGGCCAGGCCGGCCGCCCGGCCGCCGCGCGCGGGGGCGGGCCGCCCGCAGCGGGTGCGTCCGGCGGTGCAGCAGCTCATCGACACCATGGACAGCGTCCCGGCGTACGTCATCGGGCGGCGGATGGACATCATCGCCTGGAACCGCTTCGCGTGCGCCCTGCTCGGCGACTTCTCCACCCTGCCGGCCCACCAGTGCAACCTGGCCTGGCAGATCTTCCTGGAGCCGGCCACGCGCGAGCTGTACGTGGAGTGGGAGAACAAGGCGGCCGACATCGTGGCCCTGTTGCGGCTGGATGCCGGCCGCTACCCGGACGACCCGAAGCTGGCGGCGCTGGTGGGGGAGCTGTCCGTCAAGTCCCCGGAGTTCCGGGCGCTGTGGGCGGCGCACAACGTGCAGGACAAGGGTTTCGGGGTGAAGCGGCTGCAGCATCCCCTGGTGGGTGCGCTGACGCTCTCGTACGAGACGCTCGTGCTGCCGGCCGACCCGGAACAGCAGCTGATCACGTACCACGCCGAGCCCGGTTCGCCGTCCGCCGAGTCGCTGCGGCTGCTGGCCAGCTGGGCGCTGGCGGAGGCCGGGGGTGCGGGGCCCTCGGTGCCGGCACCGCACCCCCGGGCGTAGCGCCCGTCAGGGCAGCTGGGCCCCCACCGCCCGGAGGGCGGCGGGCACCGGCTGGAAGAAGGTCTCGCCACCGGAGGAGCAGTCGCCGCTGCCGCCGGAGGTGAGGCCGAGCGCGGTGTCGCCGTCGAAGAGCGCGCCGCCGCTGTCGCCCGGCTCGGCGCAGACGGTCGTCCCGATCAGGCCGTCGACCTGGCCCTCCTGGTAGTTGACGGTGACGTCCAGGGCGGTGACCTCGCCGCCGTGGACCTGGGTGGTGCTGCCGCTGCGCTGTACTTGTTCGCCGACGGTCGCCTCGCCGGCCCGGGCGATGTCCTGCCGGCCGCCGTCGTAGAGGTCGACGGCGCTGGGGTGGTCGGTGCCGGTGGTGTACTTCACGAGGGCGTAGTCGTTGCCGGGGAAGGACGCCTTCTCGTTGGTGCCGATGCGGGAGCCGCCCTGCGAGGCGGACCAGGTGGACGAGGCGTTGCCGCAGTGCCCGGCGGTCAGGAAGTAGGGCTTGCCGCCCTTGGTGACGTTGAACCCCAGCGAGCAGCGCACTCCGCTGCCCCAGATGGCGTCTCCGCCCGCGATGAGCGGCCTGATCTTTCCGGGCGTCCGCTTGATGACGGCTGTGCCGCCGAGGGCGGCGACGGTCTTCTCGACGGTGGCCAGCCGCTCGCCCCTGACGGTGCTGTCGACGGTCACGACGACCTTGTTGGTGCGCGGGTCGGTCGCCCAGGCGGTGCCGGGGACGGCGGCACGGGCGGCGAGTTCCGCTCTGGCCGAGGCGAGCTCGGCCGCGGAGTGCTCGACGAGGACCGGCTCCGCGCCGGCGCCCCGTACCGCGGTGGCCGCGGTGTCGTCGAGGACGGTGACGACGAGCTTCTTCCCGGCCGCGTCGTAGTACGCACCGGCACTCTCCACGCCGAGCCCGGTGATCTTCTGGGCGAGGGCGCCCGCCGCGGCGGCGGACAGGCCGGCCGGGTGCGGGGTGGGGGCCGCCGCGGCGTTCTGCAGGGTGAGGGAGGCCGTGGTCAGGGCCACGGCACCGGCGACGGCCAGGGTCGTGCGCCGCCTGGGTATGCGTGAGGGGTTCAACTCGTCGACCTCCTGTGAGGGGGGTGTGCCCGCCGCACGAGTCACGGCCGGGCCCGGAGGATTGAGGATCGGATCGGCAGGGGGCGCCATCGCCCCGACGGAGCGACCATCACGTCGCGTCCATGCCAAGAGCTGCCGATCCAGCGTCCGTCCGGACAAGGCGGCGCACAAGAAGACATCCGGTCGCACACAATCGCTCAGGACGGTGCGCGAAAACGCCTGCACCGACGCGTTTATGACGGAGCGTCAGAGGTCAACGACGTGAACACGCGTGACGCCCGGGCGCGGCCCGCCGGGCGCGCGGCGCACGACGAGCGATCCCCCCTGTCCGGTATTCGCCGTTCCGCCACCCGCGGCCCGGACGCACCCCTTCCTTGCTTGCAGAATTGTTCAACAATCCATACGCTGCCGGGTATTGCGCGTCTCTGTCACCACCCTCGCCTTCGCTTTCGCCCTCGAGAGGTGTTCATGGAAACGACCACGCACGAGCACGGACCCCACTCCGCCGTCACCCCCGCCGAGGCGCGGGCGGCCTTCCGGGCGGGCCGGGCGGAGCCCACCGCCGGCTGGGCCGACGGCCGCACCCAGGCCAACCTGGTCGCCGTGCCCGCCGACTGGGCCTACGACGTCCTGCTGTTCGCCCAGCGCAACCCCCAGCCCTGCCCGGTCCTGGACGTCACCGAGCCCGGCGTGTCCACCACGCCGCTCGCCCCCGGTGCCGACCTCCGCACCGACCTGCCCCGGTACCGCGTGTGGCGCGAGGGCCGCCTCGTGGCGGAGCCCAAGGACGTCACCCGGCTGTGGCGCGACGACCTGGTCGCCTTCCTCATCGGCTGCAGCTTCACCTTCGAGGGGGCGCTGCGCGAGGCCGGCGTGCCGCTGCGCCACGTCGAGCAGCGCCGCAACGTCTCCATGTACGTCACCGACCGCGCCTGCCGCCCCGCCGGCCGGCTGCACGGCCCGCTGGTCGTCTCCATGCGGCCCATTCCCGCGGACTACGTCCACACGGCGCGGCGGCTGACCGCCCGCATGCCCGCCGTCCACGGTGCGCCCGTGCACGCCGGGGACCCGGGGGCGCTGGGCATCACGGACCTGGCCCGGCCGGACTTCGGCGACCCGGTGGCGCTGCACCCCGGTGACGTGCCGGTGTTCTGGGCCTGCGGCGTGACGCCGCAGGCCGCACTGATGACGTCGGCCCCGCCCTTCGCCATCACCCACGCTCCGGGCCACATGTTCATCACCGACGCCCTGGACGCGGCGTACCGGCTGCTGTGACGGGCGCGGCGGGCGGGACCGTTCAGGAGGAGCAGCTGCTACCGCTGGAGCACGAGCTGCCGGAGGAACAGCTGGAGCTGCTGGAGCAGCTCGAACAACTGGAGGAGGACGAAGAGGAAGAGGAGCAGCTGGAACCGTTCGCGTCGCCCGAACCACCGGTGTCCGCCGCGGCGCAGCTGACGTCGCACGACGCACCGACGACGGCCACGGCGGAGGACGTCGAGGAACCCGAGGAGTACGAGGAGTGCGGGGAACCGCTCCGGCGATGGGTGGCGGTGCGGGTCGATCGCGTGGCGGACGCCTTCTCGAACTCCTTGCGCAGCGTCGTGTCGGTCAGGGCCGCGGGTCCCCGGACGGCGAGGACGCCGGCCGCTCCCAGCGGGTGGGTCGCGGGGTCGCGCCCGTTCCAGGGAGCCAGCGTCTCCAGCTCCCGCGCGACCTTCTCGCCCTGATCGGTGCGCGGGATCTTCGCCTTCCGGGGCCGGCACACCACCCGGACCACGATCCCGGCCGCGGCCGACGCCAGCGTGGCCAGCGCCGCCGGGCGCAGGACGGGGTGGAACAGCAGCACGACGGCGATGACCGTCCCGGCGACCAGGCCGGCCACCTGCACGTCGGCGACGCGGGGCCACAGGCGGCGTATGCCGGGCGTGAGGAGCAATCCCTGCTTGACCAGTGAGCCGTCGACGGTGGCCAGGGCCGGGTCCTGGCGGGCCTCCCTGCGCAGGGCGCGCAGGGAATTGCCCGTCCAGGAGGCACAGTGCCCCAGCAGCGCGCGCTCCACGGCGGTGCGGGCTGCGGGCTCGACGACGGTCACCTTGCCCTGCTGCACGGTGATGCGCCCGTCGGCGTGCATCGCGGTGATGGCGGCGTCGACGGCGCGCCCGGCGCCGCCGCGCAGGTACGCCACCCGGAGCAGGTCGGAGGGGGTGTCGCCCTGAGGGAAGGCCAGCCGGCCCCGCGCCTGGAGCCGGAGGCGGACCAGCCAGGCGGACGGGACGAGGATGCACAGCAGCGCCGCTATGAGGAAGAAGATCATCGGGATGCCTTTCGGTCGGCACGCCGGCGTGCCGGGCGTCCGATGCGCAGGGCCGCGGCGAGGCGACGGAAGGGGCCCTCGGCGGGTGCGCCACGACCGGTCCGTTCCGCCACCCAGTCCGCCAGCTGCTGCCGGTGTTCCGGCGCGGCGTCCATGTGGAGCAGGTTGCGGGCGAAGTCGAGAGCGTCCCGTTGATAGCCGTCGATCATGGGCCGGCCCCGGGCGTAGTCCAGGAAGAGGCGCCGGAAGTCGGGGCCGAGGATGTCGCCCAGGTCGGGCGCCACCTTGGCGACGATGCCGGCGCGCTTGGCGAGCAGGGCGCGGCGTTGCACCTCCAGCCGCTCCCGGTCGAAGCCGTCCGGGGGCGGGCCGTCCGCGACGAGGGTGGCGAGGAGGGCGAGCTGCGCCTGCGCGAGGCACCTGCGAGCCTCGTCGGTGGTGCCGTCGGGGGCGGGTCGCCCAGCGGGAAGGGAAGCGGGGAGGGAAGCGGTGTCGTCAGCCACGGCTGCGGGCCCCCGCCTCGACGACGGCGCGGACGGCGTCCAGCTCGGCCGCCAGTCCGTCCGCCGTCGGGAAGTGGTCGTCGCGTTCGAGCAGGACGCCGGGTGGGTCGACGCGGTCGCACAGGGCGGCGAGGACGTCCAGGACGGGCCGGGTCACCGGGTGGGCGTGGCTGTCGTGCCACAGGCCGTCCCGTTCGAAGCCGCCCGCGACGTGCACGTAGGCGATGGCCTCGACGGGCAGTTCGGCCAGGGCCGCGGCCGGGTCCTCGCCGCGGTTGACGTGATTGGTGTGCAGGTTGGCGACGTCCACGAGGAGCTGCACGCCGGTCCGTTCGACCAGTTCGGCGAGGAATTGTCCCTCGGTGAGCTCGTTCCCGGGCCAGGTGAGGAACGCCGCGACGTTCTCCAGTGCGAGCGGGACGGGCAGGGCCGCCTGGGCCATGCGGACGTTCTCGCAGAGGACGTCGAGGCCGTCGCGGGTGCGGGGCACCGGCAGCAGGTGCCCGGCCTCCGTCCGGGGGGAGCCGGTCAGCGCTCCCCCGGCTCGTACGAAGGCGATGTGCTCGGTGACGAGCGGGGCCCGAAGGGCGTCGGCCAGGTCGGCGAGGGCCATCAGGCGGTGCAGTTCGGGCCGGTCGGCGCCGCCGAGGCCGAGCGAGACCCCGTGCGGGACGACGGTCGTGCCGCCCGCGCGCAGCTGCTGCAGCGCGTCGGGAAGATGGCCGGGGCAGAGGTTCTCCGCCACGACCTCCACCCAGTCGACGCCGGGCAGCCGGGCTATGTCGTCGGCGATCTCCGGTCGCCAGCCGATGCCCGTGCCCAAGGAAAGGCTCATGATCACACCCCGTGTGTCCCCCATCGCGCCACCGTCGGCGCGTATACGAAGGTCATTCCCCCCGCACACCTTATAAACCATTGATCGGCAAGGCTGTGCGGGGCGGGAGTGATCCGGTGCGGGGCCGGGCGTCAGACGGCGGGCGAGGTCGCGCCCTCCAGCAGGTCCGCGTGGTGGCGGCGGGCGACGCCGGGGTGGGCGCGGAGCCAGCCCTTGATCTCGTTGCGGCCGTACTCGGCGAAGAGCGGGTTGGCCGCGTCCTGCGTGATGCCGGGGGCCTTGTCGGCGTGCGGGAAGGGCAGGGGCTCGATGCGGGCGTCCAGGCGCGGGTTGTAGAAGAACGGGACGGAGAAGCGCTCGCGGTTGCCGGGCGGGCTGACCACCCGGTGGTTGGTGGCCTTGAGGTAGCCGTTGGTGGCGACTTCGAGCAGCTCGCCGAGGTTGATCACGAAGGCGCCCGGCAGCGGCGGCACGTCGATGAACGTGCCGTCGGAGTCCTCGACCTGCAGGCCCCCGACCGTGTCCTGCAGCAGCAGGGTCAGGAAGCCGTAGTCCTTGTGGGCGCCCACACCCTGGGCGGCGCCGTCGGGGGCGCTGCCGGGGTAGCGGACGAGCTTGAGGTGTAGGTGGGGACGGTCGGCGAAGGCCCTGTCGTAGAAGTCCTCGGGGGCGCCGATCGCGGCGAGCAGTTCGTGCAGCAGGCGCTCGGCCACCGAGCTCAGCCGATCGACCCAGTGCAGGGCGGCGGTGCGCAGCTCCGGGAGGGCGGCGGGCCACTGATTGGGGCCCTCCAGCCACCAGTAGCCGGGCTCGTCGGGGCCGGGCACGCGGGCGGCGCGCTCGGCGCCGATGTCGAGCTGGTCGCGCCAGTCCTGGCTGCCGCCGGTGCGCTCGTCGCCGATGCGCGTGTAGCCGCGGAAGTGGGGGGAGTTGAGGTTGCTGATCGCCAGCCGGTCCGCCTCGGGAAGGGCGAAGAAGGCGCGCATCGTGCGCATCAGTTCATCGGTCTCGGCGGGGGTGATGCCGTGGCCGGTCAGATGGAAGAAGCCGACGTCGCGGGCGGCGGAATGCAGCGTCTCGTGGAGGCGGGCGCGCGCCTCGGGGCCGGCGGAGGCGGCGGAGAGATCGATGACGGGAAGCTCGTTGATCATGAGATGTCCACAGCGTGAGGGGCCCGGTAATCGCCCGGCGATGGCCGGACGGCCCACGGGTGCGCCGCAGGGTATGCGGGCAGAGCGGGGCCGGGCAGCGGCTAGGGAGGAGAAGCAGAAAAGCTCGAAGAAGACAGACGCGGCCGCGGTCCCGGAGACGGGCTGGGCGCAGGCGTCGATGTCAGCCAAAGCGGCGACAGGACATGCTCGTGACGCGGACGAAGTCCACGTGGCGGCGTTTGACGAGCATGTTCACACCCCAGAGGGTATACGCCCCGGCATCGATCCCACCGCCCCGACGACAGTGGCGCGCGTCACACGCCGTTCACATTCGGCGCTTGTCGACCACCAGCGTCCGCTCGTAGTGCGTCATCTCCTCGACGTCACCGGCGTAGGGCCGGATCTCGGCGAGGAAGGGCGGAAAGTGCGGGCCGTGGCGGAAGCCCTGCTCGTGGTCGTGGACCGAGGACCACTCGATGCGCAGCACGTAGCGCTCGGGCTCCTCGACACCGCGCGACAGCTCGTAGGCCAGGCACTGGGGCGCGGCGTACAGGTGGCTGGCCGCCGCCGCGTACGCCTTCTCGAAGGCGGTGCGGCGGTCCGGTTCGGCGATGCGGTAGCGGATGTACTCAACGGTCACGCAGTCACTCCTCCATCGATCCCGTCGATTCACCGGACATCCAAAAGCCCGCCCGGACGCAACGTGTGGGGGCGCTGTCCGAGCGGGCCGACGGCCGAGAAATCCCGCCGTGCGGCGCACGCTACCAGCCGGGGCGCCGCGGGGCGGTGAAGCCATCACTCAATTGAGCGCGGCATCTTCGAAAGGCGCCCATTAATGCAGAGTTGACCGCCGCGACCCCCGAATGGCCCGCTGGCGCGAATGAGTGAAAGTCCGCAACTTCTTGAATAAATCGCAGTTACTCAGTTCGCTTCCCGGTGGGAATCATCGACCGATCGAAAGGGCATAGACGTGCTCAACAAGGTACTCGCCACGGCCGCCGTTACGGCTTCCGCGGTCGGCGCCATGGCCTCCCCCGCCATGGCCATCGGCAACGACCAGGATGTCGCCAACGCCAACGGTGCGAAGACCGGCTACGGCAACACCAAGACCGGGGGCGTGGAAAGCCCGCAGATGAGCCTCATCCAGGGCACGCTCAACAAGCCGTGCCTGGGCATCGGGAAGATCAACCTCCAGGGCCTCGTCGGCGCGGTGCCCATCAACCTCCAGGACATCCCGATCCTGTCCTCGCAGCAGCAGCAGCAGTGCACCGACAACTCCGTGATCAACGACGGCGACGACCCACTGTCGCACCTGCTCGACGAGATCCCGATCATTTCGGGCAACGGCTCGGGAAACAGCTCGGACGACCACCGCGATCACTTCGAGGAGCACGAGCACCACGAGCACCACGGTAACTGACGGGCACCACGGTTCCACGGAATCCCCCTGCTCCGGGTGTACGGGCCCCGGGGCGGGGGGATTCTTGTATCTCCGGGCGGCGATGAAATGAACTGCCCACCGTGATCCGGATAATCAGCTTGCCCGGCAATTCATTGCGGCGGGCCGCGGGCCCGCCCCCGATCATGGGAGGCATCGCCCTCGTGCTCGTACCGTCCGCTCCGGCCCTGGCCGTCAATCTCCTGGACGCCTCTTCGCTGCTCGCGGCCTTCGGTGCGCTCGGCATCGCGGCCGTTCTGTTCGCCGAGACCGGCCTGCTCGTCGGCTTCTTCCTGCCCGGCGATTCCCTGCTGTTCACCGCCGGCCTGTTCAGCAGGGCGGGCGCGCACGCGGGCCCGCACCTCGACCTCGCCCAGGTGCTGGCCGCCTCCGCGGTGGGGGCACTGGCCGGCGCGCAGTGCGGCTACGTCCTCGGGCAGCGCGGCGGCCGGACCCTGCTGGCGCGTTCGCGCAACAAGCGGCTGCACGAAGGGGCCGCGCGGGCCGAGGAGTTGCTCGACCGGTACGGGCACGCGCGCGCCATCGTGCTCGCCCGCTTCGTGCCGGTGGTCCGCACCGTGCTCAACCCCCTCGCCGGCGCACTGGGCGTGGCGCCGCGCACCTTTGCCGTGTGGCAGGTGGCCGGCGGCCTGGTGTGGACGCTGGGCCTGGTCCTGGCCGGCTACGCCCTGGGGTCCGCCGTACCGAACGTGGACCGCTACCTGCTGCCGGTCGTGGGGCTCGTCGTCGCCCTGTCGTTGCTGCCGCTCGCCCTGGAGTTGCTGCGCGGGCGGCGCCGGGCCGCGGCGGAGGCCGGGGCGACCGCCGGCACGGACGGAGGGCCGCGATGAACGGCATACCCCTGGTGCACACCCCCGGCCTCGCCCTGCCCGCCGGACTCCCCCGCCTGCCCGGTCTTCCCGTCTTCGACGGCTCCGGCATCGACGGCGCCCTCTACACGGACATCACGCGCGACGCACAGCACGCTCCCTGGCTGCTGAACGATACGGTCTCCACGTGGTCGGCCTTCGGTCTGGGGCTGTTCGCCGTGCTGATGCTCGCCGCCTGGTGGCAGGCGCGGCGCTCGGACTCCCCGATGATGGCCCGGGCGCTGGCCACGCCCCTGGTCGTGGCGGTCGTGTACGGAGTGGACATGATGCTGAAGGCGCTGGTGCGCGAGGAGCGGCCCTGCCGCTCGATACCGGGCAGTTTCACCCTGGAGTCGTGCCCGGCGCACGGCGACTGGTCCTTTCCCAGTAATCACGCGGTGATCGCCTTCGCGGCGGCCACCGCCCTGTGGCTCGTCGAGCGACGGCTGGGCGCCGTGGCCGTGCTGGCCGCGGTCGCCATGGCCGCCTCACGGGTGTGGATCGGCGTGCACTACCCCCATGACGTCGCGGGCGGCGCCCTGCTGGGCGTCGCGCTGGCGCTGCCGCTGACCGTGTTCGCGACCCGGGGCACGCCCTGGGTCGAACGAGCCCGCAAGGGCCGGCTCCGGCCGCTGCTGCTGACCCCCGCATGAGCGGCCTGTGGCCCTCCCGGCGGGCCTGGATGATCGCCGCTCCGGCGGCGCTGGCGCTCGCGGTGCTCACGGCCCTGGTCGTGGCCGCGCGCGGCGTGCCCTTCGCGGTGGACGCGGCGGTGCACGACGGGGCGCTGGAGCACCGCACCGCCGGCACGCTGGACGCCGCGAAGCTCCTGACGGACACCGGCACCGGTGTCGTCCCGTACACCTTGGCGGCGGTGGCGGGCTGGATCGCCTGCCGCCGGGCGCGGGCCGTCGTGGCCTCGGTGGCGGTGCTGGCCCTGGGGCAACTGGTCCGGGTGACCCTGCGCTACGCCGTCGACCGCCCCCGGCCGCCGCTGGCCGACCGGGTCACCGATTCCGCGGGGCCCGCCTTCCCCTCCGGGCACGCCACCACCAGCGCGCTGGCGGCCGGGCTGCTCGCCTGGGCCCTGCTGCGCGTGACGCCGCCCCTCGCGGGGCGGCTGGCCGCCGTCTGCTGCGCCCTGTGGGCGGCCGGGGTGGCGGCCACCCGCATCGTCCTGGGCGTGCACTGGCCCACGGACATCATCGGCGGCTGGCTGCTGGCGACGTGCTGGCTGGTGCTGACGCTGCCCGTGCTGGGCACCTTCACCGACCGGCTGCTGTCCACACCACCGGACCGGGTGACGGGCACCGGCGCAGGACGCGGCGCGGGTGGTGGACGCGGCACCGGCGCCGGGCAGCGCACGGACCCGGCGGACCGGAGCGACGCGCACTCCGCGGCCGACGGCCCGTGAGCCGCCCGGCGGTCGCCGGGCCGCCGGGAGTCCGGCCGGACAGAGGGGTGGTACCCGAGGAGGATGCCACCCCTCTCGCGTACCCGCTCCTGCCCACCCCCCAATCGGGGAGCACTCCCCAGTTCTGCTACCGTTCGCGACAGGTCAAGTGGGGAACCATCCCCAGTTGAGTTTCCTGCGGCCGGCACGGCCGTACGGAGAAGGGATCGCCCATGTCCACCGCACCCGCCCTCGAAGACCTGACTCCCCCCGGCGCGGACTTCGCCACCGACCCGCACTCCCTCTATGCGCACCTGCGCGAGCAGGGCCCCGTCCACCGGATCCGCACCCCCGACGACCGTGACGCCTGGCTGGTCGTGGGCCACGCCGAAGCCCGGGCCGCCCTGACCGACCCGCGGCTGAGCAACGACATACGCAACTCCGCCGACTGGGACGGCGACGGCGGCTACGCCATCGGGCTCAACATGCTGCAGACCGACCCGCCGGACCACACCCGGCTGCGCCGGCTGGTCGCCAAGGAGTTCAGCCCCCAGCGCATCGCCGCGATGCGCCCCCGCATCGAGCGCATCGCCGACGGGCTGCTCGACGCCCTGCTGCCCGCCGGCCGCGCCGACCTCGTCGAGGACTACGCGCTGCCCCTCCCCCTGACCGTCATCTGCGAGCTGCTCGGGGTTCCCGCCGCCGACCGGGCCGCCTTCCGCGACTGGTCGAACGAGATGGTCCAGCCCTCCAGCCCCGAGGCCGCGGCAGCGGCGGCCGAGGCCATGACCGGCTACCTCGGCGCGCTCATCGAAGCCAAGCGCGACACCCCCGAGGACGACCTCCTCAGCGCCCTCGCCCGCAGCGGCGGCGACGACGCGCTCTCCCCCGCCGAACTGCTGGGCATGGCCTTCGTCCTGCTCGTCGCCGGGCACGAGAAGACCGTCAACCTCATCTCCAGCGGCGCCCACGCCCTGCTGCGCCACCCAGACCAGCTCGCCGCGCTGCGGGCCGACTGGTCCCTGCTCGACGGCGCCGTCGAGGAAGTGCTGCGCTACGACTGCCCGGTCGAACGGGCCGCCTACCGCTACACCACCGAACCCGTGGACTTCGGCGGCACGACCGTGCCCGCCCGGGAAGCCGTGATCGTCGTCCTCGCCGCGGCGGCCCGTGACCCGCGACAGTTCGCCGCCCCCGACACCTTCGACATCCGCCGCGACGCGCGCGGGCACCTCGCCTTCGGGCACGGCGTCCACCACTGCATCGGGGCCCCGCTCGCCCGGATGGAGGCGTCCATCGCCCTCAAGGCACTCCTGCAGCGCTGCCCCGACCTGGCGTTCGACTGCGACCCCGGGCGCCTCACCTGGCGGCCGAGCCTCGCGCTGCGCGGCCTGCTCGCCCTGCCGGTGAGGTACACGGCAACGGGCGCATGATGGGCTACCTTGCGGAGGTATGACGGTCTCCCGACGTGTTGTGCTGGCCACCGGCGCCGCCGGTGCGATGTGGCCGGGCGGTCCGGCGGCGGCCGCCGGACCGCGGCGGGCCCCCGCCCCCCGCGTGCGGACGGGCTTCGAGCGGCTCGCCGCCGACGGCTACCGGCTGCTGGACGGGCAGCGGGTGGGCGTCATCACCAACCAGAGCGGCATCACCGCCGACGCGCGGGGCGTCGTCGACGTCCTGCACGCCGACCGCCGCGTACGGGTGACCGCCGTCTTCGGCGCGGAGCACGGCTACCGCGGCACGCCCCAGGCGGGGCTGTCCGAGGGCGACTCCACGGATCCGTCGACCGGGCTGCCCGTCCTCGACACGTACCGCAAGAGCGGGAAGGCCCTCGCCGAGGTGTTCGACCGGGCCGGCGTGGACACGCTCGTCTACGACAGCCAGGACGCCGGCGCCCGCTTCTACACCTGCATCTGGACGCTCTACGACTGCATGGTGGCGGCCGCCGTGACCGGCAAGCGCTTCGTCGTCCTCGACCGTCCGAACCCGGCCTCCGGACGGGACGCCTTCGGGCCGGTGCTCGACCCCGCGTACGCCACCTTCATCGGCCGGGCCCCCATCGCCCAGGCGCACGGCCTGACCGTCGCCGAACTGGCGCTGCTCTACAACGGGGAGTTCCTGCGGGCCGCCGCCGGCCGGACGGTGGACCTGAGCGTGGTGGAGATGACCGGCTGGCGGCGCACCGACTTCTTCGACGCCACGGGCCTGCCGTGGGTGCCGCCCAGCCCCAACATGGCCACGCCCGACACCGCGCTGGTCTACTCCGGCACGGGCCTGTTCGAGGGCACCACCATGTCGGAGGGGCGCGGCACCGTGCGACCGTTCGAGATGCTCGGCGCAGAGGGCCTCGACGGCCGCTGGGCGAAGGCGGCCGAGGCCGCCGGGCTGCCCGGGGTGCACTTCCGCGAGGCGTACTACGCGCCGACCTTCGGCGCGTTCCAGGGCAGGACGGTGGGCGGCCTGCAGATCCACGTCCACGACCGCGCGGCCTACGACCCGGTCCGCACGGCCGTGGCGCTGCTGGTGACCGCGAAGCGGACGTGGCGCGGGTTCGCGTGGCGCCCGGACCGCTTCATCGACAAGCTCTCCGGCTCGCCCCGGCTCCGCACCATGATCGACGGCGGGGCGGACACGGACGCCGTCACCGGCGCCTGGCAGAAGGAGCTGGCGGCGTTCCGGGCCGTCCGGAAGAAGTACCTGCGCTACCGCTGACCGGCGCTCAGCAGTCGAGGGGGTAGGGGACCTGGTCGCCCACCGGTCCGTTGTTGCGGCAGACGCCGTAGCCCTGGCTCTGCAGATCGCTGATGATGCCGGGCAGCGCCTCGGGGAAGTTGCTGAAGAGGTGTCCGAGGACCACGCCGTTGTGCTTCTCCTCCTGCGTGGCGTTGCGGACGCTGGCGCGGATGTCCTCGACGCTGCGCGGCTGGCCGTCGACCTTCTCCCAGTCGTGGGTGTCGATGGTCCAGTTGCAGACGCGGTAGCCCAGCTCGGCCGCGGTCTCCCGCTCGCGTTCGTCGGCGGCGCCGTAGGGCGGGCGCAGCATGTTGCCGCCCACCCCCAGCCGGATCTCGTCCGTGAGGACGTCGTCGTCCAGCGCGGTGAGCTTGCGATGGGTGTAGGAGTGGTTGCCCACCCAGTGGCCCTGCTGCCGCAGGGTCGCGGTGATCTGGGGGTACTGCGCGGCGAACTTGCCGATGAGGAAGAACGCCGCCCGCACGCCCTGCGCCTGGAGCTGGGCGCCGATGCGCACGGACCGCTCGGGGTCGTTGTACGGCCAGTCGTCCAGGGTCAGCAGGACCCGTCCGGAGGTGTTGCCGCAGCGCTCGCGGTCGTAGACGCCCTCGGCCTCCGGGGTCCGGGGCCGGGGGGCGGCGCCGGCGCCGTCGCCGTCGCGCGGCATTCCGTCGGTGCCGCCGCCCCCGTTGCCGGCCTTGGCCGGGGTGTCGACCCGTTTGGCGGCGGCCTGGCCGGGGCAGCTCGGGTTGACCACGTTGCCCAGGGGGCCGCATTCCGTCGTGTCGTCGTTCACCGCGTTCGCCATGAACGCCGAGCACGCCATCAGTACCGAGACGGTCAGAACGGTCTTCAGCGGAGCCCGTCGGCGGCGCCGGTGGCGCCCGCGGCCACGCCGGAAGACGTCATGGTATCCGGACATCCACGACTCCTCACGGGTGACGGACCGTGAGCAGTCCACGGCCCGTCACCTCAGCCCGGCCAAGACGCCGGTTCGATGATCTTGACACCCACCCTCGGGGCATGTGACGGCTCCCGCAACCGCGCGGCGCGCCGTCATTGGCCCGCCCGGGTGGCGCGGGAGGGGGCGCGAACGCCCCCTCCGCCGCGTCAGTTCCGGGCTGCGGGGAGGTAGGCCAGTCCGTGGGCCCCCGCTTCCCCCGCACGGTCGACGCTGAGGGTGGTGAGCACCTCCAGGCGTTCCAGGTCGACCACGGTCACCGTGCTGGACATGACGTTCGACACGTAACCCACACTGCCGTCAGGCGAAGAGGTGATCGTCAGCGGGAAGCGTCCGACCTGCACCTGCCCCACCACGTCGTGGGTCCCCGGGGCGAAGACGGTCAGCACCCCGTCGGCCTGGGCGCCGAGCGCACCGCCCGCGCCCTGCTCCATCCGCAGCTCCCCCGCCAGCACGGCGCCGTTCGCCGTCGTGTGCACGGGGAAGACCAGGCCCTCGGTCGACAGGGTCCGCACGACCTCGCCGGTGGCCACCTCGATCACCCGCAGGCCGGGCGGGGCGGAGGGCTGGAGGTGGAAGTCGCCCTTGGGGGCGGCGACGTAGACGTACCGGCCGTCGGGCGAGACGTCGAGCCCCTCGCTGCCCGGCACGTCGATCATGCCGACGAGCTCGTCGCGTTCCAGGTCGAGGACGGACACGAACGGCGCCTCCTTGTTGGTGGAGTAGCCCCGGCGCCCGTCGGGAGTGATCTCGAACCAGTGCGGGCCGTCCGCCATCACCGGGATCCTGCCGATCCGCTCGCGGGTCCTCGCGTCGTAGATGATCACGCCGCCGGGGGTGTCGCCGTTGGCCTCGACGCTGACGTACAGCCGGGCGCGGGCGCGGTCCAGGGTGATGCCGTGGGGCGCGTGGTCGGGCGCGGTGTCGAGCGTGTCCACGATCGTGAGGGTGTCGGCGTCGATGACGGTGATCTGCCGGGCACGGCCCTGGTGTGCGTGGTAGTAGCCGGAGACGTAGGTGCTGACGCAGTACAGCAGGCGGTGGTCGGGGTCGAAGCACAGCTCGTGGGGCTCGGCGGGCACGTCGAGGACGTGCAGCCGCTCGTACGTGGTGGCGTCGAAGAAGGTGATGGACGGGCCGCTCTGGCTGACGACGGCCAGGACGTCGCGGTCCGGGGAGGGCGTGGAGGTGGACTGTGCGTCAAGGGAGTTCATGCCGTTCATCCTTGACGGAGATGGCCGTTGACTCCAGTGCAATGTCGTCAACGGAGCTGTGCACCGGATGCATTGATGGAGGGTCAGTCGCCCCGCTCGTCGGGGAAGATGCGGGTGACGATCCTTCCGTCGGCCGTCACGTAGCCGTGCAGCATCCCTTCGCTGCTGTGCGGGGCGGCGTACGTGCCCCGGGAGTCCAGCGCGATGACCCCGCCCGTGCCACCGAGCTTGGGCAGCCGCCGGACCACGACCTCGTGGGCGGCCGCGGCGACGTCCATGCCGCCGAATTCCACGAGGTGGGAGAGCGTGGCGGTCGCCGCACCGCGAAGGAACACCTCGCCCTGGCCGGTGGCGCTCGCGGCGACGTTGCCGTCCTTGGCGTAGGTGCCGGCGCCCACGACGGGAGAGTCGCCGACGCGGCCGGCCATCTTGTTCGTCATGCCGCCGGTCGAGGTGGCGGCGGCCAGGCCGCGGCGGCCGTCGAGCGCGACCGCCCCGACCGTTCCTGTCATGCTCGCGTCGGGCGTGCCCGTGGCGGTGCGCGTCTGCTTGGCCTTCATGAGCTCGTCCCACCGCTTCTGTGTCCAGAAGTAGTCCTGGGTGACGGGGGTCAGGCCGTTGCGGGCGGCGAAGGCGTCGGCCGCCTCGCCGGCGAGCAGGACGTGCCGGGTGCGTTCCATCACGAGGCGGGCGGCCGAGACGGGGTTGCGCACGTGGCGCACTCCGGCGACCGCGCCGGCCGCCAGGTCGGAGCCGCGCATGACGGACGCGTCGAGCTCGTGGCCGGCGTCCTCGGTGAAGACGGCGCCCTTGCCCGCGTTGAACAGGGCGTTGTCCTCCAGCACCCGCACGGCCGCCTCGACGGCGGCCACGCTGTCGCCGCCCCGGCGCAGGACCCCGTGCCCGGCGCGCAGCGCCTCGGCGAGTCCGTCGCGGTAGGCCCTCTCGGTGCGGGCGCCGGTGCTCTCGCGGCGCAGTGCGGTGCCCGCGCCGCCGTGCACGGCGAGGACGACGTCCCGGGCCTCGGGCCGGGGCGCACCGCCGGCCGCCGCGGCCGCCGCGGGCTCCGCGGGTCCGCCGGCCGGGCGCGGGAGGGCGGACAGTGCGAGGGCCGGGACCAGGGTCACGAGCAGGGCGAGCACAGGGACGATCCACGATCTGGGACGCGGGCGCATGGCTTCCCCTCGGTCGATGGGGTGGGTCCGCTACGACCTTGGGCACCGCGCCCGCCGCTGTCCACACGGCATTCACGCCACACCGGGCACACCACCGCCGCCGCGGGATGCGTCGCGGCGCCGGCTGCGCTCACAGGGCGGTCAGCCAGCGCGCGTCCAGGACCCCTTCGGCCGTGACGCCCGCCGGCCCCGTGAGGAGCGCCGGCGCGTTCGGGCCGAGCGTGACCGACAGCGGGCCACAGGCGCTCTCCACGACCGCGGTGCCCCGGCGGCGCCCGGCCGCGTGCTGGACGACGGCGGCGGCCGCGCACACGGCGGTGCCGCAGGAGGGCGGCTCCCCCACCCGCGGCCGGTGGACGCGCACGCGCAGCCTGCCGCTGGGCAGGACGTTGACGAACGACAGGGCCACGTCCGGGACCATGCCCCCGGGGCCGGCGGGGAACGCCGCCTCGTCCAGCTGCGGATCGCACGTCAGGTCCAGTGCGCAGACGGGCAGTTCGGCGGGGCAGACCAGGTGGAGGCTGCCCAGTGACACGGTCGTCCCGGCGAAGGCGTGCCCGTCCACGGTGGCCCCGGCCGGGCCGAGGACGTGCGGGGCCGGCAGTTCCACGGTCGTCCGGCCGTCGTCGGCGACCGTGACACGGGCGTCGCCGCCGCGGGTGCCGAGCCACATCGCCCCCGGCCGGGCCAGGCCCGCCCCCGTGAGGTAGCGGGCGACGAAACCGAGGCCGGGGCCGCACCGGAGGGCGTGGGAGCCGTCGGGGTTGCGGAAGTCGGCGAACCAGTCACTACGCGGCCGGCCGGGCAGACGGCCGCGCGGGGTGCGCACCACACGCAGCAGGGCGTCCCCGCCCAGCCCGGTGTGCGGGTCGCACAGTGCGCGCACGGCGTCTTCGGAGAGGCGGATCCGGTCGTCGGGGTCGAGCAGGAGGAGGAAGCCGTCCCCGCAGCAGTGGCCCTTGGCGTACCGCGGCCCGGGGTCGACGCAGGGGCGGGGCAGGCGGACGTCGGCTCCGGGCGATCGCTGCGCGCTGACGGCCATCTGCCACCTTCCGGTGCGAGGTGCGGGGAGGAGACGGCGCCGCGGGTCCCGGGCCGGCTGGGCGGCATCCTGGGTCCGCCGGGCGGCGTGGCGCAATGCGTTCCGGGCCGCTCTCGGGCAGGCCGCCAGCCGGCTTCCGGTGGGGGGTGCGGAACCGCCGGGAAACCACCGGCCGGCTGCCGCTCGCTTTTCGGGGCGGAGCACACCGAGCGCCAGCAATCGCCGTGAAGTACAGCAGAAGCACAACAAGGGCGCGGTAGGGGCATCTTGACGGCAGGAGCAGCGGTCCTAACCTGGGGGAAACCGTCTACCCAGGGGGGAAAGCAGGGTGGTTGACGGGGACCCGCTGCCGCCGTTCGGCCCGCTGCTGCGCCGCAGCCGGCTCGCGGCCGGGCTGACCCAGACGGAGCTGGCGGCCGCGTCGGGGCTGAGTGTGCGCGCCATCAGCGACATGGAGCGCGGGCGGACGGGGCGGCCGCAGCGCAGGTCCGTGGAGCTGCTTGCGGGGGCGCTCGCGGGGGGCGGGGGCGCCGCCGCCCGGGGGCTCGTGGAAGCGGCCAGGGCCGCCGGGCTCACGCCGGAGCCCGGCGTGCCGGGCGATGGCGCGCCCGCCTGCGAACTGCCCCCGGACATCCCCGACTTCACCGCGCGCGAGCACGCCGTGCGACGGCTGGCCGCCGCGCTGGCCGCGGTCGGCCGGCGCGCCGCGGGGACGGCGCCGTCCGGGCACGGGCTGACCCTGATCGGGGGACACCCCGGAGCGGGCAAGACGGCCCTGGCGGTGCACGCCGCGCACCTGTCGCGCTCGCGTTTCCCGGACGGTCAGTTCTTCGTCGAGCTGGCACCGGCGGGCCGCCCGGTGCACCGGCCCGACGACGTCGTCCGCAGGCTCCTGCAGTCGCTGGGGGCGGCGCCGGACGCCGGCGGCGGTTCCCTGGAGGAGGCCAGCGCCCGGCTGCGCGCCGTGCTGGCGCGCAAGCGGGTGCTCATCGTCCTCGACGACGCCGTCTCGGAGGGGCAGATCCGCTGTGCGCGTCCGGCGGTCGGCGAGTCCGCGGTGATCGCGACCTGCCGCCGCCGGCTCTCCGCGCTGGCGGGCGCCGAGTGCATCGAGGTCCCCGTCTTCGGCCCGGAGGAGTCTCTGGCCTTCCTGGCCAGGATGCTCGGGGAGGAGCGGATCCGCGCGGAGCGGGCCGACGCGGCCCGGGTCGCCCGGTGGTGCGGCCATCTGCCGCTGGCCCTGCGGATCGTCGGCTGCCGGCTGCTGGCCCGTCCGCACTGGACGATGCGCACCCTCGTCGACGAGGTGCTGCACGATCCGCGCACCCGGCTGCGGGAGCTCCGTTCGGGCGACCTGACGGTGGGCGCCGCCATGGCGGCGGCGTTCGGCGTGCTGGACGAGCAGACGCGCGCGGCACTGCGGCGGCTCGCGGCGGAACGGACGCCGGGCTTCAGCCCGCGCAGCGCGGCCGTGACGCTCGGCTGCAGCGTGGCCCGTGCGCACCGGATCGTCGGCGACCTCATCGACGGGCACCTCGTGGAGGTGCTGGAGGGGCCCCGGCCCGGGGATCCGTACTGCGTCATCCCGCCGGTGGTGCACCTCTTCGCCACCGGGGCCGCGGAGCCCGCCGGCACCGGGCCCGTTCAGCGGGTGGTGTAGCCGCCGTTGATGAAGAGGGTCTGTCCGTTGAGCCACCATCCGTCGGTGAGCAGGAACTTCACGTACGGCACGATGTCCTCGATCTTGGTGAGCTCGCCGTTCATCGCCGAGGACTTGTGGTACGCGATGGAGTCGTCGGTCTCGGCCGGGTAGAAGAAGCCGGTGTCCATGGGCCCCGGCGCGATGTTGTTGACCGAGATGTTGCGGCCGAACAGTTCCTTGGACAGGGCGCGGGTGAAGTGCTCGACCGGGGCCTTGCTGCCCGCGTAGACGGAGTACAGGCCGGTGTAGGCGGCGAGCAGCGAGGTCACGATGGTGATGATCTTGCCGCCGTCCTGCACGCGCCGGGCCCCCTGCTGCATCATGAAGTACGCCGCCTTGGAGTTGACGGCGAACATGCGGTCGTACTCCTCCTCGGTGACCTCGGCCATCGGCTTCTTGATCACCATGCCGGCCGTGTTCACCACGCAGTCGACCCTGTCGAACGCGCCCTCGGCGACCTCGAAGAGCCCCTCCACCTCGGCGACCTTCGTCAGGTCCGCCTCGTGGATCACCGCTTCGCCGCCCGCGGCCCGGACCGCGTCGGCGGTCTGCTCGGCCCCCTCCTTCGAGGAGGGGCTGTTGTAGTGGACGACGACCTTGGCGCCGTCCGCCGCGACCTCGCGCGCGATGAGACTGCCGAGGTTCCTCGACGCGCCACCGATGACCACGACCTTGTCCTTGAGCGTTCGGGTGGGCATGCGTCTCTCCTCGGCGGACGACTGCTGAGCCACGCTCACTTTATTTGCGTATGTCCGCCTTCGCACGCCGATGCCCTGGAGACCTTCAGGCCGTCATGCTTCGTTAGGCTAGCCTTACCTTATGACTTTGTCGCACGTGGACACCGCGGCGGAAACCGTCGACGACCAGGCCGTTCCGAGACCGTCGCAGGGGCGCCGGGCCCTGCCCGCGGCCGCGGCCTCCCTGCTGGCCGCCGTCCTCGTGCTCGCCGCCCTCTCCCTGTCCATCGGTGCGGGCGAAGTCGGCCCCGGCGACGTCCTGGACTACGTCCTCGGCCGCAACGGCGCACGCGACGACTCCCGGCTGTCCCTGGTCGTCGGGGACCTGCGCATCCCGCGCACCCTCACTGCGCTGCTCGTCGGCGCCGCCCTCGGCACCTCCGGCAGCCTGCTGCAGGCCGTCACCCGCAACCCCCTCGCCGAGACGGGTCTGCTCGGCGTCAACGCGGGCGCCTCGCTCGGCGTCGTCACCGGCATCGCCTTCCTCGGGGTGAGCAGCGGTTTCGGCCACCTGCTGTGGGCCTTCGGCGGCGCCGTGGTCGCCAGCGCGCTCGTCCTGCTCATCGCCGGCCGCCGGGGCGGGGGTTCACCGATGCGGCTGGTCCTGGCGGGCTCCGCGCTGGGCGCCACCTTCGGCGGCATCACCAGCGTCATCGTCGTCAACTCCGCCGAGACCTACGACCGCTTCCGCTCCTGGGTCCTCGGCTCCCTCGCCGGGGTCGAGGGCTACGACAAGCTCACCGGCCTGCTGCCCGTGCTCGCCGCCGGCTTCGTCGTGGCCCTGCTCGTCGCCCGCCCGCTGTCCGCGCTGGCACTCGGCGACGACCTCGCCCGGGGCCTGGGCCACCGCCCCGCCACCATCCGCACCGTCGTCGCGGTGGCCGTCACCCTGCTCACCGCCTCCTCCGTCGCCCTCGTCGGCCCCGTCTCCTTCCTGGGCCTGCTCGCGGGCTTCCTCGCCCGGGCCGTCACCGGCCCCCGGCTCACCGCACAGATCGCCCTCGCCGGGCTCATCGGCGCGGGCGTCCTCACCGGCGCCGATGTCCTGGCCCGCGTCGTCTCGCGGCCCTTCGAGGCACCGGTCTCCGTCATCATCGCCCTCATCGGCGCTCCCGTCCTCATCGCCATCGTCCGCTCCAGGCGACTGGGCGCGATGGGCATGACGGACCCGGCCACGGAGGAGAGCGCCGGGGCGGGCCGACGGTTCGGTGTCCGGCTGCCGGCGGCGTGGACGAGGCGGACCGGCGGGGCAGCGCAGGCCGACGGGAACGGGCCGGCTGAGGGGAACGGGCCGGCCGGGCGCCCGGAGCGTCGAGAGAGTCTGGTCCTGCGGCACCGCACCCTGTCGGTGCTGCTGCCGCGCCGGGCCACGCTCGCCGCACTCGCCCTGGCCGCGCTGCTCGTGGCCGCCGTCGTGCTCTCCGCGTACGCCGGGCAGAGCGAGATGAGCCTGAACCGCACCTTCCACGCCGTCCTCGGCTCCGGCGACCGCTTCGACGTCCTGCTCGTGCAGAAGTTCCGGCTCGGCCGGATCGTCGCCGGCCTCACCGCCGGCGCCGCCCTCGGCCTCGCCGGCTGCCTCACCCAGACCCTCGCCCGCAACCGTCTGGCCACGCCCGAACTGCTGGGCGTCAACGACGGTGCGACGGCCGCCGTGCTGATCTCGACGACGCTCACCGGCACCTTCGGCGCCTGGTGGGCGGGCCCGGCCGGGGCGCTCGCGGCCGTCCTCGTCGTCACCACCGTCTCCGGCGGCCTCGGGCAGCGCGGCTACCGGGTGCTCGTCGTCGGGCTCGCCATGTCGGCGCTCGCCTCGGCCGTCACCCAGGTCGTGCTCTCCCGCCGCTCCCTCAACTCGGCGAGCTCCCTGTACGTGTGGACCTCCGGCAGCCTCAACGGGCGCGGCTACTCCGTGGGCGTCCCCGTCCTCCTCGGCCTGGCGGTCCTCGTGCCGCTCGCCCTCGTCGTCGCCCGGCAGCTCAACGTGCTGCGCTTCGACGACTCCACGGCGTCCTCGCTGGGCGTCGCACCCGGGCGGGTGCGGCTGGTGTGCCTGCTGCTCGCGGTGGGGCTGGCGGGGCTGGCCGTGGGCATCTGCGGGCCGGTGGGCTTCGTGGCGCTGGCCTCGCCGGTCGTCGCGGGACGGCTGGCGGGACCGCTGCGGGTGCCGGTGGTGGGGTCGATGCTGACGGGGGCCGTGCTGATCGTCCTCGCCGACACGGTCGGGCGGATCGTGTTCGACGGGGTGGAGGTGCCGGTGGGGATCGTGACGACCGTACTGGGCGGTCCGTTCCTGCTGTGGGTGCTGCTGGGGCGGTCGACGGCGGCGCGGGTGTGACGCCTCCGGCGGTTCTCCCCCCTACCCGCCCCTTCCCGAAACCGGGGCTCTGCCCCGGACCCCGGTCCTCAATCGCCGGACGGGCTGGAAAATCCAGCCCGTCCGGCGATTGAGGACACCGCGCGCGCCACCGAAAGGAAACCAGTGGAGCTGCACAGCCCGATCCTCCAGAACCTCGCCGCAGCGGTGCGGGCCGAAGCGCCCGGCGCGCTGGACGACTTCTGGCGGCGCACCGCCACCACCGGCACCCCCCTCGTCGAGCCCGACCCCGAAGAGAACGACGCCTGGCGCCTCGTCACCTTCCTGTGGCGCGACGACCCCGCCGCCCCGGCGGACGCCGTCCTGGCCCTCCTCCACACCGTCACCGACAAGGACCGCCACGCCCACGACCTCACCCCGCACCTCATGCACAAGGTGCCCGGCACGGACGTCTGGGCCATCGGCCACCGGCTGCGGGCCGACCACCGCGCGTCGTACCAGTTCTCCGTCCACCGCGGCTCCCGCGAAGACGCCCTGCGCACGGACCGCCACAGCTGGCTGCGCGTCCTGGACACCGCCCTGCCCGACCCGCTCGCCGCGGGCCCGGTGCTGCCCTCCCGCGACGGGCGCAACCCCTCCTCCGTGATGGAGCTGCCCGACGCACCGGCCCAGGACTTCGCCGCCCCGCGGCACTGCGTACCCGTACCGCGCGGCACGCACATCGCGGCGGAGGTCGACGGACGCCGCGTGACCGTCCACGTGCCCGCCGGCCACCGCGCCGGCACCGGCCCGTACGCCGTCGCCGTCCTGCTGGACGGCGAGATGTGGGGCCCGGTGCTGGACTTCGGCGCCACGCTGGACAATCTCCACGCCGACGGCCGCATACCGCCGACCGTGACCCTCATGGTGGAGACCATGGGCCGGGACCGCCGCATGGCCGACCTCAGCTGCAGCGAGGAGTTCGTCGACTGGCTGGCCGACGTGCTGCTCCCCTGGGCGTCCCGCGCGTACGGCACGACGGACGACCCGGCGCGCACGGTCGTGGCGGGCCAGAGCGCGGGCGGCCTGACGGCGGCCTTCGCCGCCTTCCGCAGGCCGGAGCGGTTCGGGAACGCGCTGTCCCAGTCGGGCTCCTTCTGGTGGCCGGACGGGACGGAGTTCGACGGCGGCAGCGAGTGGCTGACCCGGCAGTTCGCGACGCACGAGAAGCTGCCGGTCCGCTTCCACCTGGAGGTGGGCCTGCAGGAGTGGATGCTGCTCCCGCAGAACAGGCACCTGCGCAACGTGCTCGAAGCCCGCGGATACGAGGTGGCCTACGACGAGTTCAACGGCGGCCACGACTACGCCTGCTGGCGCGGCGGGCTCGCCGTCGGACTCGTCGGACTGCTGTCAGAGCGCGGCTGACTCCTGACGGGCCTCCGGCTCGTCGTCGAAGGGCGGCGGGGCGGGGGCCTCCCGCGGCAGGTGGAGCGCCCAGAGCGTGCCGAGGGCCACGAGGCCCGCCGTGGTGAGGATGGCCGCCCGGTACGGGCCCGGGGCGGCGGCACCGTGCGGGCCGGACTCCCCCGCCGCCGCGATGACCGCGGCGACCGCGGCGATGCCGAGCGCGCCGCCCAGGGTGCGCACGATGGTGAACAGGCCCATGGCCTGGCCCATGGCCGGCGGCGGCACGTCCGCGAAGCCGGCGATCTGGACGGTGAGCACGGCCGTGCCGAGCACCAGGCCGATGCAGAACATCAGTGCCCGTACCGCCCAGGCGTTCTCGGCGACGCCGGGCACGGCGAGCGTCGCGAAGACCGCGGTGGCCAGGACCAGCGCGGGCGCGGCGAGCAGGCGCGGGCCCAGCTTCGGCAGCAGCCGGTCGACGGCCTGTGAGGCGAGCATCAGACCGACCGCCTCCGGGAAGACGCTGAGCCCCGCGTCCATGGCGGAGGCCCCGAGGGCCGCCTGGTGGAGCAGGGGGAACGCGAAGAGGACGCCCATCAGGCCGGCGGAGGTGAGGAAGGCGAGGACGGTCGCCGAGGCGAAGGCCCGGTCGCGGAGCAGTGTCAGCTCCAGCAACGGCGATCCGGCCCGCAGCAGGTGGAGCACGGCCGCGCCGAGGAGGACGAGGCCGAGCAGGCCGCTCACCGCGACGGCCGGTGACGTCCAGCCGTGCGCGGGGCCGAAGCCCAGCGCGTAGGTGAGCAGCCCGAGCGCGGGGGTGGCGAGCACGAAGCCCGTGGCGTCGAAGGGGCCGTCGGTGCCCTCGACCTGTTCGCGGACGCCGAAGAGGCCGAGCAGGACGGCCGCCGTGCCGATCGGCACGTTGACGAAGAACAGCCAGTGCCAGGAGAGGTGCTCGGTCAGGAAACCGCCGAGCGGTGGCCCCAGGGCGGGCATCAGCGCCGTCGGCACGATGAGCACTTTGGACAGCTTCACCCGCTCGTGCGGCGCGAAGGTGCGGAAGAGCAGGGCCATGCCGACGGGCGTGAGCAGTCCGCCCGCGATGCCCTGCACGACGCGCGCGAGGACCAGCGCCGGCAGGTCCTGGGCGAGCCCGCAGGCGGCGGACGCGGCGGTGAAGACGGCCAGTGCGCCGAGGAAGACCTTCTTCGTGCCGAAGCGGTCGCCGAGCCAGCCCGCGACGGGCAGGGCGACGGCGAGGGCGACGAGGAAGGCGACCTCGACGGTGTTGGCGGCCGACACCGGTTCGCCGAAGTCCCGGGCGATGGTGAGCAGCGCCGGGTTGACGATGGTGGAGTCGAGCCCGTTCATGCACATGGCCGCCGTGTAGACGATCACGACGGCGATGCGCGTGGGGATGCCTCTCACCGGGCGGAGGCCGGGGTGAGGTCGGTCCAGTTCTCGCTGATCCAGTCGAGGGCGTCCTGGCGGGCGCACGGGCCGTGCGCGGTGTTCCAGCCCTCGGGAACGGCGGCGAAGCCCGGCCAGAGGCTGTGCTGTCCCTCGGAGTTGACGAGGACGAGGAAGTCTCCGTCGCCGTCGAAGGGGTTGGCGGGTGCGTCGCTCATGGGTCAGTGCTCCAGGTTCTGCAGACGGTCGGCGATCACGCTCGCGATGTGCGCGATCGGTTCGGGCAGGGTCATGTCCTTGTGCGAGCAGGCGACGTCCGTGCTGTCGATGCGCCCGGTCACGTAGGGGGTCCAGGTGTCGGGGGTGAGGGTGTCGTCGATGGTGTCGACGGTGGCGCGGAAGAAGAGCACGTCGCCCTTGTGGACGCGGTGGTCGAACTCGCGCACCAGGAAGTTGGTGTTGAGGTAGGTGCGGTTGAGGGCCTCGATGGTGGCGTCGTCGAGACTGGCCAGCGGGGAGCCCTCGCGGCGCAGCACCTCCGTGACGTGGGCGAGCTCGAAGGGCTTGCCCGCCAGGCTCTCCGGCCCGTGGCCGCCCATGGCGAGCAGGGCTTCGAGAGCCTCGGCCTGGTCGGGTACGGGCAGCTCGCGGAAGCCCTCGGCCGGGTAGGCGTCGAGGATGGCGAGCAGTTCGACCTCGGCGCCGAGGTCCTGCAGGCGGGTGGCCATGGCCTGGGCGATGATGCCGCCGGTGGACCAGCCCATCAGGCGGTACGGGCCGTCCGGCTGGACCTCGCGCAGCCGGTCGACGTAGTGCGCGGCCAGTTCCTCCAGGGTGCGCGGAAGGGGTTCGGCGGCGGCCGCCGGGCCGACGCCCTGGGCCTGGAGGCCGTAGATCGGTACGTCGGCGGGCAGGTGGCGGATGAGCCCGGCGTAGCACCAGCTGAGGCCGCCGGCGGGGTGGACGCAGTACAGCGGCGCCTTGTCCCCGTCCTTCGCGGGGCGCAGCGGCAGCAGGACGTCCAGGGCGTCGGTGCCTTCCGCCGCGTCGAGGGCGTCGTGGAGGGCGGCCACGGTCGGTGCCTGGAAGACGGTGCCGATGCCGACGTCGGCGCCGAGCACCTCCTTGACGCGGCCGGCGAGGCGCACGGCGAGCAGGGAGTGGCCGCCGAGGTCGAAGAAGTTGTCGTCGACGCCGACCCGGGGCAGTCCCAGGACGTCGGCGAAGATCGCGCAGAGCTGTTCCTCGCGGGGGCCGCGCGGGGCGCGTCCGCCGGTGACGGCGGCGGCGAGGTCGGGGGCGGGCAGGGCCGTGCGGTCGAGCTTGCCGTTGGCGGTCAGCGGCAGCCGGTCCAGGAGGACGACGGCCGACGGGACCATGTGGCCGGGCAGTTCGGTGCCGGTGTGCTCGCGCAGCAGGGCCGGGGTGGTCTCGTGCGCCGGGACGGCGTAGGCGACGAGGCGCTTGTCGCCGGGGCTGTCCTCGCGGACGACGACGGCCGCGTCGGCGACGTCGGGGTGGCCGGCGAGGACGGCCTCGATCTCGCCGAGCTCGATGCGGAAGCCACGGATCTTCACCTGGTGGTCGGCGCGTCCGAAGTATTCGAGGGTGCCGTCCGGGCGGCGGCGGGCGAGGTCGCCGGAGCGGTACATCCGGCTGCCGCGCTCGCCGAAGAGGTGCGCGAAGGGGTCGGCGACAAATCGTTCCGCCGTCAGGGCGTGCCGGCCGAGGTAGCCGCGGGCCAGGCCCTCGCCCGCGACGTACATCTCGCCGGTGACGCCGGGCGGTACGGGCGTCAGGTGCTCGTCGAGGACGTAGACGCGCAGGTCGGGGATGTTGACGCCGATGATGCTGGAGGTGCCGGCGGCGGCGCTCGCGCGGTCGAGGGCCATGTACGAGACGTGGACGGTGGTCTCGGTGATGCCGTACATGTTGACGAGCGTGGGTGCCTGGTCGGCGTGGCGCCCGTACCAGTCGTCGAGGCGCCCGAGCTCCAGGGCCTCGCCGCCGAAGACGACGTAGCGCAGGGCGAGGTCGCTGCCGGGCCGGTCCTTGTCGGCGGCCATGAGCTGGTAGAACGCGGACGGTGTCTGGTTGAGGACGGTCACGCGTTCCTCTTCCAGCAGGCGCAGGAACGCCGCCGGATCGCGGCTGACCACGTGCGGGACGACGACGAGCCGGCCGCCGTGCAGGAGGGCGCCCCACATCTCCCACACCGAGAAGTCGAAGGCGTAGGAATGGAAGAGGGTCCACACGTCGTTCTCGTCGAAGCCGAACCAGTGGTCGGTGGCGGAGAAGAGGCGGGCGACGTTGTGGTGGGTGACGGGGACGCCCTTGGGGCGGCCGGTGGAGCCCGAGGTGTAGATGACGTACGCGACGTCGCCGGGGCGCTGGGGCCGCGTGCGGTCGCCGTCGGTGAGGTCCGTGGGCGCGTGCGCGTCGGCGTCGGTGCCGTCGACGAGGACGACGGGCAGGTCGTGCGGCGGGATGCGGCCGGCGGTGGCGGTGTCGGTGACGACGGCCGCCGGGGTGGCGTCGGCGAGCATGTAGGCGAGCCGGTCGGCCGGGTAGTCCGGGTCCATCGGCAGGTAAGCGGCGCCGGACTTGGCGACGGCCAGCAGGCCGGTGACGAGGTCGAGGGAGCGGGGCAGGGCGAGCGCGACGATGGCGCCAGGACCGATGCCGCGCCCGGCGAGCAGCCGGGCCAGGCGGTTGGCGCGGGCGGACAGCTCGGCGTAGGTGAGGGAGGCTCCCTCACAGGTCACGGCCGTGCGGTCGGGGTGGCGGCGGGCGGCGTCCTCGTACAGCCCGACGAGGGTGCCGGTGGCGGGAGCCGGTTCGCTCGTGCCGGCGTTCCAGTCGACCAGGGCCTGCCGCGTCTCGTGCGCGTCGAGCAGGGGGAGCCGGCCGACGGGGGTGTCGGGGTCGGCGGCGGCCGCGGTGAGCAGCCGGGCCAGGTGGGTGGAGAGACGTTTCGCCGTTGCGGCGTCGAACAGGTCGGTGCGGTATTCGAGGAAGCCCGCGATGCCGCCGCCGGGCCGCTCCCCCACGTTGAGGGTGAGGTCGAACTTGGCGGTGCCGGAGGGGACGGCCGCCATGCGGGCGGTGAGGCCGGGGGCCATGGCGAACTCCGCGTCGGGCAGCGACTGCCAGGCGAGCATCACCTGGAACAGCGGGTGCCGGGCGAGCGAGCGGGGCGGGTTGAGGTCCTCGACGAGCCAGTCGAAGGGCAGGTCGGCGTTCTCGTAGGCGGCCAGGGTGGTGGCCCGGACGCGGTCGAGCAGGGTGCGGAAGGACGGCGCGCCGCTGGTGTCGTTGCGCAGGACGAGGGTGTTGACGAAGAAGCCGACGAGATCGGTGGTCGCCTCGTCCTCGCGCCCCGCCACGGGGGTGCCGATGGGCACGTCGGTTCCGCAGCCGTAGCGGGTGAGGAGGGCCGCGAGGGCAGCCTGGACGACCATGAAGACGCTGGTGCCGGTGGTGCGGGCCAGCGCCCGTAGGGCGGTGTGCGCGTCCGTGTCGAGGTGGAAGGGGACCGTGTCGCCGGCGTAGGAGGCGACCGCGGGACGCGGCCGGTCGGTGGGCAGTTCGAGCAGGTCGGGCAGGCCGGCCAGGTTCTTGCGCCAGTGGTCCAGTTGCGGGCCGGTGAAGGCGCCGGGCTCGGCGGGGGTGCCGAGGAGGTCGCGCTGCCAGAGGGTGTAGTCGGCGTACTGGGCCGTGAGCGGGGCGAGGCGGGGCACGCGGCCCTCGGCGCGAGCCGCGTAGGCGGTGGCGAGGTCCCGGGCGAGCGGGGTGGTGGAGGCGCCGTCGCCGGCGATGTGGTGGAGCAGGAGCAGCAGGGTGTGGCGGTCGGCGCCGTCCGTGAACAGGGTGACCCGCAGCGGGGGTTCGGCGGCGAGGTCGAAGCAGTGGCGCACGGCTTCGGTGAGGCTCGCCGACGCGGGGGCGAGGTGCAGCTCGGGGCGGGCCTGCTCGGGGCTGAGTATCCGCTGGTAGGGCTCGTTGTCAGTGGCCGGGTATACCGTCCGCAGTGTCTCGTGACGCTCGGTGACGTCACCGAGGGCGAGACGCAGCGCGTCCCGGTCGACGCGGCCGGTGAGGGTGAGGAGGAGCGGGATGTTGTACGTGGGGCTGGGGCCTTCGAGGCGGTGCATGAACCACAGCCGCTTCTGTGCCGGGGAGAGCTGCAGTCGCTCCTCGCGGGGCATGGGGACGAGCGCGGGGCGCTCGGCGACGCCGGCGGAGGCCGGGGTGGTGGAGACGAGCTTCGCCAGCGCGGCCGGGGTGGGGTTGCGGAAGACGTCGGCGAGGGTGACGGTCTCGTCCAGCCGGTCGCGGATCGCCGCCGCGAGCCGGCCGGCGAGCAGGGAGTGCCCGCCCAGGTCGAAGAAGTCCGCGTCGGCGGAGACCGGCGTGTTCAGGTCCAGCACCTGCGCGAAGAGGAGGCAGATGCTGTCCTCCTCCCGGCTGCCGGGGGCCCGGTGGGCACCGCCGGTCGCGCCTGCGGGGCGGGGGGCGGGCAGGGCCCTGACGTCGAGCTTGTCGTTGGCGGTGCGGGGCAGCGCGTCGAGCAGGACGACGTCGGAGGGCACCATGTGGCTGGGCAGACGCCGGGCGAGATGGCCGGTCAGGTCCCCCGGGGCGGCGGTGGCGCCCTCGGTGAGCACGGCGTAGGCGGCGAGGCGCTTGCCGGTGGCGGTGTCGCGGGCGATGACGGCGGCCTGGGTGACGTCCGGGTGTGCGGCCAGTGCGGTCTGGATCTCGCCGAGTTCGATGCGGAAGCCGCGGATCTTGATCTGGTCGTCGGCGCGGCCGAGGAACTCCAGGGTGCCGTCGGGGCGGCGGCGCACGAGGTCGCCGGTGCGGTACATCCGGGCGCCGCCCTCGCCGTGCAGGGCGCCGAAGGGGTCGGCGGTGAAGCGCTCGGCGGTGAGGTCGGGGCGGCCCAGGTAGCCGGCGGCCAGGCAGGCGCCGGCGATGTAGAGCTCCCCGGTGACGCCGGGGGCGGTCGGGCGGAGGGAGGTGTCGAGGACGTACGCGCGTGAGCCGCGCACGGGGCGGCCGGTGGCGGCGCCCCGGGTGGGGCCGGGCAGCCAGTAGTAGGCGTCGACGGTGGTCTCGGTCGGGCCGTAGAGGTTGATGGGGCTGACGCCCTCGGTGCCGGCCAGGCGTCTCCACAGCGGCTCGGGCACGGGCTCGCCGCCGACGACGACGAGGGCGGGGCGGTGCCGGTCCGGGTCGAGGAGACCCTCGGCCACCAGGGCCTCGACGTAGGAGGGGGTGGCGTCGAGGTAGTCGATGCGCTGTTCGTCGACGTAGGCGGCGAGGACGGCGGGGTCGCGGTAGGCGGCGTCGTCCAGCAGGTGCAGCTCGTGACCGTGGACCATCCAGATCAGGGGGTCCCAGGAGGCGTCGAAGGCGAAGGAGGCGCTGTGGGCGATCCGTAGCCGGTCGCGGCCGGTGCGCTCGACGGCGGGCGCGATGTGGTCGCTGCCGTGCCCGGCGTGGAGGTTGGCGAGGGAGGCGTGGGTGACCAGGACGCCCTTGGGGCGGCCGGTGGAACCGGAGGTGTGGATGACGTACGCGGCCTGACGGAGTGCCGGGGCGGCGGGAGCCGTGCCGGGCCGGGCGTCGATGCGGGCGCGGGTGGCCGGGTCGTCGAGGAGCAGGGTGGGGATGCCGTGCTCCGGCAGGCCGCCGACCGCGGGCGTGGTGGCGATGAGGCAGCCGGGTCGGGCGTCGTCCAGGACGGCGGTGATGCGCTGCGCGGGGTGGCCGAGGTCGAGCGGCTGGCAGACGCCGCCCGCCTTCAGGACGGCGAGCAGGGCGACGACGGTGTCCGCGCTGCGGGGCAGGGCGAGCGCGACGGCGTCACCGGCGCGGACCCCTGACGCCCGGAGTTCGTGGGCCAGGCGGTTGGCCGCGGCGTCGAGTCCGGCGAAGGTGAGGGCGGTGGCACCGCTGCGCACGGCCACGGCGTGCGGGGTGCGGGCGGCCTGCTCGGCGAAGAGCTCGGGCAGGGTCTTGGCGGCGGCGGGCTCGCTGCGGCCGGCGGTGGCCCGGCGGATCTCGTCCGCGGTCAGCAGGTCGATGGTGCCGACGGGGCGCTGCGGGTCGTCCAGGAGAAGGGTGGTGAGGCCGTCGAGGTAGCGGCGCAGGCCGTGCTCGTGGCCGGCGAGGCCGGCGGCGTCGTAGCGGGCGGGGTTGGCGTCCAGGCCGAGTCGTATGCCGCCGTCGGGGGCCGGGGTGACGGCCACGGCGAGGTCGTCGACAGGGCCGGCGGCGAGGTTGCGGACCACGCCGGGCAGTCCGCCGAAGTCGAGGTCGCCTTCGAACGCCTTGATGTTCACCATCGGTCCGAACAGCGGCGCTTCGGCGGCGGTCAGGCCCAGGTCGCGGCGCAGGTCCTCCTGGCGGTAGCGCTGGTGGCGGCGGACGGCCCGCACTTCGAGCACGACGCGCCGCAGGAGTTCGGCGCCGGTGTCGTGGGGCCGCACGGCGATGCGCAGCGGCATGACGTTGACCGTCATGGCGGGCGTGCGCAGGGCGGCGGGGCCGCGGCGGTTCATCAGCGGCAGGCCGAGCACGATGTCGTGGGCACCGGTCGTGCGGTGCAGATAGCCGGCGGTGGCGGCGATGAGGAGTTCGGCCCAGGTGGCCTTGGCGGCGCGGGCGGCCGACTCCAGGCGGGTCAGGGAGCCGGCGGGCAGTTCGGCCGTGTGGCGCAGGACGGAGCCGGCGGGGGCCGCCGGGCGGTCGGAGAGGGAGACGGGTTCGGGACGGTCGGCGAGGCGGGTGCGCCAGAAGTCGCGGTCGGCGGCGCGGCGTTCGCCGGCGGTGTACTCGGCCTCGTCGTCGACGAGCTCGCGCAGCGTGCCGAAGGGGTTCGGGGTGGGCTCGGCGCCGGCGGCCAGGGCGGTGTAGACCTCGGCGAGACGACGCCCGATGAGGGTCAGGGCGTAGGCGTCGACGGCGAAGTGGTGGACGCGCTGGTACCACCAGTGGCGGTCGTCGGCGAGACGGATGAGGGCCTGGGTCACCAGCGGTCCCTCGGTGAGGTCCACGGGCCGGCCGAGGTCGGCGCGCATCCACGCCTCGGCCTCGTCGGCGGGGTGGGGGGCCGCGCGCAGGTCGAGCCGGTGCAACGGCCGTTCCCCGTCCGCGTCGACGCGCTGGGCCGGCGGGTCCCCGGCGGTGGCGCGCAGGGCCAGCGTCTCGGCCTCCCGCGTGGTGTGCCGCAGGGCGCGCTCGAAGAGCGCCGCGTCCAGCGGGCCGTTGATCTCCACGCAGTCACCGGTGTTGTAGACCGGGTTGTCCGGGGCGAGGGCCTGGGCGTAGAGGATGCCCGACTGTGCGCCGAGGAGCGGCAGTTCGGCAGGTGGGGTTGGCTCCCAGCGGTGGCTGGGGGAAGTCTCGACCTGGTGGTGACGCATGGCGTGGGGACTCCCGGTAGAGGGCAGACGTTCGTGCGCACACCGGACCCCCGGTGGCTCAGCTTAGGTAAGCCTAAGCTATTTTTTGATCGCTTGTGAGAGCGGTCCCCGCCGGGCGGGGGCAGCAGGAGAACCCCGACACAGGAGCCGGACATGACCGTGGCCGACGGCCTCAAATCCGCCATGCGCGACCGCGTTTCAGCCCATCGTGAGGAGCTCCTGACGCTCAGCCGGCGCATTCACGCGCACCCCGAGACCGCCTTCGACGAGCACCGGGCCGCCGCATGGTGCGCGGGCGTCCTGCGGGAACACGGCTTCGCCGTCACCGCCCCCGTCCACGGCCTCGACACCGCCTTCTGCGCGACGGCCGGTTCGGGTCCGGTCACCGTGGCCATCGCCTGCGAGTACGACGCCCTGCCCGGCCTCGGCCACGCCTGCGGCCACAATCTGATCGCCGCCGCCGGCGTGGGCGCGGCGCTCGCCCTCGCGCCCCACGCCGACGAACTGGGCCTGACCGTCCGCGTGCTGGGCACTCCCGCCGAGGAGAGCGGTGCGGGCAAGGCGCTGCTGCTGGAAGCGGGGGCCTTCGAGGGGGTGGACGCCGCGATGATGGTGCACCCCTGTCCGTTCGAGGTCGCCGAGTTCCGCTCGTTCGCGCTGGGCACCCTCTCGGTCGCGTACCGGGGGCGTTCGGCGCACCCCAGCCTCAATGCGCACGAGGGCCGCAACGCCGCCGACGCCCTGACGATTGCTCAGGTCGCCCTGGGGCTGCTGCGCCAGCAGTTGCCCCCGCAGTGGAAGGTGCACGGGGTGACCACCGGCGCGGGCACGCGGCCGAACCTCATCCCCGACCGGGCCACCGCGGAGTACGAGATCCGCGCCTCGGCCGCCGAGGACCTGCGGGAGCTGCGCGAGCGGGTGGAGGCGTGCTTCCGGGCGGGAGCGGTGGCCACGGGCTGCGAGGTGACGCTCACCCGTCCGGAGCCGGACTACCTGGACTTCCGCACCGACCCGGAGCTGATCGGCCTGTGGCGGGCCAACGCCCGCGCGCTGGGCCGGCCGGAGCCGCAGGAGCGGGAGGCGTTCGCGTGCACGGACATGGGGAACGTCTCGCACGTGGTGCCGTCGATCCACCCGGTGCTGGACATCACGGGCGGGACGTGCGGGCCGCACGAGCCGGAATTCGCGGAGGCGGCGGTGTCACCGGCGGCGGAGCGGGCCATCGTGGACGGCGCGGTGGGGATGGCGTGGACGGCAGCGGACTTCGCGACCGCCCGCCGCGCGTAGGGGCCGACCGGGGCTCCGCCCCGGGAAACGGCGAAAGGGCGGGGTGGGGAAAGCCCCCCGCCCCATCCCACGGCCGCGTTACTTCTTCAACGCCTTCGTGATGTCGTCGACGACGACCAGAGCGGCCAGCGGGCCACCCCGTGTGGACCACACCGAACCATTGACCGTCACGGCGTGGTTCTTCTTCACCGCGTTGAGGTCCTTGTACGCCGGCTTCTCCTGGACGTCCTTCAGGGCCTTCTCGCCGTCCGAGGTGAGGGTGGACAGGAAGAGCCAGTCGCCGTCGATCTCGTTGATCTTCTCCAGGCTCAGCGCCGGGGTGTGGGCATTGCCGTCCTTGTCCTGGGTCCTGGGCCGCTTCAGCCCCATGTCCAGGGCGACGCCGGAGGCGAACTGCTTCTTCTCCATCCAGCTGGGCCCGTCGGGGTTCCAGCGGACGATGCTGACCTCGGCGCCCTTGTTCTCACCGAGCTCCTCGCCGGCCTTCTTGGCCTTGGCCTCGTAGTCGGCGATGACCTTGTTGGCCTTGTCCAGGCCGTTGACCGCGTTGGCGACCCCCCGGAAGGAGAGCTTCCAGTCGTCGGTGGGGGCCATGGTGACCAGGGTGGCCGGGGTGATCTCGCGGAGCTGCTTGAGGACCTGCTGGTCCTGCATGTCGCCGGCGAGGATGAGGTCGGGCTTGGCGGCGAGGACCTTGTCCATCACCGGCTGCAGGAGGTTGCCGACGACGTTGATGCCCTTGACCTTGTCCTCAAGGTAGGCCGGGGGCTTGTTCAGGCCCTGGCCGTTGGTGATGCCGACCGGCTTGACGCCGAGGGCGAGCACCGCGTCGAGGTCCTCCTGGGTGAGGGTCACGATGCGCTGGGGGTGGGCGGGCACCTTGACCGCCGTTCCGGTGGCGTCCTTGACCGTGCGCATCCCGCCGCCGCCGTCGGACTTCGACTCGCCCTTCGTCCCGTCGGAGCCGGAGTCGGACCCGCCGCCGCACCCCGTCAGCAGCAAGGCGGCCGCGCCCACGGCGGCGAGAGCCTGGGCCGCACGGCGCGGTGCGGACGAGAGGAAGCGGTCGGGCGAGGTCATCGAAGGCTCCGGACGTTGAAACGGGCTCAAAAAGAACAGGGGGTGCCATCGGTGCGGGATCACCCCACACCGGACGCGACAAATATTAGGTTAGCCTTACCTAAAAGTCACTCCACCGGGAGCCTCCGTCCGGCCGCGCCCGGGCCGGCCCGCCGGCAGGCGGACCCGGGCGACGGATCCCGGACATGACGCGCCGCCAGGGGCGCTACCGGCGACGGAGGAGCAACAACCTGGCCAGCACGCCGGGCCGGCGGAAGCCGGACCGGTCGGCGGACTCCTCGGCCAAGGGGGCGTCGGGGCGCTCCTCCACGATGACGGGCGCGGGCTCGGGCTCGGGGTCGGGGCGGTGGATGCGGTAGGCCTCGGCGCGCACATAGGCGCCGAGCGCACGCGCGGGATCGATGCGCATGACGTATCTCCTGCTGTCGTACCTGCGGGCATGCCGGGAAAAACACCGACGCCCCGCCCTCGCACGGAGGACGGGACGTGGCGCCGGTCAGCAGCGCAGGACGGAATGGTGCGCGCGGTCGTCGGCGGCGAGAACGCCGCCCGGCCGGGACGGCGCCTGCCGGCCGGAGAGCCCCCCGGCTGCTCCGGCGGCAGGCGCCAGGGCCGACGGGCAGGCGCGCCTGCCCGTCGGCCGCCCCACCCTCCCCGGGCGTGGAACCCGCTGCTCGGCCGTGCACGCGGTGCACTCGTCGGAGGAGCCGTCCGCCAGGGGGGCGGACGCAGGGATCTCCTCCCGGACGGAGACGCTCTCCATCCCCTCGGCCACCGCGCCGGAAAGCACGAGCAGCACCGAGGCCAGCACGGCGAGAACAGCCCGCACCGCGGGCTGCACCACTGCCGTACGACCCCAGATCGTCACAAATCCAAGCGTAGTTGTTCGGTTACCTCGGGTGCATTCCGTCGAACGAGTGAGATTGGGGCGAATAGACCGATCTTCCGGACTGATCCCCGAACGCCGCTCCTGTCCGATGAAACGACTGGCTGAATTCCGCGCACCCTCCCGAAGTCCGCTCAACGTCACGGCGGTTGACGCGGTCCTGGCAGACGTACAGCTTCCCGTCCCACGAGAGAGGCAGGAGACGATGACCGTACGCACCTTACGGACGGCCCTGGTCGCGGCCGTGACGGCCGCCCTGGCCGCCACGACCGTACAGACCGCGGCAGCGGCCGGAACGGAACGGGGCACCGCCCCGCACGCCGCCACCCTGGCCATCATGGAAGCCGAGGTGACGGCCGGGACGCCGGGCGTCCTGGGGCGGGTTCAGGACGAACACGGCACCTGGAACGGTTCCGCCGGCGTCGCCGACCTCACCACCCACCGGCCGCGCCTGCCCCAGGACCGCTTCCGCATCGGCAGCATCAGCAAGGCGTTCGTCTCCGTCGTCCTCCTGCAACTGGAGGCCGAGGGCAGACTCGACCTCGACGACACGGTCGAGCGCCGGCTGCCCGGCGTGGTGCGCGGCAACGGCCACGACGGCAACCGGATCACCGTCCGCCAGCTGCTCAACCACTCCAGCGGAATCTTCAACTACACCGACGACCCCGGCTTCGTCGAGCGGATCACCACGGGCTTCCTCGAACACCGCTACGACACCTACACGCCCCGGCAACTCGTCGCGACCGCCGTGCAGCACCGGCCCTACTTCGAGCCGGGCAAGGGCTGGCACTACTCCAACACCAACTACATCCTCGCCGGAATGATCATCGAGAAGGTCACCGGCCGGCCGTACGCCACGGAGATCGAAAAGCGCGTCATCGGCAAGGCGGGCCTGCGCGCCACGACGCTGCCCGGCACCTCGCCCCGCATGCCCTCCCCGCACGGACGGGCGTACAGCAAGCTCTCGGCCACCACGCCGGCCCCGAAGGTGTACGACGTCACCGAGCTCAACCCCTCCTGGGGCGGCGCGGCCGGCGAGATCATCTCCACCACCGGCGACCTCAACCGCTTCTACCGCGCACTGCTCCGCGGCGAGCTCCTTCCCGAACGGCAGCAACGGGAACTGCTGACCACCGTCCCGATGGGCGACGAGGGGGGCCGGTACGGCCTCGGCGTCTCCGCCGCCACCCTCTCCTGCGGGAAGACCGTGTGGATGCACGGCGGCGGCATCCACGGCTCCTCCTCCCTGGCCACCTCCGACGCGGACGGCCGCCACACCACCGCGTTCAACTACAACGACGACTGGAGGGAACCGGACTTCACCGGACTGATCGAGGCGGAGTACTGCGGCACGAAGCCCGCCTCCGGCACCGCGGCGAACCGCGCCCTCACCACCCTCACGGCTCTACGCTGACCTGCACGACGCCACCCCGGCGGGCGGGCGCCGACACGCCGTGCCCGAAGGAGCCACCGGGACGTGAGGTGTAAGACGGTCCGCACGTGACCAGAATCCCTGGGCCAGAGGGTTTTCGACGGTGAGGAGCGGACCGTGCAGGAACGGGAGCGGGCAGAGTCCGCGGCGCGGCAGGCCGCGGCGCAGCTCACCGCGCAGGACATCCGTGGCGTCGCCCTGACCTGGGTGGACAACGCCGGCATCTCCCGTGTCAAGGCCGTCCCCACGAGCCGGCTCGCGCACACCGCCCACCGGGGCGTGGGGGCGTCGCCCTGCTTCGACGTGTACCTCGTCGACGACTCCAGCGTCACCAGCCGTCACATCGGCGGCCCGGACGGGGATCTTCGGCTCTTCCCCGACCTGGAGCGGCTGACGGTCCTGGCCGCGCAGCCCGGCTGGGCCTGGGCGCCCGTCGACCGTTACGAGCAGCAGGGCATCCCGTACGCGGCGTGCCAGCGCCGGTTCGCGCGGCGGATGGCGGACGCAGCCGCGGCCCGGGGGCTGCGGCTGCGCATGGGGTTCGAGACCGAATGGGTCGTCACCCACGCCAACGGGCACGAGCCCCCGCGCTACGCCTGCTCCGGCCCGGCGTACGGCATGACGCGGGTGATCGAGCTGTCGGACTACCTGCGCGACGTCCTGGACGCACTCACCGCCCAGCGCATCGAGGTGCTGCAGATCCACCCCGAGTACTCCCCCGGCCAGTTCGAAGTGTCGGTCGCCCCGTCGGACCCGGTCGGCGCGGCCGATCTGTCCGTGCTGGTCCGCGAGACGATCCGTGCGGTGTCCCTGCGCAACGGCCTCGACGCCTCCTTCGCCCCCGTCGTGGAGCCGGGCGGCGTCGGCAACGGCGCGCACCTGCACCTGAGCCTGTGGCGGGACGAGCGGAACCTGTGCCGCGGCGGCGACGGCCCGTACGGCATGACCGCCGAGTGCGAGGCGTTCCTGGCCGGGGTGCTGCGGGAGCTGCCCGCCCTGCTCGCCCTCGGCGCGCCCACGCCCGCCAGCTACCTGCGGCTCGAACCCTCGCGCTGGGCGGGTGTCTTCCAGTGCTGGGGCCTGGAGACCCGGGAGGCCGCCCTGCGCTTCATCGCCGGTGCGCCGGACGACACCGACGGTGCCAACGCCGAGGTCAAGTGCTTCGACGCGGCGGCCAATCCGTACCTGGTGACGGGCGCGGTCATCGCCGCCGGGCTGGCGGGGCTCGACGAGCGGCTGACCCTGCCGCCGCCGACGGCCGGCGACCCGGCCCGTACCGGCGGACAGCCGCGCCTGCCCACCTCCCTCGCCGAGGCGCTGGAGCACTTCGAGCGCTCCGACCTGCTGCGCACCGCCCTCGGCGATCCGCTGTTCGAGGCGATCGCCGCGGTCCGCGCGGGCGAGGTGAAGCTCTTCGAGGGCCTCGCGCCGAAGGACGTCGCGGCCGCGACCCGCCGGCGGTACTGACATGGCCGGTCTCCCGGTGCCCCCGCTGGTGGACCACCACTGCCACGGTGTGGAGCGCTCCGCCCTCTCGCCCGCCTCCTTCGAGTCCTACCTCACCGAGTCCGACGCCCCCGCCGCGCCCGGCACCTCCTTCTTCGACACCCAGCTCGGCCTGGCCGTGCGCCGCTGGTGCGCTCCCCTGCTGGACCTCCCCCCGCACTGCCCGCCGCAGGAGTACCTGCGGCGCCGCAGCGAGCTCGGTGCGGCCGAGGCCACGCGGCGGCTGCTGAGCGCCTGCGGCATCGCCGCCTTCCTGGTGGACACGGGCATCCCGGGCGACCTGACGGGCCCCGCGGAGCTGGCGGCCGCCGCGGGCGGCGGTGCCGTCTGCCACGAGGTCGTCCGCCTGGAGAGCCTGGCGGAACGCGTCGCCGACGGCGCGGGCAGCCGCGCGGAGTTCCTCGGCGGACTGGCCGACGCCGTACGGGAGGGCGCCCGCGACGCCGTGGCGTTCAAGTCGGTGGCCGCCTACCGCTACGGCCTGGACTTCGAGCCCGGGCCGCCGGGCCCCGCCGAGGTGCGGGCCGCCGCCGACCGCTGGCTCGTGGCCCGTGCGGCGGGCGGGCGGCTGGCCGACCCCGTCCTGCTGCGCCATCTGTTGTGGTCCGCCGCACAGACCGGCAGGCCGCTCCAGTTGCACACCGGCTTCGGTGACCCGGACCTCCGGCTGCACCGCTGCGATCCGCTGCTGCTCACCGACTTCGTGCGCGCGGTCCGCCCCACCGGCTGCACCCTCGTGCTGCTGCACGGCTACCCCTACCACCGCAACGCCGGCTTCCTCGCCCACTCCTTCCCGCACGTCTACGCCGACATGGGGCTCTCCCTGACGCACACCGGCGCGCGGGCCGGGGCGGTGCTGGCCGAGATGCTGGAGCTGACCCCGTTCGGGAAACTGCTCTTCTCCACCGACGCCTACGGCCTGCCGGAGCTGTACGTAGTGGGGACCGCCCTCTTCCGGCAGGCGCTGGAGGGGCTGCTGACGGGCTGGGTGGCGGAGGGCGCCTGGTCGGCGGCGGACGCGGAACGGGTGGCGGCCCTGGTCGCGGCGGACAACGCCCGCAGGGTCTACGGCCTGGACGTGCCGGGAGCCGCCGCGCCCGGGCGGTCTTCTCCGTTCGGGTGAAGCAGACCGCCGACCGGCCCTGCGTCCCGGGGGCCTCGGCCAGCATGGCGCACTGTGCGACATCCGATCCGCGTGACCGGCTCCCTGGCGCTCGCCGGGCTGCTCACCCTCACCGTCCCACCGCCGGTCGCCCGGGCGGCCACCGGCGCGTTCGTCTACCACACCGCGCCGGGCACGGTGCGGCACGGCCTGTCGGACCCCGTCGAAGGCCAGTGCTACGCGGTCGGCTACGCCCAGGGCGTCACCGGCAACGAAACGGACCGCAACGCCTATCTGTACGACACACCCGACTGCCGGGGTGCGGCAGCCTACTTCCCCGCCGGTTTCTACGGTGTGCAGTCGTTCCAGAGCGTCGTCTTCATGCGCTGAACACCGCACCGGGCAACGGCGGTCCGGTGGCACGGCACAGCCCCTCGGGTTCCTCTGATAAGGCGAGGACAATTTCGCTACTCTGGGCGGTCGAGCCGCCGACGCGGGGAGGACCCATGAGCACCGGACCGGTGTGGAGCATCGAGCGTATTCGCGACGCTCTCGGCAGTCCCGACCTGTCCCGGCGCTTCGCCGACGAGATCGACCGTGCCCCGGCGCACACGGTCCTGGCCGTGTTCGCCAAGTGGCAGGGCATCGCCGAACGCACGCTCGCCGCCGTCGAACGGGGACGGCAGGCGGCCGCCGCGGAGGCGGCGGGGGGCCAGGTCCCGGGCGAGTGGATCGACATCACCCAGAAGGTGCAGGAGGACGCTGCCCTCGTTCGCACCCACGGAGGGGCGTGAGCTGACACGCTGAGGCCGTGTACGCGCTCAAATACGATGCGACGATAGCGGCCGTCTGGGACTCCCTCCCGGCGCCGGTGAGCGGACAGCTCAGCGACGTCCTCGCCGCCGCCTGCGCGGATCCCCTGTCGGTGACCGTGCCGTACGGCGAGGACGACGGCATCATGCGGATGCTCGTGCTCGACGACGTCTTCGTCGTCATCTACCTGGGGCACCAGACGAAGACGCTGCACATCTACCAGATCGACTACCTGGGCTGACCCGTCCGGGCGAGACGGGCCAGGACGGCCGCCGCCCGGTCCAGCTCGTCCTCGGTGTTGTAGTAGTGCGGGGAGAGCCGTACCAGCGGGTGGACGCCCCGGTCCTCGGTGTCGAACTGCGACTGGCCGGGCGTGGTGGTGCTCACGTTGATCCCCTCGCGGGTCAGCGCGGCCTTGACCTCGTCCGCGGGCACGCCGTCGACCTTGGCGGTCACGATGGCGCACCGCTCGCGTCCCAGGTCGTAGGTGCCCACTCCCGGCAGCGCGTCGAGCCGTTCGCGCAGGGCCGCCCCCAGGGCGATCGCGCGCTCGCCGGTGGCCCCGACGCCCAGTTCCAGGGCCTGCCGCACGGCGCTGCCCAGGCCGAGCACACCGGCCCAGCCCATCTCCCAGGTGGCGAAGCGCCGTGCGCCCGGCTGCCAGGTGAAACCGCGCTTGCCGTCCCAGAGCGCGGACGCGGTCTCGCTGACGTGCGGGTCGAGGCGGTCGAGGAGGGCGGGGCGCACCCACAGGAAGCCGGTGCCGCGCGGGCCCCGGAGGAACTTGCGGCCGGTGGCCGTGAGCAGGTCGCAGCCGATCTCCCGGACGTCCACGGGGAACTGGCCGACCGACTGGGTGGCGTCGAGCAGGAACGGCACCCCGGCCCGGCGGGTGATGCGGCCGATCTCGGCGACGGGGTTGACCAGGCCGCCGCTGGTGGGCACGTGGCTGATGCCGACGAGCCGGGTGCGCTCGTCGAGGAGGCCGGCCAGGGCGGCGGTGTCGAACCGGCCGTGGGCGTCGTTGGGGACCACGACGACCTCGGCCCCGGTGCGCTGGGCGATGTGCAGGTAGGCCAGGACGTTGCTGCCGTATTCGGCGCGGCCGGTCAGGATCCGGTCGCCGGGCCGGAAGGCGAGGGAGTAGAAGGCGGCCTGCCACGCGTGCGTGGCGTTGTCGAACAGCGCCACCTCCTCGGGGCGGCCGCCGACGAGTTCGGCGAGGCCGGCGTAGACGTCCTCGATGGCCTGTTCCTGCTCGGTCGCGGCCTCGTAGCCGCCGATGCGGGCTTCGCGTTCGAGGTGGGCGGTCATCGTGTCGAGGGTCCGGCGGGAGACGAGCCCGGCACCGGCGTTGTTGAGGTGCACGCGGTGGGCGCAGCCGGGGGTGTCCCGGCGCAGCGCGGCGATGTCCATGGTGCGTTCCTCCTGATGGGAAGAGTGCCCTGCCGGGTCGACTTCACCATGGAACCCCCGTCGGTCGACAGACCCTCGTCCGGCGCGCGGGGTGGCACCAGCACCACCCCCGGGTCGGATACTGGCGGGATCGATCGGATGCGCGCCGGGCGGCAGCATCGACTGTGCCACCCCAACCGCACAGGAGGATCGATGTTCACGTTCGGGAAGTCGCGACGGATGACGTCCGCGGTGTCGGGCGCCGTGGTGACGGCGATAGCCGCCGCCGTCCTTCCGGCGTCCGTCGCCCAGGCCCGGCCGTCCGTACCCGCCCGTTACACCCAGCAGCACCTGGACTGGCAACGGTGCGGGAAGGACTCGCCGCTGGAGTGCGCGACGATGGCGGTGCCGCGCGACTGGCACGATGCCGGTGCGGGGCCGGACCTCACCATCGCGGTCTCCCGGCACCGCGCGAGCGACCCGGCGAAGCGGCGCGGGGTACTGATGATGGCGGCGGGCGGCCCGGGCGGCTCGGGACTGCAGCGGCCCCAGTGGCTCGCCGGGGGCTCGGCCGCGATCGACGCCGCGTACGACGTGGTGAGCTTCGACCAGCGCGGCGTCGGGAACAGCACGCGGGCGGTGTGCGAGAGCGACGCGGAGTTCGCCGACTTCACCGCGGGCGACTTCCGCGACCGCTCCCCCGCCGCGGTGCAGCGGGTGGTGGACCGTTCCCGGGCGTTCGTGGAGCACTGCAAGAGCCGCAGCGGGGACCTCCTGCCCTACCTCACCACCGAGCAGACGGTCCGTGACATGGATCTGTTCCGGTCGCTGCTCGGGGAGAAGAAGATCTCCTACTACGGTGCCTCCTACGCCACGATGGTCGGCGCCTACTACGCGACCCTGTTCCCCCAGCGCGTCGAGCGTGCGGTGCTCGACAGCAACATCGCGTTCGACGGCTCCTGGGAGAGCTTCACCACGGGTCAGCCGATGAGCTTCCAGCGCCGCTTCGAGCAGGACTTCCTGCCCTGGCTGGCACAGTACGACGGCGTCTACCACTACGGGCGGACCGCCGCCGAGGCCAAGGCGACGTGGGAGCGGCGGCGCAGCGCCCTGAGCGCGCACCCGGTCAAGGCCGGCGACACCGTGATCGGCCCCAACCAGCTGGACAACGGCACGCTGCAGGCCATCTACAGTGCGGGGAAGGGCTTCCGGCCGCTGGCGGGAGCCCTGGCCGCGCTCGACCACTGGGACACCGCCGACGCGCAGGAGAAGACCCTCGCCGCACAGGTCTTCGGCTCGTACTCGGGTCCCGGGTTCTTCGCCGAGTACTTCTCCGTCACCTGCAACGACACGCGGTGGGACCGGAACATGGACCACTGGATCGAGCGCAGCGCCAAGGACACCGTGGACCTGCCGCTGGTCGGTGCCCGCGAGCTCGCCTTCTCGGCGGTCTGCGCGGCCTGGCCGGCTTCGAAGGCGCCCCGGGTGAAGGTCACCGGGGCCGGCCTGCCGACGACGCTCATGGTCAACTCGGTCCACGACCCGGCCACTTACTACGAGGCGGCGGTGCGGGCCCACCGGGCGCTGCGCGGCTCGCGCCTGGTCACCGTCACCGGCGACGGCGACCACGGCCAGTTCGAGACCGGCAACGCGTGCGTGGACGGGATCGTGACCGCGTACCTCGTCGGGGGGACGGCGCCGGAGCGTGATCTGACCTGTGCGGCCAAGCCGCTGCCGGTCCCGGAGGGGGCGTCCCCGGCGGCGAAGTAGGGCGTCTGCCGTATCCGGGCCGGGTGCGCCCTCGTTGATGCGACAGGGCAGCAGGAAGGCCGGGGACATGCGCATCCAGATCATCACAGCAGGCACGATGGGCTCCGTCGCTCCGTACACGGGCCTCGGTCACCGGCTGTTCGCCGAGGGCCATGACGTGGAGATCGCCGCCCATGCGAGGTTCACGGAGGTGGTGGCCTGCTGTGGCCTGCGCATGCGCGCGCTGGAGGCGGATCCGTTCGAGGAGCTGCTGGGCGCGCACAACCGCTTCCGGCGCGCGGTGCGTTCGCCGCGGTCGGTCGTGCGCCTGGTGCGAGCCACCGAAGAGGCGGCGCTCTCGCTCGTCGACGGGATCCTGGCCGCCGTCGATCCCAAGGCCGACCTGGTGCTGCTGTCGGCGCTCGCCGCACCGGTCGGCAGGGTCGTGGCGCAGTACCACCGGATTCCGAGCATGGGGGTGTTCCTGCAACCCGACGCCCCCACGGCGGCGTTCTCGCCCTGCACGATGCCCTGGAAGCCGCCCGGCTACGCCAACCTGCTGCGGAGCCACGCCGCGAACGCCGTGCTGGACGCGCTCCACACCACCGCCCAGCGCAGCCTGCACGCCCGGCTGGGGCTGGTCTACCGCAGCGGTCACCGGCTGCGCCGGGAGCGGGAGCGCAGCGGCTGGCCCATCTGGCACGGCTACAGCCCCACGGTGGTGCCCCTCCCGGCGGACTGGCGGCCGGGCCTGGAGGTGGCCGGGTACTGGTGGCCGCACGAGTGTGCGGACTGGCAGCCGCCCGCGCTGGTCACCGACTTCCTGGCAGCCGGCCCGCCGCCGGTGTTCGTGGGCTTCGGCAGCATGATGCCCGGCGACCCGGAACAGCTCGGTGAGATCACGGCGCGGGCCCTGCGCCTGGCCGGGGTGCGCGGCATCGTCCAGTCGGGGTGGGCGGGGCTGTCCGTGATGAACGACGACGTCATCACGGTCGGGCCACTGCCGCACGGCTGGCTCATGCCGCGCACGGCCGCCGTGGTGCACCACGCCGGGGCGGGGACGACCGCGGCGGGGCTGCGGGCCGGGGTGCCGGCGGTTCCGGTGCCCGTCCTCACCGACCAGCCGTGGTGGGCCGAGCGGCTGGTGCGGCTGGGGGTGAGCCCACAGGTGCTGCCGCACGGGCGGCTGACCGCCGACCGGCTGGCCGCGGCGCTGCGGCGGGCCACGGGCGAGCCCCGGTTCGCCCGGCGGGCCACGCAGCTCGCCGCCCGGCTGGGGCTGGAGGACGGAGCCGGGGTGGTCGCCCGGGCCGTGGCGGACACGGCCTGCTGAGGAAGGCGCCGGGGGCCCGGCCCCGGCGCGCCCGTAGAACCGCGTGAGACCAGGACGTAAGGACACCGCGTGACACCGCATCCGTCGCTGCCCGAACTCGCCTCCTCCTCCGCCCCCGCAGCAAAGCGGCCGGCCCTCAGGCCGATGCCGCCGCTGGACGCCTGGCTGCACCGGCACCAGAGCAGTGGTGCGGTCTGCATGACCGCCGGAGTCCTCGCCCGGTTCGAGGGCCCCGCGCCGGCGCCGGCGCACCTGCGCGACCTCGTGCTGCGGACGTGGGGGGCACACGACCGGCTGCGCCTGGCGCCCGCCGCCGCGGGCGGGCCCGGGGCGTGGCCGCAGTGGGTGCCGGGGCCGGCGTTCGACCCCGGCGTCCACGTTCCGGAGTCGCCCTCTCCGGCGCCGCTGGCCGCCCGCACCGCGCAGCTGCTCGCCCATCCCCTCGGTGCGGGCCGGCCGCCGTGGCAGCTGCATCTGCTGCCGGACGGCGACGACTTCGCGCTGCTGCTGCGGGCCCACCACGCGCTGCTGGACGGCGTCTCGCTCGTCGCCCTGCTGCGGTCCCTGCTCGACGCCCCGGCCGCCGTGCCCGGACAGCGCGACCGGCCGGGTGCGGGGCGGGCGGCCGCCCTCCCCCGCCTCGCGCGGGTGCGCGCCCTGGCGGATCTGCTGCCCCGGGCCCGGCCCCTGCCCTTCCACGGGCCGGTGGACCCGCGGCGTGCGGTGTCCTGGAACCGGGTGCCGGCGGCGGAGCTGGCCGCGGCCCGTGACGCCCTGCCCTCCGGCCGGGCCTCCGCCAATGCGGTCTTCCTCGCCGCGGCGGCCGGTGCGCTGCGGGCCGCGGGGATGACGGGACGACTGCCGGGGGTCTGCGCGATGGTGCCCGTCGACGTCCGCGGCGACGACGAGGCCGAGGTGCTGGGCAACCGCTACGCCACCGTGCGGGTGCCGTTGCCCACGTCCGCGGGTGCCCGGCGGCGGCTGGCGGCCGTGGACGGCTTCACGCGGCGGGCGGCCCTCAAGCAGCGGGCGCGGGCGCAGGCGGTGTTCGTCGCGTCGCGGCCGCTGCGGTACGGGCCGGTGACCGACGCCCTGGGACGGTATGCGGACTCCCCGTTCCACTCCTCCCTGTTGTGCAGCAGCCTGGCGACGCACGCGGGACCGCTCGCGCTGGGTCCGGCGCGGCTGACCGGCCTGTCCGCGCTGCCGCCGCTCAGCCCGGGGCATCCGGTCGCGATGACGATGGCCGTGCACGACGCGGGCGCGACGGTGACCGTCGTGACCGACCACGGCCACCGCGACCTGGGGGCCCGGCTGGCCGCTCTGGTGCGGGAGGAGATCCGCACGTTCCCCGGGTGAGAGGTGTTCCCGCTCGCGCGGTCCGTGGGCCGCGGCGGCAGTAACGTCCCGCCGTGGTTCTCGTTCCCCCTGGTGAAGTCCCCCCACGAACGGAGACCGGCCGTGCCGACTCGTTCCGCCCTCTTGGAAGAGGTCGTCCCGCTCACCCTCGACGGTTACGCGTACAGCGGCCGGGTCGTGCACCAGCCGAACGCGAGAATGGCACCCGTCGTCCTCGTGGGCGGCGCGTTCCAGCGCCAGAACGCCTGGGGCCGGCTGGAGCAGGGGTTCCTGGAGTCGGCGAGCGTCATCACGGTGGACCTTCCCGGCTGGGGCGGCGCGGACCGGCTGCCGGCCCGGTACGGCTTCGACTTCCTCGCCAGGGCACTCGACCAACTGCTGTCGAAGGTGGCGCCGTCCCCCGTCAACGTGCTCGGGGGGTCCTACGGCAGTGCCGTGGTCCACCAGTGGGTGCGCGACCACCCCGGGCGGGCGGAGCGGATGGGGCTCGTCGGCACCATGTCCCACCTGGCGGACCACGTGCGGGCCCGCGTGGAGGACACGCTCCGCATGGCGGAGAAGGGCCGGCACGCGGAGTTCGTCGAGTGCGTCGTCGAGACCATGGTGTGCACGTCCCCACGGGTGACGGTCACGCGTCGGCCGACGATCGTCCGGTGCCTGAGCCGGGCCCTGCACGACATGACGGCGGACGACCTCGCCAAGTACGAGGACAACTCCCTGCGGCTGCTGGCCAGTCCCCGGCTGCCGGCCGGCCCCGCGGTGCGCGTCCCGGCGCTGGTGACGACCGGCGAGCACGACCCGCTGAGCACGCCCGCGCTGAGCCGGGAGGCGGCCTCGCGGCTCGCGGACGCCCGGTTCACGACGGTCAAGGACGCCGACCACCTCGTTCATCTGGAGCGGCCCGCCGAGGTGGTGGACCTGATGACGCGGTTCTTCTCCGGGGAGCCGCTCGTGGGCCTGGACTACTGCCACGCCGTCGAGCGCGTCCGGCCCCGGACGATGAACACCCTGCCCTCGCCCCGCCCCTCCAACGAACCCTGAGCGGCCCGGCACCTCGACGGGGGCCGGGCCGCCGCGCCGCAGGTCAGTCCTCGTGGGCGCCCATGGGCAGTTGGCGCAGCTTCAGTGAAGTCCGCTCCCCGTAGGCGTAGTCGAGCATCTTCGCGGCGTCCGGGTAGCGTCCGGTGCGGTCGTCGAGCACGACGCCGACGACCGTACGGCCGCTGCGCCGGGCGGCGAAGACGAGGCAGGGGCCCGCGGCCCGCGTCGAGCCCGTCTTGATCCCGAGGACCCCCTGGTACGAACCGAGCAGCTTGTTGGTGTTGTACCAGGTGTACAGACGGTTGACGTTGGCCGCCTTCTGCTGCGTGGTCAGCGACTTCATGACGGTCAGCAGCGTGCGGTCGTCCATCGCGTGCCGGGCGAGCTTCGCCAGGTCGCGCGGCGTGGAGTAGTTGCCGCCGCCGGCGGAGATGCCGTCGAAGGAGTCGTAGTGGGTGTTGCTCATTCCCAGGGCGCGCGCCTTCTCGTTCATCCTGGCGACGAAGGACGCGGTGCGCTCCTGCTCCGTCGCGCCGTCGCCGAGGGCGTCGGCCAGCGCGTACGCCGCGTCGCACCCGGAGGGGAGCATCATCCCGTAGAGCAGCTGTCGTACGGTCAGTTCGTCGCCGGTGCGCAGGTCGGCGGTGCTGGCCTGGTTGCGCTGCACCCAGTCGCGGTAGGACTGCTTGATCTTCACACGCCGGTTCAGCTCCGTCGCGTGGTCGTCGACGACCACGACGGCAGTCATGATCTTGGTGGTGCTGGCCATCTGCCGCCGGGTGTCGGCCGCCTTGCCCCACAGGGAGCGGTTGGCGTCGCTGTCGAGCAGGAAGGCCCCCTTGGCCGCGATTCCCGGCGGCCCGGCAGCCGCCTCGGCGTTCGCGCTCGGGAGGGCGACCGCGATGGCCGCGGCCGACGCGGTCAGCGCCGCTCCCCAGCGGCGGACCGCACTTCCCCCACATGGCTCCATTGAATCTCCAGATTTCCTCGCTGGTCGGTTCGGGGCCAGCGCATGGTTGCATCCGGAGCGACACGGAATGAAATCCGTTCACTATGGAGTGAAGACGATCGGATCATTCCCCGATATTCGAACGTAGTTATATGAGCGAACGGGGGAATGCCCGTACCTCAGCGGTACGGGCATTCCCCCGTCATGCGCCCCGGAACGTCCGGGCGCTCAGTCGTCTCAGAGCGAGCAGACGCCCCGCGCGTGGTCGACCGTCGCGGTCTCCTGCGAGAACTTCCACTCGGGGTCGAGGAGCTTGGCCTCAAGCTGCTTGGCGGCCTCCGGGCTCTCCACGATGTAGCCGAAGTCCTGCAGCCACGAGGGGTAGAGGTTCTTGGAGCCGATGTAGAAGGCGGAGCTGTCGACCGCCACCAGCTTGTGGTGCAGGGCGTAGGGGTGCCCGTCGGCCCACGTGGCGCTCGCGGAGCTGCGGAAGGTCCCCAGCTGGAGGGTGGAGCACATGGCCGCCTTGGCCTTCTGCTGGTCGCCGCCCTTGAGCAGGGCGAGACGGTTGCGGAGCGTGTCGCTGATCTCGGCCAGGGACTTGATCTGCGAGTAGCCGCCGCTGCCGACCGCGCCGCGGTTGGCGGGGTCGCTGACGACGATGCGCACCTTCACCCCGGCCGCCATCTTGGCGGCGAGGATGTCGTAGAGGCGGACGTCGTAGCGGGCGATGGGCGGGCAGGTGGCGTTCAGGTCCTGCTGGGAGATGACGATCTGGCGGTCGGCGCTGGCCACCAGGGCCCGCAGGGCGCTCTCCTCGGGGTTGACCGTGTCGTAGTCACGGTCGGCGTTGGTCTTGTCGGGCAGGCCGACGACGCACTTGGTGTCCGGGGCGGAGGGCAGCTGCGGGCGGAACGTCGAGGCGGGGTCGGAGTCCTTGATGCCGACGCCGAGGCCGCCCACGGCGATCACGGGGACGTTGCCCGTGGGCCCGGCGGGCCTGGGGTTCGCGTCCTTCTCCATCGTGGCCATGCAGTCGCCGCCCGAGGCCGCGAACCACACACTGGCGATGTTGCTCTTGTTCTGGCACGTCCACGTCCAGAGCGTGTCCAGGTAGCGGCCGGCGGAGCTCGCGGCGGGGCCGGTCAGCGCCAGGTCCACGTCGGTCACCGGGTGCTGGGTGTCGACGTAGTCGTCCTTCCAGCTGTTGATGCCACCGGTGACGGCCGACTCGCCGTCCACGACGAGGAGCTTGGAGTGGTTCCAGGAGAAGCTGGTCTTCGACGTCGTCATCGACGCGACGTTCAGCGTGATGTCGTCGGCGGCCTTGCCGAGCCGGGCCTTGAGGTCGTCCCGGTACTTCGAGGGCAGTACGTTCATGTGGTAGACCGGCGCGGCGCCGACCAGGACGCGGACCTTCGGCTTGTTGCCGGACGCGACCGACGCCTTGAGGCCGGCGGCTATCGCGTCCTGGAACGCACCGTTCGGGAAGGGCGCGAGCGTGGAGATGTCCACCGTGCGCCTGGCCTTGGAGATGTTCTCCGTCACCTTGGCGAGCAGGCGCTCGGTGCCGGGACGCTCCTTGCACGCGGCGTCGCCCCAGCAACCGGGGGTCTGCAGCAGCCAGTCGGAGGGGTCCGCGGCGGAGGCGTCCAGCTTGTTGCCGTCGGTGCGCTGCCAGACGTCACCCTCCAGCCCCGGTGAGACCTCGCGCAGCGCCTTCTCCACGGCGTCCAGGTGCGGGGCGGGCGAGGGGCTGCTCGCGAAGGCCGGAGCCGCGGGCAGGGCGGCCAGGACGACGGCCGAGACCGCCGCACTGCGGGTCAGACGGTGTAAACGGCGGAGCCGGTGGCGGAGCAATGTGCATCCTTAAACGAAGTAACGATTCCGCGAACGGAAGATCAACGCGGAGAAGCTATCAGCTCCCGGGAGCCGTACATCTCACGGATGACACGGTCTTCGGCCACCCGTCCTCAGAGGTACGGCAGGCCGCCTCCGAGAGGGATTTCAGCGGATAGGTCCGGGCCATAGCTTCGTGATCACCGGCAGGGCGGCACGGACGGGCGGCGCGCGCCCGCCTCCCGCCCGCCGGTCCGTCACGAAGAGAGGCAGACATGTACGGCAAGGCATTCGCCCCCGAGTACCGCGGGGCGCTCGGCGAGCTGTCCGTCAACTCCTCCCTGGAGGAGGTGCTGGCCAAGGCTGTCGAGCAGCAGCGCCGGGCCCAACTGCACGGCACGGACGTGGAGTCGGCGCACGCGGCGCTCGCCGTCGCGGAGGCCAGCCGTCGGCTGGGCCGGGTCGCCGAGGCCGAACAGGCGTGGAAGGCGAGCTACCGGGCGGCACGGCAGGCCGGTGACGAGAGCGCCATGGCCTGGGCCGTGTGGAGCGGCGGCACCCTCGCCCGGCAGCGCGGTGCGCTCGCCCTGGCCCGGCGGTTGCTCGCCCTGGCCGCCGGGCTGGCCGAGCGCGGCGGGGACGTCGTGGCCCGCGGCTACTCCCTGGCCGGTCTGGCCGAGACCGGCCGCATCCAGGGCGACTACCAGGCCGTCGGCGAGCTGCACGAACAGCTGCTGGCCGAGGCCAGACGGCGGGGCGAGGCCCGGCACACCGTGTGGGCGCTGGAGGGCATCGCGCAGATGCACCGCAACACCGGCTCCTACGACACCGCCCTGGCGATGTTCGAGGAGGCGGCGGAGATAGCCGGTGGCGCCGACGACGCGCGCGGCCGCGCCTGGGCCCTGCGCGGCATAGCCGACGTGCTCTCGCTGCGGGGCGAAACCGCCCGCGCGCTGGAGCTGCTGACCGAGGCCGAGGCCACCTGCCGCCGGATGCGGCTGGTCAGCGCGCTGGCCTACAACCATAAGATGCGCGGCAACGTCCTCTTCCGCGCCGGCCGGTTCGAGGAGGCACGGGCCACCTACGGCGGGGCGCTGGAGGAGTTCCGGGCGATGGACGAGCCGCGGGGCGCCGCGCTGGCCACGCTCGGCCTGGTCAAGGCCCGGGCCCGGCTGGGCCGGGCGGCGGCGGAGACGGCCGCCGACCTGGAGGCGCTGCGTCGCACGCTCGGCGAACTGGGGCTGCTGCACGCCAGGGACATGGTCGACGCGGCGCGGGCCGAGCTGGGGCTCACGGACGTCCCGACGGCCCCGGCCCGCTGACGTGCCGGCCACGGCAGCCCCGTACACCGACGCATCCGCCACCGGACGAGAGAGACCCGCCATGACGTCACAGACCGGCCTGCAGGCGGCCCGGGTCTCCCCGCAGCACGTTCTCGACCGCTGCCGGGAGCTGACCGATCCGGCCCTGAGGACCGCGGTGCACGGCCTGCACCCGTGGCCGCGGCGGATGGCCTCGTACGCGCTGGGCTGGTGCGACGCCGACGGCACACCGCAGGCAGCCGGCGGCGGCAAAGGGGTGCGCAGGGCCCTGGCCGTCCTGGGGGCCGAGGCGGTGGGCGCGCCCGCGGCGGCCGGCGTCGCGGCGGCGGTCGCGGTCGAGCTGGTGCACGCCTTCTCGCTGGTGCATGACGACATCATGGACGGCGACGAGCGGCGGCGGCACCGGCAGAGCACGTGGAAGGCGTTCGGCACCGGCCCTGCGGTGCTGGCCGGGGACGCGCTGTTCGCGCTCGCGGTGGAGACGCTGGCCGACGCGGAGGGCAGCGGCGGTGCGGCGGCCGTCCGGCGGTTGACCGGCGTGCTCCGGGAGCTGATGGCCGGTCAGGCGGACGACCTCCTCTTCGAGACCCGGCCGTGGGTGGGCCCGGATGCGGTGGGGAGGTCCGAGTACGAGGTCATGGCGGCCGGCAAGACCGGTTCCCTGATCGGCTGTGCGCTGACCCTGGGGCCGGTGCTCGCCGGGGCTCCGGGCGGCGCGGTGGACGCGCTCGCCGGGGCCGGACGGCACTTGGGGGCGGCGTTCCAGGCCGTGGACGACCTGCTGGGGATCTGGGGCGACCCGGACCTCACCGGGAAGCCGGTCCATGCCGACCTGTTGCGCGGGAAGAAGACCCTGCCGGTGCTCGCGGCCCTGGCCACGGACACCCCGGCCGCGCGTCGGCTCGCCGGACTGCTGGGCCCGGGGACTCCGCTGGATCCCGCCGCGGCCCGCCGGGCGGCCCGGCTCGTCGAGGAGGCGGGGGGCCGGGACGTCGCCCTGGCGGAGGCCCGCCGCCGTGCGGCCGCCGCGCGCGCGTGCCTGTACGGGGCACCGCTCGGGGCGGCCGCGACGGACGAACTCGTCGCGCTCTGCGGGTTCCTGGTGGACCGGAGGCTGTGACGGCCGCGGGTCCCGCTCAGCGAGCGGTCCTCACGTGCGGTTGACGACCACGCTGCTGACGGCCTTGTCGTGGAAGCACTGGCGGTACGGCTTGTCCCAGCAGCAGGACAGGGCGTTGATCGGGCCGGCGAGCGGAACGAATCCGATCAGCAGGTAGACCGCCCAGCGGCCGAATGCGGCGCCGAAGGAGAGGTTCTGGCCGTCGGAGAGCCGGGCGACGCGCAGGCCGCAGATGCGCTTTCCGAAGGTGCCCCCGTGCTGCGAGACCATGTAGGGCTCGTAGAAGAGGAACACGCCTGCCATGCCGATGATGTCGATGGCGAGGCCGACGCCCGCGGCCGCACCGCCGGCCTGGCCGAGGAGGGCGCCGATCAGGCTGAGGGCGAGCACGGCCAGGATGATGAAGAGCACGTCGAGCAGTCGGGCGCCGAGGCGGGCGCCCTGGTTGGCGAGGGCCTGCTCGGGCGGCCCGGACGGGCCGCCCATCGGGGGCATGCCGGGCTGGTAGTACTGCGGCGGCGGAGCGGGGTAGCCGTAAGGGGCCGGACCACCGGGCTGCGGGCCACCGGGCTGTTGCTGGTAATAACTCACACAACCGATCCAATAGGAGATGCCACCGATCACACAAATCGGTTTCACGTCCGCAAGTGATTGATGGCAAACGGTTATGCAGGGTGACTGTCCGGAGCATGCCGTTTCAGTGAGCGCCACTCCATTACTGATTACACGTCAGGTACTTATTCCGCTACGGACTGCGCTGCGGGACTTTTCCGTGGATTTCCGGCGGGAACAGACCCGGCGTGTGGGCGGCCGCGGACGGCCGCTCCGCCCATCTGCTTCCATTCCGGCCGGAGGGCGGCCAGGTTGGTCGTGCAGAAGTAGGCCACCGCACCCGCCAGGAGCACCGGCGTCAGGCCGGCCGACGCCACGGCCGCTCCCGCGAGCAGCCCGCCGAGCGGGATGCCGGCCCATGCGACCGAGTCGCCCAGCGCACGGACCCGGCCCAGGAGGTGCCGTGGAACGCGTTCGAAGGAGACCGCGCCCAGGATCGGGTTGAGGAAGCCGCCGCCGAAGCCGGAGACGGCGAACACCACCGCCACGGCCCATGTCGGGGCGCCGGAGGCGAGGATCAGCCAGCGTGGCGCTCCGGCCAGGAGGAACCCGGCGAAGAACACGAGGCGGCGCGGCAACCGGTGGGCCACCGCGGCGGCTATGAGGCTGCCGCAGACCGAGGCGATGCCGGCGACGCTGCCCGTCAGGCCGATCGCCGCCGGGCCGCCACCGCTCTCGCGGGCCCAGACCGGCACCAGGACGGCCGCGAAGGCGGCGTCGAGGAGGTTGGTGACGCAGACCATGACGATGATGGTGAGCAGCAAGGGGTCGCCGCGCAGGAAGGTGAAGCCCTCGCCCAGCCGGCGCCAGTAGCCGCCGGGCGCGGCTTCCTGCCCGGCGTGGTCGGTGACGGGCCTCCCCATGCCGGGCGGCAGGGCCAGCGCAATGATCAGCGAACCGAGTGCGAAGCCGGCCGCGTTGACGACGAGACCGGCCAGGGGGCCGGTCAGGGCGACCAGGGCCCCGCCGGCCGCGGGACCGACGGTGGCGGCGAGCCGCTCGGTGACGCCCGCCAGTCCCGTCGCCCGCTCCAGCGGCACCCGGCTGAGATCGGCCGCCTCCGGAACCATGATCTCCTTGGCCAGGTCGCCGGGCCCGCGCACCGCCCCCACCACCGCGACCAGGGTCAGCAACAGCCAGAAGGGCAGCGCGTCCAGGCTGTGCGCCAGGGGGACGAGCAGGACGGCCAGGGCGCTGACCAGATCCGTGACCCAGGAGACGGCCCGTGGTCCGACGCGATCGACCAGCGGGCCCGAAAGGGCCTTCACCAGCACATAAGGGGTCATTTCACAGAAGGCGACCAGGCCGGTCAGGGTCGCGCTGCCCGTCGTGACGAGGACGAACCACGGCAGGGCGATCGCCGAGACGCGCGTACCGGTCAGGGAGACGGCGGTGGCGGCCAGCACACCGGCCAACGGACGGAGGCTGCGTCTGCCGGACACGGCAGTCACCGCAGTCACCGCCCTTCCGGTGCAGTGGCGTTCACGACGGTTGCTTGCTCATCGGGGTCGGTCATGGCCGTCACGGTAGATCGCGGAACGATCTTCGCCTATGGGTTTTCCGGGCGTCCGGCGGTGGGCGGTTCGCGGCTGGCGGGCGCCTGCCGGGGTGCCCAGGGTGATGGCGGCGAAGGAGCGCAGGGACGCGGTGCCGGGGGTGAAGTAGTCGCTGTGGCCGTGCGATCCGTCGGAGGGGACGGTCCGGGCGCCGAACCCGGCCGAGGTGGGGTCGGCGCCGTGGCCGAGGCCGAAGAGGCGGACGTTGGGCACCTTGCCGATCCAGTCCGCGCCGTTGCGGCGCGTCGCCCATATCCGGGCCCCGGTGTGCAGGTCGGCGGCGGAGTCGGCGCGCATGCCGGGGCTGCCGAGGACGACGAGGTCGGCGACCTCGCTGCCGTCCAGGCCGTGGACCGCCAAGCCGCACAGGACCGAGCCGTAGCTGTGGCAGAAGAGGGCGGGCGGTGCCGCCGGGGCGAGTGCGGCAAGGCCCGACAGGAAGCGGTCCAGCTGCTCGGCGCCGGATTCCGCGAGGCGTCCGGTGGCGGCGTCGAGGCCGACGCCCACGGGTGTGGTGTAGCCCGCCCATGCGATCACGGCCGTCGGGGTGCCCGGGGCCTGCCGGGCCGTCTCGGCGAGCAGGGAACGGGCCATCCCGGCGGGGGTGCCGTAGTGGTCCTTCGTCCGGTCGAAGGAGTCCAGGTCGATGTCCGAGCCGGGCACGACGACCGCGGTGCGCCGGGCCGCCGCCAGGTCGCCGTGGACCTCGGCGAGCCGGCCCCGCCCGCGGGGGTCGAAGGCGAGGATCTGCCGGCCCGGCGCCAGCAGCCGGGCGCAGCGTCCGGCGCGTTCGCCGGCCCGTTCGCGCTCGTGGGCGGGGAGGGCGGGGTCGGCCGCCCTGGCCCGCTGCAGGTCGCGCTCGGCACCGACGGCGCGCCGGTTGGCCGCGTAGCGCAGCGGCAGAGGGGCGCCGTCGAAGTTGCCCACGATCAGCGGGTGACGGGCCGCCAGTTCCTGCTGCTGCCGGTCGTCGAGGGTGGCGAAGAAACGGGCCACCCCGGCCGGGGACGCGGTGGCCGGATCCGGGAGCGGGCGGTGGAGGGAGCCGTCCGCGCGCCAGGCCGCGGCGGCGCCGGCCGGCGGGCCGGTCACCACGGTCTGCTCGCCTCCGACGGCCCAGCCGGCCGTGCCTGCCATCACGGTCGTGGCGAGCGCGACGGCGGCCAGGGTGCGCTTGAAGCGACGCATGGACGGTTTCCCCTCATGGTGGTGCAGTGACGAGGGGGACCGTAGGGAGGGGATGGGTGACGGTACGTCACCCCACGGAGCCAACCACGAGGTCATACCGGGGTATGACGGGTACCGACCGGCCGGGCCGGAGACGGGTGTTCATCTGCGTGTGCAACTCCTGAGCCCGCTGGGACGGCAGGGCTAGGGTGGGGAGATGTTCACTGCATTTCGCTCCTATGTCATTGCTCCGGGCTTTCTCCTGCGCCCGGCGACGCCGGACGACGCGGACGGCCTCGCCGTGGCCTACCGGCGCAACCGGGAACATCTGCGGCCGTGGGAGCCCTTCCGGGACGAGGCGTTCTTCACGACGGACGGGCAGACGGACCGGCTGCGCAACCTGGCCGAGCTGCGGCGGACCGGGCGGGCGATGCCCTGGTTGCTGGTGGCCGACGAGGGACAGGGCGATGTGGTGGGCGTGGTGAACGTGACCAACGTCGTGCAGGGTCCGCTCCTCAGCGCCACCCTCGGCTACTGGATCGCGGCCGACCACACGGGCAAGGGCCTGGCCCCGTCCGCCGTGACGGCGGTGTGCCGGGACGCCGACGAGCACCTGGGCCTGCACCGGATCGAAGCGGGGACCGTGACCTCCAACACCGCCTCGCAGCGGGTGCTGACCAAGTGCGGATTCGAGCTGATCGGCAAGGCCCCGAACTACCTGCACATCCACGGGGCTTGGCGGGACCACTTCCTCTTCCAGAAGATCCTCAACGATCGCGTGCCCGACTGAGGTCCCGGGCTCCGGAGTCCGCGGCCACCACCAGCGTCACGCCCAGCACCACCAGCACGGCGTTCGCATATATCTCGTAGCCGTGCAGAAAGCCCGCGTACCGCACGAGCGCCCAAGAGCGGAACCAGCCGGTGGCCCAGTGGAGAATGCCGGCGAGACCCTGCAGGACGAGAAGGCCCCCGAGACCTTCGAGAAGTTTCCTCATGCGAGCCATCGTCGTCCGCCGGCCCCGGCCCGGGCATCGGCCGGAAGACGGCACGATGCCGCCGGAAGGAGAGGAAGAACCGGGCGCCTTGATGCCAAAGTCTCGACCTCGGCAACTTTGGTCGCGAGCACCGGCCCGACGGGCCGGCGGCGGCGTTCCGGTCAGTAGATTTGCGGCGTGACCAGGAACCGCAGTGGCGAGGCCGCCGCCCGGGGCATCGGCCTCGCGGGCCGGGCCCGGCGCACGGTGCGCGACTGGGCCGTCGACGTCCTCTGCCTCACCGCGGCTGCGCTGGTGGGGCTGCTGGCCGCGGCGGCGCTGCGCACCGATCCGCACACCTCCGGGGCCGTCCTCCTCGCCGATCAGATCGTCGGCGCCGCCGCGTGCGCGGCGCTGTGGGTGCGCCGGCGCCGGCCGGTGGGGCTGGCCGTGACACTGATCGCAGTGAGCACGGTCACACCGCCGTCCGCGGGCGCGATGCTGGTGGCGCTGTTCACCGTGGCGGTGCACCGCCCCTTCACGGTGACCGCCTGGGTGGGCGGGGCCGCGCTGCTGTGCGCCGTGGTCTCGGCCGCCGTGCGTCCCGACCCCGACCTGACGTTCGCGGTCTCGGCGATCACGGGCGTGCTGATGGCGCTGACCGCGATCGGCTGGGGCATGTTCGTCCGCTCCCGGCGTCAGCTGCTGCTGTCGCTGCGCGAACGGGCCCAGCGGGCCGAGGCCGAGGCGGGGCTGCGCGCCGAGCGGGCGCAACGGCTGGCCCGGGAGCGGATCGCCCGGGAGATGCACGACGTGCTGGCGCACCGGCTGTCGTTGCTCTGCGTGCACGCGGGGGCCCTGGAGTTCCGGGCCGACGCCTCCCCGGTGGAGGTGGCCCGGACCGCCGGCGTCATCCGCTCCAGCGCACATCAGGCGTTGCAGGAGCTGCGGGAGGTGATCGGTGTGCTGCGTGCCCCCACGGTGGCCGACGCCGGTGATCCGGGCCGGCCTCAGCCGACGCTCGCGGCGCTGGGGGGACTGGTGGAGGAGTCCCGTCAGGCGGGCGCGGCGGTCGTGCTCGACCAGCGGGTCGCCGACCCCGCGGCGGTGCCGGACGTCGCGGGCCGCACGGTCTACCGCATCGTCCAGGAGGGCCTGACCAACGCCCGTAAGCACGCGCCCGGTTCGGAGGTCACGGTTGTCGTCGAAGGTTCCCCGGAACGGGGGTTGACGGTCGAGGTGAGGAACCCCGCAAGCGTGGTGGTGGCGGACGGTCCGGCGGCGGTGCCGGGGGCGGGGCAGGGCCTGATCGGCCTGGCCGAGCGCGCCGCGCTGGCGGGCGGCCGCCTGGAGCACGGCCCGGACCCCGGCGGAGGTTTCCGCCTCCGCGGCTGGATACCGTGGCGGCCATGAACGCACCACTCCCACCACCGCCTCCCGCCGGCCTCGGGGACGGGCAGGAGCCGCAGTGCCCGCCGATCCGTGTGCTCCTCGTCGACGACGATCCGCTCGTCCGGGCCGGGTTGTCGTTCATGCTGGGCGGGCTGTCGGACATCCGGATCGTGGGCGAGGCGGCGGACGGCTCGGAGGTGGCCGCGCTCGTCGACCGGCACACCCCCGACGTGGTGTTGATGGACCTCCGCATGCCATCGCTGGACGGGCTGGCCGCCACCGAGCAGCTGCGCGGGCGCGAGCGGGCGCCGGAGGTGATCGTCCTGACCACGTTCCACGCGGACGAGCAGGTGCTGCGGGCGCTGCGCGCCGGGGCGGCGGGCTTCGTGCTCAAGGACACGCCGCCCGCCGAGATCGTGGAAGCCGTGCGCCGGGTGGCGGCCGGTGTCCCCGTGCTCTCCCCCGGTGTGACCCGGCAGCTGATCGCCCGGGTCACGGACCGGGCGCAGGACGAGCGGGGCGGCCGGGCGCGCGAGCGGCTGGCGCTGCTGGGCGGCCGGGAGCGGGAGGTCGCGGTGGCCGTGGGGCGCGGGCAGTCCAATGCGGACATCGCCGCGTCCCTCTATCTGAGCGTGGCGACGGTCAAGGCGCACGTCTCGCGCATCCTGACCAAGCTCGGTCTCAACAACCGGGTGCAGATCGCCCTGCTCGTCCACGACGCCGGGGAGATCCCGGACGACGTCTGAGGTCCCGGCCGCGGGTCCGGGTCGCGCTCACGGTGACCCACCGTAGTGCCCCGGGCGCACCGGGCATCGCCTTGCCCGATCGCCTCGGAATCTATGCCTCGCCGTGGCATGGCTGTTACACGACCGCAGGGAAACGGCGGGTTGCGGATCATAAGATCGAAGTCTTGATCAGCGGGGCGATCGATGGTAGTCGCCCCCGTTTTCGTGCACTACCGCGCTCACTTGGCGCAGGGGATGGGAGACACGCCTGTGCCAGGGCGAATATCGCGTCGGCGCATGCTCCAGGTGGCGGGCGGCGGCTTGATCGCCGGAACGGGCGCGGTGGGCGCCTGGCAGTGGCTGGCCCCGGGCGCGGAGAAGGACGACAGCTCCGGGCGGTTCACGGCGAGCCCTGCGCGGGCCGCGGTGTCCGAGTCGTACGTCCACATCATGGCGCACGCCGACGACTCGCTGTACTTCATGAACCCGGAGCTGGAGCAGGCCATACGCAGTGGCGCACCGGCCGTGACGGTGTGCATGACCGGGGGCGAGTCCGACGGCCGCAACGCCCTCAGCCGCAGCCCCGGTTACGCGCAGCTGCCGGAGAAGCGCCCCGAGTTCGTGCGCGCCCGGATCAACGGCCTGCGGGAGGCGACCGCCCACATGGCCACCGGCGACTGGCTGAGCCCGTGGACGGTGGAGAAGACGTCCCTCGTGCCCGGCTTCGAGGTCGAGCTGCAGACGCTCAAGGCCGCCCCCCAGGTCCAGTTGATCTTCATGGAGCTGGTCGAGGCACGGGTCATGCGCGCGCCGCGCAAGGACAGTCTGCGCGGGCTGTGGCTCGGCGCGACCCCGACCCTCACCACGCTCGTGCCCGCCGCCAGCCCCGTCGAGCGCACCTTCCAGTACAGCCGGCAGCAGGTCGTCGACTCCCTCACCGCCGTGCTGGAGCGCTTCCAGCCGACGGTCGTGCGGACTCTCGACCCGAACCCGACGCATCTGCCGAAGCAGCCGCAGTACGCCGGTACCCCGTCCGTCCTGGAGGGCATAGCCCGGCACGACCACCAGGACCACACGGCCTCCGCCCACTTCGCGCAGGCCGCCCTGGCCCAGTACTGGGGCCGCAAGCACGCGCGGCCCACGGCCGTGGACAGCTACGTCGGCTACGAGGTGGCCCTGCTGCCCAACAGCCTCGACAAGGCCACCACCGCCCACAAGATCGAGATCCTCGACATCTACGGCTGGGCCGACGGCAGGGACTGCGGCGACCCGGCCGGCTGCGGCGACCGGAAGGTGGGCAACCGCTCGAAGGACACCCGCTGGTCCGACAATCTCCGCCACCGGGCCACCGGCACCCAGCGGTGGGTGCAGCCGCTTCCGGACGGCCGGCTGGCCGCCTTCGCGATCCTGGACGGCCGGGCGCAGTGCTGGGTCGAGACCAGGGCCGGCAGCGGCGTGTGGTCCAAGCCGGTCCCGGCCGGCGGTTCCCTGCTGGAGGGCCAGCTGCAGGCGCTGCGCCACGCGGACGGGAGCGTGCAGCTGTTCTCGGTGCGGACGGTCCTGCCGGCGCCCGGCACGGCGCACCGGCGCGAGGTCGTCACGGCGTCGCAGACCGGACGGCTGCCCGGTGGCGCGCCGTCGTTCGGCTCCTGGGAGTCCCTCGGCTCGCCCGAGGAGGACCCCGAGCGGTCGATGGAGGTGGGCTATCCCGTCGCGGTCACCGGCCAGGACGGGACCGTGCACGTCTTCGTCAAGAACTGGGCGGGCGGCGTGAGTTGGCGCTCCCGCTCGGGCGGCGGGGACTGGACGGAGTGGGAGGAGCTGGGCACGGAGCCGGACCGGCCCGTGCGGATCGAGGACGGGCTGGACGTCGCGCTGGACGGCAAGGGCCGTGTGCACGTCGTCGCGGCCGACGCCAAGACGGTCCACCACTGGATGTCCGCGGGGCCGGGCACGGTACCGGAGCCGGCCGCCGCGACCCGGTTGCCGGCCGCCACGGGTCCGCTGACGCTGGTGGCGCTGCCCGGCGGCGGTATGCGCCTGGCCATGCGCCGGCCGACGACGTCGCAGGTGGTCATCGCGGACCGGCAGGCCGAGGGCGGCTGGCGCGTGACGTCCCAGGGCGAGTCCATCGGCGGCTACGGCCGGGTGGCGCTGGCCCAGGCCGGCAACACCACGGTGCTGGCCGCCCGGGACGACAAGGGCCGGATGCGGCTGTCCGCGGGTGCCGGCCGGCCGGGCCCCTGGCAGGAGGAGGGCGTGCCGCACCGCGGAACGGCGGGCATCGCCCAGGACGCCAAGGGCCGCCCGGTGGTCGTCGTCCTCGGCATGGACGGCCGGCTCAGCAGTGCGCGGGGCAGGGGCACCGGCCGGTCGGCCTTCACCGACTGGATCGCGCACGACGGCAGCGCCCTCAGCGAGCTGCAGGATTCCTAGCCCCAGGATCGATCACAACAACACGGGAATTCCGCCGTCCCGCCCGGGTGTCCCCCGGGCGGGACGGCCTGTGTCACTTCGCGGAAATGTCCTGCTGGATGACGCGCTCCATGTTCCGCTCGGCCAGTGCCGTGATGGTCACGAAGGGGTTCACGCCGATGGAGCCGGGAATCAGGGAACCGTCGGTCACATAAAGGTTCTTGTATCCGGAGACCCGGCCGTAAAGGTCCGTGGCCTTGCCCAGGACGCAGCCGCCGAGCGGGTGGTAGCAGAAGTCGTCGGCGAAATTCTTGAGCTTGCTGCCGAAGAGGTCGTAACGGTACATCGTGGTGTTGGCCTTGTTGATGCGGTCGAAGAGCGACTTCGCGGCATTGACGGCGGGGGTGTTCTGGTCCCGGGTCCAGCGCAGCGTCGCCCGGTCGGTGGCCTTGTCGTAGACGAACGTGCCGCGCTCGGGGTTCTTGGTGATCGCCAGGTAGAGGCTGACCCAGGTCTCCAGGCCGGCCGGCATGGGGGCGATCTCCGCGAAGACGGGGGCGGCCGGGTTGTCCCAGTCATCGATGCCGAGCGCAGGGATGGACGACTGCTTGGCGCCGGTGGGGTTCCACATGTGGTTGGCGCGGGCGGTCATGATGTTGCCGTTCGGACCCCAGCCGGCGCCGACCTCACCGCTGAGGTCGGGCAGCGCACCGGTGTCGCGGGCGCGCAGCAGCAGTTCGGTGGAGCCGAGGCTGCCGGCACCGAGGAAGAGGTACGTGCAGGTGATCTCCTTGGTGGCGATCTGCTTGCCGTAGGCGTCGGTCTCCTCGATGGTCAGCACGTACGAGCCGTCCCGCTGCCGGCCGATGGTCTTGACCTTGTGCATCGTGCGGATGGCGACCTTGCCGGTGCCGAGGGCGGCGGCCAGGTAGGTCTTGTCCAGGCTCATCTTGCCGTGGTTGTTGCCGTAGATGACCTCGGTGGCCAGCGCGGACTTGGGGACCTCGCCGGCCGCCTCGCGGCGCATGTAGTCCCAGTCGTAGACGTTGGGGACGAACGTGGTGCCCAGGCCCGCCTTGCCGGCCTGCTCGCGCGAGACGCGGGCGAACTTGTACCACTCGGTGTCCTCGAACCACTTCTTGTCGATGTGGTTGACGCGCAGGACGGAGTTGGCGCGCGGGAAGTACCGGTCGTACATCTCCGCGGCGTCGACGCGCGGCAGGACCTCCTCGAAGTAGGAGCGCTTGGGCACCACGGCCATGCCGCCGTTGACCAGGGAGCCGCCGCCGACGCCGCGGCCGACGTAGACGGACATCTGGTCGAAGTTGACGCGGTCCAGGACACCGGCGTAGGGGGTGATGTTCTTGTTGACCACGTCGAGCCAGAGGAAGGAGCCGAGCGGGGCCTCGGTGCGGCTCTTGAACCAGGTGGAGCGCTCGTCCGGCTTGAGCATGTTGGGGAAGATGTTGCCGTCGGCCCCCGGCTTGTCCCACTGCTGCCCCATTTCGAGCATCAGCGTCTGCACGCCCGCCTCGCCGAGCCGCAGGGCGGCGACGGCCGCCCCGTAGCCGGTGCCGATCACCACGGCGGGCACGAAGGAGCCGTTCTCGCCCTGGCCGGCGGCGTGCGCGCGGGGGGCCGCGGTGATGGTGGTCGCTCCGCTGAGGGCGGCGGCGCCGAGGGCCGCGAGGCCGAGCAGCCGGCGGCGCGACAGGTGCTGGTTCTCTACCACGGTGGTGTACCTGACCTTTCGGATACTGCTGGTGGCCGCTGTGACGTGCGGCGTGACGAACCGGGTTGGTCTGAAGGGGGTCGCGCGGGGCGGGCGTTGCCGCTACCAGGCGACCGGCAGCCGGTGGACGCCGTGCACCGGGGCGTCCTGCCGGAGGGGGATCTGGTCCGCGGGCACGGCCGGACGCAGTCCTGGGAAGCGGTCCAGGAGCGCGGTGAGGCCGGCGTCCAGGGCGATGCGGGCCAGGGGGCCGCCGAGGCACTGGTGGGCGCCGTGACCGAAGGCGAGGTGGCCGGTGGTGTCGCGGGTGAGGTCGAGCAGGTCGGGGGCGGGGAAGCGGCGCGGGTCGCGGTTGGCGGCGGCGAGGGAGACCACGACCACCTCTCCGGCCCGGACGGTGGTGCCGCCGATCTGCACGTCCTCGCGGGCGGCCCTGGTGGGGCCGTGGTCGACGACGCTGACGTAGCGCAGCAGCTCCTCGACGGCGCGGTCGGTCCGCCGGCGGCCCGTACCCAGCGCGGTGAGCCGGCCGGGCCGGTCGAGGAGCGCGAGGATGCCGAGGCCGAGCTGGTGGGCGGTGGTCTCGTGGCCGGCCGGCAGCAGCAGGAAGGCCACGGCGGCCAGTTCGTCGTCGGTGAGGGCGGGGTCGGCGCCGATCAGGCCGCTGAGGAGGTCGTCGGCGGGGTGGGCGCGGCGGAGCCGGACCAGCCGGTGCAGGCAGGCGGTGAGGGAGGCGCCGGCGCCGGTGAGGTCCTCGGCGGAGGTGCCGGAGCCGCTCCATACGGCGGCGTCCTGCCGGAACCGTTCCCGTTCGCCTTCGGGCACGCCGAGGAGTTCGCAGAGCAGCAGGGCGGGCAGGGGCAGGGCGTAGTGCTCCATCAGGTCGGCCGGGGAGCCCGCGCGTTCCATCGCGTCGAGGAGCTCGCCGGTGATCTCCTCGGCCCGCTCGGCGAGGCGGCGCATGCGGTGCTCGGTGAACTGGGCGGCGAGCAGCCTGCGGTACCGCTGGTGCGCGGGGGCCGTGGACGCGCCCGGCGTTCCGGGCCGGGCCGGCGGGTGTTCCGGCAGGGTGGCGGCGCGCGGCACGGCCGGGTGCGTGGCGTCGGCCCGGGCGGTGAAGCGGGCGTCGGCCAGTACGGTGCGGGCGGTGGAGTGTGCGGTGGCCAGCCAGCCGGGACGGCCGTCGGGAAAGCACACCCGGGTGAGCGCCTCGTTCCCGCACAAGGAATGCATCGCGGCCGGCGGGTCGAAAAGGCTGTCGCGAGCAGTGGGGAAGGCCACCGGCACGCCCTGGGTCATGTCCCGCCTTTCAGGGGTGACGCCGCCCGCGACGTCACGGTCGGGGACGGCGCGTTTCACCTACTCACAAGCCGTTCACGGTGGCCGGACAACGATGTCGGCACCTGTGAAATGACGGTATGGAGAGCCTGAGAAGGCTGTCAACGAATCCGATTACCCGCGGCACTAACCCTGTGGGCGTCACCCCCGAGGTTCGGTTACCCGCGGTAAGTCGAGGGCTTCGGTTCGGTTCGGTCCGGCAGCAGGTGCACCAGCGCGGCGAGCTGGGAGCGGCCGGCGACATTCAGCTTCCGATAGGCGTGGGTGAGGTGTTTTTCCACCGCGCGGGAACTCACCTCCAGCCACTCGGCGATGTCCTTGTTGGAGGCCCCGTGCGCGGCGAGCCCGGCCACCCGGCGCTCGGTGGGGGTCAGCAGGGCGACGGCGGCCGAGGCCGTGGAACTGGCGAAGTTCTGCAGCTCCCGCCCGGCCCCCTCGGCGAGCCAGGACGCGCCGCAGTCGAGGGCCTGGTCGAGGGCCAGGCGCAGTTGCGGCTCGGCCTCGGCCAGCCCGGCCCGCAGCAGCCGCCGGCCGAGCAGCAGGGAGGTCCTGGCCCGCTCCACGCCGTTGGGGGACTTCTCCAGCGTGGCCGCGGACTCGCGCAGCAGCCCGAGTCCCTCCGCGCCGCCCGTCAGCGCTCCCTTGACGCGCTGGGCGCGGCCGATGGCGACGGGGGTGCCCCAGGCCACGGCCCGGGTGTACTCCTCCTCGATCAGGTCGTGGGCCCGGTCGGTGTCGCCCATGCGGTAGTGCAGTCCGGCGGCCCAGGCGCGCCAGGGGAAGACGGCGGGGTTGCGCCAGTCGGCCCGCTCGGCCGAGCGGCCCCAGTCGAGGAAGTACTCCAGCGCGGTGGGCAGATCGCCGCGCTGCGCGGCGGACGAGCCGCGGATGAGCTGCAGGGAGGAGGGCCGGTAGCCGTGGTCGGCGCCCTCGCGGCGGAAGGCCAGCAGGCGCCGGGACAGTTCGGCGTCGCGGCTCTCGATGGCGAGCAGGACGAGGGCGGTCATCCCCTGGAGGGTGGCCCAGTCGGCCGCCCCCAGCCGCAGCGCCTCGTCGGCGGCGGCCCGGGCCTCGGCGATCCGGCCCTGGGCGAGCCTCACATGGGTGAGTTCGACGGCCACCACGGCCTGCGGGACGGTGCTGTTGTCGCGACGGGCCCGGTCGCGGGCGGTCGTCAGCCAGGGGCCTATCGCGTCCAGGGAGTCCGCGGCGATGAGGGTGTGGATCAGCAGCGGAAGGGCGGTGTGGGTGTGCTCGGGGGACGCGGGCTCGTGCTGCAGGACGCGGTTGGCCAGCGGTGCGACCTCCGCGGCGGACATGCTCTGCGACATGGTGACGCCGTGCAGCAGGACGGTGATCAGCTCCCGCTCGGCGGCGGTGTCCATCGACGGGGCGGGGCCCAGGGCGCGCAGGCGGTCGGCGCACAGGGGCAGTTGGCCCGGTCCGATGACGGCGACGTGGCGCAGTCTGGCCTCCAGGCGCAGGGCCAGTTCCCGGTCGTCGCCGGTGAGCCGCTCGGGGGCGCCGAGTTCGGCGGCGAGCCCGGTGACCGCTTCGACGGTGGGCCGCGGGCAGCTGCCGAGCAGGGACGGCGGGATACGGACGGCGGCCTTGGCCCGCTGCACGGCCGAGGGGAGCAGCAGCAGGGCCTGGGAGACGTGCCGGATCGCGGCGGGCGGGTCGAAGGCCCGCTCGATGGTGGCCAGGTCGACGAGCAGGGCGGCCCGTTCGGTGCCGGACGGGGCGCTGCCGAGGAGGGCCCGGCGCAGGTAGCGGGCGGCGTCCTCGGGGGCGCCGCGCCGCAGGGCGGCGCTCGCGGCGGCCCGCAGGACCTCTACCGCCCAGCCGTCCTGGCAGGAGGTCGCGGCGAGCAGCTGGGCGGCGGCCCGTTCGGCCGGGTGGCCTCCGCTGTGCAGCAGGAGGGCGGCGTAGACGTGGATGTCCTCCTGTTCCGCGGGCGTCATCAGCTCCTCGACGGCGTCGCGCACGGCCGGGTGGGCGAAGCGGAGCTCGGGCCCTCCGGTGAGCAGCCCGAGCCGGTGCAGCCCCCGGGCGGCCTCCTCGCGGCCGGTGTCGTCCAGGCCGGCGAGGCGGCCGACGAGTTCGGGGGCGCGGCCGTCGTCGAGGACGGCCAGAGCCTTGGCCAGGTCCTGGACGGGCCCGGGCTGGGAGCGCAGCGCCACGGTGAGGCGGTCGCGCAGGGCGGGCAGGGGGGCGGCGCGGACGGTGTGCGCCTGGGCCACGACGGGTTCGCCGTCGGCGGCGAGCGCGGTCAGGGTCGCGGTGAGGAACATCGGGTGGCCGCCGGTGGCCTCGTGGCAGGCGGCGGCGTACTCGGGGTCGGCCGGGCGGCCGAACGCGGCGGCGACCAAAGCGGCGGTGCCGGCGGGGGTGAGGGGGCCGGGGCGCAGGACGTGGGCGGCGCGGTCGGTGATGTCGTGGATGCGGGGCTCCTCGGCACCCGGCTCGCCCTCGCGGAGGGCGACGACGACGGTGACGCGCAGCCCGGTCAGCCGCTTGACGAGGTGGCCGAGCCAGCGCAGGGAGGGACCGTCGGCCCATTGGAGATCGTCGACCACCATGAGCAGCGGTCTGTGGGTGCTGCGGTCGGTGACGAGCGTGAGGAGCTCGCCGTACGGGTCGTGGCCGGGCGGGTCCAGGAGGGCGCCGGGCCGCAGCGGGTCCAGGAGCTGGCCGGCCACGCCGTAGGCGAAGTCCCGTTCGAGGACGGCGCCACTCGCGGTCAGTGCCTGGGTGCCGCGGCGTTCGGCGAGGGCGGGCAGGGCGCGCAGCAGGGCGCTCTTGCCCGTGCCCATGCCGCCGGTGACGGCCAGCAGTGATCCTGCGCCTGCGTCGGCGGCCTCCAGGGCCGCCGTGATGACGTCCAGCTCGCGCCGCCGGTCGAGCAGGGGTGTCATGACTTCTCCCTCGGTACGCGCCCCAGCGCGTCGGCCAGCTCCGGGCGTCCTTGGATGCCCAATTTGCGGTAGACCTTCGTCAGATGCAGTTCGACGGTGCGCGGCGTCACCGACAGCTCGGCCGCGATGGTGCGGTTGGCGAGCCCCTGGACGGCCAGGTTCGCGACGCGCAGCTCGGCGCCGGTGAGCCCGCCACGGGGTGCGGGGCCGCGGTCGGCGGCGGGAGCGTCCGCGGTGGCGGGACGTTCGGGGCCGGCCGGCCCGTCGGCCGCCGGGGCGCGGCTGCGCAGCAGGGGTGCGATGGTGTCCGTGCCGGAGAGCGGTGCCGTGGCCAGGGTGGTGAGGGCCTGCCGGTACTGCCAGCCGGCCGGTGCGGCGGGGTCGGCCGGGGGGCCGGGTTCGCCGATCTCGCCGGATTCGCCGGTGGCGAGGAGGGTGCGGGTGACGGCATAGGGCGCGCCCCAGGCGAGCGCGAGCCGGCGTTCCTCGGCCATGAGGAAGGCGGCGGCGGTGTCGTGCGGGTCGTCGCCGCGGGCTGTGGCGGCGGCCGAGCGCCAGGGCAGCAGGGCGGGGTTGGCCACCTGCCGGGTGAGCAGGAGGCGGCCGCATTCGAGCAGGTCCGCCAGGGCCCGGTCGCGGCGGCCGGTGGCCAGGTGGGTGCGGCCGCGGGCGAAGAGCAGGTACGCCCAGCCGATGCTGCCCTCGGCGCAGCCGGCGCGGGCGAGCCCGATGGATCGCTCGGCGCCGTCGAGGTTGCCGCTCTGCAGGTAGATCAGGGTTTTCAGGGCGACGAGCAGGGAGGTCGTGCTGGGGTGCCAGCAGTGCGGTGGCATCAGTTCCTGGGCCCGGTCCAGGGCCCGGGACGCCTCGGCGGGCCGTCCTTCGTGCAGCCGGGCGAGGGCCGTGGTGACGAGCGTGGCGCCGGCCACGGCACGGGCGTCGGCGTGTTCGGCGCGCAGGAGCACGGTGTCCAGGCCGGCGTGGGCCTCGGCGAAGTCGCCGGTGAGGACGAGGGCGTGGCAGGCGGTGACCTGGGCGGCCAGCGGGGTGGTGTCCGCCGCGGACGGGGCGAGGGCGGCGCGGGCCAGTTGGCGGGTGCGGGTGATGTCGTGGCCGCTCAGCGCGGCGCGCCAGGCGGCGACGGCGGCCTCGGCGGGGTGGGCGGGGCGGTCGGGGAGCGCGGGCACGGGGGGCCGGTCGAGGGGGTGGGTGGTGTCGGGCTGGACGTGTTCGGAGAGCCAGTACAGGGCGCGCAGCGCCCCGCGTTCGGGTTCGCGGAGCTCGTTGCGGGCGGCGAGGTCGGCGATGAGGGGCCGGGCGGCGGCGACGTCGCCGCGGGCCACGAACAGGTCGGCGGCGCGGACCCAGGCCGGGCCGGCGGTGGCGTCGGCGGGGGTGAGCAGGGCCTGGCGCAGGTGCCGGTCGGCGGCCTCGGGCGCGGAGGGGAGGACGGCCGCGGCGAGTTCGGTGAGGGTGCGCACGCGCAGGTGGGGGGCCATGGGTTCGCGCAGGGCGCGCTGGAGCAGGCGGGCCGCTTCGGCGGGCCGGCGGGTGGCGCGGTGGCGGGCGGCCTCCCGGCGCAGGACGTCCACCGCCCATGCGGCTCCGAGGACGCGGGCGCCCAGCAGCATGCCGGCCAGGGCGGCGTCGGGGAGGGCGGCGCGGTGGGCGTGTTCGGCGGCGCGGGCGTAGAGCTCCTCGCGGCGGTCGGAGCTCATCCGCGCCAGGACGACGTCGGCCGCCTTGGGCTCGCGGAAGGCGGGGCGGTCGCCGCCGGTCAGCAGGCCGGTGCCGGACAGGAGTTCCAGGGCGCGCCGGGTGCCGACGGTCCGGGGCTCGGCCACGGCGCCGAGCAGGTCGCAGGTGGCGTCCTGGCCGCAGACGGCGACGGCGCGCAGGACGTCGAGCAGTTCTCCCGGGAGCGTGGTGAGCGTCCTGACGGCGCGTTCCCTGATGGCTTCGACGGCGCTGTCGCCGAGCTGCGGGAGGTGGTCCGCGCGCGGTGCCCAGCCGTGGCGCGCGAAGCGGCCGGCCACCGCGCGCAGCACGGCGGGGTTGCCGTCGGTGGCGCGGGCGGCGGCGTCCCGGAAGGCGGGGTCGACCGGTGTGCGGAGCGTGGCGGCGAGCACGGCGTCCACGCCGTCGGCGGACAGCGGGGCGAGGTGGAGGGTGTGCCGGGTGACGGCCGTTCCGTCGTCCACGGCGCGCGGCCGGAGGTGGTCGTCGGGGCCGGCCGGGGTGGCTCCGCTGCGTGCGGTCAGCAGCATCAGCGGGGTGCCGGGCAGCCGGCGGGCCAGGGCGCGCAGCCAGCGCAGGGAGTGGGGGTCGGCCCAGTGGACGTCGTCGACGACGATCATCAGGGGGTGGGTGCGGGCGGCGGTGAGGAAGGCGTGGCACAGGGCGGCGGTGTGGTCGGCGTCGTCCTGTCCGGGTGCGAGGGGCAGGGCGATGCCGGTGGGGTCGATGGCCGTGGTCAGCTGGGCGGCGACGCCGTAGCGCAGCCGGGTCTCCTCCCAGGACGCCTGGGCGGCGGCGACGCGTACGCCGGCGTCGCAGGCGAGTTCGGCGGCTCGCTCCAGCAGGGCGCTGCGGCCGGTCCCGGGGGTGCCGTGGACCTCGGCGAGTGCCGGGCGTCCGGCGTGCAGCGAGGTGAGCAGGTCGGTCAGGAGCCGCTGTTCCGCGTCGCGTTCGACGAGCGGTGGGGCGGTGGGCGGGTCCACCGGGGGGCGTCGGGGCGGGCGTTCGTCCGTCACCTGTGGTGTCACCCGGCCCTCCGTACGGCCCGGCCGCCGTGGTCGGTGGCGGCGGGGGCGCGGCGGGGGCCGGGGGCGCCCAGCTGACGGGGGAGGTCGGCCCGGCCGCGCACGTCGAGCTTGCGGTAGACGTTGGTCAGGTGCATCTCGACGGTGCGGGGGGTGATGAACAGGGCTTCGGCGATCTCCCTGTTGCTGATGCCGCCCTTGGCGAGGGTGGCGATCCGGCGTTCGCTGTCGGTGAGCGAGTCGAGCGGGCTGACGGCGATCTGGGACATGCGGCCGCCGGCGGTCAGCAGCTGGGTGCGGGCGACGGCGCTGAGCGCGTGGTAGCCGCAGCGGGTGGCCAGTTCGATGGCCTGCCGCAGGTGCTGCCGGGCCGCCCGGGCGTCGCCGCGGGCGAGCAGTTCGTGGCCGAGCTGGTAGGTGGCCTTGGCATGTTCGAGGCGGGCGGGCGAGTCGGCGAGGACGTCCACGGCCTCGGCGAGCCGGTCCACCCGCACCCTTCCCTCGGCGACGACGGCGGCGGCGATCAGGCCGATGCCGTGGGCGCGCGGGGTGCCCCAGCGCCGGATGTGCGGCTCGACGCTCTCGACGACGGCCGCGGCGTCGCCGGTGCGCCCCATGCGGACGAGGGTGGTGGTGGCGGGCAGCCACCAGGGGGCGAGGACGGGGTTGGTGACGCCGGCCTCCTCCAGGCTCCGTCCGCAGCGCAGCCACAGCTCCAGCGCGCCGTCGAGGTCACCGAGTTCCCGCTGGATGCGGCCCTGGACGTAGAGGTAGTGGTGCCACTCCCAGATGTGCCGGTCGGCGCCCCCGCGGCCGACGTGGTCGAGGATGCCGGCGGCTTCCCGCGCCTTGCCCTGGGAGAGCAGGACGGTGCTCAGGGCGATGTGCGGCATGGGGGAGCCTGCGGTGCGTTCGCTGTGGTCCGCGATGTCGACGGCGGCCCGGGCGTCGGCGGCGGCGCCGGTGACGTCGCCGGTGCCGTACAGGAGGAGGGAGCGGCCGGCCAGTGCGGCGACGTGCGTGTGGGGCTCGTAGTGGGTGCGGCTGCCGGAGAGCGCCCGTTCCAGGCCGGCCAGCGACTCGTCCACCTCGTCGGCGAGGCCGAGGACGACGGAGGCGCCCAGCACCCACCAGCTGGAGGGCGCGGTCTCCTCGACGCGCAGGGAGCGGCGGGCCAGCGCGGCCGCCTCGTGGGCGGGTCTGCCGTCCAGCGCCGCGTAGGTGCTCATGGCGGCCAGCAGCCGGCGTTCGGCGGGGCTGTCGCCGTGCGGTACGGGCCAGGAGCGGGCCCGCTCGCGGGCCGTGGCCATGACCGCCTTCTCGTTGACGGCGGTGACCAGGAACGCGGATTCGACGCCGGTGCGCAGCTCGCGTTCGGCGGGGGCGGGGTCGGCGCCCAGCTCGGTGTGCAGGCCGTCGAGGACGCGCCCGAGGGCGCGGACGGCCTCGGGGGCGCGGCCGGTGTGGAGGGCGGCCAGGCCGTACTCGACGGCGATGGGTGCCCGGTCGAGGGGGCCGGTGGCGGCGTCGAGGGCCTCGCGCAGGTGCCACAGGGCCATGGCGGGGGCGATGCGGGCGCAGGCCCGGGCGAGTTCGACGCGGATGTCCCGGCGCTGAGCCTCGGTGCCGGCGGCCAGGGCGCGTTGCAGGTAGCGGACCGCGGCCTCGGCGGCGGCGCGGCCGGGGGCCTCCGTGGCGGCGTCGCGCAGCACGTCGAGCATCCAGGGCTCGTCGAGCTCGGCCAGCAGCACGAGTTGTTCGGCGACCTCGGCGGCGGGCCGTCCGGTGTCGTTGAGGATGCGGGCGGCGCGGGCGCGCAGCTCCTCCAGCTCCGGTGCGGGCAGGTCGGCGAGGACGGCCGTCCGCACCGGGTCGCACATGGTCTCGGGCTCGCCGGGGACGATGACCTCGTTGCGGCGCAGGGCGTCCATGGCGGCCGTCATCCGGGTGCCGGTGACCCCGGAGAGCGCGGTGAGCAGGTCGGTGTCGACGCTGCCGAGGACGGCCAGGGCCCGGGCCACCCTGCGCACCGGGCGGGGCTGGCCGGCCAGGTGGGCGGGGACGGCGGAGGCGGCGACGGCCTCGCCGGCGGCGGCGAGCCGGTGCACTCCCGAGGCGTCGGGGCGGACCCCGGCCTCGCGCAGTCCGTCGAGGAGCCGGTGCAGCAGCTGGGGGTTGCCGCCGGTGATCTCGGCGCAGCGGCCGACGAACCGTTCGTCGGGCGTTCCGCCGAGGACGTGGGCGATCAGGCGGGCGGTGGCGCCGTCGCCGATCGGCCCGAGCTCCAGGAGGGTGCAGCGGTCCTGGGCGAGCATCTCGGCGAGCACGGGGGTGCCGGGCCCGTCGCAGTCGGTGCGCTGGGACATGAGCAGGAGCAGCGGGCGGGCGGCGGTCCTGCGCAGGACGAAGTCCAGGCACTTCAGGGAGGTTTCGTCGCACCACTGGGCATCGTCGACCACGAGCGCAAGGGGACCTTCGGCCATGAGGGCCAGGGCCTGTGCGTGGACGCGGCGGTGGGCGGCGTAGCCGTCGAGGGCACGGGCGGCGGGGGTGTCGGCCGCGGTGCGCAGGGCGGCGGCTCCCGGCCCTAACAGGGCGCGTATGCCGCGGGCTTCGCCGGTGGCCCGGTCACCGGGCAGACCGGCGTGGTGACGGACAGTGAAGCCTGCGGGGTGCAGGCGGTCGCTGACGGCGCTCAGCAGGGAGCTCCTGCCGATGCCTGCGGGGCCGCGCAGGAGGACCGCATGAGCGGTCCCCTCGCGGGCGCGCGCAGCGAGCCGCATCAGGCCGCTCAGCTCGACGGAACGGCCGGCCAGGCGTTGGGGACCGCCCTGACCTGCATCGAAGGTGACCGCCACGGCGTTCCTCTTTCATGAAGCCACACTCGACCTCTGACGACCGACGTGCTGACGGACGGCCCGGGGAGAGGCCGACTTGCACGATCAAGATCGGAAACGACGGTAACAGTATCCCTAATGGGGACCCATCACGATTGAGCCAGAATGGCGGACACCCGTGGCCAGGGGGGAACGCCGGGTAACCGCGCCCCCGGAAGGACCCACCCATCCGACTGTCTTTGTCAACGCAATTGCGATTCTTGACAGACAGAGCCCGAAAATGCACGCATCCCCGGGACTTGATATCTGATGGACATATGACTCATGTACGCTGCGGCGTTCTGCCCGTCCGCCACCGAACGACCCGGAGCGACCTGTGCAGCTACACCTCGGCCCCGCCGGCGGCCTCCGTCCGGACCACGGCTTCGACGCCCCCTGGCCACAGACCCTGCCCGCACCGGCCGCGGGCGCCCTGGACCTCTGGCTGCTGCACACACCCGAACCCTGGCTCCTGGCCGCCTCCCCCGACCGTTCCCCGCTCGACGAGCAGGAGCGCGGGCGGGCGGCCTCCTTCGTCCGCCCCCTCGACGCCGCCCGGTACGTCGCGGCCCACCTGATGCTGCGCCGGGTCCTCGGCGCCTACCTGGACCTGCCGCCCGGGGAGGTGACCTTCGTCCGCGAGGAGTGCCCCTGCTGCGGCGAGCCCCACGGCAGGCCCGCCGTGTCCGCCCCCGGCGCCCCGCACTTCTCCCTGTCGCACGGCGGCGACCTCGCCCTCGTCGGGGTCGCCGCCGCACCCGTCGGCGTGGACGTCGAGCAACTCCCCGCCGCGCACACCGTCTCCGACGTGTCCGGGGCGCTGCACCCCGCCGAACGCCGCGAGATCATGGCGGCGCCCGAGGAACGGCGGGCGGCGGTCTTCACCCGGCTGTGGGTGCGCAAGGAGTCCTACCTGAAGGGCCTGGGCACCGGGCTGGGCCGCTCCCCCGACCTGGACTACCTGGGCAACGGCGGCCCGGGCACCCCCGCGTGGCCCGCCGGCTGGACGATCGTCGACGTGCCGGTGGGCTCCGGCCACGCCGCGGCCGCGGTCCGCGGCGAGCTCCACAGCCGGTACGACGTCAGGCGGCTGAACCCCGAGGGGCTCGCCGCCTGAGGTCTCAGCGCCGGGACGTCACTTGGCGACGGTCCACTGGCCGGTCTCCTTGCCGAAACCGGAGTCCGGAGTGAACGTGACGGACTTCGACTTGGCCTTCTCGGGGACCGAGACCACGACGTAGCCGAGGACCTTCTCCCCCGCCTTGAGCTTGACCGTCGCCGGCATGCTGGGGCCGGCGGTGGTCGAGCCGATGGACTGGGTGAACGCCTGCCCCTGGTCGTCGACGACCTTCACGCCGTTGGCGGGGCTGTCGTCGTAGACGGTCTGGCCCTTGTTGACGATCTCGAACTGGGCGGCGACCCAGCGCTTGCCCGGCTTCGGCTGCATGTACTTGTTGTCGCTCGCGGCCGGGTCGGCGAAGTTCTTCAGGGTGACCGCGATCTGGGCACCGTTCTTGGCCTTGAGGGTGGCGGTGCCGCCGAGGGCCAGCGAGCCGCCCTGATCCTGGGCGGGCTTGTCCTGGGCGGGCTTGTCCTGGGCGGGGCCCGAGCCCTTCGGGTCCTGCGCAGCGGGGCTCTGGGCCGCCGACGCCGAGTCCTCGGGCTTGGCGTCCACGCCGTCGCTGTTGCAGGCGGTGGCGGTGGCCGCGAGCGCGATGACGACGGCCGCGGTGGAGAGCTGACGACGCATGATGGTGAATCCCCCGTGCTGGTTTGTTTTGACGTGAACATTCTTACGGCACGTCAGGGCCGGATTCCGCCCCGGAGGGCCCCGTGTGGATCTTCTGTGACAGTCGGGGGATCAAACCGTGGTGATCGACACGGTCAGCGGATGGGAAGGCCCGACACCGCCCTCGCGATGACCAGCCGCTGGATCTCGCTGGTGCCCTCGAAGATCGTGTAGATCGCCGCGTCGCGGTGCATGCGCTCCACGGGGTACTCGCGGGTGTAGCCGTTGCCGCCCAGGATCTGCATGGCCTGGGCCGTGACGGCCTTGGCCGTCTCGCCGGCGAAGAGCTTGGACATCGACCCCTCCGCCGAGGTGAAGGGCTTGCCCGCGCTCGCCATCCACGACGCGCGCCACACGAGCAGCCGGGCGGCGTCGATGCGGGTGCGCATGTCGGCGAGCTGGAAGGCGACGCCCTGGTTGTCGATGATCGGGCGCCCGAACTGCACACGGGTCCGGGCGTAGTCCAGCGCGACCTCGTACGCGGCGCGCGCGATGCCGACCGCCTGGGCGCCGACGGCCGGGCGGGACGCCTCGAAGGTGGCCATCGCCGCGTTGCCGGCCGCACCCCGCTCGGTGCCGCTGCGGGCGCGTTCGCGGGCACGGGCCAGGCGCTCGTCGAGCCGCTCCTTGCCGCCGAGCAGGCAGTGCCCGGGGACGCGGACGCCCTGGAGGACGACCTCGGCCGTGTGCGAGGCGCGGATGCCGTGCTTCTTGAACTTCTGCCCCTGCGAGAGGCCGGGAGTGCGGGGCGGAACGACGAAGGAGGCGTGCCCCCGCGCGCCGAGCTCCGGGGCGACGACGGCGACGACCACGTGGACGTCGGCGATCCCGCCGTTGGTGGCCCAGGTCTTGACGCCGTCCAGGACCCACTCGTCCCGGGCCCCGTCGTAGCGCGCCCGGGTGCGCATGGCCGAGACGTCGGACCCCGCGTCGGGCTCGGAGGAGCAGAAGGCGGCGATCTTCACGTCGTCGGCGTCGCCGTACATCTGCGGGACCCAGGTGCCGATCTGCTCGTCGGTGCCGTTGGTGAAGACGCTGATCGCGGCGAGCCCGGTGCCGGCGATGGCGAGGCCGAGGCCGGCGTCGCCCCAGAAGAGCTCCTCCAGCGTCACGGGCACCCCCAGCCCCGTGGGGTCGAAGAACTGCTGGGCGTAGAAGTCGAGGGAGTACAGCCCGATCCTGGCGGCCTCGCGGACGACGGGCCAGGGGAACTCCTCCCGCTCGTCCCACTCCGCGGCGGCGGGCCGCATGACGTCGGCGGCGAAGCCGTGCACCCAGTCCCGTACGGCCCTCTGGTCCTCGCCGAGCTCCGGCGTGAAGTCCCCCACGGCCCCTCCCCTGCACGCCTTACTTACGGTAACGTGAGTGTGTTACTCGCCGGTAGCAGGTGTCAACTCCCCCGCCCCTCGAATCCGCTCCGTGGAGCGGGTGTTACTTTGCGCAGGCGTTGTGAATCACTGGGCGGGGAGGCACGTCTTTATGGAGACCAGTCAGCGGGACGAACAGCAGCGGGCGGCGGAGCAGCGGCGCAGGGAGCTGCTGGAGGCCGCCGACCGCGTGGTGCTGCGGGACGGGCCGGGGGCGTCGATGAACGCCATCGCGGCGGAGGCGGGGATCACCAAGCCGATCCTCTACCGCCACTTCGGCGACAAGGGGGGCCTGTACCGGGCGCTGGCCGTGCGCCACACCGACGCCCTCCTGTCGGGCCTGCGGGCCGCGCTCGACGCCCCGGCCGGGCGGCGCGAGCGGGTCGAGGCGACGCTCGACAGCTACCTCGCGGCCATAGAGGCGCGGCCGCAGGTGTACCGCTTCCTGATGCACCCGGACGAGGGCAGGCCCGGCGACCCGGGCTTCGACGTGGGCCGGCACTCCGCGCCGCTGCTGCGCCGGATGGGCGAGGAGCTGGCGCTGGTCATAACCGAGCGGGTGGACCTGGGGCCGGACGGCGACGAGCTGGCCCGCGCCTGGGGCCACGGGATCGTCGGCATGATGCACGCGGCCGGCGACTGGTGGCTGCGCGAGCGCCCGTGCCCGCGCGGCCGGCTGGTGCGGCACCTGGCGGACCTGCTGTGGGGCCGGCTGGCGGTGTCGGGCGAGCGCGCGGACGGCCCGGGGTTCTGAGCCCGGGGTTCTGAGCCCAGGCTCTGACCCCGGGTTCCGAGCCCGGGTTCCGAGCGGGCCCTCCGGGAGCGGGGCGGGGCGGGGCCTACCCCGTTTCCGCCCACGGGGCGCGGCGCGCGGCCCGCAGGGCGCGCCGGCGCCGCAGCCCCGTCAGGTGGTCGACGTACAGTCCGCCGTCGAGGTGGTCGCACTCGTGCTGCAGGCAGCGGGCGAAGAAGCCCGTGCCCCGCACCTGCACGGCCGCGCCGTCCACGGTGAAGCCCTCGACCACGGCCTCGTCGAAGCGCGGAGTCCCGGCTTCGACGCCGGGCAGGGACAGGCAGCCCTCGGGGCCGCGGACGGTGACGCCCTCGGCGGCGACGAGCCGCGGATTGACCAGGTGCCCCAGGTGCCGGCGGTCCTCGTCGTCGGGGCAGTCGTAGACGAAGACCCGGAGCGGGACGCCTATCTGGTTCGCGGCCAGGCCCACGCCGCCCGCCGCGTACATGGTGGCGAACATGTCCTCGACGAGGGCCGCGAGGTCCGCGTCGAAGGCCGTGACCTCCTCGCAGGGTGCCACGAGCCCCGGGTCTCCGAGCAGCCTCATGGGCCGCACTCGTCCTGAACTGCCGGGAATCGTGCCTCTTCGCATGGCCACAGGGTACGTTCCATGGACGGCGGGTTCGGGCCCGCGCCCGGATCTCGATAGGCTGATCCCCGACCGAAGCCTCCTGGCTGACGATTCGGCGCGGAGGGGGCGTTCCACACCGGCGGACCAGGGACAGGCGCGGCGCCGGAACAAGGAGGATCTAGGACGATGGCAGGCAACTCGGGGCCCCTGTCGCCGCGGGCCAAGCTGGCCGTGACGGCGGGCAAGGCGGCTGCGGCGGTGTCGCGGGCCGCGGGCCGTGGCAGCGGGTCGGTGATCGGCGGCAAGGTCGCGCTCAAGCTCGACCCCGACCTGCTGGCCCGGCTGGCAACCCACCTGGACGTGGTCCTGGTGTCGGCCACCAACGGCAAGACGACCACGACCCGGCTGATCGCCGAGGCGCTGCGGGCCAGCGGCCCGGTGGTGTCCAACGCGCTGGGCGCCAACATGCCCGCGGGCATCACCTCCGCTCTGGCCGGCGGCTCGGACGCGCGCTACGGCGTGATCGAGGTGGACGAGAAGTACCTGGCGGGCGTCGCCCGCGACGTCTCGCCGAAGGCCATAGCGCTGCTGAACCTCTCGCGCGACCAGCTCGACCGGGCCGCGGAAACGCGCATGCTCGCCGAGAAGTGGCGCGAGGGTCTGGCCGGCACCAAGGCCGTGATCATCGCGAACGCGGACGACCCGCTGATCGTGTGGGCCGCTTCCTCGTCGCAGAACGTGGTGTGGGTCGCGGCCGGCCAGGAGTGGAAGGACGACGCCTGGTCGTGCCCCTCCTGCGGCGGTGTGATGCAGCGCCCGGGCGACGACTGGTTCTGCGGCGAGTGCGGCTTCAGGCGGCCCACCCCGAGCTGGGCGCTGTCGGGGGACTACGTCCTCGACCCGCACGGCTCGGCGTGGCCGATCCACCTGCAGCTGCCGGGCCGGGCCAACAAGGCCAACGCCACCACCTCGGCCGCCGTGGCCGCGACCTTCGGGGTGCCCCCGCAGGTGGCGCTGGAGCGGATGTACCAGGTGCAGGCGGTCGCGGGCCGCTTCGACGTGGTGTCGTTCCTCGGCCGTGAGGTGCGGCTGCTGCTGGCGAAGAACCCGGCCGGCTGGCTGGAGACGTTCTCGCTGATCGACGGGCCGCCGGCGCCGGTGATCCTGGGCGTGAACGCCCGCGGCGCGGACGGCACGGACACCTCGTGGCTGTGGGACGTGGACTACCCCCGCCTCGCCGGGCACCCGATCTTCGTCATCGGTGACCGCAAGCTGGACCTCGCGGTGCGCCTGGAGGTCGCGGGCCTGGAGTTCCGGGTCTGCGAGACGGTGGACGAGGCCGTGCAGGCGGCGCCCCCCGGCCGGATCGAGCTGATCGCGAACTACACCGCGTTCCAGGACGTCCGCCGCCGCGTCGGCAACTGACCCACGGACAGCACTCAAAGGATTGTGAGCATGAGCCAGAACAGTCTGCGTGTGGTGTGGGTCTACCCCGACCTGCTCAGCACCTATGGTGACCAGGGCAACGTCCTGGTCCTGGAGCGGCGCGCCCACCAGCGCCGCCTGGACGTCCAGCGCGTCGACGTCCGCTCCGACCAGCAGATCCCCACGTCCGGGGACATCTACCTGATCGGCGGCGGCGAGGACCGTCCGCAGCGTCTCGCGGCCGAGCGGCTGCGCCGGGACGGCGGCCTGAACCGGGCCGTCGCCAACGGCGCGATCGTCTTCTCGGTCTGCGCCGGCTACCAGATCCTGGGCCACGAGTTCATCAACGACCTGGGCCAGCGCGAGCAGGGCCTGGGGCTGCTGGACGTCGTCAGCACCCGGGGCGAGGGCGAGCGCTGCGTCGGCGACGTGCTCGCCGACATCGACCCGCAGCTGGGCCTGCCGCCGCTGACGGGCTTCGAGAACCACCAGGGCGTCACCCACCTGGGCCCCACGGCCCGCCCGTTCGCCCGGGTCCGCTTCGGCAAGGGCAACGGCACGGGCGACGGCACCGAGGGCGCGTTCAACGAGACCGTCTTCGGTACGTACATGCACGGTCCGGTCATGGCCCGCAACCCGCACATCGCGGACCTGCTGATCAAGCTGGCGCTCGACGTCAACGCCCTGCCGCCGGTCGACGACCGCTGGTACGAGGCGCTGCGCGCCGAGCGGATCGCCGCGGCGACACAGCCCGCATAGCGGACGGTCACGATCCCCGCCGCCCGGCCCGGTTAGGGTGGCGGGGATTCCACCGGACGACGGGGTCCGGTCCGGTCTCCGGCCCGTTGCGGCCCTGATCAAAAAGGTCCCCCTGTCATGCGCATCGGTGTTCTCACCTCCGGCGGCGACTGCCCCGGTCTCAACGCCGTCATCCGTTCCGTCGTGCACCGCGCCGTGGTCGACCACGGCGACGAGGTCATCGGCTTCCACGACGGCTGGCGCGGCCTGCTGGAAGCGGACTACCGCACGCTGGACCTGGAGGCCGTGGGCGGCATCCTGGCCACCGGCGGCACCATCCTCGGCTCCTCGCGCGTCCAGCCCGCCCAGCTGCGCAACGGCGTGGAGCGGGCCAAGGAGCACGTGGCCGACCTCGGCCTGGACGCGGTGATACCGATCGGCGGCGAGGGCACGCTCAAGGCGGCCCGGCTGCTGTCGGACGCCGGCCTGCCGGTCGTGGGCGTTCCCAAGACCATCGACAACGACATCGCGGCCACCGACGTGACCTTCGGGTTCGACACCGCGGTGGGGGTGGCGACGGACGCCCTGGACCGGCTGAAGACGACCGCCGAGTCGCACCAGCGGGTGCTCATCGTCGAGGTGATGGGCCGCCACACGGGCTGGATCGCCCTGCACTCGGGCATGGCGGCCGGCGCCCACGCGATCGTGGTGCCGGAACGTCCCTTCGACATCGACGAGCTGACCGCGGTGGTCGGCAAGCGCTTCCGGGCGGGCAAGCGGTTCGCGATCGTGGTGGTCGCCGAGGGCGCCAAGCCGCGCCCGGGGTCCATGGAGTTCGCGGTGGGCGCCACGGACGTGTACGGGCACGAGCGGTTCTCCGGCGTGGCCACCCAGCTGGCGGGCGAGCTGGAGCGGCGCCTGGGCAAGGAGGCGCGGCCCGTCATCCTCGGCCACGTGCAGCGCGGCGGCACCCCGACGGCCTACGACCGGGTCCTGGCGACGCGCTTCGGCTGGCACGCGGTGGAGGCGGTGCACCGGGGCGCCTTCGGGATGATGACGGCTCTGCACGGCACGGACATCGTGCTGCAGCCGCTGGCGGCCGCCGTCGAGCAGCTCAAGACCGTGCCGCAGGAGCGCTACGACGAGGTGGAGTGCGTGCTGTGAGCTGACCCGCCCCCGCTCGCACCGGGCGCCCCCGGCCGGAGTCCCGGCCGGGGGCGGCTCTACTCTGGTCCCGGCGCATTGGTGCGAAATGGGAGAGAGCGGATGGATCACAGCGGGCACGGCATGATGCATATGGACATGCCGCCGTTCACGCTGGGGCGGGGTCTGCAGTTCAGTGGCGAACCGTTCTTCATGATCGGCTGTCTGCTGGGTCTGGGCCTCTACGGCTGGGCCGTGGTGCGGCTGCGGCGGCGCGGGGACGCCTGGCCCTGGGGCCGTGCGGTGGCGTTCGTCCTCGGCGTGCTGAGCGTCTGGCTGGTGATGTGCACCAAGCTCAACGACTACGGCATGGTCATGTTCAGCGTGCACATGGTGCAGCACATGGTCATCAGCATGCTCTCCCCCATCCTGATCCTGCTGGGCGCGCCCGTGACGCTCACGCTGCGGGCCCTGCCGGCGGCCGGGCGCGGCCGCAAGGGCCCGCGCGAGTGGCTGGTCTCCCTGCTGCACAGCCGCTACATGCGCGTCATCACGCACCCGGTGTTCACGATCCCGCTGTTCATCGCGAGCCTGTACGCCCTGTACTTCACCCCGCTCTTCGACTTCCTCATGGAGAGCAAGACGGGTCACATCGCGATGATGGTGCACTTCCTCGCGGTGGGCCTGGTGTTCTTCTGGCCGATCATGGGCGTGGATCCGGGCCCGCACCGCCCCGGGTACGTGATGCGGATGCTGGAGCTGTTCGCCGGCATGCCCTTCCACGCCTTCTTCGGCATCGCGCTGATGATGGCCTCGGAGCCGATGATCGGCACGTACATGCACCCGCCGGCCTCGCTGGGCATCGACCCGCTGGAGGACCAGCAGGCGGGCGGCGGCATCGCCTGGGCCTTCAGCGAGATCCCGTCCGTCGTGGTGCTGCTGGCGCTGGTCTACCAGTGGTACCGCTCGGAGCAGCGCCAGGCCAGGCGCAGCGACCGGGCGGCGGACCGGAACGGCGACAAGGAGCTGGCCGCCTACAACGCCTACCTGGCCTCGTTGAACACGCGGGGGCAGTGACGGGCCCGGCAGCGGTATGGCGGTACGGACCGCGGTGGGGAGACGATGGTCTCCTGGCCGCGGTCCGCGCGTTTTCGCACCCGGGCCGCCGTGAGGAGGTGCGGGATGCCCGGATCGGCGAAGGCGATGGCGGCGATGACCGTCGGCGGGCTGGTCCTGGTGACCGCCTACACCGTGACGATCGGCAGCAACGGCTGGCTGTGGTTCACGTGGGTGGTGCTGGGGCTGGCGACCATCGGATCACTGGCGGCGCGCGGCGCCTGAGAGGCACGGGCCCGGTCACGGCGCCGGTTTCAGAAGCGGAACACGGGCCCGGTGGCGGCCTCCAGGGCACAGGAGTGGGGGAAGGTCTTCCGCCAGGCGACCGCGGCCCCGTTCCATTGGCCGGTGGCGGTCGCGGTGACCGGGTCCTCCTCCTGGGTGCACACGCGCGCGGGGTCGGGGGGCAGCGCGTCGGGCCGGCCGTTCGCCAGGCGCAGGCTCTCGCATGCCTCGGACGCGTGCGGGTGGTGTCCGCCCGGGCCGGGGCAGACCAGCTGGACGCCGCGGATCCAGGTGCTCTGGGCGCCGGAGACGGTGAGGAGGAAGCGCCCCTCGCCCTTGCCGTCGGCCTGCGCCGGGGCCGGGGGGAGGGCGAGGAGGGCGGTGGCGGTCGCCGCTGCGGCCGCGGTGGTGCGTACGGACATGGTGGTGGCCTCCTGGGGCGCGGGGTTGCCCGCGCCAGGGCACCGCGCGCGGGCGCGCGCGGCAAGGGGCCGCACCGTGCGCTCACCCGTGCGGGGGTCCCCGGCCACCCGGTCGGCCGCGCGGGGTGACCTGCGGAAAAACCGTCGCGGGCGCGGGCCGGCGGGCCGTACGCTCGGCGCTTGTGACACAGCTTCTGACGAGGGACGACGCATGAGCGCGCGACTGCGCGAGGTCGCGCGGATGACGGAGGTGATCGTCGCCTCCGGTGGCTACACGACGCCCGGCGGCCGGGCGGTGGACTTCGCCGGTGCGGTGCGAAGGGCGCGGCGGGACACCGTGCTCCACGGGCCCGGGCCGGTGGCCGTGCCGGACGCGCGGGCCGGGGCGGCGACGGTGTTCGAGGTGACGGGCGAGGGCAGCCTGGACGCGTCGCGCCGCCTGGCGGCGGACGGCCCGGTGGCCGTCCTCAACTTCGCCTCCGCACGCAACCCCGGGGGCGGCTACCTCAACGGCGCGCAGGCGCAGGAGGAGGCGCTCTGCCGCGGTTCGGCGCTCTACGCGTGCCTGCGCGAGGCCCCGGAGTTCTACGCGGCCCACCGCGCCGACACGAGCCCGTTCTACAGCCACCGGGTCATCCACTCCCCCGGCGTCCCGGTCTTCCGCGACGACCGCGGCACACTGCTGGAATCCCCCTACACCGTGGGCTTCCTGACGTCGCCCGCCCCCAACGCGGGAGTGATCGCCCAGCGCGCGCCGCAGGAGACGGACCGCGTCCCGGCGGTGCTGGCCCAGCGGGCGGGCCGGGTCCTGGAGGTCGCCGCCGCGCACGGCTACCGCAGGCTGGTGCTCGGCGCCTGGGGATGCGGGGTCTTCCGCAACGACCCGCGGGAGGTCGCCACGGCGTTCGCCGCCCACCTCACCGGTGCGGGCCGCTTCGCGCACCGCTTCGAGCACGTCGTCTTCGCGGTCCTGGACCGCCGCGCCGACTCCCCCACGCGAGCGGCCTTCACCGCCGTGTTCGCCCCGGCCGGGCGCTGACCCGGGGGACGACGCCGCGCCCCGGCCCATGACGGGCCGGGGCGCGGTGTGTTCCGGGGCTCGGCCCCGGCGGGTGCGCGTGTGCCTTACTTCGTCGCGGCCTTCGGCGGCTCGGGGGTGGCGTGCGGGGTGCACGTCACGTCCTTGCCGTCGGTCTTGCCGGTGAGGAGGTACGCGTCGACGCGGTCGTTGATGCACGGGTTCTTCAGGCTCGTGACACCGTGCGAGCCGGCGCCCGCCTCCGTGATCAGCTGCGAGCCGCGGAAGCGCTTGTGCAGCTCGACCGCGCCCGCGTAGGGGGTGGCGGCGTCACGGTCGGACTGCACGATGAGGGTCTTGGGCAGCCCCTTGTGCGTGGCGACCTCGACCGGGTTCTGCTGCGGGGCCTTCCAGGTCGCGCAGGGCAGGTTCATCCAGGCGTTGGCCCAGGTCATGAAGGGGGCCTGGCGGTGGATGCGGGTGTTGTCGCGGTCCCACTTCTTCCAGCTGGTGGGCCACTTGGCGTCGGCGCACTCGACCGCGGTGTAGACGGCGTTGCTGTTCTCCGAGGCGATGTTGCCGGCCTTGTCGGTCAGGTCCGGGCCCGCGGCCTGGACGAGGGCCTTCTCGTCACCGGCGCGGTACTTCTTCCAGGTGTCGGCGACCGAGATCCAGGAGGAGTCGTAGTAGGCGGCGCTCTGGAAGAAGCTGATCAGCTCGGCCGGGCCGACGACCCCGCCGATGGGCTGCTTCTTCGCGGCGGCGCGCAGCTTCTCCCACTCCTGCTGGACCTTGTCGCGGGTGTCGCCGATGTGGAAGACCGAGTCGTACTTGGCGACCCAGCTCTCCCAGTCCTTGAAGCGGCCCTCGAAGGCGATGTCCTGTTCGAGGTTGGCCTTGTACCAGATGTTGTCCCGGGCCGGGTTGACGACGCTGTCGACGATCATGCGACGGACGTGGTCCGGGAAGAGCGTGCCGTAGACGGCGCCGAGGTAGGTGCCGTAGGAGACGCCGAGGTAGTTGAGCTTCTTCTCGCCGAGGGCGGCGCGGACGACGTCGAGGTCACGGGCGGTGTTCGGCGTCGTGAGGTGGGGCAGGAGCTTGCCGCTGCGCTCGGCGCAGCCGTCGGCGTACTCCTTGGCCAGCTTGCGCTGGGCGCGCTTGTCGGCCTCGCTGTCGGGCACCGGGTCGGCCTTGGGGGCCTTGACGAACTCCTGGGGGTCGACGCAGGAGATCGGCGCGGAGCGGCCCACGCCGCGCGGGTCGAAGCCGACGAAGTCGTAAGCCTGAGCGATCTTGGTGTAGATCGGGCTCTTCGTGGTGATCTTGCGCGGGAACTTCAGGCCGGAGCCGCCGGGGCCACCGGGGTTGTAGACGAGCGAGCCCTGGTGCTCCTCGGCGGTGCCGGTGGAACGGGCGCGGTCCACGGCGATCTGGATGGTGGGCCCGTTGGGCTTGGCGTAGTCGACGGGGACGGTCACGAACCCGCACTGGATGGGCTTCTCCAGGCCCCAGTCGGCAGGGCAGTCCTGCCAGTTGATGCCGGCCTTGGCCGCCCGCTCGGCGGCGATCTTCACGCCCTTGGCCTCGGCGGCGCCGCCCGGCACCGCCTCCGCGGCGCCGGCGGCCGGGGCGGTCAGGAACCCGGCGACCAGCGCGCTTGCCACCACGGTGGCAGCGGATATCGCGTTTGATCTCACGTGTGAATCCCCCTGCTGAGTGCCGCCCGAGGCGGCGATGATCACGCGGTCTGCAAGGGGGAATCCTTTCGTCTCCCCTGCCACAAAGGACAGGGTGGGCGGGCGTTCTTTACTAATCCGTAAACGTGACGAAACACGGAAGGGCACGAGAGGCACCCTTCGCCCCAACTATCCGCGAGACTTCCGAGTTGCGGCATTCAGTTGGGATAGTGCCGAATCCAGCAGCCTGCGCAGGGCCAGTGCGTCCGGTGCCACCGCGCTCACCACGGCCGCGGGGCCGGCGAGCGGGGCGAGGGCGGCCGTCGTCCCCAGCGGGCGGGCCGCCACCGGATGCCGGTCGAAGGCCGGGTCGACGACGAGGAGTTGACCGACGGTGCGATGACCGCCGAGCACGGCCCCGCCGTCCCAGCCGGGCGCCCCGGGCCCGTAGCACAGCTCCTGGTCGAAGAGCGGGCGCCCGGCCAGCCGCACGGTCAGCCGTGCGGCCAGCCGCCCCGGTGGCTCGGCCGCCCGGCCCAGGACCTGCTCCTCGCGGAGCACCAGGCGGGCGCCGGCGGCGAGGTCGACCCGTGTCGTCGTCCGCAGGTCACTGCCGCGGGCGGAGATCAGCGGCTCGGGGAGCCAGCACAGCTGCGCCCCCTCCCCCACGCCGATCAGGGTGTCGTACGCGGCGGGCGCACCCGTACGGCCCGGCAGGGCGATCGTGGCGGCCGTGGTCGTGAAGCGCAGCGCGGCGCCCGCCCGCACCTCGGCGGTGAGGGCGAGCAGATCGCCGCCGAGCGGCGCGCTCATGGCGCCGACGAGCGCGACCCGGGCCTCGCAACCGTCCGGGCGCAGCCGCCGCAGGGCGAAGGGGCCCGAACCGTCCAGCACGGGCAGCGCCGTGCCACCCCTGCCGTCGGGCGCGGCGACGATCCGTGCGGCGGCGCGCAGCCCGGGAGTGGCCGCAGGAGCCGGGACGGTCATGGCGTGCGGGCGGTCCACGCCGCCACCTGCTCGCGCACCCAGTCGCGTACGGGTGCGACCCCGCCCTCCGCGGCCAGCGAGGTGAAGGCCACCGGGAGCTCGCCGCGCTGGGACTTGGCGTCGCGGGCCATGCCCTCCAGGTCGGCTCCGACGTAGGGCGCCAGGTCGGTCTTGTTGACGACGAGCAGGTCGGCGGTGGTCAGCCCGGGGCCGCCCTTGCGGGGGATGTCGTCGCCGCCGGCGACGTCGATGACGAAGATCTGTGCGTCGACCAGGCCCTTGGAGAAGGTGGCGGTGAGGTTGTCCCCGCCGGACTCGACGAGGACGAGGTCGAGCGGGCCCACCGCGTCCTCCAGGTCCTCGACGGCTTCGAGGTTGGCGGAGATGTCGTCGCGGATGGCCGTGTGCGGGCAGGCACCCGTCTCCACGGCGGCGATGCGCTCGGGCGGCAGCACGGCGTTGCGCAGCAGGAACTCGGCGTCCTCACGGGTGTAGATGTCGTTGGTGACGACGGCGATGGACAACTCGTCGCGCAGTGCCCGGCACAGGGCGGCGACCGTGGCCGTCTTGCCGGAGCCGACGGGCCCGCCGAGGCCGATCCGCAGGGCACGGCGTCGCCCGTCGGGGCGGGTGGGGTCGGCAGGGCCGTAGGTGTGGCGGTGGGGGAACGCGTCGGGGTGGTCGAGGTGCATGGTCCCTCCGGGGGTCGGTGTGGGTTCTTCCCGGACGGCTGAGAATTCAGCCCCTCCGGCGTTTGAGGAGCGGGGTCCGGGGCGGAGCCCCGGGAAACGGCGAAAGGGCGGGACCGGGGCTCCGCTACGTGGCGAACAGACGCACCGGCCACGCCGCGTGCTGCTCCGCCGTGATGTCCAGCAGCGGCGCCGAGGGAGCGGGCAGGGCCTCCGGGCCCTCGCGCACGGCCCGTTGCGCGGCCTCCGCGGCAGCGGCCGCCACAGCGTCGAGCTCCGGCGCAAGCCGCGCCAACACCCCCGTCGCCTCGAACGGATCGAGGCTCAGCAGCCGCACCACGGCCGTCGCCGGCCCGCTCACCGCCTCGTACGCGGCGGCGTACGCGGCATCGAGCGGTCCGAGGCCGGCGGCGCGCGCGGCGAGGCCGAGCACGACGGGCTGGTGGGCGCCGCGCGGCCGGTCGGCGGCGAGGGCGTCGAGCGCGGGTGCGGGCCACGTCGCGCGGGCGGCCCGCATCATCTGCCGCCCGAGCCGCCGGGCCGCCGTGCGCAGGGCCGGCGAAGGAGTGCGGGCGTCGGCGGCCTCGTCGAGGGCGAGCGGATCGATTCCGGCGGCGGCAGCGGCGGCGAGCCCGGCCGCCGCCAGTCCGGCCGTGTGCAGCCGCCCGCGGCAGAACGACTCCAGTGATGCCCCGTCCGTGATCCGCCCGGCCTTGACGGCCGCCTCCGCCCCGCCGGAGTGCGCGTGACCGCCGGCCGGGAAGCGGCCGTCGGCGAGGACGAGCAGCGCGGCGAGGGCTCCCCTGCCCCCGGCCCGGGGAACGGGCGCGGGCGCGGGCGCGGGCAGGGGACGGGCCGGATCCTCCGGCGCGGCGATGACGTCGGTGATGGTCATCAGAAGAGGAAGTACCTCTGGGCCATGGGCAGTTCCGCCGCGGGCTGCGGCTCCACCGCGTCGCCGTCGATGGTGACCGTGAAGGTGTCCGGGTCGACCTCCACCCGTGGCCGGGCGTCGTTGTTGCGCATGTCCGCCTTGGTGACGCGGCGCGTGCTGCGGATCGGGACGAAGCGCTTCCCCAGGCCGAGGCGCTCGGGCAGGCCGTCGTCCATGGCCCACTGGGTGACGAAGTTGAGGGAGGTCGCGGCGGGGGCGCGGCCGAAGGCGCCGAACATGGGGCGGGGCAGGACGGGCTGCGGGGTGGGGATGGAGGCGTTGGCGTCGCCCATCTGCGCGTAGGCGATCTGTCCGCCCTTGAGGACGAGCAGCGGCCGCACGCCGAAGAAGGCCGGCTCCCACAGCACCAGGTCGGCGAGCTTGCCGGTCTCGACGGAGCCGATCTCGTGGTCCAGGCCCTGCGCCACGGCCGGGTTGACGGTGTACTTGGCGACGTAGCGCCGGGCCCGCGCGTTGTCGGCGGGACCGTCGCCGGGCAGGGGGCCGCGGCGCTTCTTCATCACGTGCGCGGTCTGCCAGGTGCGCAGGACGACCTCGCCGATGCGCCCCATGGCCTGGGAGTCGGAGGAGATGATGGAGATGGCGCCGAGGTCGTGCAGGACGTCCTCGGCGGCGATGGTGCCCGGCCGGATACGGGACTCGGCGAAGGCGAGGTCCTCGGGGACGGCCGGGTTGAGGTGGTGACAGACCATCAGCATGTCGAGGTGCTCGTCGACGGTGTTGACGGTGTGCGGCCGGGTGGGGTTGGTGGAGCTGGGCAGGACGTTGGCCTCGGAGACCACCGTGATGATGTCCGGTGCGTGCCCGCCGCCCGCACCTTCGGTGTGGTACGCGTGGAGGGTGCGGCCGGCGACGGCGGCGAGGGTGTCGCCGACGAAGCCCGCCTCGTTGAGCGTGTCGGTGTGGAGGGCGAGCTGGGCGCCGCTCTCCTCGCAGACGTTCAGGCAGGCGTCGATGGCCGCGGGGGTGGCCCCCCAGTCCTCGTGGATCTTGAATCCGACGGCACCGGCGCGCAGCTGGGCGCGCAGGGAGTCGTGGGAGACGGTGTTCCCCTTGCCGAGGAGGCCGATGTTGAGGGGATGCCCCTCCAGGGCCTCGAACATCCGGGCGAGGTGCCAGGAGCCGGGGGTGATGGTGGTGGCCTTGCTGCCCTCGGCGGGTCCGGTGCCGCCGCCCACGAGCGTGGTGATGCCGGAGGCGAGGGCCTCGTCGGCGAGCTGGGGGCAGATGAAGTGGACGTGGGCGTCGACGGCACCGGCCGTGAGGATCCGGCCGTTGCCGGCGATGATCTCGGTCTCGGGGCCGATGACGAGGTCGGGGTGGACGCCGTCCATGGTGTCGGGGTTGCCGGCCTTGCCGACGCCGGTGATGCGGCCGTCGCGGATGCCGATGTCGGCCTTGACGATCCCCCAGTGGTCGAGGACGACGGCGCCGGTGATGACGGTGTCGGGGGCGCCCTCGGCACGGGTGACGCGGGACTGGCCCATGGACTCGCGGATGACCTTGCCGCCGCCGAAGACCGCCTCGTCCCCGGCGCGGCCGGGACCGCCGCAGCGGTCCTCCTCGATCTCGACGACGAGGTCGGTGTCGGCCAGCCGGATGCGGTCACCGGTGGTCGGCCCGTAGAGGTCGGCGTAGGCGGCGCGGGTGAGTTCAGGCATCGAGCGGTCCCCCGCACGCGCCGCGCAGGCCCTCGACGATGCGCTTGCCCGCGAGGGGGACGAGCTCGACCTCGACGGGGATGCCCGGCTCGAAGCGCACGGCGGTGCCGGCGGCGATGTCCAGGCGCCTGCCGCGCGCGGCGGCGCGGTCGAACTCCAGGCCGGGATTGGCCTCGGCGAAGTGGTAGTGCGAGCCGACCTGCACGGGCCGGTCGGCGGCGTTGAGCACGACGAGCCGGGTGCGGTGCAGGCCCTCGTTGAGCCGTACGGGCTCGGTGGCGTGCAGTACCTGTCCGGGAATCATGGGCGTCGCTCCCCCGTCACGCAATGGGCTCGTGGACGGTGACGAGCTTCGTCCCGTCCGGGAACGTGGCCTCGACCTGCACGTCGTGGATCATCTCGGGCACGCCCTCCATGACCTCGTCGCGGGTGAGCACCTTGCGCCCGGAGGACATCAGCTCGGCCACGGTGCGGCCGTCCCGGGCGCCTTCGAGGATGTGCACGGTGATCAGGGCCACCGCTTCGGGGTGGTTGAGGCGCAGCCCGCGGGCCCGGCGCCGCTCGGCGACGCCGGCGGCCACATGGATGAGCAGCTTTTCCTGCTCGTGCGGGGACAGTTGCATGCGTCCTACCTCAACACAGTGTTGACCTGGGGTTCTTCTCCCCGTGGCCGCTGAAGGCAGATTAGGGCGCAAGCTTTTCCAACGCGTTAACTGCGCTGACCCGCTCTTTGCGCAGTCATGGCCGGAGCTCTCAGGGGCGCTCCGCGGCGCCGGGGTCGCGGTGCTCGGCGGCGATGCCGAAGCGGCGGCGTTCGCCCGGAGCGGACGCGCCCAGGGAGCCGAACGAGGCGACCGTGCTGATCACCTGCTCCTCGCCGGCCGCCGCGTCGGCACCGGCCTCTTCGAGCCGCTGCAGGTCAGCGGCGGAGACCAGGGCGACGAGCGGCTTCCCGTGGCGGGTGACGACCACCCGCTCACCGCCGTAGACGACGCGGTTGATCAGCTCCGCCAGCTCGGCTCGGGCTTGCGTCACAGGAATTTCGTAGGCCATGGCCCCATTCTAACGAGGTGTACGTCCTGTACATTTTTTACAGATGGTGATCACGTCGACGATCACCCGCGACGACCGACGAGAGGCGCAGCCATGGACCGATCCGCAGCCCGCCACGTCCTGCCGGAGTTCACCGAACGCACCGGCACCGGCGTCCACACCACGGACCCGTACGCCAAGCTCTTCTCCGAGCGCATCCTCTTCCTGGGGACGCCGCTGGACGACACGGCGGCGAGCGACGTGACGGCGCAGTTGATGTACCTGGAGCACGCGGCGCCGGACCAGGACATCTCCCTCTACCTCAACTCCCCCGGCGGCTCCTTCTCCGCCCTGTGCGCCGTCCACGACGCGATGCGCTACGTCTGCTGCGACATCGAGACCGTCTGCCTGGGCCGGGCCGACTCGGCCGCGGCCGTGCTGCTGGCGGCCGGGACGCCGGGCAAGCGGATGATGCTGCCGCACGCCCGGGTGCTCATCCGCCAGCCCTCCCTCGACGGGCCGGTGCAGGGGCAGCCCTCGGACCTGGCCCTGCAGGCGGAGGAGTTGCTGCGCACCCGGGAGACCCTGACGGGGATGCTGAGCCGGTGCACCGGGCAGAGCGCGGAACGGATCCGGCGGGACACCGAGCGGGACATGGTCCTGGACGCCCGCGCCGCGGTGGCCTACGGGCTCGCCGACGGCATCGTCACGAGCCGGGCGGCGCAGGATGCCGCCCCCGGGGCGCGGTGAGCGGCGTGTGGCCACCGGAGCTTCCGCCGCTGCCCGCCCTGACCCGCGCCGAGGGCGAGTTGGTGGACCGCTATCTGGAAGTACTGGATCTTCTCGGCCGGATCAACCCGGCCCGCACGCATGACACGTACGCCGCGCTACGAGCCGCGCAGGCGCTCGCGCTCGCGGCCACCGGGCTGCGCGACGCGCTGACGGTCATGCACGGACGCGGCGAACGCGAGATATACGCGGGGACGCTGGCACGAGCGATGCGGGTCCTGGACGGGGAACGGCGGGCCGGCCGGGTGATGTTGCCCTCGGAGCCGCCGAACTGAGGAGCGGAAACATTCGCCCCTCGATCTCCTTCAGACGGCGGAGGCGATCGTAGACGTGCCGCAGTGATCACTTCGGGCGACGCGCGCATGCGCCGCTCGGAGAGATCGCTCCGCCGCAGGTGGCGGAGTCACCAGGGGAAAGTCGCCACCGTCATATCGCCCCGCGTCCAGCCGAATTGCTCAAGGGTGACGAGGCTCACATATGGCGGGATCCGCTCGGCGCGGGCGGCGCGGCTGCGCCAAGATCCGTGCCGACGACAAGACCCCGCCACCGCGGCGGGGCGGTCCGGGCGGACGCCGAACCCTGCCGCCGCCGGGGCGACTGGTCGACATAAGTGCACCGGCAGGGATGGAGGACCCGAGCACGGCGGGACGGTGGGAGAGCAGCAACTCCCTGGCGTCCCTTGGGGTGAAGCCGCTCCGGCGGCCGGGCATTCTTCGCCTGCCCGAACCCGACAGGTCATCCTTCACAGGCGGCTGACGAAGGGTTTGGCATGGGCGCGCACAAACGTCCCTCAATGTCCAGGGCAGGGGCCATGCCCCTCTCCGTGAAATCCGCCCTGACTCTCGCGGCCGTCGGCGCCACGGTGCTGGCGCCGGGCACCACGAACGACGCGGAAGCCGCAACCATCTCCACCACGGCCCTGCAGATCGCGGCCTCCAAGGCCGGCTCCCCCTATCAGTGGGGGGCGACGGGACCGTACCGCTTCGACTGCTCGGGTCTGACCCAGTACTCCTTCAAGCGGGCCGGCAAGCAACTGCCGCGGACCGCACAGGACCAGTACAACCGCACCCCGCACATCCCCGGCTTCTCGCGCACCCGGGGCGACCTCGTCTTCTTCCACGGCCGGGGCGGTGTCTACCACGTGGGGATATACGCCGGGAACAACAAGATCTGGCACGCCCCCAAGACCGGTTCGGTCGTGCGACTCGAACGCATCTGGACGCAGAGCGTCTCCTACGGCCGCGTGAACGGCTGACCGCCGCACGGCCGGTGACCGGCGGCGCACACCCCGCGCGCCCGCCCCGGCCACGACGCGTCCCGCACGCAGAGCGTCCCTTCCGTGGCAGCGGACCCGACTGCCGCCCTCCGGTGCCCCACCGGCACCCGCGGTAACGACGAACCCACCGGTTCAGGAGCGCGCTCCACGAGAGCGCCGGGCCGGGCGGCCTCCGCCCGGCCCCTCCGTGCTGCCGCTCAGCCGGCCGGCAGCGTCCACGGCAGGCGGATCCACACCGTCTTGCCGCCGTCGGCAGTCGGGACGACCGAGAGCCTGCCGCCACGCTCGACGGTCAGGCAGCGGATGATGACCAGCCCGCGCCCGTGGTCCTGCTGGACGGCGGCGGGCAGCCGCCGGGGGTGGCAGGGATGGCTGTCCGTGACGCCGATGCGCAGGTGTTCGTCGCGGTCGAGGCGGACGTCCACGGTGAACGTCGGCGACTGGCCCCGGGTGTGCTGCACGGCGTTGGTGACCAGCTCGGAGACGATCAGCCGGACGGCGTCGGCGGCCTCCGAACCGGCGGCCAGTCCCCATTCCCCGAGCACGTCCATGACGTAGCGGCGGGCACCGGGCACCGAGGCGGAGACACTCGGCAGGGTGATGGTTGCTTCCTGGTGGTCTGCCATGGTGCTGTCCCTTTCCACCGCTGCTCTTCGCGTCAGACTGCCACTCTTCGCGGACGCGATGGGTGCGATCCACCGGAATATGGATATATCTGTCGCTCGAAGCGGTGAACTCTTCCCTGAGAGGCCGGATATGGACGGCACACTGGTCTATTGACTCTGACGTGTGGTGTGGAGCGGCGGGGAGGGAGAACGGATGCGGTACGGACCCGCGGTGCGCCGCCGCAAACTCGGCGCGGAGCTGCGCCGGCAGCGCGAACTGACCGGGATGACCAGCAGGGAGGCCGCCTGCGCCGTCGGCTGGCACCAGTCGAAGGTGAGCCGGATCGAGACGGGTATCAGCGGGGTCAAGCCCTCCGACGTGGCCCGGCTGCTGGACGTGTACAGCGTGTCGGACCCGGAGCTGAGGGCCCTGCTGGGAGCGCTGTGCGGGGCGGGGTCGAAGGAGGCGGAAGGGCCCAGGCGCGGCTGGTGGTACGCCTACCGCGATCTGCTGCCTTCGGCGTATCTCGACTTCATCAGCCTGGAGTCGGAGGCGTCCCACGCGCGGACGCTGGAGACCACGGTGGTGCCGGGCCTGTTGCAGACGCAGGAGTACGCCCGGGCCGTCACCCGGGCCGCGTTGGCCGACCCGCCGCCGGAGCAGGTCGAGGAGCTCGTGCGGGTGCGGATGGCCCGGCAGTCGGTGCTGGGCGGGGAACGGCCGCTGCAGCTCTGCGCGGTGCTCGACGAGGCGGTGCTGCGGCACGAGGTCGGCGGGCCGGAGGTGATAGCGGGACAGCTGCGGCATCTGCTGGACATGGGGTCGCTGCCGCATGTGCGGCTGCACGTGCTGCCGTTCACCAGCGGAAACCACATCGGGATCACCGGCCCTTTCGTTATCTTCTCTTTTCCGCGCATCGCCGATCTGGACGTGGTTGTTCTCGACCATTTGACGAGTAGCCTCTACCTGGAGCAGAAAGAGGACCTCCGGGCGTACGGCTCGGCATTCACCACCCTCCGGGCACACGCCCTCTCGCACGAAAAGTCATTGGAATACATCGCCGGGATCAGCGACGGCGCGTAGGGAGGCAACATGTCCGCAATGCCTCAGTACGTTCCCTCTCCAGCGGGTCACCTCGGCCCGTGCGACGCGGTCTGGCACCGCAGCAGTTACAGCACCGGGATGAACAACTGCGTCGAGACGGCGAGCCTCGCACCAGGGCTGCTCGCCGTGCGCGACTCCAAGCGCACGAGCGGACCGGTACTGCGGTTCGCACCCACCGCCTGGTCCGTGTTCGTCAGCGAACTGGGCGGCAAAAGCCCCGGGAACACCACCGGGCGAAGGTGAGCGTCAGGCGGTCGGCGCGGTCCTCACGATCGTGTCGGCCGCCTCCGCGACCTGCCGGTCCGAGAGGTCCGCGCGCGCGGTGAGCCGCAGCCGCGAGACGCCGTCCGGCACGGACGGCGGCCGGAAGCAGCCGACGGCCAGACCCGCCCGCCGGCAGTCGGCCGCCCAGCGCACCGCCGCCTCCGGCGAGGGGGCCCGGACGGAGACCACGGCCGCCTCGGGACGCACCGCCGTCAGCCCGGCCGCCGTCAGTCGCCGGTGGAGCCCGGCGGCCACGGCCCGTACCCGCGGGGCGCGCCCGGGTTCGCGGCGCAGCACCGCAAGGCTCGCCAGTGCGGCGCCGGCCGCCGCCGGGGCGAGGCCGGTGTCGAAGATGAACGTGCGGGCGGTGCTGATCAGGTGGTTGATGACCCGGGCCGGGCCGAGCACGGCACCGCCCTGGCTGCCGAGGGACTTGGAGAGCGTGACCGTGGCCACCACGTTCCGGTCGCCGGCCAGGCCCGCCGCGTGCACCGCGCCCCGGCCGCCGTCACCGAGGACGCCGAGACCGTGGGCGTCGTCCACGAGCAGGGCCGCACCGGCGTCCCGGCACGCGGCGGCGAGGGCCGGCAGCGGGGCGGCGTCGCCGTCGACGGAGAAGACGGAGTCGGTGACGGCGATCGCCCGGCCCGGGTGCGCGGCCAGGTTCTTGCGCACCGCCTCCGCGTCGGCGTGCGGGACGACGGTCCGCTCGGCACGCGAGAGGCGGCAGCCGTCGATGAGGGAGGCGTGGTTGAGCTCGTCGCAGACCAGCAGGGTGCCGGGGCCGGACAGCGCGGTGACGGCGGCGAGGTTCGCGGCGTAGCCGGAGGAGAGGACGAGGGCCGCCTCGAAGCCGCAGAACGCGGCCAGCTCCGCCTCCAGCTCGGCGTGCAGTGCGGTGCTGCCGGTGACCAGCCGGGAGCCGGTCGCTCCCGCGCCCCAGCGCCGGGCCGCCTCCGCGGCGGCCCCGGTGACCTCGGGGTGGCGGGTCAGGCCCAGGTAGTCGTTGCCGGCCAGATCGATGAGGCCGGAGTCGGCCGGACGGGGGCGCAGGGTCCGCAGGAGCCCCGCGGCCCGCAGCCGCTCCTGCTGCGCGTCGATCCAGTCGAACGGGTCCTGGGGCATCGGCCGTCCCTCTTCATTTGGCGGGTTTGCATAAAACCTAGCCGTCGCGGCGTCCGGGCACGGTGTGGCAATACACACACCTCAATCGGCCTCTGTTGTGCGATCCCTACCTTGGCCGGGAGCGGTCGGGTAAGCGAGGATCTGCGCCATGGACCTGCTGAACACGCTGGTGGAGAAGGGGTTGCGGCGGGAGCTGCCGACCCGCGAAGAGGCGCTCGCCGTGCTGGCGACCTCCGACGACGAGCTGCTCGACGTGGTGGCCGCGGCGGGCAAGGTACGCCGCACGTGGTTCGGGCGACGGGTGAAACTCAACTATCTGGTCAACCTCAAGTCCGGGTTGTGCCCCGAGGACTGCTCGTACTGCTCGCAGCGGCTCGGCTCCAAGGCCGAGATCCTCAAGTACACGTGGCTGAAGCCGGACGAGGCGTCGAAGGCGGCCGCCGCGGGCGTGGCCGGCGGCGCGAAGCGGGTCTGCCTGGTGGCCAGCGGCCGCGGTCCGACCGACCGGGACGTCGACCGGGTCTCGAAGACCATCGAGGCGATCAAGGAGCAGAACGAGGGCGTCGAGGTGTGCGCCTGTCTCGGCCTGCTCTCCGACGGCCAGGCGGAGCGGCTGCGCGCCGCGGGCGCCGACGCCTACAACCACAACCTCAACACGTCCGAGGCGACGTACGGCGACATCACCACCACCCACACCTACGCCGACCGCGTGGAGACGGTGCAGCAGGCCCAGGCGGCGGGCATGTCCGCCTGCTCGGGGCTGATCGCGGGCATGGGCGAGAGCGACGCGGACCTGGTGGACGTCGTCTTCTCGCTGCGCGAGCTGGACCCGGACTCGGTGCCGGTCAACTTCCTCATCCCCTTCGAGGGGACGCCGCTGGCCAAGGAGTGGAACCTCACGCCGCAGCGGGCGCTGCGCATCCTGGCGATGGTGCGGTTCGTCTGCCCGGACGTGGAGGTCCGGCTGGCGGGCGGCCGCGAGGTGCACCTGCGGTCGATGCAGCCGCTGGCCCTGCACCTGGCCAACTCGATCTTCCTCGGCGACTACCTGACGAGCGAGGGCCAGGAGGGCAAGGCCGACCTGGCGATGATCGCGGACGCGGGCTTCGAGGTCGAGGGCACGGACACCACGACGCTGCCGGAGCACCGCGCGGACGCCCTGGCGGCCGCGGGCTGCGGCTCGCACGGCGCCGGCCCGGGTGCGGGCGGCTGCGGCTCGCACGGTGCGGGCGAGAGCACGGGCGGCTGCGGTACGGGCGGCGGCTGCGGCCCGTGCGGCGAAGACGGCGCGGCGGCGGATGCAGCGGCCGAGCCGGTGCCGGCGGGCGAGGCCCGTACGGACCTGGTCGCCGTGCGGCGCCGTGGTGCGGGAACGGACCTGCCGCCCAATGCCTGAGCCGCTCACCGCGAGTGACCTGCTCGCCCTGGACAAGCAGCACGTGTGGCATCCGTACGGTCCGATGCCCGGCCGGGTCGATCCGCTGGTGGTCGAGTCCGCGTCCGGGGTCAGGCTGCGGCTGGCCGAACCGGTCGACGGCGTCGGCGAGCTGGTCGACGGCATGTCGTCCTGGTGGTCGGCGATCCACGGCTACAACCACCCGGTGCTCAACGCCGCGGCCCACGCCCAGCTGGAGCGGATGAGCCATGTGATGTTCGGCGGGCTCACCCACGAGCCCGCCGTGCGGCTGGCCGCCAAGCTGGTGGAGATCACGCCCGAGGGGCTCGAACACGTCTTCTTCTCCGACTCCGGCTCGGTGTCGGTCGAGGTCGCCCTGAAGATGTGCCTCCAGTACTGGCGGTCGGCCGGAAAACCGCGCAAGCAGCGCCTGTTGACCTGGCGCGGCGGCTATCACGGCGACACCTGGCAGCCGATGTCGGTGTGCGACCCGGACGGCGGCATGCACGCACTGTGGTCCGGTGCGCTGCCCGAGCAGATCTTCGCGGACGCGCCGCCGACCGGCTTCGACGCCGAGGTCGATCCGGCGTACGCGGCACACGTGCGGGAGCTGATCGCGCGGCACGCCGACGAGCTGGCCGCGGTGATCGTCGAGCCCGTGGTGCAGAACGCGGGCGGGATGCGCTTCCACTCCCCCGGCCACCTGCGGATGCTGCGCGAGGCGTGCGACGAGCACGACGTGCTGCTGATCCTCGACGAGATCGCCACCGGTTTCGGCCGTACGGGCGCGCTCTTCGCGGCGGATCACGCGGGGGTCACCCCCGATGTGCTGTGTCTCGGCAAGGCGCTCACCGGCGGCTATCTGACGATGGCGGCGACGCTGTGCACGACACGGGTGGCGGAGGGCATTTCCCGGGGCGAGGTCCCGGTGCTCGCGCACGGCCCGACGTTCATGGCCAACCCGCTGGCGGCGGCCATCGCCTGCGCGTCCCTCGACCTGCTGCTGTCCCAGGACTGGCAGGCGGAGGTCAAGCGGATCGGGGCGGGCCTGCTCGACGGTCTGGCCGAGGCGGCGCAGTACCCGGGAGTCCGGGACGTACGGGTGCTCGGCGCGATCGGCGTCGTCCAGCTCGATCACGAGGTGGACATGGCGGCGGCGACCCGGGCGGCGGTGCGCGAGGGAGTGTGGCTGCGGCCGTTCCGCGACCTCGTCTACACCATGCCGCCCTACGTCACGGGCGACGAGGACCTCGCCCGGATCTGTGCGGCGGTGCGCGCCGTCGCCCGCGAGGGCTAGGCCGTGTCCGCAAAGTAGCGCCGTACGCCCGAAGGGCGTGGCCCGCGGCGTCTGGTGCTGGGGGCACCTCCCAGCGGTAGCTGGGGGAGATCGCAAGGCGGAGGGTCGTCCTCGTACTGGGCGTACTCGGGCGACCCCGACAACGCAGCGAGCGTGCGTGCTGGGGGCGCCTCCCAGCGGTAGCTGGGGGAGTCGCGGGCCAGGCGGGACTTTGCGGACACGGCCTAGGACGGAACGCCGTCCGCACACGGCGGGCGGCGCAGGACCGGCGCCGTGCCGCGCGTGCGGCCGGCGCCCTGGTGGAGGGAGCGGAATCATGTCGGTCATGGTCGTCACGGGGACGGGCACGGAGGTCGGCAAGACCGTGGTGACGGCCGCCGTAGCGGCGGCGGCGCTGGCCGCCGGACGTTCGGTGGCGGTGCTCAAGCCCACCCAGACCGGGGTCGGCCCGGGCGAGGTGGGGGACGTCGCGGAGGTGTTGCGGCTCGCGGGGCCCGTGACCGGTGTGGAACTGGCCCGTTTCCCCGAGCCCTTGGCGCCCGCGACGGCCGCCCGGCGGGCGGGCCTGGCGCCCGTGTCGCCGCAGGAGATCGCACGGGCGGCGGCCGAGCTGGCCGCCTCCCACGACCTGGTGCTGGTCGAGGGCGCGGGCGGGCTGCTGGTCCGTCTGGACGACGCCGGTGCGACGCTCGCGGACGTGGCCGGGCTGCTGGACGCGCCGGTGCTTATCGTCGCCCAGGCGGGTCTGGGCACGCTCAACACCACCGAGCTCACCGCCGAGGCGCTGCGCTCGCGGGGGCTGCACTGCACGGGCGTCGTCATCGGCAGCTGGCCGGCCGAACCGGACCTGGCCATGCGCTGCAACCTGTCCGACCTGCCGGAGGTGGCCGGGGTGGGACTGCTGGGCGCGGTGCCGGAGGGGGCGGGTGCGATGCCTGGGCAGACCTTCCGCGAGGCGGCGCGGTCCTGGCTGACGCCGGAGCTGGGCGGCACCTGGGACGGTGCGGTGCCCTGCGGGGCGCTGCGCTGATCCGGGAGGGCAGGGGAGGGAAGCCCCGTCCCTGGGAAGAATCGACGTAGCCGTCGTATTCCCGGCCCCGGGAAGGGGTATGACATGCCGTTCCGCAGCACCAGAACGCCGCACGACGTGGTGCACCACCCGCTCTTCGCCCGCGTCTACGCGAGGCTGAGCCCGGTCATGGACGAGCGCGCCGGCGTCGGGGCCCACCGGCAGGCGCTGCTGACCGGCCTGTCCGGACGCGTCATCGAGATCGGCGCCGGCAACGGGCTGAACTTCCCCCACTACCCCGGCACCGTCTCGGAGGTGGTGGCCATCGAGCCGGAGCGGCGGCTGCGGCGGCTGGCGGTGGAGGCGGCGGTCCGGGCGGGGGTGCCGGTGGACGTGGTCCCGGGCGCCGCCGAGGCACTGCCGGTCAAGAGCGAGGCGTTCGACGCGGCCGTGGTGTCCTTGGTGCTGTGCTCGGTGCGGGACGTGCGGCGCTCGCTGGCGGAGCTGCGGCGGGTGCTGAAGCCGGGCGGTGAGCTGCGGTTCTTCGAGCACGGCATCGCGCAGGGGCGGGTGCTGGCGCAGGTGCAGCGGTCGCTGGACCGCACGGTGTGGCCGCTGCTGTTCGGCGGCTGTCACACGGCCCGCGATCCGCTGGCGTCCATCGAGGCGGCCGGCTTCGAGATGGGTGACTACCGGCGGCTGCAGGTGCCGCGCACCAGGGTGCCCGTGCCGTCCTCGCCGTGCGTGCTGGGGGTGGCGCGGCGGCCGGCCGAGCCGGGGCCGTGAGCCCCGACGGCCCAGGACGCCCCGGACCGCCTCGGACGGCTTCGGACGGGTGAGTTCCCTCACGGACGAGTGCACCCGCGGATAAACGGAGCCAGCCTCCGGTACGTTGATCATCAACGACGCTCCAGGGGGTTTGCCATGTCCCGTCCGTTCCGTTTCGCCGTCAACATGCTCGACACCGGCACGTCCGCCGAATGGCGCACCAAGTGCCGCAAGGCCGAGGCGATGGGCTACGACGTCATCCTCGTGCCCGATCACCTCGGCATGCCCGCCCCGTTCCCCTCGCTGGTGGCCGCCGCGGAGGCCACCGAGCGGCCGCGGGTGGGCACGTTCGTGCTCAACGCCGGGTTCTGGAACCCGGCGCTGCTCGCCCGCGAGGTGGCCTCCACCGACCAGCTGACCGGCGGCAGGCTGGAGCTGGGGCTGGGCACCGGCTACGCCAGGGCCGAGCACGACAGCGCCGGCCTGCCGTTCGGCTCGCCCCGCGAGCGGGTCGACCACCTGGAGCGCACGATCACCGAGCTCGACCGCCTGCTGGGCGACCCGGAGCACCGGCCGGCGACCGCACAGTCGCCCCGTCCCCCGCTGCTGCTCGGCGGGAACGGCAACCGCGTGCTGCGGCTGACGGCGCGCCACGCGGACATCGCCGCCTTCACCGGGGCGCAGACGGGGCCCGACGACTCGCTGCGCCTCATCAGCCCGGCCGCACTGGAGGAGCGCGTGGCGGCCTACCGCGGCTTCGCGGCCGGCCGCAGCACGCCCGCCGAGCTGAACTACCTGGTGCAGCGGGTGGAGGTCGGCGACGACGGCCCCGCCAGGGCGCACGAGCTCGGCGCCCTCGCCCCGGACTTCCCGGCGGAGGAGCTGCTGGAGCACCCGGCCGTGCTGATGGGCACCGTGCGGGAGATCGCCGAACGCGTGCGCGGCCACCGCGAGCGCTACGGCTTCACCTACTTCACGGTCCTGGAACCCTTCATGGACGCGTTCGCCCCGGTGATCGAGGAGCTCCGGAGCTGATCCACCGGGGCCCGCGGAGCCGACCCGCCCTTCACTTTGCCCGTCCTTTACCCTGGATGGGCACACGGTCCGATGACCCGGGCCTTCGAGAACCTCAGTGAAAGGTGTGAGCGTCCGTCCATGGGCGAGCCTCCCAGTAGTCCCCGGAGCCGACATCGCGCGGTCCTTCCGTCCCTGCCCGATCATGGGACGGAGGTGAACCGATGACCGAAGTCCTCCTCCTGGTGCTGGCCCTGCTGCTGACGCTCGCCTGTGCCGTGTTCGTCGCTGCGGAGTTCTCCCTCACCACCGTCGAGCGCGCCGAGCTCGAACGGGCGGTCGACAGCGGCGAGCGCGGCGCGGAAGGCGCCCTCAAGGCCGTGCGGAGCCTGACCTTCCAGCTCTCCGGGGCCCAGCTCGGCATCACCGTCACCGGCCTGATCATCGGCATGATCTCCAAGCCGTCCATCGCGGCGCTGCTGGCGGGTCCCGCCGAGGCCCTCGGCCTGCCGCCCTCGGCCGCCTCCTCCACGGCCCTGATCCTGGGCACCGTGCTCTCCACGGTCGTCCTCATGGTCGTCGGCGAGCTCGTCCCCAAGAACTGGGCGATCTCCCGCCCGCTGGCGGTGGCGAAGAAGGTCGCCGGCCCGCAGCGGGCGTTCAGCGCGGCCTTCCGCCCGCTGATCCGCCATCTGAACAACAGCGCCAACCACATGGTGCGCCGCATGGGCCTGGAGCCGGCGGAGGAGCTGGCCACCGCGCGCGGCCCCCAGGAGCTCGCCGCGCTGGCCCGCCACTCCGCCAAGGAGGGCGCGCTGGAGGCGGACACCGCCGAGCTGTTCGTGCGGACGCTCAACCTCGCCGGCCTCACGGCCGAGAACGTCATGACCCCCCGCGTGCAGGTCATCGCGCTCGACGCCCGGGCCACGGCCGAGGACGTCGCGAACGCCACCCGGGCCACGGGCCTGTCCCGCTTCCCCGTCTACCGCGGCAGCCTGGACACGGTCATCGGCATCGCCCACATCAAGGACGTCCTGACCATACCCGCCGACCAGCGCCTCCACCGGCCCGTCACCACGCTGTTGCGCCAGCCGATGCTCGTCCCGGAGTCGCTGACCGTCGACCGGCTGCTGGACCGCTTCTCCGCCAAGCGCAGCATGGCCGTCGTCATCGACGAGTACGGCGGCACGGCCGGCGTCGTCACCCTGGAGGACATCATCGAGGAGGTCGTCGGCGAGGTCCGCGACGAACACGACCCGCACGAGCTGCCCGACCTGGCACCGGCCGGCACGGACGCCGAGGGCCGCAAGCAGTACGACGCGGACGGCGCCGCCCGCACCGACCAGCTGGAGCACATCGGGCTGCGGGCGCCGGACGGCCCGTACGAGACCCTGGCCGGCCTGGTGGCCACCGCCCTCGGCCGCATCCCCGTCGAGGGCGACGCCGTCGAGGTCGCCGGCTGGCGCATCGAGGTCACCGACGCCGGCGGGCGGCGCGCGGCCCGGGTGCTGCTCACGGCCCCCGCGGCGCCCGGCGCCGACGGCGCCCGCCCCGATGAGGAGGCCGGCCGATGACCGCGGTCCAGCTGCTGATCGGGCTCGCGACGCTGGTCGCCAACGCCTTCTTCGTGGGCGCGGAATTCGGCATGATCTCCGTGCGCCGCGGCCAGATCGAGCCGTACGCGGACGCCGGCGACCGGCGCGCCCGCAGCGTGCTGTGGGGCCTGCGGCACATCTCGGCACTGATGGCCGCGGCACAGCTCGGCATCACCCTGTGCACGCTGGTGCTGGGCGTGGTCGCCGAGCCGGCCATCGCCGACCTGCTGGAGCCGCTCTTCCACGCCGTGGGCCTGCCGCAGGGGCTGGTCCACCCGGTGTCGTTCGTGATCGCGCTGTCCGTCGCGACGTACCTGCACATGCTCTTCGGCGAGATGGTGCCGAAGAACGTCGCCCTCGCCGAGCCGGTGCGCACCGCCCTGCTGCTCGGCCCGCCGCTGGTGACGCTGGCGCGCGCCCTGCGCCCGTTCGTCTTCGCGATCAACCGGCTGGCCAACGGCGTGCTGAAGCTGCTGCGGGTCGAGCCGAAGGACGAGGTGGCGGCGGTCTTCTCGGACGACCAGCTCGCCCGCATGGTCGCCGACTCCAGCGAGGCCGGCCTGCTGGACGAGCGGGCCACCGCCCGGCTGCGCGACGCGCTCGGCCTGGGCAAGCGCCCGGTCGAGGACGTGGTGCTGCCCATCGAGCGCGTGGTCGCCGCCCGCTTCGGGGTGACCCCCGACGAACTGGAACGGCTCGCCGCCTCCACCGGCTTCTCCCGCTTCCCGGTACTCGACGACGCCGGGCGCATCCTGGGCTACCTGCACGTCAAGGACGCCCTCGACGCCACCTCGCGGGAGACGCCCTTCCCGCTGCGCCGGATGCGCCCGATCGCCCGGGTGCGGGCCGACACCCCGCTGGACGACGTGATCGGGGCAATGGGCCGCACCGGCGCCCACCTGGCCGCGGTCATCGGCGAGGACAGCCGCCTGGCCGGCCTGGTCACCCTGGAGGACGTCCTGCGCCAGCTGGTCGGCCTGCGGCAGTGATCCCCTCCCCGGGCCGGTGCCCCCGGCCCGGGGACGGCGGCGGTAGGATCACGGCGCCATGCCGATGAATGCCACGTACACGCACACCAGTTTCGTCGCCGTCGGCGACTCCTTCACCGAGGGCATGTCCGACGGCCTGCCGGACGGCTCCTACCGCGGCTGGGCCGACCTCCTCGCCGCCCGCCTCGCCGCCCGGACGTCCGGCTTCCGGTATGCGAACCTCGCGGTGCGCGGCAAGCTGATCGGCCAGATCGCCGACGAGCAGGCCGCGCCGGCCGCCGCCATGGGCGCGGACCTGGTGACGCTCGTGGGCGGGCTCAACGACGTACTGCGGCCGCAGTGCGACGTGGACCTGGTGTGCGCACGGCTCGCGCAGGCGGCGGACCTGCTGGCCCCGAGCTGCCGGCAACTGGTGCTGATGCGCAGCCCCGGCCGGCGCGGCCCGGTCCTGGAGCGCTTCCGGCCCCGCATGGAGCAGCTCTTCGGCTTCATCGACGAGCTGGCCGAGCGGCACGACGCCGTGGTCGTCGACCTGTTCTCCTCCGAGGCCCTGGGCGACTCCCGGCTGTGGGCCGAGGACCGGCTGCACCTGAACGCCGAGGGCCACCGCCGGGTGGCCGAGGCGGTCTGGCAGGCGCTCGGCCACGCGCCGGAGTCCGACTGGCGCGAGCCGCTGCCCCCGTTCGTGCGTCCCGGCTGGGCCGCCCGCCGCACCTCGGACCTGCGCTTCGCCCGTGAGCACCTGGCCCCCTGGATCGGCCGCCGCCTGACGGGCCGCTCCTCGGGGGACGGGCGTCCGCCCAAGCGGGCCGAGCTGCTGCCCTACGAGCCGCTCCCGCTGCCCGGGGGCGGGTCGCCGCTCCCGTAGCGCACCTTTCGTAGCAAGCCACAAACCGGGGTGCTGTCCGGATCTGCGCGAACCGCCAGTAGACTTTCGCCACGTGACTGCAAAGCCCCGCATCCCCAATGTCCTGGCCGGCCGCTACGCCTCCGCGGAGCTCGCCGTGCTGTGGTCCCCCGAGTACAAGGTGACGCTGGAGCGGCGGCTGTGGCTCGCCGTCCTGCGCGCACAGAAGGACCTGGGGATCGAGGTGCCGGACGCCGCCCTCGCCGACTACGAGCGGGTCCTGGACCAGGTCGACCTGGCTTCGATCGCCGAGCGCGAGAAGGTCACCCGGCACGACGTGAAGGCCCGCATCGAGGAGTTCAACGCCCTCGCCGGCCACGAGCACGTGCACAAGGGCATGACCTCCCGCGACCTCACCGAGAACGTCGAGCAGCTGCAGATCCGGCTCTCCCTGGAGCTGGTGCGCGACCGCGTCGTCGCCGTCCTGACCCGGCTCGGGAAGCTGGCGGCCGACCACGCCGAGCTCGTCATGGCGGGCCGCTCGCACAACGTCGCCGCGCAGGCCACCACGCTCGGCAAGCGCTTCGCCACCACCGCCGACGAGCTGCTGGTCGCCTTCGCCCGCACCGAGGAGCTGCTCGGCCGCTACCCGCTGCGCGGCATCAAGGGCCCGGTCGGCACCGCCCAGGACATGCTCGACCTGCTCGGCGGCGACGCCGCGAAGCTCGACGAGCTGGAGCAGCGGATCGCGGCCCACCTGGGCTTCGCCCACGCCTTCACCTCCGTCGGCCAGGTCTACCCGCGCTCGCTCGACTACGACGTGGTCACCGCGCTGGTCCAGCTGGCCGCCGCGCCCTCCTCGCTCGCCAAGACGATCCGCCTGATGGCCGGCCACGAGCTGGTCACCGAGGGGTTCAAGCCCGGCCAGGTCGGCTCGTCCGCCATGCCGCACAAGATGAACACCCGCTCCTGCGAGCGCGTCAACGGCCTGATGGTCATCCTGCGCGGCTACGCGTCCATGACCGGCGAGCTCGCCGGCGACCAGTGGAACGAGGGCGACGTCTCCTGCTCGGTGGTGCGCCGCGTGGCCCTGCCGGACGCGTTCTTCGCGCTCGACGGCCTGCTGGAGACCTTCCTGACCGTGCTCGACGAGTTCGGCGCCTTCCCGGCCGTCGTCGCCCGTGAGCTCGACCGCTACCTGCCCTTCCTCGCCACCACCAAGGTCCTGATGGGCGCGGTGCGGGCCGGGGTCGGCCGCGAGGTCGCCCACGAGGTCATCAAGGAGCACGCCGTGGCCTCGGCGCTGGCGATGCGCGAGCAGGGCGCCGAGCGCAACGAGCTGCTCGGCAAGCTGGCCGCCGACGAGCGCATCCCGCTCGACCGTGCCGGGCTCGACGCGCTGATGGCCGACAAGCTCTCCTTCACCGGCGCGGCCAGTGACCAGGTGGCCTCCGTGGTCGCCCGGATCGAGGAGATCGCCAAGCGTCACCCGGAGGCGGCCGCCTACGCCCCCGGAGCGATCCTCTGACCCGCTCGTTCACGCGCGAGGAGCTGGAGGCCGCCCGCGACCGTCTCGTACCGGACGTGGTCGCGGACGGCCTCCGCGTCCTTTTCTGCGGCATCAACCCGGGCCTGATGTCGGCCGCCACCGGCCATCACTTCGCCCGGCCTGGCAACCGCTTCTGGCCCGCCCTGCACGCCTCGGGCTTCACGCCGCGGCAGCTGAGCCCGGCACAGGAGCGGGAACTGCTCGACCACGGGCTGGGCATCACCAACGTCGTCGCCCGCGCCTCCGCGCGCGCCGACGAGCTGAGCCCCGTGGAGTTCCGCGAGGGCGGGCGCGTCCTGGTCGGGAAGGTGACGTTGCTGCGGCCTCGCTGGCTGGCGGTCGTCGGCGTCACCGCCTACCGCGTGGCCTTCGACGACAAGGGGGCGAGGATCGGCCCGCAGGAGCGGACGATCGGCGACACCCGGATCTGGGTCCTGCCCAACCCCAGCGGCCTCAACGCCCACTGGCCCCTGCCGAAGATGGCGGAGGAGTTCGGGCGGCTGCGCGCCGCCGCCGGCGAGGCCCCGTAGGCACCGCCGGGTGAGTCCCGTCACTCGCCGCTCCGCCGTGCACCGGATACGATCCGTGCAGGCAAAGGGCACGCAAAGCGAGGAGGCGGCACGTTGGGGCGGCTCACCGGCGGGGATCCGTCTCTCCTGAGGCGGATCAATTCGGCCGTCGTGCTGCACGCGCTGCGCGCCGCCCAGGCGCCCACGCTCACCGATCTGGTCAAGGTGACGGGGCTGTCCCGGCCGACCGTCGAGGGCGTGGTCGAGGGGCTGATCGCCTCCGGGCTGGTGGTGGAGGCGGCCGCCGACGAGACCGCGGCACGCCGTCAGGGACGCCCGGCCCGGCGCTTCCGCTTCCGGGTCGAGGCCGGCCATCTGCTCGGTGTCGAGATCGGGCCTCACCGCATCGCGGCGCTGCTCGCGGACCTGCGCGGGCGCGTGGTGGGCTCGGCGCACGTGGAGGTCTCGGCCACGGCCCCCGCCGACGAACGCCTGGAGCACGTGCGCACGGCCGTCGCCGACCTCCTCAAGCGGGCCGGGGTGCCGCGCAGTTCGCTGCGCGCGGTGGGGGTGGCCACGCCGGGCATCGTGGAGGCGGACGGGACCGTGCGGCTGGGGACGGCGCTGCCGCAGTGGACCGGACTGCCGCTCGGGGAGCGGCTGCGGCGTTCGTTCCGCTGCCCCGTGCTGGTGGAGAACGACGCCAACGCCGCCGCCGTCGCCGAGCACTGGAAGGGCGCGGCGACCGCCTCCGACGACGTGGTCTTCGTGCTGGCGGGGCTGAGCCCGGGCGCCGGTTCGCTGATCGGCGGCCGATTGCACCGGGGCTTCGGGGGCGCCGCCGGGGAGATCGGCGCGCTGCACCTGCTGGGGCGGGAGGCCACCCCGGAGGAGGTGCTGTCCACCACCGGGGAGCCGCTGCACCCGCTCGACGAGGCGCAGGTGGCACGGGTGTTCACGCTGGCCGGGCAGGGCGACGAGCGGGCCCGGGCGGCCGTGGACCGCTATCTGCGCCGGCTGGTGCACGACGTGGCGGCGCTCGTGCTGGCCCTCGACCCGGAGCTGGTCGTGGTGGGCGGCTGGGCGGCCGGGCTGAACGGCGTCCTGGAGCCGCTGCGCACCGAGCTGGCCCGCTACTGCCTGCGGCCGCCGCAGGTGGCGCAGTCGCTGCTGGGCGAGGCCGCGGTGGCGACGGGCGCGCTGCGGCTGGCCCTCGACCACGTGGAGGCGCAGCTCTTCGCGGTCGAGAGCTCGGTGACGGCGCGCCGCTGAGCGGCCGTCAGCCGGCGAGGAGCTGGACGGCCGCGCCGCCCGCCTCCCCGAAGGTGAGCCGGCAGGTGTCGGCCCGGTAGGTGGCCACGGCGACGGCGGCGGTGCGGCCGCCGGAGACGTAACGGGTGGTCACGAGGAGGACGGGCGCGCCGGGGAGCCGGTCGAGCTGCTTGGCGTCGTCGGCGCGGGCGGAGCCGAGCTCCACGGCCCGCTCCCGGCCCTCCAGTTGCAGGTGCTGCAACTCGCGCAGGACGGCGCGGGCGCGGGCAGGGCCGGCGGGCGTGTCGATGGCGGCCAGGGCGGGGACGCTGCTCGCGGGGACGTAGAGCAGCTCCGCGGCGACGGGCTGGCCGCGGGTCTTGCGGGCGCGGCGCACGGTGTGAACGGCCTGGCCGGGCTCGGTCTCCAGGAGCCGGGCGACCGCGGCGGGCGGCACCTCCTCGGTGCTGTCGACGGGCTGCCAGGCATCGGCCGCGGCGCCGGGCCAGGTGTGCTCGGCGTCGGCGACGGCCACTCCCATGCGCGGCGGCGCGACGGTGGTGCCGACACCGCGGCGGCGCTGCAGCCGGCCCTCCAGCTCCAGCTGTTCCAGCGCCTGACGGAGCGTGGCACGGGCGACGCCGAAGCGGGCCGCGAGCTCGCGCTCGTTCGGCAGGATCTCTCCCACGGCGAACTCGGAGTCGAGTGCCTCACTGAGGACGGTCTTCAAGTGCCAGTACTTCGGCTCCGGCACCGATTCCAGCTGCGTGGTCCCCACCCTGTTCCTCCGCAAAGGCTTTTTGCGCGCTTCTTTATTAAAGGTTGTTGCAGTATGCCTGCGACCATAGGGCGGCGTGGGCACTTGGTCAAGACCAATGACACCCGCCCCGGGCGTTGTCAGAGGGCTCGGGTACCGTCGGTAATCATCGGGTCGCAGCGAGCGGCAGGAAGCGGGGGACGGGCGATGGAGCAGGTGCGGGACCAGGTGACGGTGGTCACCGGGGGCAGCAGGGGCATCGGGGCGGCGGTGGCGCTGCGGCTGGCCCGCGCCGGGCATGCCGTGGGCATCGGCTACGAGCAGGCGCAGGAGGCCGCGGAGAAGACGGCGGCCGCCGTGCGCGACCACGGTGTGGCGTGTGTGGCCGTTCAGGTGGACACCAGCGACGAGTCGCAGGTCGACGCCTTCTTCGACACCGTGCGGGACCGGCTCGGCCCGGTGACCGGCCTGGTCAACAACGCCGGGATCACGGGCCTGTTGGGCCGGTTCACCGAGACTCCGGTGGAGCGGATGCGCAAGGTCGTGGACGTCAATGTGATGGGCGCGCTGATCTGTGCCCGCCGGGCGGCCCTGGAGATGTCCACCCGTCACGGGGGCGGCGGTGGCGCCATCGTGAACATCTCGTCGGGGGCGGCGACGCTGGGCAGCCCCGGCGAGTACGTGCACTACGCGGCGAGCAAGGCCGCGGTGGACGCGCTCACCGTCGGGCTGTCCAAGGAGCTGGCCGCGGAGGGGGTCCGGGTCAACTCGGTGCAGCCCGGGGCGGTCGTGACCGACATCCACGCGTCCATGGGCGACCCGGAGCGGCCGTGGCGCATAGCCGACCGGATTCCCATGGGCCGCCCCGGGGAGCCGGAGGAGGTCGCGGGGGCGGTGGCCTGGCTGCTGTCGCCGGAGGCGTCGTACACCACCGGTGCGGTGCTGCGCGTGGCGGGCGGGCTGTGACCCGCCCCGGCGCGGCGCGGCTGCCGGCCGGGGCGCAGGGCCGTCAGGAGGCGAAGCCCGTCAGCTTGTCGGGGTTGCGGATGAGGTAGATCTCGGCGATGCGGCCGTCGGCGATCTCGATGCTCATGAAGGTCTCGGGCCTGCCCTGGGAGAGCACCAGCAGCGCCGGGCTGCCGTTGACTTCGAGGAAGCGGATCTCCGGATCGGGCAGGGGGTTGCCGCCGACGGCCACGAGGAAGCGTCCGACCTTGTCGGCGGTCTCGATGACGCGGCGGGGGGCCTTGGCCTTGCCGCCGCTGTCGCTGACGAGGCGGACGTCGGGGGCGAGCAGGGCGAGCATGTCCTCGATGCTGCCGCCGGTGGCGGCGGCGAGGAAGCGCTCGGTCAGGTCGCGTCGGCGCACGGGGTCGACGTCGAAGCGCGGCTTGCGTTCCTCCACATGGCGCCGGGCCCGGCCGGCGAGCTGGCGCACGGCCGCCTCCGAGCGGTCGAGGACCTCGGCGATCTCCTGGTAGGGGAAGCCGAACGCTTCGCGCAGGACGAAGACGGCGCGCTCCAGCGGGGAGAGCGATTCGAGGACGATGAGCACGGCGAGGGAGACGGAGTCGGCGAGCACCGCCCGTTCGGCGGTGTCGGGGACGGTCGTGCCGAAGTCGGTGGGGACGGGCTCGGGGAGCCACGGCCCGACGTACGCCTCGCGCCGCGCCTGCACCTGCCGCAGGCGGTCGACGGCCAGGCGGGTGGTGACGCGCACGAGGTAGCCGCGCGCGTCGCGGACGGTTGTGCGGTCCGCGCCGGACCAGCGCAGCCACGCCTCCTGGACGACGTCCTCGGCGTCGGCGAACCGACCCAGCATGCGGTAGGCCACGCCCGTCAGCGTGGTGCGGTGTTCCTCGAAGGCGTCCAGGCCGGTGTCAGCTGCGTTCACACGGCCCATCCCACCCGAGGGGGCCGGGGGTTGTCCACGTGAGGCGGCTCTCGTCCCGGCGGCCGCGCTCCTGGGTCTACCCCGCGGTAACCCCTGCTGACATCCTGTCTCGTACGGAGTCCCACGGACACGAGGAGCTGTGCCATGGCCGAGACGATCTCCTTTTCCGCCGACACCCCTTCCGGGCCGCGCACGGTGGAGGTGGTGTACGAGCGGATCGGCGGCGGCGAGCCGCTGGTGCTGCTGCACGGCATCGGCCACCATCTGCAGGTGTGGGACCCGGTCGTCGGCATCCTCGCCGCCGAACGCGACGTGATCGCCGTCGACCTGCCGGGCTACGGCCTCTCCCCCGGCCTGCCCGACGGCATCTCCTACGACCTGCGGGGCGTCGTCCCCGTGCTGGGCGCGCTCTTCGACGCCCTGGGCCTGGACCGCCCGCACGTCGCGGGCAACTCCCTCGGCGGTCTGCTCGCCCTGCAGCTCGGCCACGAGAAGCGCGTGCGCAGCGTCACCGCCCTGTCCCCCGGCGGGTTCTGGAGCGAGGCCGAGCGCCGCTACGCCTTCGGGATGCTCCTGGCGATGCGGCACGGCGCGCTGCGGCTGCCGGACCACACGGTGACGCGACTGGCCCGCACCTCCGTGGGCAGGGCCGCCCTGACCGGCACCATCTACGCCCGGCCGGGCCGCCGTTCCCCGGACGCCGTCGTCGCCGAGACCCGGGCGCTGCGCGAGGCGACCGGCTTCGAGGCCACGCTCGCGGCCGGTCGCCGGCTCCGTTTCACCCACGACGTGCCGGACGTTCCGGTCACCATCGGCTGGGGCACCTCAGACCGGCTGCTGGTGCGCGGCCAGGGCGTCCGGGCCAAGAAGGTGATCCCTTCCGCCCGGCTCGTCCGGCTGCCCGGGTGCGGGCACGTTCCCATGAACGACGACCCGGCGCTGGTGGCCCGCGTCATCCTCGACGGCTCGCGCTGAGGGGAGTTCACGTCCCGTTCGGCTGCCGGGCACACGGGCCCGGTAGGAACGGTCCCGCAGACGACGAGAACGACGGTGACGGCCGGGGGCCGGGTACAGGAGGTCGGCCGATGGGCTACGGGACCGGACCGGTGGTCGGCCGGCGGGCGGTGCTGCGCGGCTCGGCGGCCGTCGCGGGAGCGGCGGCCCTGCCGCCCCTGGCCGCGGCGCCCGCCCAGGCGCTGTCGGGACGGCCGGGCGCCGGCTGGGGCGTACAGGCCGGGGACGTCACCTCGTCCTCGGGGCTGATCTGGGTGCGCTCGGACCGCAGGGCCCGGATGATCGTGGAGACCTCGGCGACCGGGTCGTTCCGCTCGGCCCGCCGGTGGCACGGGCCGCTGGTCGGGCCGGACACGGACTTCACCGGCCGGACGGCCCTGCACGGCCTGCCGCCCGGCGAACAGATCCACTACCGGGTGCTGCTCGCCGACCCGGACGACCCCCGGCGCACCGGCCGGCCGGTGCACGGCACGTTCCGCACGGCCCCGGCCGGGCGCCGGGACGTGCGCTTCGTCTGGTCGGGCGACCTCGCCGGCCAGGGCTGGGGCATCAACCCGGACCTCGGCGGCTACCGCATCTTCGAGCACATGCGCCGGCTGGACCCGGACTTCTTCCTCTGCAGCGGCGACACCGTCTACGCCGACGGCCCGATCCCCGCGAGCATCGCCCTGCCCGGCGGCGGCACCTGGCGGAACATCACCACCGAGGAGAAGTCGAAGGTCGCCGAGACGCTCGCGGAGTTCCGCGGGGCGTTCCGCTACAACCTGCTCGACGACCACCTGCGGCGCTTCAACGCCCAGGTGCCGACCGTCGTGCAGTGGGACGACCACGAGGTGCGCAACAACTGGTACCCCGGCCAGATCCTCGACGACCCGCGGTACACGGAGAAGAACGTCGACGTGCTGGCGGCGCGCTCGCGGCGGGCCTTCTCCGAGTACTTCCCGCTGTCCACGCAGCGCCCCGACGGGGACGGCCGCGTCTACCGGGTGCTGCACCACGGCCCCCTGCTCGACCTCTTCGTCCTGGACATGCGCACCTACCGCAACGCCAACTCCCCCGGCAGACGCCCCGACGACACCCAGGGCATCCTGGGCGAGGCCCAGCTCCGGTGGCTCAAGCGGGAGCTGGCGCGCTCGCGCGCGGTGTGGAAGGTGATCGCCTCCGACATGCCGCTGGGGCTGGTGGTCCCCGACGGGCCGGCGGACTTCGAGGCGGTCGCCCAGGGCGACCCGGGGGCTCCGCTCGGCCGCGAGCTGCAGATCGCCGAGCTGCTGCGGCACATCAAGCACCGGCGGATCACCGGCACGGTGTGGCTGACGGCCGACGTCCACTACACCTCGGCCCAGCATTACGACCCCGCGCGGGCCGCGTTCGGGGACTTCGCCCCGTTCTGGGAGTTCGTGACGGGCCCGCTGAACGCCGGCGGCTTCCCGGCGGCGAAGCTGGACGGCACGTTCGGGCCGGAGCAGCCCTTCGTCAAGGCGCCGGCCGTCGCGAACGTGCCGCCCGGGCAGGACAGCCAGTTCTTCGGCGAGGTCGCCATCGACGGCGAGGGCGGTGAGCTGACGGTGCGGCTGCGCGACGAACGGGGGGCGGTGCTGTTCACCAAGGTGCTGCAGCCGGGGCGCGTCGGACAGTGACGCCTCCCCGGCGCGGTGGGAAGGTGGTGGACACCCGAAGCCGGCGCGAGGAAGGTGCGGTGCTGTGGCCGAAGAGGTGGACGTCGTCGTCATCGGCATGGGTCCGGGCGGCGAGCACGTGGCCGGGGAGCTCGCCGGAGCCGGGCTCGCGGTGGTGGGCGTCGAGGCGGAGCTGGTGGGCGGCGAGTGCCCTTACTGGGGGTGCGTGCCCAGCAAGATGATGATCCGCGCCGGGAATCTGCTCGCGGAGGGGCGGCGGGTGCCCGGCATGGCCGGTTCCTCCCGCGTCGGTGCCGACTGGGCGCCGGTGGCCGACCGGATCCGCGACGAGGCGACCGACGACTGGAACGACCGGGCGGCCGCCGATCGCTTCACCGGCAAGGGCGGCCGCCTGGTGCGCGGCCACGGCAGGCTGGCCGGGCCGGGGCGCGTCGAGGTGAACGGCGAGGTGTTCCGGGCGCGGCACGGCATCGTCCTCGCGACGGGCAGCCGGCCGCAGATCCCGCCGGTGCCCGGGCTGGACGGGGTCCCCTACTGGACGAACCGGGACGCGATCGCCGCGAAGGAACCGCCGGGCACGCTGCTGGTGCTCGGCGGCGGTGCGATCGGCCTGGAACTGGCCCAGGTCTACGCCCGTTTCGGCACCGGCGTCACGGTCGTGGAGGCCCTCGACGGCCTGATCCCGGCCGAGGAGCCGGAGGCGGGCGAACTGCTGGCCGGGGTGCTGCGCGAGGAGGGGCTGACCGTGCGGACGGGCGCGCGGGCGGCCGAGGTGCGGCACAGCGGCGACGCGTTCACCCTGGTGCTGGCGGACGGCACGGAGCTGACGGGCGATCAGCTGCTGGTGGCCACGGGACGCCGCGTGGACCTCGCGGCCGTGGGCGTGGACAGCGTGGGCCTGGACCCGGCCGCGCGCGCCCTGCGGACGGACGGGCAGATGCTGGCGGCACCCGGCCTGTGGGGCGTCGGCGACGTGACCGGGCACGGCGCGTTCACGCATGTGGCGATGTACGAGGCGGACATCGTGATCCGGGCCGTGCTCGGCGAGCCGGGCCCGGACGCCGACTACCGCGCCCTGCCGCGCGTGACGTTCACCGACCCGGAGGTGGGGGCGGTGGGCCTGACCGAGAAGCAGGCCCGCGAGAAGGGCCTGCGGGTACGGACGGGGCTGGCGCGGGTGCCGTCCTCGACCCGCGGCTGGATCCACAAGGCGGGCAACGAGGGCCTGGTCAAGCTCGTCGAGGACGCCGACCGCGGCGTGCTGGTCGGCGCGACCACGGCGGGCCCGATGGGCGGCGAGGTGATGTACGGCCTGGCCGTGGCGGTCCAGGCCGGGGTACCGGTCGAGTCCCTGCGCCACATGATCTACGCCTACCCCACCTTCCACCGCGGCGTGGAGGAGGCCCTGCGGGACCTGCGGGCCTGAGGGCGGCCGCGCGCCGGCCGGGTGACCGGGCGGCGGCCCCTCCGGCGTGCCCGCGCCGCGTCCGCGGGTCCCGGGCGCGGCGGGGCGCAACGGCCCACCGAGCCGGGGCCGCAGGACCATGCGGACGTCAGGGACCGTGGGGGCATCCGGGGCGGCCCCTCCCCCGTTCCCCCGCTCGGCCGTACGGCGTGAATCGTTCGAGATGCGGGCACAAGGGTCCTTTACCCGCAGGACACAGGACGTTCGTGATCACGCAACACCGCTCGGCCAGGGTGGGGGCATGACCGACGAGACCTTCGCGAAGAGCTCCGCCCGGCACCGCCACCACTGGCGCCGGGACCTGGTGGAACTGGCCGCCCTGTTCACGGCGGTCGCCACGGCGGACGCCGTCGCCGACACGGTGGTGCACGGGCCCGACGGCCCCGTGCTGCTCATCTCCTCCGCCGGCGCGCTGCTCGCCACGGCCGCGTTCCACACCTGGTGGTCCCGGCGCCGCGGGCACGCCCCGCCCCCGGCCGCCGCGGACCCCGCACCCGGCGCCGCCGCACGGCCGGCACCGGCCGGGGGCGGCACGGCCCTGTGGCGGATGCGGACGACCGTGCGCGACGAGCCGGGCAGCCTCGCCGCCCTGTGCCTGTCCCTGGCCGACCGCCGCGTCGACATACTCGCCCTGCAGACCCACCCCCTGGCCGACGGCACCGTCGACGAGCTGCTGCTGCGCGCACCCGCCGCGCTGGCCCCGGCCGAGCTGGCCCTGGCCGCCGCGGGCGGCGGCGGCCGGGAGACCTGGCTGGAGCGGGCCGACGCCCACGACCTCGTGGACGCCCCCACCCGGATCCTGGGCCTGGCCACCCGCACCGCGCTCGACGCCGCCGAACTGCCGCTCGCCCTGCGCCAGCTGCTCGGCCGCTGCACCATCCGCTCCATACCGGCCCGCTCCCCCCTCACCGGCGCCCCGGCCGAGTCCGTGCCGGAGGACGGCGTGTGGGAGGAGACCGTGCTGCGGCTGCGCGACCCCAGCGGCGGGTCGATCACCATCGAGCGCCCCTACCTGCCCTTCACCCCCACCGAGTTCGCCCGCGCCCGGGCGCTGGTCGAGCTCGACGCACGGCTGGGCCCGCGCGTACCGCCGCGCAGCGACGTCCTCACGCTCCCCGAGGGCAACGCGATCACGGTCCGCCGGGCCGGCGCCGACGACGTCGACGCCGCACGGCAGATGCACGAGCGCTGCTCCCCGGCGACGCTCAACCGCCGCTACCACGGCCCGGTCGGCGACGCCGACCGCTACCTCCGCCACCTGCTCGGCCCCCGCTTCGGCCGCACCCTGGCGGCGCACACCGCCTCCGGCCGGCTCGTCGCCCTGGGCCACCTGCTGTGGGACGGCAACGAGACCGAGGTCGCGCTGCTCGTCGAGGACGAGTGGCAGCGGCGCGGCGTCGGCGGCGAGCTGCTCCGCCGGCTGATCGCCATGGCCGGTGAGGCCGGCTGCGAGAGCGTCTACGCCGTCACGACGGCTTCCAACACCGGCATGGTCGCCGCCATGCGCGCCCTGGACCTGCCGCTGGACTACCAGATAGAGGAGGGCACGCTCGTCATCACCGCCCGCCTCGCCCCCGTGGCCTCGCGCACCGCCCCGCAGGCGGCGTCCCGCAGGGCGGACGGCTGACGGGAAAAACCCGCTGACGCGGCCGTCTCCGGCATACGAGGATGGGCGGATGCCGAACACCACGAACACGCCGCTCCCCCGTCAGGTCGCCGACTCCTACGTCGAGGCGTTCACCCGGCTCGACCCCATCACCGGCACGTATCTGGGGATCCCCGAGTGCGGGCCGAAGCTGCCGGACTTCTCCCCCGCCGGGCAACGGGCCCTGGCCGACCTGGCCCGTACGACGCTGGAGGAGCTGGCCGAGGCCGAGGCCCGGCCCGGCGCGGACGGCGAGGCCGAGCGGCGCTGCGCCCGGCTGCTGCGCGAGCGGCTGACCGCCGAGCTCGCCGTCCACGACGCGGGCGAACACCTGCGCACCGTGAGCAACATCCACTCGCCGCTGCACTCGGTGCGCGAGGTGTTCGCCCTGATGCCCGTGGAGACCGGGGACGACTGGTCGGTGATCGCGCAGCGGCTGCGCGCGGTGCCCGCGGCCCTCGACGGCTACCGCGCCTCCCTCGCCGAGGGCATGGACCGCGGGCTGCCGGGCGGCCCGCGTCAGGTGGCCACCGTGCTCGGGCAGTTGGAGCAGTGGATCGGCACGGACGGGGGCTGGTTCGGCGAGTTCACGGCCGCCGGGCCGAAGGAGCTGCAGGAGGAGCTGACCGAGGCCGCCGCCGTGGCGACGGGCGCCCTCGCCGTGCTGCGCGACTGGCTGCGCGACGTCTACGCCCCGGCCGTCGAGGGCGCACCGGAGGTGGTGGGGCGGGAGCGGTACGCCCGCTGGTCGCGCTACTGGAACGGCACCGACCTCGACCTGGACGAGGCGTACGCGTACGGCTGGGCCGAATACCACCGCCTCCTCGGTGAGATGCGGAAGGAGGCGGAGAAGATCCTGCCCGGCGCGAGGACGCCCTGGGAGGCGCTGGCCCACCTCGATGTGCACGGTGCGCACATCGAGGGCGTCGAGGAGACGCGGGTCTGGCTGCAGGAGCTGATGGACGAGGCCATCGAAGCGCTGGACGGCACGCACTTCGAGCTGGCCGAGCGCGTCCGGCGCGTCGAGTCCCGCATCGCTCCGCCCGGCGGGGCGGCGGCCCCGTACTACAGCCAGCCCTCGGAGGACTTCTCCCGGCCCGGCCGCACCTGGCTGCCCACCATGGGCGAGACCCGCTTCCCCGTCTACGACCTGGTGTCGACCTGGTACCACGAGGGCGTCCCCGGCCACCACCTGCAGCTCGCGCAGTGGGTGCACGTGGCGGACCGGCTCTCGCGCTACCAGGCCACGATCGGCATCGTCAGCGCCAACTGCGAGGGCTGGGCGCTGTACGCGGAGCGCCTCATGGACGAGCTGGGCTTCCTCACCGACCCCGAGCGCCGGCTGGGCTATCTGGACGCCCAGATGATGCGCGCCACGCGCGTGATCATCGACATCGGCATGCACCTGGAGCTGGAGATCCCGGAGCACTCCCCGTTCCACCCGGGCGAGCGCTGGACGCCGGAGCTGGCGCAGGAGTTCTTCGGCCTGCACAGCGGCCGCCCGGCGGACTTCGTGGAGAGCGAGCTGGTCCGCTACCTCGGCATGCCGGCCCAGGCCATCGGCTACAAGCTCGGCGAACGTGCCTGGCTGAAGGGCCGCGAGGCCGCCCGCGCGGCGCACGGCGAGGCGTTCGACGCGAAGTCCTGGCACATGGCCGCCCTCTCCCAGGGCTCTCTGGGCCTGGACGACCTGGTGGCGGAGCTGTCGGCGCTGTGAGGTCCGCCGGGCCGGGGGCCTGAGCCCCCCGGTCCGGCGTCCCCGGCCCCCGGTCCCCTGCGCGGGGAGCGTGGCCGTCAGCAGCCGCAGTCGGAGCCGTCGACGGGTGCGGTCAGCGGGTCCGGGGGAAGCTGCCGGGTGCCTTCCCAGGTCTCGACCTCGTAGCCCTCGCGGATCCAGTACTCGATGCCGCCGAGCATCTCCTTGACGCGGTAGCCGAGACGGGCCAGGGCCAGGGCGGCACGGGTGGCACCGTCGCAGCCGGGCCCCCAGCAGTAGACGACCACGGGGACGGCCGGGTCCAGGAACTCGGCCGCCAGCTGCGGGATCTGCGCGGTCGGGAGGTGGACGGCGCCGGGGACGTGGCCCTGGTCCCAGGACTGGGTGGAACGGGAGTCGACCACCGCGAAGTCCGCGCGGCCGGCCGCCAGCGCGGCGTGGACGTCGGCCACGTCGGTGTGGAAGGCGAGCCGGGAGGCGAAGTAGGCCGCCGCCTCGGCGGGCGCGGCGGGCGGAACGGCGAGGACGGAGCTGGGGGCCTGCGGAGCGGCGGTTGCTGTCATGCCGGAAAATCTACGCCTCTTGATCATCCGCCAGAATGGGAGATCCCCGGGAAAACTATTGATCGACCGGGGATTCCCCTGCTAGACATCGCCCATGACCGGCTATTCCCCCGACGCCACCGACTGGCGCATACTCGACGCCCTGCAGAGCAACGGACGTCTCGGCTACGCCGAGCTGGCGCGCCTCGTGAACATGTCCTCCAGCGCCGTGACCGAGCGCGTCCGGCGGCTGGAGGAGGCCGGCGTCATCGGCGGGTACACCGCCGTGCTCGACCCCGAGCGCCTGGGCATGCCGGTGCTCGCCTTCGTGCGGCTGCGGTACCCGAACGGCAACTACAAGCCCTTCCACGACCTGCTGGCCGCGACGCCCGAGATCCTCGAAGCGCACCACGTCACGGGCGACGACTGCTTCGTCATCAAGGTCACCGCCCGTTCCATGCGCCACCTGGAGGAGGTCGCGGGCCGGATCGGGGCGCTCGGCTCGGTGACCACCAGCGTGGTCTACTCCTCCCCGCTGCCCCGTCGCGCCCTCAGCCCGCACTCCCCGCCGTCCGGTGCCGGACCGCGGACCCCGAGCGCTCCTTGACGACCTGCAGCTGAGCCGGGATGCGCTGCCGCAGGTCGGCGACGTGGCTGACGATGCCGACGGTGCGGTCGCGCTCGCGCAGCGAGTCCAGCACGTCGAGGACCTCGTCGAGGGTCTGCTCGTCGAGGCTGCCGAAGCCCTCGTCGATGAAGAGGGTGTCGAGCCGGGTGCCGCCCGCCTCCTCGGTGACCACGTCGGCCAGGCCGAGGGCCAGGGACAGCGAGGCGAAGAACGTCTCGCCGCCGGAGAGGGTCGCGGTGTCCCGCTCGCTGCCCGTCCAGGCGTCGACGACGTGCAGGCCCAGGCCCGAGCGGGCCCGCCCTCCGCTCCTGGCGTCGGAGTGGACGAGGGTGTAGCGCCCGGCCGACATGCGCTGCAGGCGGGCGGTGGCGGCGGCGGCCACCTGTTCGAGCCGGGCGGCCAGGACGTACGACTCCAGGCGCATCTTCCGCTCGTTGCGGGCCGAGGTCCCGGCCGCCAGCGAAGCGAGCTCCGCCACCCGGTGGTACTCCTCGCGCAGCGGCGCGAGCCGGCGGGCATCGGCCTGGGCCTCGGCGGAGAGCCGGGCGAGGTCCTCGCAGCGGGTGCGGGCCGTGGCCTCCCCGGTGGAGGCCCGGCGCAGTGCCGCCGTCGCGGCGTCGACGGCCGCCTGTGCGGCCTGCGGGTCGGCGGGCGGCCGCGCGGCGGCGTCCGCCACGGCCCGGTCGGCGAGCTCGGCGGCGACCGCCGCCGCCTCGCTGCGCCACCGGTCGAGCCGCTCCTGCAGCTCCCGCTGCGCGGCGGCGCTCAGCAGGGCCCCGGCGGCCAGCGCGGGGGTGTCGAACCCGGCGCGGTAGGCCGCGTCGTCGAGCTGCGCGTCGGCTTCCTTGAGCCGGTCCGCCGCCCGCCCGGCCTCCCGTGCGGCCTCGGCCGCGTCGGCGAGGAGCACGAGCTGTTCCTCCAGCAGGGCGGCCCTGCGGGCGACGCTCTCCTCTCCGCCGCGGGCCTGCTCCAGTTCCTCCTGCAGCGTGCGCAGTTCGCGGTCGAGCTGGTCCCGGCGGGAGGAGCGGGCCGCGATGCGCAGCCGGGCCTCCTCCTGTGCGGCCCGGCGGCGCTCGCACTCGCCCTCGGCGGCGGCGAGCGCCTGCCGGGCCCCGTGCAGACCGGCCGCGGCCTTCCGGGCCGCGGCCAGGGAGTGCTCCAGCTCGCGGGCGGCGCGGGCCAGTTCGTCCGCGGCCGCCGGTCCCGCCTCGGCCGTCGCCACGTCGAGGTCCTGCCCGAGGGACTGCAGGCGGCCTGCCGCCTTCTCGCGGAGGGCGTCGGCCTGCTGGTACGCCTGCAGGGCGGCTTCCTCGGCCGCCGGGTCGACGTGGCCGGCGCCGGGGCGGGCGGGGGCGGGGTGCTCGGCCGAACCGCAGACCGTGCACGGCTCGCCGGCCGTCAGCTCCGCCGCGAGCTCCGCGGCCATGCCGCGCAGCCGGCGTTCCTTGAGGTCGAGCCAGTGCTCACGGGCGTCGCCCGCCCCCTTGCCGGCGGCCAGCAGCCGGGCCTCGGCGCCGGCGATCTCCCGCGCGAGCCCGTCGCGGCGGCGGGCGGCCGCGAGGCGGCGCCGGGCCGGTTCGAGCTGCCCGGCGAGGCGCTCGGCGAGCCCCACCGCTTCCTGGGCGGCGTCGATGCGCTGCTCGTGGTCGCGGCGGGTGGTCTCCCAGGAGTCGAGCCACTCGCCGGCCTCGGCCAGCACCTCCTCGTCGGCGCCGGCCGCGCGGACGGTCTCCGTGAGCTCGCGGGCGATGCCGGCGGCGCGTGCCTCGGCCCGGCGTGCGGCGGAGAGCGCGCCGAGTTCCTCGCGCAGGCCGTGCTCGGCGGCGGCCAGGTGTCCGGCGCTGCCGTCGCGGTGCGCGCCGGGGAGCGCCGCGCGGGTCCGCCGCTCCGCGTCGGCGGCGGCCAGCCGTCCGGCCTCGGCCTTCTCGCGCAGGTCCAGCGCGGGGGCGACGGCCTCGGCGGCCCGGGCCCGCTCCAGGCGCCGCAGGACGTCGTCGTGCTCGGCGCGCCGCTCCTGCAGTGCCCGGGCGCGGGCGTCCGCCTCGGCGTGCCGGCGCTGCAGTGCGGCCAGTTCCCGCACCTCGGCGGCGTGGTCCTGTGCGGCGCGGTGGGCCCGCTCGGCGGCGACGACTGCGGCCTCGGCCACGGTCTGCCGCTCGCGTGCGTTCGTACGGGCCAGGGCGGCCCACTCCAGCACCGCTTCGGCCAGCCCGGCATCGCCCGGCGCGAGCGGCGGCTCGGCGGCGCGGGGTCCGGGCACGGCCGCCCGGCCGCGGGCGGTCCGCGGACCGCTCCCGGCCGTGGTGCCGCCCCCGTTGCCCGCCTCCGGCACGGTCGCGGTCGCCGGGGCCGGCACCCCGGCCTCCGGCAGCGAGGGGTCGGCGGCGGCCTGGCGCATGCGGTGGGCGAGGGCGAGGAGGCGTTCGTCGCCGGTGCGCACCTGGGCGTCGGCCGCGCGGCGCAGCTCCGCGAGGCGGTCCTCGACCGCGGCGAAGCGGCCGGTGTCGAAGAGCTTGCCGAGGAGCTTGCCGCGGGCGGCGTCCTCGGCGCGCAGGAAGCGGGCGAAGTCGCCCTGCGGCAGGAGGACGACCTGGCAGAACTGCTCGCGGCTCATGCCGAGCAGCTGGGTGACCTCCTCCCCTATCTCCTGGTGCGAGCGGCTGAGCGGCTGCCACGGGCCGCCGTCGGCGGGGCGCTCGCGCAGGGCGCTGAAGGTCTTCTCGCGGGTGAACCCGGTGCCGCGCTTCTTGGGGCGGAGCTGTTCGGGGCGCCGGGTGACCTCCAGGCGGCGGCCGGCGACGCTGAATTCGAGGACGACCTCGGTGGGCGTGCCGGGGTCGGCGTGGTCGCTGCGCAGGCTCAGGCCGCTGCCCTGGCGGCTGCCGGGGACACCGTTGTAGAGGGCGAAGCAGACCGCGTCGAGGACGGAGGTCTTGCCGGCGCCGGTGGGGCCGTGCAGCAGGAAGAGCCCGGCGGCGGACAGCTCGTCGAAGTCGATGTGCTGGGTGCCGCCGAAGGGCCCGAACGCGGTGATCGCAAGCCGGTGCAGCCTCATCGGGCCACCTCGCCGACGGTGTCGTCGAGCCGCACGGCGTCGAGGGCGGCGGTCAGGACGGCGCTCTCGGCGGCGTCGGGCCCGTGCCCGCCGCGTACGTGGGCCACGAAGTCCTCGGCGATCTGCCGGTCGGTGCGGCCCCTGAGCCGCTGGGCGTAGGAGGAGAGGGGGTCCTCGGGGGCCCGGTCGGGCTCGAAGACGAGGCTCAGGGTGTGCGGGAAGCGCCGGGCGAGGCGGGCCATGGGTTCCTCGGGGCGCACCGGGTCGGTGAGGGTGGCCTCGACCCACGCGTCCTCGTGGCGGTCGAGGCCGGGGTCGGCCAGGAGGTCGTCGAGGCGGCCGCGGATGCGGGCGAGCGGGCGCGGGACGGGGCAGTCGACGCGTTCGGCGCTCACCGTGCCCCGCTCGTCGAGGTCGACGAGCCACATGGTCTTGCGGTGGGTGGCCTCGGAGAAGGAGTAGGCGAGGGGCGAGCCGGAGTAGCGGATGCGGTCGGTGATGGTCTGGCTGCCGTGCAGGTGTCCGAGGGCGGTGTAGTCGACGCCGCGGAAGACGTCGGCGGGGACGGAGGCCACGCCGCCGACGGTGATGTCGCGCTCGCTGTCGCTGGTGGCGCCGCCGGTGACGAAGGCGTGGGCGAGGACGACGGACCGCGTCCCGGCGGGCCGGGCGGCGAGGTCGGCCCGCACCCGCTCCATGGCGGCCTCCAGTACGGCGGTGTGGCCGGCCCCGTCGGCGCCCAGCCGCTCGCGGACCAGGGCCGGCTCCAGGTAGGGCAGTCCGTAGAAGGCGACGTCGCCGTGGTCGTCGCTCAGGAGGACGGGCGTGCCGCAGCCGTCCGGGTCGGTGCGCAGGTGGATGCCGGCCCGGTCGATGAGGCCGGCGCCGACGCCCAGGCGGCGGGGCGAGTCGTGGTTGCCGGAGATCATGACGGTGGGCACGCCGAGGCCGGCGAGGCGGTGCAGGGCCTCGTCGAAGAGCTCGACGGCGGCGAGCGGCGGGACGGCGCGGTCGTAGACGTCACCGGCGACGAGCACGGCGTCGACGGCCTGCTCGCGCACGGTGTGCAGGAGGTGGTCGAGGACGTCGCGCTGGGCCGCGAGGAGGCTCACGCGGTGGAAGGAGCGTCCCAGGTGCCAGTCCGAGGTGTGCAGAAGTCTCACAGGACGGCTCCGACCCGCATGTTCTTTGTGCCTCCACTGTCGTTCCCGCCCGGTCCGGCGCGGGCCGCGGTCGTCCCGCCTGCCTCACCCGCTCCGGACGGCTCACCGTCCATCGGTCACCACAGTTTCGCACCCGGACCGGGGGCCGGGGGCACGGTTGGCATCATGCCGTGCGCCCCGGCCGGGTGCGCCGCGGGTCAGGCGCACCGCCTGCGCTCGTCCCGCCGGTCCTCGTCCCGGGGCAGGCTGCGGGGCGGGGCGAAGGTCAGGGCGGGTGGTGTGGCGTAGGACTCGGCGAGGCGGAGGAGGAAGGTCCGCTCGTCGTCCAGGCTGCCGTTGCCGAGGCCGGTCCCCAGCGGCTCGGGCGGGTGGGGGCCGGCCGGCGGGAGGCCGGCGAGCCGGGCCCGCCGGGCCTCGCGCAGGACGCAGGCGAGCAGCGTGGCCTCGGCGCGCTCGTCCGGGAGGGCCGCGGCGGCGACGGTGTCGCGGGCGGCCGCGGTGACGGCCGGGCCGGCGTGGCCGTGCAGGACGAGGATGGCGTCGCGGGTCTCGACGACCTTGCGGTAGGCGAGCAGTTTCCAGGGGGCCCGGGGCCAGAGGATCTCGTGCAGGCGGGGGCGGGGGCGGCCGAGGGCGACGTGCGGGACGGCGTCCACGAGCTCGCGCCACAGGGGCCAGAGCCGCCAGATGGTCCGGACGTCGGCGGCGGCCCGGCGGACGGCGACGGCCGTCGGGACGAGCACGGCCGCCGCCCGGAGGATGCCGTGCAGCGACATGAGGGTGGGCTGGTACCGCAGGAGGGCGTCGGAGGTGGTGAAGAGGCCGGCGAACAGGCGCAGCCAGTACAGCTCCGCCAGGACGGTGCCGATGCCGAAGAGCCGCAGGCCGAGGGCGAGCGGGGAGCGGCTGGGCCCCCTCCCGTACCGCCAGCACACCGCGATGCAGGCCGCGTTCACGGCCAGGTGGGTGCCGATCAGCAGCAGCCGGTAGGCGGTGGCGGTGGGCGGGATCTCGGCGATGGTGCCGTAGGAGAGGTGGGCCCGGGAGGTGACGCCGAGGACGGTCAGGGCGAGGGCCGTGGCGGCGACCGTGCCGCAGGCCCAGGTGTGCAGGCGCCGCCCGCCCATGATCGTGATGACGAAGCCGAGGACGGCGCCCGCGGAGACCATGCCGGTGAGGTTGCCGGCGAGCCCGAGCGCCGCTTCGGGGACGACGGAGCCGATGGAGGTGGTGAGGGTCATCGCCAGGGCCGCCGTGGCCACCGCCAGCCACAGTCCGCGCTGTGCGGGGTGGCGCACGGCGTAGGGACATCGCAGGACCACCGCGGTCCACAGGCACACCAGCCCGGTGGTCCCCAGGACGGAATCGAGGACGTCAGCGGCCATGGGACCCGACCACGCCCAGCGCCGCCTGCAGCCGGCCCAGCGCGCCCGGCGGCCGTTCCCCGGTGCCGGCGCGGACGCTGGTGCGGATCAGGCTGGCGAGCATCTCCGCCTCGCGTTCCTGGCGCGTGGAGTAGTTGGTGCGCGCGAGGAGACGGCGGATGAGCCGGGGGTCGAGGTCGGCCAGGAGGGCGCCCGCCGGGCCGCCGGCCGGGGCCAGCGAGTGGTGGTCGAAGAGCATGTGGCCGATCTCGTGGAGGACGATGTGCTCCTGGTGCGGGCGGACGGTGTGGCGCTCGTGGAAGATGTGGTCGTCGGTGGCGGTGGCGAGCCACAGGCCGCAGGCCCCGGCCAGGGCGGCCTGTTCCGGCAGCGGGTGCAGGTGGATGGGCCGGCCGCGCTGTTCGCCGAGGTGCCGGCACAGGACCTCGACGGAGAACGGCTCGGGCAGGCTGACGCGGGCCAGCAGGGCCCGGCAGCGTCGACGGAGGGCGGCGTCGCTCGTGTACGGCATCTCGGGTTCCCGTTGACCCTTTCTCAGGCAGCGGCGGTAGGCGACGTACGTACGGCGTGGCATCGGTCCTCCAGGCCCACGGGACCGGCGTCGGGTCGTTGACTACCCTGAAGAAGTAAGGGTGGTGGCGGTGTCGTCGTCATCGTCGATGGACGACAGGTTCTGGGTCTTGCGCGCCTCGTTCACCATGGCGATCAGCGCGTCCAGGCAGTCGGGCGAGAGCCCGTCCGCGCGCAGGGCGAGGTTGCGCACCTTGGCGTCGCGCAGGGCGATGGCCAGTCTTCGGCGGTCGTCGATGCGGCGGCCGGTCTCGTCGTCGAGGAAGTACTCCGGGGGCACACCGAAGAACTCCGCGAGGACGTCGAGCTGTTCGAGCGTGACGTTGCGCTTCTTCCCGGTGGCCAGCTCCCACAGGTAGGTGCCGGAGATGGTCCGGCCGGTGGTGTCGCGGATCTCCTTGGCCAGGCGCGCGTATCCGGGGCGCTTGTTCCCCTCGGCCCCGGCGGTGGTGGCGATCAGTTCACTGAGCCGCTGGTCGAACTGGCGCAGAAGTGGCCGGTCGTTGCGGTCCGGTGCCGGTCGACTGTCGCTCATGCCCCGTCCCTCCCCCGGGAGTTGTTGCCCGGTCGACTGTTTCTGTCCGCTTGAGCGTATGGATAACGCCAGACAACCCTGACATTCATACGCCATAGTTGACAACCAACTCTGTACGCACCGTACGCTTGCTGACCGCGACGTCCGCTTGAGTGGACAGCGGACACGGCAGTCCCCAGCCGTCTTCAGGGTGCGGCTCGATGAGCGAAGGGGAGAGTTCATGAACCGGGCAATATCCTTCCGAGTTCTCGGACCACTGAGCGTCACGGTGGGCAGGAAAAACGTTTCGCTACCCAGCGGCCGGCAACGGTCCCTCCTGGCGGCCCTGCTCGTGCACCCGGGCGAGATCGTCCCGGTCGAGAAACTCGTGGACCTGGTGTGGGGCGACGAGCTGCCGCACAGCCCGCGCCCCGCCCTGCACACCCTCCTCACCCGCTTACGACAGAGCCTGGACGCAGCCGGCGCGGGGCTCTCCGGACTGCTGCACACCTCGCCCAGCGGTTACCTGATCGAGGTCCCCACCGGCTGTCTGGATCTCACTCTTTTCCGTGAATCCGCCGCCCGCGCCCGGCTCGCCGCCGAGCTCGGCGACCGCGCACTGGAGCACTCCGCCCTCACCGAGGCACTGGCCCTCTGGCACGGCCAGCCGCTCGGCGGCGTGCGCTCGGACGCGCTCCACCGGGACGTGGTGCCGGGGCTGATGGAGGAGTGGATCCGGGCCATCGAGCGCTACCACGACGCCTGCCTCGCCCTCGGCCGCCACGACGAGATCGTCGGCGACCTGCGGACGCTGACCGCGAAGTACCCGCTGCGCGAGAGCCTGTGGCAGCGGCTGATGCTCGCCCTCTACCGCTGCGGCCGCAGGGGCGAGGCCCTGGCCGCGTACGCGGAGGTCAGCGGCGTCTTCCGCGACGAGCTCGGGGTGGACCCCGGGCGCGAGCTGCGTCATCTGCACGTCGCGATCCTGCGCACCGACGTCAGCCTGTCGCTGGCCCGCTCGGCCTGAGCCGCCCACCGCCCGGCGCGCGCGCCGGCGGTGCACGAGCAGCCCCGCCGCTGCCGCCAGCAGGACGCCGGCGGCGGCGCAGACCGTGGGCAGCCCGCCGCCCGGCGCGGTCAGCCGGTCGTAGGAGGCGCCCAGCACGTATCCCGCACCGGCTTCCCCGCCCGCCCAGACCAGGCCCGCCACCAGGCTGTACGGGGCCAGCCGCCGGTACGGCATGCCGGCGGCGCCCGCCAGGTGCGGCGCGAAGGTCCGCACGACCGGCACGAAGCGGCAGACCAGCAGCGCGGGGCCGCCGCGGCGCTGGAGCACCGACCAGGCGCGCTCCCAGGCCGCCTCGGGCAGCCGCCTCCCCAGCCGGGAGCGCCGCAGGCCGGGGCCGAGGCGGCGCCCGGTGCGCTGCGCGAGCAGGTCACCGGCCACCACCCCCGTCGTGGCGCACAGCACCACCAGGGGCAGCCGCAGCGTTCCCTCCTGTGCCAGGACCCCGGCGCACAGCATCAGGCTGAGCGTGGGCACGAACGAACCGAGCAGCAGCACCGATTCGAGGAGCACCAGGCCGAGCACGAGACCGTACGCGGCCGCGGGCGGCACTCCGTGCAACAGCTCGTCCGCGGTGGGCATCAGGCGGCGTCCGCCGCCCGGGTGGCGTGCTCGGGGGCGCGCACGTGCCACACCCGGGCGGGCGGGATGTTGCGCCACACGACACTCTGCCGGCTGGCGTAGCGGCGGGTGAAGTCGTGCAGCAGGTCGGTCACTTCGCGGTGGCGGGCGGCCTCCTTCCGGCTGCTGAGCAGCGAGCGGGTGGCGTGGGTGCCGAGGTAGCCGAAGAACGTCAGGTGTCCGCCCGGCACGAGCACCGACAGGTAGCGGTCCAGGATGGACCTGACCGTCTCCGGCGCGAAGTTGGTGAACGGCAGGCAGGAGACGACGACGTCGTAGCTGTGGTCGATGGGCATCTCGGTGATCGACTCGGGGATGATCCGGATGCGGTCCGAGGCCGCCGACATGGCGGGGTCCGTGCGCAGGGCGCCGTTGAGGATCTCGACGAAGCGGGGGTTGATCTCGACGACGTCGAGCCGGTCGGCGGGGCCCACGGCACCGGCCAGAACCCGGGTCACCGGCCCCGTGCCGGCGCCGACCTCCAGCACCGCGGTGGGCCGGCGCAGTCTGCTCGCAGGGGCGAGGGGCGCGGCCAGCCGCTCGGCGAGCTGCCGGCTGCTCGGCGCGATCGCGCCGGTGGTGCGGAAGGTGCGGGTCGCCTCGCGGAGGAAGGCCAGCCCGGTGGCCGAACGCGGCTGTACGGGCGTGGAGTTGGCTTGCGTCAGATCCATGACCATGAAACTAGGGGCCGCCGCGGGGCGCACCATCGGCCGTTGTGCGACGCTCGATCGGTACGAAAGTAGGGGGTAGCGTAGGCCGACTGGCGGAGGGATCAAAAACGGTGGGTGACTACGATTTACCCGTGCTGAGTGCGGACGACCGAAGGTGGCCGGGATGGGCGGAGGCGCTGCTGGTCGCCGCCGTGGGTGTGCTGGCCGTACAGAACGCCTACGTGGGGGCCGGCGCCACGCTGTGGGGCCCGGACACGGCCGTCGCCGCCGTCGGCAGCCTCTCCTTGGCGGTGCGCTACCGCGTCCCGTTGGTCACGGTGGTGGTGACCGTCTGCGCCGCGGTCGTGGTGGGCGCCCTGCTGCCCCTGCTGGTCATGCTCTTCTACCTCGCCTCGCGCGGGTGGCGCGCGCTGGGCTGTGCGTGTGCCGCGGTGGCGCTGGCCGGCAACTGGTTCGCGCAGCCGGAGCAGTTGCTGTGGAGCACCCGTGCGTACGGCCCCGTGCTGCCGTTCGCCCTCGTCATGGTGCTGGGGCTGTGGGCGGACAGCCGTAGGCGGCTGGAGGCGAGCCTGACGGCGCAGGTCGAGCACCTGCGCGTCGAGCGCGAGCTGCGCGCCAAGCAGGCGCGGCTGAGCGAACGGGCCCGCATCGCCGCCGAGATGCACGACGTGCTCGCCCACCGGCTGAGCCTGCTGGCCCTGCACGCCGGAGCCCTGCAGCGGCGGGCCGCCACCCTTCCCGAGCCCGTGGCGGACCGGCTCGCACTGCTGCGCACCACTTCCACCGAGGCCCTGGGCGACCTGCGGGACGTCCTGGGCGTCCTGCGCGATCCCGACCACCCGGAGCTGCAGGGGCAGCGCGTCCCGGGGCTGCGCGAGCTGCCCGCCCTCTTCGACGAGGCGCGCGCGGCCGGCCAGGAGATCGACGCGGTCGTCGAGGGCGCGGCCGGGCCGCTCCCGGCCAGTCACCGCCTCGCCGTCCACCGGCTGGTGCAGGAGGCGCTGACCAACGCCCGCAAGCACGCTCCCGGGGCCCCCGTGCGGGTCGTCGTGCGCTACGGTCCCCCGGCCTCCAGCGTCGAGGTGCACAACCGCGCCGGCGACCCGGCGTCCGCCGCCGGGGAGCCGCCGGTCAGCAGCGGCTACGGGCTGGTCGGACTGGCCGAGCGCGTCACGGCGCTGGGCGGCCGGCTGGACTACGGACCTTCGGGGGGCGGTGGCTGGAACATCGCCGCCGACATCCCCGTCAGCACTGTCGAAGAACACCTCGCGCCGGGAGCGGCATGATCCGTACATTGATCGTCGACGACGACAGCCTGGTCCGGCTGGCCCTCGCCGACATCCTCGACGACGTCCCCGGCATTGAGGTCGTGGCACAGGCGGGCGACGGCCTCGAAGCCGTCCAGCGGGCCGGTGCCCTGCGCGTGGACGTGGCCCTGATGGACGTCCGGATGCCGCGCATGGACGGGATAGCGGCCACCGAGCGGCTGCGCGCGCTGCCCAGCCCGCCGGAAGTCGTCATGCTGACCACGTTCGACCTCGACCAGTACGTGTACGACGCGCTGGCGGCCGGCGCCTCGGGCTTCCTCCTCAAGGACACCGATCCGGCCGAGATCATCCGGGCGATACAGGTCGTCGCGGCGGGCCAGGCCATGCTCCACCCCGCCGCGGCCCGCCGTCTGGTCGACCGCTACCACCGCACGGCGTCCCGCGATGTCCAAGCCGCCCAGCAGCGCCTGGCGCGGCTGACCCCCCGCGAGTCGGACGTCCTGGGGCTCCTGGCCGCCGGCGCCTCCAATGCGGAGATCGCCGACGGCCTGGGCATGCGGGAGAGCACGGTCAAGGCTCACGTCAGCCGCATCCTGGCCGCCCTGGAGGTCGGCAACAGGGTGCAGGCGGCGCTGTGCGCCCGCGACGCGGGACTGACGGTGTGACGGTGTGAGCCGTGACCGCTACGGGCCGGGTGTCAGCAGCTGACGAGGCCGGCGAACGTGTACCCGGAGGCGAAGATCACGTCCCGGCTGAACACCGCCTTCTGACCGGGCTGCAGGGCGTAGCACGGAACGTCCTTCAGCTCGTAGTTGAACGACGGCTTCACCCGCTGCTCGGTGGTGCACTTGTTCTCCATGTCGACGCGGACCATCGCGAAGAACGGCGTCGAGAAGGTAGACGTCACACAGCTCGGTACGGTGGTGGCGGCGGCCGGCGCCGCGTTCGCCGGGGTGCCGGCCATCAGCGTGAGGCCGGCAACCGCCGAAGCGGCCGCAACAGCAAGGGACTTGCGCATCTGTACTCCTTGACCAAAAGGACTGAGGAGCACATTCCAAGGGAATCCGGCATGGTCGCACAACCGTTCGCGGAGACCTTCGCAGGAAGATGTCAGACCGCCCGTCCCCGCGGCCGGCCGAGTTCGATCGCCGGGCAGCGGTCCATGACCATCAGCAGGCCCGCCCCGCGCGTGCGGTCGTACGCCTCCTCGTCGATCACCCCGAGCTGGAACCAGACGGCCTTGGCGCCGATCTCTACCGCCTCGTCCGCGACGGCACCCGCGAGCTCGGACCGGACGAAGACGTCCACGACGTCGACGTCGAAGGGGATGTCGGCGAGGGAGGCGTAGCCCAGCTCGCCGTGGACCGTCTCGGCCTTGGGGTGGACGGGAACGATGCGCTTGCCGTGGCGCTGGAGCACCTCGGCGACGCCGTACGCGGCGCGCTGCTCGTTGGCGGAGAGGCCGACCAGCGCCCAGGTGTCGCCGGTCCCCTCGATGATCTTCTGGATGATCCCCGGTTCTGCGAACATGCCGGCTCAACGATCTAGGTCGCCGGACCATTCCCGGGTCCGGGCGGCGCCGCGGAGACGTCTAGGCTGGCGGAATGCAGGACGAGTACCGCACGGTCGCGCTCGAAGGCGTGCACGAGATCGAGATCAGCAGGTCGCGCTTCATCTGCGCGCTCGCGCCCGCCGCCACCGAGGAGGAGGCGCAGGCGTTCCTCGCGCGCATCCGCAAGGAGCACCCGACCGCGCGGCACCACTGCTGGGCGTACGTCCTCGGCGCCGACGGCTCGGTCCAGAAGGCCAGCGACGACGGCGAGCCCGGGGGCACCGCGGGCGTGCCCATGCTGCAGATGCTCCTCCGGCGCGACATGCGCTACGTCGTGGCGGTCGTCACCCGCTACTTCGGCGGCGTCAAGCTCGGCGCGGGCGGTCTGATCCGGGCGTACGGCGGAGTGGTCGGCGAGGCCCTCGACGAGCTCGGCACGGTGACCCACAAGCGCTTCCGGCTGGCCACGGTCACGGTCGACCACCAGCGGGCCGGGAAGCTGCAGAACGACCTGCGGGCCACCGGGCGCGAGGTGCGCGAGGTGGCCTACGGCGAGGGCGTGCGCATCGGGATCGGGCTGCCCGAGGCCGACGTCGAGGGGTTCCGGGCCTGGCTGGCGGACACCACCGCCGGGACGGCCGTGCTGGAGCTCGGCGGCGAGGCGTACGGCGACGCCTGACCCGCGAGGACCGGTCCGGTGCGTGCCGGCCGGCCCGGCGCGGAGCACCGGGCCGGCGGGACGCGGGGCCGCGAGGGATCAGCGGCAGTCGCGCACGGGGTTGTCGTGCGTCAGGACGCAGGCGATGCGCTGGCCGCGCTCCTGGCCGTAGCGCTCGGTCAGCGCGGTCCGGAAGTCGGCCCACTGACGGCGGGTGTCGGCAATGGCACCCTTGACGGCGCGGTCGAAGTTGCCGGTGATCCTGCCGCGGTTCGTCGTCGGGTCACTGGTGGCGCCGCTGGCCGGGTCGATCAGGCCGGTGTCCTTGTTGAGGGTGCTGTGGGTCACCCGGCCCGAGCAGCCCCAGGGGTTGAGCGAGAAACAGCCCGTGGACAGCTGCGCCGGCACCGAGGAGGCCGCCGGAGGGCGGCCGCTCTTGAGCGAGAGCAGTGGGGCGGGGCCCGACATGTTGAGGCCGGGCGGGTTGTTGACGCCCACGGCCTGGTTGGGGTCCGCCTTGTCCGCCCAGTTGCTGTGCGAGTAGAAGTCCTGCACACCGTGCAGGGCCCGGCCGAAGCCCTCGATGGCGTTGCACTTGCCGCGCCCGGGGACGCCGCCGGTGAAGGTGCAGTCCTGGGACAGGTCGCTGTTGCCCGGGGAGACCGTGCCGTCCCCGTTCAGGGTGCCCGAGCCGGCGGCGACGCCCTGGCTGAAACGTCCCTGCAGCTTGGATATGCAGGCGACGAGCTGGTCGCTGGCCTGCTGACGGGTGCGCGGGTAGCCGGAGGCCGTGAGGTAGTCGGCGTCGTCGCAGTGCGCCTCGGGGGTGAAGATCTCGTCCGAGTCCGGCGACCCGACGGCCCCGAACGTCCCCGTGTGACCGGCCACTTGATCGATCGACCGGGCCTCGAAGCACGATCCGTCGGACGACGTGCCGGCGGCGCAGGCCAGCGCCGCCCGGGTGATGCGCTCGTGCTCGGCGCGCTGGCCCAGCGAGTTGATCGTGCCGAACGCCTGCGCCTCGCCGGCCTGGACCGTCAGCAGCGCCGGCGCCGCGAGGGAGGCGGCGCCCATCAGCAGGGCGGAACGGCGACGTAACGAAAGGCGTCTGGTGCTACGCATGGTGATGTCTCCTCAGATGTGAATCCGGGCGCTGGACGTGAGTGATGATCCACGGTTGGACGCGTGGGAACGACGGTGTTTTCAGTCGGTCCGCGAACGCCGTCAGTCGGTGCGGGAGAAGCGCCGGGAGGCCGCCGCCAGGGCCAGGGCCGAGAACACGGCCACCAGCACCACCGACAGGCCCGGCGGTACGTCCCAGCCGCCCCAGGAGACGGGGTCGAAGATGGGCGCACCCGATGCCCCGGCCGCGGGCGCGGGGTGGAAGGCCGTGATCGTCTGACGCATGGCGTCCACGGCGTAGGTCAGGGGGTTGACCAGGGTGAGCGCCGCCATCCAGGCCGGCATGGCGCTGACGGGGAACATCAGCCCCGACAGGAAGACCATCGGTGCCGTCAGGACGGTCAGCGCTGTGTGGAACGTCTGGATCCGCTGGATCCGCACGGCGATCACCGCGCCGAGGACCGTCATCGCCAGGGAGGCGAGCAGGAGTTCGGCCAGCAGGGCGGCGAAGAGGTCGACGCGGTAGGGCACGCCCACCAGGCCCGCGCTGGCCAGGACGACCGCGCCCTGGCAGGCGGCGACGGTGGCGCCGCCCAGGCACTTGCCGATCAGCAGGGTGCTGCGGCGGACGGGGGCCACCAGCATCTCGCGCAGGAAGCCGCTCTGCCGGTCCCAGACGATCGAGGCTCCCACCGAGATCGCCGGGGCCTGTGCCGCCATCACCAGCACACCGGGGAAGAGGAAGATCATGTAGTCGTCCGACGAGCCGGCGCCGCTGAACATCCGGGACAGGCCGATGCCCAGCACGTAGAGGAACAGCAGCGGCTGCAGCAGGGAGACGGCGATCCCGGCGCGCGAGCGCAGGAAGTGGATCATTTCGCGCCGCCACACCATGCTGCCCGCGCGCCATTCGGCGGCGAGCCGGCCGGGGGCGTGGCGGTCGGCCGCGGGCAGGGCGACCGTGGCGTGCGTCATGTGCTGTCTCCTGAGTCCGACGGTTCGGCTGTGCCTGCCGTGCCCGCCGCGCCGGGCAGGGCGTCGTCACGGATGCCGCGCCCCGTGTGGTGGAGGAAGACGTCGTCGAGGCTGGGGCGGGTGACCGTCACCTCGTAGACGGCCACGTCGAGGGCGGCGCACAGCGCCGGGACGAGCCGGGCGCCTTCCGCGACCTTGACGCTCAGGCCGTTCGGGCCCCGGACCGCCGCCAGGCCGAAGCGCTCGTGCAGCAGGGCGGCCGCGGCCATGTCGTCACCGGTGCGCAGGTCCACCCGGTCCGCGCCGATGACGGACTTCAGCTCGGCCGGGCTGCCCTGGGCGACGATCCGGCCGTCGTCGATGATGGCGATGCGGTCGCACTGCTCGGCCTCGTCGAGGTAGTGCGTGGTGAGGAAGATGGTCGTCGCCTCGCGCTCGCGGACCTCGGCCAGGTGCGCCCACACCTGGGCGCGGGTCTGCGGGTCGAGCCCGATGGTCGGCTCGTCGAGGAAGAGCAGGCGCGGCCGGTGCAGCAGGCCGCGGGCGATCTCCAGGCGGCGCTGCATGCCGCCGGAGAAGGTGCGCACGAGGCTGTCGCCGCGGGCGGAGAGCCCGACGAGCTCCAGCATCTCGGCGATGCGCCCGGCCAGGCCGGCCCGCGGCAGTGCGTAGAGGTCGGCGTGGAAGCGCAGGTTCTCCACGGCCGTCAGCTCCGGGTCGAGCGTGGTCTCCTGGAAGACCAGCCCGAGGTTGCGGCGCACCTGCTGGGGTGCGGTGCGGGTGTCGTGGCCCGCGATCTCGATCCGGCCCGTGGTGGGCGTGGCGAGGGTGGTCAGCATCGAGATCGTCGTGGTCTTGCCCGCCCCGTTGGGGCCGAGGAAGCCGAAGGTCTCGCCCTGGGCGACGGTCAGGTCGATGCCGCGCACGGCTTCCACTCCCGCGTACGACTTGCCCAGCCCCCGCGCCAGGACGGCCGGCGGACCGGACCCGGCCGTCGGGCCGCCAGCGGCCCCGGCGGCCGGTGCCGGCCGGCCGCTTCGGTGGGCGGCGTCGCCGTCCGTCCCCGCCGCGGGCCCCCGCGCCGTCCGCGGTCCTGCTCCGAACATCGCTCCTCCTTGGTGCCGCGCGGTGCGCGGACGACGGGTGCCGGGTCAGCCGTGGTGGCGGAGGGCGTCCATCCAGGTCTCCGGCACGACGTAGCCGAAGCTCCAGCGGTGCCGGTCCGTGGGGTTGGCGATGCAGTGCCAGAAGAGCTTCTCCGGGTCCTGCTCCACCTTGAAGAAGCGCACGATGCGCGGGCTCTCGGTGAGGGTGACGATCTCGCGGGTGCGCGGGTGGAGGTAGCGGAAGAAGGAGGTCTGGCCGGGGTCGGCGAAGGGCCGGTCCACGTCCACCAGGTACATGCGCCATCCCGGCTGGTCCGCGTTGGTGTGCCAGAGCCGGTAGCTCGACGGCGGATACCACATGGAGCCCGAGGCCCGCACCTCGCCGCCGAAGAGGTTCTCCAGGGCGGCCACGACCCGCGTCTTCGCGGCGAAGTAGTCCTCGTAGCCCGGGTAGTCGACGTGTTCGTCCAGGTTGACGAGGTGGAAGTCGCGGCGCGGGGCGCCGGGCGCGGCGCCCTCGTCCTGCCAGCCCCGCGCGGCGAGGTCGCGGTGCCATGCCTGGTAGGCGGGGTCGGCGGGCGAGGTGGAGACGGTCCGGGCGTCCTCCTCGCGGAAGTGCCCGGCGAACCGGTCCAGGCGGGCGGAGGGTGGCATGACCTTGAGCCGGGGCAGCTCGGCCACGACGGGCGCGAACTCCGGGAGGTCGTCCAGACGGTACTCGTAGTGGGCGAAGCTGGTGGCGGTGGCCGGTGCCGGCGCGCCGTTCGCAGGGGTCCCGGGGGGCGGGGTCTGCCGGGGGGCCTGTTGCCCGCCCGCCTCCGGGCCGCCCGCGGCCGTGCCGCCCGCCGCCGTGCCGTCGAAGGTCATGGCCTTCGTCAGGAACTCCTCCGCGGTGAAGCCGTAGCCGTGGCGGCGGCCGAGCTCGACGATCTCCGGTACCTCCGTGACCGCCTTCATCTCGCGCCCGAACCGGGCCGGGTCGAGGGCGTCGCGCAGGAATTCCTCGCAGGTCTTCAGGGCCATGGTGGAGCCACTCCTTACTGTTCGTGGTGCGACGGCGGGTCGAGGAGCAGCACGGACGGGACGCGGTCCGGGGCCGCCAGTCGCAGGAAGTGCATGCCGAACCCGGAGATGCCGATCATCAGTCCCGGGAAGAAGTCGGCGCTGCCCCCGCCGGCGCCGCCGCCGGCCTCGTCGAGGCTCCGCCACAGCGCCTGGACCTGGACGTTGGCCTCCAGCTGGAAGGCGGGTTCGTCGCTCAGCCGGGCGAAGCGCAGGAGGAGTTCGGCGTTGCCGGAGGTGCCGTGGCACAGGGTGTGGTTCTTCAGGCGGGGGAAGTTCCGGAGGGTCGCCGACAGGGCCTGCTGTGCGTCGCGCAGCAGTTGTTCGTCGCTGCGGTCGAGCGCGGCCCAGCTGCTGATGCGGGCGAGGCCGATGCCCGCCGCGCCGTTGCACCAGGCGTTGGAGAAGTGACGGGCGCCCTTGACCGCGGATCCGTTGTTGATCCGCAGGTCGTACCAGTCCTTCTCCTGCTCGTCGACGTGCCGGTCCTCGTAGGCGAACGCCTTGCGCCCGGCCTCGATGTAGTCGGACCGGCCGGTGTGCCGGCCGAGCTGGATGAGCGCCCAGCCGATGCCGCCGGAGCCGTGCGAGAAGCCGGTGAGGTTGCCGTACGTCTCGTCGGCCGCGGAGGGGGGCCAGCTGAGGGTGGTGCCGTCGTCCTCGGCGTGGCGCAGCAGGTGTTCGGCGCAGCGGTGGGCGTGCTCGATGCCGTGGCCGCCGGTCTCCTGGGCCAGGCCGAGCAGGACGGGGATGAGGCCGGCCGCGCCGTGCAGGATGTCGAAGTGCCGGTCCTCGTCGATGCGCGCGGGCAGCTCGTCGCTGAGCCGCACGGCCAGGTCGAGGAGCTCCTCGTCGCCCCACAGGCGGTGCAGGTGGGTGAGGAGGTAGACGACGCCGCCGAGTCCGGCGAAGGCGCCGAGCCGGTCGCGGTCCCAGTGGACGAGGACGTGGTCGAGGGCCTGCCGGGCGGCCTTGCGGTACGCGGGGCGGGGCACGAGCTGGTCGAGGTAGGCGAGGAAGAGGACGACGCCGGCGGAGCCCTGGTAGAGGTCGGCCTCGATGTCCACTTCGGCGAGGGACTCGCCGGACAGCTGGTAGGAGGTCCAGGGGGCGGGGGCGGCGGGGGCCCGCAGCTCGTCGCACAGGCGGTCGCCGATCCTGGCCGCGTAGTCCAGGGAGGTGGCGACGAAGGCGGGGCTGCTGATCTCGCCGGTCGAGAGGCTGGCGGCGATGTACTGGCTCTGCTGTTCACGGTTCCGCTGCGACAGCCGCCGGATGCGGGCGGCCGCGTGGTCGATCGGGGAGCTGTCCAGGCGCGCGGACAGCGGGTCGCCGTGCCCGTGGACGAGTTGCCTGGCGTGGGCGGCCGCGGTGAACAGCGGCACGTCCATCTGCCACATGGCGGCCACTTCCCGTCCGGCCAGGACGCCCTCGGCGTCCCAGGTGCGGGGGAAGGTGCGGACGGTGTTGGCGAGCAGGTCCACTTCGAGGGGTTCGGTGAGGCAGCGCGGGTGGCGGGCGGCGCTCAGCAGCTGGGCGTAGATCTGGGTGCCCCAGTTGATGAAGCGGGCGGTGACCCAGCTGAACGTCTCCATCAGGTAGTCGACGGACGCGTCGGGGTCCTCGGCGAACCAGTCGTAGACGCGGTTGAAGCCCTCCATGATCGACTCGACGTGGTCCTCGGGACGCACGAGCTCCTCGCCGAGGTAGACGCGGTTGGAGGCGCTGGTCTCGACGTGGACGCCGGTCTTGTGCACGACGGAGGCCGCGAAGGTGAGCCCCTCGCCGGTGCGGCGGGCCACCGGGACGGGGACGTCGTAGCCCTCGCCGCCCGCGTAGCCGCTGATGCGCATCTCGGCGGCGGCCTCCTCGCCCGGGCTCGCGGCGCGCGGCCATTCGAGGAGTCCGGTCTTGAAGACGGAGTCGAGGAGGGTGCCCTCCGACTGTGCCCGCCCCTGGGGGTGGACGCCGAGGACGGTCTCGGCGTCGCAGACGAAGGCGTGTCCGTCGGCGACGATGACGTTCTCGAAGTGGAGGTCGCTGCCGCCCAGGACGTAGAACAGCGCCAGGTAGCCGCCCAGTTCCCGGTAGATCCGGGTGACTTCTTCGGGGGTCTCGACGCGGTTGCGGCCGGCGGGGATCAGCGCCTCGTAGCCGTAGCCGTCCCGGGGCAGGACGGGCCGGGTCGCGAAGTCGACGACCCCGTCGTCCGCCAGCCTGGCGAGGACGTCCTGGAGCGCCGCCTCGGACCGGACGCTGCGCGGCTTGTAGAAGAATTCGCCGGTGCGTCCGTCGGCGAGCACGACGGCGACGCGGGCGACGGTGCGCGCGCCCGCGTGGGGGTCGGAGTCGCCGAGGCGCAGCGAGGTGAACGCGGTGACGGGCTGCCCGAAGAATTCGGTGCCGATGGCCTCCGCGTCGGCGGCCAGGCTGTCGAAGAGGTCGCGGCCGAACGCGGTGAGCAGGGCGGTGGTGTGGGCGAGCCAGCGGCCGAGCACGGGGAACTTCAGGTAGAAGCGGTGGTAGGCGGCGCTGTCGGAGAACGTGGTGTCGAGGTAGGCGAGGTAGTCCTCGCGGGTGGCCTCGGCCTTGTCGATCCCGGCCTGCGTGCAGTGCACGTTGGCGTCGGCCTCCACGGCCCAGGCCAGGCTCAGCTCGAAGCGGTCGAGCAGGTGGCGCTGGATGTCCTCGGCCAACTGCGGGGAGAGCGCGGCGCCTTCGCCCTGTGCGGCGTCGCGCGCGGCGCCCAGGCCGCGACCCAGTTCGCGCAGGAACGGCTCGCACGCCTTCGCCAGCCGGCCGTAGTACACGTCGAACCCGCGCCAGCCGGGCTCCTCGCCCGGCTGTGCGTCGGCCCGTTCGTCGTCGCGGGCGGCGTCGTGGGCGTCGAGGGCCGCACGGTAGGCGGGCAGCCAGGCGCTCTGCAGCTCGCCGAGAAGCGTCCGGACGTCGTCGTCCGCGGTGTCCAGGCCGAGTTCCAGACGACGGTAGGCGGACAGCACGCCGGCGAGTTCGTCCTTGGTGTGCTGGGGCGGCCGGCCGCGGTGGAGCGATTCCTGGTGGAACTTGTCGGCCAGTTTTCCGGCCAGCGTGTCGGCCTTCCAGCGGTCGAAGGCGTCGAGCTCGACCGTGTTGTCCCGCACGGCCGCCTCGCCGCCCGCCGCGGCCACGACCCGTAACCGTTCGGTCAGATTGGCCGCCCGTGCTGCGATGTCCAGCGGATACGCGTTACCCATACCCATATGCGAATTTCTCCTGCGGTCGAAGTCGAAGGAGCCTCGTGACCCTCGTGGCAGGGGCGCCGCCGCGCGGCGCAACGCGGTGGGCCGGCAGGTCACCGGCCCACCGCGTCATCGCACCGGGCGAGCATTACCGCCTAGAGGCAGCAGCCACTTACTTGGTGTTGCCGTCGCACACGAAGGTGAACGGGCCGAAGCTGCAGCTCTGGCGGCAGGCGAAGGCTTCCGTGGCGGCGATGTCCTTGGTCCAGAAGTCAAGGGACGCCTGGTCCTGGGCCTCGACGGGCGTGGGCAGGGCCGCGGCGGAAGCGCCGAAGGCGGCGGGGTTCTCGAGCAGCGCCGCGCGGAAGTCGGCGTCCACGACGGACTGCTGAAGAATCGAAGCGGTCATGGCTTACCTCCGATGTTGAGGTGAATCCCGGCACCCGGCGGGTGTCAGGACGTCAGCTGTGCGACCAGCCTGATGCCGGATTGCTGTTCGGCATTCTTGAGTTCACGAATGGCCGGTCCCATGTTGTCGCTGTTGTTCTGCCAGGCGACCAGCTCCTTCTCCTCGCTGGAAACGCCGTCGCCGAGCCACAGGGACTCCAGCCAGGCTTTCGTCGCGAAGGGATGGAGATTGGTGAGGGGAGTGATCCGGGCCAGTACCGGCTCCTCGTGGAGCGAGAGAGCGAACTCCAGCGCTTCACGCAGCTTGCCGTCGGGCGGCAGCAAGGAGCACAGAACCATGAGCTCCTGGATGCGGCGGATGATATCCACGTCCTGGTAGATCGTCGGTTCCTTGGCACTTTTCATGGCCCGTTTCCCCATCCAGTCGGTTCCCGGTGAGAACGACACTAGGAGCGTCCGCTTTCACTACGGTTTCACTCCGCTTTCAGGAGCACCGTCTTCGGGAGCACCGCCTTCCGGAACACCGCCTTCGGGAGCACCGCCTTCGGGAGCACCGTCTTCACCGGCGCACGGAGCCACCACGCACAGGGGCCCGCCGGGAGAGCGTCGCTCGACGTCTCCCGGCGGGCCCCGTGCGCTCGGGGGTCAGCCCGCGGGCGGGACGGCCACCACCATCGTCATCTCGACGGGCTCGGTGCCGTCGTTGCGGTAGGTGTGCGGGGCGTCGGCCTCGAAGGTGGCCGAGGTGCCGGCGGCGACCTCGTGCTCCTCGCCGTCGACGACGAGCGTGAGGCGGCCCGACCGTACGGTCAGCATCTCGACCGTGCCGGGCGGGTGGGGGTCCGAGACGCTGCTGTCGCCGGACACGAGGCGCCAGTCCCACAGCTCCAGTGGGCCGCGCACATCGGCGCCGACGAGCAGTGAGGTGTGGCTGCCCGCCTCGGTGGACCACATGCGCACCACCTGCTCCTCGGGCACGAGCCGCACGCGGGCGCCCTGCTCGTAGTCGAGCAGCGTGGTGATGCTGACGCCCAGGGCGTCGGCGAGCTTCACCGTGGTGCCGACGCTGGGGTTCGTCCGGGCCTGCTCGATCTGGATGATCATGCCGCGGCTGACGCCGGAGCGGGCCGCCAGGGCGTCGAGGGTGAAGTGGCGCTCACCGCGCCAGCGCTTGAGGTTGCGGGCGAGCGATTGCGTGAGCTGGTCGAGGTCCGTCACGTCGGTCGATCCATCCCGTCCAAAATATTATTCTCGTAAGTCGAGTATCGTGTACTACGGTGTCGTGGACGCCACCGTTCATCACACTGTACTGCGAGGTCTCCCCCATGACACCGGTCTTCGCCCTGGCCACCAGCCTCATGTGGGGGCTGGCCGACTTCGGCGGCGGGCTGCTCACCCGGCGCATGCCCGCCCTGACCGTGGTCCTGGTCTCCCAGCTGCTGGCCGTCCTCGCCCTGGGCGCGATCGTGATCGGCACCGGCGGCTGGTCCGAGGCCGGGCCCCAGCTCTGGTACGCGGTGGCGGCCGGCGTCGTCGGCCCGGCGGCGATGCTCGCCTTCTACAAGGCCCTGGCCCTGGGCCCCATGGGCGTGGTTTCCCCCCTCGGCGCGCTCGGCGGCGTCGCGGTCCCGCTGGGTGTGGGGCTCGTGCTGGGCGAACGGCCCGGGATCCTGCAGTTCGCGGGCATAGCCGTGGCCGTGGCGGGTGTCGTCCTCGCCAGCGGGCCGAGCCTGGGCGGCGCGCCCGTACAGCGGCAGACGCTGCTCCTCACGCTCGTCGCCGCGTTCGGCTTCGGCTCCGTGATGGCCCTGATCTCCGAGGCGTCGCACAACCTCACCGGGCTCTTCCTCGCCCTCTTCGTCCAGCGCCTGTGCAACGTCGTCGTCGGCGCGGGCGCCCTCTACGCCTCCGTGCGCCGCGGCAACCCCGCCCTGCCCGAGGAAGGCTGGAGCGCGATCCGCTCGGCGCTGCCCGCCCTCGCCTTCGTCGGCCTCGCCGACGTGGCCGCCAACGGCACCTACTCCATCGCCGCCAACAACGGCCCGGTCACCGTCGCCGCCGTCCTCGCCTCCCTCTACCCCGTCGTCACCGCCCTCGCCGCCCGCGGCGTGCTGCGCGAGCAGCTGCGCACGGTGCAGGCCGCGGGCGCCGGACTGGCACTGGTCGGAACGGTTCTGCTGGCCACGGGCTGACGGCGCCGCCCCGGCACCACGGCCGCTGGGGCGCGACGGTCGGGACGCCACGGGCCGCCCGTAAACGGGTGGCCCGCGCCATGAGCCGACGGCCATCATTGCGGCGTCGGGCCGCATCGCCCGGGGAGTCGTCCGAGTCGCGCTCAAGCCGTCCAGGAGGAAGCCGTGATGCCCGGTGCCGCGTCCCAGCCGTCCGCGTCCGAACCCGAGGTCCTTACGGCAGCCGGGGTGCTGCGCGGCCGGTGGGAGGCCGGCCTCGGGGTCTTCCGGGGCATCCCGTTCGCCGAGCCGCCGGTCCGTGCGCTCCGCTTCGCCGCGCCGCGGCCGGCACGGAGCTGGGACGGCGTGCGGGAGGCCGTGTCGTACGGCCCGCCGCCCCCGCAGGGCGGCGCACTCGGCATGGACGCCCTGGCCCGGGACGCGGCGGGCGACGACTGGCTGACGGTCAACGTCTGGTCACCCGCGCCGGAGCCGGCTGCGGGGCTCCCCGTCATGGTGTGGATCCACGGCGGCGCCTATGTGATCGGCATGTCCGGACTGCCCGAGTACGACGGCGGGCGCCTGGCGCGGGACGGCGGCGTCGTCGTCGTGACGTTCAACTACCGCGTGGGCATCGAGGGGTTCGCCCAGATCGAGGGGGCACCCGCCAACCGCGGCCTGCTCGACCAGGTCGCCGCTCTGGAGTGGGTGCGCGACAACATCCGTTCCTTCGGAGGCGACCCGGAGCGGGTCACGGTCTTCGGCCAGTCGGCGGGCGGCGGTTCGGTCGCCGCCCTGCTGGCGATGCCGCGTGCGGCCGGGCTCTTCCGCCGGGCCGTCGCGCAGAGCGCGCAGGGCACCTTCTTCTCGACAGCGCTGGCCGCCGACATCGCCGCCGCCTGCGCCGCCGAGCTGGGCCTGGGCCCCACGGTGGCCGACCTGTCGGCCGTGGACCCGGCACGGCTGTCCGCCGCCGGTGACGCGGTCGCCGCCAAGGCGTCCGCGTGGGCGGAGCGCTGGGGTCAGGTCGTGCACCGCCCGATCCTGGTGTCGCCCGTCGTCGACGGCGACGTCCTGCCGGTCACTCCCTGGCGCGCTCTGGCCGACGGCGCCGGGCGGGGCGTCGAACTCCTCGTCGGCCACACGCGTGACGAGGAGAGGCTGCTCGCCGCGGTGTCCGGGCTGCTCGGCCAGGTGACGGCGGAGCAGGCGGCCACCGCCCTGGACGCCCTCGCCCCGGGCGGGGACGGCTCACGCGCCTACCGCGACGCCTTCCCGTCCGCGGGCCCGGACGAGCTGTACGAGCTGGTCAACTCCGACTGGTTGTTCCGCATGCCGACCCTCCACCTCGCCGAGGCGCAGACCGCCGCCGGCGGACGCGCCCACGTCTACGAGCTGACCTGGCCCGCCCCGGGCATGGGCGGTGTCCTCGGCGCCTGCCACGGTCTCGACGTACCGCTCCTCTTCGGCAACCTGGACAGCGGACAGCCGGCCCTGCTGATCGGCGAAGATCCCTCACCGGAGGCGAAGACACTGTCCGCGCGCCTCCGCGCCGCCTGGACGGCCTTCGCCACCCACGGCGACCCCGGCTGGCCGGTGTACGAGCCCGGGCAGCGCCTCACCCGGCTCTTCGACACCCACCCGTCCGTCGCCCCCTACCCGGAGGAGACCTCCCGCGTGCTCTGGCAGCACCACGCCTTCCGGGAGCTGCCGCTGCTCACCCCGTAGCGTGCCGTGCCCGTTCAGGCGTCGTTGCCGGAAGGCGGCGCGGTGGGCGTGGAGGAACGTTCCGGTGTGGCGGCTGATCTCGGACCGTTCCGCGGGACGGTCCGCAGGGAGCGCTACGGGGCGGGGTCCTCCGACGCCTCGCGGTGCGCCTTCGCCAGCTCGACGTACATCGCGGCGTTGACCCGGATGTGCTCGCGCTCCTCCTCGGTCAGCTCCCGCCGGACCTTGGCCGGCACCCCGGCCACCAGGGAGCCGGGCGGCACCTGCATGCCCTGCGGCACGAGCGCCTGGGCGGCGACCAGGGACCCCGCGCCGATCGTGGCGCCGTTGAGGACGGTCGCGCCCATGCCGATCAGCACGTCGTCCTCGACGGTGCAGCCGTGCAGCACCGCGTTGTGCCCGACGGTCACCCGCTCGCCGACGCGGACGGGGAATCCCGGATCGACGTGCACGGTGCAGTTGTCCTGGATGTTGCTGCCGGCGCCGAGGGTGATCGGCCCGCAGTCGGCGCGCAGCACGGCGTGGTACCAAACGCTCGCCTCCGCGCCGAGGGTCACCTCGCCGATCACGACCGACGTCGGCGCGGCGAACGCGGCCGGGTCGACCTCCGGCTGCTTCCCGCCCACACCGCGGATCAGTGCCCGTTCCGTCACGGCCGTCACTCCGCGGCCGCGACGGGCGCGGGCTCGGCCTCGGCCGCCTGCTGCTCGGCGGTCTGCCCGGCCGCGGCCTTCTTGGCCTTGATCCGCATGACGACGAAGGAGCCCAGGCCGAAGAGCACGGCCGCGAGCAGGCCGAGCCAGGAGAACTTCTTCAGCCACTCCTCGGCGACCTTGCCGACGGAGTAGATGACGGCGACCGTGCCGCCCGCCCAGACGATGCCGCCGAGCACGTTGGCGATGAGGAACTTCCAGTACGGCATCTTCAGCACGCCCGCCAGCGGGCCGGCGAAGATGCGGAGCAGGGCGATGAAGCGGCCGACGAAGACGGCCCACATGCCCCACTTCTGGAAGGAACGCTCGGCGGTGGCGACGTGGTGGGGGCCGAAGTGCTTGGGGAACTTGCGGCCCAGCCAGGCGAGCAGCGGCTTGCCGCCCTTGCGGCCGATCAGATAGCCGATCGAGTCGCCGATGATCGCACCCGCGACGGCGCACGCGCCCAGGACGTAGGGGTTGATGTGGTCCTGGGTCGCGGCCAGCAGCGTGGCGCTGACGAGGACGATCTCACCGGGAAGCGGGATGCCCAGGCTCTCCAGTCCGATGACCCCGCCCACCAGGAGGTAGACGGCGATCGCCGGTACTGTTTCGAGCCACTCCTGGATGTGCAACGCCGGTTCCTCCCCGGTTGACGACCTGCTGTCCCGGCGTGCGCCGCGCGGCGCACGCCGGGGAAGCCTACTGGAGGAAAGGACTCGTAAAAGGGCTCGCCGGTTGACCCGGCGCGACTACTTGTTCGGACGCAGGGTCCACACGACGGTCATCTCGCCGGTCTCCGCGCCGTCCTCGCGCGTGATCGAGACGCGCACCGGGAACTCGGGGCGCTCCCCCGCGTCCAGCTCGGCGACGACGTCGGCGGCCGGGCGGCCGAGCTCGGCGGTCGCGGTGACGGGGCCCATGGCGAGCTTCTTGTAGCCGATCTCGGCGCGGACGGCCAGCGGCACGGCGCGCGAGAGCTGGTCGCCGAAGGCGGCGAGGACGATGGCGCCGCTCGCGGACTCGGCCAGGGTGAACATGGCGCCGGCGTGCGGGCCCCCGACGTGGTTGTGGTAGTCGGGCTGGTCGGGCAGGCGGACCACGGCGCGCTCAGCGGTGGTCTCCTCGAAGACGAGGTTGAGGGTACGGGCCATGGGCACGGTCGCGGCCATGGCCTCGCCGATCGAGGGCTGGGTCTGTGACATGCCCGAAAGTTACCAGCCGGTAGCACAACCGTGAAGGCCCACGGGCCACACGTGTCACCGTCGCCCTCTATGGTTATCGGCCATGTGGCCAGGACAGCAGCCTCCCGGGGGCGAGCAGAAACCGCAGGACCCGCAGCACAACCCGTACGGGCAGCCGGGGTACCCGCAGCAACCCAACCCGTACCAGCAGCAGCCGGGCTACCAGCAGCCCAACCCCTACGCGCAGCCCGCCGGCCCGCAGCCCGGGCAGCCGACGCCGCCGCCCGGCGCCCCGCAGTGGCCCGCCCAGGCCGCACCCGCCGGCCCGCAGCCGCCCGGCGGCGGCCGCAACAAGCGCACCGCGGTGATCGCCGTCACCGCGGCGGTGGCGGTGGTCGCCGCCGCGGTGGTCACGGGCGTGGTGGTGCTCAAGGACGACGACGGCGGGGGGCAGGAGCCAGCGGCGAAGGACGCCAAGCCGTCCGCCTCGGCACCGGTGTCGCCGTCCGCCGAGGCCCCCGAGGACAACCCGCGCGCCGGCGGCGAGGTCAAGCCGGTGATCGAGGGCTGGAAGACGGTCTCCAGCTCCAAGCGGCACAACGCCTTCGACGTGCCCCCGGACTGGGAGGTCGAGCCGCCCAACATGTCCCACGGCTTCGTGGACGACAAGGGCAAGGGCCTCGTCTCGATGACCTCCATCGCCACGTACAAGAAGGGCGAGTGCGCCAAGGACGACAAGCGGGGCGCGGCCGGGACCAAGGGCGCCCAGGGAGCCAAGAGCGAGGCGAGCGCCGCCGAGATCGAGGCGGTCAACTGGGCCTACGCGGCGTTCGACACGAAGAACACCGGCAAGTACAAGGAGAACAAGGCCCAGCCCTTCAAGAGCGACCACGGCATCACCGGCTACACGGCCTCGGCGACGGTCACCGGTGTGAACAAGACCGAGAAGTGCATGACGGACGGCAAGGTCTTCACGGTCACGTACAAGGACGTCAACGGCGACCTGGCGACGTGGGTGCTCTACGCCGCCACGGGCATCGACAGCGAGGTCCCGGACGACACCATCAAGAAGATCATGAGCACGCTCCGCCCGCTCAAGTCCTCCTGACGGCCCGCCGCTGCCCGGCCGGCCCGTCACCCCACGCTGAACGCGCCGCCCGGCGGCTCGGGCGAGGCCACCGCCCGCACGTCGCCGACCGGGACCGCCCCGGCCGCGAAGCGGTCCAGCGCCGCCCCGTGCTCGACCCGGGCCGGGAAGGCGTCGGCCGCGGCGCGGCGGGCGAGGGCGGCCAGCGGCAGCTCGGTGTGCGCGGCCACGAGCACGGCGTTGCCGAAGCGGCGCCCCCGGAGCATCGAGGGCTCGGCGATCAGGCACAGGTGCTCGAAGACGGCCGCGAACGTGGCCACCTGGGAGCGCAGGAAGTCGAACGGTGCGCCGTCGGCGAGGTTGGCGGCGTAATGGCCGTCCGCGCGCAGCACGCGCGCGGCGGTACGGGCGTACTCGACGGAGGTCAGGTGCGCGGGCACCCGTGAACCGCCGAAGACGTCCGCGACGATGACGTCGGCGCTGGCGTCGGGCGCCTCCTCCAGTGCCGCCCGGGCGTCGCCCGCCCGTACCTCGATGCCGGAGCCGTCCGGAACCGGCAGGTGCTCGCCGACGAGGGCGATGAGGCCGCGGTCCGCCTCCACGACCCGCTGCCGGGAACCGGGGCGGGTGGCCGCCGCGTAGCGGGGCAGGGTGAGGGCGCCGCCGCCCAGGTGCAGCAGGTCCAGCGGACGGCCGGGCTCGGCGATCGTGTCCAGGACGTGCGCGATGCGGCGCGCGTACTCGAATTCGAGGTCGGTGGGGTCGTCGAGGTCGACGTACGACTGGGGCGCGCCGTCGACGGTGAGCAGCCAGGCCCGCGCCCGGTCCACGTCGGGCATGAGCTTGGCGGTGCCCCAGTCGACGTCACGGGTCACGGGTATGGGTTCGTCCACCCCTCTATTGTGCCGATTTCCCGCGCCGCTCCGCCCGGGACGCCGCTCACCGTGCCGACGCCGACCGTGCGACGGCCTTCGCGGATCGCGAAGGGGAGGCCGGGCCGCAGCGGGAGCGGACGGTCCAGCGCGACCCTGAGGGCGACGGTGCGGCCCGGGCCGGCGGTGCCGTGCAGGCCGAGGTCGACCTCCCCGGTCGCGTCGGCGGTGCGCAGGTGGAACTGGGCCCGGAAGCCGGTACGGACGGGGGTGCGCCGGCCGCCCTCGGCCGCGGTCAGCAGGCGGGCCCGGGCGGTGAAGTGCCGCTGCGGCGTGACGCTGCCCGGCGCGGCGAGCGCGTCCCCGCGGCGCACCTGCTGGGCCTGCACGCCCCTGAGCAACAGCGCCACCCGGTCGCCGGCCTCCGCGACCTCCATGGTGCGGCCGAAGGTCTCCAGTCCGGTGACGTGGGTGAGCCCGAATCCCGCGGGCAGTTCGAGGAGGTCCCGCAGGCGGACGGTGCCGCGCTCGACGACGCCGGTGACGGCCGTGCCGCGGCGCGGGACGGTGAGGACGCGCTCGACGGGCAGGAGGAAGGGGGCCTCCGTGTAGCGCACGGGGGTGGGGATGTAGGTGTCCACGGCGTCCAGCAGCGCCTCGACCGATGCGGTCCAGCGGGGATCGCCCCGCAGGGCGCCCAGCGCGGAGACCCGCACGACGGGAGTGCGGTGCCCGTCGTAGCCGTGGGCCGTGAGCAGCCGGCGGACGTCCGTCTCGACGAGGCCGGTGATGTCGGGGTGGCCGGCGTCGGCCCGGGTGAGCGCGACGACGACGTGTCCGATGCCGGCGTGGCGGGCGAGCAGCAGGTGCTCGGCGGTCTGCGGCATGACCCCGTCGAGCGCGGAGACGACGAGGATCGCGCCGTCGAGCCCGGCGGCGCCCGTGAGCACGTTCCCGGTGAAGCGGGGGTGACCGGGCAGGTCGGCGTGCGCGTAGTGGCGGGTGTCCGTCTCGTAGGCGACGTGCGCGATGTGGACGGAGCCACCCAGGGCCGCTTCCTCCGGTGCCCGGTCGATGCGGTGGACGGGGACGCCGCGGGCGGTGCCGCGGCGGCCGAGGACGTCGGTGACGGCGGCGGTCAGGGTGGTCTTGCCGTGGCGGTGGTGGCCGAGCGTACCGACGTTGACGTGGGGTTTGGTGCGTACGTACGCCTGCTGGGGCATGACTCCCTCTACGACCTCTCCGAGTGGCTGCCCCGGCACATGCTTCGATGCTCGCCCACGCCCCCGGAAGCGTCGAATGGTTTTCCCGCTACGGACGTTCCGCCTCCGGCTGCGTCCGGCGGAGGGCGACGGAAAAGTGACCGTTCGCTTCTGGTTCCGTACCGTCTCCGTGACATCACATCGGCCCTACAGCGCTGTCGGTTACGCTCCTTCGATGCTCGATACCGCCGCGCCATCCCCCGGTCCCGCCGAGCGCTGCCTGCGCGCGTTGCTCTCGCCGTGGGCCCGGCTGGGGCTGCTCGTCGCGTTGCTCGGCGGTGCGGTGGCGGCCGTGGTGCTCTGCCGTCCGGAGCGGTTGCTCGCCGGGGGCTGGCCTCCGCAGCTGTCCGGGGGTACGGCGGTGGTGTTGTTCGCCGTCGCGTACGGCCTGTGCACGGCGGCCTTCGTCCCGCGGCCGGTGCTCAACGTCGCGGCGGGGGCGCTGTTCGGCGCCCCGCTCGGGACGGCGTCGGCCGTCGCGGGCACGGTGCTGGGCGCGGGCATAGCCTTCGGCCTGGGCCGGCTGCTGGGGCAGGACGCCCTGCGTCCGTTGCTGCGGGGGCGATGGCTGCAGGCCGCCGACCGGCAGCTGAGCCGGCACGGGTTCCGCTCGATGCTGGCACTGCGGCTCTTCCCCGCCGTGCCGTTCGCCGCCGCCAACTACTGCGCCGCGGTGTCGCGGATGGGGTGGGTGCCCTTCCTCCTGGCGACGGGGCTGGGCAGCGTGCCCAACACCGCGGCGTACGTGGTCGCGGGAAGTCACGCGGCGTCGCCCACCTCGCCCGTCTTCCTCGCCGCGACGGCCTTCATCGCGCTCACCGGCCTGGCGGCCGTAGTGGTGGCCTGGCGCCGCAGGCCGCAGCTGCGACGGCCGGGTGGCCGCGCCGACTCGTGAACCCTCCCCGACAGGGACGCACACGGTGAGTGAATAGTCGGCCAACGCCTCGTCGTCCTGTACTGACATGTACGGACACGCGAGGCCCGCACGGCCGCACACCGCGTCATGATCTGCCTGACCACACGCATGTCACCGCCCGGACGGGATGCCGGCCGGCCGACACCATGACTTGGATGGCGCAGACTTCATGAGCTGGTTCGAATCCTTCGTGCTGGGTCTCGTCCAGGGGCTGACGGAGTTCCTCCCGGTCTCCTCCAGCGCGCACCTGCGGCTGACCGCCGCCTTCGCCGACTGGCAGGACCCCGGCGCGGCGTTCACCGCGATCACGCAGATCGGCACCGAGGCCGCCGTCCTCATCTACTTCCGCAAGGACATCGCACGCATCGTCGGCGCATGGTTCAGGTCGCTGTGGGACCGGCGGATACGCGGGGACCACGACGCCACGATGGGCTGGCTGGTGATCGTCGGCTCGATCCCGATCGGCGTGCTCGGCCTGGCGCTCAAGGACGCGATCGAGGGCCCGTTCCGCGATCTGCGGCTGATCGCGACGACCTTGGTGGTCATGGGCGTCGTCCTCGGCATCGCCGACCGTCTGGCGGCGCGCGACGAGACGGGCGGCCGGCACCGCGCGGCCGCGCAGCGCAAGGACCTCACGCGCCTCGACACGAAGGACGGGCTGGTCTTCGGCATGTGCCAGGCCATGGCGCTGATCCCCGGCGTCTCGCGGTCGGGCGCGACCATCAGCGGGGGGCTGCTGATCGGCTACACCCGTGAGGCGGCGGCCCGTTACTCCTTCCTGCTGGCCGTCCCGGCCGTCCTCGCTTCCGGCCTCTTCGAGCTCAAGGACGCGGGAAAGGGGCACACGGCGTGGCCGCAGACGGCCTTCGCCACCGTCATCGCCTTCGTCGTCGGATACGCCGTCATCGCATGGTTCATGCGCTTCATTTCCAGCAAGAGCTTCATGCCGTTCGTGATCTACCGCATCCTGCTGGGCCTGCTGCTCCTCGCCCTGGTCGGGGCGGGCGTCCTCGCCCCGCACGCGGGTGAACTCGCGGGCTGAGCAGAGCGGTTCACGAAAAAGTCCGCCGATGTCGGACGGTCCCCCGCGCCGCCCGACATCGGCGGACATACCGGCACAGTGCCCCGCGCAGGGCAGGACAACCGGTCACCCCCTGAGTATATTGGCTCGCAGCCAGTCAACGCAGGAGATTAATCGCATGTCACCGCGCAGCGCGGCGGCCAACGAGGAGTTGCGCCGCCGTTCCCGCGAGCGGCTGTTGCAGGCGACCGTCGAGCTGGTGGACGAGCGCGGCTACGAGGCGACGACGCTGGCGGACATCGCGGACCGGGCCGGTGCGGCGCGCGGTCTGGTCTCGTACTACTTCCCCGGCAAGCGGCAGTTGCTGCAGGCCGCGGTGCACCGGCTGATGCACGTGGAGCTGGCGTCCCGGCTGGAGCGCGAGCCGCGCACGCGGGACGGACGGGAGCTGCTGGCCCGTGGGATCGACGCGATCCTGGGGCTCGCGCACCGACGGCCCCGGCTCATGCGCACCCACATGGCCGGAATCCTGACCGCGGAGGGGTTCATCCAGTGCCCTGAGCAGCAGCGTCTGGCAGCCCTGCTGCGCGGGACGGTGGCGTCCTACGGCTCCGCCGACCCCGAGGGCGACTACCGGCTGCTGCGGGCCCAGTTGATGGGCGCGGTCGTGGCGATCCTGCTGCCGGGGGCGCCGATGCCGGCCGAGCGGCTGCGGGCGGAGCTGTTCCAGCGCTACGGGCTCGCATGGGAGCTCGGCTTCCCGCCCGGCGACGAGCCCCCGCCGCCCGGCCTGTAGGCCGTCCGCCCCGACGGGAGGCCGCCGCCCGGTCTTCGGGCCGCCCTCCGCCCTCCGTCCTCCGTCCGCCATCCGCCATCCGCCGTTTGCGCGCAATCGGACGCCGCACCTCCCGGAACCCGCTTCCCGGTGGGATCCTGGACGCACTCGCGGAAGGAGCCCCCCGTGCTTCGAGTCGCAGTCGTCGGATCCGGGCCCAGCGGCGTCTACACCGCACAGGCCCTGGTGCAGCAGCAGGCCGTCCCCGGTATGCGGGTGGACGTGCTGGACCGGCTGCCGTGCCCGTACGGGCTGGTGCGCTACGGGGTGGCGCCGGACCACGAGAAGATCAAGTCGCTGCAGAACAACCTCCGCGAGGCCCTGGAGCACCCGGACGTGACCTTCCTCGGCAACGTCCGGGTGGGCGAAGGGCTTCACCCGAAGCGGTTGCTGGACCTCTACCACGCCGTCGTCTACTGCGTGGGCGCGGCGGCCGACCGGCGCCTGGGCGTCCCGGGCGAGGACCTTCCGGGCAGCTTCTCGGCCACCGAGTTCGTCTCCTGGTACAGCGCTCACCCGGATGCGGCGCCGGGCGGCTTCGTCCTGGGGGCGCGGTCCGCCGTCGTCATCGGGGTGGGCAACGTGGCGGTCGACGTGGCCCGGGTCCTGGCGCGCGGCGCGGAGGAGCTGCGGCCCACCGACGTGCCCGACGCGGCGCTGGCGGCCCTGGCGGCCAGCCGGGTGACGGACATCCACATGGTGGGCCGGCGCGGTCCGGCGCAGGCCAAGTTCACCACGAAGGAGCTGCGCGAGCTGGGGGCGCTGCCGGACGCCCGGGCGCTCGTACGGCGGGAGGAGGCGGCCCTGGACCCGGCGTGGGCGGACCCCTCGGGCCTGCCCGGGGCCGTCCGGCGCAATGTGGAGGTGCTGCAGGGCTGGGCCGCGCAGCCCCCGCGCGCGGGCGGGCGGCGGATCCGGCTGCGGTTCTTCCTGCGGCCCGTCGCGCTGCTCGGCGACGACGCCGTACGGGCGGTGCGGTTCGAACGGACCGTGCCGGACGGGCACGGCGGCGTGCGGGGCACGGGGCAGTTCGAGGAGATCGAGGCACAGCTGGTGCTACGGTCGGTGGGGTACCGGGGCGTGCCGATCGCGGGGCTTCCGTTCGACGCGGAGCGCGGGACGGTCCCCAACGATCGGGGACGGGTGCTGCGCGAGGGCGTTCCCTCCCCGGGCGAGTACGTCGCGGGCTGGATCAAGCGCGGGCCGACCGGGGTGATCGGCACCAATCGTTCGTGCGCCAAGGAGACGGTGGCCTCCCTGCTCGCCGACGCCGACGCCCTGGCGGCACGGCGGCTGCCGCCGGACCCGCTGGCGGCACTGCGCAGCGCGGGGCAGGAGCCGGTGCAGTGGCCGGGCTGGCTGGGGATCGAGGCGGCGGAGGCCGCGCTCGGGCGGCGGCTGGGCCGGGGGACGGTGAAGATCCCCGACTGGAACGGGCTGCTCACGGCGGCCCGCCGCACCGGCTGACGCCCGCCGCGACGGCCGCCGCCCCTCGGTCCTCGCGGGGCCGGCCCCTGCCGCTCAGCCTTCGGCGGCCTGGTCCCTGCCGTCGCCGATGCGGGCGCTCTGGGAGGCGTAGGCGGTGAGGACGCTGTCGAGCAGGCCGGGGAAGAGCGCGTCGAGGTCGTCGCGGCGCAGCGAGTTCATCTTGGCCGTCCCCCGGTAGATCTGGTTGATCACGCCGTTCTCGCGGAGCACCCGGAAGTGGTGCGTGAGGGTGGATTTACTGACGGGGAGGTCGAAGACCGAGCAGGACTGCGCCGCTTCCGCCTCGGCGGCCAGGGCGCGCACGATCAACAGCCGCATGGGGTCGGAGAAGGCGTGCAGCACGCCTTCGAGGCGGATCTCCTCGCGCGCGGGGTGATCGAGGGCGCGGCTCGTCCGCGTCGTCATGACGGCTCCTTCGTCGGCTTCGTCGTCGGCTCGGGCTTCGTCGAAAGCCGGGGAGTGCTTCGGGGCACCCATGGTACGAGGATCCTCGTAGTTCGACACCCTTCATAGTTTGACACCTTTCATAGTTCGATGCCCTTCGTAGTTTGACAGGTGTCGTAGTACGAGGGTTATCGTATGAGCAGGACGAAGCCGAGCGCGCCCGATCCCGAAACGGAGCCTGTCGTGAGCCACCTGTTCCAGCCGTACACCCTGCGGTCACTCACCCTGCCCAACCGCGTCTGGATGGCGCCGATGTGCCAGTACTCGGCCGAGGTGTTCGGGCCGAACGCGGGGGTGGCCAACGACTGGCACTTCGCGCACTACACCGCCCGGGCCGCCGGCGGCACCGGCCTGATCCTGGTCGAGGCGAGCGCCGTCAGCCCCGAGGGCCGGATCAGCCCGGCCGACCTGGGCATCTGGAACGACACCCAGGCCGAGGCGCTGCGCGGCATCACCACGTTCCTCAAGGAGCAGGGCACGGTGCCCGGCATCCAGATCGCGCACGCCGGCCGCAAGGCGGCCACCGACCGGCCCTGGCGCGGCGGCGAGCCGGTCGGTCCGGAGGAGGGCTGGCAGCCGGTCGGCCCGAGCCCGCTGCCCTTCAAGGACGGCCACCCCGTCCCCCGCGAGCTGACGGCCGAACAGATCAAGGAGACAGTCGCCCAGTTCGGCGCCGCCGCGCGCCGCGCACGCCAGGCCGGCTTCGAGGTCGTCGAGGTCCACGGCGCCCACGGCTACCTCATCCACGAGTTCCTCTCGCCCCACAGCAACCACCGCACCGACGAGTACGGCGGCTCGTTCGAGAACCGCATCCGCCTCGCACTGGAGGTCGTGGACGCCGTCCGCGCCCAGTGGCCCGAGGAGCTGCCGGTGCTCTTCCGCGTCTCGGCCACCGACTGGCTGACGGAGAACACCGAGGACGACCGCGAGGGCTGGACCGGCGACGACACCGTACGTCTCGCGCGGGAGCTGAAGGCCCACGGCGTCGACCTCCTCGACGTCTCCAGCGGCGGCATGGCACCCGGGGCCCGCATCCCCGTGGGGCCGGGCTACCAGGTCCCGTTCGCCCAGCGGGTCAAGGACGAGGCCGGCCTGCCGGTGGCCGCGGTGGGCCTGATCACCGAGCCCGGGCAGGCCGAGAAGATCGTGGCGAACGGCGAGGCGGACGCGGTCCTGCTCGGCCGCGAGCTGCTGCGCGACCCCTACTGGGCCCGCCGCGCCGCGCACGCGCTCGGCGCCGAGGCGCGCACCCCGGACCAGTACGGCTGGGCCGTCTGACACGGCGGGACCGCAAGGGGCGGTGGGGCCCGGGCCGGCCACGGGCCCTGCCCGTCCGGGGCCTCACCGGCGCGTTCGTACGGGCACGGGCTGAGCCAGTAGAGTGACGCTCCGTGGCTAGACCCTTGAACGAGATCGTCGAACCGGGCTGGGCCAAGGCGCTGGAGCCGGTGGCCGGGCGGATCGCCGCGATGGGCGACTTCCTGCGCGCCGAGATCGCCGCGGGCCGTACGTACCTGCCCTCGGGCGCGAACGTCCTGCGGGCGTTCCAGCAACCGTTCGACGACGTAAGAGTGCTGATCGTCGGTCAGGACCCCTACCCCACCCCCGGGCACGCGGTGGGCCTGAGCTTCTCCGTGGCGCCCGAGGTGCGCCCGCTGCCGGGGAGCCTGGAGAACATATACCGGGAGCTGCACACCGACCTCGGGCTGCCCCGGCCCTCCAACGGCGACCTGACGCCGTGGACCCGGCAGGGCGTGCTCCTGCTCAACAGGGCGCTGACCACGGCCCCCCGCAAGCCCGCCGCACACCGCGGCAAGGGGTGGGAGGAGGTCACCGAGCAGGCGATCCGTGCGCTGGTCGAACGCGGCAAGCCGATGGTCGCCGTGCTGTGGGGGCGGGACGCCCGGAATGTGCGCCCGCTGCTGGGCGGCATCCCGTGCGTGGAGTCCGCCCACCCCTCGCCCATGTCGGCGGACCGCGGCTTCTTCGGCTCGCGGCCGTTCAGCCGGGCCAACGACCTGCTGGCGCGGCAGGGTTCGGCGCCGGTGGACTGGCAGCTCCCCTGACGCGGGGCACGGGCCGGCGGTAAGGTCGCGCCATGTCGCTTCGCATGAGCACGGCCGCGGCCCCCGCCGGCCGGTGCGCCTGCCGCGTCGGCCCGGTCGATGCCCGCGGGGCCGGGTGACGGACGCCGTGGGCTCCCTGTCCGGACGGATACTGGCGGTCGACTCGGGCGGCTCGGGCCTGAGGATCGCCCTGGGCCGCGCCGACGGAGTGGGCGAGGCCCTGGCGTGGTCCTCGCCCGTGCCGGTCGGTACCGGCGGCAGGGGCATCGACGCGCACGGTCTCCTCGACCGCGTACTGCCCGCCGCCCACGAGCTGCTGCGCAAGAGCGGGTCGCAACGGTGCGAGGCCGTCTGCGTGGGCGCCTCCGGCATGGCCACCCTCGGCGACGACCTGCGCGCCGTCCTGCCCGACGCACTCCGCGAGGAACTCGGGGCACGCCGGCTCGCGCTGGCCTCCGACGCGGTGACGGCCTACGCGGGCGCCCTCGGGCAGCGGCCGGGCGTGGTCGTCGCCGCCGGCACGGGCCTGGTCGCGCTCGGCACGGACCTGACGCCGGAGGGCGGCTGGCGGCGCGCGGACGGCTGGGGGCACCTGCTGGGCGACTGCGGCAGCGGCGCCTGGATCGGACGGGCGGGGCTCGACGCGGCGTTGCGCGCGTACGACGGGCGCTCCGGCGGCTCCCTTGCGCTGCTGGCCCGTCTGGAAGCCGTGTTCGGCCCGGCGCCGCAGCTGCCGGGCAAGCTCTACCCGCGCCCCGACCGGCCCGCCGTCCTGGCCTCCTTCGCCCCCGAGGTCGGCCGGTGCGCCGACGACGACCCGGTCGCGGCGGGCATCCTGCGGACGGCGGCCCGGCACATCGCCGAGGCCGCTGCGGCGGCATGCCCGCCGCCGCAGGCACACCGGGCCCGCGAGGCGGCACTGACCGGCGGGGTGCTCCGGATGGGCAAGCCCCTGCTCGAACCGTTGCACAAGGAATTGCAGAAGCAACTTCCCGGGGTGCGGGCCGTCCCCGCGGCGGGTGATCCGCTGGCAGGAGCGCTGCACGTCGCAGCCGCTCTGGCGACCGACAGCCTGACACTTCCGGCCGACGAGACACTGCTCCGCGTCGTTTGCTGATCACTTCCGTCCTCCCCGGAGGAACCCCTGAATAAATCCGGACAGACCTTGATCAGATACCCCCACCCGAACGTACGAGTCCTATGAACGGCTAACATGCGGCGCCATGAGCTCCCCCACTGGGCCCGCACACGGCCTGCCTGTACGAATGCCGCGTCCCCGCCAGCCCGGACGACACCGGCGGCCGGAGCCGGCGGCCGCTCCGGCGGGTGCGCCCCCGCTGGTGCTCGCCGTACCCGGGACGCCCGGCGTCGCCGCGCGGCGCCTCGCCGAGGAGTCCCTGAGCATCGCCCGCTCCGAGCTCCCCGGCCTGGACGCCCACGTCGGCTACGTGGACGCCGACGGGGACACCGAGGACTTCCCCGCCCTGGACGCCGTCCTCGCCCGCATCGCCTCCCGGCGCGCCGCGCGCGCGAGCGAAGCGCGTGACCCGGAGAGCGGCGAGACCGCGACCGACGCCTGGGCCCAGGCGCCCGACGCCGTCGTGGTGCCGCTGCTGGCCGGTCCCGACAGCGCCGTGCTCCGGCGGATACGCCAGTCCCTCATGAACAGCGGCTCCGCCAGCGAGCTCACCGACACGCTCGGCCCGCACCCGCTGCTCGCCGAGGCGCTGCACGTCCGGCTCTCCGAGGCCGGCCTGGCCCGCGCCGACCGCGCCCGACTGTTCACGGTTGCAACGGCCGCCGACGGCATCGTCCTGGCGACGGTGGGCGGCGAGGAGGCCGTGCAGGCCGCCGGCATCACCGGCATGCTGCTCTCCGCCCGCCTCGCGGTGCCCGTGCTGGCCGCCGCGCTGGACGAGGAGGGCGCCGTCGCCCGTGCCGCCGACCAGCTGCGCGGCTCCGGCTCCCGGAGCCTGGCGCTCGCCCCGTGCCTCATCGGCCCCGAGGTCGACGAGACGCTGACCGCCATGGCCGCGAAGGAGGCCGGCTGCGCGGCCGCCGAGCCGCTGGGCGACTACCCCGCAATCGGCAAGCTCGCCCTGGCCAAGTACGCCGCCGCACTCGGCATCGCCGTCCAGCCGGCACCGCAGGGCGCGTCGGTCCGCTGACGCGCCGTCGCACACCGCACGAGAGGGGCTTCCGCCACCGGAGGCCCCTCCGGCGTTTCCCGGGGCGCACGGCCGTTTCCGGGGCCGGACGACCGGCCGGAAGGACCCCGCAGGGCGTGCGCCGGCTGCACGTGGGAGGTGGGCTGCCACCGGTCGCAGCCTCGCGCCGGCCTCAGGCGAAGACCACGCAGGACGCCGCCGGCACGGCGACAGAGCCGCTGCGTGCCGGTATGCCCGTGCCGGGGTCGACGGTGAACCAGGTGACGTCTCCCGACCGCTCGTTGGCGGCGTAGAGCAGACGGCCGTCCGGGTGGGCGGACAGGTCCCGGGGCCAGTGGCCGCCGCAGCCGACGGTGCCGCGCAGGTCGAGGCCGTCGCCCGTGGCGTCGAGGGCCAGTGTGGCGATGCCGTCGTGGCCGCGGACGGCCGCCCACAGGAAGCGGCCGTCGGCGGAGACGACGGGCGCCGACGGATACGTCACGCCTTCCACTCCGACGGGCAGGACACGGGTCGTGCCGACCGGCTCCAGGAGCCCCTGCGCCGCGTCCCACCGGCACGCGGTGACGGTCGGCTCCAGCTCGTTGAGGACGTAGACCCGGTCACCGCTCGGATGGAACACGAGGTGCCGGGGGCCGCTGCCGGGTCGTAGCCGCGTCTCGCGGTGCGGTCGGGGGACGCCGGTGAGCGGGTCGAGCGCGGAGCTCCACACCGAGTCGGTGCCCAGGTCGGCGGCGAGCACCCAGCGCCCGGACGGGTCGGGCACGACGGAATGGGCGTGCGGCCCGGCCTGGCGCTCCGTCACCGGCCCGCTGCCGCGGTGCGCAAGCACCGTCGTCGGCGCGCCCAGCCCTCCCCCGGTGCGCACCGGGAGCGCGCTGACGCTGCCGGAGCCGTAGTTGGCGGTGAGCAGCCAGGAGCCGACGGCGGCCAGGTGCGTGGGGCCGTCACCGCGCACGGCGACCGGCACGCCGAGCGGCTCCGGACGCGCGGGGTCGGCCAGCGAGAAGGCGGCGGCCGCGCCCTCGTCGCTCTCGCTCACCGCGTAGAGCACGTCACCGCCCGGCGACAGGGTGAGGTACGAGGGGTTCGCGACGACGTCCGTGACGTACACGGGTGTCAGCGCGCCCGTATCGCCGTCGACCCGTGCGACCGTGATCCCCCGGCCGCCCGCCTCGGTGAACGATCCGATGTAGGCGTGCCGCCCCCGCTGCCCGCCCCGTCCCCTGTGCGCCATGACCGCCACCCCTCCCCCACCGGAACACTATGTGCGGATGACGCTACAGGGAGGCACTGACAACGGTGCGTGAGGCCCTGGCCCCGGACAGCCATGCCCGGCGCCCGTGGCGGACACCAGGACGATGGGCGCGGTCCCTGGCCCGCCCTTCGGCGGTCTCAGACCTTCGCGAAGACGCCGCGCGGCTCGTCCTGCAGGGGCCTGGCCAGCGAGGCGAGCGCCGCCTCCAGGTCGTGCAGGTGGGCGAGGGCGCGCTCCGCGCCCGGGTGGTGGTGCGGGCCGGCTGCGAGGTCGCCGGCGACCGGGGGCTCCTCCGAGGCCGCAAGGGCCAGCAGCGCGCTCTCGACCCGCCGGCAGGCGGCGGTCAGCCGCGCATCGTGCGAGGCGTCGGGGTCGGCCGCCACCTCGGCCAGGCCGCGGGCCTGCCGGGCGCAGTCGTCGAGGTGTGCCATGACCTGCCGCGCCCGCTCCTTGCGGGCCCGCAGCGGGCTGAGCGGGTGGAGCAGGGGCGCCACCGACACGCGGACCTTGCCGAGGAGCAGTTCGAGCTCGGCGACGTGCGGGGCGGGGTCGGCGCCGTCGTCGCCCGCCAGCCGCCGGGCGGACTCGGCCGTGCAGCGCCGCACGCACAGCAGGGCGCGCTGGATCCAGGCGTCGGTGGCGGCGTGCGTGGTGACGGGCAGGACGAGGGCGACGGCCAGGGCCGCACCGGCGGCGCCCACCAGGGTCTGCTCGAAGCGCAGTGCCAGCAGGCCGGGGTGGAGCACCCCGAGGAGCCCGTAGAGGAAGCCGGCCATGACGGTCACGAAGAACATCATCCAGCTGTACGAGGGCGCGGCCGTGTAGAAGATGCCGAAGACGCAGACGGCGACGAGGGCGGCGGTGGGGGCGGGCGCGCCGTGCAGGGGCACGGCGACGAGCAGCCCGACGGCGATGCCGGCCATCGTGCCGATGACGCGCCGGAAGCCACGGACCAGGGTCTCGCCGCGCGAGGCGGTGTTGACGAAGATCCACCAGGCGGTGCCGACGGCCCAGTACCAGCGTTCGTCGGAGACGATCTGGCCGACGCCGAGGGCGACGGCACAGGCGAAGGTGGCCTGGAATGCCTGCCGGGTGGTGGGACGGGCCAGGCCGCGCGCGGCCGCCGGGGCCGGCCCGGCGGGCGGCGGGGTGCGGCGTTCGATGCACCACAGCCCGAAGCGGACGAGGCCGGAGGCGACGAGGGCCATGGCGACGGCCGCGTACAGCCCGGGCAGCTGGGCGGGGACGGCGTGCAGGAACTGCGCCGCGAAGAACTGCATGAAGCCGAAGATGCCCAGCGCCTGCCCGCGCGCGCCCCAGCGGCGCGCGTACACGCCGCAGAAGACCACGGCGAGGAACGCCGCGTCGCGCACCAGCGGCGTACTGTGCAGCGCCGTGGCCAGCGCCAGGACGGGGAAGCCGACGACCGGGAGCAGGGCGGTGGTGACCGCCTGACGCCGTACGGTCGGGTCACCGACGGTGAAGAGGGCCAGGAGCGCCGCCAGACCGCCCAGGATGACGGCGGGCAGCGGCAGGCCGGCCAGCTCGGCGACCGTGACCGCCGCACCCACGCCGAGCACGGCGCGCGCGCCGGTACGGAGCCGGTACCGGCCCGGATCCGGAGCCACGAACATCCTCTTCAGAGCGGCCGCCCCTTTCTTGCCCGCGCGCGCATCCCCGCACGCCGGAGGCGCGCAGGGATGCGCATGCAGAGGAAAGGCGCTGCGGGGGTCCGGATGCGGCTTCCTTGCCGTCCGGCGCAGCCCAGCGCAACGCCATTGATGCAAAGAGGAAAACATCTGGAGCTCAATGGCTCAAGACCGCTCTGTTCGGGTGAGCCATTGGTACAGTGCCAGGCCCGGAACACCGACCAGAAGGGAGCCGATGGCCCATGGCTGTGGACGCGCTGGACGCCAGGATCCTGCGGTTGCTGTTGGAGCAGCCGCGGACGAGCGTGCGGGAGTACGCACGGCTGCTGGGCATCGCCCGTGGCACCCTCCAGGCCCGTCTCGACCGGCTGGAGCGGGACGGCGTGATCACCGGCACGGGGCCGCGGCTGTCCGCCGCCGCGCTGGGCCATCCGGTGCTGGCCTTCGTTCACATAGAGGTCACCCAGGGCCGGCTGGACACGGTCGCCAACGCCCTGGCCGACGTGCCGGAGATCATCGAGGCGTTCTCGATCACCGGGGGCGGCGATCTGATGACGCGCGTCGTCGCCCGGGACGCGGCGCACCTGGAGGACGTGATCCAGCTGCTCGTCCAGCTGCCGGGCGTGGTGCGCACCCGCACGGAGATGGTGCTGCGCGAGCGGGTGCCGTACCGGATGATGCCGCTGGTGGAGGAAGTGGGGCGGGCGGCGCAGCGGGGCACCTGAGGAAGTGGGCGGGCCCGGTGACCGGACCCAGCCCGTGCGCCGCCGGCCGCCGCCCCTCCGGCTCTCACCCGAGGAAGGACAACCGCACCTTCCGGTCGGGGTTGTCCACGTTGGTGTCGACGAGAACGACGGACTGCCACGTTCCCAGTTCCAGCCGGCCGCCGATGACCGGCAGGGTGGCGTGCGGCGGGATCAGGGCGGGGAGCACGTGGTCGCGGCCGTGGCCGGGGCTGCCGTGGCGGTGCCGCCAGCGGTCGTCGGCCGGCAGCAGGTCGTGCAGGGCGGCGAGGAGGTCGTCGTCGCTCCCCGAGCCGGTCTCGATCACCGCCAGGCCGGCTGTGGCGTGGGGGGTGAAAACATTGAGCAGTCCGTCGCGCCCGTGGGCGGCGCCGCGCAGGAACTCCGCGCAGGCGTCGGTGAGGTCGTGCACGGTCTCGCGGGAACCGGTCCTCACGTCGATGACGCGCGTGGTGAAAGTGTCAGCCATGCTCCACCGCATACCCGTCGGACGAGGGCGGCGGCAAGGCGACGGGCCGGGAAGTGGCCCAAGGAGTTCCCCGGCCCGCATCCTCAGGGCCCGCAGGGGACCGGCCCTCGCGCGTGGTCCTCGAACTCTCGTGGTCTTCCAACTCGTGGTCTTCGAACTCTAGGGAATTGCGCGTTCCCTGTGCGATGCACTGGTGTCCCCAGAACGTGCCCCCTCGTGCTGAAAGGACCGAAGCTCATGACCATCACGGGCCATTCCACCGACAACTCCGCGGCCCTGTGGCTCCGGCGCTACCACCCGGCCACCGACAGCGGCGTACGGCTCGTCTGCTTCCCCCACGCCGGAGGGTCGGCCAGCTTCTTCCACCCCGTGTCGGCCACGTTCTCCGCCCGCGCCGACGTGATCGCCCTGCAGTACCCGGGACGGCAGGACCGTCGCCGCGAGCCGTGTGTCACCGACCTCGGCACGCTGGCCGACCACGTCACGGAGCAGCTGCTGGCGCTGGACGACAAGCCCACGGTGTTCTTCGGGCACAGCATGGGCGCGGTGCTGGCCTTCGAAACGGCCTGGCGGCTGGAGCAGAAGGGCGTCAACGCGCCCCGTGCCGTCATCGCCTCGGGCCGCCGGGCCCCGTCCTCGACCCGTCCCGAGACGGTGCACCAGCGCGACGACGACGGCATCATCGCCGAGCTTCGGCTGCTCAACGGCACGGACCCGGGCGTACTCGGCGACGACGAGATCCTCAGGATGGCGCTGCCCGCCATCCGCGGCGACTACCGGGCCGTCGAGACCTACCGCTGCGAGCCGGAGGACCGCGCGCTGCAGTGCCCCGTCACCGTCCTGACCGGCGCCGCCGACCCGCGCACGACGCTCGACGAAGCGGCGGCCTGGGAGCGGCACACCCACGGCGCGTTCCGGCTGGAGGTGTTCCCCGGCGGACACTTCTTCCTCGCCGGCCAGCAGGCGGCGGTCAACGCCGAGATCTCGCGGGAACTCGAAAAGGCCAGGACCAGCTGAGGCATACGCCGCTGGTCGCCGTCCGCCCTGGCGGCTGGACTCCACGAAGATCGTTGGGGCTGGAATCGTGGGGCTGGACATGTCCGTGTCCTTCACAGTCGCCTCCCGGTGCGGCAGGATGAAGCGGCAGATGATCATCGGCCGCGAGGGGATGTCAGACGTCATGCGCGTAGGGCTGTTCGTGACGTGCGTCAACGACACGCTCTATCCCCGCACCGGCCGAGCGGTCGTCTCGCTGCTGGAACGGCTGGGTGTGGAGGTCGACTTCCCGGCGGCACAGAGCTGCTGCGGCCAGCCCCTGTCCAACACCGGCTACCGGCACCGCGCCGAGGCACTGATGCTCCGGTACGCCGCTGCCTTCCAGGGCCACGAGTACGTCGTCACTCCGTCGGCTTCGTGTGCCGCCATGGTCCGCGAGGGCTACCCCAGGATCGCTGCCCGCGCGGCCGTCGAAGGCCGGTCGCGCGCGGAAGTGGAGCGCCTGTCCAAGGCGGCGGCGAGGGTCGTGACCCGGACGTACGAGCTGACCGAGTTCCTGGTGGACGTCCTGGGAGTGACCGACGTCGGCGCGTACTTCCCGCACACCGTGACCTACCACCCCACGTGTCACGGGCTGCGCATGCTGGGGCTCGGTGACCGCCCACGGCGCCTGTTGGAGCACGTCAGGGGTCTGGAGTTGCGGGAACTGGCAGGGGCGGAGGAATGCTGCGGCTTCGGGGGCACCTTCGCCGTCAAGAACCCCGCCGTCTCCGCCGCGATGGGCGCCGACAAGACGCGGGCCATCAGGAAGACCGGTGCGCGAGCGGTCTGCGCGGTCGACAACTCCTGTCTGATGCACATCGGCGGCACCCTCAGCCGCGAAGGATCCGGTGTGCGTCCGGTACACATCGCGGAGATCCTGGCCGGCACCGAGGGAAGGGTCCTGTGAGCCGAACGTACGTGGGCATGCCCGCCTTTCCCCGTGCCGCCGCCGTCTCGGCCGGCGACACCACGCTGCGCGCCAATCTGCGGACCGCGACGCACACCATCCGTGCCAAGCGGGCCGAGGCCGTCGCCGAGCTGGACGACTGGGACCGGCTGCGGGCCGCCGGAGCCGCGGTCAAGGACCGGACGCTGCGGCACCTCGACCACTACCTGCTGCAGTTGGAGGAGAACGTCACCCGCGCCGGCGGCACGGTCCACTGGGCGGCGGACGCGGCGGAGGCGAACCGCATCGTCACCGGGCTCGTCCAGGCCACCGGGGAGAGCGAGGTCGTCAAGGTCAAGTCCATGGTGACCCAGGAGATCGGGCTCAACGACGCGCTGGAGCGTGCGGGCATCCGTGCGTACGAGACCGACCTCGCCGAACTGATCGTGCAGCTGGGCGACGACCTCCCGTCCCACATCCTGGTCCCGGCCATCCACCGCGGCCGCAGCGAGATCCGCGACATCTTCCGCGAGCACATGGCCGACTGGGGCCGCCCCGCCCCGGAGGGACTCACCGACCGCCCGGCCGATCTCGCCGAGGCGGCACGACTCCACCTCCGCGAGAAGTTCCTGCGGGCCAAGGTCGCCGTCTCCGGCGCCAACTTCATGGTCGCCGAGACGGGCACACTGGTGGTCGTCGAGTCCGAGGGCAACGGCCGGATGTGCCTCACCTTGCCGGACACGTTGATTTCCGTGGTCGGCATCGAGAAGACCGTGCCGACCTGGCGTGATCTGGAAATCTACCTTCAACTGCTTCCCCGTTCCTCGACTGCCGAACGCATGAACCCGTACACATCGACGTGGACCGGGACCACCGCCGACGACGGCCCCCGCGCCTTCCATCTGGTGCTGCTGGACAACGGCCGCACCGACACGCTCGCCGATCAGGTCGGCCGCCAGGCACTGCGCTGCATCCGCTGCTCGGCCTGTCTCAACGTCTGTCCCGTCTACGAGCGCGCCGGCGGCCACGCCTACGGCTCCCCCTATCCGGGACCCATCGGCGCGATCCTCACCCCCCAACTACGGGGCCTCACCTCTCCCCTCGAAGAATCCCTGCCGTTCGCCTCCTCCTTGTGCGGTGCCTGCTACGAGGTGTGTCCCGTCGCCATCGACATCCCGGACGTACTGGTCCACCTGCGCGAGCGGGTGGTGCAGGGCGGCGAAACGACGATCCGCGGCACCCGTACCGTCATCAAGCCGGCGAAGGGCCACACCATGGAGCGCGCCATGATGCGCACCACCGGTTGGGTACTCGACCATCCCGCCGCCCTGCGCCGCGGACAGCGGCTGGCCGCCCGCGCCCGTCGCGCACTGCCCCGGCGGCTGCCGGGCCCCGGCCGTGCCTGGTCGGACACCCGTGACCTGCCCGAGGTCCCACCGGAGTCGTTCCGGGACTGGTGGGAGCGGACCCGCGGCGGTGACGCATGACCGCCGCCCACGGCGCCGGCCCCGGCCCCGGCAGCCGGACGTCGCATCCCTCCAGGGAGCGGATCCTGGGCCGGATCCGGCGGGCGCTGGCCGACGTGCCGTCGTACGAGCGCCCGGCCGACCACCCCGTTCCGCGCGACTACCTGCGCACGCACGGCAGCCGGACCCCTGCCGAGTCCGTCGACCTGCTCGCCGACAACCTGAGCGACTACCGGGCCACCGTCCACCGGACGGACACGGCGGGGTTGCCCGCTCTGCTCGCCGAGCTGCTCGCCCGGCGCGGTACTCGCAGCGTCGCCGTCCCACCGGGCCTGCCGGGCGGCTGGCTGACGGATGCCGCGGTCGAGCCGGTCGTCGACTCCCCGTCTCTGTCGGCTGGTGCGCTGGATGCCGTGGACAGTGTGGTCACCGGTTGTGCGCTGGCGATCGCCGAGACGGGCACGGTCATTCTGGACGGCGGTCCGGACCAGGGCCGCCGCCGCATCACGCTCGTACCCGACCACCATGTGTGCGTGGTGCGGGTCGCGGACCAGGTGGTGGACTCCGTACCGCAGGCCCTGGAGCGGCTGTCGCCGGCCCGGCCCCTGACCTGGATCTCTGGTCCGTCGGCCACCAGCGACATCGAGCTGGACCGGGTCGAGGGAGTACACGGGCCACGCACCCTGGAAGTCGTCCTCCTCGTCGAGGACGACCGCTAGCAGGATCCGCCGCCGCCCCGGCCGGAACGCGCTATCGCCTCGACCCAGCCCGCCATGGCGAGCAATTCCTCGTCGGCACACGGCGCCGCAACCAACTGGAGCCCGAGCGGCAGCCCGTTCGGAGCGGAGCCCGCCGGAACGCTCACGGCGGGCATGCCGGCGAAGCTCCACGGCAGACACATGATGGCGTTCCCCGTGCTGCCCAGTCCGCGTGGGGCCGGGCCGGTCGCGGCGGGGGTGAGCCAGGCGTCGACGGCCGCGTCCACCATGGCGGCCCGGACGCGCTCCCGGAATACCTCCCGGGCCCGCAGCGCACCGTCGTACGCCTCCTTGTCGATCTTCTGGCCCGCTCTGATCGCACGTACGGTCTCGTCGCGGTACAGCTCGCCGTAGCGCGGGAACCAGGTGGCGTGGGCCTGGGCGAGTTCGAAGCGGTTGATGAGGAACTGCTGGGCTACGACGTCCTCGAAGTCGCCCGGGAACGGGATCCTTCGCACCGTACAGCCTCGGTCCGCCAGCTGCCGCGCGTGATCGTCGAAGGCACTGCGGGCGTCAGGATCGGCCCGATCGAGATACGGCCCGTCCGGAAGGCCCAGCACCGGCCCTCCCACGGCGGGTACCACCGGCCGCCAGTGGTCGCACAGGGCTTGCGCCGCCGGGATCACACCGGCCACGTGCGCAGCGAAGAGTCCGACGGTGTCGAACGTCGGAGCGTTGGCGATCACTCCCTGCGTGGGGATGCGGCCGTACGTCGGCTTGAACCCCACCACCCCGCAGTAGGCCGCGGGGCGGAGCATGGAGCCGATCGTCTGTGTGCCGACCGCCAGCGGGACCATGCCCGCGGCGACGGCCGCGGCCGATCCGCTGCTCGAACCTCCCGGCGTGTGCTCAAGGTCGTGCGGGTTGCGCGTGGGAGCCGGCGCGCTGACCGCGAACTCCGCTGTGGCCGTCTTACCCGCCACCAGCGCGCCCGCGCGTCGCAGCCGGTCCACCAAGGGTGCCTGCCGTCCCGCCAGCGCCTCCGGCGGAAGCGCCGATCCGGCGCGTGTGGGCAGCCCGTCGACGTGAATGATGTCCTTGACGCCCACGGGGACGCCGAAGAGCGCCGGCCGGTCCGCCGGGTCGGGCCATCTCCGCAGGAGGGCAGCCCCCTCCCTCCGTAGCCGTTCCCGCCGCCCGGGCTCGCTCACGAACGCGTGCACCTTCGCGTCGGACTTCTCGATGCGGTCGCACATGCCGTCGGTGTCCATCACGTCCCCTCCCGCGTTTCCCATGAACGCCAGGCTACGAGCGGCGGTTTCGGCATGCTGCGGACTGTCCACAGCCCCGGTCATATGATCAGCCTGCTGGGGGGAATGGGAGGAGCTGAGTTGGAACTGCCACTGAGCGGCATCACCGTCGTCGCCCTCGAACAAGCCGTCGCCGCCCCCTTCGCCACCCGCCAGCTGGCCGACCTCGGCGCGCGGGTCATCAAGGTCGAACGCCCGGGGCACGGCGACTTCGCCCGGGACTACGACCGCAGTGTGAAGGGGCTCTCGGCGTACTTCGTCTGGGTCAACCGGGGCAAGGAGAGCGTGGTCCTCGACCTCAAGGACGGATCCGACCGCTCACTGCTCGACCGCATCCTCGCCGGTGCCGACGTGTTCGTCCAGAACCTCGGCCCCGGCGCGGCCGCGCGGCTGGGCCTGGCCGCCGACGGCCTGCGCGCCCGTCACCCGCGCCTGATCACCTGCGACGTCTCCGGCTATGGACCGGACGGCCCGTACCGGGACCAGAAGGTATACGACCTGCTGGTGCAGTGCGAGGCCGGGCTCGTGTCGATCACGGGCAGCCCCGACTCGCCGGCCCGGCCGGGCATTTCCATCGCCGACATCGCCGGCGGCATGTACACCTACACAGGCATCCTCACGGCCCTGTACGAGCGCGAACGCACCGGCGAGGGCTCGGCCCTGTCCGTCTCGCTCTTCGACGCCTTGGCGGAGTGGATGGGCCACCCCTACTTCACCCAGGCGTACGGAGGCTCCCCGGTCTCCCGCAGCGGCGCTCGCCATCCGTCCATCTCGCCTTACGGGCACTACCGCTGCGGGGACGGCGCACGGGTGTTCCTGAGCGTGCAGAACGATCGCGAGTGGGTCAACCTGTGCGAACTCGTACTCAGGAACCCCGGTTTGGTTCGCGATCCGCGCTTCGCCGACAATCCGCTGCGGCACGCCCATGACGAAGAACTGACGGCCGTCATGGAAGAGTGCTTTGCCTCCCACACAGCGGACGGGGTCCTCGCGTTGCTCGACGGCGCGGGAATCGCGCATGCCCGGCTGCGGACGGTGGCCGAGTTCGCCGATCACCCGCAATTGGCCGCGCGGGAGCGCTGGCGTGATTTCGGGTCGCCGGCCGGTCCGCTGCGCGGCCTGCTCCCTCCGGTTGAGGTGGCCGGCCGTGAGGCCGCCATGGGAGCCGTACCCGCGCTCGGCGAGCACACCGAGGCGATCCGTGCGGAGTTCGGGACCTCCTGACCGTCCACATGCCGCACAAGCCTGACCGTACAGAAAATCCTGACCATCGCGAGGGTGACCCTGTCAGTGGTACGCACGTGTTGCGTACGCAGCACGGAGGTCTGGGTGACGGGTGCGCCCGGCGGCAGGCTCTTCCTGACAGCGCACCACAGATCAGGAAGGGCCGGGTGGCAACATGTACGGGGCACAGCAGTGGTCGGCGGGATGGTCGGCGCCGGTGCAGCGACCGAGCAGCGGTTTCGAGGAGAACTGGTCCGAGGCCGGGTTCGACCGGCAGTCCGTGCGACAGGTCGTGCGGGTGACGACGAGTGGTACGCGAGCCCGCGTGCGGCTCTCGAATCGCTTCGGCAAGAAGCCGCTCACGGTCAGCGCCGCCAGCGCGGGGCTGACGGACGGGGGTGCCGCACTCCGCCCGGGCACACTGCGGGAGTTGACGTTCGACGGGGCGCCTTCCGTGGTCATACCGGCGGGTGGCCAGGTCACCAGCGATGGCGTGGAGCTCCGAGTGGAGCGGTTCGACTCCTTCACCGTCACGCTGTACTTCGCCGGGCCGACCGGACCGTCGACGTTCCACGCGCAGGCGTACACGGACAGCCACCTCGCCGACGGCGATCGCACGGCCGACGCCGGCAGTGAAGCCTTCACAGAGCGGACGCACTCCTGGTACTACCTCTCCGACGTCGAGCTGGCGGGTGACGAGGAAGCACAGCATGAGTCGGTGGTCGCCTTCGGCGACTCCATCACCGACGGCTTCGGCTCCACCGTGGGCGCCGACCGGCGTTACCCGGACGCACTCGCCGGGCGGATCGCCGCCGAGGGCCTCCCGTGGGCAGTGATCAACGCGGGGATCGGCGGGAATCTCATGCTCCACGACTCCCTCTGGTACGGCGACGCGGCCGTGTCACGGTTCGAACGCGACGTGCTCGACAAGCCCGGCGTCCGTTCGGTGATCCTCTTCGCCGGTCTCAACGACATCGGGTTCAGCGAGGTCGACCTTCCGACGTACAAGCCCGCGCCCGACGTCCCGGTCACCGAACTGGTGGATGGCTATCGTGCGCTGATCGAGCGTGCGCATGAGCGGGGCGTCAGGGTCATCGGTGCGACCGTCCTGCCGTTCAAGGGAGCGGAGTACCACACTCCGCGCGCCGAGGCCAAGCGCGTCGCGCTCAACGACTGGATCCGCACCTCCGGCGCTTATGACGCAGTGGCCGACTTCGCCACGGCTCTGGCCTCCGCGGACGACCCGGAGCTGCTCGATGCGGCCTTCGACAGCGGCGACCACAAGCACCCCAACGACGCCGGGTACCGCGTCATGGCCGAGGCCGTCGACCTCAGCTCACTGTGACCGGCGCCGGGGGCGGGCCGAGCGGTCGTACCGCCCGGCCCGGCGCGAGCGCCGTAGCTCAGACCTTGGCCGTGAGGTGCGTGTCGCGCCGCACCAGCGAGGCGTAGCGCCCGTTGTCCGCGAGGAGTTCCTGATGCGTACCGCGCTCGGCGATGCAACCGCCGTCGAGGACGATGATCTGGTCGGCGTGGCGGACCGTGGAGAGCCGGTGGGCGATGGTGATGGTCGTCCGCCCGGCGGACAGCGCGTCGATGGCCTGCTGGACCGCGTGCTCGGTGTGGGTGTCCAGAGCGCTGGTCGCCTCGTCCAGGATGAGGACGGGCGGATCCCGCAGGATGGTCCGGGCTATCGCCAGGCGCTGCTTCTCACCGCCGGAGAAACGGTAGCCGCGCTCACCGACGAGGGTGTCGTAGCCGTCGGGCAACGACGCGATGTAGTCATGGATCTGAGCCGCTTCGGCCGCTTGCCGGATCTCTTCGTCCGTGGCGTCGGGTTTGGCGAAGCGGAGGTTGTCCGCGACGGAGGCGTGGAAGAGGTAGGTCTCCTGGGAGACGACGCCCACGGCACGGGCCAGGGTGTCGAAGTCGAGGTCGCGGACGTCGACGCCGTCGAGCAGGACCCTCCCGCCCGTGACGTCGTACAGCCGGGGCACGAGGTAGCTCAGGGTGCTCTTGCCGGATCCCGTGGGGCCGACGACGGCCAGGCTGCCGCCGGCGGGCAGGGCGATGTCGATGTCCTTGAGCGCCGTGCTGCTCTGGTCGTACGAGAAGCAGACGTCCTCGAAGCGGACTTCGCCCCGGATCTTCTCCAGCCGTACCGGGTCGGCGGGCTCGGTGATCTCCACGGGCAGGTCGAGGTATTCGAAGATCCGCTGGAAGAGCGCGAGGGAGGTCTGCATCTGCACGCCGGTGGAGAGCAGGCTGACGGTGGGCCGGAGCAGGCCCTGTTGGAGGGAGACGAAGGCCACGAGCGTGCCGAGGGTGATGTCCGGGCCGCCCGTCTTCAGGGCCAGGCCCGCCGCCCAGTAGATGAGTGCGGGCATGGCGGCCATGACGACGCCGATGGTGGACATGCGCCACCGCCCGGCCATGCTGGTCCGCACTTCGAGGTCGACGAGCCGCTCGGACTCACCGGCGAACGCCTTCGTCAGGGAGTCGGAGCGGCCCATGGTGCGGCCGAGCAAGATGCCGCTGACGGACAGTGATTCGGTGACCATGGCCGCCATGGCGGCCATCTGCGTCTGGCGCTTGGCTGTGATCTTCCTGCGCTCGTCGCCCACCCGGCGGCTGACCCACACGAACACCGGCAGCAGGAGGAGGGTCACGACGGTCAGCCGCCAGTCCAGGGCCACCATCGCGATGACCGTGGCGATGACGCTGGTGAGGTTGGACACCAGGGACGTCGCGGTCGAGGTCACCGTCGCCTGCATGCCGCCGATGTCGTTGGCGATGCGGGACTGGACCTCGCCCGTGCGGGTGCGGGTGAAGAAGGCGAGCGGCATGCTCTGCAGCCGGCCGTACACGGCGGTGCGCAGGTCGTGCATCACCCGCTGGCCGACGGTGGTGGAGATCAGGGTCTGCAGGACGCCGAAGACGCTGTTGACGACCGCGGCGGCGATCATGCCCAGGGCCAGCAGAGTGAGCAGGCCGGTGCGGCCGCGGGGGATCGCGACGTCGAGGACCTCGCGCAGCATGAAGGGTGAGGCGACCGTGACCAGGGACGAGGCGGCGACGAGCAGCCCCACGAGGGCGAGCCGGCCGCGGTAGGGGCGGAAGAGACGGAGGATGCGCCGCACCTGAACGGGCTGCTCCGGATCCCGGGGAGGTGGTGTCCAGTTCGGTTCGTCGTGAGGCATGAGCTCCTTCAGCGAGGTTCGGTTCGGCATGCGGGACGTACACAAGCATGAAGAACGCCGATAACACTGACGCTGAACAGAGCATAGCTCACTGTTACCTATACTCACAATGAAAAGGGTCCTGATAACATTGCGATCATGACGGCCCCCGACACCTCCGGCCAGCTCGCCGAACAGCTGCTGCGGCTGACCCGAAGGCTCCACCGCGCACAGAAGCGCTATCTGGATCCCGTCGGCATCACCCCCGCCCAGTCACGGCTGCTGCGTACCGTGGCGCACTACGAGACCCCGCCGCGCATGGCGGATCTGGCCCAGCACCTCGAAGTGGTGCCCCGGGCGGTCACGACGCTGGTCGACGCCCTGGAGGCCAACGGCGCGGTGCGCCGCGTGCCGGACCAGTCCAACCGCCGGGTCATCCGCATAGAGCTCACCGACGAGGGACGCTCGACGCTGCGTGCCCTGCGGGAGGCCCGCAGGGCGGCCGTGGAGGACATCCTCGCCCCGCTCAGCACCGAGCAGCGCGACGTCCTGGGCGGCCTGCTGAACGAGCTGCTGGCGGGCCCGGACCGCGGCGCGCTCTGAACGGCGCACGGCGGCCACGGACCCGCCGGACCGGCGGTCAGCAGCGCTGCCGGTCCTCCGTGAGCTCTCCCTGAGCGGTGGCCAGAGTCCGGTCGTAGCAGGTGCCGGGGCCGAAGAGGCGGTAGCGCTCGCTGGAGACGCCCGTGGCGTGGCGCTGGTCGCGCGGCACGTTCTGGTTGTACGCCGCGTCACCCGTATAGGTGTCGTCCAGACGTGACCAGTCGACGCGCTTGCCGCCGCGCAGGGTGACGCTGTCGGCGCGGTCTCCCATGGTCATGACCGTGCGCAGGCGGTTGCCCGAGCCGACCGACGTCTCACCGTCCATGGTGTAGACCCGGTGGTTGCCGGTGGTGGTCGCCGGTCCGCGGCCGGCGACGGTGACCGTCTCGTCGTCGGTCCAGCGGGCCTTGAGCGCGTCCGTCGACTCTCCCTCGGTCCAGCGGTGGGCGGAAGCGCCGGCCACCGTCCGGGTGACGGTCGTCGTGACCCGGCCGTGCGAGGTGTCGAGGTAGCCCGCAACCGTGAGGGAATGCCCGCCGTCGGACGTCAGCCGGTGCTCCTTGCCCGGCTCGTACGCGGTGGTGTTCGCGGGCTTGCCCGGCCGGTGGACGGTCACCGCGCCCGTGACCCGGTCGGCCTTCGCGTCCTGCCACACCAGGACGTTGGTGGGCACGCTCCAGCCGCTCTGCCCCGCGGGCACACCGGCGACCGAGATCGCGACCTTGTGGGGTTTGCCGTCGTTCAGCTGCCCGGCGAAAGGCGTGAGGTCGTACTCCACCGGCCGGACGTCGAAGGCGCGCGGGCCCGGAATCACGTACCAGAGGAAGGGATTGGACCACCCGCCGGTCCAGACGGTGGGAAACGGCGCAGCGATGCCGGCGAGCCGCCCGTCCACCGACACCTGCACCTCGCGGTAGGGACCGTCCTTGGCCTTGCAGGAGTACGGTGCCGCGTCCGGGACGGTGAGGTACCAGAACTCCTCACAACCACCGCCCGATCCGGTCGCATACACCTCGGCGACGATCCGCTCGCTGTTGCGCGGTGTGGTCAGCAGCCCCTCGTACACCGCGCCCTCGTGGTGCGCACCGTCCAGGGTGAGGACCTGGTCGGGCGTCCGGGCGGGCTCCGCCCGGCCCTCGGCCCTGTAGAACGTCAACGTCACCTTGACCTTGATCACGCCGGTGTACGTCTCGTTCACCGTGTTGCCGATGAGCATTTCGACGGGCTGCGTGGTGCGCAGGGTGGGGGAGTAACGGGTGACGTCCTTCTCGACGTTCCAGGTGATGCCCTCGGGCGAGGGCTCGGGTGTCGAGGTGCGCAGCACCTCGACACCGCCTATCTGCAGGTAGCCCAGCCGGTCGTACTGCCGTCCGGCCACGGCGCCTTCGAGTCGCAGGACGACCTTGTTCCAGCGGTCGCCGCAGCCCTTGGGCGGCAGGTAGGTGCCCTTGTAGGGCGTGTAGTCGCGGAACTCCGTTGCGGCGACGGTCACTTTGCACGAGGTGGTTCCGGGTGTGGCCACCGGCGGGGCGCCGGTGACGGGGTCGTGCCAGTCGGTCCCGAATTCGGGGGGCGCCGCGGCCACGGCGGGGCAGACGCCCAGCAACAGGCCGGCGATCGCGGCGCACAGTGCGAGAAACAGTCGTCTCATGGGGCAGGAGTGAAGCGCCTCGTCGAGCAGCACACCAGTACGCCGCTGGCCTGATCCGCCGGCCTCAGCGGAAAACCAGTTGTGGCGAAAGCGCCCGAAGCGCGAGCCTTGCACGGCCCCCACCCACCCCTGCCCGAACCGGGATGCCATGCACATCAGTGATCTTCCGTATGCCGATCCGGGCCGGCCGGACGTCCGGTCAGGTCCTCGTTTCCTGCTCTGGCTGGGACGCAACCAACTGGGCGGCCAGCTGAAGGCGTTGTTATGGGGCGTCCTCCACATGGCGTCCGTGGCCGCGTTCCCCCTGGCCGTGGGGATCGCCGTGCAGGCCGTCGTCGACCGGTCGGGTGGACGGCTCGCGGCCGCAGGTGGCCTGATGCTGTTGCTCGGGGCGTTGACGGCGCTGGGCGACACCATGCTGCATCGGGTGTCGGTCACCAACTGGATCACAGCCTCGGCACGGGTACAGCAGCTTCTCGCCCGCAAGACGGCCGAGTTGGGATCCGCGTTGACGCGTCGGGTCGCGGCGGGCGAGGTCGTCGCCGTGTCGACGGGTGATGTGGAGAAGATCGGCTGGTTCGTGGAGGCCCTGTCGCGTTTCGCGTCCGCGGCGCTCACCACGGTCGTGCTGTGCGTGGCCCTGGTGGTCTACCAGCCCGCGCTGGGGCTTCTGATCGCGCTCGGCGTGCCGGTGCTGATCCTGGCCGTCCTGCCGTTGCTGCCGCCTGCCACGAAGCGGGCCGACGAGCAGCGCGACAAGGCGGGCCGGGCCACGGAGCTGGCCTCGGACACCGTGGCCGGGCTGCGGGTCCTGCGCGGCATCGGTGGCGAGGAGCTGTTCCTGTCCCGCTATCGCCGCGCCTCGCAGGAGGTGCGCAAGGCCGCCGTGCGCAGCGCCAGGTTGTGGGCGCTGATCGCCGCGGTGCAGGTGGTGCTGCCGGGGCTGCTGCTGATCGCGGTGGTCTGGCGCGGTGTGGGGCTGGTGCAGGACGGCCGGATCGGTGTGGGCGAGCTGGTGACGGTCTACGGCGTGGTGACGTTCTTGCTGTTTCCTCTTCAGCGTTTCGAGGAGATCGCCATGGCCTACTCCTTCTCCCGTCCCTCCGCGCAACGTGCTGCCCGGGTACTGGGGTTGGAGCGCACCGCGTCGACGACCGACGACGGACGGCACGCGACGGGCCTCGCGGGTGATCTGTACGACCCGGCGAGCGGCCTGCTGGCACCGGCGGGGCAGTTGACCGCGGTGGTGTGCGGCGACCCCGACGCCGCCGGTCGGCTCGCCGACCGGCTCGGTGGTCACGCCCCGGACGGGGCGGAGGGGACGCCGTCGGCGCTGCTGGGCGGGGTGGCGCTGGACGAGGTGCCGCTGGCTGCGGCCCGCGCCGCGGTGCTCGTGCAGGACAAGGACCCGGTGCTGCTGTCGGGCACGCTCGCCGAGCTGCTGGACGTGCCCGCATCGGGCGCCGTGACGGCCCGGGCCTCGCTGGCCGCCGCGCAGTGCACGGACGTGCTGGCGTCGTTGGCGCAGAGCTCGGGGGACGGTTCAGGGGACCCGATGGGCACGCGGATCACCGAGCGTGGGCGTTCGCTGTCCGGCGGACAGCGGCAGCGGCTGGCGCTGGCGCGCTCGCTGGTGACCGACCCGGAGGTGCTGGTGCTGGACGAACCGACCTCGGCCGTCGACTCGCACACCGAGGCGCGGGTCGCGGAGGGCGTGCGTGCCCTGCGCAAGGGCCGGACGACAGTGGTGTTCTCTTCCAGCCCCCTGCTGCTCGACCGGGCGGACCGCGTGGTGTTCGTCCGGGACGGCCGTGTGGCGGCGGAGGGAACGCACGCGGAACTGGTGCGTTCCCACCCGCTCTACCGCGCGGTGGTCACCCGTAGGACGGATGAGGAACTGGACGAGGAGCTCGCCGGGTTCGGCAAGAGCGAGCAGATCGAGGAGTCGGCATGATCGGTGTGGCGCCACCGGCGTACGACCCGGCCGCACCGGAGTCGGCGACGACCCTGCCGGTCGGCGGACCTGCCACGGTGCGGGGCTATGTAAGGGGCCTGCTGGGCAGGCACCGGGCGGCCTTCGTGCTGCTGGTGACGGTGAACGCGGTCGCGGTCGTTGCTTCGATGGTCGGCCCGTACCTGCTGGGCGGGCTGGTGGAGGACCTGTCGTCGGGAGCGGAGGACGTCCACCTGGGCCGCACCGTCGCCCTGTTCGCCGCCGCCCTGGCCGTGCAGACGGTGTTCGTCCGCATGGTGCGGCTGCGCGGGGCGGTGCTCGGCGAGGAGATGCTGGCGGACCTGCGGGAGGACTTCCTCGTACGGTCGGTGGCCCTGCCGCCGGGCGTGCTGGAACGGGCGGGCACCGGTGATCTGCTGTCGCGGATCACCACGGACATCGACCGGCTGGCGAACGCCATGCGGGAGGCCGTGCCGCAGCTGGCCGTGGGCTTCGTGTGGGCCGGGCTGCTGCTGGGGGCGATGACGGTGACCGCGCCGCCGCTGGCCCTGTGCGTGCTGGTGGCGCTTCCCCTGCTGATGGCCGGCTGTCGCTGGTACTTCCGGCGGGCGCCGAGTGCGTACCGCTCCGAGGCGGCGGGGTACGCGGCGGTCGCCGCTTCCCTCGCGGAGACCGTGGATGCCGGGCGGACGATCGAGGCGCACCGCCTGGGCGACCGGCGGGTCGCCCTGTCGGACCGGCGCATCGCAGAGTGGACGGCGTGGGAGCGGTACACGCTCTGGCTGCGTTCGGTCCTCTACCCGGTGATCAACATGACGCACGTGCTGGTGCTCGGCTCGGCCCTCGTCATCGGCGGGGTGTTCGTCCTGCAGGGGTGGATCTCCGTGGGGCAGCTGACGACGGGTGCGCTGTTCGCGCAGATGCTGATCGATCCGGTCGGGCTCATCCTGCGCTGGTACGACGAGCTGCAGGTCGCCCAGGTGTCGCTGGCCCGGCTGGTGGGGGTGCACGAGATCGAGGCCGCCGAGGGGGACGGGCGCCTCTCCCCCGCCGGACGGGAGGTCCGGGCGGAGGAGGTGCGGTTCGGCTACACCGCGGGCAATGACGTGCTGCACGGGGTGTCCCTCGACGTCCGGCCGGGTACCCGGGTGGCGCTGGTCGGCCCGTCCGGGGCGGGCAAGTCGACGCTCGGCCGGCTGCTGGCCGGGATCTATGCCCCGCGTGCGGGCGAGGTGACGCTGGGCGGGGCGCAGCTGTCCCGGATGCCGACCGAGGACGTGCGCCGCCATGTGGCGCTCGTCAACCAGGAACACCACGTCTTCGTGGGCTCGCTGCGCGACAATCTGCTGCTGGCCCGGACGACGGCCGGGGACGACGAGCTATGGGCGGCGCTCGGCGCGGTGGACGCCGACGGCTGGGCGCGGGCGCTGGAGGAGGGGCTGGACACGGAGGTGGGCTCGGGCGGGCTCGCACTCACCCCGGCCCAGGCCCAGCAGGTGGCCCTGGCGCGGCTGGTCCTGGCGGATCCGCACACGCTGGTCCTGGACGAAGCGACGTCCTTGCTGGATCCGCGCGCGGCCCGGCACCTGGAGCGTTCGCTGGCGACGGTGCTGGAGGGGCGGACGGTCGTGGCGATCGCGCACCGGCTGCACACCGCGCACGACGCGGACGTGATCGTCGTGGCGGAGGACGGCCGGATCAGCGAGCTGGGCAGCCACGACGAGCTGGTGGCGGCGGACGGCGCGTACGCGGCGCTGTGGCGTTCCTGGCACCAGTAGCCGGGCGGTGCGGATCGGTCGGGGCCCGGGCTTCAGATGAGGTCCAGGGCCCCGAGCCCTCCGACGCCGCCGAGGACCATGAAGGCCGGCATGAGGACCTTCAGCTCCACCCAGCTGCCGGCCCGGAAGCGCATGGCCTTGGGCGGGCCGAGGGGGTACCAGCGCTTGCGGCCTATGGGCAGCGGCCACAGGATCGGGCAGCCGGAGACGGTGAGAGCGTCCCCGATGTCGTGCACGAGGGCTCCGAGGACGATGGGCAGGCCCAGCCACATGTACTCCTGGCCGGGGCCGGTGAACAGCCAGTCCGAGCCGTTGCCCGGCTCGTCCAGGACGCCGGCGAGGATCCAGGCGCTGGTCGCGCCGAGAAGCCAGACCAGGACGTCGCTGGAGGTGCGGGCCATCCGCCACAGGAGTCCTTCGACGGCGAGTACCAGGTGGACGAAGAGGATGCCGAGCACGGCCCAGCGGTCGCCGGTCATGGCCAGCGCCGACGTACCGGCCCCGATGAGCAGCGCCCACAGCGCGGTGTGGGTGAGAGTGCGGTGGCCGCCGTTGCGGCGGGGGTCGCCCTTTGCCCTCGTGGCCTTGTAGACCGCGTGGGACAGGGCGTCGATGATTCCGCACAGAATGCGCGATATCGGGCCGAATGCGCGCGATATGGTCGCGGACTTGTGGTCGAGGTCCGGGGCGAGGGCCGCTCCGGCGCAGATCAGTGCGCCGACGACGAGCACCGGCCAGGGCATCGGGTGCCCGGCCCCTGCCGCGGCCGCACCCACGCCCAGCCAGGCCGCCGCGCCGGACAGCGAATGCGCCGGTCCCATCATGGTCGTTCCACCCCTTCGCCCGGCGGCATCCGCCTTCCCTGACGCCGCGTCGGCGACTCAGCGTAATGCCCGGATGATCACCGTTGGACCGGCCGGTTCCCGGATACGGTCCTCGGCCAGGCAGTATGGGGGTGTGACCCTTATCGATCAGATGCCGAGCCATGCCGACCCCGATGCCCTTTTCGAAGCGTTCTCGACCTGGGCCGAGGAGCGGGGCATCACGCTGTACCCCGCTCAGGAGGAGGCGCTGATCGAGGTGGTCTCCGGCGCGAATGTGATCCTTTCGACGCCCACCGGGTCCGGCAAGAGCCTGGTCGCGGCCGGTGCGCACTTCACCGCGCTCGCCAATGATCAGGTGACGTTCTACACCGCCCCCATCAAGGCGCTGGTCTCGGAGAAGTTCTTCGACCTCTGCAAGATCTTCGGCACCGAGAACGTCGGCATGCTCACCGGCGACGCCTCGGTCAACGCCGACGCCCCCGTCATCTGCTGCACGGCCGAGGTGCTCGCCTCCATCGCGCTGCGGGACGGCAAGGACGCCGACATCGGCCAGGTCGTGATGGACGAGTTCCACTTCTACGCCGAGCAGGACCGTGGCTGGGCCTGGCAGATCCCGCTGCTGGAGCTGCCGCAGGCGCAGTTCATCCTCATGTCCGCGACGCTGGGCGACGTCTCCCGCTTCGAGGAGGACCTGACCCGGCGCACCGGGCGGCCCACCGCGGTGGTGCGCTCCGCGACCCGGCCCGTACCGCTGTCGTACGAGTACCGTTCGACGCCGCTGACCGAGACGCTCACCGAGCTGCTGCAGACCCGGCAGGCGCCCGTGTACATCGTCCACTTCACGCAGGCCGCGGCCGTCGAGCGGGCGCAGGCGCTGATGAGCATCAACATGTGCTCGCGCGAGGAGAAGGACGAGATCGCCAAGCTGATCGGCAATTTCCGCTTCACCACCAAGTTCGGCCGGAACCTCTCGCGCTATGTGCGGCACGGCATCGGCGTCCACCACGCGGGGATGCTGCCGAAGTACCGGCGGCTGGTGGAGCGGCTGGCCCAGGCCGGTCTGCTCAAGGTCATCTGCGGTACGGACACCCTCGGCGTGGGCGTGAACGTGCCGATCCGCACGGTGCTGTTCACCGCGCTGACCAAGTACGACGGTCAGCGGGTGCGGACGCTGCGGGCCCGGGAGTTCCACCAGATCGCCGGGCGGGCGGGGCGGGCCGGCTTCGACACGGCGGGCTTCGTCGTCGCCCAGGCGCCCGATCACGTCGTGGAGAACGAGAAGGCGCTGGCCAAGGCGGGTGACGACCCGAAGAAGCGCCGCAAGGTGGTCCGCAAGAAGGCCCCCGAGGGCTTCGTGAACTGGACCGAGAACACCTTCGAGAAGCTCATCGCCTCCGAGCCCGAGCAGCTCACCTCCCGCTTCCGTGTCACGCACGCGATGCTGCTGGCGGTCATCGCCCGTCCGGGCAACGCCTTCGAGGCGATGCGCCGGCTGCTGGAGGACAACCACGAGCCGCGCCGGAACCAGCTGCGGCACATCCGGCGCGCCATCGCCATCTACCGCTCGCTGCTGGACGGCGGCGTGGTGGAGCGGCTCGACGAGCCGGACGCCGAGGGGCGGATCGTCCGGCTGACGGTCGACCTGCAGTCGGACTTCGCGCTCAACCAGCCGCTGTCGACCTTCGCGCTCGCCTCCTTCGAGCTCCTGGACCCGGAGTCCCCCTCCTACGCCCTGGACATGGTCTCGGTGGTCGAGTCGACCCTGGACGACCCGCGCCAGATCCTGGCCGCGCAGCAGAACAAGGCGCGCGGCGAGGCCGTGGCGGCGATGAAGGCGGAGGGCGTCGAGTACGAGGACCGCATGGAGCGGCTCATGGACGTCAGCTACCCCAAGCCGCTGGAGGAGCTGCTGTCCCACGCCTACAACCTGTACCGCAAGAGCCACCCGTGGGTCGGCGACCACCCGCTGTCGCCGAAGTCGGTCATCCGCGACATGTACGAGCGCGCCATGACCTTCACCGAGTTCACCTCCTACTACGACCTGGCCCGCACCGAGGGCATCGTGCTGCGGTATCTGGCCAGTGCGTACAAGGCGCTGGACCACACCGTGCCGGACGACCTCAAGTCCGAAGACTTCGAGGACCTCATCGCCTGGCTGGGCGAGATGGTGCGCCAGGTCGATTCCAGCCTGCTGGACGAGTGGGAGCAGCTGGCCAATCCGGAGGAGGAGTCGGCGGAGGAGGCCCAGGACCGCGCCGACCAGGTCAAGCCGGTCACCGCGAACGCCCGTGCGTTCCGTGTGCTGGTGCGCAACGCCATGTTCCGCCGTGTCGAGCTGGCCGCCCTCGACAACGTCGCCGAGCTCGGCGAGATGGACGCCGAGTCCGGCTGGGACGAGGACCGCTGGGGCGAGGCCATGGACGCCTACTGGGACGAGTACGAGGAGCTGGGCACCGGCCCCGATGCGCGCGGCCCGAAGCTGCTGCAGATCGAGGAGCGTCCGCAGGACGGTCTGTGGCGGGTGCGGCAGACCTTCGCCGACCCGAACGGCGACCACGACTGGGGCATCTCCGCCGAGGTGGACCTCACGGCCTCCGACGAGGAGGGCCGCGCCGTGGTGCGCGTCACGGACGTCGGCCAGCTGTAGCCGGCGCCGTCCGGCCCGGGGCCCGCGCTCCTTTCCTCGCCCGCAGCCACGCCCGCCATCCCCGGGGCCGCCGTGCCTGCCCGTCCCGGCACGCCGCCCCGGGCGCCTGCTCGGCGGGCTCAGCCTGTGGCTCCGGCAGCAGCGGCCCAGCCGGCGCTGCCGGGGTCTCCGGGACGGGGTCGGCGTGCCGGCCCTCCCGGCCGGGTGCGGGCCGCTGGGCACGTGCCTCGGCGAGGGCGGCACGGAGGCAGTGCAGGTGCCACTCGACCTCGTCGGGGTCCTCGGCCGTGACCAGCTCACCGACCGCGTCCCGGGCTGCCGCCGTCTCCGGCCGCGCCTGGGTGAGGGCGGGGCGCAGGGCGATCAGGTAGGCACGTTCGTCCGGATCCGGCACCGCACGGGCGAGATCGCCTGGGTCGAGCACGGCGGCGGGGACTGCTGCCCGCTCCCAGGGGCCCTCCGCCCCGGCCCTGAGCTGATCGATGCGGCGCGCTCGCCAGCTGCGGGCACGCCGGTCGGGGTGTTTCTCCAACGCCTCGCGCAACAGGACGGGGGTCCGGCCGGCCAGCATCTCGGGACTGCGGTCGGCGAACTCCACCAGATCCGTTGCCAGGTACTGCCAGACGACGACGCGGTACCGGTTCATGTAGAAGCGCACGGGAGCGAAGCAGCCGCCCCGGGCGAGGCGGGTGAACCGGGCGGGGCTGATGCCGAGCAACTCGGCGCCGTCGGACGTTCCGACCACCCACAGCCGCGTGCGCAGCGCCTCGGGGAACCCTTCGCTCGACCGGTGTCGCTCGATCTCCTCACGGGCGACCCGGCGCCCGTCCTGCCCCCACGCGCAGGTCCGCACCTCCCCCAGCTGCACGGCCAGCTCGAACTCGCGGGGCGTGAGCCCCAGCTCCCGGGCCGCCCGCCTGAGCGGAACCTTCAACTCCGTTGACTTCCGGGCTCGTTCCTGCCGCACCGCAGTCATGATGACCTCCCCGCCATGGGTTGATTACTCACAGCGACGAAGATAGCGGAGGGTCACCACTCTCCGTCCATCCCTGTGGACAACTCACCGATGACTTGGAACGTGCCTGGTCAGCGCCTTAACGGACGCGATTGACCAGCAGTGTCATCTCGTAGGCCACCTGCCCGATGTCGGCCTCGGCGCCGCCGAGCACGCACAGGCAGCTCTCCTCGCCCGCGGCCGTCACGAAGAGCACGCCTTCCTCGAATTCGATCATCGTCTGCCGCACGCGGCCCGAGCCGAACTGCAGCCCCGTTCCCCTGGCCAGGCTGTGCAGCCCGGAGGCGACCGCAGCCAGATGCTCGGCGTCCTCCCTTTCCAGACTTGCGCTCGCCCCCGTCACCAGCCCGTCGTTGGACAGTACGAGCGCATGACGTATCTGCCCCACGCGCTCGGTCAGCTCGTTCAGAGCCGCATCCAGTTCTTTACCTGATGCCATGTTCTGCCTCCCCGTTCCGCAATTCCCCGTAACTGCCGTGCCAGCCTTGCTCACCTCCGCGCTCCCGGCAACCCGCCCGGCCCGTCAGCACGCATCTGTGCACTGATCGGCACAGGACAGCGACACGGCACAGAAAATGACCGCGGCGCATTCATGCGATTCCCCGGTCCGTCGATCACCCTCATTTCTTTACCGGCGGTTCAACTCCATCGCTGCCGGGCACACTTGAACGACGCAGGAAATGCCGCTCACGGGGGCAGGTGATCCGCGTGTTCAACAAACTACGCAGGCGAATCGAAGAGGTGCGGCAGCCTCCGGCGCCGCGGCCGTCCGCGGGCGCCACATCCGGACGCCCTCGCCAGCACAATCTCTTCGAGGCCGCGGCGGCCTACGTGGCCGCCTGCGCCGAGAACGACTTCGAAAGGAGCGCGGAAGCATCGCGGTGGGTGTCGCCGGAAGCGCTCAGCTTCGGGGTGAACGAGCTGGCGTGCCGGGCAGTCATAGCCCTCGCCCGCGAACGCGACGAGTCACCGCAGACCGTGGCCCGTACGCTGCTCGGTCTGCCGCCGGCCTGAGCCGGACGGACCACCGCTCCGACACCCCGCACCACGCCCCCACCCCTCGCATGCCGCTCCACGGACGTTTCCCAAGCCGTCACTTCAAAGACGTGTACATGCCATTCCTCTGGTTCTACGCTGCCAGCGCGCCCCGTGTACCCCCACCGACTTCGCCGCTTCCGGAGGACCTCGTGCCCGCCGCAGCAAACCTCCCCCACCCGCCGCGCCGTGCCCGGCGCCGCCACTCCGTCGCCCTCGCCACCGCGTTCGGCCTCGCCGCGACCTCCCTCGGCCTGTGGGCCTCGGACTCGGCAGCGGCTCCCGCCGTCCCCACCCCCGACCACGTCGTGGTCGTCGTCTTCGAGAACCACGCCTACAACCAGGTCATGGGCAGTTCGAGCGCCCCGTACACCAACTCCCTGGCGTCCGGCGGCGCGAACCTCACCGCTTCGTACGCGGAGACCCACCCCAGCCAGCCCAATTACTACGCGCTGTTCTCCGGTGACACCCAGGGCGTCACCGACGACAGCTGTGTGGACCCCGGCTTCAGTGACGAACCCAATCTGGCCTCCGAACTGATCGCCGCGGGCAAGACCTGGGCGAGCTACAACGAGGGCCTGCCCTCGGAGGGTTCGACGGCCTGCAAGAGCGGCAAATACGCGCAGAAGCACAATCCCTGGTTCGGCTTCGACAACGTGCCCACCGACACCGCGCACACCCTCGGTGCCTTCCCCCGCGACTACGCCAGCCTCCCCACCGTCTCGTTCGTCGTGCCCGATCTGTGCAACGACATGCACGACTGTTCCGTCCGCACCGGGGACACCTGGCTCAAGAACAACCTGCAGGGCTACGCCGACTGGGCCAAGAGCCACAACAGCCTGCTGCTGATCACCTTCGACGAGGACAACCGCCTGAGCGGCAACCGCATACCGACGGTCCTCTACGGTCAGCCGGTGATGGCGGGCGGCACCTCCGGCACCACGTACAACCACTACGACGTGCTGCGCACGCTGGAGACCATGTACGGCCTCCCGCACGCCGGAAACGCCGCGAGCGCCAAGGACATCACCGGCATCTGGAACAGCTGACCGTGTACCTCGCGGACAGCCGCACCGCCCCGGACGCCGCCCCCGGTCGTCACACCGCTCCGGGGCGGCGGGCCGCCGTCCCCGGAGCGGTGCTCGCCCTCGGCACGGTCAGTCTGATCACCGACGTCTCCTCGGAGATGGTCACCGCCGTCCTGCCGCTGTACCTCGTCACCGGGCTGGGCCTGTCCCCGCTCGGCTTCGGCCTCCTGGACGGCGTGTACAACGGCGTCAGCGCGCTCGTACGACTCGTCGGCGGCCGGCTCTCGGACCGGGGCGGTGGCCGTCACAAGACCGTGGCCGCGGTCGGCTACGGTCTGTCCGCGGCCTGCAAGCCTCTGCTGCTCGTCGCGCACAGCGTGCCGCTCGTCGGGGCCGTCCTGGCCGCCGACCGCACCGGCAAGGGCCTGCGCACCGCACCACGCGACGCCATGATCTCGCTGGCCTGCGGGCCCGCCGGCCGCGGGCGGGCCTTCGGCGTGCACCGGGCCATGGACACTGCCGGGGCACTGCTCGGCCCACTCCTCGCCTTCGCGATCCTGCGCGCCGCTGCGGACGGGTACGACGCCGTCTTCGTCGCCAGCGGATGCATCGCCGCCCTCGGCGTCCTCGTCCTCCTGCTGTTCGTGCCGCGGCAGCAGAGCGCGCCTCCACGCCCACCCCGCGTGCACACCCGCACGCCGGTGCGCGAGCTCCTGCGGCGACCGGGCGTCCGCCGGCTGACGGGCGGCGCGGTGCTGCTGGGGCTGACCACCGTCAGCGACTCCTTCCTCTACCTCACCTTGCAGCGCCGCCTGGAGATCTCCGAGTCCTGGTTCCCGCTGCTGCCGCTGGGGACGGCCGCCACGTTCCTGCTGCTGGCCGTTCCCCTCGGTGCGGTCGCCGACCGCTTCGGCCGTCGGCGGCTGTTCCTCTGCGGCCACCTCGCGCTCCTCGGGGCGTACGGGCTGCTCGCCGCGCCGCTCGGCAGCTCTCCCGCCCTCGCCTGCCTCGTGCTCGTGCTGCACGGGACCTTCTACGCCGCCACCGACGGGGTGCTCGCCGCGGCCACGGCGGACAGCGTGCCCGCACACGTGCGGGGCAGCGGGCTGGCCGTCGTCCAGACGGGTCAGGCCGCCGCGCGCTTCGTCTGCTCGATCGGCTTCGGCGCCGCCTGGACCGCTTGGGGCGACCGCACGGCCCTCGGCGCGGCCGCGGCCGGCCTGTTCGTCTCCGCTGCCGTCAGCGCGCTGCTGTTGCGCCCCTCCCCCACCGACGCCACCCCGGAGCCCGCCCGTTGAACCGCACGCACCGTCTCCTCGTCCTCCTCGCCGCCGTCCTGCTCCTGACGGGCCTCGCCGTCGGCGCCACCCTGCACGCCGCCGACCGGGCCGCCGAGAAGGACCGCGCCCAGGCGGGCGGGCCTCCCGTACGGTCGGGGAAGGTGTCCCTGGACGCCCCGGGCCTCGCAGTCTTCCGCAACATGGCCTGGGGGCCGCACCGCGACGAGATCGCTTCCGTGCCCGGCGGCGACCTCACCGGCCCGCGCAGGGCCTCCGGTGTGCACTGTCTGCGCTTCCACACGGCGGGGGGCACCGGAATCTGCCTGCAGGCCGTGCACAGCGGGATCCGCGACAGCTATCGCGCGGTCGTACTCGACGCACGCCTGCGGGAGTTGCGCCGGTACGACCTCGCGGGCGTGCCCAGCCGGGCCCGGGTCAGCCCGGACGGCCACACCGTCGCCTGGACGGTCTTCGTCAGCGGCGACTCCTACGCGGGCACCGCCTTCTCTACCCGTACGTCGGTCCTGGACACGCGGACCTGGACCCTGGACCGCAACCTGGAGACGTACCGGATGTTCCTGGACGACCGCCCCTACCGGGCCGCCGACCTCAATGTCTGGGGCGTCACCTTCGCCGACGACACCCGCTTCTACGCCACCGTCGCCACGGCCGGAAAGACCTACCTGGTGCGCGGTGACCGCAGGGAGCGGACGCTGCGGACCCTGCACGCCAACGTCGAATGCCCTTCCCTCTCCCCTGACGGAACGCGTATTGCGTACAAGAAGCGCGTCGAGGGTGCCTCCTCCGACGCGCCCTGGCGGCTGTACGTCCTGGACCTGCGCACCCTGCGCGAGAGCGCCACGGCCGAGCGGCGCAACATCGACGACCAGGCGGTCTGGCGGGACGGGCACACGCTCGTCTACTCCCTGCCCGGCGACTACGGGTCCGATCTGTGGACGGTCCCGGCCGATGGCTCCGGCAGTCCGCGGCAGGCGATGGCGGCAGCGCTGGCCCCCGCCTTCACCGGACGGTCCTAACGGCGGAGCTCCTTGCGGGAGACCCTGCGCAGCCGCTTGCGCTGCGAGGAGTCCAGCAGCAGGTAGGCGCCGACCGGCACCCCGACGATCACCAGCAGCGCCGCCCAGAAGGGCAGCAGCCACAGCAGGACGATGCCCACCGCCACGCCGCCCACGGCGACCTTGGCCCTGTTGGTCATTTCCGTGCCTCCTTCGCGACGGCTGTCGCGACGTCTGCCGCCGCGCCTGTCACAACGCGCCGCGGCCGTCGCCGGTTCCGGGTGCGTCCCGCAGCGGGGCACCGACTTCGTGCATATGGCGCAGCGCCTGTGTGTAGGAGTCGATGAGTCCGGTTTCAGCGTACGTCAGCCCGGCGGATGCGCAGTGGGCTCGGACGAGGGGCCGGGCGAGCCGGAGGTGGGGACGCGGCATGCTGGGGAAGAGGTGGTGCTCGATCTGGTAGTTCAGTCCGCCCATGAACCAGTCGGTGACCGGACCGCCGCGGACGTTCCGGGAGGTGAGGACCTGCCGGCGCAGGTGCCCCCAGCGCTCACCGTCCGGGTCGGGCATCTCCATGCCCTTGTGGTTGGGGGCGAAGACCATGCCGAGGTGGAGGCCGAAGAGGGCGTGGTGGAGCAGGGCGAAGGCGACCGCCTTGCCGGGGGACATCGACGCCAGCAGCAGCGTCGCGTACCCGGCGAAGTGCAGGGTCAGGAGTGCCGCCTCGGTCAGCCGTCCGCCGGCCTCCTGCCGTTTGAGGTCGCGCAGGCTCGAAACCTTCAAGTTGATGCCTTCGAGCAGTAGCAGGGGGAAGAACAGCTGTGCCTGGTTGCGGGTGAGCCACCGGGCGAAGCCCTCCCGCCGGGCGGCCTGCCGCTGTGTCCACACCAGCGCACCCACCCCCACGTCGGGGTCCTTGTCGACGTGGTTGGGGTTGGCATGGTGGCGGTTGTGCTTGTCGTTCCACCAGGCGTAGCTCATGCCCAGCAGCAGGTCGGCGTGGACGAGGCCGAGGAGGCGGTTGGAGCGGCGCGTGGCGGCTATCTGGGCGTGGCCGCTGTCGTGCCCGACGAAGGCGGTGCGGGCGGAGAAGACCGCCGCAGGCACGGCCAGCAGCAGGGTCCACCAGGAGTCGCCGGCGAGCACGACCGCGGTCGCCGTGGCGGCGAGCGCACCGGCGTTGCCCGCGATGGTGAGTGCGTACCGGCCCCTGCGGCGGTCGAGGAGACCGGCCGACCGGACCTGGCGCAGCAGCGGAGCGAAGTCGCTGCCCGCGGTGGGTTCCGCGAGGACGGCGCTGGCCTGTGGCATGGCGATCTCCTGGTGTGAGGGGTGTTCCGACCCCATGCAACGTACGGATCGCGGGCCGGCCCGGGCCATGACGTCACCACCCGGACCGGTGGGGGGCCACCCCCCGGACCGGACGGGGGTCTGACCCCATCGACGGAGGGAAAGTGGCGCGCCTCACAGCCGCTGCGTGTCCGCCCACGGCCTGCGCCCTGTAACCTCGGCGACTCCGACTCGCACTAGTCAAATTTGAGGAATGCGCAGCGCTGTGATCCCACCCTCTGCCGCAACACCCTCCGACATCTCCCGCTCCGACATCTCCCTGCTCGTCCGCTGCCGGGCGGTCTTCCTCCCAGGAGACCCCGCCCGCACCGGACGTGTCGCCTTCTGGCAGCCCACGGGTGAAGCGCCCCTGACCACCGGCGCCGTCGAGGAGCTGACCGTCGCCGTACCCGACGGCCCGGACGTCGCCACGACGACCGTGCGGGCCACCGTGCTTCCCGCCCGGGAGGCGTTGCCCGTGCTCACGCGGGCCCGCTCGGCGCGGGCCGACGAGGCGGCGGCCTTCTGGGGCGCCGTTGCCGTGCTCGCCCTGCAACTCGCCGCACGCGGCAAGCTGTTGCCCGGCCTGACCGCCACGGACCACGACTCCTGGCGGGTCGGTCCCCTCTCACCCGACGACCAGCGACGGGTGCGCGAGCTGGCCGCCGCCATGCCGCCGGCCGCCCACGCCGTACCGCTGGCCGACAGCGACCCGCTCCTGCTGCCCGACCCGGAGCGGCTCGTGCGGGCCTTCCTGGACGCCGTCGCCGATGGTCTGCCCCGCTCCCCCGCCGCCGTGACAGCCGCCGGAAGCGCTGCTTTCGCCGCCCCCGCGCCACAGCGGCTGCCCGAGCAGCGCAGTTGGGCCGCGGACGTCGCGGCCGGCCACGACGCGGGCGTACGGCTGTCCCTGCGGGTCGAAGCCCTCCTGTCGAACGGGACGGCGGAAGACGACGGGGAGGACGCCCGGCCGCGCTTCCGGGCCGTTCTGCAGCTGCACAGCCTCTCAGACCCGGCGCTCGTCGCCGACGCCGCCGACGTCTGGTCCGGCGCCTCGGCCGCCGGGGCCGCGCTCGGCAAGGGCGCCCGGATGAACGCCCTGCTCGCCCTGCGGCGCGCCGCCCACGCCTGGCCCGCCCTCTCGCCGTTGCTCTCCGCTGCGGCACCCGATGCCCTCGAACTCGCCGACGAGGAGGTCGGTGAACTGCTGGGCGCCGCTTCGCCGGCACTGGACGCCGCCGGCGTCGAGGTGCACTGGCCGAAGGAACTGGTCCGCAAGCTCACCGCGCGCGCCGTCGTCGGCCCGCCGGACGACGACGGCGACGCCGCGTTCGACCGCCGCTCGGGCATGCCGTCGCTGCTCTCCGCCGACGCCCTGCTCGCCTTCGGCTGGCGCTTCGCCATCGGTGACCAGGAGCTGACCAAGGAGGAGCTGGACCGGCTCGCCGAGGCGAGCCGCCCGGCCGTGCGCCTGCGCGACCAGTGGGTGCTCGTCGATCCGGAGGCCGTACGCCGCGCCCGTGAGCGGCAGGAGCGCAAGGTCACCCCATTGGAGGCGCTGGGCGCCGCCCTGACCGGGCACGTCCCCGCACAGGACGACAGTGAGGAGACCGTCACGGTCCAGGCCACCGGCTGGCTGGCGGCGCTCCGCGACCGCATCGCCGACCCCGAGGCCACCTGCGAGCCTGTCGCCCAGCCCGAGGCGCTCGCCGCCACCCTGCGCGACTATCAGCTGCGTGGCCTGGACTGGCTGCACCGCATGACCTCGCTCGGTCTCGGCGGATGTCTCGCCGACGACATGGGCCTGGGCAAGACCATCACCCTCATCGCCCTCCATCTGCACCGGCAGACGCTTCCCGGCGCCGGCGGGCCGACCCTCGTGGTCTGCCCCACCTCTCTGATGGGCAACTGGCAGCGCGAGATCGAACGTTTCGCCCCCGGCACCCCGGTGCGCCGCTTCCACGGTGCGGCCCGTGACCTGGACGCCCTGGAGGACGGCGAGTTCGTCCTCACCACCTACGGCACGATGCGGCTGGACGCCCCACGGCTGGCACAGGCCGGCTGGGGCCTGGTCGTCGCCGACGAGGCACAGCACGTCAAGAACCCGTACTCCGCAACCGCCAAGGCACTGCGCACCCTTGAGGCAAAGGCGCGCATCGCGCTCTCCGGCACCCCGGTGGAGAACAACCTCTCCGAGCTGTGGGCGATCCTGGACTGGACGACGCCGGGTCTCCTCGGCTCCCTGGGCGACTTCCGCCGCCGCTACGCGCAGGCCGTCGAAGGCGGCACCGACCCGGCCGCCGCCGAGCGGCTCTCGGCGCTCGTCCGCCCGTTCCTGCTGCGCCGCCGGAAGTCCGACCCGGGCATCGCGCCCGAACTGCCGCCCAAGACCGAGACGGACCACAGCGTCGCCCTCACCAAGGAGCAGGCGGGGCTGTACGAGGCCGTGGTGCGGGAGATCCTGGCCGAGGTGGCGGAAGCCGACGGGTTCGAGCGGCGGGGGCTGATCGTCAAGCTGCTCACCGGCCTGAAGCAGATCTGCAACCACCCTGCGCAGTTCCTGAAGGAACTCGCCCAGAAGGAGGGCGCCCCCGACGGGCACGGCGTCCCGGAGCGCGGTCGGGACAGCACCCGCGGGAGGAGTCCGCGCGTCGCGGGCCGTTCCGGCAAGGTCGAACTCCTCGACGAGCTGCTGGACACCCTCCTCGCCGAAGGGGCGAGCGTGCTCGTCTTCACCCAGTACGTGCAGATGGCACGGTTGCTGGAACACCATCTGGCCGCGCGTGGCGTACCGACGCAGTTCCTGCACGGCGGCACCCCCGTGGCACGGCGCGAGGAGATGGTCCGGCGCTTCCAGGACGGGGAGGTGCCCGTCTTCCTGCTGTCCCTGAAGGCGGCCGGTACCGGCCTGAACCTCACCCGCGCCGGGCATGTCGTGCACTTCGACCGTTGGTGGAATCCCGCCGTCGAAACACAGGCGACGGACCGCGCCTACCGCATCGGTCAGACCCAGCCCGTGCAGGTGCACCGGCTCATCACCGAGGGCACGATCGAGGACCGGATCGCGGAGATGCTCACCCGCAAACAGGCGCTGGCCGACGCGGTGCTGGGCTCCGGTGAGGCCGCACTGACCGAGCTGACCGACGCCGAACTCGCGGAGCTCGTCGCACTGAGGGGGACCGTACGATGACCGAGCGCACCTTCGACGCCCTGCCGCCCTTGGACGGCCGGGCCTTCGCACAGAGCTGGTGGGGCCGTGCCTGGATCCAGGCGCTGGAGGACACGGCCCTGGACGGCCGACAGGTCAAGGCCGGCCGTCGGCTCGCCCGTTCCGCAGCGGTCGGTGCGGTGTCCGTGCGTCCCGGCCGGATCACCGCGCTCGTGCACGACCCCGACGGCACTCCGTACCGTTCCGATGTGATGGTCCAGCAGCTCGGCGCGGACGACTGGGACCGGCTCCTGGACGTGGTGGCCGACCAGGCGGGGCACATCGCCGCGCTCCTGGACCGCGACATGCCACCGCATCTCGTCGAGGACGCGGCCGCGGTGGGCGTGGAACTGCTGCCCGGCATCGGCGACCTGGAGCCGGAGTGCGGGTGCGGAGCGTGGGACCACTGCCCGCACACAGTGGCGCTCTGCCACTTGGTGGCGCGGCTGCTGGACCAGGACCCGTTCGTCCTGCTGTTGATGCGCGGTCGCGGCGAGCGGGAACTGCTGGACGAGCTCCAGGCGCGCAGCACCACCCACAACGCCGCGAGCATCCCGGAACCGGCCGTCGGCGTGCCGGCCCGCGAGGCGTTCGCGGCGCGCGGTCCCGTACCGGCGCTTCCCGACCCCCCGCCCTTGGTGGACGTGCCCGGACGGCCGCCCGTCCTCACCACCGACACGCCTGCCGCGCCGGGAGTCGACGTCGAGGCGCTGGAGTTCCTCATAGCGGACGCCGCCGCCAGGGCCCGCCAGCTGCTGGCCGAGGCCCTCGCACCGGCTCACGAGCTGACGCCCGTCCCGGGCGAACTCACCTCTCGGCAGGATGCGGTGCGCCTCGCCGCCGCAGGACCGCCCGACGCCGTGGTCGCCCGCCTCGCGGCCGGCTGCGGCTACGGTCGCGCGGAGCTGGCCCGGGCGGTACGGGCCTGGGGACACGGCGGGCCGGCGGCGCTGGCCGTGCTGGAGGAGGAGTGGACACCGGAGCCCGAGGTCCTCGCCCGTGCCCGTGCCGGATGGGCCGGTGCGTGGGAGGGCGACGGGAGTGCGCCGCGGCTGCGGGTGACGCGCAATCACTGGACGGTGGTCGGCGCCGGCGTGCAGGTGCGCTACGGGCGGGACGGGGGCTGGTGGCCGTACCGCAAGGAGGGCGGGCGCTGGCAGCCCGCCGGCGGCCGCGAGCAGGATCCGGCGGCCGCCCTCGCGCACGTGCTCGCGGAGAACTGACGGCGGTCCGGGCCGCGGCCCGCTCGCTACAGCCCGAGGATGTCCGTGGGAAACGCCGTCGGCAGGCCGGGAAGGCTGGGCATGCGCGTGGGCAGCTCGGTGGGGAAGCCGGAAGGAAGGCCGCTGGGCAGTCGTGACGGGAGGTCGCTGGGGAGCTGGAGGGAGGGCGAGGGTGCGCCCGGCCCACTGGGTGAGCCCTCCTGCCCCGGCTTGCTCTCGCGGTCTCCGAGCAGCAGGACCGCCCCCAGCACGAGCACCGCGACCGCCACCAGACCGGTCACGGCCACCGCGACCCTCCGCCCTCCGCCGGGCGGAGGTGGCGGCCCGGGCGACCAGGGTTGCCCGGGCGGCCCGAAGCCGCCGGGTGGCGGAGCCGGTGGACCGGGGGGCGGTCCGTACGGGGGCCCGGGCGGCGGTCCAGGTGGAGTGGCCATACGGCCAGCGTCCCCGGCATCGGGCATGCGCCATCGTGCGGTGACGGTTCCGCTACACGCTTCGCTCCGGACCGCGACATTCCGGCCGGCCGCCGCGCGCGTGGCGTTACCGGAACAAAGATCTTTAAACAGTACGATCCCAGAGATGACTGCCGAAACCACCCAGCCCGGCATCACGGAGGCGAAGGCGGGAGCGGCGCGCCTCCTGCTGGCCTACCGGCACGGCAATCAGACGGCGTTCGACGACTCCCTGCCCGCATCCGCCACGGCCGAAGAGACCCGGGGCCTCGTCAGTGCGCTCGCCTGGATCGCCAACGAGGCCCTCGGCAAGGTGTACCCTCCCGACGTCGCCGACCGGGTGCTGCGGCGCATCGCCAGACGGATGCCGGACGATCCCGGCCGGGTCGAGACGGACGAGGAGGCCGCACCGGATGTCGCCGTGCTGCTCGAATCCGTGTGGCGGGGCGACACGGAGACGGTACGGGAGCTGGTGCGCGCCACGCCGGACACCACGTTCGTGCTCGGCAAACTGGTGCACGCGGTCGCGCTGCTGCTGCCGGCCGTCCCGCGGTCGGACGTGCACCGGGTCCTCAGCGAACTCCGCGGAGAAACGCCTCCAGACCCGCCAGATCATCCGTGTTGAGGTAGTCCACGCCCGCCGAAAGCAGCTCCCGCCACAGCGCGTCGCGTGCGGGGCCCGGCCGGTCCTCAGTGGCCCAGAACCGTACCTTCCGCCCTTCGGCATGAGCAGTGGTGACGATGCGTCGCAGCGCGTCCCTCTCGCGCACGGGTATCGGCCCCGCCCCCTGCCAGGTGAAGTTCTGGCCCCAGTTGTCACTGATGAGCGGCGCGAAGGAAGCGGGTGCTCCGCCGAGGTCGCCGAGACGGCCGTCGTAGAAGGCGTGCCGCACGCGCTCCGCCTCCATGGGGATGCGCGCGCCCCGGTCGCCGGAGACGACGGCGGTCACGGCGGAGCGGCGGACCCGGCTGCCGGAGGCGACGGTGAGGATCGAGTGGTAGGGACGCAGGTGCCGGGCGAGCGCCCGGTAGGTGGGGTCACCCGCCGTCTTGATGTCGATGAGCAGCTGCAGCGTCAGGTCGTATCCGCGGTACACACGCCCGCGGTTGGCTCTGACACGGCGCAGCAGCGGGTCGAGGTAGAGGGACTCCAGGGTGCGCCGGGGGTCGAGACCGGCGGCGTCGTGGGCCACGAGGAGCTTGCCGTCCACCAGCCAGATGTCCGCCTCGACGCTGCCGAAGCCGTGCGAGAGCGCGTCGGCGAGGGGGCGGGGGTGCGCGTAGTCGTTGTGCGCATGGGCGTTGCGCAGCGGCTGCTCGCCGCGGGCCGCGTCCCCGGTGGCGGGCGAGTCGGCGCGGGCGGGCGTGGCGAGGGAGCCAGCGACTGCGGCGGTGAGAGTGAGGACGGCGGCTCGGCGCGTGCAGGGCATGGGGGTGCCTCCCGGCGGCTGGACGGGCGAATAGACGGCGGCTGCCTGTGCTGACGTCAGTGAGTATCGGGGCCTTCAGAGCCGTTTGACAGGGACGAGCGGAGAGTTGCCCCGGCCGACGTCGGTGCTTTGCCTGTCGTTCTTTCGGGGCATGGTGAAGTCCCGTGCGTCATGACAGAGTTGACGGGACCTCTGGGGTGACTGTGGGTAGACATGTACGCCGTGTGCGCACGGTGCTGTCGGTGCTGGTGGCATGGGTCTCGCTGGTCGGTGGTGGCACGGCCTGGGCGGGTACGGAGGGGTTCTCCCCTCCGCAGGAGATCTCCTCGCCGGAGCTGGGCGCGCAGTCCGCGCTCGGGCCCGGGGTGACGTACCGGGGTTTCTCACTGACGGGTTCGCACGGGCCGGCGTACGGGCACCTGCTCACCGTCGACCTGCGGGAGCCCCGGGTGTCGGTGGACCTGCTCCACCCGGGCGCGGTCGCAGGGCGGGCGCAGGTGTCCCGGCTGGCCGACCAGCAGCAGGCGGTGGGCGCGGTCAACGGGGACTTCTTCAACATCACGGAGGATCAGCACCCGGGGGTGGAGGCCACGGGTGCACCGGTGGGGCCGGCCGTCGCGGACGGGCGGCCGCTGAAGGCGGCCGTGCCGGACGGCCAGCGCTTCGGCCCGGCCCTGCCGCCGGGTGGCAGCACCGAGGACGTCTTCGGCGTCGGGACGAACCGGGTGGCGCGCATGGACCGCCTCGCATTGGAGGGCTCGGTGCGGACGGGCGAGGACGAACTGCCCTTGAGCGGCTTCAACCAGTACGCCCTGCCGGTGGGCGGCATCGGGGCGTTCACCTCCACGTGGGGCAGCGCCTCGCGGCTGCGGTCGACGTGCGGCACCGACACGGAGCGCGGTGCACCGTGCAGCGACGAGACCTTCGAGCTGACGGTGCGAAACGGCCGGGTGGCCTCGGTGGCGGCCAAGCCCGGCCGGGGCGCGATCGCGCAAGGATCGGTGGTGCTGGTGGGGCGCGAGAAGGGGGCACGGGAGCTGCGCAAGCTGGAGGTCGGCGACCGGGTCGCGGTGGAGCAGCAGCTCCGGCCGCGGCGGGCGGGAGCGTTCCGGTTCGCCATCGGCGGCTTCCCGATCCTGCGCGGCGGTCGTCCCCTGGACGGCCTGGACCTGGCGACGCCGGCCGTGCGGACCGCCGCCGGTCTGGCCGACCGCGGGCGGCGGCTGTATCTCCTGGCCCTGGACGGCGCTGCCGACTACCGGCGCGGACTGACCGTCGCCGAACTGGCCCGCACCCTGGGGAAGCTGGGTGCCGTCGACGCCTTCAACCTCGACGGCGGCGGGTCCTCGACCTTGGTCACCCGAGGGTGGGGCGCCGCGCACGCGACGGTGCGCAACCACCCCTCGGCTGGCGCCGAGCGACCTGTGGCCAACGCCATCGGAATTTTTATCCGACGTTGACAACAGCTTTCAATCCCATCCGTTTGAGTGATCGCGCCCGGCGAATGCCGCTGCTAACTTCGAACGGGGCCGAGCGGGAATTCCCGTCAACCCCGTAGCGGGCGGATCTGCAATGGATGGGTGGGCATTCGATTATGACGACGTCAGTGGAGTCCGGAGCCGGAACGGATAATTCACCGGGCCGGCTGAGTCTGGGCACGGAGGCGGCCCGGAATCTGGCGACCACGACAAAGTCCGTACCGCAGATGCAGGGGATCACCTCCCGGTGGCTCCTGCGGCTGCTGCCGTGGGTCCAGGTCTCCGGTGGCACCTACCGGGTGAACCGGCGTCTGACGCACACGCTGGGGGACGGCCGGGTGGAGTTCTTCAGCACCGGGGCGGAGGTGCGCGTCATCCCGGCGGAGCTGGGCGAACTGCCGCTGCTGCGCGGCTTCTCCGACCCGGAGGTGCTGGAGGCCCTGGCGGGCCGGTTCGTCCAGCGCGAGTACGCTCCGGGCGACGTCCTGGTCGAGGCCGGGCAGCCTGCCGATCAGGTCGTCCTCATCGCACACGGCAAGACCGAGAAGGTGCACGACGGCGAGTACGGCGAGCCCACGGTGCTCGGAGTGCTGGCGGACGGCGGGTACTTCGGCGACCGGGCGCTCGCGGCACGCGAGGCGGGCGAGTGGGACTTCACGGTCCGGGCCGTGACGGCCTGTACGGTGCTGACCCTGCCGCGCCAGGAGTTCCAACAGGTGCTGGAGAGCTCGCAGGGGCTGCGCTCGCATGTGGAGACCTACCGCAGCCGGTCCGGGCTCCCGCAGAACGAGCACGGCGAAGCCGCCATCAACGTGGCCTCCGGACACGTCGGGGAGCCTTCGCTGCCCGGGGTCTTCGCCGACTACGAGCCCTCACCGCGCGAGTACGGGCTGAGCGTCGCCCAGACGGTGCTGCGGGTGCACACCCGCGTCGCCGATCTCTACAACGAGCCGATGAACCAGGTCGAGGAGCAGTTGCGGCTCACCATCGAGGCCCTGCGCGAACGCCAGGAGCACGAGATGATCAACAACCGCGAGTTCGGCCTGCTCCACAACGCCGACCTGCGCCAGCGCATCCACACCCGCAGTGGCCCGCCCACCCCCGACGACCTCGACGAGCTCCTGGCGACGGTCTGGAAGGACCCCGGCTTCCTCCTGGCTCACCCGCGGACCATCGCGGCGATCGCCCGGGAGTTCAACCGTCGCGGCGTCTACCCGGACAGCGTCGAGGTCGGCGGCCACTCCCTGCCCGCCTGGCGCGGAGTCCCCATCTACCCGTGCAACAAGATCCCCATCACCGAGACCGGCGTCAGCTCCGTCCTGCTGATGCGCACCGGGCAGGAGTCCCAGGGTGTCGTCGGTCTGCACCGGACGGGAATTCCCGATGAATATCAGCCGAGCCTTTCCGTGCGATTCATGGGAATCAGCGAACAGGCGATCATCTCCTACCTGGTGAGCGCCTACTATTCGGCGGCCGTCCTTGTCCCGGACGCTCTCGGAATTCTGGAGAACGTCGAGATCGGGCACTGAGCCTCCTGCCGCCGTAGGCCGCTCGGCCCCGCTCAGCCGCCACCGGAACCGACGACCCGGTGGATGCGGGGCCGGCGGACTGCGCACCCCTCTCGCACACCGTGCGACGCACCACGCCTTGCCCACTTCTTGCACCACGTCTTGGCCCACGTCCCGCACCACGTCTCGCACCACGTCTCGCACCACGTCTCGCACCACGTCTCGCACCACGTCTCGCACCACGTCTCGCACCACGTCTCGCCACCATGCTTCTCACAGATGGGTGATCGCCACCAATGACCACGTCAGTCGAGCCGGAGCACTCCGGGCAGCCGTCACAGGCCCAGGCGGCCTCGCAGCTGAGCCTGGGCACCGACGCGGCACGCCAGCTCGCGACGACCACCAAGTCCGTCCCCCAGATGCGCGGGATCTCCTCGCGCTGGCTGCTGCGCGTCCTGCCCTGGGTCCAGGTGTCGGCCGGCACCTACCGGGTCAACCGACGGCTCACCTACACGGTCGGCGACGGCCGCGTCGAGTTCGTATCGACCGGTTCAAACGTTCGGGTCATCCCGCCCGAGCTGGGCGAACTGCCGCTGCTTCGGGGCTTCGAGGACAGCGCCGCCCTGGAGGCGCTCGCCGATGCCTTCGTCCAGCGGGAGTACGCCGCGGGCGACACCCTCGTGGAGGCCGGCCGTCCCGCCGACCACATCTTCCTGATCGCCCACGGCAAGCTCGCCAAGACGGGCACCGGCAAGTACGGCGACGAAACCGCACTGGGCACCCTGGCCGACGGCGACTACTTCGGTGAGCGAGTGCCCCTGGAGCCCGACGGCACCTGGGACTTCACGGTACGGGCTGTGACCCGCTGCACGGCCCTGGTGCTGCCGCTGCAAGCATTCCAGGAGCTGTCCGAGCGCTCCGACGCACTGCGCAGCCATGTCGCCGGCTTCGCCTCCCGCCCCACCCGGCCGTCCAACAACCGGGGCGAGGCCGACATCACGGTGACCTCAGGACACCGCGGCGAGCCGGTCATCCCCGGCACCTTCGTGGACTACGAGCTCTCCCCCCGCGAGTACGAGCTGAGCGTGGCCCAGACGGTGCTGCGCGTGCACACCCGGGTCGCGGACCTCTACAACGAGCCGATGAACCAGGTCGAGGAGCAGTTGCGGCTGACCGTCGAGGCCCTGCGCGAACGCCAGGAGCACGAGATGGTCAACAACCGCGAGTTCGGCCTGCTGCACAACGCCGACCTCGGGCAGCGCATCCACACCCGCAGCGGCCCGCCCACCCCCGACGACCTCGACGAGTTGTTGTCCCGGCGCCGTAAGACCCAGTACTTGCTGGCGCACCCGCGGACCATCGCCGCGTTTGGCCGCGAGTGCAACAGCCGGGGCCTGTACCCGAAGAACATCGAAGTGCAGGGCACTGCGGTGCGCTCCTGGCGCGGTGTGCCCCTGCTCCCCTGCAACAAGATCCCGATCAGCGAGACCGGCACCAGTTCGATCATCGCCATGCGGACCGGCGAGGAGAACCAGGGCGTCATCGGCCTCCACCAGACCGGCATCCCCGACGAGTACCAGCCCAGCCTCAACGTGCGCTTCATGGGCATCAACGAGCAGGCGGTCTCGTCCTACCTGGTGAGTGCCTACTACTCGGCGGCGGTGCTGGTGCCGGACGCCCTCGGCGTCCTGGAGGACGTCGAGATCGGGCGCTGACCCGCTCCCGCAAGCGGTGGTCACCGGTCGTCCGCCCCTGCGGGCGGACGACCGGTCAGGGCTTCACGCCGCTGACGAATTGCGCGGTGGCCGAGAGGCCGTGGGAGATGGTCGGTGCAACACTGGTGCTCGCGAGCAGGAAGCCGAGCAGCACGCACACCAGAGCGTGCCCGGTGCGCAGTCCTCCGCTGCGCATGAACACCACCGCCAGGATCAGAAGCAGCAGGACCACCGAAATCGACACGGCCATGGTGTACCTCCTCGACGGAGCGGCGGATTCCGCCAGTGTCGCTCATCCCGCCCCCATGACCGACGTGACAGACATACTCCATCCGAGTGGAAAATCACCGATTCAGCCGTGAAATATCGTGACAAGCCACGAAGACGCCAGGCGACAAGTCGACAGCAGGCGGCTCTCCCCGGCAGGGGCCCCGGCCCGTCGGGCGCAGTGGCGTCCGTCCGCCCGTCGAACGGCCGCCCGTTCGACGGGCGTCCTGAGCAGCCGGTGCCTAGGCTGACGGAATGAGCACAGCCCGGGAGCCCGGTTCCGCGACGGCGCAGGAAAGACGGGCACAGCAGGGCGGACGGGCGCCGGGGACCGGCCCCGAACCGACCGCCCGGGACACCGCCTGGCACCGTTTCCTGCACCGGGTCCCCAACGGATTCGCGATCTTCTTCGGACTGCTCGGCGTCTTCTGCACCATCACCTCGCTCGTCCCCCCTCTGCGCCGCGCGGCGGAGCCGCTGACGAACGCGCTGGATCTGCTGACGGTCCCCACCGCGTCGAACCTCGCCTACGCCGTCTTCCTGCTGCTGCTCGCCGCCGCGACGGCCGCCCGCAAGCGGGTCACGCTCTGGTTCGTCCTGGCCTACCTGGCGCTGCTGCTGTTCACGGACGTCGTGCTGCTCGCCGTGGGTTACTGGGACACGATCCCGTCGCTGGTGCTCTGCATCGTCGGGATCACGCTGCTGCTCCTGGCCCGCCGGGAGTTCTACGCCAAGTCCCGGCGCGGTGCCTTCCTGCGGGCCCTGCTCGTCCTCGCCGCGGGCCTGGCCGTCGCCATCCTGCTCGGCTGGGCCCTGGTCTCGCTCTTCCCCGGCACCCTGGAGAGCGGCGGCGGCAACCGGCTGCTGTTCGTCGCCAACAGGGTGTGCGGCGGCCTCGTCAGCGGCCGGCACTTCGCCGGGCACCCGCCGCACTGGGTCTACTTCCTCCTCGGTCTGTTCGGCGCGCTGGCCCTGCTCAACGCCGCCATGGCGCTCTTCCGCTCACAGCGGCTGGAGGCGGCCCTGCACGACGACGAGGAGCCGCGGATCCGCGCCCTGCTCGGCCGCTACGGTGGCCGCGACTCGCTCGGCTACTTCGCTACCCGGCGCGACAAGGCGGTCGTCTTCTCTCCCAGCGGCAAGGCGGCGGTCACGTACCGCGTGGAGGCGGGCGTGTGCCTGGCCTCCGGGGACCCCCTCGGTGACCCGGAGGCATGGACCCCGGCCGTCGACGCCTGGCTGGAGCTGGCCGGCCACTACGGCTGGCAGCCGGCGGTGATGGGGGCCAGCGAGGAGGGCGCCCGGGCGTACGCGCGCTCGGGGCTGGGGGCGCTGCAGCTGGGCGACGAGGCGATCCTGCAGGTCGCCTCGTTCGACCTGGACGGGCGGGAGATGCGGGTGACCCGCCAGGCGGTCAACCGGGTGGAGCGCACGGGGGCGACCGTCCGCATCCGCCGTCACTCGGCACTCTCCGACGAGGAGATGGGCGAGGTCATCCGGCGTGCCGACGCCTGGCGCGACACCGAGACCGAGCGCGGCTTCTCCATGGCCCTGGGCCGCCTCGGCGACCCGGCGGACGGCGACTGCCTGCTGGTCGAGGCGTTCGCGAGCGACGGCACGATGATCGCGCTGCTGTCGTTCGTGCCGTGGGGTTCCGACGGGGTGTCGCTGGACGTGATGCGGCGCGACCGGGCGGCGCCCAACGGGGTCATGGAGTTCATGGTCACCCAGTTGTGCGCGCAGGCCGGACGGTTCGGGGTCAAGCGCATCTCCCTCAACTTCGCCGTCTTCCGTTCTGTGTTCGAGGAGGGTGCGCGCATCGGCGCGGGCCCGGTGCTGCGGCTGTGGCGGAAGCTGTTGCTGTTCTTCTCCAAGTGGTGGCAGCTGGAGGCGCTCTACCGCTCGAACGTGAAGTACAACCCCGAGTGGCATCCGCGGTTCCTGTGCTACGCCGACGCGGGGGCGCTGGCCCGCATCGGGCTGGCCACCGGCATCGCCGAGGGCTTCGTCGCGGTCCCGAGCCTGGGCAAGCTCTGGAGCCGGGGGCGGCCGCGGGTCGGCGCCCGCCCGGCGTCCACCGCGGGCCTTCCCTCGCTCTCCGAGCTCGGCTTCACCACCGGCGTCGAAGGCGGCGCCGGGGCGGCCGGGGCCGACGAGCTCGCGGGGCTGCCGGAGCAGGTGCGGGTGCGGCGGCGGAAGCTGGAGCGGCTGCGGGCCGCGGGGGTCGAGCCGTACCCCGTCGACGCCCACCGCACGCACACCCTCGCCGAGGTCCGCGCCGGCCTCGCCGGGCTGCCGCCCTCCTCCCGCACCGGCGGGCGGGTGACGGTGGCAGGGCGTGTGCTGCTGATCCGCAACCACGGCGGCATCGCGTTCGCCGTGCTGCGCGACTGGTCCGGTGACCTCCAGCTCGCCTTCACCCGCGACGGCTCGGGCCAGGAGTTGCTGCGGCGCTTCACCACCCACATCGACCTCGGCGACCACATCGAGGCCGAGGGCGAGCCCGGCACCAGCGACCGCGGCGAGCCGACGCTGTTCGTCACCCGCGCCCGGATGACCGCGAAGTGCCTGCGCCCGCTGCCCGACAAGCGGCGCGGCCTGAGCGACCCCGAGGCCCGGGTCCGGATGCGCTACGTGGACCTGGCCGTCTCACCGGAGGCCCGGCACACGGTACGGGCGCGCAGCGCGGCCGTACAGGCGCTGCGCCAGGGGCTGCTCGACCGGGGCTTCCTGGAGGTCGAGACGCCGATGCTGCAGCAGATCCACGGCGGTGCGAACGCCCGCCCCTTCACCACCCACATCAACGCCTACGACCTCGACCTGTACCTACGCATCGCCCCGGAGCTGTATCTGAAGCGGCTGTGCGTCGGCGGCCTGGAGAAGGTCTTCGAGCTGGGCCGGACGTTCCGCAACGAGGGCGTGTCGTACAAGCACAACCCCGAGTTCACGATGCTGGAGGCGTACCAGGCGTTCGCGGACTACGACGTGATGCTGGATCTGACCCGCGAGCTCATCCAGCAGGCCGCGGTCGCCGCCCACGGCTCGGCGATCGCGGTGCGGACCGACGGCGCGGGCAAGCGGACCGAGCACGACATCTCGGGGCCCTGGCCCGTGAAGACGGTCTACGGGGCGGTCTCCGAGGCGCTCGGCCAGGAGATCGGCGCCGATACGCCCGTCGCTGCGCTGCGCGCCTGCTGTGACGCGGCGGGCGTGCCGCACCGGCCGGAGGACGGGCGGGGCGACGTCGTGCTGGAGCTGTACGAGCGGCTGGTCGAGGAGCGCACCACGCTGCCCGTCTTCTACAAGGACTTCCCCACCGACGTCTCCCCCCTCACCCGCCCCCACCGGGCGGATCCCCGGCTGGCCGAGCGCTGGGACCTCGTGGCGTTCGGCACGGAGCTGGGCACGGCGTACTCGGAGCTGATCGACCCCGTCGAGCAGCGCCGTCGGCTGACGGCGCAGTCCCTGCTGGCGGCGGGCGGCGACCCCGAGGCGATGGAGCTGGACGAGGACTTCCTGCGGGCGCTGGAGTACGCGATGCCGCCGACGGGCGGGCTGGGGATCGGGGTGGACCGGCTGGTGATGTTCCTTACGGGGCTGTCGATCCGGGAGACGTTGCCGTTTCCGCTGGTGCGGCATCGTTGAGGGCCGCACCGCGGTCGCCCCAGCGGACCGTGCGGTCGCACCAGCGCTCCAGCAGTACGGGGTCGTGGCTGACGGCGAGCAGGCCGGCGCCGCTCTCGCGACGGTAGGTCTCGACGACGCCGACGAGCGCGGCCGTCGTCGACGCGTCCAGCATCGCCGTCATCTCGTCGCAGATCAGCCAGCGCGGGCGCAGGACCAGTGCCCGTGCCAGGCAGGCGCGCTGCAGCTGGCCGTCGCTGACCTCGTGCGGGCGGCGCGCCAGCAGTTCCTCCGACAGGCCGACGCCCGGGGCCAGCGCGCGGACGCGTTCGGTGGCTTCGGCGCGGCGGCCCGTCGCGCGCAGGGGCTCGGCGATGAGGTCGCGCAGGCGGAGCCGGGGGTCGGCGGACTGCCGCGGCTGTTGGAAGACGACGCCGAAGGCGGTGCGTTGGTCGCGCGGCGCGCGGTGGCGCCAGCCGCGGGCGGGCTCACCGTCGATGACGACGGTCCCGGCCGTGGGCCGGTGCAGCAGCGCGGCGACGCGGGCGAGGGTGGACTTGCCGCAGCCGCTGGGGCCGAGCAGGCCGACGGCTTCGCCGTCGTGGACGGTCAGCGAGACGTCCCGCACGACGGGCTTGCGCGGATCGTAGCCCGCGGTGATGCCGTGCAGCTCAAGCACCGGGTTCCTCCTCGTGGTGGCAGGCGAGGCCGTCGGCGAACACGGGCACGGTGGCGCAGGCGTCGGTGGCCCGCGCGCACCGCGCCGCGAACGCGCAGCCGTCGGGCAGCGCGCCCAGTTCCGGGGGCATGCCCGGGATCGGGGTGAAGGACCGTTCCGGCAGGGCGTCGAGCAGGCCACGGGCGTAGGGATGGCGGGGGCCCGGCGCGCCGAAGAAGGCGGCCGCGTCGGCGAGCTCGACGATGCGGCCCGCGTACATGACCGCCACGCGGTCGGCGATCCGCTCGGCCGCCACGAGGTCATGGGTGATCATCAGCAGGGCGTGGCCGGCGTCCACGTGCCGGCGCAGCTCGTCGGCCGTGCGGTCGACGAGCGCGCGGTCCAGTCCGGTGGTGGGTTCGTCGGCGAGCAGCAGGGGCGCGTCGCCGACGAGGGCGAGCGCGGTGGCCGCACGCTGCGCGAGCCCGCCGGAGAGCTGGTGGGGGTGGCGGTCGAGGTGGTCGGCGGGGAACGCCGCCCGTTCGGCGGCGGCCGGGACGGCCTCGTCCAGGGCGCTCCCCCGGGCGCCGGTCAGCTCGCGCACGGTCTCGCGCAGTTGCGAGCGGACGGTGCGCACGGGCGTGAGGTGCCCGGCGGGGCTCTGCGGGACGAGGCCGATGCGGCGGCCCCGTACGGTGCGGGCGAGGGTGCGCTCGTCGGCGGCGAGCAGGTCCAGGTCGCCCAGCAGGGCCCGGCCCGCGGTCCGCGCGTTGCCGGGCAGCAGCCCCAGCAGCGCGGAGGCGAGGACGGATTTGCCGCATCCGCTCTCCCCGACGAGGGCGAGGCACTCCCCGGGCCGGAGGCGGAACGAGGCGTCGGTGACGGCGGCGACCTCCCGCCCGCCCCGCATGCGGAACCGTACGGTCAGGCCGTCGACGTCCAGGACGGGGCCGCCCTGGGCGGGGCCGCCGTCGACGGGGCCGCCCTGGGCGGATACGTTCCGGCGCTTGTGAGGCGTGGAGGGTGTGGGGGTCGTGGAAGGCGTGGAGGGCTTGGGGTTCGTGGAAGGCGTGGAAGGCGTCGGGGGCGTCACAGCGTCAGCTCCGATCGGCGGCGCGGGTCGAGCCGTTCGCGCCAGGCACCGGCGAGGGCCGCCACGGCCAGGGTGGGCACGACGATGAACAGGCCGGGGAAGAGCGTGGGCCACCAGTCGCCCGCAAGGAGCGAGCCGCGGGCGCCGTTGACCATGTTGCCGAGGCTGGCCTCGTGGGTGGGCAGGCCGAGGCCCAGGAACGACAGCGCCGACTCGTGCCAGATGGCGTGCGGGATCATCAGGACCGCCGCGAGCGCGGCCTGCGGCAGCACGCCCGGCAGCAGGTGCCGTACGGTCACGCGGAGGCGGGACGCGCCGCCCGAGACGGCGGCGTCGACGTAGGGGCGGGTGCGCAGCGACAGCAGTTCGGCCCGGACGATGCGGGCCGTCGACAGCCAGTGGGTCACCACCACCGAGGCGATCACCGGCCAGATGCCGGGCCGGAACATGGCGACGACGAAGATGCCGAGCAGCAGATGCGGTACGGACGAGAAGAGGTCGACGAGCCGCATCAGCGCACGGTCCGTCCAGCCGCCGAGCACGCCCGCCAGCACGCCGGCGGCCGTGCCGAGGACGGTCGCGGTGAGCGCGGCGACGACGCCGACGAGCAGGGACAGGCGCAAGCCGTACACGCAGCGCAGCAGCAGGTCGCGGCCGACCTCGTCGGTCCCGAAGGGGTGCGCCCAGGACGGGGGGTGCAGCTTCGCGGCGAGGTCGACGGCCTGCTCGTCGAGGGGGACGGCGAGAGGCACCAGCAGGACGGCGAGGAGGACCGTCGCCAGGACGCATGCCGAAGCGCGCAGGCGCACGGTGTTGCTACCCATCGAATCCCACCCTCGGGTCGGCCAGGCCGTACAGCAGGTCGGAGAGCAGGTTGCCGAGCAGCACGGCGGCCGTGGCGAGGACGGTGAGGGCCGCGAGGAGCGGGAAGTCGACGCTGGTGGCGGCCTGGACGGTCGCGGAGGCGATGCCGGGCCAGCTGAAGACGGTCTCGACGAGCAGGGCGCCGGTGATCAGTTCCGGGACACGCGAACCGATGAGGGTGAGGACGGGCAGCAGTCCCGAGCGCAGGGCGTGGCGGAGCAGTACGGTCCGCTCGCGCAGGCCCCGGGCGCGGGCGCCGCGCACGGGGTCCTCGTCCAGGGCGTCGCCGACGCCCTGGCGTACGTACAGCACGAACCACGGCAGCTGGGTGGCGGCAAGGACGAGGGCGGGCAGGACGAGGTGGGAGGCGACCTGACCGGCGGTGACGGCGTCGGCGCCGGTGTCGGTGAGGCCGCCGGCCGGGAGGGCGTCGAGCCGGATGGCGAAGAACCACATCGCGAGCAGGCCGAGCCAGAAGGGTGGTGCCGCTTCGAGGGTGTAGGCGAGGGAGGTGACGGTCCGGTCGAGCAGGCCGCCACGGCGCCGGGCGGCGAGGACGCCGAGTGCGGTGCCGGTGCAGACGGCGAGCAGGAAGGCGACACCGCACAGCAGGACGGACCAGCCGATGCGTTCGCCGATGACCTGGGCGACGGGCTGCCGCAGGGAGGTCGACTGGCCGAGGTCGCCGCCGAGGGCGGCCGTCAGCCACTCCCACCAGCGGACGACGAACGGCCGGTCGGCGCCGAGGTTCTCGCGCAGCTGGTCGAGGACGTCCCGGCCGGCGCCGAGCCCGGCGGAGCCGGCGTACGCCCTGGCCGGGTCGAACGGGGAGGCGGCGGCGATGGCGAAGACGCCGAAGGTGACGACGGCGAGCAGGGGGACGGCGGTCAGCAGCCGCCGTCCCGCCATGCGTGCCATCGGCCCCCAGGGGAGCCTGGTGATCACTGCTGGGGCTGCCAGTCCTCGACGTTCCACCACGGGCCGGCGCCGAGGCCGTGGTCGTGCGGCTCGACCTGGGTGGCGAGTTCGCGCCAGCCGTCGTTCATCACGTACAGGTGGTCGACGTGGGTGAGGAAGGTGTAGCCGGGGTTGTCGGCGAGGCCGCGCTGGACGGCGTCGTAGGCGGCCTTGCGGGCGTTCTTGTCGCCGCTGCGCCGGCCCTCCTCCAGGGCCTTGTCGACGTCGGGGTTGGCGTAGGCGGCCATGTTGTTGAAGCCGTCGAGGGCGAGGGAGGAGTGCAGCAGGTTGTAGAGGTCGAAGTCGGGGTCGGCGGGGTTGCCGCCACCGGCGAGAACCGCGTCGTCCTTCATGCGCGGCTCGATGACCTCCCAGGTGCCGCTCTGCACCTTGGCCTCGATGCCGGCCTTCTTGGCGTCGGAGGCGAAGGCGAGGGCGTGCTCCTCGCGGAGCTTGTCACCGGCGGGGAACCAGAGGGTGAAGGAGGCGCGCTCGCCGTCCTTCTCGCGGATGCCGTCGCCGCCGGGCCGCCAGCCCGCGTCGTCCAGCAGCTTCTTGGCCTTGGCCAGGTCGTGCGGGCGCTCGGTGCCCCGGGCGAACCACTCGCTGTCGGTGGGGACGGGCCCGTACCCGGCCCGGCCGGCGCCTTCGAGCAGCTTGTCGACCATGGCCTTGCGGTCGACGGCGAGGTCGAGGGCGCGGCGGACGGCGGTGTCGCCGGTGACCTTGTGGGCGGTGGGCAGGGTGACGCCGCGGAAGTCGGTGGTCTTGGCGGTCAGGGTGAGCTTCCCCTTGTCGCCCTTGAAGCCCTTGGCGAGGTTGGGCGGCAGGATGGCGCCGTCGAGGTCGCCGGAGCGCAGCCGGGTGGCGCGCACGTCGTCGTCCTTGATGATCGCCATGGTGAGCTTCTTGACCTTGGGCTCGCCGCGCCAGTAGGTGGGGTTGGCCTTGAAGGTCAGCTTCTCGCCCTTGCTCCAGCCGGTGAGGACGTACGGGCCGGTGCCGATGGGCGCGGTGTTGAACGAGCCGGTGTTGACGTCCTGGCCCTTGGCCGCGTGCTCGGGTGCGATGGGCAGCACGGTGCGCTCGGCGAACGGGGCGTAGGGGTACTTGAGCGCGAAGACGACGGTGTCGTCGCCCTCGGCGGTGACCTTGTCGATGGCGTCGAGCTCGCCCTTGGCGGCGTTGTTGGTCTTCTCGTCGAGGATGGTCCGGTAGGTGAAGACCACGTCCTTGGCGGAGAAGGGCTTGCCGTCGCTGAACGTCACGCCCTGGCGGAGCTTGTAGGTGTACGTCCGCCCGTCGTCGGTGACCTTGGGCAGCTCGGCGGCGAGGGCGGGCTGGAGCTTCATGGCCGCGTCGCGGCGCAGCAGCCCGTCGAAGATCTTGGAGTTGCCGTCCTTGCCGTACCCGAGGAGGGGGCTGAGGGTCTCGGGCTCGTTGGCGAGCCCGACGACGAGCGAGTCCTTGGCCCCCGCGCCCCCGCCCCCACCGGGCGCCGAACAGCCGGCCACCCCTCCTGCGAGAACGCCTGCCGTGGCCATGGCGGCCACTCCCCGTATGGACCGGGCCGTCATGCCCTGCACCTCTACTCACGATCTATTGCTTTTGCGAACCAGTCGCAATTAAACAGCAGGCAAAGTCAGGGGTAGATGGCGGGGCCATGTTTGGACAGGTCAGGAGGGGTGGGGATGAGGTCCCGGTGGGGTGCAGGGAGCCACACTGGGAGCCACCGGCTGTCCGTTCGCGACTGGCTCCAGGAGAACTACGGAGCGCCTGAGGCCCCGTCGAGCCCCTCGAAGGTCTCGAAGGTCTCGTCCAGGAAGCCCGCAAAGATGTCGTCCATGGCGTCCGCTCCCGCGGTAATCACCGGGCGCAGCTGCTTGCGGTAGACGGTCTCGGTCGTGGTGCTGCCGTTGTGTCCGACAATGCGGGCGATCTCCTCGATCGGGAGGCCGTGGTCCGACAGCAGCGACACAAAACTCGTTCGCAGTTCGCGCGGCGTCCATGCGGTCGGCTCCTCGAAGCCGGCGTCCTTCAGGAGAGACCTGAAGTGCCGGAGGACATCGTGAGCGTCGCGTTGCTCTCCGGTCTCGCTCGGGAAGACCAGATTGGCGTCATCCCACGTTCCTTCGTGCTCCTGCATCTGCTGCTTCTTGAGTGCCGCCATGACGGAGGCGGCGTAACGAGACATGAGAAGCGACCGCCGACTCCTTCTCGTCTTGGTGTCCCCGTGCCGGCGAACCGAACGCCAGACGTCGACGTACGGCTGCGCTTGCGCTCCGTCGGGTCCGGCAAGGTGCACGTGCGTCCACGTGAGAGGCCGCTCCTCTTCGGTTCGCGCGCCGACGAGGAGCCCCAACACGACATAGGCGTGGATCCAGCTGCCCACCCCGGTGCGGAGTACGGCTGCTGCCTGTTCAAGGCTGAGGGACTTGCTGGGGCGCCCGGGACGCCCCTCAGGGAGCTCAACCAATTCGGCGACGTTTCTCGCAATCTTCTTCTGGCGCATGGCGTGGCGGATGGAGCGGCGCAGGATCGAGATCAGGATCCTTAACGACCGGTCCGCCAAGAGCCGGGCCTTCACCTCCAGCCAGTCGTCAAGGTGATCCAGCTCCAGTTCACGCAGTCTGGCCTTGCCCAGGTCCGGAATAATGTGCTTGTTGGCAAGGCTGCGGTAGGTCTTTACCGTGCCCTCATCACGCCCTTTCAACCCGTTGGCGAACCATCCCTCCACAGCCTGCTCGACGGTGTAGGTGGCAGAGGGCTTGATGCCTGTGTCCAGCTCCTTCTTGAGATCCCTGAGCTTGCGGCGGACTTCCGTCTTGGTCTTGCCCATGACCGTGGCACGGTTCCGCTTGCCGGACGCGGTGTAGCCCAGGGAGACAGCGCCGATGTAGCGGTTCTTGGACTTGTCCCAGTAGATCGAGTCTTCACCGTTACCCGCTTTGTGGGGCCGGCGAGATCTCTCGGTCATGAAATTGTCCTCCAGGGGAGTGGGGGCCACTTCTTCTGAGGAAGTGGCCCCCACATGGCGTGGCAGATCAGGTCAGGCAGCCGTTTCGGCTTCGGCCTTGAGGAGTTGGATGTATTCGTCGATGTACTCGGTGGGCACGAGACGACGGCGGCCGACACGGACGGTACGGAGGCGCCCGAGGCGGATCTCCTCGTAGGCCGTGGAGCGGCCCAGGCTGAGAACTCGTGCAGCTACTTCGACGCGGTGGAGGCGGCGCGGGACCGCATCCACCCCAGCAGGTTTGGGCATGTGGGTGGTCTCCCGTCTGTGGGCCGGCAAGCGGGCCTGCCTTCGGCAGGGCCGCATTCGCGTCCGTGAGCTAGTGGCGATGCAGCGGATGACGGAGACTTGATCCGTATCCGTGCGGTGGCTGCGTGGAATCGCTGACAGAACTGACAGAACCTGGCTCACAAACCTCTGACCTGCTGTTCTGGCGTCGGATTGGGTCGTGACAGAACTCTCGAAAACTCTGACAGAACCTCTTGGCGAGGAGTTCTGTCACGCCGGGCCTCCGGCGGGCGCCGGGTTCTGTCAGAGTTTCCGGAGGTTTTGTCACAGCCTTTCGCGGGGCCGTTTCCTCAGGTCAACGGGCTTGTGACGGGGGTTCTGTCAGTTCTGTCAGCCCGGCGGTGGTTCTGTCAGGCGCCTCAAGCGAGGCGGGGGTGGGTCTCGTACCGGGGGGACGGCGGCCGGCCGCCGCGGCCGGGGCGCGGGGGCGGGGGTTGCTGGCGGAGCCAGCCGTGTTCCTCCAGCAATGCGAGGGCGGGGTCAAGGTCAGCCATGGCGGGGAAGTCACCGCGCGAAAGCTGCCGGAACAGCTCCCGCTTGGTGAACGTGGCTGGCGTGGTGCCCCGGAGGTGATTCAGGACCTGGTGGGCGGCTTCCTGAGCGGGGTCGGCACCCATGGCGTCGAAGACGTGCTGAGCATGGGCGGTGAAGTAGTCGCCGAGGCGGGTCGCGGCGGCGAGGGTGGCGGCCTCGATGGGGTGAGTCCAGCCGTTCTCCGGATGGGTGGCCAAGTGGAGGAGTCCGGCGATGCGGGCGACCGCCCCGTCGCGCTTGCTGGCCCACTTCACGATCCCGGCGAGTGGTCCGCCCTTCCCGATGCGAGATTCAGTGACCTTCTGGTAGGCAAGCAACACCACGTCGGCCTCAGGGGTAAGGGTGAGCAGGGCCGGGTCCGTCCAGCCGTTCATGGCCAAGGCCAGACCGCCGAGGCGGCGGGCGTAGGCGTCGGCGACGCCGTCCGGGATGAGATCAGGGGTGAGGTTTCGTCTGCCGACGAGGGATTCGGGCTGGGCGTAGAGGAAGCGGGCGAGGAGCCCGCGGCCGTCGGCGCCCTTGATCTGGCCGATCGATTCGAGGACTTCCGGCTGCACCGCCAGGCCCATGGTCACTGCGGGGTGTTCGATGTGCTGGGCGTCGCGCCCCTGCCGGTTGACCCGGACCATGTCCCCGGCGTGCCCCTTGAGGAAGACCTCCATGTTCGGGGCGCCGCTGTAGCGTCCGGCGATGATGTCGAAAATGCCGCCCTCCGGGGACAGGACGGAGATCCGCCCGTCCTGCTCCGCGAGGAGGGTGGCGAGGTTCTCCGGGGTCACGTCGTCCGCGACGAGCTGGGGCTTGGCCGGGACGGTGATCTCCTCGGCGGCCTGGGCCAGGGCGATGGCCTCGGCGGTGAGCTGGTCACGCATGCCGGGCTCGGCGTTCGCGGCCTTGGCCGCTGCCTTGTCGGCGGCCGACTTGGCCAGACGGGCGGTAGTCTCGGCCTCCGCACGCACGGGACCCGAAAGCTCTACGAGAGCCTTCTCCGCGGCCATGAGGGGTTCGGTCATCAGAGCGAATACGGCGCTCTTGCGGTTACCGGGGTCGAGAGCGACGGCCGTATAGAGGTTGACCGGCTCACGCCAGCGACCCCGGACGCAGACGACGGCTCGGCCGCCGGCGGCCGTGGCGATGACGGCGAGGCCCAGACACCCAGCGAGGTCGGCGGGGGTTTGGGTCTCCTCGGCGACAGCGGCCACCATGTCGGCGAGCCAGCTGGGAAGGGCGTCGACGGGGAATGCCGGGAGGTCGCGCCGCGCAGTGAGCAGCACGGGTTCGTCCCAGACCGGCCCGGTTACCTCTTCGGGGGTGAAGGGGTCGAATCCCTCCCACAGGTCAGCAGAGGGCGCCGTGGTCATGCCGCAGACCTCCTTTCGGTCGCCGTACGGGTGGTGGGTGCGGTGTGGTGGCCGCAGACGCACAACCAGTCGGCCAGAGGCGCTCCCTTGTTACAGACGTGCAGGCCGGGCAAGATGCCGGTCACCGTGGCCGTGCCGCGCGGCTGCCCGTCGGGAGAACAAGCTGAAAGGTCGGCCTGACGGCCGACGACCCTTCGGGCGCCCACCGCTGTTGGGCGTGTCGGCCCTGTGGCGAGGCTCCGCCGTGTCGTGGGAGGGAGAGTGCTCTTAATGGGGGAGGTGGTGGGGCGGCCGGTCATGAGGCCGGGCCCGGGTTGTTGGCGATGGACCAGTTCAGGGCGTGAGTGATCGCGGCGATGCACTCGCGTTCGCCCAGTCCGCACGCCTGCCCTCCCTGATTAAGAGCCTGCTCTACTTCGCTGCGGGCGAGGTCGCCGGTCTTCACCAGCCGCCCGAGTGCGCGTGCGGCCCGGACGAGGGTGCGGTTGCGCGTGCCCTCGGGCGCGTTCACCACGTTGGCCACCTCGTTGCGCAGCGCCGCCGCGGCGTAGGCCGAGGCGTTGCGCGCTGCAGGGATCGTCACGGGGGTGCCGGGTCGCCGGGGGGTGAGGGCGGCGGTCAGCCATTCGGGCATGGGCGCCACGGGGGCGTGCTCGACGATCTCGTAGGTGCCCTGTTCGGTGGTGCTGCCGGGGGCGAGGACGTAGCCGCCCCATCCGCGGGTGTCGATGAGCGAGGCGAGTTTGCCGGCCGTGTTGCCGAGACGGATCTTGCACGGGGGGTGGAAGTACAGGTGTCGTCCGCCGCTGGGAGTCCGCACGGTGTGGGTGGTGGGCAGCGGCTCGCCGGCGCGCTCGCAGAGCGCTTTGAAGGCCGTCATGCCGTCAGGCATGTCCTTCATACTCTTGTCCTTCGGCACGTCCAGGTCGACGACGAGTAACCCGGCCGGGCCGGTGGCGATGCCGATGTTGAACGGACCGGTCTGCCAGCACTGGCCGATGCGGATCGGGTCGGTGGTGGCACGGTTCTCCCACTTCACATGCCCGTCCAGGCAGGCGCCGGTCCGCGGGCAGCGCTCCTCACCGTGCAGGGCGGGGCGCTTGTCGCCGGGGATGAGCGGGAAGACGGGCCAGCTGTTCCCGGCAGCGTGAAGGGCTTCGACCAGCAGGGGGTTGTAGGTGTCGGTGTTCGTGATGGCGCCCACTCGCGGAATCGGGGTGGGTTGGGTCATGCTGGGAGTTCTCCTGTTTCTGTCGAAGGGACAAGGAGCCGAGGCGGTCGCGGTCTTGTGGTGAGAGGCGACCGCCTCGGGCGTGTCTAGAACGGGGGCTCGTCGGATGCGGGCTGCGAGGGAGCCGCCTGCGGGGCAGCAGGTGCAAGGGCGGATGCGTCTGCGGCGGAGCCGCGGGCAACGGTGGTCTGGGCGCGCTTGGGCATGGCTGTGGCGAAGCGCAGCGAGGGGCCGATGTCGTCAGCGTCCAGGACGAGCATGGAGCGCTTCTCCCCCTTGTCGGTGTCCCAGTCGAGCTGGCGCAGCCGGCCGGTGACGACGACCCGATTGCCTTTGCCGAGACTTGCGGCGATGTTCTCGGCGAGGGCCCGCCAGGCGGTGCACCGCAGGAACATCGATGTTCCGTCTGTCCACTGTCCGCTGTCCCTGTCGAAGCTGCGGGGTGTGGAGGCGACGGTGAAGCGGGCCATGGCCACTCCGGCCGGGGTGAAGCGCAGTTCGGGGTCGCCGGTGAGGTTGCCGACGACGGTGATCGAGGTCTCGCCTACGGACATGGGGCCTCCCTAGCTGGCTGGGGCAGGTTCGAGGTTCTGGCCGGTGATGGCTTCGCTGACCATGGCGACCAGGTCGCGGGCTGCGGGCGGGGTGACGGCGTTGCCGAGCATCAGGACGCGGGTGCGCTTGTCGTTGGCGAGCAGGCGGTAGTCGGCGGGGAAGGCCATGGCGGCCGCGTACTCGTGGGGTTCGAGCATCCGGAAGCGGCATTCCTCCACCGAGGTGACCGTCCCGCCGTACAGGGCGCCGTGGCGTTCCACGGTGGTGACGGTGGGCATGGGCCGGGCGGCCGGCCGGGCGGTGCCGTTGCTGTAGTACGGCACGACCAGGTCCGGCGCCGTGACGATGCCGTGGTGGTTGCCGGAGGCGCACACGGTCGCCAGCGGCTCGCTGATGGCGCGGTGCGAGGAACTGCCGCCCCTGAGCTCGACCATGTAGGGCGGCAGTGCCAGCCCGGTCTCGTTGCGAGTGGTGACCGTGCGCAGGGGTGCAGAGGTGGGGGTGGCGCGCTTGCCGTCCCGGCCTTCCACGGGGACGGTGAGCGGTTCGGAGAAGGCGGTGAACCCGGCCCTGATGCGGCGCATGGTGTCGACCGCCAGCGGGCGCTTGCGCTCTCCGATCGCGGTTGCCGGAAGGGCCCAGTCGATGGCGTCGCCGGCGGGCCGTACGTCCGGCTCGACCACGACGTTGCGGCACTCGGTGCGGGGGCAGCGCCACAGGTACTGGGCGCGCTTGCCGTAGCGGCCCCAGCGCCGGTCGGCACGCTTGAACGCCTGCATGGCGCGCACGCGGCCATGGGTGGGGCAGGTGGCGGAGGGGCGGGTCCACTTGTCGAAGTCGGGCCGTCGCTCGCCCCTGCGCCACAGGACCACGTACATGCGGTCGCGGGACTGCGGTGCGGCGGGGCCGAAGCGGGCGGCGTGCATGGAGTTCATCCACACGATGTGGTGCTCGTAGCCCCAGGCGTGAAGTGCGGACAGCCATGCCTGAAAGGCGGCCCCGGGGGCCTGTTCGGGTCCCCACCAGTAGGCGTCGACGACGTTCTCCACGATGATCGCGCGGTAGCGGTGGGCTTCGGCGAAGCGGGGGACGTCGTGCATGGTGGCCCGGGAGCGGATCGCGGCCTCGTCTGTGCCGTCTTCGGCGAACAGCCCGTCCTCGTGCCCGCCGTGACCGCGGCGCCGCCCTTTGGCAATGGAGTGGTTGGTGCACTCCGGGGAGGCCCACAGGATGTCGGTGGTGGGGTAGCGGCGGGGGTCGACCTGGGAAAGGTCAGCACAGTCATGGTCGGCGTCGGGGTGGTTGGCCTGGTGAGTGTCGACGGCATGCCGGGCGTGGTTGGCGGCCATGCGCACCCGTACGCCTGGCACGGTGACAGCGCCCGTGGATGAACCGCCGGCGCCGCAGAACAGGTCGGTCAGGGTCAGCACAGGATCTCCTGTTCCTGTCGAAGGGACGGGAGCCGGGGCGGTCGCGGTCTTGTGGTGAGAAGCGACCGCCCCGGGCATATCTAGGAGCGCCGGTTGTGGAGCCAGGCGGCGTACTCCTGGCGGACGTAGCCGCGGTAGCTGGTCCGGGCCCACAGTGGGTCACTGGGCCCGTACTCCCCGCCCCAGAAGAGACCCTCCTCGGAGCTGTCAAAGATCGACAGAGCGATGGCAGCGACTTCGGCGTTCTCGGCCGCCATCTCGGCAGCCAGCGAGGACGAGACGACGGCCTCCTCCATGGCCATGCGGTCCAGGAGCACCGCCTTACGGAGCAGAAGCTCACGCTCAACGTCGGGCGTGTGGTCGCCGGTTTTGTCGAGACGGGAGGCCAACTCCATGAAGTAGGCCAGCTCGTACGCGATCGGCGGCGCGTCGGTGTAGGCGTCGTCGCGCAGTTGGTGGTCGGCGGTGATGTACAGCCGCAGGCGCTTTCCGTCGCGGGTCGGCTGTTGGCGGATCTGGCCGATCGTAAACGTGCCGAACAATGTCTTGGCGATGGTGTCGGCGTCGGCGGGGTCGCAGATGACGCGGATCTCGAACATGAGGGTTCCTTCCGGGTCAGAACGGCGGTTCGTTGCTGTAGCCGGTGCCCTGGCGCTGTCGACGGCGGGGCAGGTGCGGCAGCGGTAGCAGGACCCAGCGGCGGGCCTGGTTCCAGCAGCTGCAGGGCTCCCAGTCAGAGCCGTCGTATTCGCCGGTCTCCGGGTGGCCGTAGGGGTGCTCAATGCCGCCGGTGCCGTCGCACGTACGGCAGTCGGGCTGGGGGGTGTCGGTGAGGATCAGTGCCGGGCGGGGCCAGGTGGTGCGCTGTATGCGCAGTCGGGGCAGGGAGCGGCGACTCATGCGGTCCGCTCCTGGGCTTCGTCGGTGGCGTCTGCCAGCTCGTCGAGCTTCGTGAGCAGGTGGGTGAGCTGGCGGCGGGTGATGTTGCGGCTGTAGAGGTTTGGCATCCATCCGCCGTTGTCCCAGCACATTTCCACGGTCACGATCTCTTCCGGGTCGACGTCCACGTCAGATCTCCTTGGTGATGTCGAGGGCGGGGAGTTCAGGCAGGCCGGTGTGGGTGAGTGCGGCAGGGTCGAAGCCGGGCAGCGCGGCCCGGGCGGTGAGCGCTTGGGCGAGGGCGGTGGCGTAGACGGCGCCTTCGCGAGCGACTTCGATCTGGGCGCCGGCGCGCAGGGCTTCGACGCGTTCGACGTGGGCGTGCTGCTCGCGCTGCAGGGCGGTGTGGCGCTGGTAGCCGATGGTTTTGCGGCGGTCGGTGCGCCAGTGGCGGGCGGCGATGCCGTAGGCGATGGCGGTGGCCAGGGCCCACAGGAGCAGGGGCAGGGAGAGGCCGTCGGCGTATCCGGCGACCCCGGCCAGGGCGAGAGCACCGGAGGTGGCGAACGCGGTTCCGGCGATGACGCGGTCCCCCGCCCAGCCCGTGGAGGAGGCGACGCCGGCTCCGGCGGCCGCGGCGGCCAGGACGGTCATCAACGCGGCGTCGCCGATGCTGTGCTGGGCGCCGTTGGCGTTCCAGATGCGGCCGAGGATGAGCACGGTGGACGTGGCCACGGCCGGCCCTGCTTTCGGGGCTGCGATGGCGAGCCAGTGGCGGGCGACGATGGGTTCGTTCACGGGCCTGGCCTCTCTCAGAGATTGCCGATGGCGTTGACGACAGCGGTGGTGAGCTCGTTCACGGGCCCCGCGGCGCCGGTGGAGGCGAGGGAGAAGCCGAACATGATGGCGATGAACGCGGAGCCGTAGCCGAGGGACTTCGAGCGCAGCAGGAAGAACAGGACCAGGCCGTAGAGAGCGACCAGCGAGACAGTGACGCCCATGAGGAGACCTCCTTGAGGCAGGGCGTGGGGTGGTTAGCGGGTGCCGTCGCGGTAGGTGCGCGACCAGCGGTTCCACAGGTGGCGGCCGACGCGGATGCGGATGCCGTGGCCGTCGCAGCGACGGCAGTGCTTGCCGCGCTTGGGGCGTCCCTTGCGGTCGGTGGTCATGGCGAAGCCGAAGCCGCGGCACTTGCGGCAGGTCCCGAACGGGCCGACCACACACAGCACCGCGTAACTGAGGGTGATGAACAGCAGGGCGGGTATAGCGGCGAGCGAGAAGGGCATGGAGGAGCCTCCCGGACGGTTTTCGGGGCGCGCTCAGGGAAGGCCGCTATCCGCTAGCAGCCTGATCAGGGCATACGTGGGGTGCTAGCGGGGCCGCTAACGTTAGCGGGGTGCGCTGCTAGCGATAGCGGCCCCGCCGGGTCAACCAGCGTCCTGGCTTCCGTCACGCTCTGCGATTGCGGCGGCGACGTCGGCGCGGACGATGCCTCGTCGGTTGACGACCTTGCCCTCCACGCGGCGGCCAATCTGGACCGTCTCGATCCCGAACGGTTTCAGGGCGGCGGTCAGCTGCTCGGCTGCCCATCCGGCGTACACGTCGGGCCGGAGCTCTTCCAGGCGGGTCACCACGGTTTCGTTCCACACCTTCGGCTCCGCGGCCGGTACCACCGCGGCGATGTCGCGCAGCAGGTCGTAGGCGGCGGTCTCGTCCGGGGCCGGCTCGTCGCCGAGGGCGTGGCCGGAGAGGGTGCCGGCGGCCTCGCGGAGCTTGTAGGCGCGGCAGGCAATGAGGTCGGCGGTGGGGGCGTCGATGTAGACCGAGCCGACGATGCGGGCGTCGGAGCCTTCGCCGACGAAGTAGTGGATGCCCTTGTCGGCCCAGGCGAACATCGTCGCCCGCACGCCCCGCTTGTAGGCGGAGGTGCCCAGCACCATGTCGTTCTCCAGCTGGCCCATGACCTTCAGGCACCAGCGTGCCGAGGCGTTGGCGGAGATGCCGGTGGGCAGGGCCTTGGCGTCCGGCCTCTGGGTGGCCAGCAGGAGCGTGATCCCGAGGGCAGGGCCGCGTTTGACGAGGTCGGTGCAGATCTCCTCGAATTCCTTGCCGTGCTCGGGGTGCTCGAACCACACCTGGCACTCGTCGACACCGGCCACGACCGGATGCAGGCCAAGCCCCTTGCGGTTGGCCAGGTCGCTGGTGACCTTCGACTCCGGGCACAGGTCCCGCGGCAGGCCACGGATCACTTTCGCCCGTCGGCGCAGTTCCTCGCGCAGGGCCCGCAGGTCGCGCAAGGCGTACTGGATGTCCTCTTCGTCGTCGCCTGCACGGTAGCTGTGGGCCACGCGCTCCAGCGGTCCGAGGTCACCGGTGCCCTTCAGGTCGTAGATGTGCAGCTCGGCCCGCGGGTCGAGAGAGGCCACGAGCAGGAGGAGACGGAGCAGGAACGTCTTACCCATGCGGGGGATCGCGCCGATGATGCCGGAGATGTACATCAACGTGACCTCAACCCAGCGGCCACGTTGATCGGTGCCGTACGGGGCGGACTTGAACAGGTCGACGCTGCCGCCCTTCAGCAGCGGCCACGTCGGCTTCTTGGCCTTGGCCATGTCCTGATCCCCGACCCACAGCACCAGGCGCCCGGTGTGCTCTTCGGGTACTGCCTCGGGCCACACGCAGCCCAGCGGCCGGCGCAGGCCGGAGGCGAGCTTGTCCCGCTTGTCGATGACGTCCGTGACCGTCACGCCGTACGGCAGGTCGCCCTCGGCGCGCCAGCCGGGCCCGTCGCGGGTGATGGGAGCGGTGAAGGTGAAGCCTTCCCGGCCCTTGGCCTGCGCCTGGTTAATGGCCGCGATCCCCAGAGCACCCAGGGCCCGCAGGACGATGTCGCTCGTCAGCTTCTGTGCCTTCGGCGTCTCCACGGCCCGTGTGATGACCGGTGCGTCGGCCGGGGTACCGGCCACCCCGAGAGCCAGGACCAAGGCACTGAGCGATACCGCCTGCAGCCATCCCGGTGCCAGTACGTACAGGGCCACAGCGGCCCCCAGGCCAATGATGCAGGCCAGGACCGTCACGAGCGTGCGCAGGCGGACGCGGCCGTCACGCTGGCGCGACAGTCGCAGGTACTCCCCGGCGTCCTCGCGCCGCACCGCGGCCAGGCGCACCGGTTCGCCCTCGGCGTCGGCGACCCACCGCAGAGTGTCGCCCACGAACCGGGCCGTGCCGCGGGGGGCCTGCACGGCCAGGCGGACGGCATAGACCGGGGAGCGCCACACGTGGTACGCGGCCAGGTGACCGTAGTGGCTGCCGGCCCACTTCGCCGCCGTCTCCAGCTCCGCCCGCGACCTGAGCCACGAGGGGATCACCGGACGGCGCTTGGCCCTCATCAGCCGTTCCAGGAACGCCGGGCCGGGCACGTCCGAGCCGTCCACCATCACCACCGCATCCGGGTCAGCCGCAGTGGCGGGCGGCTCGGGCTCGGTGCGGGCGGTACGGGCCTTGCCGAGGTCGACTACCTCGGCGACCGGCTCGTTGCCCTGGTCGGGTAACTGGGCGTCCGTTTCCTGATTGTTGGGGTCAGGTACGTGGTTCACTTGCGATTCCTTCCGTGCAGGGAGGGAAGGCGGGGCCTGGCCGGCGCTTTGGACGGCATGCGGCTGGGCCCCGCATTGGAGCCCGAAGGCTCAGTGATGGCGGTGCAGCGGGTGTGCTGCGGCAATCTCCTGCCAGCGGCGGCTTTCACCCGGATCGGGGTTGACCAGCCGTATCCGGAAGCGGCACCCCGGCACGGGACAGCGGTGCGTGGTGGCCAGCAGCTCGTCAACGGCCCGCCGCACTGCCGTATGAACGGTGGCGTAAATGGCCAGCGTGCAAGCCACGTTAATCAGTACGGGCACACCGTGGGTGGCGAGCTGCCATGCGTAGTCAGCTGCAGCGACGGCGCCCACCGTGATGGCGGCGGCAGGGCCGATCCAGCGGAGTTTCATGAGCGTCAGAGCTGGTTGGGCTCCAGGGCGAAGAACATGACGTTGGCCGTGGCCAGCTCGGGGTTGTTCTTCGCTATCTGCTCCTTGATGGCCGTGAACACGTCGTGGCGGGTCGCTCCGGCCGGCGGGGTCCACGTGCCGTAGGTGCTGTAGGTCATGTGTCCGGGCAGTTCCACGGTCATGACCCAATGGTGGGAACCCTGCTGCTGGGCGGCCTGCTGCTGGGCGGTCTGCGTGCTGCCGTGAACGGTCTGCGTGGTCATTGCGGTTCTCCTTCGGAGTCAGGTGAGGTGGTCAGGCAGCGCGCTGTTCCTCGGGATAGGCGCACGTCACGCACATGCCGAGCGAGGTCGGGATGCGGTATCCGGCGTCGGTCCTGCAGTTCGGGCAGATCCGCTGGGCGGCGTTGGCCTTGGCCAGTGCCGCCCAGCGGGCCGGGGTCATCGGCCGGACCGGCTTGGCCAAGTCGATGCGATAGAGGTAGGCGACCAGCGGACCACGTCGCCGGCGAGGACGTTCGAGCTGGGCGACGACCGGCTGGCCGCCGGGGCGCAGCCCAGCGGCACGCAGTTGCCGGTAGGTGGCCAGTCCGTCCGGGGCCAGGCGCCACTGGTAGACGGGTGTGGCAGCCATCAACTGGCCTGGTCGTCCACGGCTCGCAGGTACGGCCGGCGCGGTTCGTTGTCGCGGACGGCGACGATCTGCTTGCGTCCCCACGACTCGCTCATGCCGTACGCCTCGCCCAGCGCACGGGCACTGAGCGTGCGGCCCGCCTGTGCGGATTCGAGGTATGTACGGCGTGCCTCCAGGCGCAGTCGCTCCCGTGCCGCTTCCTCGAACTGGGCCTCCAGAAGCGCCCTCTCGGCGACTATCGCCGGAGCCGTGCGGGCAGCGTGCTGGTCCCGTGCGGGGGTGCTCCGCACACCATCCGTACGGGGTGTGACCAGGACGGACGGTCCCTCGTCCGTGCCGTGCGGTGGGGTGACATCGGACTCTTGTACGGGCGGCAGTGCAGGGGCGTGCGGGCTGGGAACGGATGCGATCTCATCCGGCCCGCACACCTGCCGTTCGCCGGGCGTCATGGCAACGGTGAACATGGCCGCAAGGGCAGCATCCGCGCCATCCGTGACGCGCTCGCGCTGGATATCCAGCAGCCGCACCCCCAGGGACGCATCCCCCATGCCGACCTTCCGCGCCAGCTTCCACGACGTACGCTCGGACGCTTCCTGGACCTTCACGTCCGGGTGGTTCGCCGCACGGGCCCGGTGATACGCCAGCGCCTGCACAACGGCGGCAGCCCTCGCCTCAGCCTCGGCGTCGCGGCCATCGGTGTGCACCACGATGCGACGAGCCAGGAACGCCATGCCCTCTGCCGACACACACATGCCCATCGGGGTCACGGCGTAGATCACGGTCCGGCCCGGATCGTCCGCAGCCATGGCCGCCATCACCGACGCCGCAGCGGGGAACGCCCACAAGCCTGCCCGAACGATCCAGGGGGAGGACTGCCCCAGCATCGTCAGCCCGAGGAGCACCAGAGCCAGCACAGCGGTCGCGCCCTCACCGGCCGCTACCGCGCCCAAGGCGGTCCCGGCTCCGTAGGCCCGGCTGATGTTGCTGAACGTCCCCATCCCACCAGCGACACCGGTAGCGAACATGGGCACGAACGCGGAGGCCAGGACGATCCTCTGCGCATTGGTCAACGACTTGCCGCCGCCCATCACAGCGTCTCCTCCGCAGCTCCACGGCGGCCAGCCCGGCGGCCGTTGACCGTCGCACATGCCGCTTTCGTGCTCAGCGCGTTCAGCCACGGGGCGCCAGCACGTTTGGCCGCGTACATGTGCTCATCAGCCACGCGCAGCAGCGTCGGGAGATCTCCCTCGTCCGTCCGCGGGTCGAAGGCCACCAACCCAATGGACGCGCCGACGGTGAGCGAGTGCTCCTCGAACTGCACCGGCAGCTTCAGCGCCCGGGCCAGGTCCTCCAGCAACCAGGTGTGTTCCTGGCGGCTCCGTACAGGGGTGATGGCAGCGAATTCGTCGCCGCCCAGCCGGGCGGGCGTGCCCTCGTTCACCTCTGCCCACCGGGCCAAGCGCTCCCCCGCGGCGCGGAGGACCGCGTCCCCTGCGGCATGCCCGTAGGTGTCGTTGACCTGCTTGAAGCGGTCCAGATCGATCAGGTAGACGGCACACGGGGCAGCGTCCAAAGCCTTGGCTGCCTGTTCCATGAACGCCGCGCGGGTCGGCAGACCGGTCAGCGGATCGCGGCGCGCCACCTCGATCCGGCTACGGAGCCGCAGGACGTGCAGCGACCAGCCGGCCGCCAACGGACCAGCAGCAGCGATTGCCGGCAGCAGAGCACTCACGGCCGCCTCCCCTCGTCCTTGGACTCGCCGATGGCGGCCGGCCGGGTGTAGTCGTCGCGAACGAGGTCCGGGTCCAGGTCGAGGAACTGGTGCCGCTGCTCGGCGAGCACGCCACCGGGCTGCGCGGCCCGCAGCTCAGCCAACAGCCGCTCCAGTACCACCCCACCGCGGGGAAGAGAGGAAGTCATGCCGCCACCGCCTTCCCGGCCCGGCCGGAGGTGCGGCGCTGGCGGTAGGCGTCCAGGCACGCCGGGCAGGGGTCCTCACCGTCCCGGCGGTGCCGGTAGTAGCCCGCCGTCTTCCCGCATGTGCGCGTGACCTCGTCCCCCAGGGCGGCCCGGCGACGGCGCCGGTAGATCAGGTACCGCTCCTTGGGCCCCTCGCCACCGCGGATCCCGAACCGCTTGCCCGCCACGGCGCTGCCCTCCGCCGCCAAGGCGGCTTCCAGGCAAGCGCTCCGCACCGGGCAGCGGCCGCACAGCTCGCGAGCCATGTCCGCCGTGGCATCCTCTCCAGGCTCGGGGTAGAAGATCTCCGGCTCGATCACCTTGCACAGCGCGCCCCGAAGCCCGGGGTCAGGCGCCAGGTCGACTCCCAGTTCACCGTTGGGCGGCCGTCGACAGCCGTCGACCGCCTTGCGGGCTCCCGTGATCCGTCGGGACATCACGCCACCGCCTTCCGGGCCCCGCGCGACGCGGGACGAGCGGGGAGCTGACGGACGGTGAACAGCTCCGGGGTGTGCTCCTCAATCGCACGGGCCGCGACGGCGGACACGCGGTCCACCAGCTCCGGGTCATCCGCGAGTATGTCCCGTGCGGCCGCCAGGCGGGCGGTACGGTCCTCGCTGCTTTCCCCTTCCACCCCAAGCCACAGCTCGGGCGGGGTGCCAAGGGCCAGTTCCATGAACTCTTCGATACTCGCGGCCACCTGGCCGCAGACGTACGCACGCATGGGTCTCTCCCGAAGTCGAAGGGACAGGAGCGGGGCGGCCGCGGTCTTGTGGTGAGAGGCGACCGCCCCGAAAGCGAAGCTGTTCAGACGGTGGCGATGATCAGGGCAGCAACCCCGAGCCACAGGTGGTGCCAGCTCTGGTCAAGGACGTACGCGCCGGTCCCGAGATGGGCGGCCGGGGTCCCCGTGGCCGTGGCCGGCGCGGTGGGATGCGAGGGGGTTCCCAGGCTGTAGAACTCGGCCCGGCCGCAGGCCCGGGCGAGCCAGGCGAGCGTCGTGCGACGGTCGGCCCAGTAGTGAGTCCCCGCGTCCACAGCGAGCGCCAGAGCCAGCCCGAGGACGGTCACCGGCAGGCGCAGCAGCAGGACGACAGGAACGAGGACGGCGCACTTCGTCACGGTGAGCCCGAAGATGTGGCGGGCGCACGCGAGGCGCCCGGGCCAGCCCGGTAACCCCTTTTCCGCGGCCTGGCAGGAGGACTGGACCCAGTGGTCCCCAACGGAGTGCGCTACGTACAGAGCGATGAAGGCAGCAGCGAAAACGGCGGCCATGATGGCGGTACCTCTCATGACGTGACGCTCGGATACCCCGGGGCGGCCGATCAGGACCGGTGGCCTGCCGGCCGCCCTGGGGCTGGGGGGCAGATCAGCGCTCGCGACGGGCCCGCATCACGGCGTCCAAGACGTCCAGCGGGTCGCTGTAGCGGGTGTGGGTGCTGCCGTCGGCGTACGTGATGTGCTCGTTGCCGTCCTTGTCGGTGACCGTGGTGAAGGTCTGGCCATCCTGGTACGAGACGGTGGTGGTCGTGCCGTCCTCGTGATGGGTGTGCATGTGCTGGCCACCGTGGACGGTCCCGGTGCTGATGAACACGCTGTCGAAGAACTTGCCCATGTCAGTGCCTTCCGAGATGAGGTCGTCCGGACTGTCCGGCTCCCCTCAACCCCGCCCGTACGAGACGAGCGAGGCAGGCAACCGGCCGCAGCGCTCGAAGCGCCGCGAAGAGGCTGAAGTCGTGAACGCGCGGCCTTGCATCCGCGCGGCCGTCACTTACGAGGGAGACGGCTCAGAGGCCCGCACACTGTGGAGTTGTCAAGGAACGAGTGCTTCCGACGGGCGTGGTAACCCTGGGGGCTCCCGTGCACACGGGGCCCGTCGAAGCCGAGCGAGCTACCTAGGTAACTCCTCACGACGACGAAGCTACCTAGGTTGCTTGTTGGGTGTCAACCCTTCAGGGCAAGGAAGGCAAAAGACCTAGGTCAGATAGGCTCTGCACATGGACTCGAAGCCTCAGAAGCCCCCGAGCGCCAAGGACATCGCCGCCAGATTCCGGAGCAAAATCGCCGACGGTGCGTACTCCCCCGGGAGTCGACTGCCCGGCGCCAAGAACCTTGCTCAGGAGCTTGGAGTGGCCCTCATGACGGTCCAGGGCGCATACCAGCAGCTAGCAGCCGACGGCCTGGTGGAGGGTCGGCGAGGCAGCGGAACGTACGTCGTCGACCCAAAGGAGGGTCAGCCCACCGCCCAGCAGACGGCTTCGAGCCTTCGGGACCTTCAAGAGCAACTGCACCATGTCACCTCCCGACTTGCTGATCTTGCCGATCGAGTCGCGGAGCTTGAGGCGAACCGCGACTCCGAGGCGTTGCGTGGTGACAAGTAAGCCGTAGGTTCGCGAGTTACGCAGTCGACAGGGGTTAACACCCCCACCCTGTTATCTGTTAACAGCCCGCGTCTCCAGGGGCGTTGGCGGCATGATGAGAGCGCCGCATCGCTTGACGCTGGGGGCGCGATGACGAAGAACCTGCAGGCCGCACGCAAGGCTCGAAACTGGACGCAAGCACAGTTGGCAGACCAGTTGTATGCCGCGGCAGACCGACTCGGGGTGGAACTGCCTGGCCAGTCCAGCCTCAAGGCCGAGATCTCCATGTTCGAGAACGGGCGCCGCCCGCCCGGCGAGAAGTACCAGCGGCTGTTCCGCGAGGTCTACCAGGCGACGGACGCAGAGCTGGGGTTCGTTCGAGAGAGCGCAACCGTAGCTCCGCTACCGGCTGTCACGTCGCCGATGCCTACGCCTGTGGCGCTGCCGGGGAGCGTTAGCCCACCCATGGTCAGTTACCTCCAAGCGGTGTTCACTCAACATGCGCAAGCCGAACCCCTGGTCGGTCCACGGTTTCTCGTGCCGGCGGTGGAGGCTCAGTTACCCCTGATCGAGCAGATGTGCGTTGAAGCGTCCGGATCGATTCGTGACGACGTACTGCACATGGGCTCGCGGTTCTCGGAGTTCTTGGGATGGCTCTACCAGGACCTCGGCGACTCCCGAACCGCGATGCAGTGGACCAACCTGGCCATGGACTACGCCCAAGAACTCGACGACCCCGTCGTCTCCGCCTACACGCTCCAGCGCAGGAGCAACATCGCGGCCGAGGCCGGACACGCGGGACACGGAGTGGGCCTGGCCAACGCAGCCGCCCGCCGTCTCGGCAAGCTTCCTCACCGGGTCCAGGCGGTCGTCCTGCGGGCCTCGGCCAATGCCCAGTCACTACTCGGAGAGGCCGACGAGTGCGCGCGGACACTTGACCGGGCCCGGGAGGCGGCCGAGCGGGGCGTGGGCGACGACGACCGGTTCGCCATGTACTGCACACCGTCCTACGTCGAGATGGAGGCGGCCATGTGCAGTCTCCGCCTCCAGCGGCCGCAGGAAGCGATCCCCGTATTCCTGGGAAGCCTGAAGGACTGGCCGGCGGAGCAGGAGCGAGACCGCGGACTCTGTCTGGCACGACTCGCTACGGCCTACGCCTTATCGGAGGACGTGGAGAGCGCCCACGAGACCGCGCTTCAGGCCGTCGCCGTGGCTCAGGCCACGGGTTCAGCGCGGATCAAGGAGGAGCTGTTTCGGCTTCAAACACATCTTGCGCGATGGCGGAAGCTGGTGGAGATTGCGGAGTTGAACCACACGTTGGGCACTATGAGAAGTACTTGAGCCCGCAGATCGAAGGAGCCTCGTGAACCTGCTGCCGACGGCCACCACCACCGACGTCCAGGAGCAGGACCCGCGGGTGGCCGTTCTTCCCGTTGGGTCGTTCGAGCAGCATGGCGCCTACCTGCCACTGATCACGGACACCGCCATCGCCTCGATCATCGCCCGCGAGGTGGGCGCCCGATATCCCGTACTCGTCCTCCCACCGATCACGGTGTCGTGCAGCCACGAACACGGCACCTGGCCAGGCTCGGTGAGCATCAGCGCCCGGACGCTGTACGCGGTGGTGGATGACATCCGTTCCTCACTCGAACGGTCCGGGATCCAGAAACTCGTGATTATCAACGGCCATGGCGGCAACTATGTGCTCTCCAACATCGTCCAGGAGGCGAACGTCATGGAGCCACGCATGACCCTCTTCCCGCTGAGCAGCGAGTGGCGCCGGGCACGAGAGAGCGCCGGCCTGGTGTCCGATGCGCACAGCGACATGCACGCGGGGGAGATCGAGACTTCCATCCTGCTGCACGCGGAGCCGTCCCTTGTGCGACCGGGATACGAGACTGCCGACCACGACGGCGGGGAACGCCGTTTCCTTCTGACGCTGGGCATGAAGGGATACACGGAAAGCGGAGTGATCGGCTACCCGTCCCACGCGACAGCAGACAAAGGAAAAGCTGTGCTGGCAAGCCTCATAGAGGACTTCGTCGGCCATCTGCGAATCCTCGGCGAGCTATAAATCCGCGGCTGCCAGGATGGGAGGGTGAATTCATGACCAAGATGACCAGCAGTCCAGCACGAGCACGGCATGCCGGTATGACCGCCATCTCAAAAAGTGACATCCGCTACATGAAACCAAGCCAGCGGAACAAATACCGCAGCCAAGGATTCTCATGGTCAGAAATCAAGAAGATTGACCGAGCCATCGGGCGAGGTGAACACACGATCACTCTGAAATCCTCCACACGTGAGATAACTATGACTCTTCCTCCAAGGTGGGAGAAGGAGCCAGGGAGCCCAACCGCTGAGTGAGTGCGTGAGGTCTGGCGTCCATGCCCAATCACACGGTCTGTTCGGGTAAGCCGCTGATGCGTGAGGAACGTGTGGACCAGGTAAGCCGCCGCGCGAGTGCCAGCGAGATTCCCACGCCTAGCGGGTGGGCCCTGGCAGTGAGCGCAAAGAGGGGCTTGCCGACTGGACTATTGAAGTCAAGGCGACCGCCTACCGCGTACCTCTAGGCGTCTGAGCGGCCCTTCCTGCCGCGCCTTGATAGACGAACTTCGCCCCCCACATTCACCCAATTGACGCCTACCACTCGCGGCACAAGCGGCCCATCGCTATCTTCGGAATATGAATGGTCCTAATGAGGGTGCAGCAAAAAAATCTAGCGATGCTGATGCAGAAGACAGCGGTAAGCCGAAATATTCGGCCGCTTCTACCGTAGCCCTAGTCACCCTCTTGGGCCTTCTAATGTACGGGGTGGCGCGATTTGGAAATGCGGCATTCTGCGCCCGGCTAGGCATTTCGCCAGACGAAATCGGCGTAGAGCCTCACCTCCTGCTCGGTAAGGTCGCAGGAACTTTTGTCTTGTTTGTGCTGCTTATCGGTCTTACTGCCCTCGTGATTGACTGGGTATACAGAGAGGAGGGTGGATGGTGGCGAGTTTGGCTGGTAGGAATCCCGGTGGGGGCAGCTCTAGCGTTTCTATTTCTCGCCTTCTTTGTCCCAGGCTCCAACTCTTGGATTGTTGCAATTTGCCTCACTATCATCATATGCCTAATGCAATTCGGCTCGACCTTCCTTGGCCATTTTGTAAAATCCATCGAAAAATGGTCAAGCGCGGCGAGAGGAAATGTATTTAAGGTATGCGTATCGGGGGCTACTGTCATTGTGGCGCTGTTTATTCTGGCCGGAGTGTCCGGCTACCGTGCTGCGGGGTACACGAGCAGCGGTCGCGATCTGCCACATTTCGTCAGCTTCTATTTTTGGCGCGTGGATACTAAGTGGCTTACTGGGACTCCTGGATTTCTTGGGATTCACGCAAAGCGTGCAACTATATCGTGGGTTAGTTCGACCGTGTCGGAAAGGGTAGCGCAAAGGCTTCGGCGTGGCCCGGTGTTCCACTTGGGGACCTATCAAGGCGTGCACTATCTTTACTGCAGGGGAATTGAGGGGGTGATAAGATTTCCAGCATCGCTTGTAGTAATCGAAACGTGGACTTCAACATAGGTAAGACACTAAACCCTGGTAGGGGGTGACGTCGGGCTTCGGAGCAGACCCGACAGCCGTCGTCGGAAGGTGGCACTGCTGGCCACTGGAGCCTTCGGACTGGGGTGAGCGCGAGTGCTTGAGTCGGCCCTTCGCCCCCTGCGGACCCACGTTCGCTCCCAGTGCCGCCGCTCCCCCGTGTGTGCGCCTTCCCGCCCCCTCAGGAGCAGGGGAAGAGTCGCCCTTGCGTTCCATCGTGGAGCGGTGAGGGAGACCAATCAGGAGGGGATGAGAGTGGCCAAAGTCCCGCAGCGGTGTGGCTGGCGAACCAAGGCCGGCAAGCCATGCACGCTCCGGGTTTCGCCCGGGACCTCACGCTGCTGGCGGCACCAAGGGGAGTGGACCGGGCCTGGCAAGGTCCGCCGCATCGAGGAGGAGTTGAAGAAGGCCAAGCAGGAGCTGGCCAAGTCGCGACGGAAGTGAGCCCAGGCCAGCTTCAGGGAGCCAGATAGGGAGCCACGTGCCGCGACATCGCGCAGCCGTCCGTGGACAGCCACGGACGGCTGCATCGCCTTCCACCAGGGACAACGTCTCATCGCCGCTGGCGGATTGCACGCCCCCGTTACACAGCAGGCAAAGTGAGGGGCAGGCGGCGGGGGCCGTGTTTAAGCAGGTCAGGAGGGGTGGGGCGGGCTCCGTGAGGCGTCAGCAGTGGTGCAGGACCTGTTGGAGCTTTTGCTTCTCCGCTCGGGTGACGCTCAAGTCGTAGTAGTCCTTCACGCCGATCCATGCGCGGCTGTAGAGGCACTCGTGGCCCTTGGGGAGCCACTTGTCGGGGCCCTTGTCGCCCTTCTCCCGGTTGCTCCAGGTGGAGACGGCGATGAGCTGGGGCGAGCCGCTGAGGTCGTTGGCGAAGGCGCGGCGCTTGTGTTCCGGCCAGTTCCGGGCGCCGGAGCCCCAGGCGACCTTGAGCGGGACGATGTGGTCGATGTCGACGCGCAGGGGGTTGGTGACGGTCATGCCGTCGTAGGCGCTGTCCCAGCGGCCGCCGATGACCTTGCAGGAGCCGCGGAGGGTGGCCGGGATTTCGGACAGGGCCTTGAGGGCGAGCTCACGGGTGGAGCACTTGTCGGCGCCGTGCAGGACCCAGCAGTTCTTGCCGCCGAACTGCTCGCGCTGGAAACCCGTGCTGTCGAATGTACGGACGGGCAGTTCGCGGAGCATGCGCCGGGCGTCGTCGAGGTCCGGTATGTTCTTGGGCCATTTGACGGTGGGAGCGGCGGGGAGGGCGGGCGCGAGGGCTCGCCCGTGGCGGGGTGCGCCGGAGACGGTGGGGGTGCCGCCGGCCGGGGTGTGGACGCCGCCCTGGCCCGAATCGTTCGGTGGCAGCCGGTCTTCCTCGGGGCCTTCGCAGTCGAGCTCGTCGAAGTTGTGGGGCGCCCGGTGCCGGGCGTCGGCGTGCGGCTTCGGCGGTGCGGGCGAGGCGGTCGCGGCGGCGCCCGGGAGGGCGGCGGCGAGCAGTGCGGAGGCGAGGGCCAGTATTCGGTACGGGCGTGGGCTCGGGCGCATGAGGTTCCTCCTTCGAAGGCGTGGCCGTGGGCCGGAGCGGCCTTCTTCAGGAATTGACCACCGGCGACACCCGCGAACCTCTTTTCCGACAATTCGCCCGTTCGGCGTGGCGATCGCGGCTGTCCCTACCGGGCCGCAGGCGTCGCCCCGCGGGCGGGTCCCGTGCTGGCGCGGGGCGTGAGGCGGGGGAGGGCGGCGCGCAGGTCCGTGGCGGGGGCGCCGTCCAGGAGGGCCGTCAGGTGAGTCGCCGCCTGGCGGCCGAAGGCCGCGGTGTCACGAGTGAGTGCGGTGAGCGGGGGGTGGGTGGTGCGGCAGAGGACCGAGTCGTCCCAGGCGACGATCGAAAGGTCGCCGGGGACGGACACGCCTCGCTCGGCGGCGACGGCCAGGCCCGCCACCGCCATGACGTCGTTGTCGTAGACGATCGCGGTGGGCGGACGGGCGGAGGCGAGGACGCGGCGCGTGGCCTCGGCGCCCTGGGCGTCGGAGTAGTCGGTGGGGAGGGACGTGACGTCCGTCAGGTGGCGCCGCCCGGCCTCCGTGCGCAGGGAGTCGATGCGGCGACGGGTGTGGGCGAGGCCGGGCAGGCCGGCGATGTGCACCACGCGGCGGTGGCCGAGTCCGTGCAGGTGGTCGACGACGGAAGCCATGGCGCCGGCGTCGTCGGCCCAGAGGCGGGAGACGGGGGTGCCGGCGGGGACGGGGCGTGCGCCCGGAGCGCCGATGATCACGGCGGGCAGGCCGAGTTCGGCGAGGAGCGCCGGGCGGGGGTCGTCCTCGCGCGGGTCGACCACGAGGAGGCCGTCCACCCGGTGCTCGGCCCACCAGCGGCGGTGGACCGCGCACTCGGCGTCCACGTCCTCCACGACCTGGAACAGCAGCCCCAGGCGGCGGGCGGCGAGCGCCTCCTGCACCCCGGAGACGAGTTGGAGGAAGAACGACTCGACGCCGAGCGTACGGGCGGGCCGGGCCAGGACGAGGCCGACGGTGGCCGCGCCCTCGCCGGACAGGGCGCGGGCGGCCGTGCTGGGCTGCCAGCCCAGCTGGTCGGCGACGCGACGCACCCGCGCCCGGGTGGCGGCGGAGACGCCCGGCCGGTCGTTGAGGGCGAACGACACCGCGCTCTCGGAGACGCCCGCGCGGCGTGCGATGTCCTTCATCGTCGGCCTGCGGCGCACGGCTGCCTCCCACTGAAGCGCTTGAGTGCGGTCACACTAAAGCGCATTAGTGCGCGACGGAAGTCGTGAGGGACGTATTGACGCAACTCCCTTTCCGGGTGCAGGTTTTGTGCTGCCTCCTGCCGACCCGATCGAAGGAGCTCCGCCGCCATGCCCCTGTCCCGGCCCCGCAGAGCCACCGCCACCGTGCCCCTTCTCGTCGCCGCGCTGGCGCTCACCGCCTGCGGGTCGGGCGACGCGGGAAGCGGGGACGGCGGCGGATCGAGCGCCGACGGAAAACCCGAGGGCGACATCACGTTCCAGACCTGGAATCTCCGGGCCAATTTCAAGGACTACTTCGAAGGTCTCGTCAAGGACTTCGAGAAGCAGTATCCCGGCGTCAAGGTCACCTGGCGGGACCAGCCGGCCGAGCACTACGCCGACAAGCTCAGCGCCGACGCGGCCGGCGGCACCCTCCCGGACGTCGTCAACGTCTCCCCCGACCTCTCTCATCCCCTGGCCAAGGCGGGGGTGCTGATGAACCTGGACAAGGAGAAGGCCGCCGCCCGCTTCAAGGGCGACTACACGCCGGAGGCGTGGCAGGGCAACACGTTGCCGGGGCTGGGTGGTTCGTACTCGTTCCCGTGGTACCTCAACACCGGTCCCCTCTTCTACAACAAGGCCCTCTTCCGGGAGGCGGGGCTCGATCCCGAGAAGCCCCCGAAGAGCTACGACGAGCTGTTCGCGGCCGCCGACCGGATGGCGCGGCAGTCCGGCGGCCGCACCGCCACGCTCGCCGGGACCCCCGCCATCGAGGACTTCGGCCGCTACGGCGTGCGGCTGATGAACGACGACGCCACGAAATTCACCTACAACGAGCCGAAGGGCGTCGAGCTCCTCACCAAGTACAAGGAGCTCTACGACCACGGCGGCCTCGATCCGCAGGCTCTCACCAACACCCCGGAGAAATCCGGTCAGAAGTTCCTTGAACAGAAGGTCGCCATGAACCCGGGCAGTGCCCACGACCTGGACACGTTCAAGAAGAACGCCCCCACCCTCTACCGCAACCTCGGCATCACCGAGGCGCCCAACAACACGGGCAGGCCCAACATGTACGTGATGGGCCTGGCCGTGAGCCGGCAGAGCAGGCACAAGGCAGCCGCCATCGCCTTCGCCCACTTCGTCACGGACAGGAAGAACCAGGAGACCTTCGGGCACAAGGTCGCCGTCTTCCCCAGCACCAAGGGCTCCCTGGACGACCCGTACTGGACGAAGGACGACGGCACCGACGAGGGCCGGGTCCGCGTCGCGTCCGCGAAGATGCTCAAGGGAGCGGTCAACTACACGCCCGTGGTGATGAGCGAGGAGATGAAGACCGTCCTGCGCAACGAGGTGGCCAAGGCGCTGCAGGGGAAGAAGACGCCCCGGCAGGCACTCGACGACGCGGCCGCCCAGAGCGACAAGCTCCTCAGGCAGAGCTGATTCCCTCGTGCGCCGGCCCTCCGCCTCCCGCGTCCGCACCCACCACGCCGTCAGCCCCTGGCTCTTCCTGCTGCCCGGCCTCGCCGTCGTCGCCACCTTCAGCCTCTATCCGTTCCTGACGACCGTCCACAAGGCGTTCACCGACGCCCGCACCCTCACCCCCGGCACGTGGGTGGGTACGGCGAACTTCCGCGCCATGCTCGACGACGAGCAGTTCTGGACCGCCCTGCGCAACAGCGCCCTGTACGTGGCCCTGGTGGTGCCGTTCACCGTGCTGCTGCCCCTGCTGCTCGCGCTGCTGGTCCACAAGCAGCTGCCCGGCGTCGCCTTCTTCCGCTCCGCCTTCTACACCCCGGTCGTGGCGTCCGTCGTCGTGGTCGCCCTCATCTGGGGGTGGATGCTCGACGACCGGGGCCTGGTCAACGCCCTCCTGCACACCCTCGGTGCCGGACCCGTCGGCTTCCTCGGCAACGCGTGGCTGCTGTTGCTCAGCGCCATGGCGCTGACCGTGTGGAAGGGCCTCGGCTACTACATGGTCATCTACCTCGCGGCGCTCGCGAACGTCCCCCGCGAGCTGCACGAGGCGGCCGCCGTCGACGGGGCCGGAGCCCTGCGCCGCTTCGTCAGCGTCACCGTGCCCGCGGTGCGGTCCACCATGGTGCTGGTCGGTGCGCTGTCGTCCGTCGCGGCGTTCAAGGTCTTCTCCGAGGTCTACCTGCTGGCCGGCCCCACCGGAGGACCCGCGGGCCAGGACACCACCCTGGTCATGCTCGTCCAGCGCACCGGAACCGGGCTGAACGGGCGCGTGGGCTACGCCTCGGCGCTCTCCCTGGTCATCTTCGTCATCGCCCTGCTGCTGATGCTGCTCGTCCTGCGCGCCGACCGGAAGGAGGACCTGTGATGCGCCGGACGCCGGCCTGGGAGAAGACCCTGCGCTACCTGCTGATGCTGGCCGTCCTGGCCGTCACCGTCGGCCCGTTCCTGTGGCAGCTGTCCACCTCGTTCAAAGGCACCACCGAGGACATCTACACCTCGCCGCCGCGCTTCCTGCCCGAACACCCGACCCTGCACAACTACCGCGAGGTCGCCCGTATCATCCCCGTCTGGGACTACGCCCTGAACTCCCTGAAGGTCGCCGCCGCCAGCGTGGTCACCAATCTCGTCGGCGCCTCGATGGCCGGCTATGCGCTGGCCCGGCTGCGCTTCCGCGGGCGGAAGGCGGCGGGCATCGCCTTTGTGATGGCGCTGCTGGTGCCGCTGGAGTCCATTGTGATCGCACAGTTCACGATGGTCCGCGACCTGCACCTCAACAACACCCTCGTCGCCGTCGCGCTGCCCGGCGCCGTCGGGGCCCTGAACGTCCTGCTCATGCGGAACGCCTTCGCCGCCGTGCCCCGGGAGATCGAGGAGGCGGCCGTCATCGACGGGGCCACCGCATGGCAGCGGTTCCTCCGGATCGGGCTGCCCTCCGTGCGCGGCACCCTCGCCGTCGTCGCGATCTTCGCCTTCATGGGCGCCTGGGACGACTTCCTGTGGCCGCTGATCGTCCTGTCCGACTCGGACCGCTTCACGCTCACCGTCGGGCTCGACTACCTGCACGGCACGTTCACGCAGAACCCCCGGCTGGTCGCCGCCGGAACCGTCATCGCGGTCGCGCCGCTCGTCGTGATGTTCGCCTGCCTGCAGCGGTACTTCTTCCGCGGGGCCGGCGAAGGCGCCGTCAAGGGCTGACCACACCGCTTCCGCACCCGAGGAGGACCCGCCATGGCCACCGTCCCCCGCTTCGGCGTCAACTACACCCCCACCCACGGCTGGTTCCACCACTGGCTCGACTTCGACCTCGACTCCCTCCGCGCCGATCTCGACTCCATCGCCGTCCTCGGCCTGGACCACATCCGCGTCTTCCCGCTGTGGCCCCTCTTCCAGCCCAACCGCACCCTCATCCGGCCGCGCGCCGTCGAGCAGTTGCTGCTCCTGGTCGACGCGGCGGGCGAACGCGGGCTCGACGTCGGCGTCGACGGCCTCCAGGGCCATCTGTCCAGCTTCGACTTCGTCCCCTCCTGGACCACCACCTGGCACCGGCGGAACATCTTCACCGACCCCGCCGTCGTCGACGCCCAGGCCGCGTATCTGGGCGTGCTCGCCGGTGCCCTGGCCGACCGCCCGAACTTCCTCGGCATGACCGTCGGCAACGAGGTCAACCAGTTCTCCGGCCCTCCGCACCCCGATCCCGACCGGGTCGGGCCCGATGACGCCGAACGGTGGCTGCGGTGCATGCTCGGCGCCTGCGAGAAGGACGCGCCGGGTCGCCTGCACGTGCACGCGTCGTACGACGCCGCCTGGTACGACGGCACGCACCCCTTCACCCCCGCCCACTCCGCCAGGCTCGGGGCGATGACCGCCGTGCACTCGTGGGTCTTCAACGGGACCGCACAGCGCCATGGTCACGACGGCCGCCCCACCGTCCTGCACGCGGCCTACCTCGTCGAGCTGGCCAAGGCATGGGCCGAGGACCCGGCCCGCCCCGTCTGGCTGCAGGAGGTCGGCGCCCCCGCCCCGCACGTTCCGCCGCAGCATGCCGCCGCCTTCACCGAGGCGACCGTCGCGCAGGTGCTGGACTGCCCGGACGTGTGGGGCGTCACCTGGTGGTGCTCCCACGACGTCGACCGGGCGCTCGCGGACTTCCCGGAGCTGGAGTACGGGCTCGGTCTGTTCACCAACGACCGGCGGATCAAACCTGCCGGGGAGGTGATGTCACGGCTCGTACGGGAGTGGCGGGAGGAGCGCGTGCACCGGGCGCCCGCGCCACGCCGCCTCGCGCTGGTCCTGGACGCGGGCGACCCGGACGGCGCGCCCCGGCGCGCGGTGTGCGCGCCGGGCGGAGCCTTCTTCGAGGCGTGGATGGGGGTGGCCTCCGACGGGGGGCGGCCGGCGGTGGTCCTCGCCCAGCGGGCCGGGGACGCGCGGTACCTGGCCGCGAGGGGCATCACGGAGGTGGTTCACCCCTGACGTCCCCCGGCCCTTCCTCCGGCCGCCCCTCCGGACGTCCCCCAGACGTCCCTCCGGACCTTCCACCGGCCGCCACCCTGACCCCTCGGCCGTCCCCCCTGACCTTCTCCCGGCCTTTCCCGCCGTCCCCCGGTCTTTCCCCGCCGTCCCCCGGGCCGTCCCCTTTCCGCAGCCGGAGGATGCGCAGCGCCGTCACCGAAGGAGCCACCTTGGACATCTCGCGCCGTCAGGCCCTCGCGGCAGGTGCGGCCGCCGCCGTCGCCGCCGCGCCGGCGGGCCGCGCGCACGCCGCGCCGGCCGCCGGCCTCCAGCCGTACGCCTCCTACTGGTACCCCGACAGCCTCCCCACCGGTGCGCCCGGGCCCGGAATCCGCTGGCGCAGCCTCAGCACGTGGCGGCCCGAGGACGACCCCGACCTGCCCTTCAACAGAGCCACCGTTCCGCTCGCCCCGCGCTTCACTCCCCCGCCGCCCAACGGCACCGCGCGCGCCGGGCAGGCCCGCATCTGCGCCCTCGCCGCCTTCGCGACCACGTCCGGCAATCCCTCCCAGGGCTCCCCCACCGCCGACTTCTACGCGCTCACCCACTGGGCCTACCTCGACGAGCTGGTCTTCTGGGGCGGATCCGCCGGCGAGGGCCTGATCCTCGCGCCCAACGCGCCCGTCGTGGACGCCGCGCACCGCAACGGCGTGCCGGTGCTGGGCACGGTCTTCCTGCCGCCCGTCGCCTACGGCGGACAGCTGCGCTGGACCCGGGACCTGGTGCGGCGCGACGCGCGGGGCGGATTCCCCCTGGCCGAGCAGCTGGTGCGGGTGGCCCGCGCGTACGGGTTCGACGGGTGGTTCCTCAACGCCGAGACCGGCGGTGGCGACGCCCGGCTCGGGGCGGACATGCGGGACTTCGTCGCCCATCTGCGGGAGCACGGTGCCGGGCTGCGGGTGACCTGGTACGACGCGATGGCGATCTCGGGCGACGTCGCCTGGCAGAACGAGCTGAACGACCACAACGCCCCGTTCTTCCGTGCCTCCGACGGCATGTTCCTCAACTTCAACTGGAGCGGCCCGGGCCTGGCCGCCTCCGCGGAGCGTGCGCGGGCCGCGGGGCGCAGCCCGTACGAGCTGTGGGCGGGCGTCGACGTCGAGGCGCGCGGCTGGGACACCCCCGTCGACTGGGACGCGGTCGTGGCGGCCGGCCGGCCGCACGTCGTCTCGTTCGGCTTCTACCGTCCGGAGTGGACGTGGACGAGCCTGCCCGCGGCCGAGCGCGCGCCCGCCGCCTTCCACGCGCGCGACGACCGCTTCTGGTCCGGGCCGTCCCTCGACCCCGCCCGCCCCGGCGCCGGGCCGTGGCGGGCGCCCGCCGTGTCCGTCGCGGACCGTTCGACGCTCAGCTCGCTGCCCTTCGCCACGACCTTCAACACCGGTCACGGGACGGGCTGGTACGAGCGGGGCCGGCGGGCCGGTGAGGCGGCATGGAACCACCTGGGCCTGCAGGACCGGCTGCCCGGCCGCCGCTGGGTGATCCACACCCCGGGGGCCCGGCCGGCGGTGGGCTTCGACTTCGCCGACGCCTGGCACGGGGGCAGCAGCCTGCTCGTGGAGGGCGCGCTCGGCGGGCCCACGACGGTCGAGCTGTATGCGGCACGGCTGCCGTTGTCGAAGGAGACGGTGGTGGAGCTGACGCACCGCACCGACCCCGGCTCGCCGGGCGTCCGCGTCGAGCTGGCCGTCGCCCTGGAGGAGCGCCCGTACCGCTTCGTGTACCTGCCGGCGGGAGCCTTCCGGCCGGGCGGCGGCGACTGGACCACGGTCGTGCTGCGTCCCGGCGCCCTGCTGCGGGGGCGGCGCGGGCAGGCCGTCCGCGCCCTGGGCGTCCGGCTGGGCGCGGCGGACGGGGGAACGGTCCGCTGGCGGCTGGGCCGGCTCGCGGTGCGCGACGCGGTCCCGCCCGTCCCCGGCCCGCCCGGCGCCGCGTCCGTGACCGCAGCGCGGCCGCAGGCGGACGGCTCCGCCGCGCTGCGGCTGGCGTGGGGCGCCGCGGCCGGGCCCGTACGCCATTACGAGCTGCGGCAGGCGCTGCCCGGCGGGGGATTCCGCTTTCTGGGCGGCACCTGCGGGCATGCCTACTACGTCCCGGCGCTGCGCCGTGCGGGCGGCGAGGCGGCCACCCGCATCGACGTGCGTGCCGTGGACGAGCTGTACACCGCGTCGGCGCCCGCTTCCGTCACGTTCCGCTGGTAGCCCCGCCCGGGCGAGGGGATCCCTTCGAAGGAGACGCATGCACAACGACCGCACGATCACCGAAGCCCGTCTCAGGCGGGTGCTGGACGAGCGCATCCGCCCGGCCGTGTATCCCGAGTCGGTGCCCCTGGACGTCTCCGTCTGGCACGCGCCCGGCGAGCCCGTGCCCGTCGAGGAGGGCATCGCGGCCGAGGGCGCGCCCATCGCGGTGGGCGCGCAGTGGGGGCCGGCCTGGGGCACCAGCTGGTTCACCGTGTCGGGGACGGTGCCGCGGGAGTGGGCCGGGCGCACCGTCGAGGCGCTGCTGGACCTGGGCTTCGACGAGAACATGGCGGGGTTCCAGTGCGAGGGGCTGGTCTACCGCCCGGACGGCTCACCGGTGAAGGGGCTCAACCCGCGCAACCAGTGGGTGCGCATCGGCGAGAAGGTGGCGGGCGGCGAGCGGGTGCTGCTGCACGTGGAGGCCGCCTCCAACCCCGTGATCCTCGACTACCACCCCTTCCGGCCGACCGAGCTCGGTGACCGGGAGACGGCCGACGCCACCCCGCGCTACCGGCTGGTGCGCATGGACCTGGCCGTCTTCGACCGGACGGTGTGGGAGCTGGTGCAGGACCTGGAGGTGCTGGAGCAGCTGATGACCGAGCTGTCGGTGGACTCGCCGCGCCGCTGGGAGGTCCTGCGGGCCGTCGAGCGGGCGCTGGACGCCCTCGACCTGCAGGACGTGGGCGGCACGGCGGACCGGGCGCGGGGCGAGCTGACGGGCGTGCTGTCCGCACCGGCGCACGCTTCGGCGCACCGGATCAGCGCGGTGGGGCACGCCCACATCGACTCGGCGTGGCTGTGGCCGTTGCGCGAGACGGTCCGCAAGGTGGCGCGCACGACGTCGAACATGACCGCGCTGCTGGAGGACGAACCGGAGTTCGTCTACGCGATGTCACAGGCACAGCAGTTCGCGTGGATCAAGGAGCACCGGCCGGAGGTGTACGCGCGGGTGAAGAAGGCGGTCGCCGACGGGCGTTTCGTTCCGGTGGGCGGCATGTGGGTGGAGTCGGACACGAACATGCCGGGGGCGGAGGCGCTGGCGCGGCAGTTCGTGCACGGGAAGAGGTTCTTCCTGGAGGAGTTCGGGATCGAGACGGAGGAGGTGTGGCTGCCGGATTCGTTCGGCTACTCGGCGGCGCTGCCGCAGCTGGTGAGGCTGGCGGGGGCGAAGTGGTTCCTGACGCAGAAGATCTCGTGGAGCCGGACCAACAAGTTCCCGCACCACACGTTCTGGTGGGAGGGGCTGGACGGCACCCGCGTCTTCACGCACTTCCCGCCGATCGACACCTACAACGCGCAGCTGTCGGGGCAGGAGCTGGCGCACGCGGTCCGTAACTTCCAGGAGAAGGGCGGTGCCACGCGTTCGCTCGCGCCGACGGGGTGGGGCGACGGCGGCGGGGGCACGACGCGCGAGATGCTGGCGCGGGCGAAGCGGCTGGCGGACCTGGAGGGATCGGCGAGGGTCGTCTTCGAGAAGCCGTCCGCGTTCTTCGAGAAGGCGCACGCGGAGTACGCCCATGCGCCCGTGTGGGCGGGCGAGCTGTACCTGGAGCTGCACCGGGCGACGCTGACCAGCCAGGCCCGCACCAAGCAGGGCAACCGGCGGTCGGAGCACCTGTTGCGCGAGGCGGAGCTGTGGGCGGCGACGGCGGCGGTACGGGCCGGTGCCCCGTACCCGTACGAGCGGCTGGACCGGCTGTGGAAGACGGTGTTGCTGCACCAGTTCCACGACATCCTGCCGGGCACGTCGATCGCGTGGGTGCACCGGGAGGCGGCGCAGACGTACGCGGAGGTGGCCGCCGAGCTGGAGTCGGTCATCGGCGAGGCGCTGGCGGCGCTCACCGGGGCGGGCCCGGGCGGGAACGGACCGGACGGGGGCACGGTCGTCTTCAACGCGGCGCCGCACGGGCGCGGTGGCGTACCGGCGCTCGGCGCGGTGCCGGACGGGACACCGGCGGGGGCGGCCCCGCGGACGGCGGAGCGCGAGGGCGGCGGGTACGTCCTCGACAACGGACTGCTGCGGGTCGGGATCGACGGGCGCGGGCTCGTCGTGTCGGTGTACGACCACGTGAGCGGACGGGAGGCCGTCGCGCCGGGCGGTGCGGCCAACCTGCTGCAGCTCCACCAGGACTTCCCCACCATGTGGGACGCGTGGGACGTGGACCACTTCTACCGCAACACCGTCACCGACCTGACGGACGTGGAGCGGCTGGAGGCCGTGGACGGCGGGGTGGCGGTGCGGGTGGTGCGCCGCTTCGGGGCGTCGCGGGTCGAGCAGCGGATCGCGCTGCCGGCGGGCGAGCGGCGGCTGGACGTCGCGACGGAGGTGGACTGGCGCGAGACGGAGAAGTTCCTCAAGGCCGCGTTCGCGCTCGACGTGCACACCGACCGGGTGGCGGCGGAGACCCAGTTCGGTCATCTGTACCGTCCCGCCCACACCAACACCGGCTGGGACGCCGCGAAGTTCGAGGCGTGCGCGCACCGTTTCGTGCACCTGGAGGAGCCGGGGTGGGGCGTGGCGCTGGTCAACGACTCGACGTACGGCTACGACGTGACGCGGGCGGTGCGGGCGGAGGGCGGCGGGACGACCACCACCGTGCGGCTGTCCTTGCTGCGGGCCCCGCGCTTCCCCGACCCGCGCACGGACCAGGGGGTGCACCGCTTCCGGTACGCGCTGGTGCCGGGGGCATCGGTGGGGGACGCGGTGCGCGAGGGGTACCGGATCAATCTGCCGGAGCGGCGGGTGTCCGGCTCGGTTGGGGTGGAGCCGCTGGTGTCCGTCGACGACGACGCGGTCGTGGTCTCGGCGGTGAAGCTGGCGGACGACGGCAGCGGTGACGTCGTCGTCCGTCTGTACGAGTCGCGCGGTGGGCGGGCCCGTGCCCGGCTGGCCGCGGGCTTCGCCGTGGGGGCGGTGTCCGTGTGCGATCTGCTGGAGCGACCCACCGGGTCCCTGACGGCCGAGGACGGGAGCGTGGCCCTCGCCCTGCGGCCGTTCGAGATCGTCACCCTCCGGCTGACGCGCGCCTGAGGCCGGGCCCGTCCGTCACGCCACGCCCAGCGCCCCCATCAGCATCGGGAACGAGGCCACCAGCTCCCGCTCCCAGTACGGCCAGGTGTGCGTGCCTTCGTGGGCGCACACCGTGGCCGGGATGCGCAGCTCCGCGAGCCGCGCGCGCAGCTGTTCGTTCATGCCGTAGACGGTGCGCTCGACCGCTTCCGGGCCGTGCGCGGGAGGGTTGACGCAGCGGGCGGCGGAGGGCGGCGGGTCGCCCCACTTCCAGCCCGTGCCGCTCGCACTGCCGTTGCCGTAGGAGACGTAGAGAGGGGTACGGGCGAGCCTTGCGGCCTGGTGGAGGGGGCTGTTGCGCTTCCAGATGTGCTGTTGGCGCAGGTCGGTCGGGTCGGTGGTGTCGAAGGGGTAGCCGGGCTCGCCCCAGAGCCGCTTCCAGTCCGTCAGGCAGGACAGGCCCCCGGCCTTGACCGCGTCGGGACCGCTGAAGCCGCCGTCGGGGGAGGCGTAGAGCGGGTTGACGGCACCGCTGTAGGAGGCGGCGGCCCGGAACGTGCCCGGGTGGGCGGCGGTGAGCTTCAGGGCTCCCAGGCCGCCCATGGACAGCCCGGCGACCGCCCGGCTCGTGCCGGCCCGGTAGCCCTTCTCCAGCAGGGGCCCGACCTCGTCGAGCAGGTAGGTCTCCCAGGCCGGTGCGCCGCCCTTGCCGTAGTTCCACCAGTCGCTGTAGCCGCTGCAGTTGCTGGTCTCCGGCATGACGACCATGACGTCGCGGCCGGCGGTGAGCTCCTCGACGTGGGTGTTGCCGGTCCAGTCCTTGTGGTTGCCGTTGCCGCCGTGCAGCAGCCACAGCACCGGCCAGGTGCGGGGGGTGTCCTTGGACCAGTGCCTCGGCAGCAGGAGGCGCACCCATGTGACGGGGGCGCCCGTGGAGGGCGAGGAGACGGCGAGGTCGAGCATGCGCTCGCCGGCCTTGACCTCCCGTGCCACGTGGGCGGACCCGCGCGGCGGACCGGCGGTCCCCCGGGCCGCGGCCGCGCCCGCTGGCTGCACCGCGGGCAGCGACAGCAGGAGAGCGAGCACGGCCGGCAGGGCCCGTCCCGCCCTCACCGGCCCGGTCGGCGCCCGGCCCGCGCGGCGTGCCCGTCGGCAGGTCATGTGCACCATGCGACTCCCCCTCAAGGCAGTGATGCACGTCATATTAGGGTGACGGTGTGACAACGTACGTGGCACTCCTGCGCGGCATCAACGTGGGCGGCAAGAAGCGCGTCCCCATGCAGGCTCTCCGCGGCATGCTGACGGACATGGGGGGCGAAGCCGTCCGGACCCACCTCAACAGCGGCAATGCGGTGTTCACCCACCCGGAGGCGGACGAGGCGACGCTGGCCGCCACGTTGGAAGGGGCCATCGAGCGGGAGCTGGGTTTCTCCGTGACCTGCCTCGTGCGCGAAGCGGGTGAGATGCGCCGTGTCGTTGACGCCAATCCGTTCGCCGGACGGGCGGTCGATCCCTCGCGGTTCCTGGTGATCTTCCTCGCCGGTCCGGCCGACCCGGCCACCGTCGCGGACCTCGCCCCCGCGGCCTACGCGCCCGAGGAGTTCGCGCTGGGCGAGCGCGAGGTGTACCTGCACTGCGCGGAGGGCATCCGGGACTCCAAGCTGGCGAAGGTGCTGACCGAACGGCGTCTGGGCACGGCGGCCACCGCGCGCAACTGGAACACCGTCACCAAGCTGGCGGACATGGCGCACGTCTAGCCTCCGCGCCCAGCCGGACACCGGCTCCGCTTAGCATTCGAACATGAAGCTGCGTTTCCCCCGGCCGCGCGGGCGGCGGCTGCTCGCCGCCTCGGCCGCCGTCGCCGTGCTCGCCGGTGCCGGTACCTGGACCGTGGCCTCGGCCACCGGCGGCGACCCTCCCGTGCACCGCGAGGACCGCACGATGCGCATGCCCGCGGCGCCGGGCGACGCGGACACCGTCCGCATCGACACCTCGTTCTTCACCTCCGGCCGGGCGCAGGAGCGCCGGCCGGCCGTGCTGCTCGCACACGGCTTCGGGGGCAGCAAGGACGACCTGCGCGAGCAGGCCGAGGAACTCGCCCGGTCCGGCTACGCGGTGCTGACCTGGTCGGCGCGCGGCTTTGGGCGGTCCACCGGCCGCATCGGGCTCAACGACCCCGACCGCGAGGTCGCCGACGTGTCCCGGCTGATCGACTGGCTCGCCGGGCGCCCCGAGGTGCGCCTGGACGCGGCCGGGGATCCCCGGGTGGGCGTCGCGGGCGGCTCCTACGGCGGTGCGGTCGCGCTGCTGGCCGCCGGGCACGACAAGCGGGTCGACGCCATCGCCCCGCAGATCACCTACTGGAACCTCGCCGACTCGCTCTTCCCCGGCGACGTCTTCAAGAAGCTGTGGGCCGGCATCTTCTTCACCACCGGCTCCACCGCGACGGGCACCGACGGCAAGCCGGCCGCCCGCCCCGCAGCGCCCGGCCGCGACCCCGGCTCCGGCTGCGGCCGGTTCGAGCAGAGCCTGTGCGAGATGTACGAGCGCGTGGCCGTCGCCGGGAAGCCCGACCCCGGCGCGCGGGAGCTGCTGGAGCGCCGCAGCCCCTCCGCCGTCGCGGACCGCATCAAGGTCCCCACGCTCCTCGTCCAGGGGCAGAACGACTCCCTCTTCCCGCTCGACCAGTCCGACGCGGCGGCCGACGCCATCCGGCGCAACGGCGCTCCCACCGCCGTCGACTGGATCGCCGGAGGCCACGACAGCGGCACCGCGAGCGAAGAGGACCGCATCGAGCGACGCACGCGCGCGTGGTTCGACCGTTACCTCAAGGGCGACGAGCAGGCCGGCACCGGTCCCGCGTTCCGCGTCAGCCGCACCGGGGGCATCGACACCACCGACGGCCGGGCGCGGCTGCGCACCGCGACCGGCGCCCGCTACCCCGGCCTGCGCAACGAGACCCGCACCGTCGAGCTCGGCCGCGGTGCACAGTCGTTCGCCAACCCGGCCGGCGCCGCACCACCGGCGCTGTCCGCCGTGCCCGGCGTCGGCGCCGTCTCCCAGCTGTCGGGCCTCGGCCTCGGGGTGTCCCTGGACTTCCCCGGCCAGTACGCGAGCTTCGAGTCCGCCGCGCTCGCCGAGGGCGTGCACGTCACCGGCTCGCCGACCGCCCGGGTGAAGGTCGCCTCGGACTCGGGCGAGGCCGTCCTCTTCGCCAAGGTCTACGACGTGGGCCCGGGCGGGCAACAACTGCTGCCGGGGCAGCTCGTGGCCCCGGTGCGCGTCACCGACGCGAAGGCCGGCCGGACCGTCGAGGTGCGGCTGCCCGCCATCGACCACACCTTCGAGCCCGGACACCGCATGCGGCTGGTGCTCGCCGCCACCGACCTCGGCTACGCCTCCCCGGCGCAGCCCGCCACGTACACCGTGTCGCTGGCGGACAGCGGGCTGAGCGTGCCCACCGCCCCCGACGTGCGGACCGGTTCGGCCGGAATGCCGTGGTGGACGTGGGCGTTGCCGGCCGGTGCCGTGATCGTGGCGGCCGTGGTGCTGCTGACGGGGCGGCGGCGCACCGCCGTGCCCGCGCCGGACCCGGCCCTGGCCGACGTGCCGCTGCAGATCACCGGCCTGAGCAAGCGGTACGCCAAGTCCGCCGACGCCTACGCCGTGCAGGACCTGTCGTTCCGGGTCGAGCGGGGGCAGGTGCTGGGGCTGCTCGGGCCCAACGGCGCCGGCAAGACCACGACGCTGCGGATGCTCATGGGCCTCATCCGGCCGGACGCGGGCGGGATCCGCGTGTTCGGGCACGCGATCCGACCGGGCGCTCCCGTGCTGTCGCGGGTCGGGGCGTTCGTGGAGGGCGCGGGCTTCCTGCCGCACCTGTCCGGGCGGGCCAACCTGGACCTGTACTGGCGGGCCACGGGCCGCCCGGCCGCAGACGCGCACCTCGACGAGGCCCTGGAGATCGCCGGGCTGGGCTCGGCACTGGACCGGGCCGTGCGCACGTACTCCCAGGGCATGCGGCAGCGGCTGGCGATCGCGCAGGCCATGCTGGGGCTTCCGGACCTGCTGATCCTGGACGAGCCGGCCAACGGCCTCGACCCGCCGCAGATCCGGGAGATGCGCGAGGTGATGATCCGCTACGCGGCGGCGGGCCGGACCGTCATCGTCTCCAGCCACCTCCTCGCCGAGGTCGAGCAGTCCTGCACGCACCTGGTGGTGATGGACCGCGGACGGCTGGTCAGCGCCGGGCCGGTGGCGGAGATCGTGGGCTCCGGCGACGCGCTGCTGGTGGGCGTCGCCGGCGGGGTGTCGGAGGTGATGGCCGACAAGGTCGCCGCGCTGCCCGGGGTGGCCTCGGCCGTGCGCACCGACGAGGGGCTGCTGGTGCGGCTGGACGGCGCGAGCGCGCCGGAACTGCTGGTGGAACTGGTCCGGCTGGAGGTGCCGGTGGCGAGCGTGGGCCCGCACCGGCGGCTGGAGGACGCGTTCCTGACCCTGATCGGAGGCTCGGCATGAGTGCCGCCCTGGAGTCCGCACCCGGCTACCGCGCACGGCACACCCTGCCGCTCCGGGTGGAGGCGGCGCGGCAGTTGCGGCGGCGTCGCACGCTGGTGATGGGGGCGGTGCTGGCGGTGCTGCCGTTCGTGCTGATCGCGGCCTTCGCGATCGGCGGCGACCCCGAGGGACGCGACGCGCGGGTGACCCTGATGGACACCGCGACCGCCTCGGGGGTCAACTTCGCGGCCACCACGCTGTTCGTCTCGGCGGGCTTCCTGCTGGTGGTGCCGGTGGCGCTGTTCTGCGGCGACGCGGTGGCGTCGGAGGCGAGCTGGTCGTCGCTGCGCTATCTGCTGGCGGCGCCGGTGCCGCGGGCCCGGCTGCTGCTGAGCAAGCTGGTGGTGGCGCTGGGGTTCAGTGCCGCGGCCATGGTGCTGCTGCCGCTGGTGGCGCTGGTCGCGGGGACGGCGGCGTACGGGTGGGGGCCGCTGCGGATCCCCACCGGTGGGTCGCTGGACGCGGGGACGGCCGTGGGGCGGCTCGCGATCGTCGTCGCCTTCGTGTTCGTCGGCCAGCTCGTCACGGCCGCGCTGGCGTTCTGGCTGTCCACAGTGACGGACGCGCCGCTGGGCGCGGTGGGGGGCGCCATGGGGCTCACCATCGTCGGCAACGTGCTCGACGCGGTGACCGCGCTGGGCGGGTGGCGGCAGCTGCTGCCGGCGCACTGGCAGTACGCGTGGGCCGATGCGCTGCAGCCGCACCTGGAGTGGGGCGGAATGGTGAAGGGGACGGTGGTGTCGGTGTCCTACGCGGTGGTGCTGTTCGCGTGCGCGTTCCGGCACTTCCGGCGCAAGGACATCGTGTCCTGAAGCCGGCTCAGCCGGCGCCGTACACCGGTCGCGGTGCCCGGGCTCCCCGCAGCAGGCCGCGCACCGCCTCCCCCGCTTCCGCCGGGGACCAGCGGTCGGCCTTGTCGGCCGTGGGGCCCGGGTGCCAGCCCTCCATCACCGTGATGCGGCCGGCCTCCGCCGCGAAGACCTGGCCGGTGACGCCCTCGGAGGCCGCCGACGCCAGCCACACCACCAGCGGGGAGACGTTGGCCGGGGCCATGGCGTCGAAGCCGCCGTCGGCCGGCGCGGCCATGGCCTCGGCGAAGGGACCCTCGGTCATGCGGGTGCGGGCGGCGGGGGCGATGGCGTTGACCTGGACGCCGTAGCGGCCGAGTTCGGCGGCGGCCACGAGGGTGAGGGCCGCGACGCCCGCCTTGGCGGCGGCGTAGTTCGCCTGGCCGACGCTGCCCAGCAGGCCGGCGCCCGAGGTGGTGTTGACGACGCGGGCGACGGGCCTGCGGCCCGCCTTGGCCTCCGCGCGCCAGTGGGCACTGGCGTGGCGCAGCGGCAGGAAGTGACCGGCGAGGTGGACGCGGACGACCGCGTCCCAGTCGTCCGCGTCCATGGTGACGAGCATGCGGTCGCGCAGGAACCCGGCGTTGTTGACCAGGACGTCCAGGCGCCCGAAGGTGCGCAGGGCGGTGCTGACGAGGGAGGCCGCGCCGTCGGCGGTGGCGACGTCCGCGCCGTGCGCCACGGCCTCGCCGCCCCGGGCGCGGATCTCCTCGGCGACCTGCCGGGCCGGGTCCGCGCAGGCCCCTCCCCCGTCGGGCCCCACGCCCAGGTCGTTGACGACGACACGGGCTCCCTCGGCGGCCAGCGCCAGGGCGTGGGCCCGGCCCAGGCCGCGGCCGGCGCCGGTGACGACGGCCACCCGGCCGTCACAGATCGCGGTCATGTCAGCTCCTCACTGGGGCGGTGGCCGGCGTCGGCGGCGGCCAGGAAGGCAGGACGCTCACCGCCGCCATGGACGAGCAGGGCGGCGCCGGTGATGTAGGCGGCCCGGTCGGAGGCGAGGAACACGGCGGCCTCGCCGACCTCGTCGGGCTCGGCGAGCCGGCCCGCCGGCACGGTCCGGGCGACGGCCGCGACCCCGTGCTCGTCGCCGTAGTGCAGGGCGGCCGACTCGGTGCGCACCATGCCCACGACGAGGGTGTTGACGCGGACGGCCGGGGCCCATTCCACGGCCATGGTGCGGGCGAGGTGCTCCAGTCCGGCCTTGGCCGCGCCGTAGGCGGCGGTACCGGGTGAGGGGCGGGTCCCGCTGACGCTGCCGATCATCACCATGGAACCGCCGTCCGGCTGCTCGCGCATGATGCGGTGGGCGGCGAGGGAGACGGTGAGCGGCACGAGCAGGTTGAGTTCGAGTACGCGCGCGTGGCGGCTCGCCGGTGCCTCGTCCAGCGGCCGGAACGGGGTGCCGCCGGCGTTGTTGACGAGGGTGTCGATGCGCCCGTGGCATTCCACGACGCGGGCGAGGACGGCTTCGGCGGCGTGCGGGTCGCGCAGGTCGGCGGGGAGGTAGCGGGCGGACCGGCCTCCCGCAGCGACCGGCTCGCCGGGCGGCCGGCGGGCGCATACGGCCACCTCGGCCCCCGCGCGCAGGAAGGCCCGCGCGATGCCCGCCCCGACCCCGCGCGTGCCGCCGGTGACGACGACAACGCGGCCCTTTGCGCCAGGAGTTCCGCTCATGGTGTGCCTCCCGCAGCGGGCACTCCGCTGCTACCTTCGGCAGTACCTAACAAACGTTTGGTGGAAAGGTAGCCGATGGGCGTCTCCACCGCACACCCCGAACCGGGCGTCGCCGTCGTCACGGTGGACTATCCGCCCGTCAACGCGCTGCCCGTGCACGGCTGGTACGCCCTCGCGGAGGCCGTACGCGCCGTGGGCGCCGACCCCGCCGTCCGCTGCGCCGTACTCGCCGCCGCCGGGCGGGGCTTCAACGCCGGCGTCGACATCAAGGAGCTGCAGCGCACCCCCGGTCACCACGCCCTGATCGGGGCCAACCGGGGCTGCGCCGAGGCGTTCGCCGCCGTGTACGAGTGCGCGGTACCCGTCGTCGCGGCCGTGCAGGGCTTCTGCCTGGGCGGCGGCATCGGCCTCGTGGGCAACGCCGACGCCGTCGTCGCCTCCGAGGACGCCACGTTCGGCCTGCCGGAGCTGGACCGCGGGGCGCTCGGCGCCGCCACCCACCTCGCCCGGCTCGTGCCCCAGCACCTGATGCGCACCCTCTACTACACCTCCCGCACGGTCACCGCGCGCGAGCTGCACCGGCACGGCTCCGTCTGGCGCGTCGTACCGCGCCCCGAGCTGCCGGACGCCGCACTGCAGTTGGCGCGCGACATCGCCGCCAAGGACGGTGCGCTGCTGCGCATGGCCAAGGCCGCGCTCAACGGCATCGACCCCGTCGACGTGCGCCGCAGCTACCGCTTCGAGCAGGGCTTCACCTTCGAGGCGAGCCTCAGTGGGATCGCCGACCGCCACCGCGACGCGTTCGTCTCCCGGAGCACGCGAAAGGAGCGGCCGTGACGGCCGACAAGACCATGACCGCCGACGAGGCCGTGGCCCGGCTGTCGAGCGGCATGACGCTGGGCATCGGGGGGTGGGGCTCGCGCCGCAAGCCGATGGCCCTCGTGCGGGCCCTGCTCCGCTCCCCCGTCACCGACCTGACCGTCGTCTCCTTCGGCGGCCCCGACGTCGGCCTGCTGGCGGCGGCAGGGCGGATCCGCAAGCTCGTCGCGGCGTTCGCCACGCTGGACTCGATCCCGCTGGAGCCGCACTTCCGGGCGGCCCGGCAGCGCGGGGAGCTGGAGCTGACGGAGCTGGACGAGGCGATGCTGATGTGGGGGCTGACGGCCGCCGCGCACCGGCTGCCGTTCCTGCCGGTCCGGGCGGGGCTGGGCTCGGACGTCATGCGGGTCAACCCCGGCCTGCGGACGGTCACCTCACCGTACGCCGACGGGGAGGAGCTGGTCGCCGTCCCCGCACTGACCCTCGACGCGGCCCTGGTCCACCTCAACCGGGCGGACCGCAGCGGCAACGCCCAGTACCTGGGCCCGGACCCGTACTTCGACGACCTGTTCTGCGAGGCCGCGCGCGAGGCGTACGTCTCCTGCGAACGGATCGTCGAAGGCGGGGAGTTCGCGGCGGCGGGCGCTCCGCAGACGCTGCTGGTGCAGCGCCACTGCGTCGCCGGTGTCGTCGAGGCGCCGGGCGGCGCGCACTTCACCTCCTGCGTGCCGGACTACGAGCGGGACGAGGCGTTCCAGGCGGCGTACGCCAAGGCGGCCGCCGACCCGGAGGAGTGGCGCGAGTTCACCGGCCACTTCCTCTCGGGCGACGAGGCCGGCTACCGGTCGGCGGTCGCCGCGTTCGCGGAGGAGTGGGCATGAACGCCGACCGGGCCGAGATCTGCGTCGTGGCGTGCGCGGAGGCGTGGCGGGGCAGCGGGGAGGTCCTGGCGAGCCCGATGGGGGTGATCCCCACCATCGGGGCGCGGCTCGCCCGCCTCACCTTCGCGCCGGAGCTGCTGCTGACGGACGGCGAGGCGCTGCTGATGGGCGACGTCCCGGCGCTGGGGTCCGCGTCGCGCGTCACCGAGGGCTGGCTGCCCTACCGCCGGCACCTGGCCCTCGTCGCGGGCGGCAGGCGGCACGTGATGATGGGCGCGAGCCAGCTCGACCGGCACGGCAACCAGAACATCAGCTGCATCGGCGACTGGAAGCGGCCCGCACGCCAGCTGCTGGGGGTGCGCGGCGCCCCGGCGAACACCCTCAACAACCCGACCAGTTACTGGATCCCGCGCCACTCCCCCCGCGTCCTGGTCGAGCGCGTGGACATGGTCAGCGGCGTCGGCTACGACCGCGCGGCCGCGGCCGGCCCGTCGGCCACCCGCTTCCACCGCATCGTGCGCGTCGTCACCGACCTGGCCGTGCTCGACTTCGAGACCCCCGACCGCACGATGCGCGTGCGCTCCCTCCACCCCGGCGTCAGCGCCGACGAGCTGCGGGACGCCACCGGCTTCCCCCTCGACGTGCCGGACGGGGTGCCGCGCACCCGCACGCCCTCGGCCGCCGAACTGCGCCTGATCCGCGAGGTCGTCGACCCCGCGGGCCTGCGCGATCGCGAGGTGCGCAGGTGAGGACGGCGCTCACCGACCTGGTGGGGGTCCGCCACCCCGTCGTGCAGACCGGCATGGGCTGGGTCGCGGGCCCCCGTCTGGTGACCGCCACGGCTGACGCCGGGGCGCTGGGCATCCTGGGCTCGGCGACCATGACGGTGCCGCAGCTGCGCGCCGCCGTCCGGGAGGTGAAGTCCCGCACGGACCGGCCCTTCGGCGTCAACCTGCGGGCGGACGCGGGCGATGCGGCCGAGCGCGTGCGGCTGATCGCCGAGGAGGGGGTGCGGGTCGCCTCCTTCGCGCTGGCCCCCTCGCGCGACCTCGTCGCCCGGCTGAAGGACGCCGGCGTCGTCGTCATCCCGTCCGTCGGGGCCCGCCGCCACGCCGAGAAGGTCGCGGCGTGGGGCGCGGACGCGGTGCTCGTGCAGGGCGGCGAGGGCGGCGGCCACACGGGGCAGGTCGCGACGTCCGTGCTGCTGCCGCAGGTGGTCGACGCGGTGGACGTCCCGGTCGTCGCGGCGGGGGGCTTCCACGACGGCCGGGGCCTGGTGGCCGCCCTCGCCTACGGCGCGGCGGGCATCGCCATGGGCACGCGTTTCCTGCTGACGTCCGACAGCACGGTGCCGGCGGCCGTCAAGGCCGCGTACCTCGCGGCGTCCGTCCAGGACGTCACCGTCACCGACCGCGTCGACGGCCTGCCCCACCGCATGCTGCGCACGCCCTTCGTCACCGGCCTCGAACGCGCCGGGCGGGCCGGCACGTTCGTGCGGGCCCTGCGGCACGCCGCGGCGTTCCGGAAGCTGGCGGGGCTGAGCTGGTCCGGGCTGGTGCGGGACGGGCTGGCGATGCGGCGGGGACACGAGCTGGCCTGGAGCCGGCTGCTGCTGGCCGCCGGCACGCCGGTGCTGCTCCGGGCCGCCATGGTGGACGGGCGGACGGACCTGGGCGTGATGGCGGCCGGGCAGGTGGCGGGGGTCATCGAGGACCTGCCGTCGTGCGCCGAGCTGGTCGGCCGGATCATGACGGAGGCGGACCTCGTCCTGCGGCGCCTGGGCGACGACCGGGCGCCGTGAGGCGTCAGAGCCGCTCGATGATCGTGACGTTGGCCTGCCCGCCGCCTTCGCACATCACCTGCAGCCCGTAGCGGCCGCCCCTGCGCTCCAGTTCGTACAGCAGCGTGGTCATCAGCTTGGCGCCGGTGGCGCCCAGGGGGTGGCCGAGTGCGATCGCGCCGCCGTTGACGTTGACCCGCCCGGGGTCGGCCCCGGTCTCCTTCAGCCAGGCCAGGACCACCGGCGCGAACGCCTCGTTGATCTCCACCAGGTCGATGGCGTCGATCGTCAGGCCCGCGCGCCGCAGGGCGTAGGCGGTGGCGGGGATGGGCGCGGTGAGCATGAGGATGGGGTCCTCGCCGCGCACGGACAGGTGGTGGATCCGGGCGCGGGGGGCCAGGCCGTGTTCCTGCACGGCGCGTTCGCTCGCCAGGAGCAGGGCCGCCGCGCCGTCCGAGACCTGCGAGGAGAGGGCGGCCGTCAGCCGTCCGCCCGGCACGACCGCCGGGAGGGCGGCCATCCGCTCCAGGGAGGTGTCCCGGCGGGGGCCCTCGTCGGTCGTCAGGTCGCCGTAGGCGACGGTCTCGCGGGCGAAGCGGCCCTCGTCGATCGCCTGCAGCGCCCGCCGGTGCGAGCCCAGCGCGAGCTCTTCCATCCTCGCGCGCGATATCCCCCACTTCTCGGCGATCAGTTCGGCGCCGTGGAACTGGCTGACGGGCCGGTCCCCGTAGCGGGCGCGCCAGCCGCGCGAGCCGGCGAAGGGGCCCTGGGTGAGGCCCAGCGGTTCGGCGGCGCGCTGGAAGGCGTAGCCGATGGGCACCTGCGACATGCTCTGCGTGCCGCCGGCCACCACCAGGTCCTGGGTGCCGGAGAGGACGGCCTGGGCGGCGAAGTGGACGGCCTGCTGGCCGGATCCGCACTGCCGGTCGACGGTGACGCCCGGCACCTCCTCCGGCAGTCCGGCGGCCAGCCAGCTGGTGCGGGCGATGTCACCGGCCTGCGGCCCGACCGCGTCGAGGCAGCCGAGGACGACGTCGTCCACCGCGACCGGGTCGACGCCGGTCCGCCGCATCAGCTCCTTGATGACGTGCGCGCCGAGGTCGGCGGGGTGGGCGCCGGCCAGGGCGCCGCCGCGCCGGCCGACGGGGGTGCGGACCGCTTCGACGATGTATGCCTCGGCCATGGCTGCTGCTCCCCTGGGAGGTCGGTCGGGATGTCAGTCCGGCACGGCGATGCCGTCCAGGACCATGGACAGATACTGGCGGGCGATCTCCTGCGCGCCGTGCGCCCCGCCGGGCCGGTACCAGGACGCGGCGACCCACACCGTGTCGCGCAGGAAGCGGTAGGTGAGCCGGAGGTCGAGGTCGGCGCGGAAGGCACGCTCGGCGACCCCGCGCTCCAGCGTGCCCATCCACAGGGCCTCGAACTTCTCCTGGGACTCGGCGAGATAGGCGAAGCGGGGGTGGTCGGCGAGGTGCCGGGCCTCCTTCTGGTAGACGGCGACGGCGGCGCGGTGCCGGTCGATCTCCCGGAAGGACTCGCTGACGAGGGCCTCGACGGTCTCGCGCGGCCCGAGGCCGGCGGCGAGCACGGCGTCGTAGCCGGCCCACAGTTCGCCGAGGAAGGTGGAGAGGATCTCGTCCAGCATCGACTCCTTGGAGTCGAAGTGGTAGTAGAGGCTGCCGGCGAGCATGCCCGCCTCGTCGGCGATCCGGCGGACGGTGGTGGCGCTGTAGCCCTGCTCGGCGAACACCTCGGCGGCCGTCGCGAGCAGTTCGCCGCGCCGCGCGGCGGCCGGCTTCTCGGTGGTGGTCTTCTTGCTGATCGGCACGGTGTCATTCTCGTTCACGTTCGGTGCGGCTCATGGGTGCTGGCTGCTGACGGCGACGGTCTCGCCGGTCATGTACGAGGAGTAGTCGCCGGCGAGGAAGACGATGACGTTGGCGACCTCCCACGGCTCGGCGGCCCGCCCGAACGCCTCGCGGGCGGTCAGCTCGGCGAGCAGCCCGGGCGTGGTGACCCTGGCCAGGTGGGGGTGGGCGGCGAGGCTGGGCGAGACGGCGTTGACGCGGACGCCGTAGGCGGCGGCCTCCACGGCGGCGCAGCGGGTCAGGGCCATCACGCCGGCCTTGGCGGCGGCGTAGTGGGCCTGGCCGCGCTGGGCCCGCCAGCCCACGACGGAGGCGTTGTTGACGACGACTCCGCCGGTGCCGGCGGCGCGCATGCGGCGCAGGGCCGCGCGGGTGCAGCGGAAGGTGCCCGTCAGGGTGGTGTCGACGACGTCGTCCCACTGGGCGTCGGTCATGTCGGCGAGGTCGGCGGTGCCGCCGAGGCCCGCGTTGTTGACGAGGATGTCGAGCGGGCCGTGGCGGGTCTCGGCGAGGTCGAGCAGCGCGGCGACCTGCGGCTCGTCCCTGACGTCGCAGGGCGCACCGGCCACCCGCCCCTCGCCGAACTCGCGGGCCAGGGCGGCGACGGTCTCGCGGAGGCGGCGGGCGTGGGCGTCGCCGAGGACGACGCTGGCGCCTTCTTCGAGGAAGCGCCGGGCCGTTGCGCCGCCGATGCCCGTCCCGGCGGCCGCGGTGACGACGGCGCTGCGGCCGGCCAGCAGGTCGTGAGCGGGGACGTAGGGCGGGGGGCCGGGGCCCTCGACACTGCTCATGGGCCCACGCTAACCTACCAAACACTTGTTAGGGAAGGATGCCCGATGGCCCCTGACGCACCGGTCCTCTACGAGCGGCACGGCCCCCTCGCGCACGTCACCATGAACCGGCCCGAGTACCGCAACGCCCAGAATTCGGCCATGACGTACGCCCTCGACGCGGCCTTCTACCGGGCGGCGGACGACGACGGCGTCAAGGTGATCGTCCTCGCCGGGACGGGGGCGCACTTCTCCGCCGGCCACGACATCGGCACACCGCAGCGCGACGCCCATCTGCCCTTCGAGCGCCGGGCGGGCCTGTGGTGGGACCATTCGGACAAGCGGGGTGCGGAGCAGCGCTACGCACGCGAGTCGGAGGTCTACCTCGGCATGTGCCGCCGCTGGCGCGAGCTGCCCAAGCCGGTGCTGGCGAGCGTGCAGGGCGCCTGTGTGGCGGGCGGTCTGATGCTGGCCTGGGTGTGCGATCTGATCGTCGCGAGCGAGGACGCCTTCTTCGCCGACCCGGTGGTGCGGATGGGCATCCCCGGCGTCGAGTTCTTCGCCCACCCCTGGGTGATGCCGCCGCGCGTGGCCAAGGAGTTCCTCTTCACCGGCGACCGGATGAGCGCGCGGCGCGCCCATGAGGTGGGGATGGTCAGCCGGGTGGTGCCGCGCGGGGAACTGGCGGCGGCCACCCGTGAACTGGCGGAGTGCATCGCCCGCATGCCCCGCATGGGGCTCGCGCTCACCAAACGGGCCGTCAACCAGGCCGAGGACCTGCAGGGCCTGCACGCGGGGCTGGACTCGGTCTTCGGGCTGCACCACCTGGCGCACGCGCACAACGCGGAGACCACTGCCGATCCCCTCGCCGGCCTGGACGCACGAGCCATGAAGGACGCCTGATGGACCTCGATCTCACCGCCGCGGAACGGGCGTTCCGGGCGGAGGCGCGCGCCTGGCTGGCCGCGCACGTGCCGCGGGCTCCGCTCGCCTCGCTGGAGACGCGGCGGGGGTTCGCCGAGCACCGGTCCTGGGAGCGGGTCCTGTCCGAGGGCGGCTGGTCGGCCGTCTCGTGGCCGCGCCGCTTCGGGGGCCGGGACGCCTCCCTCGTGGAGTGGCTGCTCTTCGAGGAGGAGTACTACGCGGCCGGCGCCCCCGGCCGGGTCTCGCAGAACGGCATCCACCTCCTCGCCCCCACCCTCTTCGCGCACGGCACGGACGAGCAGCGCGCCCGTCTCCTGCCGCCGATGGCGAGCGGGGAGACGGTGTGGGCCCAGGCGTGGTCGGAGCCGGACTCCGGCTCCGACCTGGCCTCCCTGCGGTCCGCCGCGGTGCGCACGGAGGGCGGCTGGCTGCTCAAGGGGCACAAGACGTGGTCCTCGCGGGCCGCCTTCGCCGACCGTGCCTTCGGGCTGTTCCGCAGCCATCCGGGCGCGGACCGGCCGCACCGGGGGCTGACGTACGTCATGTTCCCGCTCGACGCGCACGGGGTGACCGTCCGGCCCATCGGCCGTCTCGACGGCAAGCCGGCGTTCGCGGAGATCTTCCTCGACGACGTGTTCGTGCCCGACGCGGACGTCATCGGCGAGCCCGGGCAGGGCTGGCGCGTGGCCATGAGCACCGCGGGCGCCGAACGGGGGCTCACCCTGCGCAGCCCCGGCCGCTTCACGGCGGCCGCCCGCCGTCTGCTGGCGCTGTGGCGCGCGGCCGGCGGCGACGACGGGGGCGGGGGCGGCGCGGGGCTCGGGGACCGGGTGGCGGATGCGGTGATCCGGGCGCGGGCCTATCAGTTGTACGGCTGCGCGCGGGCCTCGCACGACGCCGGCGGCGGGCCGCCCGGCGCCGAGGCGAGCCTGACGAAGGTCTTCTGGTCCGAGCTGGACCTCGCGTTGCACGAGACGGCGCTGGACCTGCTGGGCCCCTCCGGCGAGCCGGCGGACGGCGACTGGGCGCAGGGCTGGACGTTCGCCCTCGCCGGGCCGCTGTACGCCGGGACGAACGAGATCCAGCGCGACGTCATCGCCGAGCGGCTGCTGGGCCTGCCGAAGGGGCGCCGCGGATGAGGTTCGCACTGGACGCCGAGCAGCGGGCCTTCGCCGCCACGCTGGACCGGATGTTCTCCGCGGCCGGCACGCCGTCGGCGGTACGGGCGTGGGCCCGCGGCGAGCACGGCCCGGGGCTCGCGCTGTGGGAACGGGCCGCGCAGGCGGGCGTCTTCGCGCTGGCGGCGCCGGAGGCGTACGGCGGGCTGGGGCCGCTGCCCGTGGACGTGGCCGTCGCCTGCACCGAGTCGGGGCGTCACTGCGTGCCGGGGCCACTGGTGGAGACGGTGGCGGTGACGGCCCTGCTGGTGCGGCTCGCGGAAGCGGGTGTGGCGGCGCCCGCGCGGGAGTGGGTGCCACGGCTGTGCGCGGGCCGGGCCCGGGCGACACTGGCGGCACCGGCCGGGGGCCCGTACGCACTGGACGCCGACGTGGCGGACGCGGTCTTCGTGGTGACCGGCACCGGGGACGGGCCCGGAGCAGGAGCGGTCGCTCCGGCTGCACCCACCGCGCAGGCGAACGCACCGGCCGCACCCCGTGCAGGAGCGGTCACTCCGGCCGCACCCACCGCGGAGGCGAACGTACTGGCCGCGCCCCGTGCAGGAGCGGTCACTCCGGCCGCACCCACCGCAGGGGCGGACACCCCGGCCGCACCCTCCGCAACGGCCGGCGCCCCGGTCGTCGAGCTCCGGCTCGCTCCCGGCCACGGTCCGGTGCTTGCCTCGCTCGACCCGGCGCGGCGGCTCGCCCGGGTGCGCCCGGGCGGGGTGCTGCTCGCCGCCGGACCGGCGGTGCAGGACGCCGCGGCGTACGCCGCCGCCTGGGCGGCCTGTGCGACCGCCGCCCAGGCGCTCGGGGTGGGCGAGGCCCTCCTCGGCCGCACCATCGAGTACGCCGGGCGGCGCGAGCAGTTCGGGCGGGCGATCGGCTCGTTCCAGGCGGTCAAGCACCGGCTGGCGGACACGCTCGTCGCCCTGGAGTTCGCCCGGCCCCTGGTGCACGGCGCCGCCGTGGCGCTGGCCACGGGCGCGGGGACGGCGTCGGCCGAGGTGGCGGCGGCGAAGGTCGCCGCGTGCGAGGCCGCGGACGCGGCGGCCCGTACCGCCCTGCAGGTGCACGGGGCGATCGGCTACACCGCCGAGTACGACCTGTCGCTGTGGATCGGCAAGGCACGGGCACTGCGGTCCGCGTGGGGCAGCCCCCAGGAGTGCCGGAGGAAGGTCCTGCGCCAGGGAGAGCACATCTTTCACATATAAAACACCTGCTAATCTCCATGGATGGCGAAACCCTCCCGTCCCCTCCCCCGGCCGCTTCCCCTGCCGCTGCGCGGCCTGCTGCGCCTGGGGCCGGCCGCGCCCCACTGGCCGCGGCCCGCCTTCAGCGCGGCCGTCGCCATGGCGACGGCGGACTTCACGCTGCTCGCGCTGGGCCGCCTCGACCTGGCCCTCTACACCGCCGCCGGGGCGCTGTGCGCGCTGTACGGCCACGACCGGCCGTACGCCGTGCGCGCGCGGACCGTCGCCGCGGTGGTCCTGGGCACGGTCGCCGGGGTCGGCGTGGCGCTGGTCAGCGCCTCGCTCACGGGCTGCGCGCCGCTGCTGATCCTGCTGGCCTCGCTGGTGGCGGCGGTGCAGCGGATGTTCTGCGACGCGAGCAGGATCGGGCCGCCGGGCAACGTCGTGCTCACCTTCGTCACCTCGACGGCGTTCTTCGTGCCGCAGCGGCCGGCGGACGTTCCCGGGCATCTGGCCCTGGTCCTCGCCGCGGGGGCCCTGGCCTGGCTGGTCTGCATGGCGCCCGCACTCGTCCGCCCGCACGGACCCGCCGGCCCCCGCCGGCCCGGGCCCGGTGTCATGGCGCGGCTGCGCCCGGGCTCGCCGCTCCTGCCCGTCGGCGCCCGTGTGGCGGCCGGCGCCACGCTGGCGGGCTGGGCCGCGCTCGCGCTGGGCAGCGCCCACCCGTACTGGGCGGTCGTCACCGCCGCGGCGGTCTTCCAGGCCAACACGACGCTCTCCTGGCACCGCGCGGTCCAGCGCGTGGTCGGCAACCTCCTGGGCCTGCTGCTCTTCACCGCGCTGCTGCCTCTCACCCGGCTGGGCGCGGTGGCGCTGGTGCTCGTCGCCCTCGCGCTGCAGATCGGGGCGGAGGCGGTCATGGCGCGGAACTACTGGCTGGGGAGCGTGTGCGTGACCCCGATGGCACTGGTACTGGGCGAGTTCGGCGGGGCGCATCCGGCGGCCGGGCTCGTCGCGGACCGGTGGACCGGCACCCTCGTCGGCGTGACGGCCGGCCTGTTCGTCTGCGCACTGGTCACCAACCGGCGGGCGACGGACCGGGTGGAGGGCGCCCTCCGCCACGCCGCCGCCGCGCGCGCCGCGGCCGCGGAGCTGCTGGACGCCGCCGCGCCGGCCGGCCCCGCGGCCGGCCCGGCCCGGGACCGGCTCGCCCGTGCGCTGCTGGAGCTGCGCGAGGCCACCGACGTCGCGGCGGGCGAGTGGTGGCAGCGCCCCCTGCCCGGCGAACGGGTGGCCGCCGAGGAGCGTGCGGGGCAGCGGGTCCTGGCCGCGCTCGACGAGCGGACGGCCACGGCCCCCGCGGCGGCGGGGTGACGGAGGGGTACTCCAGTGCGCCCCGGCGCAAGCGGTCACGGCAGAATCTACGGAGAGCCCCCACCGGAGAGGACCAGAACGTGGCCGAGGACGCCGAGGACATCGTCGCGCGCGTGCTGCGCCAATGGCAGCAGGTCCACCCCGGGCTGGACACCGCGCCGATGGCCGTGATCGGCAGGCTCAACCGCTGCGCCGCCCTGCTGCAGCAGGCATCGGACGCCCCGCTGGTGCGGGAGGGGCTGTCGCGGGCGGAGTTCGACATCCTGGGCACGCTGCGGCGTACGGGCCGGGAGCTGACGCCGGGGCAGATCGCGCGCGAGACCTTCGCCTCCGGGGCGGCCGTCACCAAGCGGCTGCGGGTGCTGGAGGGGCGCGAGCTGGTGGCGCGCCGGGCCGACGACCGCGACCGGCGGGTGGCCCACCTCTCCCTCACCCCGGCCGGCGAGGAGCTCATCGACCGGCTGATCCCCCTGCAGCTCGGCTACGAGCAGGCCCTGCTGGCCGGCCTCGGCGACGACCGCCAGGCGGAGCTCGCGGACATCCTGGCCGGGCTGCTCGTCCTCCTGGAGGGACGGCTCGGCGGCCTCCAGCCCTGACCCGCGCCCCCGTCGTACGCCTGCCGGGGGCCGGGGTCAGGGGGCGGGGCTCGCCGCGGGCGGTACGACGACGGGCGCGATGTACTTGTTGTCGCAGACCTGGTCGGACAGCTTCTTGCCGCCGCCGGCGAGGGTCACCTTGACCTCCTCGGCCGGCAGGTCGCCCGGCACCCCGTTGTGCGCGGCGGTGCACACGAGCTGGCTGCGGGCGGTGGCCGTCAGACGGGTGACGTCCAGCGGCAGCTGGACGGTCACCGTGCCCTGGCCGCTGACGACCTCCACGCGCCCGCCGGACTTGGGCAGCTCGGAGTACAGGCCGCGGAACCGCTCGGCCTCGTTGGGCCCCGCCAGCAGCAGCGGGACCGCCTCCTCGGCGCTCACCTCGCCCTGGGCGGGGCGGGAGACCGGCTGCAGTCCGCCGGGGTAACCGAAGTAGAGCCGGGCCTCCTTGACCGGGGCGCCCGGCCGTTTGGCCCCCTGGGCGGGCCGGCCCACCTCGATGACCTCGGTCGGTTCGATGCCGCAGCCGGCCAGCAGGCCGGCGAGCGCCCCGGCCAGGGCCACCGCGGCCACCGTGCGTCGGGTCCTCATGCTTCGTCGCCTCCCCGGCGCAGCGGAAGGTCGACGGTGAACACCGCGCCCCCCTCGGGCCCGTTGGCGGCCCGGACGGTGCCGTCGTGCAGACGGACGTTCTCCAGCGTGATGGCGAGGCCGAGGCCGCTGCCCTCGGAGCGGACGCGGGCGACGTCGGCCTTGAAGAAGCGCTCGAAGACGTGCGGCAGCACCTCGGGGTCGATGCCCTCGCCGCGGTCGGCGATCTCGATCAGCAGGTGCTCCTCGTCCCCCGGCTGGGCGGGCGGCTCCACGCGGACGGCGACGCTCACCGGCTCGCCGCCGTGCCGCAGGGCGTTGCCGACGAGGTTGGCGACCACGACGTCGATGCGGCGCGGATCCAGCCGGGCCCGTACGTCCTCGGGCAGGTCGGCCGTCACCTTCTCCTGCCAGCCGCGCGCCTGGAGGGTCTTGCGCACGGTCTCGGCGACGTCGACCTCGTCCAGGTGCAGGGCGGCGGCGCCGGCGTCGAAGCGGGAGATCTCCATCAGGTCCTCGACCATGCGCGCCAGCTTCCCGGTCTCCTCGCTGATGAGGCGGACCGCGTAGGCGGTGTCGGGGTCGAGGGTGGCCGCGTCCTCGTCGAGGACGTCGACGACCGCGGTCATCGCGGCCAGCGGGGTGCGCAGCTCGTGCGAGACGTCGGCGGCGAAGCGCCGGGAGTTCGCCTCCATGCGGCGCAGCTCGGCGACGTTCTCCTCCAGGGCCGCCGCCATGTCGTTGAACGTGCGGGAGAGGTCGGCCAGTTCGTCGCGCCCGGTCACCTTCAGGCGGGTGTCCAGCTCGCCCTCGGTGATCTGCTGGGTGGCGCGGCGCAGCTCCCGTACGGGCCGCAGCACGCCGCGGGCGGCGATCAGGGCGGGCACCACGGCCAGCGCGATGGCCGGCAGGGCGCCGCTCTGCGCCGCCTCGACCAGGGCCTTGACGTTGGCCGCGTCCTGGCGCAGCGGCACCTGTGCGTACACCTCCAGGCCGGACATCTCCCCGCCGCCGTCCCGGTAGGCCACGGGCAGGCCGATCACGAGCCAGGGGTCGCCGTCGATGCTGACGCGCTGGAAGGCGGCGATGCCGTCCCGGACCTTCTCGCGCACGCCGGCCGGCAGGCGGGTGTCCAGGGTGCCCTTGAGGTTGTTCGGCACCATCGGCCCGTCCTTGTAGCGGGCGTGCACGGTCCAGCGCTGGGCCTGCCCGGCCCGGCCGAGGTCCTGGGTGAACTTCATCAGGTCGCTGCTGCGCGGCGGGAAGCGCAGGTCGGGGACCTGCGAGTCGACCTGCGAGCGCAGCGCGTTCACGGCCGTGTCCTGGGTGCGCTTGAGGATCGCGGTGCGCGCCTCGCGGAAGGTGAGCGCGGCCGTGGTGAGCGCGCTGAGCGCGGAGACCAGCAGGAACGCCACGACGAGCCGGGCGCGCAGGCCGCGGGCGAGGGTGCGCAGGGCCGGGCGTCGGACGGTGGGGCGGCGCAGCGCCGGTCGTTTCACGGGGGTGCCGCTCGCTCTAGAGGGGACCGAAGCGGTAGCCGAAGCCGCGCACGGTCTGGATGTACTTCGGGGAGCGGGTGGACTCCTCGACCTTGGTGCGCAGCCGCATCACGCAGGCGTCCACGAGCCGGGCGTCGCCGTGGTAGCTGTGCTCCCAGACGTGTTCGAGGAGCTGCTGCCGGCTGAAGACGCGGCCCGGGGTGGCCGACAGGTACAGCAGCAGCTTCATCTCGGAGGGGGCGAGCGCCAGGTCCTGGCCGTTCTTGGTGACGAGCAGGCCGGCGCGGTCGATGGCCAGGTCGCCGTGGACCTCGGCGGCGGCCTGCGGGAGGGCGGGGTCCGGGCCGCCGCCGTCGACGGGCGCGGCCCGGCGCAGGACGGCGCGGATGCGGGCCTCCAGGACCTCACCGCGGGCGGGCTTGACGATGTAGTCGTCGGCGCCGGCCTCCAGGCCGAGGACGACGTCGATGTCGTCGCCGCGGGCGGTGAGCATGATGATCGGGATCTGCTGGGTGGCCCGGATGCGGCGGCAGACCTCGAAGCCGCTCTTGTCGGGCAGCATCAGGTCGAGCAGGACGAGGTCGGGCCGGAAGGCTTCCAGCGCGGTCAGTCCCGCCTCACCGGTGGGGGCGGCCTCGACCTCGTGGCCGCGGCGGCGCAGGGTGAGGGTGACCCCTTCCCTGACGGCCCGGTCGTCCTCGATCAGAAGCACGCGTGACATGGGCACCAGTATCGGTCGTTCATATGCGCGAACGCGCATCGGGGCGGCCGGTGGGTGGAACTGTCACGGAGTGCTCATATTCCCCGGTCGCCGAAGGGGCCGGCCGTCTCGCCGATGTGCTGCAGCAGCAGGGCGCGGACGTCGCGGTCGAACGCCTCGTACCGGGCGCGCAGCCGCTCGCCGGGCCAGTCGGGCGGCAGCAGGGCCTCCGGCAGGACCGGGTCGGCCAGGAGGTGGCGCAGGACGGCGGCGGAGACGGTGAAGCGGTCGGCGAGGGGGCCGGGGCGGTCGGCGAGCGCCGCCTCCAGTGCGCGGGCCCGCCGGGCCCAGGCGGCCAGGTCCCACAGGCCGGCCGCGAGCACCGCCGGGTCCCCCTCCGGCGCGCCGGTGAGCAGGGTGCACTGTTCGGCCACGACCGCCGGCCGCTCCCGGCGGACGAGGTTGGCCGGGCGCAGCCAGCAGCCTTCCCGCAGCTCGGCCATCCGCAGTCCGGCCATCGCCTGGCGCAGGGCGGCCCGCTCCGGCGCGGCCCGCCGTTCGCCGGTGACGACGGCGATCTCCCAGTCCCCGTCCCACGGGCGGGTGCGCGGGGCCCGGCTGTCGTCCTGCCGGGCCTGCCGGGCCAGCAGCCGTTCGGTGAGCCGGTACGCGCCGTCGCACTGTTCCACGTCCCCGGCGGCGGCCATGCGGGTCAGCGCGGTGCGGATCGTCCCCTCGGCGGTGCCGAAGAGCTGGCCCACGCGGACGAGGGCGCGGGCGGGCAGGGCGGGCGGGTGGTGGCCGAGCAGGGTCGACAGCACGATCGAGCGCGCGGTCAGCGGCCGCAGTGAAAGCGATTCCTCCATGACCGGTCACACCCTATCCATTACAGTCCCGCATCACGCATCATAAAAGTGTAATGCCGCTGCCCCAGGAGGTCGCCGTGAGCGCCACGCACGAAGTGTTCAACCAGGCCCCGCCCCTGACCGGCTTCTCCACCGCCGACGACCCCGCCCTGCTGGAGGCCCTGCACCGCGAGGGCGGCGCCTGGGGCGAGGCGGAGGTCCGCGCGCTGGGCGCCCGGGCCGGGTCGCAGGAGGTGCAGGACTGGGCCCGGATGGCCGAGGCGGTCCCGCCCGTGCTGCGCACCCACGACCGCTACGGCCACCGCGTGGACGAGGTCGAGTTCCACCCCGCCTGGCACCGGCTCATGGCCGCCGCCGTGGAGAGCGGCCAGCACGCCGCCCCCTGGGCCGAGGCCCGCCCCGGCGCGCACCTGGTGCGGGCGGCGAAGTTCTACGTGTGGGCCCAGGCCGAGCCGGGCCACGGCTGCCCCGTCTCCATGACGTACGCGGCCGTGCCCGCGCTGCGCGCCCAGCCCGATCTCGCCGCCGTCTACGAGCCGTTGCTCGCCTCGCGGACGTACGACTACGGGCTGCGCCCGCCGCTCGGCAAGCGGGGCCTGATCGCCGGCATGTCGATGACGGAGAAGCAGGGCGGCTCGGACGTGCGGGCCAACACCACGACCGCCGTGCCGGCCGGCGACGGCTCGTACGTCATCACCGGGCACAAGTGGTTCACGTCGGCGCCGATGAGCGACGTCTTCCTCGTCCTGGCGCAGACCCGCGAGGGCCTCACGTGCTTCCTGATGCCGCGGGTGCTGCCCGACGGCACGCGCAACGCGATGCGGCTGCAGCGGCTGAAGGACAAGCTCGGCAACCGCTCCAACGCCTCGGCGGAGATCGAGTACGAGCAGGCCGTGGCCTGGCCCGTGGGCGAACCGGGGCGCGGCGTGCGCACCATCGTCGAGATGGTCAACATGACCCGGCTGGACTGCGTCGTCGGCTCCGCCGCCGGCATGCGGGCCGGGCTGCGGCAGGCCCTCCACCACGCGGCCCACCGGCGGGCGTTCGGCGCCGAGCTCGTCGACCAGCCGCTGATGCGCAACGTCCTGGCCGACCTCGCCGTCGAGTCGGAGGCCGCCACCGTCCTCGCGATGCGGCTCGCGGCGGCCCTCGACCGCTCCGAGGCCGGGGACGCCGGTGAGGCGGCGCTGCGCCGCCTGGCCCTGGCGGCCGGCAAGTACTGGGTCTGCAAGCGCGGCAGCGCCCACGCCGCCGAGGCCCTCGAATGCCTGGGCGGCAACGGCTACGTCGAGGAGTCGGGCATGCCCCGGCTCTACCGGGAGGCGCCGCTGCTGTCCATCTGGGAGGGCTCCGGCAACGTGGCCGCGCTCGACGTGCTGCGGGCCCTGGAACGCGAACCGGCCGCCCTCGACGCCTACTTCACCGAGGTCGGCCTGGCGGCCGGGGCCGACCGGCGGCTCGACGCCGCGACCGGCCGCCTGCGCGAGCTGCTGGGCACGCTCCGCGACCCCGCCCGCGCACAGCTCACCGCCCGCCGGGTCGCCGAGCAGCTCACGCTCGTCCTCCAGGGCAGCCTGCTGGTGCGGCACAGCACCCCGGCCGTCGCCGACGCGTTCTGCGCCTCCCGGCTCGGCGGGGACTGGGGCAACGCCTTCGGCACCCTGCCGCCGGGAACGGACCTCGGGCCGGTCCTCGACCGCGCGCTGCTCAAGGACGCGCGATGACGGCCGGCGGCCACGCGGCGGCCGTCCGCACCGAACGCAGCGGCCACGTCACCACGGTGATCCTCTCCCGGCCCGACGTGCGCAACGCCGTGGACGGGCCGACGGCCGCCGCCCTAGCCGACGCCTTCCGGGCGTTCGAGGCCGACAAGAGCGCGCGGGTCGCGGTGCTGTGGGGCGAGGGCGGTACGTTCTGCGCCGGCTTCGACCTCAAGGCGTTCGCCGGCGAGCACGCCAACCAGCTCGCCGACGACGGCGACGGACCCATGGGCCCCACCCGGATGCGCCTGTCCAAGCCGGTCGTCGCGGCGGTGAGCGGCTACGCGGTCGCGGGCGGCCTGGAGCTGGCGCTCTGGTGCGACCTGCGGGTGGCGGAGGAGGACGCGGTGTTCGGCGTCTTCTGCCGCCGCTGGGGGGTGCCCCTCGTCGACGGGGGAACCGTCCGGCTGCCCCGGCTGATCGGGACGAGCCGCGCCCTGGACCTGATCCTCACCGGCCGGCCGGTGCCGGCGCCGGAGGCGCACGCCATGGGGCTGGCCAACCGCCTGGTGCCGCCCGGCCGTTCGCGCGCGGCGGCCGAGGAGCTGGCGGCGGAGATCGCCCGCTTCCCGCAGTCCTGTCTGCGCGGCGACCGCGCCTCGGTGCTGGAGCAGGAGGGCCTCTCCGAGGAACGGGCGATGGCCGTCGAACTCGGCCACGGCCGGGGCTCCTTGACCGAGGCCCGCGAGGGTGCGGCCCGCTTCGCCGCGGGCGCGGGACGGCACGGGGACTTCACCCAGCTGTGAACGGCCGGCGATCCGCCCAACCCGTCCGTGGCCTCTTTTCACCCCATCGGAGGAATTAGGCCGAAGCAGGGCGCGTGGCGGGGCCCGCGCACAGCAAGATCACGGTTGTGAGTGGATGGCGCCGGGCAGGACGGGCAGGATGCGTGGCCTTCGTGGCCGTACTGGCGACGGCGGGCGCCGGGCCGGCCCCCGGTGACGAGCCCCTGGGCGGGCCGCCCGCCGCCACGCCCCGGCACACGGGGCCGCGCACCGCCCCGCCCGTCGGCCGGCCCTCGTCCGCGGCCCGGCAGAACGAGCGGGCGGCCGACCGGCCTGCGCAGGCCGGACAGCCCGCGCGTGCCCGGCAGCCCGCCGCCCGGCCGCGGTGTGCAGACGCACCCGCCGGCCGGCCCCCGCGCACGGCCTCGCAGGCCGGGCAGTCCGTTGCCCGGCCCCCGCGCACGGCCCCGCTCGCAGAGCCGGCGGCCGCGCCGCCCGTCATGTCCGCGCGGACGCACGCCGTGACCACCGACGGACCGGCCGGGGTCTTCGTGCGGACCGGGCCCGACGGCTGTCTGGTGGCCGTCGCGCACAACGGCGACGGCCTCGCCGAGGCCACCCTGTGCCCGCCTCCCCCGCCGCCGGCCCCCGCGCCACCACCGCCGGCCCCCGCGCCGCGGCAGCCGCCGCGCCCGCAGCCGGAGCCCGTGCCCGTGGCCCCCGCCCCGTCGCGCCCCGCGCCGCCCGTCCCGGTGGCCGCACTGCGGCGCGCACCCCAGCCGCCTCCCGCGCCCCTGCCGTCCCCGCCGCCGTCGCCCGCCCCGGCAGCACGGCACTCCCCCGCGTCGCACATCGCGCCCCGCGCGTACCACCAGAGCGTCGCCAGGCCGGCCCAGGCCGGTTCCTCGCTGGTCATGCTCACCCTGGTGCTCACCGCCCCGGCCGTGCTGGCCGCCGCCATGCTGCGCCCGCGCTCAGGCGGCGGGCGCAGCCGCTGACCCCGCTTCCGTCGCCCCTGGAGGTACCCCTTGTCCGAGTGGCTGGTGCTGGCCCTCGCCATGCTCGCCGCCTGCGCGGTCGTCCTGTCCATCACGGTGCTGAGGCAGCGCAGGATCAGCGATGACGACGACCCGTCCGAGACGCCCGACGTCATCGAGTACATGACGATGATGGTCGGCGTGGTGTACGCGATCGTCCTGGGCCTGGCCATCGCCGGCGTCTGGGAGGCGCGCAACGCGGCACAGGACACCGTCCGGGCGGAGGCGCAGGCCCTGCACGAGGTCACCGAGCGCGTCCAGGCGTACGCGCCGGCCGCCCGCGACCGCACCCGCGAGGACGTGAACGCCTACGTCACCCACGTGGTCAAGAAGGAATGGCCCGTCATGCTCGACCGGGGCGAGCTCACCGACAAGGGCACCCAGCTGCTGGCCAAGGTGCGCGCGGACCTCACGTCGTACGAGCCGCGCAACGACCACGAGGGCCAGTCGTACCAGCCGCTGCTGGACCAGGTCGGGGCGGCGGACGCGGCGCGCAACGCACGGGCGCAGGCCGCCGAGCCGACGATGCCGGGCGTGGTGTGGTTCGGCCTGATCGCAGGGGCGCTGGTGGCGGTCGGGCTGATCTTCACACTGCAGATCAGGCGCTCACCGCGCGAACTGATGCTGGCCGGGCTCTACAGCGCACTGATCGCCTTCCTCCTCTTCCTGATCTGGGACTTCAATTCGCCGTTCGGTCATGACGTGGCCGACGCGACGGGCATCTTCAGCGACCTGTTCGCCGTCTGAGACCCCCGGGCCGGACGGACCGCGTCCGCCGGGCCGGACGGGGCCGGCACGGCCTCCTCGCCTGGCGGGCCCGCCGTGGTCCCGCGACAATGAAGCCTCCCCCGGCGGGCCGCAGAATGACCGGTTCACGGCTCGTCCCCCCGCACGTCCGACTGCCATCCCCGTTTTGGGGGTACGGACCAACGGACGGGAGGTAGCAAGCGTGACCGACTGCTTTGCTGACAGGGAAGGCCTCACCAGGCCGGTCCGTGAATCGGAAGCCGACGCGTTCGTGCGCGGCATCTGTTTCAAGACCGGCCCGCCCCGCCTTCTCGGTGTGGAACTCGAATGGCTCGTCCATGATCTGCACGACCGGACCCGCCCCGTCGCCCCGCACCGGCTCACCGCCGCCGCGGACCGCGTGGGGGCGCTGCCGCTGCGGTCGTTGTTCACCGTGGAGCCCGGCGGCCAGCTGGAATTCAGCTCGCAGCCGGCGGAGTCGCTGACCGCCTGCGTGGAGGAGCTCACCGCCGACCTGGCCCTCGCCCGCGGAGCCCTCCGCGAGCTGGGCCTCACCCTGGCGGGCTACGGCAAGGAGCCGTGGTACGAGCCCCCTCGGGTGTGCAACAACGCCCGGTACAACGCGATGGAGGTCTACTACGACCGGATCAACGGCGCCGGGCGCAACGTCATGTGCCGCACGGCGTCCGTGCAGGTCTGCGTGGACGCGGGCTACGAGGAGCCCGGCCCGCTGGGGTACGTCCAGCGGTGGCGGCTCGCCCATCTGCTGGGGGCGGTGCTCTCGGCCTCGTTCGCCAATTCCCCCCTGCACCTGGGCGTCCCCAGCGGCTGGCGCTCCAGCCGGCAAGCCTGCTACGCGCGGATGGACCCGGGCCGCACCCTGGCCCCGGTGGGCGGGCGCGACCTGCGGGCGGCGTGGGCGGCGTACGCGCTGAACGCGAACGTGATGTTCGTCCGGTCCGACGAGGAGCCCTGGGCGGTGCAGCAGGGACTGGCCCTGCGCCAGTGGACCCGCACGGGCCTGCCCCGGCGGCCCACCGTCGACGACGTCGCCTACCACCTCACCACGTTGTTCCCGCCCATAAGGCCGCGCGGCCACCTGGAGCTGCGCATGATCGACGCGCAGTCCGGGGAGGACGGCTGGATCGTCCCGCTCGCGGTGACCGCCGCGCTGTTCGACGACCCGGCGGCGGCCGAGACCGCCTTCCGCGCGGTGAAGGCGCTGGCGGACTCGCCGAGCCGGCAGCCCCCGCCGCGCAACGCCCTGTGGCGCAGGGCGGCCCGGCACGGCCTGGCCGACCCGGAGCTGCACGCCGCCGCCGCGGCCTGCTTCGCCGCCGCCCGCGAAGCACTGCCCCGGCTCGGTGCGCAGACGAAGGTCCTCGACGCGGTGGACGAGTTCACCGCCCGCTACGTCGAGCGCGGCCGGTGCCCCGCCGACGACCTGCTCGACGAGGTGACCGGCAAGGGGGTCCGGGCATGACGGCCCCCGGGCAGGACCCCGCCGTCCTGCGCGCACGCGCCGCGAGCGCCCTGCTGGGCGCTCGCGAGCGCACGCGGCTGCTCACCGGCTGCGTGGACGAGCACGAGCTGACCGCCCAGCACTCCCCACTGATGTCGCCCCTGGTCTGGGACCTGGCGCACATCGGCAACCAGGAGGAGCTGTGGCTGCTGCGGGCGGTGGCCGGGCACACGGCGCTGCGCCCGGAGGTCGACTCCGTGTACGACGCCTTCGAGCACCCCCGTGCCGAGCGGCCCTCGCTGCCCCTGCTGGCGCCGAAGGAGGCGCACGGTTACGTCGACGAGGTGCGCGGCCGGGTGCTGGACGTGCTGGAGAGCACGCCGGTGGCGGGCGGCGGGCCCCTGGTGGAGGACAGCTTCGCCTTCGGCATGATCGCCCAGCACGAGCAGCAGCACGACGAGACCATGCTGATCACCCACCAGCTGCGCGGCGGTCCGGCGGCGCTCACCGCCCCCGAGCCGCCGCCCGCGCCGCCGGGGACGGCCCTGCTGCCGCAGGAGGTGCTGGTCGAGGGCGGCCCGTTCACCATGGGCACGTCCGCCGAGCCCTGGGCGCTGGACAACGAGCGGCCCGCCCACCCCCGCTTCGTGCCCTCGTACTTCCTCGACACGCTGCCGGTGAGCAACGGCGCGTACCTGCGGTTCATCGAGGACGGCGGTTACGCGGACCCGCGCTGGTGGCACCCGGCCGGCTGGGAGCAGGTGCGCCGCCACGGCCTGGCGGCCCCGTTGTTCTGGCGGCGCGAGGGCAGCGTCTGGGTGCGGCGCCGGTTCGGGGTCGTGGAGCCCGTGCCGGCGGACGAGCCGGTGCTGCACGTGAGCTGGTACGAGGCCGCTGCCTACGCGGCGTGGGCGGGGCGGCGCCTGCCCACCGAGGCGGAGTGGGAGAAGGCCGCCCGCCACGATCCGGTGTCCGGCCGTTCGACGCGCTACCCGTGGGGCGACGAGGACCCCACCCCCGCCCACGCCAACCTCGGCCAGCGGTACCTGCGCCCGGCGGCCGTCGGCGCCTACCCACGGGGGGCGTCGCCCCTGGGCGTGCGGCAGCTGATCGGGGACGTGTGGGAGTGGACGGCCAGCGACTTCCTGCCGTATCCGGGCTTCCGGGCCTTTCCCTACCGGGAGTATTCGGAGGTGTTCTTCGGCGACCGGTACAAGGTGCTGCGCGGCGGCTGTTTCGCCGTGGCCCCGGTGGCCTGCCGGGGGACGTTCCGCAACTGGGATCTGCCGGTCCGCCGGCAGATCTTCTCCGGTTTCCGTACGGCACGTGACGCGGAACCGGCCTGATGTGCCGCCACATCGCGGTGCTGGGGCCCGACGCCCCCCTGGGTGAGAGCCTCAGCGAGCCGCCGTACTCGCTGGTGCGCCAGTCCTGGGCCCCACGCCGCATGCGCAACGGCACGGTCAACGCGGACGGCTTCGGCGTCGGCTGGTACGCCCCCGGCGACCCGCTGCCCGCGCGCTACCGGCGGGCCGGGCCGATCTGGGGCGACGAGTCGTTCGCCGACATCGCCCGGGTCGTACGGGCCCCGGCGCTGCTGGCCGCGGTGCGGGACGCGACCTTCGCGGGCGCGGACGCCGAGGCGGCCGCCGCCCCCTTCGCCGGCGGCCCCTGGCTGTTCAGCCACAACGGGGCGCTGACCGGCTGGCCCGACTCGGCGGAGCCGCTGGTCGCGCTGCTGCCGCCGGGCGCGCTGCTGCGGCTGGCGGCGCGGTGCGACGCGGCGTTCGTCTGGGCGCTGGTCGAGCACCGTCTGCTGGGCGGCGACTCGCTGGGACGGGCGCTGGCCGACGTGGTGACGACGGTGGACCGGGCCGCGCCGGGTTCCCGGCTCAACCTGCTCCTCACCGACGGGGCGGCCGTCGCCGCGACCGCCTGGGGGGACTCGCTGTGGTACCTCACCGGCCCCGTCCCGGGCCGGACGGTGGTGGCGTCGGAGCCGTACGACGACGACCCGGGCTGGACGGAAGTCCCCGACCGCACCCTGCTCACCGCCGACCGCACCGGCGTCACCCTCTCCTCCTTGCTCCCCCACACCCCGCCCGCCTCGCATTCCCCGAGCCCTCCGCTCAAGGAGCCCGTTCTGTGAGCCCGTTCGTCCTCACCCGCACCCTCCCCCTCGATGCGACGGCCGCCGCCCTGCGGGCGGACGTGGCCGAAGGTCTGACCCGTTCCCCCAAGGAACTCCCCCCGAAGTGGTTCTACGACGCCCGCGGCAGTGAGCTGTTCGACGAGATCACGCTGCTGCCCGAGTACTACCCGACGCGCGCCGAGCGCGAGATCCTCATCGCCCGCGCCGACGACATCGCGGCGGCCACGCACGCCCGCACGCTGGTCGAGCTCGGCTCGGGCTCCTCGGACAAGACCCGCCACCTGCTCCGGGCCCTGCGGGAGCTGGAGTCCTACGTTCCGGTCGATGTGAGCGAGAGCGCGCTCTCCGGTGCCGCCGCCACGCTGCTGGCGGAGCATCCGGCGCTGACCGTGCACGCCCTCGTCGCCGACTTCCAGTACGGGCTGGCGCTGCCCGACGTCCCCGGCCCGCGCATCGTCGCCTTCCTCGGCGGCACGATCGGCAACCTGCTGCCGCCCGAACGGGCCACGTTCCTCGCCGGCCTGCGCTCCGGGCTCGCCCCGGGCGACGCGCTGCTGCTGGGCACCGACCTGGTCAAGGACGAGCACGTGCTCGTCCCGGCCTACGACGACGCGCAAGGGGTCACGGCCGCCTTCAACAAGAACGTCCTGACCGTCATCAACCGCGAGCTGGGCGGCGACTTCGACCCCGGGGACTTCGACCACGTCGCCCTCTGGGACGCCCGGCGGGAATGGATCGAGATGCGGCTGCGCGCCCGCGTCCCGGTGGTGGCGAAGATCCAGGCGCTGGACCTGGCCGTGCACTTCGAGCGGGGCGAGGACCTGCGGACCGAGGTCTCCGCGAAGTTCCGCCGGGAGGGCGTCCGCCGCGAGCTCGCGGCGGCCGGGCTGGACCTCACCCACTGGTGGACCGACACCGGGGGCCGCTTCGCCCTGTCCCTGTCGGTGCCGGCCCCGAAGGCCCCGTAGCGGACGGACGCGCCTCCACCCGATGGCCCACCCGCTTCGCGCGTTCGCGGCGGCTGGGGCACGGTGGGGCCATGGCCAACCACACGTACCGGGTGACCGAGATCGTCGGCTCCTCGCAGGACAGCGTGGACGCGGCGATCCGCAACGGGATCAGCCGCGCCGCGCAGACCCTCCGGGAGCTGGACTGGTTCGAGGTGACCCAGATCCGCGGGCACCTCGAAGACGGTGCGATCGCCCATTACCAGGTCGGGCTCAAGGTGGGCTTCCGGCTGGAGGACACCTGAGGGCGTCGCCCGCCCGGGGCGTCAGCCGCGCGGGGCGACCGCCGACAGCACCTGCGGCAGCGGGTACCAGTCGGCCGTGACGAAGCTCGCGTGGGCCCGGGCCAGGAGCGAGAGGCGTTCGCGGGCCTGGGTCTCCGTGGGGCGGGTGATGTCGATGGCCGGCGGCACCTTGTGGGCGTCCGTCATCACGAGCAGGTAGTGGCGGCTGTCGTACCAGGCGGTGTCGATGCCGCCCCGGGTGTACGCGGTGGCGTCGCCGTCGAAGACGACGAACCACGGGCGGATCGTGGTGTCGGCGTAGCGGGTGCGCGGGTCGCCCGCCGTCGCGCCGTGGACGGCGGGGAAGGCGCCGGCCCGGGCCAGGCGGCCGGAGGCGGCAAGGTCGCGCAGGTGGGTGGCGTACTCCCGGTCGGTCCAGAGCCTGTCGGCGGGGTTGCCCTCCTCGACCGTGCCGGGGATGAGCTCGACGATGAACTTGCCCGCCAGCGCCGAGCGGCCGGGCCAGCCGTCCGCCCGTACGGCCTCGTCCAGGGTGGCGTGCGAGCCCATCAGGTCGGCGGGGCGGTAGAGGGCGTCGCCGAGGGTGGCGGTGAGCAGGTCGTCGAGCGCGGCGGGGCCGCGGCCGCTGTTGGCGTTGAAGCCGTCCTTCATCTCGACCTTGAGCAGGACCGGGCGGTGGCCGGGGTGGGCGTCGTGCCAGGCGCGGATGTCGGCGAGGCAGCCGGAGAGCGGCTGGTTGCGGGACTTGGTGCGCAGCTCGGCCGGTGACGCAGCGCCCTCGCAGTTGTTGTCGTTGCGCACCGGGTTGGCGTGGGAGACGCGGAAGGCCCGGCCGCCGAAGCCGTTGGACCACACGTCGAGTTCCAGCAGGCCGGCGCCGGAGTCCAGGGCGTCGGCGAAGTAGGGGTACTTGGCCTGTTCGTAGGCGTTGTGCACCCCTACCGCCGTCGTCGTGCCGTACGAGGCGGCGCCGGGCGCCGCCGCTCCGGCCGGCGCCGCCGGTACGGCCAGTGCGGCCGCCGCTGCGGCCGCGGTCACTGCGGTACGTATGGCCGTGCGCATGGCCCCCACCACTCTCATTCCGTGCGCCGTCGTCACCGTCCTGGTCAGGGACGGGCGATATGAACGAGGAGCAGGGTACGTGAGTTGACACAGTGGCAGGGAGCCAGGGGGTCAGCCGGCCGCGTAGACGTCCTCGACGTAGCGGCCCGCGTCGGTCAGTCCGCGCAGCCAGGCGTCGGCGGCCCGGGCGTCGGCGCCCGTCCGGCGGGCGTACAGGTCGCGCAGGGCGGCCCGTACGCCCGGGGCCATGCGAGCGCCGTCGCCGCAGACGTACACCCGGGCCCCGGACTCCAGCAGGGACCAGATCTCGTCGCCCTCGGCGGCCAGCCGGTGCTGGACGAACGGGCCGCCGCCGGCCTCGGGGCGGGCGCTGAAGGCGGGGCGCAGGCTGACGGCGCCCGCGTCCTGGGCGGCCCGCAGTTCGCCGGCGTGCAGGAAGTCGGCGTCGGGGTCGTCGCAGCCGAAGTAGAGCAGGGCGGGGGCCACCGGGGTGCCGGCGGCGGCGAGGGCGACGCGGTCGGCGACGGCGCCCCGGAAGGGGGCGAGCCCGGTGCCGGCGGCGATCATCACGACAGGGGTGCGGTCGTGGCCGGTGATGCGGAACGCCTCGCGGCACGGCTGGACGCGGGCCAGGACGGTGTCGCCGGGGCGGAGTCCGGCGAGGTGTCCGGAGCCGGTGCCCCGGAAGTCGCCCCGGCCGGAGCGTGCGGGCGCCTCCAGCAGGGAGACCATCAGGTCGGCGTGCCGGGGATCGCGGGCCGGGGAGGAGGAGATGGAGTAGTGCCGCGGCCGCATCGGGGGCAGCAGCTCCGGCAGGGCGGCCGCGCCGAGGGCGCCGCGCAGCGCCGGGTGGTCCTCGATCAGGTCCAGGAGGGTGCGCGGGTCGTCGGGGCGTACGGCCCGCAGGGCGACCTGCTCGGGCGGGCAGGGGTTGCGGTCGGCGAGGGCGGCCAGCTGCCGCGGGGTGGGGCGCTGCTGCAGTTCCAGGTGGTGGGAGAGGAGTTCACCGGCGGTCAGGGGCCGGTCGACGGGGAGGCTGTCGCGGCCGGGGCGGCGCGGGTGGACGGCCAGGACCGTGGCGGGGTCGACGCCGAAGAGGTCGGCGGCCCGGGCGACGAGGCGGGGGTCGTTGGCGGGCAGGACGGTGAGGTGGTCGGCGGTGCGGTAGGTGACGCCGTCGGGGAGGGCCAGGCGCAGGAACTGCTTGGTGCGCGGGTGGCCGGGCGCGGTGAGTGCGCGGGAGTCGGTGACGGTCATCGGCTGCATGGCGTGGCGGGCGGCCAGCGCCGCGAGGGGGCCGCCGGTCACTTCGGTGACGGTGTACGCGGGGCCCTCGTCCGGCGCTGCGGGGGCGCCGGCGCTCGCCGGGTCGCCGTAGCGCTCCAGCAGCGTCCGCATGAGGGCGCGGGTGAACTCCTCCACGGTGCCGTTCAGGTCGCCGGACGCGTCGGCCGCGGCGCGGGGCAGCAGGCGGCTGCCGCCGAGGGCTGCGAGGCGTTCGTCGAGGAGGGTGGGGACGCGCTGGTAGGTGGCGGCCCAGTTGCGGTCGCCGACGCCGAGGACGGCGTAGGGCACCGCGTCGGCCGCTCCCGGCGCGGCCTCGTGTTCGGCCCACTGCGTGAAGCGGGCGGCGTCGTCGGTGGGGCGGCCGTTGTAGGAGGCGGCGACGATCACCACGGGCGTCTCGCGCGGCAGGGCGCCGGTGTGGTCGTCCAGCGCGGCGACGGCGGTGTCGAAGCCGAGCCGGGCGGCGTCGTCGGCGAGGGTGCGGGCCAGCTCGCGGCAGGTGCCGTAGGCCGAGCCGTGGAGGACCAGCAGTCCGGTGCCCTGCCGGGCGCGCGTGGGCCGGGCGGGGTCGTCGCCGGCCGCCGGCCGTACGGGCGCGGCCGCGCCGCCGGGCAGGGCACCGCGCCGTGCGGTGCGGTCGGCGGAGGTGCGGCGCGCGAGGGTGAGCGTGAAGCCGTCGGGCTTGAGGGTGAGGGTCTCCTTGATGCGCAGCCGGTAGTCGGCGTGGTCGATGAGCCGGTAGCGGTGGACCAGCAGGCCCAGCAGCATGGTGGCCTCGTGCAGGGCGAACTGCCGGCCGATGCAGGCGCGTTCTCCGGTGCCGAACGGCTTGTAGGCGTGCGGCGAGCGTGCCGCCTCGGCCTCGGGCGCGAAGCGCGTGGGGTCGAAGAGTTCGGGGTTGTCGCCCCAGGCCGGGTCGCGGTGCAGCATCGGGGTGAGGATGGTGACGCCCTCGCCGGCCCGCAGCCGGTAGCGGCCGCCGAGGAGGGTGTCCTCGCGGGGCTCGCGGGTGAAGGCCGCCGCCGTGGGCCACAGCCGCAGCGCCTCGTTGAGCACCTGGCGGATCCAGCGCAGCCGGCCGATGTCCTCGAAGGTGGGCTCGGGGTCGGGGTCGTCGCCCCACAGCTCGTCGGTCTCGCGCTGGGCCAGGCGCAGCGCGACGGGGTCCTTGAGCAGGTGGTGGAGGGCGAAGGACAGGGCGCCGGAGGTGGTCTCGTGGCCGGCGATGAGGAAGGTGATGACCTGGTTGCGGATGTTGGCCGGGTCGAGGGTGGTGCCGTCGGCGGGGTGGGGGGCGCCGAGCATGAGGCCGAGGAGGTCGTCGGTGCGGGTGTCGCCGGAGGCGGTGCGGGCGCTGATGACGTCGTCGACGACGGTGGCGAGGAAGGCGGCGTCGGCGCGGAACGCCTCGTCCTCGGCGGTGTGGTCGCCGTCGGGGTCCCGGCCGAGCTTGTTCATGCTCCAGTCCAGGCAGCGCACCATGGCGCCGACGAAGGGGTGCGGTTCGTCGCCGCGCGCGAAGGAACCGAAGTCGTAGCCGAAGCCGGCGAGTCCGATGGTGTCCAGGGTCATGCGCGTCATGTCCTCGGGGACGTCGACGGGTGTGCCGGAGGCGAGGCGGGCGTCCCAGGCGTCGGTGAGGCGGCGGGCGACGGTGAGCATGGCGGGGTGGTAGGCGCGCATCGAGCCGAGGGCGAAGGCGGGCATCAGGACGTCGTGCGCCTTGGCCCAGTTGGGCTCGTGGTTGTAGGCGGTGAAGAGGCCGTCGGCGGTGAACTCGCGGACGTTCTCCAGGGCCGGGCCGACGTGCTTGGTGAAGCGTTCCTCGTCGGCGAGCTCGGTGACCAGGTCCAGGGAGGTGACGAAGAGCCGGTCGGTGCCGTGCAGACGGCGCCGGAAGACGGGTCCGTGCCGGCGGGCCAGGCGCATGGCCTGCTGGAGGGGGGTGCTGGTCGCCCCGACGGCGGAGATGTCGACGAGCGGGACGGCGGTGGTGGGGGCCTCGGTGGCGTGGGTCATGTCTTCAGCGTGGCCGCCCCGGTCCGGGCCGCCGGGCGCGGCAACTGCATGATTGTGCAGTGGTCCGCGGCGCGTCGCTCTTGCGCGCGGGCGCGGACGGGTCCGAACGGGGGGTGCACGGCGGTGGGCAGCGAGGAGTACGTCGCGTGGCGCAATCACTTCATCGCCCTGCTGGACCGGCTGCCGATACCGATCGCCATCTGCCAGGCGAACGGCGAGGTGGCCGTGGTCAATCCGGCGATGGCCGCCGAGTGGGGCCTGGCCCCGGGGCAGGTGCGCGGCCGCAATCTGCTGGACCTGTTCCGGCCGCTGGCCGCCGCGCAGATCGAGCGGCTGACCGAGGCGCTGCGGCTGGGGCACCGTTCGCGCTACACGATCGACGTCCGCTGGGCGGCGGGCGAGGCGTCCGGCCGCGAGGGCGAGCTGCTGGTGGACACGGTCGGTGAACCGACGCGGACGTATCCGATGCTGCTGGCGGTGCTGCGGGTGCGCGAGCGGGCCGAGGAGACGCCTGCGGTCGAGGTCGGCGAGGTGGAGGGGCGGATCCTCGCGCTGGCGGCGTCCGGGGCCACGACGACGGCCATCGGCAAGGCGGTCGGGCTGACGGTGGACGGCGTCAACTACCACCTGAGCCGGCTGTCCCGGCGGTGGCGGGTGTCGAACCGTACGGCGCTGGTGGCGAAGGCGTACGTGCTCGGGGTGCTGGAGCCGGGGCGGTGGCCGCCCGTGCCGGCCGGTCAGCGGGCGCGGGGCGGGTGACGCAGCACGCAGTCGCCGCAGGTGCCGCCGCCGGGCACGCGGTAGTACAGGCAGCAGGTGCGGCGCGCGAAGGACGGGCCGCCGGGCGTGCGGTGCAGCGTGCCGGTGCCGCGCAGCAGCGGCTCCTCGAACAGGGCGCGGACGAGGGCCAGGGCGCGGCCGGCGTCCTGCGGCCGCTGCTGGTGCCGGCACCAGGTGTGCAGGACGCGCAGGGAGCCGGCGAGGGCCGAGCCGGCGTTGCCCCACAGCAGTTGCCCGGAGACCGGGGTCAGGGTGCGGGTGGCGTGGTGCAGGGGGACGAGCAGGCCGTGCAGGACGCCGGCGGCGAGCTGCGCCGCCTGCGCCGCCGGGTCCGTGGCCGGCGGCAGCGCGGTGGGGGCGGTCAGCAGGAGGTCGTCGGGGGCGGTGCGGTCCGGGTGCCAGCGCAGGTTCCCGGCGGCGAGGTCGGGGACCTGCCCGTTCAGCACGGCCGAACCGAGCGCGACGGACCACAGCCGCCCGGCGATGCCCTGGAAGGCGATGGACGCGGCCACCCGCCGGTCCGTCGTCCCCAGCCGGCCGGTGACGGTCTCCACGCGCAGCCGCAGGGCCTCGTCGCCGAGCGGCAGGTAGCCGCCGCCTTCGCCCTCGGGGGCGTCGCCGGTGCGCAGGGCGAAGAAGGGCCCCACGTCGGCGAGTTCGGTGAGGCGCATGGGACGGCCCGTTCCTCCGGTCGTGCGGTTGTCGTAGGCGCTGCGGTCCGTCGGCCGGACGCTCCAGTATGCCTGGTCGTCGCCGGTGAACCCGGCTGTGCGGGGGACGGGGAAGGCGCCGAAGGGAGGAATGCCGAGGCGTCTCAGCAGAATTCGGCGAGCAGGACGTTGCCCGCCGCCGCGGTGTCGGCGAGCCAGTCGCCGTTGAAGTGGACGACCAGCCGGTGCCGGCCGTCGCGGGTCGCGTAGGCGATGCTCTGCGTGCCGTAGAAGAGGCCGTCGTGGCCCCACACCTCGGCCCCGCACGGGAGCCGGTAGCGGAACAGGCCGAGTCCGGCAGCGCTGTCGGGGTCGTCGCCCTGGGGGACGGTGGTCGTCATCTCCCTCATCTGGGCCGGCGGGAGCAGCCCACCGCCGAGCAGCACGGCGAGGAAGCGGTCGAGGTCGGCGGTGGTGGAGATCATGTCGCCGACGGCCCAGAGCAGGGAGGGGTTGAACTCGGTGACGTCGTGCGTCGTTCCGGGGTCGTCGTGGAAGCGGGTGTACTCCCGCCCGCTGGGCCGGGGGATCCTCCGGTCGGTGCCGGGCAGGGTGGTGGAGTGCAGGCCGAGGGGCTCGGTGATCCGGCGCCTGAGCTCGGTGCCGTAGGGGCGGCCGGTCGTCCGCTCGACGATCAGGGCGGCGAGGGTGTACTCGGTGTTGGAGTAGTCATAGCCGGTGCCCGGCGGGAAGTTGGGCGCGTGGGTCATGGCGAGCGCCACGAGCTCGGCGGGGGTCCACGTGTCGTCGCGGTGGGCGAGGAACGCCTTGCCGTACACCTTCGCGCGGAGGGTGGGGTCGTCGAGGTAGTTGAAGATGCCGCTCGTGTGGTCCAGGAGCTGGCGGATGGTGATCTTCCGGCCGTCGTGGCCGTGTCCGCGCACCACCCCGGGCAGCCGGGACTCGACCGTGTCGTCCACGCTCAGCCTGCCCTCCGCCTCCAGCTGCAGCACGACCGTCGCCACGAACGTCTTGGCGATGCTGCCGGTCCGGAAGTGGTCCCGGGGCAGGAAGGGCCGTCGCGTGGTGAGGTCGGAGACGCCGGCCGAGCCCCGCCAGGCGCCGCGCCCGTCGTGGGCCCGGCCCAGCACTCCGGGCACGCCGTCCCGGACGGCGGCCTCCATGGCGGCCAGGGTGCGCTCGTGGCCCCCGCCGCCCCGGGCTCCCGGGCCGGAGGCCGCGGCCGCGGTGACGGCCGCGACGAGCACGGCCAGGAGGGTGCGCAGCCTGCGCCGGCCACGCCCACGTCCCGCCGGCCGTGCCCGCTCCCCCACGGCATCCGCCATCGCTCCGCCCCCCGTGCGCACGACGTCCCCCTTGCCCAGGCCCCACTCCCCCCGTGCGGCCGGGGCGAAACGCACCGGCCCGGCCACTCACCCGAGTAGGTGAACTGACGTTCCGTCGGGGTGTCCTGAAGACCACGCCCACGATCCGTCGCATCCTTGACTCACCGTCACCCCGGGCGCACCGTCGGCGCTGACATCGATGCCGCTTCGAGGGGCGTGGTCTATGAGACGGGCCGTACACCCACTGCTGCGCCGCGCGGGCGCGGGCGTGCTCGCCCTCGTGGCGGTTCTGGGCTCCACGGCGCTCGCGCCCCCGAGGACGGACGGGGCGGACGGCGAGGAGCTCACCTCCCTCGTCAACCCCTTCATCGGCACGCAGAACGAGGGCAACACCTTCCCCGGCGCCGCCGTGCCGTTCGGCATGGTGCAGCTCTCCCCGGACACCGGGCACAACACCGGCTACGACTACAAGGACCACCACATCCGCGGCTTCAGCACCGTGCACCTCTCCGGTGTCGGCTGCCGCATCGGCGGCGACCTGCCCGTGCTGCCGACCACCGGCGACGTCGTGCAGACGGACAACGCCCGGTACGCCGCGGAGTTCAGCCATGCTGACGAGCGGGCCCGTCCCGGCTACTACCGGGTCCGCCTCGCCTCCTACGGCGGCATCACCGCGGAGCTGACCGCGACCGCCCGTACGGGCCGGCAGCGCTACACCTTCCCCGCCACGCAGAAGGCCAACGTGCTCTTCAACGCGGGCCAGTCGCTGCACAAGACGGTCTCCACCAGCATCGAGGTCGTCGACAGCCGTACGGTGCGCTCCACCATCACCGGCCGGGGCTTCTGCCAGGACACCCGCCCGTACACGCTGCACACCCTCACCCGCTTCGACCGGCCCTTCACCGGCCACGGCACGTGGAACGGCGACGGGCTCTCCGAGGGCTCGCGGGCCTCCAGCTCGCGGACCGGCAACGGCGCCTGGGTCCGCTTCGACACCACCCGCGACCGGGACGTCGAGGCGACCACCGCCATCAGCTACGTCGACGCGGCGGGCGCGGAGCGCAACCTGCGGGCCGAGGAGGCCGGCTTCGACCGCACGGCCCTGGCGGCGCAGGACGCCTGGGAGCGGCGGCTGGGCGACGTGCGGGTCCGAGGCGGCGCACCGGCCCTCCGCCGGACCTTCTACTCCTCGCTCTACCGTTCCTTCCTCGCCCCCAACGTCGGCAGCGACGTCGACGGCCGCTACACGGGCTGGGACCAGCGCGTGCACCGGGCGGACGGCTTCACCTACTACCAGAACTGGTCCCTGTGGGACACCTACCGCACCCAGGCGCAGCTGCTGGCCCTGCTGGCGCCGCGGGAGTCGAGGGACATGGCGCTGTCGGTGCTGCGGATCGACGCCGAGGGGGGCTGGCTGCCCAAGTGGGGTTACGGGACGGTCGAGACGAACATCATGACCGGTGACCCGGTGACGCCGTTCCTGACCAACGCCTTCCACCACGGCCTGCTCGCGGGGCACGAGGAGGAGGCGTACCGGGCGTTGCGGAAGAACGCGGACGGGGTGCCGCCGGCGGGCTCGCCGTACGTGGGGCGCGAGGGCAACGCCGAGTACGTGCGGAGCGGTTACGTCCCGCTGCTGCCCGACCGGACCCGGCACAAGCCCGGCGACTCCGACTACCACGAGGGCGCCTCGGCCACCCTGGAGTACGCGCTGGCCGACGGGGTGCTCGCCCGGATGGCCCGGGACCTGGGCCACCGCGCGGACGCCGAGCGCTATGCCGGCCGGTCCCGCAACTACCGCAGGCTCTTCGACCCGGCGACCGGCTTCTTCCGGCCGCGGGACGCCGGCGGGGCGTTCGCCGGGTCCGCGGACCCGGCGAAGAGCCCGGGCTTCCACGAGGGCACGGCCTGGCAGTACCAGTGGCTGGTGCCGCAGGACCTGCCGGGCCTGATCGGGCTGCTGGGCGGCAGGGAGGCGACGGAGCGGCGGCTGGACTCCTTCTTCGCCTACGACCGGCTGCTCGCCGACCCGGCGCGGACCGCACGCCAGGTGTGGGTCAACGGCCCGTACGACTACTACAACGCCGACAAGTACAACCCGCAGAACGAGCCGGACCTCATCGCCCCGTACACCTACCTCTCGACGGGCAAGCCGTGGAAGACCACGGACGTGGTGCACGCGGCGCTCACCCTCTTCACCGACTCCCCGACCGGCATGACGGGCAACGACGACCTGGGGACGATGTCGGCGTGGATGGTGCTCTCCGCCATCGGCGTGTACCCGGTGCAGCCGGGCGCGGACGTGTGGGGGCTGAGCACCCCGGTCTTCGACCGGGTGGACCTGCGGCTGGACCGCCGCTGGTACCCGCGGGGCCGGTTCACGGTGAGCGCGCCGGGCACCTCGGACCGGGACCGGTACGTGCGGTCGGTGCGGCTCGACGGGGCCGCGCACGAGCGCACGTACCTGACGACGGAGGCGATCCGCGAGGGCGAGCGGCTGGAGTTCACGGTCGGGCCGGAGCCGTCCGGGTGGGGGACGGGTGCGCGGTCCGTCCCCCCTGCCATCGGCTGATACGCGCCCGGGGTGCGGGGCGGCGCCTTCCGTCGCCGCCCCGGCTCCGCCATGATGGCCGCGATTCGCGGCTTATGTGTCCAGGGGCGAGCCGCCTCGGGGCCGACGGGAGGACAGGCCATGGCAGAGCTCGGGACGGGCCGGGGGGTATGGCGCCGCAAACCGATCGAGACGATCGAGGAGGCGGAGGAGACCGAGGCGCACGGCGAGCACCTGACCCGCACCCTCGGCCTGTGGCAGCTGACGGCCATCGGCGTCGGCGGCATCATCGGCGCGGGCATCTTCAGCCTCGCGGGCACCATCGCCAACGGCGTGGCGGGCCCGGCGGTGCTGGTGTCCTTCCTCATCGCGGGCGTGGCGAGTGCGGCGGCGGCCTTCTCGTACGCGGAGTTCGCGGGCCTCATCCCGCGGGCCGGTTCCGCTTACACGTACGGCTACGCGGTGCTCGGCGAGATCGGCGGCTGGTTCATCGGCTGGGACCTGCTGCTGGAGTACACGGCGATCGTGGCGGTCGTGGCCATCGGCATCTCGGGGTACATCAACTTCCTGCTCGGGGAGACGCACGCCCAGCTGCCCGACTGGATGCTGGGGGCGCCCGGGACGGGCGACGGGCACCGGGTGGACCTCTTCGCGGCGCTGCTGTGCCTGCTGATCGCCTGGCTGCTGACCATGGGCATCAAGAACGCGGCCCGGTTCGAAACGATCGTCGTGGGGCTGAAGATCCTGGTGGTCCTGCTGGTGGTCGTCGTGGGGTTCTTCCACATCGACACCGCCAACTACCACCCCTTCTTCCCCTTCGGGCTCAGCGGCGCCTTCACGGGGGCGGCGACGGTCTTCTTCGCGGTGTTCGGCTACGACGCGATGTCGACGGCGGCCGAGGAGTCCAAGGACGCGCAGCGGCACATGCCCCGCGCGATCATGTACTCCCTCGCCATCTCGATGGTCCTCTACGTCCTGGCCTGCCTGGTGCTGACGGGCATGCAGCACTACACGGAGATCGACAAGGAGAGCGGCTTCTCGACCGCCTTCAAGTCCGTGGGGCTGAGCGGCATCGCCGACGTCATCGCGGTCGGCGCGATCATCGGCATCCTCACGGTGATGTTCACCTTCATGCTCGGCGTGACCCGCGTGTGGTTCGCGATGAGCCGCGACGGGCTGTTGCCGAAGTGGTTCGCCCACACGCATCCGACGCGGCACGTGCCGACCCGGGTCACGTGGATCGTCGGCGTGGCCTCCGCGCTCATCGCGGGCTTCGTGCCGATCGGCGAGGCGGCGGAGCTGACCAACATCGGCATCCTGCTGGCCTTCGCCGTGGTGTGCACCGCCGTGATCGTGCTGCGCTACCGGCAGCCGGAGCTGCCGCGCTCGTTCCGCTGCCCGGGCATGCCGGTCGTCCCCGCCATCGGGGTCGCCGCGTCCATCTGGCTCATCACCTACCTGGCGTGGCAGACGTGGGTGCGGTTCGCGGTGTGGTTCGCGATCGGGCTGGTCGTGTACTTCGCCTACTCCTACAAGCACTCGGAGCTCTCCCACGCGGACGCCCGGGGCATTCCGCGGGACTAGGACGCCGGCTCGCGGCAGGTCGCGTCAGCCGGCGAAGCGCGGCACGACCAGACCGGACTCGTACGCGATCACCACCGCGTGGGTCCGGTTCTGCGCGCCGAGCTTGGTCAGCACGTTCCCGACGTGCGTCTTCACCGTCTCCAGGCTCACCGTGAGCGACTCCGCGATCTCCGGGTTGGACAGGCCGGTGGCCATCAGCCGCAGCACTTGCTCCTCCCGCCCCGTCAGCGCCGCCTTCGGCAACGCCTCGGCGGACCCCAGCGGGCGGGCGGCGACCATCCGGCGCAGTGCCGCCGGGAAGAGGATCGTCTCCCCTTCCGCCACCACCCGCACCGCCTCGGCGATCCGCCGGACCGGGAGCCGCTTGAGCACGAACCCACTGGCCCCCGCGCCGAGCGCGGCGGTGACGTGGTCGTCGTTCTCGAAGGTGGTGATCACCACGACCTTCGGCGGTTCGGCCGATTCGGCCAGCAGCTGCCGGGTGGCCTCGATGCCGTTGCGACGGGGCATGCGCACGTCCATGAGGACCACGTCCGGCCGGAGCCGCCGCGCCTGTTCGACCGCCTCGATGCCGTCGGCGGCCTCCCCGACCACCGCGATCCCCGGCTGTGCCGCAAGCAGGGTGCGCAGACCGCTGCGGGTCACCTCGTCGTCGTCCGCGATCAGCAGTGTGACGGGGGTGCCGGTGGGGCTGGTGGAGCCGGGGCCGGTGCCGGTGCCGGTCATGACGGCTGCGCTCGCGTCGGAGCCGGTCATGCCGGCAACCGGACCGGCAGCCGGACCGCCAACCGCCAGTGCTGCGGCCCGTCCGGACCGGCCTCGATCTCACCGTTCAGCAGCCGCACGCGCTCGGCCAGCCCGGGCAGACCGTGCCCGGACGTCGGGAAGGCAGCCCGGCCCGTACCCACGCTCGTCCCCGCCCCGGTCCGGTTGACCACGCCGATCTCCAGCCCGTCCGGCGCGGCCGCCACGCGGACGTGGACGGGACCGCCCGCCCCGTGCCGCAACGCGTTCGTCAGCCCCTCCTGCAGGATCCGGTACGCCGCCCGGGAGAGCGGCCCCCGCACCAGCGTCAGCTCGCCCGACAGCACCGGCTCCACCACCGCGCCCGCATGCCGCAACCGGTCCAGCAGTTCCGGCAGGTCGGCCAGGGTCCGGCTGGGCGCCGTCTCCGCCTTCTGTTCGCGCAGCGCGCCCAGTACGTAGTCCAGGTCCTCCAGCGCGGCCCGGGCCGACTCCTCGATGCTGCGCAAGGTGGCCCGCGCCGCCACCGGGTCGGCGGAGAGCACCTCGCCCGCCACCGCCGCCTGGATCGTGGTCGCCGTCAGCGTGTGCCCGATCGAGTCGTGCAACTCGTGGGCGAGCCGGTTGCGTTCGGCCAGCGCCAGTTCCCGCTCGGCCGCCAGCGCGAGCCGCTCGGCCGGCGACGGCCCCAGCAGCCTCGGTGCCAGCCCCCGCAGGACGTTCGTCACCACCACGCACACGGCCGCCGCCAGCAGCACGCAGCCGAGCGCCACCGCCCAGCTGCCCCAGCCGTCCTTCACCCGCACCGTCCGGCCGAACAGACTCAGCCCCGCCTCGGCGCCGAGCGGGAGGGTCAGGCCCGCGAGGATCAGCACACCGCCCACCAGCACCCCCGTCCACCCCAGTGCCACGTGCAGCAGCAGCCAGAGAGGAGTCCGCCAACGGTCGCCGCCCACCGGACGGCGCGCGGCCACAGGGTCCGGCAACGGCACCTTCAGCAGGCGACGGGCGCACGCGATCAGCACCCGCCGCGTGGGGCGGGCCAGCCCGGCCACGCCGATCAGTGCCGCCCAGACCAGCAGGGCCAGAACGCACTGCACCCCATAGGGAGCGGACGGCCACACCAGCGCCGGCAGCATCGCCAAAGGCAGCAGCGGAAGGCTCACCAACGCGCCGCACGAAGCGAACAGCACACCCGCATACGTGGAGCCGCGCAGCAGCGGCCGGACTCTCATGATCATCACCGGCCAGTATGACCGGACGGCTCACCGGGGGTCCTCCCCCGATCGAGGGAGCACGATGTCCCGCCTTTCCGCGATGCGCGCCCAGGAGCCGGAAGCCAGGATCGTGTCCTGCCCGGTCGACCTCCCCAGAAGGACCAGCATCACCATGCGCAACGGACGAATGGCACCTCTTATGACTGCCGGCATCACGGCGGCGGCTTCCCTTTCGGCCCTGACCCCCGCAACGGCCTTTGCCGCGTCCGGGCCGTCCGCCGCCGAGGACCCCCTGCGGCAGTACACGCAGCAGCAGCTCACGTGGCAGCGCTGCGAAGCCGGCGGCCCCGCCACCTTTCAGTGCGCGACGGTCAAGGTGCCGCTGGACTACGACGATCCCGACGGCAAGAAGATCGACATCGCGATATCCCGGCTGAAGGCGAGCAGCGCGACGGAACGCCGCGGCGTTCTGCTGCTCAACCCCGGCGGCCCCGGGGCGCCGGGGCTGAATCTGCCCGTCGACCCGATACTGAAGGTTTCCGCGGAAGTGAAACGGCAGTACGACGTCATCGGGTTCGACCTGAGAGGTGCCGGGCAGAGCTCTCCCGTCAGCTGCGGTCTGACCGCGGACGAGCAGGACGGCACCCCGTACAAGGCCGGGACCTTCGCGAAGGACGCGGAGCGGGCACGTACGTTCGCGGGAGAGCGGGTCCCGCGGGCTCACTTCAGCAGGCGTGACAGCCGCCGGTCGGCCAGCGGCTTGCCGCCCGTCTGGCAGGTCGGGCAGTACTGCAGCGACGAGTCGCTGAAGGAGACCTCGCGGACGGTGTCGCCGCACACCGGGCAGGGCTCCCCGGTGCGGCCGTGCACCCGCATGCCGCTCTTCTTCTCCGCCTTCAGTTCGGCGGCGGCGTGCCCGCGCGACCGTTCGACGGCCTCCCGCAAGGTGGTGCCCAGCGCTTCGTAGAGGTCGGCCGTCTCGGTGTCGGTGAGGGCCGCGGCGAGCTTGAACGGCGACATGCGGGCGGCGTGGAGGATCTCGTCGGAGTAGGCGTTGCCGATGCCGGCGATGACCCCCTGGTCGCGCAGGACGCCCTTGATCTGGCGTCGCTCGCCGCGCAGCAGCCCGGCGAAGACCTCCGCGGTGAAGCCGGGGGCGAGCGGGTCCGGGCCGAGGCGGGCGACGCCGGGGACGTCGGCGGGGTCGTGCACGCAGTACACGGCGAGCCGCTTCTGGGTGCCCGCCTCGGTCAGGTCGAAGCCGTCGCCGCCGGCCAGCCGCACCCGGAGCGCGAGCGGCCCCCTGCCCGGGCGCGGGGGTGCGGCGGGCAGGCTGTCGTGCCAGCGCAGCCAGCCCGCCCGGGCGAGGTGGAAGACCAGGTGCGGCCCGTCGTCCGTGTCCAGGTCGAGGAATTTGCCGTGCCGCCGCACCGCGGTGACCGTGTGCCCTTCGACGGCGCTCAGGGGCGGGTCGTAGGTCTTGAGGACGCTCACCGCGGCGGGCAGAACGCGCTCGACCGTACGGCCCACGAGGCGCTCGGTCAGGAACCCGGTGAGGGCCTCGACCTCCGGCAGCTCCGGCATGGCTCCAGTCTGCCGCAGCGGGCCGGGGCGGCAACTCAGTGGACGGGGGCGCCCCAGTCGATGCGGTAGCCGGTGAGCCACTCGGTGCCGCCCCCGGTGTCCTCCGCCATGCGGCGGGCCACGTCCTCGTCGCGGGCGCGCCGCTCCTCGGGGGTGGCGGCCACGCGTCCGGCCATGGCGGCGCTCATGGCGACGACCCGCTCGACGCGCTCGCGCCGCAGCCGCTCGTACGCCGCGAACGCCTCCGCCGGGACCGGCAGGTCGCGCAGGCAGCGGGCCAGGACGACGCCGTCCTCGATGGCCATGGACGCGCCCTGGGCGGCGTTGGGGGCGGTGGCGTGGGCGGCGTCGCCGACGAGGACGGTGCGGGTGTCGTGCCACACGGGCGTGGTGGGGATGTCGTAGGCGTTCGTTCCGACGATGTCGTCCCCGGTGGCGGCGGCGATCGCGGCGGCGGGCGTACGGTCGTCGGCGAAGGTCCCGGTGACGCGGCTGCGCCACCGGTCGGGGGTGAGGGAGGTGAGCGAGGCCCTGGGCAGTTCCGCGCCGGGGATGTTGGCGAACCAGTAGGTCGTGCCGTCGGGCCCGGTGGTGCAGCCGAAGAAGCCGCGGCGGCCGTACATCATCCGGTAGGTACCGGCCGGCACGCGATGGCCGGTGGCACGGGTGCGGCCGCAGACGGTGAGCTGGCCGGTGTGGCGGGGGACGGGCGCGGTGGCGTCCAGCAGGGTGCGGGTGCGGGAGTGGATGCCGTCGGCGCCTATGACCAGGTCGCCTTCGGCGCGGGTGCCGTCCGCGAAGACCGCCGTGACCGCCGGGCGACGGCCGCTGGACGTGGCGGTGGAGGTGGAGACGAGCCGTTTGCCGTGCTCGACGCGGATGCCGCGCCGCGCGGCCTCGTCGCGCAGCGCCCGGTAGAGGGCGGCGCGCGGGAGCGTCCGCGGCCTCGGCCCGTCACCGCTGCCGGCGATGGGCCGGGCGCCGAGCGTGCTGCCCGTGTCGCTGAGGAACTCGACGGTGCCGGAGGGGAAGGAGTTCTCGCGCACGGGCCGGTCGGCGTCGATGACGGCCAGCGCCTCCAGGCCGTTGGCGAACAGGACGAGGAACGCCCCGGCGTGGTCGGCGCCGCTGGGGTACGCCTCGTAGACCGTGGAGCCGATGCCGGCCCGCTGGAGCGCCATCGCGGTGACGGGCCCGGCGATGCCGCCCCCGATGATCAGGGCATGGGTCATGGCGCTCCATCCCAACACGTCGCGTCCGGCCTCCCGGTCCCCGGATGCACCGATCGCCCGGTCGAACATTCATGCACGACGAAACCAGACGGAGTGCGGCGCGTCCAGAGCCCGTGGCGGCCGCCGTCCCGGCCCGCGCGGCCGCGCGTCGCCGTCGACGCGCGGCCGCGGCCGGGGCTACCGCCCCGTGCGGAGCGCCGCGGCCAAGTAGGGCGCCGTGGCGCTCCCGGCGGTCTCCGCGACCTCGCGCGGGCTGCCGGCCGCCACGATCCGGCCGCCCTCCTCGCCCCCGCCGGGGCCGAGGTCGATCACGTGGTCCGCGCCCGCCACCACGGCCATGTCGTGCTCGACGACCACGACCGTGTTGCCCGCCTCCACCAGCCCGTGCAGCTGACGCAGCAGCACCTCCGTGTCCGCCGGGTGCAGCCCCGTCGTCGGCTCGTCCAGCACGTACAGCGTGTGCCCGCGGTGGGTGCGCTGCAGCTCGGCCGCGAGCTTGATGCGCTGCGCCTCCCCACCGGACAGCTCCGTGGCCGGCTGGCCCAGCCGCAGGTAGCCCAGGCCCACGTCCTGCAGCGTGCGCAGGCCGCGCAGCGCGGCGGGCACGTCGGCGAGGAACGCGGCGGCCGCGTCCACGGTCATGTCGAGGACGTCGGCGATCGTCCTGCCGCGGTGGGTGATCTCCAGGGTGCCGGGGTTGTAGCGCGCTCCGCCGCACGCGGTGCAGGGGGCGTACGTCCCGGGCAGGAAGAGCAGCTCCACGGCGACGAACCCCTCGCCCTGGCAGACCTCGCAGCGCCCGGCGACGACGTTGAAGGAGAAGCGCCCGGCGCCGTAGCCGCGGGCCCGGGCCTCGTCCGTGGCCGCGAAGAGCTTGCGCACGGCGTCGAACAGGCCGGTGTAGGTGGCGAGGTTGGAGCGGGGCGTGCGGCCGATCGGCTTCTGGTCGACGCGCACGAGCCGGCCGAAGGCCGCGAGCCCCTCGGCCTTCACCTCCGGCTGCCGCCCCTCCAGGTGCGCCCCGACGGTCTCCGCCAGCGCCTCCCCCACCAGCGTCGACTTGCCCGAGCCGGACACGCCGGTGACGGCCGTGAAGACGCCGAGCGGGAAGTCCGCGTCGACGCCGCGGAGGTTGTGCCGGGTGATGCCGCGCAGCCGCAGCACGCCGGACGGCTCGCGGGGTGTGCGGGCGCGGGGTGCGGCCCCGCCGGGGAACACGAACCGGCGCGTCGCCGACTCCGCGACGTCCGCGAGCCCGGCGACGGGTCCGCTGTAGAGCACCCGGCCCCCGTGCTCGCCCGCCTGCGGGCCGACGTCGACGATCCAGTCGGCGCGGCGCACGACGTCCATGTGGTGCTCGACGACGAACAGCGAGTTGCCCGCGGCCTTGAGCCGGTCCAGCACGGTCAGCAGGGCGGCGCTGTCCGCCGGGTGCAGGCCCGCGGAGGGCTCGTCGAGGACGTAGACGACGCCGAAGAGGCCGGAGCGCAGCTGGGTGGCGAGCCGCAGCCGCTGCAGCTCTCCGGCGGAGAGGGTCGGGGTGGGCCGGTCGACGCTGAGGTAGCCCAGGCCCAGCTCGGTGAGGACCTCGATGCGGGCGAGAAGGTCCTGGGCGAGGGCCGCGGCGGCGCCGTCGCCCGTGCCGGCGGCCGGGCGCAGCGTCCGCGCCAGCTCGGCGAGCGGCAGGGCGGCGAGGGCGGCGATGTCCCGCCCGGCGAAGGTGACGGCGAGCGCCTCGGGCCGCAGCCGCCGTCCTTCGCACGCGGGGCAGGGCCGGCTCACCAGGTGCCGTTCGGCGCGGGCCCGCAGAGCGGCGCTCTTGGAGTCGGCGAAGGTGTGCAGCACGTAGCGGCGGGCGCTCATGTACGTGCCCTGGTAGGGGCGTTGGATGCGGTCGGCGTCCCGCACGGGGTGGACGGTGACGACGGGCTGCTCGTCGGTGAAGAGGATCCAGTCGCGGTCCGCCCGCGGCAGCTCCCGCCAGGGCCGGTCGACGTCGTGGCCGAGGGTGTGGAGGATGTCCCGGAGGTTCTTGCCCTGCCACGCGCCCGGCCAGGCGGCGATGGCGCCGTCGCGGATGGACAGCGACGGGTCGGGGACGAGGGAGTCCTCGGTGACGGTGTGGACCCGGCCCATGCCGTGGCACTCGGGGCAGGCGCCGGTGGCGGTGTTGGGCGAGAAGGCGTCGGAGTCCAGCCGCGCGGCCCCTTCGGGGTAGGTGCCGGCGCGCGAGAAGAGCATGCGCAGGGAGTTGGAGAGGGTGGTCACCGTGCCGACGGAGGAGCGCGAGGTGGGCGCGGAGCGCCGTTGCTCCAGCGCGACGGCGGGCGGCAGCCCGGTGATCTCCTCGACCTTGGGCGCGCCGACCTGGTGGATGAGGCGGCGGGCGTAGGGGGCGACGGACTCGAAGTACCGGCGCTGGGCCTCGGCGTAGACGGTGCCGAAGGCGAGGGAGGACTTGCCGGAGCCGGAGACGCCGGTGAAGACGACGAGGGCGTCGCGGGGGATGTCGACGTCGACGGCCCTGAGGTTGTGCTCGCGGGCGCCGCGCACGCGGACGCAGGGGTCGTGCGGGGTGGCCTCCGGCCGGGTTGCCGGGTCGTGCATGGGGGGCTCCGCGGATCGGGTCGGCGTGCGTTGCGGGGGGGGACCGATTCTATTTCCCCGGCCCCGCCCCTTCCCGTAACCGGGGCTCCGCCCCGGGCCCCGGTCCTGGGGAAGGGGCGGGGCCGGGGACGTGCCCTCCGGGGTGCCAAGCTGGGGACATGCACGAAGGCCCCCCGCCCCACGTCCTGGTCGTGGACGACGATCCGACCGTCGCCGAAGTGGTGGCGGGCTATCTGACCCGCGACGGCTGCACCGTCGACCGCGCCGCGGACGGGCCCACGGCCCTGGCGAAGGCCGCCGCGGCCCGTCCCGACCTGGTGGTCCTCGACCTGATGCTCCCCGGCGGCATGGACGGCCTCGACGTCTGCCGCGCCCTGCGGCACGACCACGGCCGGCTGCCCGTCGTCATGCTCACCGCCCGCGGCGAGGAGGAGGACCGCATCCTCGGTCTGGAGGTCGGCGCGGACGACTACGTCACCAAGCCGTTCAGCCCCCGCGAACTCGTCCTGCGGGTACGGTCGGTCCTGCGCCGCACCCGTCCGGTGGCGACGACGGCCGCGCCGCCGCTGTGCGCGGCCGGCCTGACGCTCGACCCCGTGGCCCGGCGCGCCGCCAAGGACGGCCGGGAGCTGGCCCTCACGCTCCGCGAGTTCGACCTGCTGGCGTTCCTGCTGCGCCACCCGGGGCGGGCCTGTGCCCGCGAGGAGCTGATGCGCGAGGTGTGGGGCTGGGAGTTCGGCGACGTGTCCACCGTGACGGTCCACGTGCGGCGGCTGCGCGCCAAGGTCGAGGACGACCCCGCCCGGCCGCGGCTGATCCAGACCGTGTGGGGCGTCGGCTACCGCTTCGCCGCGTACCCCGGCGAGGAGGCACCCGGCCGTGCGTGACGTGCTGCTCATCGCCCTCTACGCCCTCCTCGGCGCCGCTGCCGCCGGGCTGCTGGGCGCCCTCGCGCTACGGGCCGTGCGCCACCGGTCCGTCGCCGTGTCGCTCGCCGTGGTGGCCGCGGTCCCGGTGGCCGCGATGCTCGCCGGGACGCTGACGGTGGCGTGGGCGATGTTCCTGTCCTCGCACGACCTGACCGCCGTGACGACCGTGTGCGCGATGGCCGCCGTGATCTCGCTGGCGACCGCGCTGCTCCTCGGGCGCTGGGTGGTGGCGCGCAGCGCGGACCTGACCCGCGCCGCCCGTTCCTTCGGGGAGGCCGGCGCGTTCGCGGCCCCCGGCGGCGCGGCCACGGCCGAACTGGACGCGCTCTCCCGCGAGCTGGCCGCGACCAGCGCCAGGCTGGCCGCGTCCCGCGAGCGCGAGCGCACCCTCGACGCGTCGCGGCGCGAGCTGGTCGCATGGATCTCGCACGACCTGCGCACGCCGCTGGCCGGGCTGCGCGCCATGTCCGAGGCGCTGGAGGACGGCGTGGCCGAGGATCCGGAGCGCTACCACCGGCAGATCCGCACCGAGGTGGACCGGCTCAACGCCATGGTCGGCGATCTCTTCGAGCTCTCCCGCATCCACGCCGGCTCCCTGCCGCTGCGCCCGAGCCGCATGTCGGTGAACGACCTGGTGGACGGGGCGCTGGCAGGCGCCGGCCCGCTGGCCCGCGAGCACGGCGTCCGCCTGGTGGGGGACGCGGTCGAGGCGGTGCCGGTCGAGGTGGACGGCAGGGAGATGACGCGGGTGCTGGGGAACCTCCTGGTCAACGCCATCCACCGGACGCCCGCCGACGGGACGGTCGCGGTGGCCGCGCGGCGCACCGGCGCCGGCGTCGTGCTCTCCGTCACGGACGAGTGCGGCGGCATCGCGGAGGAGGATCTGCCGCGCGTCTTCGACACGGGCTGGCGCGGCTCGGCGGCCCGTACCCCGCCGGCCGGCGGCCGCGGCGGCGCGGGCCTGGGGCTGGCGATCGTGCGGGGCATCGTCGAGGCGCACGCCGGCCGGGCAACGGTCCGCAACGTGCCCGGCGGTTGCCGGTTCGAGGTGACGCTGCCGGCGGCCGGACCGTAGGAACGGGCCCCGGCCGCCGTCAGCTTGGGGCCTGCGCGGCCCCGCCGAGGGTGATCACGGGCCAAGGCGCTGACGTGATCAGGGGTGGTGCGCCACGATGCACCCTCCGGCAGAGCCACGAGCGTGGAAGTGAACGGGATAGCCCATGTCCGACACTGACGCAGCAACAGATTCCGGTACGGGCGGCAGCGGCTCCGGGCCCCTGCGCAGGATCGCCGCCGCGGTCGACCGGGAGCGGGACGTCTCCTCCCGCACGTGCCTGACATGCGGCGGACCGACCAGGGTGGTGGTGCGGGAGGAGCTCACCGGGCACAGCCCGCCCGTCGTCAGCGCGCGGAAGGAGTGTGCGGGCCCGGGGTGTCCCCGTCCGTGACCGCAGCCGGCGTCCCGGGGCCGGCGGCCGGTGCGGCGGCCGTGCGGGAGGCCCAGCGCTGCTCGACCTTCGCCAGGCGCCAGTAGGCGAGCGCGATCGCCCACACCACCACGAACAGGCCGACGATGACGAAGCCCACGTTGTCCAGGTTCAGCCCGGCGATCCAGCCGCTGACCGGGTCGTCGAGGCCGAGCTTCTCGTGCAGGACGCCGACCAGTTCGATGGTGCCGATGAGGAAGGCGACGGCGATGGACAGGCCGGTGATGGTGAGGTTGTAGTAGACCTTGCGCACCGGGTTGGAGAACGCCCACTGGTAGGCGAAGTTCATGAATGTGCCGTCGAGGGTGTCGAAGAGGCTCATGCCGGCGGCGAACAGCAGCGGCAGGCACAGGATCGCGTACCACGGCAGCCCGGCGGCGGCGCCGCTGCCGGCCATCACCATCAGCGTGACCTCGGTGGCCGTGTCGAAGCCGAGGCCGAAGAGGAAGCCCAGCGGGTACATCTGCCCGGGGCGGGTGATGGAGCGGGTGAAGCGCCCGAGGAGGCGGTTCATGAACCCGCGCGAGTCCAGGTGCTGTTCCAGCTCGGCCTCGTCGTAGCGGCCCTCCCGCATGGCCCGGAAGATGCGCAGGATGCCGGCGAGCGCGATGAGGTTGAGGGCGGCGATGAGGTAGAGGAAGCCGCCGGAGACGGTCGTGCCGACGATGCCGAGGGTCTGGTGGGTGGTGGACTCCTCGTCCATCAGCGTCCCGGCGAGCTGGGTGCCGCCGGCGACCAGCAGGGCCATCAGGACGACGACGCTGGAGTGCCCGAGGGCGAACCAGAAGCCGACGGAGACCGGGCGCTTGCCGTCGGCCATCAGCTTGCGGGTGGTGTTGTCGATGGCGGCGATGTGGTCGGCGTCGAAGGCGTGCCGCATGCCGAGGGTGTAGGCGGTGACGCCGAGGCCGACGCCGAAGACCTTGGAGTCGACGGTGTAGTGGTTCGGGACGACGAGCAGGAAGAGCACGCCGAACGCGACGACGTGCAGGGCGGCTATGACGGCCAGGAGGCCGGCGGTCCGCACGGTGTCCTGGCGGCGCCAGCGGAAGGCGGGCAGGACACCGCCGGGCGACGCGGCGGGATCGGCGGAAGGGGTGGAAAGGGACATGGTGGGGTGAACGCTCCAGCACCTCGTGGATCATTTCGAGATGCCGTGGCCGGTCTCCTGGCTTACGGGTCCGTTCGCCACCGCCCCAGCCTTCCCGGCAGCCGGATGCTGCCAGTGGCTCCGCGCACCCGGGGTGCGCGGAACGGGACGGTCACTCCCCGATCACAGTGGCGAGGGCCGCTCCGGAATCGGACCACGGGGGTCTGTCACCGGTCTTCCCGAACACCACGGCCGGGCCACCTTAGCGCCCGGCCGCCCTCCTATGGCGCAAAAGTGGCTCTTGCCACGTCGTCGCAACAAGGACGGCCCGGCTCACGGACGCCCCGTCACGGAGCGGGCCGTTCCAGCGCGTGGCCGCCGAAGCCCCGCTCGCCGTCGGAGATCCGCCGCCACCAGTCCTCGACCGTCCGCTGGTCCATGGCCGCCCAGTCGGGAGTGGCCTCGACCTGCGCCCGGCCCAGCCGCCGGGCGAGGTCGACCACGGCTCGCCCGCTGGGCGAGCGTTCGGCGTCGTAGGCCCGCACCCCCTCCGCCCAGGAGTCCGCCGCACACAGGGAGCGTTCCAGCACCACCACGTCCTGGAGCGCCTTGACGGCGCCGCCGCCCATGTGCGGGCGGGCCACCGAGGCCGCGTCGCCCACGAGGACGAGGCGGTCCTGGCCGTAGTGGGGCACGGCGAGGTCGTACAGCGGCTGGACCGCGGCCGCGGAGCGCGGCGTGGCACGGACCACGTCCTGCCAGTAGGGCGGGAAGTACCGCTCCACGATGCCTTCGTGATGCTCAGTCAGCTCCGCCGTCACCCTGCCGGGCGGCAGGCTGGTCGGGTCGGCCGATGCCAGGGCGGCGGTGGACGGCGGGGTGGCGTAGAAAACCCAGTTGGCCGAGACGCCCTCCCCGCGCGCACCGGGAATGCGGTAGGCGATCATGTGGCCTCCGGGGAAGGTGACGGTCGTCGCCTCGCCCTCGGGCCAGGCGGACCGCGGCTCCGGCAGCAGCTCACCGGGGACGGCGCCGCGCCAGGCCAGGTAGCCCGCATAGCCGGGCACCTCGGGGGTGCGCGTCGCGGCCCGGACGACGGAGCGGTATCCGTCCGCGCCGACCACCAGGTCGAAGCGCTCTTCTCCCCCGCCGGCGAAGCAGAGCGTGACCCCGTCCGGTGCGGGCACCACCCGTTCCACCACGGCGCCCTGCACGTAGGCCACGGAGGCGGGGATGCGGGCCCGCAAGGCGCTCCACAGCGGACCCCAGGCGTACGAGCGGAAGGGGAACGGCACCCCGCCCAGCAGCCGTCCGGCGTGCCCGCCGCCCTCGGCGGTGATCCAGGTGCGCCGGGTGAGCCGCACCCACGGCATGGAGCCGTCGGTGTACCCGGCGGCCTCCAGCTCGGCGTAGCGCTCCTTGTGCACCGCGAGGCCGATGCCGCGGTCGTGCAGCGCGCCGGCCGCCCGCTCGTAGACGACGACCTCGCCGGCGCCGGCCCTGGTCAGCGCCAGGGCGGCCGCGCACCCCGCGACGCTGCCGCCCACGACGGCCACTCTTCCTCCGCGCATGCCCCGCCCCTTCCTTCGCTTCACGCCACTTCCCGCCCGGTAGCAGTCCGTGCACAGATCTTGACCGACCGTCGGGCGTACGACCAGAGTCTCCGACACTCCGCAGGTGATGGACGCGTCAGGCGGGCCGGTGTACCAGTGCAGTATGACGAGAAGGGGCTGACGCCATGACAGATTCGGCAGCGCGCACGGAACACGGGCCCGGGGAGCCGGCGGTGCCGGGCCAGCGGGGCGCGTTCGTGCGCCGCATCGGCCTGTTCCAGGCCACCGCCATCAACATGAGCCAGATGTGCGGCATCGGTCCCTTCGTGACCATTCCGCTGATGGTGGCCTCCTTCGGCGGGCCGCAGGCGGTGATCGGCTTCGTGGCCGGTGCGGTGCTGGCCCTGGCCGACGGGCTGATCTGGGCCGAGCTCGGCGCGGCGATGCCGGGCGCCGGCGGCAGCTACGTCTACCTGCGGCAGGCGTACCAGTACCGCACGGGCAAGCTGGTGCCGTTCCTGTTCGTGTGGACGGCGATGCTCTTCATCCCGATCGGCATGTCCACCGGCATCATCGGCTTCGTGCAGTACCTGGGCTACCTCTGGCCGGGCATGGGGCAGACGGAGGGCGACGTGACGGGCCTCGTCGTCATCGCGCTCATCCTCACGCTGCTGTGGCGGCGGGTCGACCACATCGCACGGATCACGGCCGCGCTGTGGTGCGTCATGCTCACCTCGGTGCTGCTCGTCATCATCGCCGCGTTCAGCAACTTCAGCCCCGACCGGGCCTTCACCTATCCGGCGCACGCCTTCGAGCTGACGACCCATCACTTCTGGGTCGGCTTCGCCGCGGGCCTGACCATCGGCATCTACGACTACCTGGGCTACAACACCGTCGCCTATCTGGGTGCCGAGATCAAGAACCCCGGCCGCACGGTGCCACGGGCGATCGTCTACTCGATCCTCGGCATCATGGGCATCTACCTGCTGCTGCAGATCGGCACGCTGGGCGTGATCGACTGGAAGGAGATGCTCGACCCCGACTCGACGGCCTCCTCGTCCGTGGCCTCCGCGGTGCTGGAGCGCTCCTGGGGCAAGGGCGCGGCGGACGTCGTCACGCTGCTGATCCTGGTCACGGCGGGCGCGTCGGTGCTGACCGGGCTGCTGGGCGGTTCGCGCGCGCCCTACGACGCCGCCCGCGAGAAGGTCTTCTTCCGCCCGTACGCCAAGCTCCATCCGCGCCACGGCTTCCCGGTGCTGGGGCTGGCGACGATGGGCGTCCTCACCGCCGTGGGCTTCCTGATCGGCCGTCACACCGACCTCGCGACGCTCATTCAGCTGCTGACCGCCGTCATGGTGATCGTGCAGGCCCTGGCGCAGGTGCTGGCGCTGTCGGTGCTGCGGCGGCGGCAGCCGGGGCTGCGCCGGCCGTACCGGGTGTGGCTCCACCCGCTGCCCAGCGTGGTGGCGCTGGTCGGCTGGCTGGTCATCTACGGCTACGCGGACGAGAACGCACCGGGGCGGCACCCGATCGAGTGGTCGCTCGCCTGGGTGGCCGCCGGCTGCGTGGCGTTCGTGCTGTGGGCGGCGTACGAGAAGGTGTGGCCCTTCGGGCCACGGGAGATCAGCGAGGAGTATCTGCACGCCCCGGACCCCGACGCCGTGGCCGATGCCGCGGACGACCGGGGTCAGGATCCCGACGGGAACCCCGACAGCAAGGAGCCGACCCCCGCCTGACGGGGCGTCGGTGCCGTCGGCCCCACGGACCGGACTCCGGTGGTCCGGCCGAACGGTGATAAAACGGCACCCATGCCCGTGACCACTGCCCCCTCCCCGTCCCCTCCCGCCGCCCAGCAGCGCAGGCTGCTCTGGCACCGCCTGATATTCGGGCTCTGGTACCGGCCCGTCGAAGTCCTCGACGAGGCCCGGGACCGGAGCGTGTGGGGGGCGGCCGCGTTCGTGTCCCTGCTGTGCGGGGCGCTCGGGACGCTGGCCAAGGACTCCTTCTGGGGGCAGTGGGGCGTGAGCCCCGTGCTCGCGCTGGAGGCGATGGCCATCGGCTCCGCGGTGATGATGCTGGCGAGCCTGCTGCTGGGCGCCGCCACCCACGCGATCGCGCGGCGACTGGGCGGCAACGGCAGGTTCGGGCCCACGACGAGCCTGTTCGTGGTCATCTTCTGGGCGAGCGACCTGCCCCGGCTGGCCCTCGACACCTGGCTGTCGGCCGGCTCGATGCCGGTACGGGCGGCCGCCTCGGTGACGGCGGCCTTCGGCTGTGCCCTCGCGACGCTGCTGATCCGCGGCCAGCACCACCTGCCGACCCACCGGGCCGTGGCGTCGGTGAGCATCCAGATGCTGGCGGCGGTGGTCCTGCTGAAGTTCCCGCCGGGCAGCGGCTGAGCCGGACGACGAAGGCCCGCCCGGTGCGACGGGGGATGCACACCGGGCGGGCTCGATGACAGTTCTACCTCATCAAGGATGGGTTATGCACCAAAAACCTGTTCGGCTTCTCGATTACCAGCGCACCGGGAGCGAGATCAGGCCACGCGCCCGGATGGTGGGACGCCACCGCAGCGCCTCCCTCGGAACGTCGAGTTCCAGCTTCTCGAAGCGCTCCAGGAGCGCGGCCAGCGCGGTCTCCGTCTCCATCCGGCCCAGCGCGGCCCCCAGGCAATAGTGGATCCCGTGCCCCAGCGCGAGGTTCCCGGAGCGGTCCCGGTCCAGGTCAAGGCGGTCCGGGTGGGCGAAGTGGGCCGGATCGCGGTTCGCGGAGGCCAGGGACAACAGCACCGTCTCACCGGCCGGTACCAGCACGCCGCCGATCTCCATCTCCTGTGCGGTGAAGCGCCGGATCGCCAGCGGAACCGGACCGTCCCACCGGCTGACCTCGTCGACGAGCGCCGCGAGTCCGTCCGGATTCGTTCTCACCGAACGCAGCAGTTCGGGACGGTCCAGAAGGGCGAGGACCGTGTTGCCGATGAGGTGGACGACGTTCTCGTAGCCGCCGAAGAGGATGAGGAAGGCCAGCGAGGTCAGTTCGTCCTCGGAGAGCGTGTCACCGGCCTCCCGTACGGCGATCAGGTCCGAGAGCAGGTCGTCGCCCGGCTCGGCCCGCTTGCTCGCGATGAGCCCGGTGAAGAAGCGCATCAGGGAGACGACCGCTTCCTTCGCCTGGTGGGGCCGCTCGGGGTCGGGGGTGATCAGGGCGTCGGTCCAGGCCCGGAAGTCGACCCGGTCCTCCTGCGGCACCCCGAGCAGGTCGCAGATGACGATGACGGGCAACGGACCGGCGTAGGCGGCCAGCAGGTCGGCCCCGCCCGCCGGTTCCACCGCGTCCAGCAGCGCGTCGGCGACCTTGCGCACCGGCGTGCGGAGCTTGTGCACGCGGCCGGGCGTGAACGCCTTCACCACCAGGCGGCGGACCCGGGTGTGGTCGGGCGGGTCCATGTTGAGCAGGTTCGCGTCCAGCGCCGGCGGCAGCGAGAAGCCGCTGTAGTTGCCCGGGCGCGCGGTGCTCTTGTCCAGGGAGAGCCGCGGGTCGGCCAGGCCCTTGCGCACGTCGTCGTAGCGGGTGACCAGCCAGGCGGGCCGTCCGTCCGAGCCGGTCACGCGGTGGACGGGGCCGCTCTCGCGGAGTTTCTCGTACGTGCCGTACGGGTCGTCGATCAGGGTGTGGGCATCGATGGGGTGCATGTGACCCGACTCTAGACCGGACCGGAGGATCGGTTTGTAGCAGTCGTTCGCACGGGCGGCGCCGGGGGCGGTGCGGATCGTGCGATCCGCACCGCCCCCGGCGCCGGCCTGTGTCGCAGGCGGCCTTGACCCCCGTCCAGGGCCGCCTCGTCCATGGGCCGCCGCGCCGTCAGGGACGGCGGGCCGCGCTGATGTCTCTCAGCTCGGTGAGCACCGCGTCCACCATCGGGTCGTGATAGACGTCCGCGACGCGGGCCAAGTGCTCGTGCTCCTCGGCCGGGTCGGCGCTGACGGTCACCACGACGCTGTCGGCGTGGGGCGTCGGCACGTGCCCGGTCTGCTGGTTGGCCAGCCCCCGGCGCAGGGCGGCGGCCTCGACGACGGCGGCGGTACGGTGCTCGTCGAGCGCGGCGGCGCGCGCCTTGCTCCGGGCGATGTCCAGGGCGGCCTGCTCGACGTGGCGCCGGACGCCGCGCTGGATGTCGCGGATCTCGGCCATCTGCCGGTTGGCCCGCCACTCCAGGTCGGAGAAGGGCCAGCGGGTCGTCCAGCGGGACTCGCCGATGGTGACCTCCGGGGCGTGGGCGGTGACCTCACGCCACAGCGGGGCGAGCCGGCGCAGCCGGCGCCAGGCCGCCGCGCGCGGGCCGATGGCCGGCAGCGAAAAACCCAGCAGGACCAGCAGGGCGGCCACCGAGGCGCTCATCGGCGCCACCCCGTTGGAAAGCCAGTACACGTCGTGCCCGGCCCAGGTCAGGATGAAGCCGACCAGCTTGCAGGCGCAGTACAGCAGCCCGAGCCAGCAGCCGGCGGCCAGCGTCCGCAGGCCCCTGGAGAGCCAGGACCGGCCCAGCTGGGCGGCGTAGCGCGGGCAGAGGGTGCCCAGCCCGGCGAGGCTGATCCCGAAGATGGCCAGGTACAGGACGAGGAAGGCCACCACGCCGGGAGCGTCGGCGTAGGCGGTGCTGAAGTCGCGGGGGTGCTCCACGTCGTCGGGCCGCCCGACGGCGAAGCAGACGATCGCGGTGGTCCAGGCCACCGCGAGGGCGGCCACGGCGAACCGCGAGCGGGCGGCGGCCCGGGCGTGGGCCGCGGCGTCGCCCCTGCTCGTCCAGCGGAGCAGCAGGACGGTGGCGCCCGACGCGAACAGCACGACGGCCGAGTACAGGAACACCATCGCCAGGTTCGCCACGCCGGTCAGCCGGTCGAACGCGCGGTAGACGCTGGGCGCGGAGAAGAGGAAGACGACGGGGACGCCCGAGGTCATCAGGGCGGTCAGCCCGAGGTCGGTGTTGCCGCGGTCGCGGAACCAGGCCCGGGCCTTGTAGCCGACGATGGCCCAGGCGATGGCGCTGAAGGTGAGGTAGAGGGCGTCAAACACCGGCGTCACCCCGCGGGTGCGGGCCGTGCGCGGCGTCCGCGGTGCGCAGCTGCCGGCGCACGTGCTGCAGCGCCGGGCCGAGGGACGCGGCGAGCGCGGCGGCCTCGCCCTCCAGCGGCTGCTCCTGGCCCGGCGGCGGCGGGACCACCTTCGCCATGAGCAGGGTGCCCAGGATCTCCGTCTCGCGCTCGGTGAGGTTGTCGTAGCAGTGGTGGCGCGCCAGACCCATCGTCAGGCCCATGCGCCGCATGGCGGTGGCGACGTCGACCGACGGCGTCCACACCTTGAGGGCGTCCTCGGTGACGGCCGGGTCCTGGTCGTGGCCGAGCAGCAGGTGGCCGATCTCGTGCAGCACGATGTGGACTTGGTGCCAGGGCGAGGTCTTCTGCTCGTAGACGATCCAGAAGGCGTCGTCGGTGGTGGCCGTCATGCCCGAGACCACGCCGTCCAGGCTCATCGGCACGAGGTGGATGGGCCGGTCGACGTGGCGGGCGACGGCGTCGCACATGCCCCGCAGATCGGTCGACGCGGGCAGCGCGAGCTCATGGATGAGCTGCTTGCAGCGCCGGCGTATCCGCCCCACCCGCATGCTTGCACCGTCCTCGTCCTCGGTACGCCGCCAGTAAGTGAAGAGCCGGTCCTCCGCCAAGACGGTCACGAGCGCTCCTCACCACCCGCGTCGGGCGGGTCGGACGGAAGGTTCATCTGCTGCCGGAACTGCGAGATGATCGTGGTCAGGCTGTCCTGCACCTCCGGCGGCAGACCCACCGAACGCAGGGCGATCGCCCGGACGCGCTGATCCCTCATGGCGACGAGGAAGCGGACCTCCTCCTCGACGCGTTCGGCCTGGGAGGCCGACAGGTCGCCCAGCAGATAGCCGACCGGCACGGCGAAGAACTTCGCCAGCGCCCGGAGCACATCGGGGCTGGGGTTGGCGCGCTTGCCGTTGCGCAGCATCGACAGATACTGCTCGGTGAGCGTGACCCCGCCGTACTCCTCCCCCCGGCTGATCTCCTCCGCCACGTGCCCGTTGGTGTAGGGAGCGCCCGGCGGGTGCATGTTCGCGAACAGGTAGTTGAGCCGCTGCGCGAGCGGGCTGCCCGCGTCACCTGCCGGCCTGTCCCCCCCGACTGCCATCTGCCCCGTTCCTTCGAACCCTTTGCGTCACACGGCTTCATGGCCTTTCACGGCCAGTTAAGTGCCGACCGGCCACGAGAGGCATCCTGTCACGGGATGAGCGCCGAGCACTAGTCCGCGTGCGATGACGAGCGGATGAACGACTTAACCACGAGTTGATGCGGGCTCGGGGCCCGGACCGCTCGTCTACGGTGGGGGCACGGCGGAACGCGGGGGCAAAGGTCTGGTCATGCTATCGGCGAAAGGTTGCGGGGGCGGCGTGCTGGACGGTAAGGGCGACACCAACATGGACCGCCGGACGCCGGACGCCGGACGCCGGACGCCGGACGCCGGACGCCGGACGCCGGACCGTGCGGGGCGGCGGCCGGGGGATCTGCGGGTACCGGTCGGGGCGGACGCCGGACGGTGGCGGACGTTCGGGGGTGGGCGCGTCCTCGTCGCGGCGGCCCGCACCGTCACCTCGACGGTCCGTCTCCTCGACGTGCTCCCCGCCCTCCTGCGCTCCGACCCCCGCGTCGACGTCGTCTTCGCGTTCGACCCCACCTCCGCCTTCGACGACGGCGTCCATGACCTGCTCCGCACCGCCGGCGTGCGCGTCATGCCGTGGGACCAGCTCTCCCGCACCCGCTGCCACCTCGTCGTCTCCGCGAGCGAGAACATCGACCTGACGGCCGTCGCGGCCGACTGCCCCGTGCTCGTCCTGCCGCACGGCGTCGGCTTCCACAAGCTGGTGCCCGACTCGCGCGGCGAGGGCCGGCGGCTGTCCGGGGTCATGGACGACGCCCGCGCCTGGCACGCCGTCTCGCACCCCGGCCAGATCGCCCAACTCGACGCGCACCACCCGCGGCTGGCCGCCCGCAGCCGGCTGGTGGGCGACCCGTACCACGACCTCATGCTGGCCTCGCGGCCGCTGCGCGCCCGCTACCGCGAGGCGCTCGGCGCCGACGACGGCCGGCGGCTGGTGGTGGTGACGTCCACGTGGGGACCCCAGTCGGTACTGGGGACGGACCCCGGCCTGCCGGCCCGGCTCGTCGCCGGGCTGCCGCTCGACGAGTACCGCGTGGCCGCCGTGGTGCACCCCAACGTCTGGTTCGCGCACGGTCGCTGGCAGGTCCGTGCCGTCCTGGCCGCCGCCCTGGACGGCGGGCTGCGGCTCATACCCCCGGAGCGCGGCTGGCAGGCCGCGCTCGTCGCCGCGGACGCCGTGCTCGGCGACCACGGCTCGGTGACCTTCTACGCCGCCGCCCTGGGCAGACCGCTGCTCCTGGCGGCGTTCGGCGAGGAATCGGTGCCGGACACGCCCATGGCCGAACTGGGCCGCATCGTGCCGCGGCTGGAGCCGTACGGGCCGCTCGGCGCACAGCTGGAACGCGCGATGGCCGAGCACGACGCGGAACGCGTGCGGAAGGTGACGGACGGCGCCTTCGCCGAGCCGGGCCACGCGCTGGAACGGCTGCGCTCGACGGTGTACGAGCTGCTGGAACTGGCCGCGCCGGCCGCCGCGGGCCCGCCCCCGCTGTACGCCTGCCCGGTGCCGGACGCCGAGGGCGGCGAGGTCACGGCGGCGTGGGTGAGCACGTCGGTCACCGGCGACGGCGTGTCCGTCCGCCGGCTGCCCGCCACCGGGAACCAGCCGGAGGAGGGGGACGGAACGTTCTGCCATCTGTCCTGCGACGAGGAGGAACGGGACCTGCGGCTGCTGGGCAGCGCGTCGGCGGTCGTCTCCGGAGCGCTGCGGGAATCGGCCGCGGCCGGGGTGCGGTGGGCGTGGCGGACGCTCGCGGCATGGCCGGGCAGCCGCCTCGCGACGGCCGTGGTCCCCGGGGGCTGTGTGACGGCACTGCGGGACGGGCGGGTCGTGGAGTCGACGGCCACCGGACCGCTGCCGGATGCCGCGCTGCACGCGGCCGTCGTCTACGCCCGGCTACGGGCAGGCCACGCCCTGACGGGGACGGTGTCCCTGAACGTGGCCGGGCGGGCGGAGGACATGACGCTCGCGGTACGCCCGGCCATCCCCTCCCCCGGCCGGGCCGTCCCGCAGGAGCCGATGACCGGTCCCCCTGCGTGACGGCCCGGCAGGCGCCCGCGGCGGGGCCGGGCTCCGCTCCTCAGGTGCCGGGCGGGGGCGGCGTGCCGGGACCGTTCAGGGCCTCGAACCGTTCGCGCACCTCTGCGGCCCGCGGGCTTCCGTCCCGTTGCAGCAGCTCGACGGCCCGGGCCAGGTGCCGGCGCGCGGCGGCCGGATCCCCGGCACGCACGGCGTGCTCCGCCAACTCCTCGCGCACCGGGGCCTCGTAGAACGAGGCCCGCTGCTCCTGGAGCGTCTGCGCCGCGCGTTCGAGTGCCCGTACGGCCTCGTCCGTGCGCCCCAAGTGGCCGTGGGCCCTGCCCAGCGCCGCCAGGGCGCGCCCCGCCATGCGCGCGTCGCCGAGGCCGGTCAGCCGGTCGCAGGCGTCCGTCAGCGTCCCGACGGCGCGCTCGTGCTCACCCATGGCGTCCTGCGTGCAGCCGGTGAAGTAGCGCACGAGGGCGACGCCCCGCCGTTCCCCGGCCGCCTCGTTCAGGGCGAGGGCCTCCTCGTACTGGGCCAGGGCGCGGGGCGGATCGTAGCGGTCCCAGTAGCGCGCGGAGAACTCCCGCACCGAGGCCCGCAGCACGCGATGGTCCGTGGCGTCCGCGAGTTCGAGTGCGGCGTCCAGCTCGCGGCGGGCCCGGTCCGTGAGGCCCATGTCCATGAGCGGGCGGGAGAGCAGGCTGCGCAGCCGGGCCTCCATCGCCCGGTCCCCCAGGCGGGCTGCGGCGTCGGCGCCGAGGGTCCCCGTGTCGACCCAGTCGGTGGGGTGGCGGTGGTTGAGGAAGAGGGCGGTGAGGGATTCGGCGAGCTGGGCCGTCTGCCGGTGGAGGCCGAGGCCGGCGGCGGCGTGCACGGCGGCCACGGCGTTGTGCCGTTCGGCCTCCAGCCAGTCGAGCGCGTCGTTGCGGGCCCCGGCTCCGGTGAACGGCCTCGCGTGCCCGGCCAGCAGCACGGCGTGGTCGGTGATCCGCAGCCGGTCGCCCATGACCGCGCCGTCGGCGAACGCGGCCCGGACGACGTAGAGGTCGACCACCCGGCGCAGTGCGGTGTCCCGTTCGGCCTCCGTGTCGCCGTCGTCGCCTTCCGCCAGGGAACGGGCGTGCAGCCGTACGAGGTCGTGCATGCCGTAGCGGCCGGTCGGCTTCCCGTCCACGATCTCTTCCTCCAGCAGACTGGCGGAGTACAGGTCCTGGAGCGCTTCGTGCACGGTGAGCGGGTCCCCGCCGGCCACGGCGGCGGCGACGTCTGCGGGGAACGTGCGGCCGGGCAGGAGTCCGAGCCTGCGGTAGAGCCGCAGGGGCTCGGCGGAGAGGTCGCGGCAGGCGACGGAGAGGGCCGCGGCGACGCCGCGCCGCCCGCGGCCGGAGCCGATCGACAGCGTGGCCAACCTGCCCCGCTCGGCGTTCAGTTCACTGGCGACCGAGGCCAGGCTCAGTCCCCGGCGGGTGGCGAGGCGCGTGCCGGCGACGGTGAGCGCCATGGGCAGTCCCCCGCACAGCTCGACCAGGCGTGCGGCCGCCTCCGGTTCGGAGCGGACGCGCTCGGCGCCGCACAGATTCGCGAGCAGCTCCGTTCCGTGTCCGGGGCCCAGGGGTTCGAGGGGCATCAGGTGGGCGCCGTCCAGAGCGAGCTCGTCGAGGCGCCTGTTGCTGGTGACCACGACGGCGCTGCCGGGAGCGGTGGGGATCAGGGCGAGGACCTGTGCGGGCTGGGTGACGTTCTCCAGGACGAGCAGAATGCTTCCGTACCGGGAGGTCTCGGTGCGGTAGAGGTCGTCCAACTCGGGCCCCGGCAGGTCCAGGTACCGCTCCCCCACCCCGGCCACGGAGCGCAGGACCTTGGCCTGCGCGCCGCGGACGTCGCCGCCGTCCGCACCGCTGCGCAGCTCGGCGAAGTCCACGTAGGGGACGCCGCCGGGGTACGCGTCGCGCACGCTCTCCGCCCAGCGGCGGGCCGTGCTGCTCGTACCGATGCCGGGCAGGCCGCTGATCACGCAGGTGCGGGGCGGCCCGTGGCCGGTGCGGCCCAGCCATGCGCGCAGGCGGGCGAGTTCGTCGCTGCGGTTGGTGAACCGGGGCGTGCTCGGCGGAATGTGGTACGGACGTACCGGCCGCTTCGGGGCGGGGGGACGGTGGTCGTGGTAGTGGATGTCCCCGCCGGCCTGGAAGACCTGGCCGGCCTCCCCGGAGAAGTCGTTGCGGACGTGCGGGCCGCTCATCGTCCCGTCACGTTGATGCTGTGTCCCTGGTAGAGCGTGCCGACCCTGGCGTTGCCCGAGACGGTGTTGGTGACCGTGGTGTTGCCGACGGACACTCCGGCCGTCCGTGCCTGCTCCTCCCAGCCGCGGTACTCGGCCGCGAACGCCTCGTCCTGCAGGATCCGTCCGAACAGCATCGCCGCCAGGGCCTGGACCTCCTGCCCGTTCGCCGCGTCGAGGGGCAGCGGCGCGACGTCGCCCCCGTCCTGCCGGCCCCTGCCGAAGGCGCGGCGCGTGAGGTCCACGAGCGAACCCCAGACCTGGCGTCCCGCCTCCGTCCCCACGGAGCCCGCGGCGGCCGTCACCGCGGTCGTGACCGCATCGAGCGACACCGGATCGACCATTGCCAACTCCCCACCCCGCGGCCCCTGCAGGCCCGGACAACCCGACTCACTGGTGCCCACAGGCTACCGGCCGCCTCCGACAGCGGCGGTGCGTCGTTGTGGTGAATCCTGTCGCGTCGGCGTCTCACCACGCGCACCCCGCCCGTAGGACGATGGCACGCTCACCCCGTGCGTGCACCTCCGCGCACTCGGCTTCCGGGAGGTTCGTCCATGCGCTGCAGACCCCTCGCCATACGTGGATGCGTCACCGCCGCCGTCACCGGCCTGCTGGTGGCGGTCACCGCCCTCCAGGGGCCGGCCGCGGCCGGCGCGGGCGGCCCGGGGCGCGCCCGGGCCGCGGAGGCGGCCCCTTCCGTCTCCGCCGCGACCGCCGACGCCTACTGGACGCCCGAGCGCATGCGGGCCGCCCTGCCCGCCGGCAGCGACCGGAGGGGCCCCGCGGCGGACGACCCCGTACCGCCCAGCCACCCCTTCGACGGCCTGCCCCAGGTGGGGACGTTCTTCTGGACCGACGGCCAGAACACCGGCCGCTTCTGCGGCGGCACGGTCGTCCGCAGCCCGCACCGCGACCTCGTCGTCAGCGCCGCCCACTGCCTGCGCTCGCCGGACCCGAGGAAACGGCTGTCGTTCGTGCCGCAGTACCACGACGGCCTCAAGCCGCACGGCGTCTTCCCCGTCGAACTCATCTACATCGACCAGCGGTACTACGACCTGGGCACCGACGGCGGGGCGCGCTGGGACTACACGGTGGTCCGGCTCGGCCGGCGCGCGGACGGCACCCGGGTGGAGCGGGCCGTCGGCGGGTTCGACCTGGCCGTCCGCCCCGGGTACCGGCACGGGAACGTACGGCTGATCGGCTATCCGGGCAGCAGCGACGCGAAGTACCCCAAACCGCTGGACTGCAGCTCCTCCACGCACCGCTACACCAGCACGGACCCGGCCGCGCCCGGTGACTTCCTGGAGATCGCCTGTGCGGGGTACGTCGGCGGCACCTCCGGCGGGCCGTTCCTGGTGCGCGGGTTCGGCGGGTACGCGCTGATCGGGGTGATCGGCGGCTACCACACCGGCGGTGACACCCCGGACATCTCCTACAGCTCGTACTTCACCGAGGATCTGTGGGAGCTGTACCTGCAGGCGGTGCGCGGCGACGACCCCGCCGGCCCCTGAACGCGGGCCGGCGGCGTCCTCGCCGTGCGAGGACGCCGCCGGTCACCGGTGCGGCCGCGGCTAGCGGCGGCGCGGGTGGCGGGTCAGGGTGTACCCGCCGATGGCCGCGAGGGCGCCGAGTACGGCACCGCCGACCGTCCATCCCCAACGGGACGAGAACCAGCTGCCGTTCCAGCCGCTGTCGGGCTCGGTGACGGCCTTCGCGTGCAGCGGCGCACCCAGCTCGCCGCCCTCGGCCCGTTCGCCGCCCATGTCCTCGGCGGTGGCCTCGACCGCCGCCTTCACCGGCAGGCCGAGGTCGCGCTCGGGGGCGTCGGTGACGGTGAGCCGGATGTAGTAGGCGCCGGGCAGCGGGTCGTTGGCCCACCGCTCGGCCCAGGGGCGCACGGTCCGCAGGGTGCAGGTCAGGTCGACGGTGGCGGCCTGGCCGGAGGCCCGCTGCGTGGGCCGGCCGGACGTGCACGCCTGGCGGCGGCGCAGCCCGTCGAAGACGTCGAGCCGCCAGGTGGCGGAGCCGTGCCGCGCGGACGTCTCGGGCAGCGTCACCGTCGCCTTGACGGTGGGCCGCTGCCCGGCGCCCGCGGGGAACTGCCAGTAGAGGTAGTCGCCGGTGGAGGCGTCGGCGGTGGCCTTCTCGCCCTGCTCGATCGCCACGGCGGTGCGGAAGGCGGTGCCCGCCTCGGTGGGTGCCTCGTCGTCGGCCACGGCGAGGGCCGCGGGGCCGAACGCTGCGGCCGCGGCGAGCAGCCCGGCCGTCAGCACACGTGTCGTCCGTCGCATCAGTTCTCCCTCCACACCGCTACGCGCCAGCGGGCCAGCCAGCCCCACGCGAGCCCGGCCAGCAGCCCCGTCACGCCCAGGACCAGGAGCAGCACCCAGCCCCGGCCGAGACCGAAGGCGGCCAGGTCGGAGGGGTTGTCGGGGGCGTCCACCAGATCGACGGCGAGCTCGACGGGCAGGCCCGGCTCCCGCTTGACGGAGGGGGGCGCGGAGAAGGAGTTGGAGACCTCCAGGCAGATGTTCCTGGGGTCCTTGTCGTCCTTCTTGGCCTTCCACACCGGAAGGCGGAGCCCCGACGCCATCACGTCCGTGCGTCCGCTGCCGGCGTCCGACCCGCGGACGAGTTCCTGGCCGCCTTCGCCCACCGCACGGACCAGCACCCCGTAGTCCCGGTCGACGGCGCGGTCGGCACCGACGCTGACGGAGGCGCGCAGCTCCTGCCCGGGCTTGACCTTGACGCGGTACCAGCGGTGCTCGGAGAACTTCTCCCGGTCGGTCCAGGTCCCGGCACCGATCTCGGGCGCGGTCGGGCACGCGTTCGCGCCCTCGACGGGCTTCGGGATGTCGACGGGCGTCTCCGCCCGGCGCACCAGCTGCTTGATCCGGCCGGAGAGCTCCTTGCGGTGCCGCACGGTGGTGTACGTGCCGCCGGTGGCCTCGGCGATGCAGCTGAGCTGCTCGCGCGTCTTGTCGTCCTGGGTGAGGCCGAGCGTGTCGACCGTCAGGTGCGTGCCCTTGGCGGCGAGTTCGCGCGCCACGTCGCACGGGTCGGGCAGCCCGCAGGAGTCCTCACCGTCGGTGATGAGCACGATCCGGCGCGTGCCGCCGTCCGTCCCCAGATCCTGGTCGGCGCCGCGCAGGGCCAGACCGATGGGCGTCCAGCCGGTGGGCTGGAGCCCCGCCACGGCCGCCTTGGCGTCGGTCCTGTCCACCTTGCCGACGCGGTACAGCTGCTGGCTGTCGCGGCAGCCGAGCTCCTTGTCCTCGCCGGCGTAGGAGGCGCCGAGCGTCCGGATGCCGAGCCGGACGCCGTCCGGCACCGAGTCGATGACCTCGTTGAACGCCTGCTTCGCGGCGACCATGCGGGTGTCGCCGTCGACGTCCCGCGCCCGCATCGAGCCGCTGACGTCGAGGACGAGTTCGACCTTGGGCGAATCCTTCGGGGGCCGGTCGGCGGCGCTCGCCGGCGCAATGCCCCCGGCCAGGGCGGCGAGCAGGGCACAGGCACCCGCCGCCAGCCGTTTTGTGATGATCATCGGGTGATCCTAGTGATCCCCGGGTGGCGGACCCAAATGGCCGGAGCGGGCCCGCGCCCGCTCCGGCCGGGGCGTCACTCCCCGCCCTCCAGGTTCCCCTCCGTCTCCAGGAAGACCTGGCGCAGGGCTTCGAGGGTCTCGGCGTCCGGCTTGGCCCACATGCCGCGGCTCTCGGCCTCCAGGAGGCGTTCGGAGATGCCGTGGAGGGCCCAGGGGTTGGCGTCCTCAAGGAAGGCGCGGTTGTCCGGGTCGAGGACGTAGGTCTGGGCGAGCTTGTCGTACATCCAGTCGGGGACGACGCCCGTGGTGGCGTCGTAGCCGAACAAGTAGTCGACGGTGGCGGCGAGTTCGAAGGCCCCCTTGTAGCCGTGGCGGCGCATGGCCTCGATCCAGCGGGGGTTGACCACGCGGGCGCGGAAGACCCGGGAGGTCTCCTCGACGAGGGTGCGGGTGCGGATCGTCTCGGGGCGGGTGGAGTCGCCGATGTACGCCTCGGGGGCCGATCCGCGCAGGGCCTTGACCGTTGCGACCATGCCGCCGTGGTACTGGAAGTAGTCGTCGGAGTCGGCGATGTCGTGCTCGCGGGTGTCGGTGTTCTTCGCCGCGACCGCGATGCGCTTGTACGCCGTCTCCATCTCCTCGCGGGCCGGGCAGCCCTCCAGGCCGCGGCCGTAGGCGTAGCCGCCCCAGACGGTGTAGACCTCGGCGAGGTCGGCGTCGGTGCGCCAGTCGCGGCTGTCGATGAGCTGGAGGAGGCCGGCGCCGTACGTGCCCGGGCGGGAGCCGAAGATGCGGGTCGTGGCCCGGCGCTCGTCGCCGTGGGTGGCGAGGTCGGCCTGGGCGTGGGCGCGGACGTGGTTCTGCTCGGCCGGCTCGTCCAGGGAGGCGACCAGGCGCACCGCGTCGTCCAGGAGGCCGATCACGTGCGGGAAGGCGTCACGGAAGAAGCCGCTGATGCGGAGGGTGACGTCGATGCGGGGGCGGCCCAGTTCCGCCAGGGGGACGGGCTCCAGGCCCGTCACGCGCCGCGACGCCTCGTCCCACACCGGGCGGACGCCCAGCAGCGCCAGCGCCTCCGCCACGTCGTCGCCCGCCGTGCGCATCGCGCTCGTGCCCCACAGCGACAGGCCCACCGACTCCGGCCACTCGCCGTTGTCCGTGCGGTAGCGCTCCAGGAGGGAGTCCGCCAGGGCCTGGCCCGTCTCCCAGGCGAGGCGGCTGGGGACGGCCTTGGGGTCGACGGAGTAGAAGTTGCGGCCCGTCGGCAGGACGTTGACCAGGCCGCGGAGCGGGGAGCCCGAAGGGCCGGCCGGGACGAAACCGCCCGCCAGGGCGTGGACGGCGTGGTCGAGCTCGTCGGTGGTGGCGGCCAGGCGGGGGACGACCTCCGTGGCGGCGAACGTCAGGATCGCGGCCACGGGATCGGTGCCCGGCACCGTGGGTTGTGCCCACCCTCCCCCAGCTACCGCTGGGAGGTGCCCCCATCGCCCTGCGGGACGATTGCCCACAACGGTGGGCACGGCCGCCGGGTCCCAGCCTGCGTCCTCCATCGCCTGGACCAGCGCCCGGGCCTCGGCCTCCGCCTCGTCCGCCGTCGTGCGGGTGGCGGCGGACTCGTCGAGGCCCAGGGCCTCGCGCAGGCCCGGCAGCGCGGACTTGCCGCCCCAGATCTGACGGGCGCGCAGGATCGACAGGACGAGGTTCACCCGCGCCTCGCCGGTGGGCGCGCCGCCCAGCACGTGCAGGCCGTCGCGGATCTGGGCGTCCTTGACCTCGCACAGCCAGCCGTCGACGTGGAGGAGGAAGTCGTCGAAGCCGTCGTCGTCCGGGCGCTCCTCCAGACCGAGGTCGTGGTCGAGCCTGGCGGCCTGGATGAGGGTCCAGATCTGGGCGCGGATCGCCGGGAGCTTGGCCGGGTCCATCGCGGAGATCTGCGCGTACTCGTCGAGGTGCTGCTCCAGGCGCGTGATGTCGCCGTAGGACTCGGCGCGGGCCATGGGCGGCACGAGGTGGTCGACGAGCGTGGCGTGGGCGCGGCGCTTGGCCTGGGTGCCCTCGCCGGGGTCGTTGACGAGGAAGGGGTAGACCAGGGGGAGGTCGCCGAGGGCGGCGTCGGGGCCGCAGGCGGCGGACAGGCCGGCGTTCTTGCCGGGCAGCCACTCCAGGTTGCCGTGCTTGCCGAGGTGCACCATCGCGTCGGCGCCGAAGCCGCCGTCCTCGCGGGTGGCCGCGATCCAGCGGTAGGCGGCGAGGTAGTGGTGCGAGGGCGGCAGGTCGGGGTCGTGGTAGATGGCGATGGGGTTCTCGCCGAAGCCGCGCGGCGGCTGGATGAGGATGAGCAGGTTGCCGCGGCGCAGGGCCGCGAGGACGATGTCGCCCTCGGGGTTGCGGCTGCGGTCGAGGAACATCTCGCCGGGCGCCGGACCCCAGTGCTCCTCGACGGACTCGCGCAGCTCGGCGGGCAACTGCGCGTACCAGCGCTTGTAGTCGGCGGCCGGGATGCGGACGGGGTTGCGGGCGAGCTGCTCCTCGGTGAGCCAGTCCTGGTCGTGGCCGCCGGCCTCGATCAGGGCGTAGATCAGCTCGTCGCCGTCGCCGGAGGCGAGGCCGGGGACCTCCTCGTCGCCGAAGTCGTAGCCCTCCTCGCGCAGCCGGCGCAGCAGCGCCACGGCGCTGGCGGGGGTGTCGAGACCGACGGCGTTGCCGATGCGGGAGTGCTTGGTGGGGTACGCGGACAGGACGAGCGCGATCCGCTTGTCACCGGCCGGGATGTGGCGCAGCTTGGCGTGGCGCACGGCGATGCCGGCGACGCGGGCGGCGCGCTCGGGGTCGGCGACGTAGGCGGGCAGGCCGTCCTCGTCGACCTCCTTGAAGGAGAACGGGACGGTGATGATGCGGCCGTCGAACTCGGGGACGGCCACCTGCGTGGCGGCGTCGAGCGGCGAGAGCCCCTCGTCGTTCTCCTCCCAGGCGCTGCGCGGGCCCGTCAGGCACAGGGCCTGCAGGATCGGCACGTCGAGGGAGGCGAGGGCGCCGGCGTCCCAGGATTCGTCGTCGCCGCCGGCGGAGGCCTCGGCGGGCCGGGTGCCGCCGGCGGCGAGGACGGTGGTGACGACGGCGTCGGCCGCGCCGAGCGCCTCGACGAGCTCGGCCTCGGGGGCGCGCAGGGAGGCCACGTACAGCGGCAGGGCGCGGCCGCCGGCGTCCTCGACGGCGTCGCAGAGGGCGTGCACGAAGGCGGTGTTGCCGCTCATGTGGTGGGCGCGGTAGTAGAGCACCGCGACGAGCGGGCCGTCGGCGCCCGGCTTGGGGGTGCGCTCCAGCTCGCCCCAGGTGGGGGCGGCGGCCGGGGCCTCGAAGCCGTGGCCGGTGAGCAGCACGGTGTCGGAGAGGAAGCGGGCCAGCTGTTCGAGGTTGGCGGGGCCGCCGTGGGCGAGGTAGGCGTGGGCCTCGGCGGCGATGCCGATGGGGACGGTGGACGCCTCCATCAGCTGGGCGTCGGGGGCCTGTTCGCCGGTGAGGACGACGACGGGGCGCTCCTGGGCGAGCAGCAGGTCGAGCCCCTCCTGCCAGGCGCGCAGGCCGCCGAGGAGCCGGACGACGACGAGGTCCGTGCCCTCCAGGAGCGCCGGGAGGTCGTCGAGTGCGAGCCGGGCGGGGTTCGCCAGCCGGTACGGGACCGGGCCCCCCTGGGCGGCGGCCGCGCGGGCACTGAGCAGGTCGGTGTCGGACGTCGACAGGAGAAGGATCACGCGGCGCTCCCGAGTGCTTCGAGGGTCGCCCGGGGTGCGCGGCACCGGAACGTGCGCATGCTGCGGCTGGCCTTCCTCGGGGTCCGCGCCCCGGGCGGTTGGAGGACGGCGGGAGTTCCTGACTCGCGCGGCATCGCTGCCGCGCTCACAGTGGCGGGACCGTGCCGGAGTCTCACCGGCTTCCTCCCCTGACGCCGTCGCTGGCGTACGGCGGGCCGGATATCCGACGGGACTGCTGGATACTGCCCACCTGGTGAGCATAGTAAGCGCTGGTGATCCGGTACGGGACGGTGCACCGGGCCCCGGCGTCGGTATGCTCGCCGCCATGCCTGTGCCCCCCACATCTCCCGCGGACCGGGACGAGACGTGCCGAACCGGCGCGTCCCCGCGCAACCGCGGCGACGCGTGCCCCGGCGCGCTGCGGCTGCACTCCGCGGCCGACGGGGCACTGGCCCGCATCCGGCTGCCCGCCGGGCTGTTGACGGCCCGTCAGGCCGAGGTCCTGGCCGGGCTGGCCGGGGAACTGGGCGACGGGCACCTCGACCTCACCTCGCGCGGCAACCTCCAGCTGCGCGGCCTGCCTTCGGACTGCGGGGCCGTGCTGGGAGCGCGGCTGCGCGCGGCCGGCCTGCTGCCCTCGGACGCGCACGAGCGGGTGCGCAACCTGGTCGCCTCGCCACTGAGCGGACTGGATGGCTCCGGGTACGCCGACGTCCAGGCGTGGGCACGGGACCTGGACCGGCTGCTGTGCGCGAACCCTGACATCACTGCGCTTTCCGGGCGCTTCCTCTTCGGGCTGGACGACGGGCGGGGCGACGTCGCCGCCCTCGACCCCGATGTGACATTGATCGCAGAGGAGGGCGGACGGGCCGTCCTGCGCTACGGCAGGGGGCCGGCCGGGCTGCGGATACCGGCCGCGGACGCGCCGCGGGCGGCGGTCCTGGCCGCCGAGCACTTCCTCGGCACGTTGCGCGCACACGATGCGACCGCCTGGCGGGTCAAGGACCTGGCTCCGCAACACCGGCCGGCCCTGGGCGCCTTGGCCGACCGCCTTGCGGAGGCCGGCATCCGGGCCGAGCCGACGGCCACGACGCCGACCGGAGGGCCGACCGTATGCGGGGCACCCACCGGTGCCGGGCCGGACGGGGGCGGATCGGCCGATACCGGTCCCCCGGCGGCCGGACCCACCCACGGCCCGACGCCGTCCCTCGCCGCAGCAGCCGAACCGGGGGCGGTGGCCGAACCTGCGTCGGTAGCCGAACCGGGGGCGGTGGCCGGACCGGGGCCAGTGGCCGAACTAGGGGCTATGGCCGGACCCGCGTCGGCAACCGAACCAGGACCGGCGGCTGGACCGGGGGCCGTGGACGGGCCCGGCGGCCGGTGTGCCCTGTCCGTCATGGCGCCCCTCGGCCGGCTCACCGTCGCGCAGTGGCGGCTCCTCGCCCGTACCGCCGCCGAAGCCGGCACCGGCGAACTGCGGGTGACGCCCTGGCGCGGCATCGTCGTCCCCGGCCTGACCCCCGGGGCGGCTCCCGCCCGGCTGGCCGCGCTCGCCGACGCCGGCCTCGTCACCTCCCCCGCCTCCCCCTGGCACCGCGCAGGCGCGTGCGCCGGGCGCCCGGGCTGCGCGAAGTCGCTCACGGACGTACGGGCCGACGCGGCCGCCGCTCTCACCGGCGCGCGCCCTGGCGGCCCCCGGGCGCTGCCGGTGTACTGGTCCGGATGCGAACGGCGCTGCGGCCACCCCTCCGACGGCCCGTGGGTCGACGTGCTGGCGACCGCGGACGGCTACCGCGTCGCCGTACGCACCGGGACCCCGGACACGGCACGCACCGCACCCCATGCGGTGGCCCCGGAGACGGCGCAGGAGTTGGCCGACGCGGTGGCCACGGCCCGTACGACCGCAACGACGACCGCCGCGGCAACGGCGGCACCCCCACCAGGCACCACCCGTACGACATGAACGACGAAGGCGACGAGGGCACAGTGTTCGACTACGAAAAGGACGGCGCGTCCATCTACCGCCAGTCCTTCGCCACCATCCGCGCCGAGGCCGACCTCGGCGGGCTGCCGCCGGACGTCGGCCAGGTCGCGGTGCGCATGATCCACGCGTGCGGGATGACCGATCTCGTACGGGACCTCGCGTACTCCCCGCAGGTGGTCGCGCGGGCGCGCGAGGCGCTGCGCGCCGGGGCGCCGATCCTGTGCGACGCCAACATGGTGGCCAGCGGGGTCACCCGCAAGCGGCTGCCCGCGGACAACGAGGTGCTGTGCACGCTCGCCGACCCGGCGGTGCCGGAGCTGGCCCGCCGCATGGGCACGACCCGCAGCGCCGCGGCGCTGGAGCTGTGGCGCGAGAAGCTGGACGGCGCCGTGGTGGCGGTCGGCAACGCGCCCACCGCGTTGTTCCGTCTGCTGGAGATGGTGGCCGAGGGGGCGCCGCGCCCGGCCGCGGTCCTCGGCATTCCGGTCGGCTTCATCGGCGCCGCCGAGTCCAAGGACGCGCTGGTGGACAGCCCCCTGGGGCTGGAGTATCTGGTGGTGCGGGGCAGGCGGGGCGGCAGTGCCATGGCCGCGGCCGCGATCAACGCGATAGCGAGCGAGGAAGAGTGAGCGAGCAGCATCCGCAGACGGCCGGCCGGCTGTACGGCGTCGGGCTCGGTCCCGGCGACCCGTCACTGATGACCGTACGGGCCGTGGAGGTCATCGCGGCGGCGGACGTCGTGGCGTACCACAGCGCCCGGCACGGCCGCAGCATCGCGCGCTCGATCGCCGCAGCGCACCTGCGTCCCGGCCAGATCGAGGAGCAACTGGTCTACCCGGTGACCACGGAGGCCACCGACCACCCCGGCGGCTATCGCGGGGCGATGGAGGAGTTCTACGAGGAGGCCGCGGCCCGGCTGGCCGCCCACCTCGACGCCGGGCGGACGGTCGCGGTGCTTGCCGAGGGCGACCCGCTCTTCTACAGCTCGTACATGCACATGCACAAGCGGCTGTCCCACCGCTACCCGACGGAGGTCGTGCCCGGGGTCACCTCGGTGAGTGCGGCCGCCGCCCGCCTGGGCGAGCCGCTCGTCGAGGGCGAGGAGGTGCTGACGATCCTTCCCGGCACGCTGCCGGAGGAGGAGCTGACGGCCCGCCTGGCCTCGACGGACTCGGCCGTGGTGATGAAGCTCGGCCGGACCTTCCCCGCGGTGCGCGGCGCGCTGGAGCGCTCGGGCCGGCTGGCGGAGGCGCGGTACGTCGAGCGCGCGACGATGAGCGGCGAACGGACCGGCCGGCTGGCGGACGTGGACCCGGAGTCGGTGCCGTACTTCTCGGTGGCGGTGCTGCCCAGCCGCATCGACGCGCCGCCCGTTGCCGGGGGCGGCGAGGTCGTGGTCGTCGGGCTCGGCCCGGCGGGCCCGCTGTGGCTGACGCCCGAGGCGCGGGGTGCGCTGGCGGCGGCGGAGGACGTGGTGGGCTACAGCACGTACGTGGACCGCGTTCCCGTACGCCCCGGCCAGCGCCGGCACGCCTCCGACAACAAGGTGGAGTCCGAACGCGCCGACTTCGCCCTCGACCTCGCGCGCCAGGGCCGGCGCGTGGCCGTCGTCTCCTCCGGCGACCCGGGTGTCTTCGCGATGGCCACGGCGGTGCTCGAAGTCGCCTCCGAGGACCCCTACCGCGAGATCCCGGTCCGGGTGGTCCCCGGCATGACGGCCGCCCACGCCGCCGCCGCCCGTGCGGGCGCCCCCCTCGGCCACGACTACGCGGTGGTCTCCCTCTCCGACCGCCTCAAGCCGTGGGAGGTCATCGCGGAGCGCCTGCGCTCCGCAGCGGCCGCCGACCTGGTGCTCGCCCTCTACAACCCCGGCTCCCGCAGCCGCATCTGGCAGGTCGGCAAGGCCCGCGACCTCCTCCTGGAACACCGCACGCCCGACACCCCGGTGGTCCTCGCCCGCGACGTGGGCGGCCCGGAGGAGTCCGTCCGCATCGTCCGCCTGGGCGAACTCGACCCGGACCAGGTCGACATGCGCACCCTGCTCATCGTGGGCTCGACGCAGACGCGGACGGTCCGCCGCGGCGAGTCCGGCGCCGAGGAGATCGTCTGGACACCTCGGCGGTACCCGGAGCGCTGACGCACTGCGGATCACAGTCCGAGGAAGGAGACCTGGCGGATGCAGACCCGCTGGTGGCGGGGCACGACCTGATACACGAACATCCCCGACGCGTCGATGGTCTCCTCCTGCATGCGGGGCGAGGTACCCGAGTACTTCGCCCCGTCCAGGTAGAGCGCCGCGCCGCGCGGACCAGTTCGTCGGCCCGCTCCTCGACCCTCGCGATGAAGGCGAGGTTGTCGATGCCGCCGATGACGTACCCGGGGTCGGGGTCGTACTCCCACGCCCAGGTCTCAGTCACAGGTCACCGCAGCACGGGCCTCGTTCCGGACGGCCATGCACTCGTCCATGGCCGCACGCCACCTCGGGTCGTCGCGGTCGAAGGTGTTCGCGCCGTCCAGGGCAGCTCGGTATCGAGCGGCCAGGGCCGGCCTGCGCTCGATCTCGATCTCGGTCGCCCACTTGACCTGGAACATACGGATCGGGTTGAAGGAGGCGTGCTGAGTGGCCGCGGTGAACGCGGAATCACGGTCTGCCTGGAACTCGGCAAGGCGGGAGGACGCGACGCGGGCCAGTGCGGCGCGCAACGCCGGGAAGGTCATCTCCGGCCTCGGAACGAGCTCGGCAGGTTCTTCGGCGTGCTGTGCGGTCACGGGTCCTCCGTCCTCAGGCGCTCTTCGCACCGTACCGGCTCACCCACCGATGCCGGACCGGAACCCACCCGTCACCGACCGTCCAGGACCCCTCGCACCCACTCCACCGCCTCCGCCGGGCCGGCGGCGGTCGGTACCCCCTCCGGCACACTCGGCCGCCGGACCACCACGACCGGGATGCCCGCCTCGCGGGCCGCGGTCAGTTTCGCGGACGTCGCCGCCGCCCCGCTGTCCTTCGTCACCAGGACGTCGATCGCGTGCCGGCGCAGCAGGGCGCGTTCGCCCTCGACCGTGAACGGGCCGCGGTCCAGCAGCACCTTTGTGTGCGGGGGCATGGGCGGCTCGGGGGCGTCCACGGAGCGGACCAGGAACCACCTATCCTCAAGGTGCGCGAAGGCCGCCAGGCCCATCCTGCCCGTGGTCAGGAAGACGCGCTCCCCCAGCGCGGGCAGTGCGTCCGCCGCCTCGGCCAGTGAGCCCACCGGGTGCCAGTCGTCGCCCGGGCCCGCGACCCAGCCGGGTCTGCGGACGGCCAGCAGGGGAACATGGACGGCGGCGGCCGCCCGTGCCGCGTTGAAACTGATCGTGCCGGCGAAAGGATGGGTGGCGTCGATGAGCGCGTCCACCTGCTGCTCGCGCAGCCAGCGGGCGAGGCCCTCGGGCCCGCCGAAGCCACCGATCCGCACCTGCCCCGCCGGCAGCCGCGGTGCGGCGACGCGTCCGGCGAGTGAGGTCGTCACCCGCAGCGCGGTGTCGGCGGCGAGGGTGTCCGCCAGGCGGCGGGCCTCGGTCGTGCCGCCGAGGATCAGGACGTGGCGCGTGGCGCTCACCGGGTGCCTCTCGTCGTGCTGTGCCCGGCCCGCCGGGCCGGCGCGGCGGGAAGGCCAAGCCTACGACCGCGCCCGGAGGCCCTCATGACCGAGGTCGCCGCCGGCACGCCGGGGGCGGCGGAAGCGGCGGCCCCGGCCGGCCAGGCCATCGGCGGGCGCACGGCCCAGCTGCAGCACACCGGTCTCCGGCACGGCTGGACGACGGGCGCCTGTGCCACCGCCGCCACCACCGCCGCCTACACCGCGCTGCTCACCGGCGAGTTCCCCGACCCCGTGACGATCACGCTGCCCAAGGGGCAGACGCCCGCCTTCGCGCTCGCCGCCGAGGAGGCGGGTGACGGGCGCGCCATGGCCGCCGTGGTCAAGGACGCCGGCGACGACCCCGACGTCACGCACGGTGCCCTCATCCGCGCCACGGTACGGATCCTGCCCGCCGGCTCCGGAGTCGTCTTCCGGGCGGGCCCCGGCGTCGGCACGGTCACCCGGCCCGGGCTGCCGCTGCCCGTCGGCGAACCCGCCATCAACCCCGTGCCCCGGCAGATGATGCGCGACCACGTCGCCGAGGTCGCCGCCCGGCACGGCGGCACCGGCGACGTCGAGATCGAGGTCGCGGTCGATCACGGCGAGGAGATCGCCCGTTCCACCTGGAACCCGCGCCTGGGCATCCTCGGCGGCATCTCCATCCTGGGCACCACCGGCATCGTCGTCCCCTACTCCTGCTCCGCCTGGATCGACAGCATCCGGCGCGGCGTCGACGTGGCCCGCGCGGCGGGCCGTACACACGTGGCGGGCTGCACGGGCGCGACGTCCGAGAAGGTCGCGGTCGCCGTGCACGGGCTGCCCGAGGACGCACTCCTCGACATGGGCGACTTCGCGGGGGCCGTGCTCAAGTACATCCGCCGGCACCCCGTGGACCGGCTCACCATCGCCGGCGGCTTCGCCAAGCTCTCCAAGCTGGCCGCCGGCCACCTCGACCTGCACTCGGGCCGCTCGCAGGTGAACAAGGCGTTCCTCGCCGAACTCGCCCGCCACGGCGGTGGCGACGACGTCCTCGCCGCCGCCGTCACCGACGCCAACACCGGGCTGGAGGCCCTGCGCCTGTGCGAGGCCGCCGGCGTCCCGCTCGGCGATCTCGTCGCCGCCCGCGCCCGTGACGAGGCCCTGGCCGTGCTGCGCGGCGCGCCCGTCACGGTCGACGTCATCTGCATCGACCGCGCGGGCGTCATCGTGGGACGGGCGGAGCCGCGGGGGTGGTGACCTAGCGGTTCACGGGGCCGAGCACCGCCGGCTTCTTGAGCGTCTTCCCGGTCGTGCCGCAGAACGCACCCTCGAACATGTTCTCGAAGGGCGGGCTCTGGTCCAGCCAGTCGCCGTTGATGTTGAAGGTGAGCGCGTTCTTGCCGTCGCGGGTCACGGCCGCTCCGGACAACGAGCCCCAGACCACGCCGTCGTGGCCCCAGACCGTGGTGCCGCAGGTCAGCGAGCGCGACATGATGCCCAGGCCGTACCGGAACTGCTGCCCGGTGTCCACGGTCGTGAGCATCGCGTCCAGCTGCTTGCGCGGCAGCAGCTTGCCCTGCAGCAGTGCGCTGTAGAAGCGGTTCAGGTCGCCGCTGGTGCTGACGACCTCACCCGTCGCACCGGACCAGGAGGGGCGGTACTCGGTGGCGTCGTGGACCTCCGGGCCGGGGTTCTGGACGTAGAGCTTGGAGTAGCCCACCGGGTGCGGCGCCGGCAGCTTCGGGTCGGTGCCCGGGAACGTCGTCTCCTTCAGACCCAGCGGCTTGACGATGCGGCGCTCGACCTCGCTCGCGTACGGCTTGCCGGTCACCTTCTCGATGACCATGCCGGCGAGGACGAAGCCGGTGTTGGAGTAGTTCCAGCCCTTGCCCGGCTCGAAGTCGGGGCCGTACTTGAGCCCGTACGCGATGACCTCCTGCGGGGTCTTGACGTCGTAGCGGTGCTCCAGGAAGCCGGGGCCGTTCATGTCCTTGTCCCACTCCGGGGTGTACACCATGTCGTGCACACCGCTGGTGTGGTTGAGGAGCTGACGGATCGTGATCTTGTTGGCGTCGTAGCCGTTGCCCTTCACGACGCCCGGCAGCCAGCGCTCCACCGAGTCGTCCAGGCTCAGCTTCCCCTCCGCTTCGAGCTGGAGGAGCGTGGTGGCCACGAACGTCTTGGTGATGCTGCCCGCCCGGAAGTGGTCGGCGGCGGTGCGCTTGCGCTGGGTGGCGGTGTCCGCGTAGCCGGACGAACCGAACCAGCTCCCCCTGGGCGTACGGGTCTCGGCGGCGACGCCCGGCATCCCGGCCGCGACGAGGCCGTCGAGGGCCCGCTGCGTCGCGGCACGGGTGCCGCCCGACTCCTCCGCTCCGGTCGCGGCGCCGGCCGGCCCGGCCGCGACCGTTCCGCCGACCACGGCCACGGCCGCGGCGAGCGCGACGAGCCTGCCACGGGTACGGGTTGTGCGCTTCTGCATGGATTCCCCCCTTGGAACTGCGCGGCCCGGCCGGCCGCCTCATGATCATTCCAAGGTGAGCACACCCCGGGAGGCGTGGCTATGACCGATCACACAACCGGGCTCACCCGGCGTCGGTCACCGGCTCCTGGATCTCCGTCACCCATCCCGCGGGGTCGCCCTCGCCGTACGCGAGGTACACCTCGCGCGCGTAGCCCGTCGACCGGTAGCCGTTGGCGCCGATCCAGTGGGCCAGGGTCTGGGCCGTGGGCACGATCTCGTCCATGGAGCCGTGGTGGACGAGGGCCGCCACGGTGGGCACGGCCGGCAGGTCGACGACCTCGAAGTCCTCGCCGCGGGCGGCCGCGCCGACCGGGAAGGCGACGTGGACGACGATCCCGCCGCCGTCCGGGGCGTCCTCGTAGTGCTGGACGCCCGGTCCCGCCGGCGCGACGCCCGCGGCCGCCAGCCGGCGGCACAGTTCGTCGAACAGCGGTCCGGCGACGGGGCCGATGTCCTCCGGGTCGAAGCTCGCCACCTGGGTGCTCAGCCGGGCCACCCGGACCGCCGGCACGCTCTTGACCACCACGTCGTGGGTGCTCATCCGTCCCTCGCTCTCGATCGTGCGGAGCCTCGCCTCGACCTGCGCCAGCCGGGCCGTGGCCGCCGCGGCGGCGGCCTCCAGCTCGGCGCGGCGCAGCCGCAGCATCCCGCGCAGCTCCTCGGCGCTCACCTCCTCGTCCACGATCGCCTGGACCTGCTGGAGGGTGAATCCGAGGTCCTTGAGGGCGATGACGCGGTTGAGGCGGGCGAGCTGTCCGGCCTCGTAGAGGCGGTAGCCGCTGAACGGGTCGACACGGGCCGGGCGCAGCAGTCCGATGGCGTCGTAGTGGCGCAGCATGCGGACGGACACACGGCCGTGGCGGGCGAAGTCTCCGATGGTGAACATGATGTGCTCAGTCCACGGCCTGACACGGTGTGAGGGTCAAGCGGTCAGGGGCCGGTGGGGTCCGGGACCGTCAGCCCGCAGCTGTCCCGGTCCCGTTCGGCCGAGTACAGGAAGCTGTCGGGGAACTGCTCGGCCGCGAGGGTGCGGCCGACGACGATGACGGCGGTGCGGACGACGCCCGCCGCCTTCACCTGCTCCGCGATGTCGGCGAGCGTGCCGCGCAGGACGAGCTCGTCGGGGCGGCTGGCCATGGCGACGACGGCGGCGGGGCAGTCGGCGCCGTAGTGCGGGAGCAGTTCGGCGACGACGCGGTCGGCGTGGCGGGCGGCGAGGTGGAGGACCATCAGGGCGCCGCTGCGGCCGAGGGTGGCGAGGTCCTCGCCGGGGGGCATGGGGGTGGCCCGCTGGGCGACGCGGGTGAGGATGACGGTCTGGCCGACGGTCGGCACGGTCAGTTCGCGGCCGAGGGCTGCCGCGGCGGCGGCGAAGGCGGGGACGCCGGGGACGATCTCGTAGGGGATGCCCAGCGCGTCCAGGCGGCGCATCTGCTCGGCGACGGCGCTGAAGACGGCGGGGTCACCGGAGTGCAGGCGCGCCACGTCGTGGCCGGCCTCGTGGGCGCGGACGAACTCGGCGGTGATGTCGGCGAGGTTCAGGTGGGCGGTGTCGACGAGGCGGGCACCGGGCGGGCACTCGTCGAGGAGTTCGGCCGGGACGAGGCTGCCGGCGTAGAGGCAGACGCCGCAGCGGGCCAGGGTCCGGGCGCCGCGGACCGTGATGAGGTCGGCCGCGCCGGGGCCGGCGCCGATGAAGTACACGGTCATGCGGTCTCCTTGGATGTCGGTGCGTTCGTGGGGCGGGGCCGGGGTGGGACGGGCCCTTCTGGGGACTGGAATATTTACGGCCCCTGTCAGCGGTGTCGGTTACCCGGCAGGCATCCGCAAATATCCCTTACGTCCCCTGCCAGGGCCCATCCCACCCCGGCCCCTCCGGTCGTTTGTCGGCCATCGCCCCGCTGGGCCGGGGGCACCTCCCAGCGGTAGCTGGGGGAGGGTGGGCACAAACCGGCCCACCGGGCCGCACCCGTCACGGCTTGACCACCGACCACTGCGTCACCGGCATGGCCTGCCGCCACCCCGTGAAACCCCCCACGGGCACGGCGTGCGCGACCGCAAGGCGGGTCAGGTCACCGCCGTGGCGGCGGTACCACTCCGTCAGCAGCGCCTCGGATTCGAGGGTGACGGTGTTGGCCACCAGGCGCCCCCCGGCCCGGAGCCCGTTCCAGCAGGCGTCGAGCAGGCCGGAGGAGGTCAGGCCGCCCCCGATGAACACCGCATCAGGAGTGGGCAGGCCCACCAGGGCCTCCGGCGCCCGGCCGGTGACCACCCGCAGCCCCGGCACCCCCAAGGCATCCGCGTTGCGCGTGATGCGCTCAGAACGCACCGCATCGCGTTCGACGGCCACGGCCCGGCACGAGCGGTGGGCGCGCATCCATTCGATGCCGATGGAGCCGGAGCCGCCGCCCACGTCCCACAGCAGTTCGCCGGGGGCGGGGGCGAGCGCGGCGAGGGTCGCCGCACGTACGTGGCGCTTCGTCAGCTGGCCGTCGTGTTCGAAGGCGTCGTCGGGCAGGCCGGGGGTGAGGTGGACGCGGAGTGCGTCCGGGTCGCGGTGGCAGGTGACCGCGATGACGTTGAGGGGGTCGCCCGGCGGGTGCGGCCAGGTGTCGGCGGTGCCGTCGAGGCGGCGTTCGCGGTCGCCGCCCAGCTGTTCCAGCACGGTCATCCGGCTCTGCCCGTAGCCGAGCCGGCACAGCAGACCGGCCACCTCGGCGGGCGTCTTCGCTCCGGCGCCGAGCACGAGGAGGCGGCGGCCGTCGTGCGCCGCGGCCGCGAGCGCCGCCAGGGGGCGGCCGACGAGGCTGATCACGTCGGTGTCGTGCAGGGACCAGCCCAGGCGGGCGCAGGCGTACGAGACGGAGGAGGGGTGCGGCAGGACGTGGAGCCGGTCGGCACCGAGGACGTCGGCGAGGGTGCTGCCGATGCCGTAGAACAGGGGGTCCCCGCTGGCCAGTACGCATACGCGCCGGCCGGCGTGCGCGGCCAGCAGCCCCGGTACCGCCGGGCGCAGCGGCGAGGGCCAGGCGATGCGCTCGCCGGGGCACTCGGGCGGCAACAGGTCCAGCTGACGGGGGCCACCGATGATCACCTCGGCCGCGCGCAGCGCCTCCCGGGAGGTGGGGGCGAGGCCGGGCCAGCCGTCGGCACCGATTCCTACGACCGTCACGGGGGCGGGGCTCACGGGCGTACCTCGGTGTTCGCGGCGTACGGGGGCACCGGAACTCTACTGACCTGCGGCGACGGCACGACGGGCGGACCCTTGTTGCATATGCTGTGCAATTACTGAATCAAGGCAGGAGGCGCGCTCGTGAGGCGTTCACCGGTGGTGCTGGGTATCGAGTCGTCCTGCGACGAGACCGGCGCCGGTCTGGTCCGGGACGGGAAGCTGCTGGGTCACGCGGTGGCCTCCAGCATGGACGAGCACGCCCGGTACGGGGGTGTCGTGCCGGAGATCGCGGCGCGGGCGCACGTCCACTCGGCCGCCCCCGTGGTACGGGCGGCGTTGGACGACGCGGGCATCGCCATGGGCGACATCGACGCGGTCGCGGTGACGACCGGGCCCGGGCTGTCCGGTGCCCTGCAGGTCGGCGTCGCGGCGGCCAAGGGGCTCGCCTACTCACTGGGCGTCCCCCTGTACGGCGTGCATCACCTCGCCGGGCACGTGGCCGCCGACACGCTGGAGCACGGGCCGCTGCCGAATCCCTGCATGGTGCTGATCGTCTCCGGCGGGCACACCTCGCTGCTGCTCGTCCGGGACCTGGCGCGGGATCCGATCGTCCATCTCGGGGACACCCTCGACGACGCGGCCGGCGAGTGCTTCGACAAGGTGGCCCGCGTCTTCGGGCTGCCCTATCCCGGTGGCCCGGCGGTCGACCGGGCGGCCCGGGAAGGCGATCCGCGGGCGGTGGCGTTCCCGCGGCCGCTGACCGGGCCGCGGGACGATCCGTACGCCTTCTCCTTCTCGGGGCTGAAGACGGCGGCCGCCCGGTGGGCCGAGCAGCATCGCGCCGCCGGTCGCGAGCTGCCCGTCGCGGACGGGGCCGCCTCGCTGCAGGAGGCCGTGGCCGACGTGCTCACCCGCAAGGCCGTCGGCGCGTGCCGGGAACACGGCGTGGGCACCCTGGTGGTCGTCGGCGGCGTGGCCGCGAACTCGCGGGTGCGGGCGCTGGCCCAGCAGCGCTGCGATGCTGCGGGCATCGAGCTGCGCGTGCCGCCGCTGCGGCTGTGCACCGACAACGGAGCGATGATCGCCGCCGTCGGTGACCTGCTGGTGCGGGCGGGAGCCGAACCCGCGCCGCTCGACGTGTCCATCGATCCGTCCGCGCCCCTGGAGTACGCGGCGCTCCACCCCGTGACCCGCATCGTCCGCGCCGCCTGATCGGAGCCCCCTGTGCGAACCGCCGACATCCGCAGCCGCTTCCTCGACTTCTTCGCCACGCGCGGCCACACCGTGGTGCCCAGCGCGCCCCTGCCCACCCCCGACCCGACGCTGCTGTTCGTCAACGCGGGCATGGTGCCGTTCAAGCCGTACCTGACCGGCGAGGCGTCGCCGCCGTGGCCGCGCGCGACCAGTGTGCAGAAGTGCGTGCGGACGCTGGACATCGAGGAGGTCGGCAAGACCACCCGGCACGGCTCGTTCTTCCAGATGAACGGCAATTTCTCGTTCGGGGACTACTTCAAGGAGGAGGCCATCGCCTTCGCCTGGGAGTTGTCCGTCTCCGCTGTCGAGAACGGTGGGTACGGGCTCGATCCCGAGCGGATCTGGGCCACCGTCCACCATTCCGACGACGAGGCCGCCTTGCTGTGGCGGCGCGTCGCGGGGCTGCCCGAGGAGCGGATCGTGCGCCGGGGCGACGAGGACAACTTCTGGTCCATGGGCGTCCCCGGCCCCTGCGGTCCCTGCTCCGAGCTGTACTACGACCGGGGGCCCGCGCTCGGCCGCGCGGGCGGGCCGGCCGTGGACGAGGACCGGTACATGGAGTTCTGGAACCTGGTCTTCATGCAGTACGAGCGCGGGGAGGGGGCCGGCAAGAGCGGCTATCCGATCCTGGGCGAGCTGCCGCGCCGCAACATCGACACGGGCATGGGCCTGGAGCGCATGGCCACCTTGTTGCAGGGCGTCGACAACCTCTACGAGATCGACGAGACGCGGCCCGTGCTGGACCGGGCCGCGGAACTGACCGGTGTGCGGTACGGCGCCGATCACCAGGCGGACGTGCGGCTGCGGGTCGTGGCCGACCACGTGCGCACCGCCCTGATGCTGCTCGCCGACGGCACCGCCCCCGGCAACGAGGGCCGTGGATACGTGCTCCGGCGCATCCTGCGCCGGGCCGTGCGCTCCGTGCGGCTGCTGGGGTACCAGGACCCGGCGCTGCCCGAGCTGCTGCCGGCCGCGCGGGACTGCATGAAGCACAGCTACCCGGAGGTGGCCGAGGAGTTCGGCCGCATCTCCCAGCAGGCGTACGCCGAGGAGGACGCCTTCCGGTCGACGCTGCGGCAGGGCACGACCGTGCTGGACACGGCGGTCGCGGACGTCAAGGCGCGCGGCGGTCACCTCCTGCCGGGCAAGCAGGCGTTCCTGCTGCACGACACCTACGGATTCCCCATCGACCTGACCCTGGAGATGGCCGAGGAACAGGGCGTCGAGGTCGACCGCGACGGCTTCACCGCCCTCATGACCGAGCAGCGGGAACGCGCCCGCGCCGACGCCCGGGCCCGCAAGTCGGGCGGCGCGCTCGACACCTCGGCGCTGCGGGCGGTGCTGGGCGCCCACGGGCCGACCGACTGGCAGGCGTACGACACGCTGGAGACGGAGTCGCGGGTGCTGGCCCTGCTGGGCCCGGCCGGTCCGGTGACGTCCGTCCGCACCGGCGAGATCGCCACCGCCGTCCTGGACCGCACGCCCTTCTACGCCGAGTCCGGCGGCCAGGACAGCGACGCCGGCGCCCTCACCGGCGCCTCGGTGGAGGCCGAGGTGCTGGACGTGCAGCGGCCGCTGCCGGGGCTGGTCGTCCATCAGGTCCGGGTGTCGGCCGGCGAGCTGGCCGTGGGCGACGCGGTACGGGCCGCCGTCGACCCGGAGTGGCGGCTGGGCGCCCGGCAGGCGCACTCCGGTACGCACGTGCTGCACGCGGCGCTGCGGCAGGTGCTCGGCCCCACGGCCCTGCAGGCCGGTTCGTACAACCGGCCCGGCTACCTGCGGCTGGACTTCCCCTGGCGCGGCGCGCTGGGGCCGGCGGCGCGCAGTGAGGTCGAGGAGGCCGCGAACCGGGCGCTGCGCCGGGACCTGCCCGTCGACGTGCGCTGGATGACGCTGCCGGAGGCCAAGGAGATCGGTGCGCTGGCGCTGTTCGGCGAGACGTACGGCGAGCGGGTGCGGGTCGTCGAGATCGGCGGCGCGTGGTCGCGCGAGCTGTGCGGCGGCACGCACGTGGAACGCGCCGCGCAGGTGGGCGTGGTGGCGTTGACGGCGGAGTCGTCGGTGGGGGCCGGCATGCGGCGGCTGGAGGCAGCCGTCGGCTTCGAGGGCTTCGGCTACCTGGCGCGCGAGCGCGACCTGGTCTTGCGGCTGGCGGAGCAACTGCAGGCGCCGCGGGCGCAGCTGCCCGAACGGGTGGCCGGTCTCCTCGACCGGCTCAAGGCCGCCGACCAGCAGGCGGAGGAGCTGCGGCGGCGGGCGGCCCTCGCCCGGGCCGCCGAGCTGGCCGCCGAGGCCCAGGACGCGGGCGGCACGCTCGTGGTCACGGCGACGGCCGACGAGGACGCCCGCTCCCTGGCCCTGGCCGTCCGCGACCGGCTGCCGGACGCCCGGCCGGGTGTGGTGGCGATCGGTGCGGAGACCGACGGCGGAAAGGCCGTCCTGACGGTCGCCCTCAACGCGGCGGCCCGGGCCGCGGGTCTGTCGGCCGCGACGCTGGTGAAGTCCGCACTCGGCGGCCGTGGTGGCGGCAACCAGGACGTCGCCCAGGGCGGTGGCATCCCGGCGGCGGACCTCCCGGCAACGCTGGGTGCCCTGCGGGGCCTTCTCCCCTGACCCGCCCTTTCACCGTTTCCCGGGGCTCCGCCCCGGGAAACGGTCCTCACACGCCGGACGGGCCGGTTTTCTCACCCGGGCCGGCCGGAAGATCCAACTCCGGCTGCGCCCCCGCCCTCCCCACCGCCGCCGCTCCGGCCCGCACCGCATAGCGCGCCGCATCGGCCGGCCCGGCCCCCGCCGCCAGCCGCACGCACAGGGCACCGGTGAAGGCATCGCCCGCACCGGTCGTGTCGACCACCCGCACCGGCACCCCCGGCACCCGCACCGCCGTCCCCCCGGCGTCGAGGACCAGCGCGCCCTCGCCCCCCAGCGTGACGACGACCGAGCGGGCCCCCTGCTCGTGCAGGGCGCGGGCCCAGGACTCGGGGTCGCCGTCGGGCGCGCCCGACAGTCGCCGCGCCTCATGCTCGTTGACGACCAGCGGATCCGCCGCCGACAGCAGCTGCGCGTCCAGCGCGTCCGGTACCGGCGAGGGATTGAGCACGACCCGGGCGCCGGCCTCCCCGGCGGCCTCCGCCGCCGCCCGCACCGTCTCCGGCGGTACTTCGAGCTGCAGGGACACCACCGCCGAAGCGGCGATCGCCTCGCGTGCCGCCGTCACGTCGGCCGGGGCGAGACGGGCGTTGGCGCCGGGTGAGACGACGATCGTGTTGTCCCCGTCCGGCCCGACGACGATCATCGCGGTGCCCGTCCGGGCGCCCTGCTCCACCAGGACGTGCCGCACGTCCGTGCCCGCGGTGCGCTGCGCGTCCAGCAGCAGCTCCGCGTACGCGTCGTCACCGACCCGCGCCAGCAGGGCCGTGCGGGCGCCCAGGCGGGCTGCCGCCGCGGCCTGGTTGGCGCCCTTGCCGCCGGGCGACTCGGTCAGGTCCGTGCCGTGGACGGTCTCGCCCGGGCCCGGGCGCCGGGCGACCCGGACCGTCAGGTCCGCGTTGGCGGAACCGATCACCAGTACGTCGTACATGCTCGTGTCACCCATCGAACTCCGCCGCGTTCTCCCCGGTCACCAGGACCACCGGTACCTTCACCCGCTCCGGCAGCTTCTCACCCCGGGACGCCTTCAGCGCCCACTCCACCGCCTGCCGGCCCAGCAGCTTCGGCTGCTGGGCGACCGTCGCGGTCAGGGTGCCGCCGCGCACGGCCGCGATGCCGTCGGGCGTGCCGTCGAACGCCACCACCCGTACGTCCTTCCCCGACCGGGCGCCGAGCGCCTTCGACGCGCCCAGCGCCATCTCGTCGTTCGCCGCGAAGACGCCGCCGATGTCGCCGTGGGCCTGGAGCACGTTGGCCATGACGTCCATGCCCTTGGTGCGGTCGAAGTCCGCGGGCTGCCGGGCGACGACCTCGATGCCGGGGTAGGCCCTGATGCCCTCCTCGAAGCCCTTGCCGCGCTCGCGCGCGGCCGACGTGCCGGGCCGGCCCTCCAGGAAGGCCACCTTGCCCCGGCCGCCGAGCGCCTCGGCGAGCGTCCGGGCCGCCAGCCGGCCGCCCTCGACGTTGTCGGAGGCGATGGTCGAGCCGACCGCGGCGCCGTTGACCCCGCGGTCGATGGAGATCACCGGTACGCCGGCCCGGTTGGCCACCCCCACCGCGGGGACGGCGGCGTCGGAGTCGACGGGGTTGATGACGGCCGCCCTGACGTTCTGGCTGGTGAAGGTCTCCATCTGGTTGATCTGCTGGAGGGGGTCGTTCTGCGCGTCCGTGATGTTGATCTTCAGTCCCCGGGCCTTCGCCTCCGCCTGGGCGCCCTGCTTGATGCCCACGAAGAAGGGGTTGTTCATCGTGGACAGCGCCAGGCCCAGGTCCGTGTTCCCGCCGCGGTCGCAGCCGCCGAGGGCAAGCGGCGCGATCAGTGCCGCTGCGGCCAGTGCGCCCCTGCGCGCCCTCATCGCGTGCTCCGGCGGCGCAGCGTGTCCAGCAGCACGGCCACGGCGATGACCAGGCCCGTGGCGACCTGCTGCCAGAACGCCGAGACGCTCAGCAGGTTGAGCCCGTTGCGCAGCACCGCGAGGATCAGTGCGCCGATGAGGGTGCCGGACGCCTTGCCGGAACCGCCCGACAGGCTCGCGCCGCCGATCACCACGGCGGCGATGGCGTCCAGTTCGTAGCCGGCCGCGGCCTGCGGCTGGGCCGAGGTCAGCCGGGCGGCCAGGACGATGCCGGCGACGGCCGCGAAGAGCCCGGACAGCGCGTAGACGACGAGCTTGCGGCGCCTGACGTCGATGCCGGAGAGCCGGGCCGCCTCCTCGTTGCCGCCGATCGCGAACATCGCCCGGCCGGTGTACGTGCGGGCCAGGACCAGGGCCGCCAGCAGGCCCATGGCGGCCATCACCAGGACGGGCACCGGCAGCCAGCCGCCGAGCGTGTCGCCCAGCCCGCCCAGCGACGCGGGGAAGGCGATCGGCGAGCCGCCCGAGACGACCAGGGCCAGGCCCCGGGCCACCGAGAGCATCGCGAGCGTGGCGATGAACGCGGGCAGTCTGCCGTAGGCGACCAGTGCGCCCGACAGCAGGCCCGCCACGGCGCCGACGGCGAGACCGAGGAGCAGGGCGAGCCAGACCGGCAGGCCCTCGCGCGTCGCCGCCCAGGCCGCGACCGTCGCCGAGAGCGCGGCCACCGAGCCGACGGACAGGTCGATGCCGGCCGACACGATGACGAACGTCACCCCGAAGGCGAGGATCGCGGTCACCGACGCCTGGACGCCGACGTTGAGCAGGTTCTGCCCGTTCAGGAAGTCGCGGGAGAGGACGGCCATCACCACGACCAGGGCGACGAGGCCGCCCAGCGGACCGTTGCGCAGCACCGCTCCCCTCAACCACTGCCCGGAGGTGGTCCCGGGCGCCCGAAGCACCTCAGCCGACATCGGAGCCCTCCATCGCGCTCTGGTCGTTCGTGTTCCCGTGGGCCGGCCGGACGGCCAGCTCCATCACCGCGTCCTGGGTCGCCGCCGGACCCGCCAGCTCCCCGACGAGCCGCCCCTGTGCCATCACCAGCACCCGGTCGCTCATGCCGAGCACCTCCGGAAGGTCACTGGAGATCATCAGCACTGCGCAGCCGGCCGCCGTCAGCTCGTTGACGAGGCGGTAGATCTCGACCTTGGCGCCGACGTCGATGCCGCGCGTGGGTTCGTCGAGGATCAGCAGCCGGACGCCGGCCAGCAGCCACTTGCCGATGACGATCTTCTGCTGGTTGCCGCCGGACAGGGTGCGGGCGCTCCGGTCCAGCCCGGTGGTGCGGACCTTCAGCCGCGCGGCGACCTCGGCGGCCTCGCGCCGCTGGGCCCGCCGGTCGACGAACCCGGCGCGGGTGTCGCGGTGCAGCCGGGCCAGGGTGAGGTTGTCCTGCAACGAGGCGTCGAGCACCAGCCCCTGGCCCTTGCGGTCCTCCGGTACCAGCCCGAGCCCGGCGCGCATCGCGGCCCGGACGTCGCCCCGGGGCAGGGGCCTGCCGTCGATCTCGACCGTTCCGGCGTCGTACCGGTCGGCGCCGAAGAGCGCGCGGGCCACCTCCGTACGGCCCGCGCCGACCAGCCCGGCGAGTCCGACGACCTCGCCGGCCCGGACGTCGAAGGCGACGTCCTGGAGGGCGGGGCCCCCGGCGGCGCCGGCCCGGGTCAGGCCGCGGACGCGCAACAGGGGTGCTCCGGGGGTGTCGGGGCGCCGGCGCGGGTACTGCTCGGCGATGTCGCGGCCCACCATCAGGCGGATCAGTTCGTCCTCGCCGGCCGTGGCGGGCACCTCGGCCACCGAGCGGCCGTCGCGCAGGACGGTGACCCGGTCGCCGAGGGCGGCGATCTCCTGCAGGTGGTGGGTGATGAAGAGGACGCCGACGCCGCTCGCACGCAGGGCGCGCACGATCCCGAAGAGCGTCTCCACCTCGCCGGAGGTGAGGACGGCGGTCGGCTCGTCCATGATCAGGACACGGGCGTCCAGGCTCAGCGCCTTGGCTATCTCCACCATCTGCAGCTGGGCGATGCCCAGTTCACGGACCGGTGTGGCGGGTGAGGCGTCCAGGCGGACGCGGCGCAGAAGTGCGGCGGCGCGCGTGTGCAGGGTGCGCTTGTCGATCAGGCCGAGGCGGGTGCGCGGCTGGCGGCCCAGGAAGAGGTTCTCGGCGACGGTGAGGCCGGGGACGAGGTTGAACTCCTGGTGGATGGTGGCGATGCCCAGCCGTTCGGCGTCCTGCGCGGAGCGGATGGCCACCTCCCGCCCGTCCATCAGGATGCGGCCCTCGTCGGGGCGGTGGACGCCGGAGAGCATCTTGATGAGCGTGCTCTTGCCCGCGCCGTTCTCCCCGAGCAGGACGTGCACCTCGCCCGCACGCAGGCTCAGGTCCACGCCGTCCAGCGCCCGTACGCCGGGGAAGGACTTGGCGGCCCCTTCGATGCGCAGCAGCTCGTTGCGCACCGGGGTGGTCCCGCGGCCCGGTACGTCGTCGACGCCGGTCATGCGCTGCCCCTCTCGTGGTTCAGCGGGTGGGTGGTTCGCCGCAGGAGCGGCGGCGGACGAGCCGGGCGGGCAGCAGCACGGAGTCGGCCGGGCGTCCTTCGATCCGCTCCAGCAGGGCGTGCACCGCCGCCCGGCCCAGCTCGCGCGTGGGCTGGGCGATGGCGGTGAGCGGCGGGTCGAGGTGGGCGAACCAGGCGACGTCGTCGAAGGCCACGAGCGCCAGGTCGGCGGGGACGCGCAGGCCGCGGTCCCGGATCTCGTCCCAGGCGCCGAGGGCCATCAGGTTGTCCGTGGCGAGCACGGCGTCGGGGGCTTCGGGCAGGGCCAGCAGGGCGCGCATCATGCACCGGCCGCCGGCGGGGCTCGGGTCCGCCGACTCCGCGATGCGCTCGGGGGGCAGCTCGATGCCGTGTCCGGCCAGGGCCGTGCGGAAGAGGTCCAGGCGCTCGTCGCCGGTCGGGGTGCCGGCGGGCGCCACGATCACGGCCGGCCGGCGCCGGCCCAACGCGGCGAGGTGGGCGGCCAGTTCGGTCAGCGCCTCGCGGCCCTCCGCCCGGACGCAGGGGGCGGCGACGCCGGGGACGGCACGGTCGAGGAGGACCAGGGGCGTGCCGGAGGCGACGACTTCGCCGAGCATGGCGGAGCCGGTGCCGGCGGAGCTGACCATCAGTCCGTCGATGCGCCGGTCGAGCAGGGTGCGGATGTAGTCGTCCTGCTGCTCCGTGCTCTCGCCGGCGTTGCCGATGATCAGGCTGTAGCCGAGCCGCCGGGCCTCCTGCTCGACGGCGTCGGCGAGCTCGGTGAAGAACGGGTTGCGCAGGTCGCTGATGACGAGGCCGAGGGTGCGGGTGCGGGCGGTGCGCAGGGCGCGGGCGACGACGTTGGGGCGGTAGCCGAGCTCTGCGACGGCGGCGAGGACCCGCTCGCGGGTCCCGGCCACGGGAGAGCGGCCGTTGAGCACGCGGGAGACGGTGGCGACGGACACGCCGGCCCGCTCGGCCACGTCCTTGATGTTCGTCACGGCGCCTCCGGGCCGCTCGGGGAAAGGCGGATGTAATCGTTTTCGCGGTGCCCAGGTAATCGATTACACCGAGCGGGCGTCAAGGCGCCGGCACGGTGACGCCCGTCACGACGCCGTGGCCGTTTCCGGCCGCCTCGCTCTGCGTGAGCACGCGCACGCTCCGAGTCGCGGGAAGCGGGGTGCCGGGTCATGCTGGGACGACCGTGGCCGGCTCCGAGCCGGCGCGGCCCCGAGGCACCGGCCCGCCCGTACGCGGGGCCCGGGCGGACGCACCACGGCACGGTGCTCCGGAAAGTGCTCCGGCCGGCAGGCATCCGGCACTCCTTGGCGTCCTTGACGCACGAACGAGGGGACAGCTGCGACCATGGCTGAGACAACGCCTTGCCCCCGCGGGCGCGACTGCGACTCGCCCGACACCCTGCACCTCTTCCGGCGCCTGGCCGCACTCCCCCACGGCCCGGAACGCGACCGGCTGCGGCAGGAGATCATCGCCGCCTGGCTGCCCATGGCGGAGCGCGTCAGCGTGCGGTTCCGCAAGTGCGGCGAGAGCCCCGCCGACCTGCGGCAGGTGGCCGCGCTGGCCCTCGTGCACGCCGTCGACCGCTTCGATCCCCGGCTCGGGTGCGCGTTCGAGTCCTTCGCCATCCCCACCATCACCGGGGAGCTCAAGCGCCATGTGCGCGATCACGTGTGGTCACTGCACATACCGCGCAGGGACCAGGAGTTGCGGGCCGCCGTCCGCGCCGCCCGCACCCGGCTGGAGCAGCGCGACGCCGGCACGCACGTCACCGCGGCCGAGCTCGCCGCCGAGGCCGGGCTCACCGAGGAGGAGGTGCGGCGCGGCCTGCACGCCGACGGGGTGCACCACACCCTCTCCCTCGACCATCCGATCGCCGGAGCCGACGACCTCCCGCTCGCCGAGACGCTCGGGCTCCCCGACCGCGCGCTGGAGCTGGTGATCGACCGGCAGTCCCTCAAACCGCTGCTGGACGCGCTGCCCGAACGCGAGAGGTACGTCCTGTACTGGCGTTTCTTCGGCAATCTCACCCAGCAGCAGATCGGCGCGCGCCTGGGGATCTCCCAGATGCAGATCTCCCGCATCCTCAGCCGCACCTGCGCCCATCTGCGCCGGCAGCTGCTGGCGGCGGCGTGACCCCTGCCCCCGGGCAGGGGGCCGGGCCGTCGCCCTTCGATCCTCGTTCCGTCCCCGCGATGGAGGGCAGGCGCATCACCATGACCGCACACCACACGCATCTCACCCCCGACCTGCCGCCGATCGTCGAGGTGCCCGACCTCCCCGGGGCCCCGCACGGCCGGCCGGCGGGCGGCTCCGAGGCCGAGGGCCCGGGGGCGGCGTCCGGGAACGGCAGTGGCGCCCATCAGGAGGTCGATGGGCGCCACGAGCGCACAGGAGAGGGTTCCGGCGGCTGACTGTGACCCTCTGCCCGCGCAGTACGCGCGAGTCCGGCTGTTGACGCGCGCGCTCTGGGGGGGGTGCGGCTCAGCGGTTGATGCAGACGTTGCCGAAGGTGGGGTTCAGCAGGGCGACGATGTCGATCGAGTTGCCGCAGAGGTTGATCGGGATGCTGATCGGGACCTGAATGACGTTGCCGGAGATGACGCCGGGGGAACCCACGGCGGCACCCTGCGCGCCGGCGTCGGCCGAGGCGATGCCGGAGGCGCCGGCTACGACGGTGCCGACGGCGGCGGTCAGGACGGCTGCCTTGGCGATACGCGACATGGCTAAACCTTTCTAAGGGGTGTTGAGAGGCAATTGTGACCGGCGTTTCAGGAGGAGTTCGGTCAATATGGGCCAGGAAAGCGGGAATTAACCCGGAAAGGCCAATAAGTCGTATGTGATGCCCGGGTTTTGGTGCGAGCGGTTCCTGCAGTTCCCCGCACCGCCCGGCCGGCGCGACGGGCCGGAACGGACGGCCCCCGCCGCGACCGGGGGCGCTGCCGGCGGCCGCCCGGCGCACGGCCCGGCCCGGCGCCCCCGGAAAACCGGTTTGGCGCTCCCGCACCCCTCTACGTACAGTTTCCTGGAACCCTTATCGAACAAACGGACTGGAAACAGCAGCGGCCATGACCGTCACTGAACACACCCTCGACGGTGCAGGCCACCTGTCGGACGCCCCCGGCACCGCCCCGGACGGGCCGGGCATCGACCCCGAGCGCATGGCCGTCTGCCTGAGCGTCCTCGAAGAGCTCGACCGTCTGCCGGTCGACCACCCCGACGCGATCACGGTCCGCCGTGCCACGGCCGGGATCTACCGGACGGTGAAGCAGCGCCGCCGCCAGGAGCGCCGGGCCGCCAAGACCGCCCACGACCGGGCCGTCACCGAGGCCACCGCCACGGGCGCCGCCGACCGCATCGACGACGAGACCGCGGGCATACCCCTGGCCGCCACGGCCTCCACCCAGATCGTCGGCATCCTGGAGCGTCCCCGCTCCTGCTACATCTGCAAGAGCCGCTACACCGAGGTCGACTCCTTCTACCACCAGCTGTGCCAGCCCTGCGCGGCCGAGAGCCGGGGCCGCCGGGACGCGCGCACGGACCTCACCGGGCGTCGCGCGCTGCTCACCGGTGGCCGCGCGAAGATCGGCATGTACATCGCGCTGCGGCTGCTGCGCGACGGTGCGCACACCACGATCACCACGCGCTTCCCCAACGACGCCATCCGACGCTTCAAGGCGATGGAGGACAGCGCGGACTGGCTGCACCGGCTCAAGGTCGTCGGCATCGACCTGCGCGACCCGGCCCAGGTCGTCGCGCTGGCCGACTCGGTCAGCGCCGAGGGCCCGCTCGACATCATCATCAACAACGCGGCCCAGACCGTCCGCCGCACCCATGCCGCCTACCGCGAGCTCGTGGCCGCCGAGGCCGCGCCGCTGCCCGCCGGCGAGCTCCCGGCCTCCGAGGTCTTCGGCGCCTTCGGCAGCGGCGCCCAGGCCGCGCTGCCCGCCCCCTCGTCCGGCGCGCACGACGCCCTCACCCCGCAGGCCCTCACCGAGCTCGCCCTCACCAGCGGCTCCGCCTCCCTCGCGCGCGTCGAGGCCGGCACGGCCATCGACGCCGGCGGGCTCGTACCGGACCTGGACGCCACCAACAGCTGGATCCAGACCGTCAGCGAGGTCGACCCCGTCGAGCTGCTCGAAGTGCAGCTGTGCAATGTGACGGCGCCGTTCGTGCTGGTCAGCCGGTTGCGCCCGGCGATGGCGGCCTCCTCGGCCCGCCGCAAGTACGTGGTCAACGTCTCCGCCATGGAGGGCGTCTTCAGCCGCGGCTACAAGGGCGCCGGCCACCCGCACACCAACATGGCCAAGGCCGCGCTGAACATGCTCACCCGCACCAGCGCCGACGAGATGTTCGAGTCCGACGGGATCCTCATGACCAGCGTCGACACCGGCTGGATCACGGACGAGCGGCCGCACCCGGACAAGGTCCGGCTCGCCGCCGCGGGCTTCCACGCCCCCCTCGACCTCGTCGACGGCGCGGCCCGCGTCTACGACCCGATCGTCCGGGGCGAGCAGGGCGAGGACCTGTACGGCTGCTTCCTGAAGGACTACCGCAAGTCCGACTGGTAGGAGCGGCTCAGCGCCCGGCCTGCCGGGGGACGAGGTCGAGCGCGTCCCCCGGGCCCGCGGCCGTCTCCGCCAGCAGGGCCATCTCCACCGCCACCTGGGCCTCTCCGCGGACCGAGCCGGTCCGGCGGAAGGCCCGGTGGGCGACCGTGAGGTGCCGCTCGGCGCGCAGGGTGCGGCGGAGCATCCGGCAGAAGCCGCCGAGCACCAGGTTCACCTCGGCGATCAGCACGGGGTCGCCGGTGCCGTCGGCGATGCGCAGCGCGTCGAGCAGGGTGGCCTCGCCCTCGTCGAAGAGGCCCGCCGCCACCTGGGCCTCGCCGATGCCGAGCAGGGCCTCGTACGCGGCCAGCCGCCGCTCCTCCAGGCAGGCGGCGCGCTCCTCCGTCACCCGGCCGCCCACCCCCTCCAGGGCGGGCCCGCGCCACAGCTCCAGGGCCCGGGCGTAGCGGGCACCGGCCTCGGCCTGCTCGCCCTCGGCGGCGGCCTCGTCGGCGGCGGTGACCAGCCCGTCGAAGGTCTGCACGTCGACGTCGGTGCCCTCGGTGCGCAGCCGGTAGCCCCGGGGTGCGGTGAGGACGACGGGGCCCGGGTGCCCGGCGGTCCGGAACGCCTTGCGCAGGGCTCGGACGCACAGGGCGAGCTGGGTGCGGGCGGAGAGCGGGGCCCGGTCGCCCCAGACGGCCTCGACGAGATCGTCGAGGGGGACGGTGGCGCCGTGGGCCAGTACCAGCAGGGAGAGGACGACGCGCTGGCGGCGGCCGTCGAGGGGGACGGACCGGCCGCGGACCGTCGCCGTCACCGGGCCCAGCAGCGTGAAGGTGACCGCCGCCGGGGTGGGGCCGGCCGTGGTCGCGGCCGTCGTCGTGCGCATTGCCTGCTGCCCCCGTACCCGCGGCGGACGCCGCGCACCGTCGATGCCCCGCGCGGCCGTGCGCCCGCGGGCTGTCCGTAAGAGCCGACGGGCCGTCATACGGCCCGGCGTTCGAGCTCGCTCGCGAAGCGCAGCCACGATTCGCCGCAGTGCCGGGCGGCCTGCGCCACCGCCGTGCGGCGGTGGGCGGGCACGGTGTCGAGCAGCCGGTGCCACTTCTCGCTGCCCACGGCGTGGGCGCTCAGCAGGTGCAGCAGGAACCGGCCGTCCTCGGAGAAGCGGAGGGAGGGGTCCTTGCGGAGTCTGAGCAGGGCCGGTTCGTCGCCCGTCACGCCGGTCATCGGTGCGGGGGGACCCGCGGGGACGGCCGGCTGCGGCGCGGCCCCGGGCCGGGCGCACGTCCCGGCGTCGTCGCGCAGGCGGCTCTCGGCGTCGCGGAGCTTCTTCGGCACCGGGTCGCGTCCCTGCAACAGGCGCAGGCGTACGTCGCGTGCGGTGCCGATGGCGATGCCGGCGCCGTCGGCGATCTCCCGTAGGCTGGCCTCGGGTTTGGCGGCGATGAGTTCGCCCGCCCGGCGGCGGCCCTCGGCCGCGTTGAGCGGGCGGACCCGGCCGTCGCGGCCGGTGCGGGCGGTGACCTGCTGGGCGGTGCCGGTGGAGCGCCTGCGCAGGGCCGCGACCGTGCTGGCGGCCAGGCCCGCGGCGAAGGCGATGAGCCGGTCCGACCAGTGCGGGTGGCTGCGGATGATGCGCTCCGCGGCGGCGGTGCGGTCGGCCTGGGTGAGTGGCAGGCCGTCACGGGTGTTGCTGGTGACCGCGAGGACGAAGGCGTCCTCCGGACTGCCGTCGAAGAACCGGACTGCGATCCGCTCATCCCCCCGTAGACGAGCGGCTCGCAGCCGGTGCATGCCATCGACGACCCGCAGCGTGGTGCGGTGCACGACGATGGGCGGCAGTGGTGCCTCCAGCCGCGCGAGCGCCTGGACGTGCAACGGGTCCTCGCCCGCCACCCTCGGGGAGTCCGAGGGCGAGAGCACGTGGAGAGGGAGCACAACGGTCCGTTGCTGTTCCGGCTCCGGAACCGTCACGACACCCCCTCCGACAAAGAACCCCCGTGCGACGGCGGGTCCGTGCACGATGGAGGGCAGGGGCCTACGACCCCGCCTCCATCAACTGGTGATTGACTGCCTCGGTGAGCCATCCAACACCAGTCGATCCGCCGACACCCAGGACGCTAGGCAGCGAGCCCACTCCCTGTCAACCACATTCGATGCACCGGGACATGGACTCCCGAATTCACCCGTAAGCTAGATTGACCGCCGGGAGGGAGGTGCGATCATGGACGAACCCGACGCCACGGACGCGAAGACGCTGGCAGACAAGCTCAATCACCTGTTCGGGACGGTGGTGCCGGCAGGCCGGGAGCCGTACACCACGGAAGAGGTGGCCCGCGCCATCACGGCCACGGGCGTGTCGATTTCGGGTAGTTACATCTGGCTCCTGCGCAAGGGACAGCGCGACAATCCGACGCTCCGGCATCTGGAGGCGCTCGCGAAGTTCTTCGGCGTACCCGCGGCGTACTTCTTCGACGAGCAGGCGACCGCGAAGGTCGACGCCGACCTCGGGCTGCTGGTGGCGCTGCGCGACACCCAGGTGCAGCGGGTGGCGCTGCGCGCGGCCGGGCTGTCCGCCGCGAGCCTGCACTCGATCAACGAAGTCATCGAGCGCGTACGCGAGTTGGAGGGCCTCCCCGACAACCGGACCCAGCCCCCTGAAAGACAGCCCTAGCCCGTGACGTACGAAACGGCCACCGCGCCGAACGGCAAGCTCGTCGACGTCCACCGGCCCGCCCCGGCTCCCGCCGGGGCCCCGGTGCCGACGGTCCTCCTCTGGCACGGGACGGGCCCGGACGAACGGGACGTCCTGCGCCCGCTCGCCACGGCCGTCGCCGCCCTCGGCGCGCTCGTCCTCGTTCCCGACTGGCGCTCCGACGAGCCGGACCGCGGGCGGGCCCACCTGCTGGCGTCGCTGGAGTACGCCCGCGCCCGCGCGGCCTCATTCGGGGGCGACGGGGAGCGGATGGTGCTGGCCGGCTGGTCGGCGGGTGCCCCCGCCGCGCTGGGCGTCGCCCTGCACCCTGAAGTGGCCGGCGGGTGGCGGCCGTCGGCGGTGGTGGGCATCGCCTCGCGCTACGACGTCCCGGCCCGGACGACGGGCACTGCCCCGCTGGCCGATCTGGCCGCCGGGACGCCGGGCGTCCCGGAGCCGGTCCCGGTCGCCCTGGTGCACGGCACGGCGGACGCGCTCATGGACCCGGCGCACTCACGGACGGCGCGGGACGCCCTCATGGCGCACCGCTGGCCGGTCCTGTCCGAGGAGATACCGGGGGCCGACCACGCAGGGGCGATCATGACGGAGTACGACCCCGCACGGGGGCGCTGCCGGCCCAGCGAGGACGAACGCGTGCGCGCGGCCGGCGAGCTGACGGCCCGGACGATCGCCCGGGCCGCGGGCCTGACCGCGGCCTGACCGCCCGGCGTGCGGGCGCACGCCGGGACGGCCGGGGGGTGTCAGCCGGCGACGAGGTCGCCGCGCGAGAGGCCGGACCCCTCGGGGACGGCGGCGGGGTCGCTGCCGAGGTCGGCCACGGCGTTGCGCTCGTCGACGAAGACGACACGGGGCTCGAAGGTGCGCGCCTCGGCGTCGTCCATGGAGCCGTAGGCGATGATGATGACCAGGTCACCGGGGCTGATCAGCCGGGCGGCGGCGCCGTTGATGCCGAGCACGCCACTGCCGCGGGGGCCCTCGATGACGTAGGTCGACAGGCGGGCACCGTTGTTGATGTCGACGATGTCGACCTTCTCGCCGGGCAGCAGGTCGGCGGCTTCCATCAGATCGGCGTCAACGGTCACGGATCCCACGTAGTGCAGGTCCGCCTGGGTGACGGTGGCGCGATGGATCTTGGACTTCATCATCGTACGCATCATGGAGACACTCCTGGAGACAAGCTCCCTGCCTGCGCTTTTGCAGGTCAAGGGCGATCTCCTCACTCTACCGCCCGCGCGTTGGGCCGTACCCGGGCGATGAGGAGGGCGACGTCGTCCTGGTCGTTGTCCTCGCGCAGCTCCCGCAGCAGCAGGTCGCAGGTGGACTCCAGGTCCAGCGGCGGCCCGTCGAGCAGCCCCACCAGCACCTCCAGCCGGGCGTCGATGGCCTCGTCGCGGGTCTCCACGAGGCCGTCGGTGTAGAACACCAGCTGGTCGCCGGGTGCCAGCGGTGTCCCGACGCTCTCGAAGGGGACGCCGCCGACCCCCAGGGGCGCGCCCGTGGGCAGGTCGAGCAGGGTGGGGCGGCGGCCGGGGCGGACGAGGACGGGCGGCAGGTGTCCGGCGTTGGCGACCCGGCACTCGGCGCGCTGCGGGTCGTAGACGGCGTAGACGCAGGTGGCGATCGTCTGGTCCAGACCACTGGCGGTGCGGTCGAGGTGGCGCAGCACCTGGGCGGGGTCGAGGCCGAGGCCGGAGAGGGTGCGGGCGGCGGTGCGCAGCTGGCCCATCGCGGCCGCGGCGTTGATGCCGCTGCCCATGACGTCCCCGACGACCAGGGCGCTCTGGGCGCCGTCCTGCGGGATGACGTCGAACCAGTCGCCGCCGACCTGCCCCGCGGCGCCGGCGGGCTGGTAGCGGTAGGCGATCTCCAGGCCCGGCGGGCTCTGGGGCTCCTGGGGCAGCAGGTCGCGCTGGAGGGTGAGGGCGGTGGCGCGCTCGCGCTGGTACCAGCGGGCGTTGTCGATGCAGACGGCCGCGCGGGCGGCGAGCTCCCCGGCCAGGACGACGTCGTCCTCCCCGAAGGGCTCGGGGTTGCGGGTGCGCTTGAGGTCCAGGGCGCCGAGCACCTCGCCCCGGGCGATCAGGGGCACCGCCATGTACGAGTGCAGCCCGGCCCGGCCCAGGAGCCCGGCGGCCTCCTCGTCGCGGGCGATGCGGGGCAGGTCCTCGGGGGTGACGCGGGGCAGGTGGACGGGGCGGCCGGTGTTCACGCAGCGGGCGACGAGCCGGTCGGCGTCGTAGCGGGCGATCTCGCCGGGCGGATCGGCGGCCCGGACCGCCTCGGTGGCCCCCGACGAGGCGACGGCCAGCGCCCGGAACACCGCGGCCTGCTTGCGCCCCGGGGCGGCGGCGCCGCTCAGGACGGTGTCGAGGACGTCCACGGCGGCCACGTCGGCCAGGCCCGGGACGACCACCCCGGCGAGCTCCCGCGCGGTCTGGTCGAGGTCCAGGGTGGTGCCGATGAGGACGGAGGCGTCGGCGATCAGGGCCAGCCGGCGGCGGGCCTCGGTGGCCGCCCGGTGCCGCTCGGTGACGTCGACGACCGAGGTGGCCAGGCCCATCTCCCGGCCGGCCGGGTCCTCCAGCCGGTAGTAGGAGACCAGGCGGGCACGCTCGCCGACGGCGGGGTCGGCCATGCGGCCCACGACGAACTGGTCCAGCAGCGGGGTGCCCGTCGCCAGCACCTTGCGCATGGCGGCCTCGATCCCCTCGGCGTCCCTGACGGGCAGCACGTCGTGGACGCGCTTGCCGAGGTGTCCCTCGGCGGACAGCCGGTGCATCCGCTCCAGGGCCGGGTTGACCATGACGTAGCGCAGGTCGGTGTCCAGGACGGCCAGCCCGATCGGGGACTGGGCCACCAGCCGCAGGGACAGGGCCAGGTCGCGCTCGACGTCGCGGAGGAGGTCCTGGTCGGTGGCCATGCCGAGGGCGTAGACGCCGCCGTCCTTGTCCTCCAGCCGCATGTTGCGGAATTCCAGCATCCGGGTGGTGCCGTCCTTGCGCACGGCGGGGAAGGACCCGGCCCAGGCGCCGCCGCTCATCACCTTGGCGAAGAGCCCGAGGACCTCGGCGCGGTGCTCGTCGTCGACGAGCAGCCGGGCGGCGTGGCGGCCCAGGGCCTCGGCGGGGGTCCAGCCGAAGAGCTCCTCGGCCTGCGGGCTCCACAGGACGATCCGGCCTTCCTGGTCCAGCACCGCCGTGGCCACGCTGAGCAGGTCGAGCAGGCTGCCGGGCTCGTAGGGGGCGGGCCCGGACCGCGCCGGGTCCGGCCGGAATGCGTCGGTGGCGCCCATCCGAGGTCCTCCTTCCGCCCGCTCGGGGGTGGTGCGGCGGCCTCGCGCCCGTAGGTGCCCGGTCCCTCGGTCCTTTCCTCGCCCGTCACGCCGCAACGTCTTCCATGTTCTCTCCGAACCCGCCCCCTGCGCAGCCCGCGGCGGCGTCCGGATCGCCGTGCTGGAGTGTCCGGGGAGCGCGCGCGCCCCCGTCGCACCGGGTCATTCGCCGGGCAGGGCCCCCGGGAGGGGAAGGGTGAACCAGACGGTCTTGCCGGCGCCGGAGGCGTGATGGCCCCACTGGGCGGCGATCTGCTCGACGAGCCACATGCCGCGCCCGTTCTCGCTGTCCGAACGCGCCTCGGCGCACAGCGGCAGGCGGCCGCCGGCATCGGTGACCTGGGCGACCAGGTGGTCGGGGGTGCGGCTGAGGACGAGGCGGACGTCGCCGGAGCCCTCGGGCACGTGCACGATGGCGTTGGTGACCAGCTCCGACAGCAGCAGCGTCACGTCCCCGGCCAGCTCCTGCAGGCCCCACTCGGCCAGCAGGCGTTCGGAGAAGCGGCGGGCGGCCGCCACGGACGGGGGTGCGGCAGGCAGCGAGAGCGTCCCCGCCGGGGGCGGGCCGGGGAGGGCCGGGCGGAGCGCCCGGGCCGCGGGCGGGCTGTGCATGCACGACGGCGCTCCCGGGCCACCCTGGCCGAGGAGCCGCTGGGGGTGGGTCGTCCATGCGGCGACGGGCTCGCAGGCGCTGGTGACGGCGTCGGCCGTGTACGCCGTGTACGGAGAACTCAGGGTGTCGCGAAAGGAAGGCATGGGGCTCGGATGCGTTCGACGTGGGGCGAAGGGCGCCGGCGCGTGGGCGTACCGGGCGCCGGTACGGTCCGAGGAGCGAGGGGGACCGCCACTCTTCGCGAGGGATTCCCCAACATTCGCTCGGTTTTCGCCATAGGTCTATACCCAGGGGGTCACGATGTCCCTGCGGAGTGCGACGTGCGCAGGTGGGGCCCGGTGACACGGCTCCGAAATCGGTGTGAGCGGTGCCACGGCGCCCGGCCGGGTGGAGCCGCGACGTGTGAGCGGCGGGCCCGCTCCTCTCCTGCGGGCCCGCCGCCTGCCCGGCTCGCGGGCGCCCCGCCCGTCAGGGCTTCGGGCACTCCTTCCACGCGAGGTGGTAGATGGTCTTGAGGCTGCCGTCGGTGGAGTCCATGGTCATGAAGCTGGTGGTCTTGCTGGGGTCGGACGTGCCGGCGTTGACCCGCAGCTCGGTGTTGATGTTGAAGTTCCGCAGCTCACCGCAGGGCGCCCAGACCAGCGCGGCGATGGGGACGTTGTCGGTCGCCTGCCAGTTGTCCGCGTAGCTGCCTCTGAAGGTGTGCGCGCTCGGGGTCGTGACGGGCGACCCCTGGAAGTAGTACGACGCCTTCTGCGTGCCCGAGGCGCCGGATTCCAGCTTGGCGTAGCCACGGTAGTCGGCGGCGGCGATGGCGTAGGTGAAGCCCTGGGGCACGTGCACGTTGAGGTTCAGCTGGCAGTTCTTGCGGAAGTCGGTGGGCTTGGAGCCGACGCCGACCTGCGCGAGGTACTGGCTGTAGGTGACGGTGAAGGCCGTGTTGTCGGGCGAGACCGCGACGGCTGCGGTCCCGGCCGGACAGCCCGACCCGTTGACGGTGGCGACCTCGATCACGATCTTGTCCGGCGGTGGATTGGTGATCACCGAGGGATTGTGCGTGGAGAGCGGTGTCGCGAGTAACGCCGCGATCGCGCCTGCGGTGAAGAGACCGGCGGGCATGCTTGCTCCAATCGATGTCTGCGGACCGCGGGGGCCCGAGGGGAAGACAAAACGATTCCGCACCCGGTGGTGCCGGCAGGTTCCCCCTGAGCGGAAGGGAGGCGGGCGCCGGAATGCGGGAGGTGCCGGGCCGCCGGGGAGAGGTGACGGGGACGGACCCGGCATGACCGAAGAAACGGGCATGCCCATGCCAACCCGTTGGACCGTTCCCCTGGGCCCGTGGGACTGAGAGCGTTCGAATCGTAGGGGGAGGACGGGGGGTTGGCCAGACGTCGCGCCGTGGCTCCACCGGAGGGAACACCCGCGATCTGACCGAAAACCACCGCCGGTTGAGTATCCCCAGGTCACCACGGAGGAAGCGATCCCTCCCACGGGCGGAACGCGACCCTTTCCGCCCGACATGGTTTTTAGCTAGGGCTAAAGGTGGCATGCTGCCATGCAAGGACGCACGAACCTGACGGACCTGACGACTGCACAGCTGGTGGGGGTAGACATGGCCTGGCGACGAGAGACCGCAGAGGGTGGCCGGGCGGCGGACCAGGCGGGGGCCCGGCTCGCGCGTCAGGCGACGGCATCGCTCGCCGGACTGCTCGCCGAACGGGGCATGACCCGCAAGGACTTGGCCGAGTGCATGGGTGTCTCCCCCGGCCGGGTCAGCCAGATCCTCTCCGGCGGCGAGAACCTCACCCTGCGGTCGCTGGCCGCCGTCGCGGAGTCCCTCGACGCCCGGGTGGAGATCAGCTTCTACGACCCTTCGGACGGCCGCGAGCCCTACGCGCCGGACACCGTCCGCCCGGAGACCGCGCCGATCACACCCCTCGCGCCGTCACCGCACTGCTGAGACGCCGGCCGCGCCCGGGACGCCCTCCGCTTCGGCGTGGGCCAGGTGCCTGCGCCGGAGTTCGAGGATCTTCCCGCCGTCGCTGCGCCTGCCGTGGGCGTGCTCCAGCTCCAGCAGGTGCCTGAGGTACTGCTCGGCCTCGCCGAACGCCCGTCGCACCAGGCGCACTTCCTCGCGGTAGGGCGCACGGCCCTGCTGCTGGCACGCCTTCTCCACCTTCGTCTCGGCGGTGAACCCCTTCTGCGCCGCCGCCCGGACCTCCTTGTGGCGCTCGTTGATCTCCCGCTTCACGGCGGCGCGGGAACGGCTCGTCCGGCCGGGCACGTCGACGCGCATCAGCAGATGCCGCCGCACGTCGCCCGCGAAGGAGTCGATCTCCCAGCAGTCCCTGAAGCCGCCGGCCATCCGCTCGCACCAGTCGGCCCGGTCGGCCCGCAGGCGCAGCGCCAGTTGGTGGAGCAGCAGGGAGTTGCCGAGGGTGAGCACCGCCATCGCGGCCCGGCCGCCGGTCTGCTCCCCCCTGCCCCGGGAGATGATGCCCCAGCCCGTCGCGACGCCCACCGCCGTCGGGGGCACGCTGGGCGTCAGGGGCAGCAGCAGGCCGCTGGCCAGGGCCGCCGTGCCGGAGGTCCACAGCACGACGCACAGCCCCAGCAGCGCCGAGCGCACGGTGCCCAGCAGCCGGCCGTCCTCCTTGTAGCGGAAGACCAGGCACACCCAGGTCACGGGCGCGCAGACGAGGGCGGGCAGGACCCACTCGGAGACGATGGACGCCTGGTCCAGTGCCACATCCGCTCCCAGCTTCCACACCCTGCCCACTGCGACCAAATGATGTTCCCACCACGGCGGTTACGGCGTGCAACGATCCGGCCAAGCCGTGGTGGTGCCGAACGATTCAGGCCAGGTCGCGGCGGAGCAGGGCGTCGATGACGGAGTCGAGGTAGGGGGACCGGTCCGCGCCGTGCGGCAGCGCCCCGGGCACCGCGTGGGCCAGCTGGACGTGGCCGAGGAAGGCGGAGTAGGCGAGCAGGGCGCGGCGGCGGGCCTCGTCCGGCGGGAAGCCGAGCTCGGCGAAGAGGCCGGCGAGGTAGCCGACCCTGCGCTGTGTCACCCGCTGCAGCGCGGCGGCGACCTGGGGGTGGGTGGACGTGGCCAGCAGGGCGAGCTCGATGGGGTCCCGGGCGGCCGACGCGGTGGTGTCGGTGAACAGCCTGCGCAGCCGCCGCAGGGCGTCGGGCTCGGTGGCGAGGGCGGTGATCACGTCCTCGGTGCAGGCGTCCTCCCAGCTGCCGAGGGCGGCCTCGACGAGCGCCTCGCGGCCCGTGAAGTGCCAGTAGAAGCTGCCTTTGGTGGCGCCCAGCCGGGCGGCGAGGGGTTCGACCGCGACGGCGGCGAGGCCGCCTTCGCCGATGGCGGTGAGGGCGGCGTCCGCCCAGTCCCGTGCGCTCAGCCGGCGGCGTCCGCCGCCGTCCCGGGGGTTGCCTTCTCGCCGCTGCGCCATGACCGTACGCTACCGTACGGTGAACATACGCCGGCGTATGGAAGCACCAGGTTTCGGATCACGCACCACCGTTCACCCACGACGAATGGATGCCGCATGAGCACCGATCTCCCGCTGCCCGCCGAGGACTTCGCCCCGTCCGGGCCCGCCGGGCCCCCTGCCGAGTCACTGTTCGCGGCCGCCCTGCGCCTCGCGCGGGCGAACCCGTACGGCTTCCTCACCACCTACGACGGCCTGCGCCCCCACACCCGCCTGGTCGAGCACCTGGGCGTCGGCGAGGACGGCTCGCTCCACATCGGTACGAGCCCGCGCTCGCGCAAGGCGGCCGACGTCGCGCGGCAGCCGCGGGTCACCTACGCCGTCGAGGACCGCGGGGCCGCCGCCTATGCCGTCCTCGAAGCGGAGGCCCACGTGGAGGACGGGCTGCAGGAACGTCTCGCCCACTGGAAGGACGATTTCCGGGCGTTCTTCCCCGACGGCCCGGAGGGGGACGACTACGTCGTCCTGCGGCTGTGTCCGGACCGCATCGAGCTGATGGACTTCACCCATCAGGTCCACCCCGCGCCCTTCGGCCTGGTGCCGGCGGTCATCGAGCGGGATGCCGCCGGCTGGCGGCGGGTGCCGGCCGCCCGCCGGGCCGGGCCGCCCGGCGGGGGCGGGCGGCTCAGCGCTTGACGGCCCGCAGGACGACGAACTTCGGGTCGCCGGCGACGACCTCGCAGTTGCCGAAGATCCGGCGCAGCTTCACGTGGTAGCCGAGGTGGCGGTTGCCGACGACCCACAGTTCGCCGCCCGGCCGGAGGGCCGTGCGGGACCCGGTGAACATGCGCCAGGCCGTGGCGTCCGTCGTCGCCTGGTGGGTGTGGAAGGGCGGGTTGTTGAGCACGAGGTCCACCGACTCCGCGGGGACGGTCGCCATGCCGTCGCCCACCAGGAACTCCCCCGCGGCGTCGGGCCCGGCGTTCGCCCGGAAGGTGGCCTCGGCGGAGGCCACCGCCTGGTACGACTCGTCGATGAAGACGACCTCGGCCCCGGGGCGGGCCAGGGCCGCGGCCGTGCCGACGATGCCGTTGCCGCAGCCCAGGTCGACGATGCGCGCGGGCCCGCGGCCCTGCGGGAGGTGGGAGAGGAAGAAGCGGGTGCCGATGTCCAGGCGCTCGGCGCAGAAGGTGCCCGCGTGGTTGGTGACCGTCCGCCCGGACATGACGCCGATCCCGCCGGGCAGCGCGTAGCGGTGCGGCCAGGGGCTGGCGGTCCGCCGGAGGGCCGGGTCGGGCGTGCAGAAGATCAGCCGGGCCTTCTTCACGGCCAGCGAGGTGCGGGTCGGCCCGAGGATGCGCTCGAACAGCCTGAGCGTCGAGGTGTGGATCTCGGTGACCCGGCCGGTGCCGACGACGACGGTGCCCTCGTGGACGGCCGGGGCGAGGCGGTGCAGCTGGTCCTCCAGCAGCGCCAGGCTCTTGGGCACCCGGATCAGCAGCACGTCGACGCGGTCCGGGGGCGCCTGCCGGGTCGACAGCATCCGCACGGCACCGGCCGCGTGGCCGTTGCGCGCCAGGTTGGCGCGGGTCGCCTCCCCGGTGAGGAAGGAGTCGGTGATCTGCACGGGCCGGTGCGCGGCGAGCGCGGTGGTCAGCGCTCCCCACCGGTCCCCCACCACGACCACGGTGCCCGACAGGTCCACCGGCTCGCCGTCGGTTCCGTGCAGGTGCCGCAGCAGGTATTCGTCGGCGGCGTCCCAGGCGCGCAGCGTGTCGCGGGGGTCCTCGGGGAAGCGGGCGAGTGCGAGCTCGCCCCAGGGCGTCGTGAAGCGGTTCATCGTGCCTTCAGGCTATCCGAGCCCCCGGCGCACCGGTGAATCAGCAGACCCTCGCATTCCGTGGAACACGGTGGAACACAGGGGAAGCGCCGTTTCCGGGGGCCGTGGACAAAGCCAGGTGGCGGGAATACTTTCATTGACGGCCCCGCAGAGATGACTTCAGATCGTTCGGCAGATCATTCGGCGCGCGGGGCCGCCGGGGGGAATTCAGTGAAGGTCGAGATCATCGAAAGGGACGATCAATACGTCCTGAACCACTGTACGAAATACCTCGCACGGGACACCTCTGATCCGCGCCACGACTTCGGCCAGTACGGGCCCGGCGATCCCCGGGCGGCACTCTGCGAGGCGTGGCGGTTCCCGGTCGTCGACACGCACTGGGACGGGGTGTCCGCCGAGAGCTCGTACCCCTTCAACGACGTCACCTTCGTGCACGACGGCCGGGCCGCGGCGCCCGCCGTCGTGACCGTCACCGGCACCTTCGGCCCGCTGCACGCGCCCGTGCCGCTGCGGCCCCTGCTGTTCGCGGGCGAGCCCACCGGTTTCTTCGCGGTCACCGTGCGGGTGCCCAAGGGGCAGGTGCACACCTACAAGCTCGGGGTCGACGGCGCGTACGTCGTGGATCCCGTCAATCCGCAGCGCACCGTCCTCGACAACGGCGAGACGTGGTCGCGCTTCTTCACCGACGCGTGCGCCGTGCCGCTCGTGCTGGGCCGGGCCGAGCGCGAGCTGCTGGGCCGGCTCGTCGCCCATCTGCTGCCGTTCCGGCTGGAGGAGAACCGCCGGTTCATCCGCGGCGTGTACGAATCCCTGGACCGGGCCGCGCGCAACGAGGAATTCCCGCTCGCCTATCAGCTCGACGACGAGGTGGGAACGGTCAATTACATCGACAAGCTGCTGGCCCGCCAGGAGCAGCACAACGCCGACGACTACCGCACGTGTCTGCGCATCATCGGCGACCTGTTGCGGGCCCGCTCCGGCGGCCTTGACCCGGCGACGGTACCGCCCGAGATGTACGCCGACCTGTACGCGCAGATGGAGACCGAGCGGGTCGAGGGCTGGGACCACGGCCGCTACGGCAGCCCACGCCACTTCCTGCTGCTCCTGCGCCGGCACGCCATGACCGGGGCGTTCGCCCACCCCCGGCACGGCGGCAACGCGGGGGCCGCGGGCTGGATGTACCTGGAGAACCGCTTCCGTGACGGCCGGGGGGACACGCTCTTCGACTGGCGGCGCGCGCTGGAGTCACCGCTGGGGAACAACACCGACTACCGCGGCTAGGGGGCGGCCATGGCGGAAGGTACACCTCCGCAGGAGCCTGCGGACATCGTCGTCATCGGCAGCGGGGCGGGCGGAGCGCCGGTGGCGCACACGCTCGTGCGGGCCGGGCACCGGGTGGTGATGCTGGAGAAGGGGCCGCTGCTGCGCACCCAGGCGCAGAGCCCGCAGGGGCTGAGCGACTTCAAGCGGGACGAGTCGTTCGCCACCGGCGCCGAGAAGCGCATCACGGTGCCGGGCGTCGCCAACACGGGCGAGGCGTACTTCTCCAGTCACGTCGAGCCCGACCTGAACGACGAGCCGCACGTGTACCGCGACGGCGACGGCGCCGACCGCGTCACCATCGAGGGCTACACCGCCCAGGTGGTGGGCGGCGGCACCCAGCTCTACGGCGGGGTCTCGCCCCGCTTCACCCCCGACGACCTGCGGCTGCGCAGCTTCAACGAGGGCCGCGGCGACCTGCGGGCGGACCCGGGCGGCGACGTGCTGCGCGAGGCCCGCGACTGGCCGGTCGACTACGCGGCCCTGGAGCCGTACTACACCAGGGCGGAGGAGCTCATCGGGATCAACGGCACCTGGGAGGGGCAGGCGAAGACGCCGTCGGCCGACCGCTACCAGCCGCCGCTGGCGCCGAACCCGATCAGCGCGTACGCGGCCGCCGGCATGGACGCACTGGGCATGCGCCGCTACCGCACCCCGCTCGCCGTGATCACCCGTGACCACGCGCCGAGCGGGCGCACGGTGCCCCGGGACCCCGAGAGCATCAAGACGGCGTTCGTCAACCGCTACGGGGATCCGCTGGGCCTGAAGTCGAACACGTGGGTCTCGCTGCTGGCCCCGCTGCGGGGCGGCGCCGGCCGCGGCGGCTTCGAGCTGCGCGCCAACTGCACGGTCACCCACCTGGAGGCCGACGGCGCGCGGGTGGCCCGGGTCCACTACCGCGACCCCGCCGGGCGGCCCCGCGTCCTGGCCGCGCGGACCGTCGTCGTGGCCTGCTCGGCGATCGAGTCGGTGCGGCTGCTGCGGCTGTCCGCGCTGCTCGATGCGGCCTTCGAGCGCCGCATCAACGGCAACGGGCTCCTGGGCGCGTACTTCCTGACCCACTGCTTCGGCGGTGCGCAGTGCGTGGTGCCGGAGCGGGCCGACAAGTCCCGGACGCTGGACTCCGACTGGGCCACCGACCACTGCGCCCGCGCCGAGTGGATCCGCGAGCAGGGCCTGTGGGCCGGCGGCGTCATCTACAACAACACCTCCGACGGCGCCCTGCCCCTGTCCCTCGCCCGCACCTGGCACGCGATGGACATGGACAGCATCTGGAAGGGCTACCTCTACGACACGTCACTGGTCGGCGACGGCTTCGAGGACTATCTGGAGCAGAGCTTCGGCCGCCGGCTGTCGGTCGCCTTCATGGCCAACCAGGTGCCCCAGCGCACCAACCGGATCGAGCTGCACCCCACGGTGAAGGACAAGTGGGGCCGCCCCGCCGCCCACATCCTCAAGACCTGGCACGGCCACGACCGGGCGCTGATGGACACCCTCGCCGAGCAGTGCCGGCGCATCCTGGCCGGCGGCGGGCGCACCGGTGACCTCAGCTCGGGCTCCGTCGGCCACTCGGTGGTGCGGATCGCCAACCACGTCCTGGGCGGGGCACGCTTCGGCACCGACCCGGCGGACTCGGTGCTCGACGCGGACTGCCGGGCCTGGAACTTCGACAACCTCTACGTCACCGACGGGTCGTTCATGCCGACGTCCGGCAGCGCCAACCCCACGCTGACCATCGAGGCGAACGCGTTCCGTGTCGCCGACACGCTGCTCGGGAGGGTCTGATGGACACCCGGTTCGACGACGTCTTCACCCATCCCGAGAACGAGATCTTCCGGGTGGTGTTCTTCCCCGACCGCATCTACCACGCCCGCTACCTGAGCGCGACCCGTTCCTCGCGCTACCGCTACTACGTCTCCGAAGTGCGCAGCAGCGCGGACGGCACCGCCGTCAAGGGCGACGTGTTCCTGGGCGGCACGAAGCTGTGCCCGGTGCTGCGCATCGAGTACGCGGGCATCCGTCTGGTCGAGCAGGCCCGGGAGTTCGGGCGCCGGCTCGGGCCGCGCGTGCGGGCCTGGGTCCGCCTCACGGGGGACGATCCGCAAGCGAGCGCCGAGGCCGTCGTCACCCTGCACTGGGACCCGGTCATCGGCGCGTACGCGGCGGAGCTGTGGGGGACGCTGGAGCCGCCCGCCGGCTCCGCCCACGACCACCGGGTGCTGCCGCTGATGGGCCGCGACGCGCCCATCACGCGGGTGCCGCAGCTGTCGCCGCTGCTCGGATCCGTCCGCACGGTGCTGCTGGCCTTCCGCGAGGACGGCGTGCTGCACCCCACCGGCCAGACGCTGGGCGAACCGCAGTGGGACAACGACTACCTCCGCTCCCACCAGGAGCCGCGCACCCAGGAGCCCAGTTCGCCGCAGAACACGATCGCGGACCGGAACTACCTGCTGGACTTCCAGCGCGGCTACTTCGTCCCCGACGCGGCGGAGGTCCTGCCGGTCAGCTACCGCAACGCGATGACCGATCCGGACAATCCGGAACGCTTCGAGGAGAACGTGATCCAGATGCGCTGGCTCTTCCAGCGCGAACTCGGCAGCGACCTGGTCTTCTTCCACGAGGTGACGGTGCCGCCCGGCACCGTCGAGGGCACCCACCGCCACATCGGCTCCGAGGAGCTCTACTACATCGTCTCCGGGACCGGCATCGCCTACATGGGCGACGGCGACGACCCGGCCACCGACTCCTACCCGCTGGTCGACCGGCAGGTCTTCGGCGTGGGCACGGTCAAATGCCGGGAACTGCCCGTCAAGCCGGGCAGCGTCATCTTCACCAAGAGCGGCGGGGTGCACGGCATCCGCAACCCCCACACCGAGCCGCTGAAGTTCGTCGCCTTCCTCTACCACACCACGTGAGGCGGTCCGATGCCCGAGATCGTGCACGGTGACGCGGTCTTCCGCGTCGATCCGGGGAAGCCCCCGGACTACGCCACCGACAACCCGCTGCTGAAGCTCCTCGGCCTGGTGGAACGCTCCCGGCTCGCCGCCGAGCGGGAGCACTACGACTCCCTCTCGCTGCAGTACCTCTACCCGCACCGGTGGCTGGAGCTGTACGGGCCGAGCGGGAGCGACGCCGACCAGCTCGATCCCGAGCGGCAGGACGTCAAGACCGACTTCCAGAAGCAGAACGTGCGCGACTTCCGCCTGGCCGACACCAGGGCCGTGCGCGGCTGGGCCACGGCCGGCGACCGGCGGGCCCCGTTCCTGCAGCTCGCCTACCGCGGCGGCCCCGACTCGGCACTGTGGCGGGCGGCCGGCGGCCTCGGCGACACCATCGGCTGCACCGTCTCCGTGCGGGGCGACGCCCCGGTGACGCTGCGCGCGCCCTACGACGAGGAGAGCGACTTCTACACCGTCGAGCTGTGGGGCCACGACGGCAACGGACTGCGCGAGCTGCTCGGCGAGCGCGGCCGCGCCGCCCTGGACCTCGGGCTGCTGCAGCCGCGCCCCGACCTCGTCCCCGGCGGCTCCGGGGACTTCGCCCGCGACGCCCTCACCGAGCGCGACCTGCGCGAGGTCTCCCCCCGGCACGCCCTGCACCCCGTCCTGCCCCTCCACCTCGACGTGCGCTGGACCGCGGACGCCGGCGGCGCCGGTGCGGCCGACCCCGCCCAGGGCACGGTCCGCCTGGGCTTCGAGATGCGCATCCGCGGCTGGGACGCCTACCTGAGCGTGGGCACGAGCCCCACCCCGCACGGCGGCGTGGGCTTCCTGGAGTACCGCACCCTCTTCAGCGAGTACGGCCGCTGGGCGGGCAGCGGCGACCTCACCCGCGCCCTGGAGCCGTACAACCTCGACGCCTTCGGCGCCAAGGGCCACCGCAGCGGCGACGGCGAACCCTTCCTGGCCGTGACCTACATGGACCTGCACGTCCTCGACCCCGCCTGCGGCATCGGCCTGCACCGGCACCGGGACAACCAGGAAGTCTTCCTGATGCTGGAGGGCGACGGCCTGATGGTGATCGGCGACTGGGCCGACTCCGGGACCCGCACCCGCTCGTTCGAGATCCGGCGCCTGCCCGCCGGCCACCTCGCGCTGCTCAAGGGCGGCAACCTGCACGGCCTGCTGAACCCGGCCGACCAGCGCGCCTCGCTCTTCATGTTCGGCGGCTACGACTGAGCCAGGAGGATGCGGAGATGACCGACACCCGGCCCGGCGACCCCCACCGCCTGGGCGCGACCTGGGACGGACAGGGCACCAACTTCGCCGTCTGCTCGTCGGCCGGCGCCCACGGCGGCGACGTCACGCTGTGCCTGCTGGACGACGACGGGCGCGAGAGCAGGCTGCCGATGACCGCCGACTGCGACGTCTGGCACGCCTACGTGCCCGGCGTCGGCCCCGGGCAGCACTACGGCTTCAGGGCCTCGGGCCCCTACGAGCCCCACCGCGGCCTGCTGTTCTCCCCCGGCACGCTGCTGCTCGACCCCTACGCCCGTGTCATGCGGCCGCTGGGCCCGCGCCGGGCCGCCTGTCTGGTCGCCGACCCCGCCTTCGACTGGGGCGCCGACCGCCGGCCCGGCACCCACTGGTCGCGGACGGTGCTGTACGAGACCCACGTCAAGGGCATCAGCGCCACACACCCCGGCGTGCCCCCCGCGCTGCGCGGCACCTACGCCGGGCTGGCGCACCCCGCGGTCGTCGGCCACCTGACGGACCTGGGCGTCACCGCCGTCGAACTGCTGCCCGTGCACCAGCACTTCTCCGAACCGTCCGTGCTGGAGCGGGGCCTGACCAACTACTGGGGCTACTCGACCATCGGCTTCTTCGCCCCGCACGCCGGCTACAGCGCCTCGGGCGACGCCGGAGGCCAGGTCACGGAGTTCAAGGCGATGGTCGCCGCCCTGCACGCGGCCGGCATCGAAGTCATCCTCGACGTCGTCTACAACCACACCGCGGAGGGCGGACCCACGGACCCGGCGCTGAGCTTCCGCGGCCTGGGCAACGACCTCTACTACCGGCTCGACCCGGCCGACCGCTCCCGCTACGTCGACACCACCGGCACCCGCAACACCCTCGACGCCGGCCGCCCCGAGGTGCTGCGGCTGATCCTGGACTCGCTGCGCCACTGGGTGACGGAGATGCACGTAGACGGCTTCCGCTTCGACCTGGCCGCCACCCTCGCCCGGCAGTACGGGTACGTGGACCGGCTCGCCGCCTTCTTCCAGCTCCTCTACCAGGACCCCGTCCTGAACAGGACCAAGCTCATCGCCGAGCCCTGGGACGTCGGCGCCCCCGACAGCTACCAGGTCGGCCGCTTCCCGGCCGGCTGGGCGGAGTGGAACGACCGCTGCCGCGACACCCTGCGCGACTTCTGGCGGGGCCGGCCCGTCGTGGGCGACCTGGCCCGCAGGATCGCCGGCTCCGCCGACCTCTACGCCGCCGACCGGCGCGGGCCCGACGCCTCCGTCAACTTCGTGACCTGCCACGACGGCAAGACCCTCACCGACCTGGTGACGTACGAGCGCAAGTACAACCGGGCCAACGGCGAGGACGACCGCGACGGCACCGACGACGACCGCGCCGCCAACCACGGCGTGGAGGGGCCCACCGACGACCCCGCGGTCACCGCCCTGCGGGAGCGCCAGCGCCGCAACATGCTCGCCACCCTCCTGCTCGCCCAAGGCGTGACCATGCTCAGCGGCGGCGACGAGATCGGGCGCACCCAGCGCGGCAACAACAACGCCTACTGCCAGGACAACGCCCTCAGCTGGTACGACTGGAGCGCCGCGCGGCCGGAGCCCCTCGCCTTCGTGCGCCGCGTCGTGGCCCTGCAGCGCGCGCACCCGGCGCTGCGCCGCCGCTCGTTCCTGACCGGCCGGGGCAGGCCGGGCGCGCCGCCCGACGTCGCCTGGTTCGACCGTGAGGGCCGGCCGATGACGACCGGGCGCTGGGAGGACCGGGGCACGCGTTTCCTGGGCTTCCTGCTGGCCGGGGACGGGGTGGACCCGGTGACCCCCGAGGGCGCCCCGCAGTGCGACGACGACCTCCTCGTCCTGCTCAACGCTGATGCGGAGCCGGCGGAGTTCACCGTGCCCGGGCGGGCGGGCGCGGTGTACCGCCTCGTCCTGGACACCGCGGCCGCGGACGGCGCCCCGGCCGGGGGCGGCGTGCTGACGGCGGGCGGGCGCTGCACGGTGGCGCCGCACACGGTTCTGGTCGCGGCCGCGCCCCTGCCGGGGGCGGCCGGTCCGCCGGCCGCCTGAGCGCACGGCGGACGCTCCGTGCGCTGCCTACCGCCGGAAGGTGAGGCGCAGCAGGCTCATGCAGCCGAGCTCGAACAGCCGCACCGAGGCGCGCAGGTACTGCTCGTACTCCGTGACGGTCGCGTCGCCGGCGAGGGCGACGGCCCGGTCGCGGGCGGCCAGCAGCCGCTGCAGCCAGCACTGGCAGGTGCGGGCGTAGTCGTCGTGGTCGTTGCGCATCCGGACGCAGGTGAGGAGGTCCGCGCTGGCCTCGTGGATCTCGGCCAGGGTGGGGAGCTGGGAGCCGGGGAGGAGGGTGAGGGCCATGCGCAGGGCGTCCCGGGCCTCGCCCGGGCCGTCCGCGGGGTAGCCGAGGGCGATCGTCTGGAGGGTGAGCAGGCCGCCGGGGCGCAGCCAGGAGCGGCACCGGGAGAAGAAGGCCCGGTAGCCGGCGACCTTCTCGTCCCGCGACAGCCGCAGGCCGGCGACGTGTTCGAACGCCCCGATGCACAGGATCGCGTCGTAGGGCGCGTCCGGCCGGTGGGCGGTCCAGTCCTCCAGCCGTACCTCGCAGCGGGGGCCGGCCCGGGCGCGGGCCCGGGCGGCCTGCTGCGGGCTGCGGGTGAGGCCCACGGCGTGCCGGACGCCGTGGGCGGCGGTCAGTCGCCGGAGGGTGCCGCCCCACCCGCAGCCCAGGTCCAGCACCCGGCCGGCGGAGCCCGCCGCCGCCTGGGCGACGTGGTGGTCGATCTTGCGGAGCTGGGCCTGCCGGAGACTGTCCCCGTCGGCCCACAGGGCGCAGGAGTACGTCATCGTCGAGTCGAGCCACAGGGCGTAGAAGGCGTCGGGGGGACGCTCACCGGGGCGCGTGGCCCTCTCCTTTCTCCGTGCCGTCGGAGGACGCCCCGGACGGCGCCCCGGGTGGCCGGGGTTCGGCTCGCGGTGGCGGGATTCGGGCCGGCTCGCCGGACCCGGTGCCTGCCGCGAGGCCGAGCCGCAGGTGGATGATGCGGGCGATGTCGGCGATCGTGCCGTCGCTGCGGAGCAGCTCCATCGGGGGGATGTCGACGTCGTACTGCTGCCTGAGCGAGGCCAGCATCTCGGTGGCCATGAGGGAGTCGACGCCGTAGGTGTCGATCCGGCGGTGGCGGTCGATCTGTTCCAGCGGCAGTTCCGCGACGTCGGCGAGCCCCTGGGCGAGGGAGTCGGCGATGTACTTCTCGGACTCCTCCGGTGCCATGGCGGCGAGCTTGGCGAGGATCTCGTCACGGGTGACGGCCGGGCCGCCGCCGAGTGCGGGGATCAGGGCGGCGAAGCGCGGTGCGCCCAGGGCCGGCAGGAGGGAGCCCAGGGAGCGCCACTGGTAGCGGCCGGTCCCGGCGACGTCCCTGCCGCCGGTGAGGAATTCGTCCACGACCTCGAACGCCTCGTGGGGCCGGACCGGTTCGATGCCGGCCTGGGACAGGGTGTCCTGGAGGTTGTTGCGGGCCACGTAGCCCGTTTCCCCGACCGCGCCGAGGGCGAGGGTCGTGGCGGGCAGGCCGTCCCGGCGGCGCTTGCGGGCGAGGGCCTCCAGGTAGAGGTTTCCGGCCACGTAGCTGGACTGGGCGAGGTGGCCGACGGCGGCGGTGATCGAGGAGTAGGCGAGGAAGAGGTCGAGGGGCCGGCCGCGGGAGAGGGCGTCGAGCGCCGCTCCGCCGGCCATCTTGGGGGCGAGCCCGGACCGGAAGCGCTCGTCGGAGAGCCTGGTGAGGAAGGCGTCGTCGAGGTGCATGGCGGAGTGGACGATGCCGCGCAGGGGGTGTCCGTCCGCCTCGGCCTCCTCGGCGATGCGCCGCAGCGCGTCGGCGTCGCAGACGTCGGCGGCGTACGCCCGGGCCACCGTCCCCCGGGCGGCGAGGTCGGCCAGCAGGCCGGGCGCCTCGGGCGAGGCGGCGCCGCGGCGGCCGGCCAGGGCGAGGCGGCCGGCGCCCCGGGAGGCGAGCCAGCGGGCGGTGGCCGCGCCGAAGCCGCTCAGTCCGCCGGTGACGAGGTAGGTGCCGGGGCCGTCGAAGCGGGCCGGCCGCACGGCGCGTTCGACCGACGGGGGTTCGTCTAGGGGGTCGAAGGCCACCACGACCTTGCCGATGTGCCGGGAGTGCTGCATGAGCCGGAACGCCTCGGTGACGCGTGCGGCGGGGTGGACGCTGTGCAGCAGCGGCCGGTAGCGGCCGCACCGCACCAGCGCGGCGACCTCGGCGAACTGCTCCTTGGCCAGGTCGGGGTCGTGGAGCAGCTGGACGAGGTCGACGCCGAAGAAGGCGATGTTCTTGGCGAACGGCCGCAGGCGCAGCGGCTTGTCCTCGTGGATGTCGCGCTTGCCCAGCTCGACGAAGCGGCCGCCGGGCCGCAGGGTCTCCAGGCCGCGCTGGATGGCCTCGCCGGCCAGGGAGTTCAGGACGACGTCGACCCCCCGGCCGCCGGTGAGCTCACGGACGTCCTCGGCGAAGCGCAGCGAGCGGGAGTCGAGGACGTGCTCGACCCCGAGCATGCGGAGGAGGTCGCGTTTGACGCCGCTGCCGGCCGTGGCGACGACCCGGGCGCCGCGGCGGCGGGCGAACTGCAGCGCGGCGAGCCCCACGCCGCCGGCCCCGCCGTGCACGAGGACCGTCTCGCCGGCGGCGAGCCGGGCGAGGTGCCCCAGCGCGTAGTGGACCGTCAGGAAGACCACCGGCAGGGTGGCCGCCTCGGTGAACGTCATCCGCTCCGGCATCCTGGCGAGGGCGTGCTCGGTGGTGACGGCGTGGGAGGCGAAGGTACCGGGCGCCACGCCGAAGACGCGGTCCCCGGGGGCGACGGAGGTGACGCCGTCGCCGACCGCCTCGACGGTCCCGGCGCACTCCATGCCGGGGCCCGGCTGCCGGGCGAGGCGCTGTGCCCCGTCGGCGGGCGGGACGAGGCCCATCGTCCGCATCACGTCGAGGTAGTTCAGCGCGGCGGCGCGCACGGCGACGACCACCTGGCCGGGGCCGGGCTCGTCCGGAGGGTCGGTCTCGGTCCAGGCCAGCCGGTACGACAGCCCCGGGTCGCGTACCTCCAGGGCGTAGGCGGGCACTTCGTGGGCGGGGGCGGTGCCCTGGGGGACCTCGGTCACGTCGACCGCCCGGGGGACGAAACGGCCGCGGGCCGTGAGGACGATCTCGTCCTCCTCGCCCGCGTCGAGCAGTTCGCGGACGAGTCGGCGGGCGTTGTCGGCCGGGTCGTCGCCGGCACCGTCGGCCGTGTCGTCGAGGGAGACGCGGCGCACGGCCAGTTCGGGATGTTCGTTGGCCAGGGTGCGGGCAAGGCCCCAGACGGCGGCGTCGGCGGGGGCCGCGGGGCGTTCGGGGGCGGGCAGGGCGCCGCTGGGGCGGGTCACCAGCCACAGGTCCGGTCCGCTGCCGCCGGCCGGTCCTGTGCAGGTGGCCGCGAGCGCCCGCAGGACCGCGGCGCGGCGGGTGGTGAGGTCGAGCAGTGCCTCCGGTGCGGGGCCGGGTTCTCCCGTGCGGTCCAGGAGGAGGACGACGGAGACGGCGGACCCGTCGCCGGGGAGGGTACGGGCCCAGTCCTCGGGGGTGGTGGGGGCGGCGGGGACGCGTACGACGCTCCCGCCTGCGCTCTCCAGTTCCCGGGCCACCGCCCCGGGCAGGTCCCCGCAGGCGGTGCTCTCCCCCGCCACGACCCACGTGGTGGTGCGGTCGCAGGCGGGCGGGGCGGCGGGGGCCGTGGGGCGGGCCGGGGCGGCGGCCAGCAGGACGGAGCCGTGGGGCCGGGTGCCGCGGCGCTCGTCGCCGGTGCGGACGACGTCGGTGAAGCCGCACGCGCGCAGCAGCTCCGGCCAGCGGGCGGCCGGCAGCAGCAGGGTGTCGGGGCGCAGGTCGCGGTCGGTGTGGCTCCAGAAGCTCTCCAGGGCGCCGAAGAACACCGCGAGGCTCTCGGGGTCGTGCTGCTCGATGACCAGGAGCTGCCCGCCGGGGGCCAGCAGGCGGCCCACCCGGGTCAGGGAGCGGTGCAGGTCCTTGGCGGTGTGGAGGGCGTTGGAGGCCACGATCAGGTCGAAGGAGGCGTCGGCCAGGCCCTGTTCGGCGGGGTCGGTGTCCAGGTCGTAGGTGCGGTAGGTGACGAAGTCGTGGGCGGAGAAACGCTTCTCGGCGCGGCCGAGGAAGAAGGGGGAGACGTCGGAGAAGACGTAGTGGGTGCGCTCCGGCGGCAGCAGCGGCAGCAGGGCGGCGGCGGTGCCGCCCGTGCCGGCGCCGACCTCCAGGACGCGCAGGGGGCGGTCGGCGGGCCAGTGCCGCAGCATCTCCGTCAAAAGCGCCTGCGCCATGCGGTTGTGGAAGCGTGACCAGGGGGCGATGTCGAAGAACTGCTCCATCAGGTCGGCGCCGCCCTCGGCGAGGATCTCCAGCGGGTCCCGGGTCCCCCGCAGCACGTCCCCCAGTCGTTGCCCGTGGCTCACCACCAGGGATGCCTCGGTGACGTAGGCGGGGTGGTCGCGCAGGAAGCGGGCCGCCGCCTCCTGTGAGGTCGACGCGCGCTCGGTCAGCCGCCAGGTGTCGTCCTCCCCGCGCTTGGCGAGGCCCTGGCGTTCGAGCATGGGCAGCAGCATCCGGTAGAGCCGGAGCAGGTGCGGGGCGGTGTCCGGGCCGGTGATCTGCCCGACGGTGAAGGGCGCCGCGGGATCGGCCAGGAAGCCGGTGAGGAGCTCGGCGAAGCCGAGCCCGAGGATGTGCTTGTGGAGGCGCTGCACCTGCTCGTAGTGGAGCGGTCGCCAGGCCGTGCGCAGGGCGTCGAGGTGCGGCTGGGCTGCGGCCAGGATGCCGGCCGGCGGGGGCAGCGGCGAGCGGGCGGCGGGCAGGTCCGTGCGGGGCCGGGCCCGCAGGACGTCGGCCTGGCGGGTCAGCGGTGTGGTGCGCAGGCCGGGGAAGCGCCGCAGCCTGCAGCCCTCCAGCTCGGCCACGACGGTGCCGTCCTCGTCGGTGACGGTGACGTCCCAGCAGATCTCCGTGCGGCTGCGGCAGCGTTCGCGGAGGTGGAACAGGCCCCGGTCCGGGGGTTGTTGCCAAAGGCGCAGGGCGTCGACGGCACCGGGCAGGAACGACTGCCCGCGCCGCAGGGCGTCGGCCATGAGCGGGAGTCCGCTCTGGAGGGCGCCGTCCAGCACGGCCGGGTGGGCTTCGTAGGCGTCGGACGGCGCCTCGTGCCGGTAGGCGGCGAGGACTTCGCCGTCGCCCACGTGCAGGCTGCGCAGGGTCCGGAAGGCCGGCCCGTAGTCGAGTCCGGCCGCCGCCGCGCTCGCGTAGAGCTCCTCGGGTTCCATGTGGCCGGCGCACCGGGCGCGGACGGCCGCGACGTCGAGCGGGGCGGGCCGGGGTCGCAGCAGCCGGCGCACCCGGCCTCGGGCGTGGTGCACCGGCTCCCCCACACGGCCGGTGGCGCTGGTGATGGTGACGGCGCCGTCGTCCGGCGCCAGGTTCAGGTGGAGGTGGACGGCTGCCGGGTTCTGCCAGGGGACGGGCAGGGCGCGTGTGATCTCCAGGTGTTCCAGCTCCGCCCGGGCGCCCAGCGCCCGCCGGCCCGCGGCCAGGGCCATCTCCGCGTAGCCGGTGGCGGGCAGCACCACCGAGCCGGCGACCCGGTGGTCGGCCAGCCAGGGCACGAGCACGGGCTCGACGGCGCCGCGCCACGCCGGCTCGTACAGCGGCAGCCGGTCGCCGAGCAGGGGGTGGTCCACGCCCTCGTCGTGGAAGGTTCCCGACCAGGCGCCGCGGGAGCCGTTCCAGTGCCGCTGCCGCTGCCAGGGGTAGGCGGGCAGGTCCACGACGCGGCCGGGGACGGGGAAGGGGACGGCCCACTCCAGGCCGGCGCCGGCCGCGGCCAGCGCGGCCACGGCGGTGTGCAGCGCCGCCGGTCCGTCCTCGTTCCTGACGAGGGTCGGTACGACGGCCACGGGCGCACTGCTCTTCTCCGTCAGCCGGCGCAGGTAGGGCCGCAGGATGGGGTGCGGGCCGACGTCGACGAACACGTCGTACCCCTTGCCGAGCAGGTACTGCACCGCCGGTGCGAAGAGCACGGGTTCGCGGACGTTGCGCCACCAGTAGGCGGCGTCCAGTTCGGGCCCCTCCACGGTGGCGGCGGTGACGGCGGAGACCATGGGGATGCGGGTGGGGGCGGGGCGCAGTCCTTGGAGCGCTGCCGTCAGCGGGCGCTCGACGGGGTTCATGGCCGGGCTGTGGAAGGCGTAGTCGACGTCGAGGAGGGTGCAGGCGACGCCCTGGGCCGCGAGCTCGTCCCGGAGCGCGGCCAGTTGGCTCTCGGGCCCCGAGACCGTGACGTCGCGGCCGGTGTTCACGCACGCGATCGTGACGTCGGGGTGGATTTCGAGCAGTTTCTCCGCCCGGTCCCGCGGCAGGGACACGGCGGCCATGCGCCCGGCGCCCGCCGTGGCGGCCTGGGCGCGCCCGCGCGCGGCGATGACCCGGGCGGCCTCGGCCAGGGTGAGCGCACCCGCCACGTAGGCCGCCGCGATCTCGCCGACGCTGTGCCCGACGACGGCGGCCGGCTCGACGCCCCGGTGCCTGAGCACCTCGGTCAGGGCCACCTGGACGGTGAACAGCAGGGGCTGGGAGATCTCGGTGGCGGCCATGCGCGTGGCGAGCGCGGGGTCGGTCAGGGCTTCGGCCACCGACCAGCCGGTGCGGGGGGCCAGCAGGGCGTCGACGGTCCGGACGGCCTCCCGGAAGACGGGGTCCCGGGCGAGGAGGTCCGCTCCCATGCCGGCCCACTGGGAGCCGTTGCCGGAGAACGCGAAGACGATGCGGCCGTGGGTGACGCCGTGCCCCAGGGCCGTGCCGTCGGCGACGGCGGACGCCTCGTCCTCGGCGGCGGGCGCCGCGACCTCGGCAGCGGCCGGCGCCGCACCGGCTTCGTCGGCGGTCGTCGCGGGCGCATCCGCGGCCTGCGGTGCTGTGGGGTCGTCGGGTGGGGCCTCGGGTCCGGGGGGTGCCAGTCGGCCCGCGAGGCGGGTGAGCCGGGCCGCGGCCTCGGCGGGGCCGGTGGCGAGCACCGCGGCCCGGTGCGGGTGGCGGCCGCGCCGCAGGCAGGAGGTGTACGCCAGGTCGTAGAACTCCTCGTCGGCGGCGTTCTCCAGGCGGGCGGCCGTGCGCCGGACTGCTTCGGCGAGCGCCTCCCGGGAGCGTGCCGAGACGACGACGGGGCGGTGCGCCTCCTGCGGCGGGGCGACGGTCCGGGCGGGCGCCGGCGGGGGCGCCGCGAGGATCACATGGGCGTTGGCCCCTCCGAAGCCGAAGGAGTTGACCCCGACCACGCCCCGGGCGCCGTCGGGGGCGGTCCGGTGTTCCACCGCGGGTGCGAGGCGCAGGGCGGCGAAGTCGACGTGCGGGCTGGGCGGCAGGGCGTGCAGGGTCGGCGGGATGACGCCGTGCCGCAGCACGAGCAGCCCCTTCAGGAGCCCGGCCATGCCCGATGCGGGCTCCAGGTGCCCGAGGTTGGACTTGACCGAGCCGATCGGGAGGTCGCCCCGGGTGCGGCGGCTGCCCAGGGCCCGGCCGATGGCCTCGCACTCGACGGGGTCGCCGACCGGGGTGCCGGTGCCGTGCGCCTCCAGGTAGGCGAGGTCGTCGGGGGCGATGCCGCACCGGTCGTAGAGCCGGCGCAGCAGGCCCTCCTGGGCCTCCGCCCGGGGCAGGGCCAGGCCCGGGGTCCGCCCGTCGCTGTTGGACGCGCTGCCGACGATCACGCCGTGGACGCGGTCGCCGTCGGCCAGCGCGTCGGCCAGGCGCTTCAGCAGGACCATGCCGCCGCCCTCGGCGCGCACGTAGCCGTCGGCTCCGGCCGAGAACGACCGGCACCTGCCGGTCGGGGAGAGCATCGACGCCTGGGAGAAGCCCACGAAGTGATAGGGGCTCAGCAGCAGGTTGACCCCGCCGACGAACGCGGCGCGCCCGGCGCCCGCCAGCAGGAGCTGGCAGCCCTGGACGAGCGCCACGAGCGAGGAGGAACAGGCCGTGTCGACGGCCAGGCTCGGGCCGCGCAGGTCGAAGGCGTGCGAGATGCGGTTGGCGGCGATCGAGGAGGCGGCCCCGGACATCGTGTAGGCGTTGACGGTCTCGGTCATGAGCAGCTGCAGCGCGCCGTAGGAGTGGTCGGAAATGCCCACGAGGACGGCCGTGTCCGAGCCGGCCAGCCGTGCCGGGGCGATGCCCGCGTCGTCGCACGCCTCGGCCGCCAGCTCCAGCAGCAGCCGCTGCTGCGGGTCCATCTGGGCGGCCTCCTTGGGCGAGATGCCGAAGTAGTCCGCGTCGAAGCCGGCGATGTCGTCGAGGAAGCCGCCGGCGTCGGTGTAGCTCTTGCCCGGGCGCGGCGTCGACGGGTCCACGAACCGGGTGGCGTCGAAGCGGTCGGCCGGCACGTTCGTGATGACGTCGCGGCCCTCGTCCAGGGCCTGCCAGAGCCCGGCGAGGTCCGTGATGCCCCCGGGGAGGCGGCAGGACGCACCCACCACCGCGATCAGGCCGTCGTCGGGAACCGTGCCGTAGGAGACCGTGCCGTATCCGTCAACGCCCATGGTTTCTCAGCCCTTTCCGGGAACCAATCGATCGCGACGCGGCGCTGATATCACTAACCGTCTGGAATGGACGCAAACGGACGGCAACCCCTTCGCATGAAGGGCGCGAAAGCGCGGACGAATAGCCGGCAATTGCCGTGTGGCGCACGGGGCTTTAGGACTCCCAGGAGGCGAACGACGGCCTCTTTCGAGTGGGTGGGGCGGCATCCGCGGATGCCCTCCGGCGTGCTGGGCATCCAGCCCTGTGGTGCGGAACGAAGGGGGGGACCCGGGCATGAGCCGAGCCGGCGACCGGAACAGGCCGCCCGGGGGCCGGACCGCCTGGCGGAAGGCGGCCCTGGTGGCCCTGCCCGCCGTGGCGGCCGTCGCGGCGATGTCCGTCGCCATGGCGGAAGGCGTGCTGGCGGCGTCGTTCGCCGTCTCGGGCACGGCGTTCCAGGTCTCCTCCGGGCAGTTGACGAGCAAGGGCCTGGCCTCGTTCGTCGACGTCGGCCGCTCCGCCGACGGCGAGGGGCACCCGGGCGCCCTGCTGGGCATCGGCAGGGCGACGCTGTCGGACCTCTGCCAGGCGGCGAAGGTCGACACGCCCCTGGGCAGGGTCGTGTTCAAGCTGACGGCCGGCGGTGACGCCGGGGACGTCACGGTGGACCACCTGGTGATCCACGGGCAGGACCTCGTGGGCGACGCCCGGTTCGGCGAGGTGCAGATCGGCCGGGACGCCTCGACGCTGGACCGGGTGGCCGGGATCCGCGGCCGCCCGGGCCGGTTCGGCCTGCAGGCCGCCGACGTCTCGGTGACCGGCGTGAAGTCGCACGCCTGGTCCGCGACCGGCGGCGACTTCCGGCTCAAAGGGCTCGCACTCTCGGTGAACCTGAACGGCAAGGAGTGCTTCTGAACGCGGCACGCACGGCACGGGCCGTACGGGCGGTGCGGGGCCTGGCGGCGGGACGGGGCCTCCGGGCAGGACGGGGCCTACGGGCGGGACGGGCCGGAGGGGGCCTGCGGGCGGGGCGGGGCCTCCGGGCAGACCAGGCCCGGCAGGCGCGGCGGGTCCTGGGCGGCTGGCGGCGCACGCGTCCGTTCTGGGCGGGCACGCTGCTGATCCTGGCCGGCGCCGAACTGCTCGTCGTCCCCCTCGCCCCCTGGCGGGTGCTGCTCGGCCTGGGCCTCGGCGGCATCGCGGCCCTCGGCATCGGGGCCGCGCTCACGGCGGCCGGTCTCTTCCTGTGGCTCCTGCCGCACACCCGCCACTACGTCGGCATCCACGCCGTGATCCTGGCCGTCGTCTCCTTCGCCGCCAGCAACCTGGGCGGTTTCCTCGTCGGCGCCCTGCTCGGCATCGCCGGCGGGTCCATGGCCTTCGCATGGACACCGGACGCTCCCCAGGACGTCGCCCCGCCCTCAGCTCCGCCCCCGCCCCCGCCCCCGCCCCGCGGCAGCGGCCCTCCCCGGGCCCTGGCTGTCGCGCTGCCCGTCGTGCTGCTGGCCTCGATGGCCGTCCCACCCCACGCCGCGGCGCCGGCACCGGAGCCCGGGCGGGCGGCGCGCACGCCCCCGACGGTGAGCACCACCCGCTTCACGCCCACCGGCTTCACCCTCTCCGGGGTGGAGGAAGTGGACACCGCCCACGGGCGGCTGAGGGTCATCGTGCTGAGGATGCGGGCGGCCTCGCTCGCCCGCTACCGGCTGCGGACCCACGACGGCGGCGAGGAGTACGCCCTCGACGTGGCCGACCTGCGGCTGAGCGGGGACGTGACGCTCTACCTCACCCGGTTCAGCGGCTGCGTCCAGGGCCTGGTGTGCCTGACGTTCACCCCGGACACGCTGCCGGTGCCGCCCGTCGTCCCGCCCTTCGTCTTCATGACCGACGTCGACGCGGAACAAGCCCTCGTCACGAGCGACACCATCATCGCCGACGGACTGCGGCTCGCGGCGGACCCGGCCGACGGCCGCCCGCCGCCTCCCTGACCACCGCGGTCACCGCATCCGCGAACTCCCCCACGACGGCCCGCGCCACCGCCGTGCCCGGGTGGCGCGAGCGCAGGAAGAGCCCCTCGTGCGTACGCGCCAGCCAGAACTGCGCGTCGTCGGCCACCGTCGCCCCGCTCACGTGCTGCGCCCGGCACGCGACGTGGTCCGCCGCACCGGGCAGCCGCCGGTAGTCGACGTACGAGACCATGAACACGTCGTCCCCGACCCTCCGGAACTCTCCATTCCGCTCCAGGGTCCCCAGCAGCCCGGCGACCGGCGCCGACGCGATCCGCCGGGCCTCGCGGAAGGCGGACCGGACGCGGCCGACGCCGTCGACGGCCGTCGCCACCCCCGTGACGTCCACCGTCATGGGCGCGACCGTGGTGAACCAGCCCACCGCCCGCTCCCACCGCTCCTCGTCACGCGTGTGCAGCGGTACGCACAGCCGCAGTTCCTCCCCCGCTCCCAGCGAACGGGCCGCCAGCCCGAAGGCGGTGAGCAGTCCCGGGAAGGCGCCGCCCCCGGCCGCCCGGCAGTGCCCCTCCAGCCTGTCGGCGCCGGCGGCGTCCAGCAGCCGGCGTACGTCGGTGTCCTGGACGGCGGCCCCTCCCAGCGCGGCCGGGAACGACGGCGTGGTGCCCCCGCAGGCGGCGAAGAAGTCCGCCCAGCCGCGCACCCGTGGGTCCGAGGCGGCCGGCGGTGGGCCGGCCGCGAGGGCCTGTTCCCGTGCGCAGTAGTCGACGAAGCTGCCCACGCCGGCCGGCAGCGGCCGCCCCGCGTAGCTCTCGCGCAGCTCGTGCACCGCGATGGCCAGCGAGTACGCGTCCACGTGCGCGTGGTCGAAGCCGCAGAAGACCGTGCCGCCCCCGGGCCGCAGGACGACGAGAAAGAGGTACGACGGCCAGCCCAGCCGCCCGCAGGCGGCCGCCAGCCGGCCGGCCAGCCATCCCCGCAGGTCCTTTGGACTGCCGAACTCCCCGGCGTCCCGGGCGACCAACTCGGCCTTCTCGGCCGGCACCAGGAACCGCTCGCCGCCCGCCCGGAACCCGCTGCACAGCGTCCCGTGCCGGCGCACCCACCGTTCGAGGGCCGCCCGCAGCACCTCGACGTCCACCGCTCCATGGAGGTCGAAGGAGCAGCCGAGCCAGTTGCCGGTGGAACCCGCCAGGTGGAAGCGCTGGTTGAAGGAGGGCGGCACGGCGGAGGCGGCCGCCCCCTCGGCGACGGCCAGCGCGGCGGCCGACGGCACGAACTCCACGACGCGGCCCGGCTCGGGCGCGTAGCGGTCGATCGTGGTCAGGCGCACGGCCGGTCCCCGGTCAGCGCGACCGTGCGCAGCACCTGGCGCAGGTGGGCCACGAAGCGCGGCACGTTCGCGCGGGCGGCGGGGGTGTCGGGGTAGCGGGACTTGAGGTACGTGCGGTCCCACAGGCGGTTGACCCACACCGGTACGTTCCGGCTGTGGCCGGGGCCGACGAGGCCGTGGCAGTTCGCGGCGGCCCAGTCGCGGGAGCCGGGGACGTGGCGGCAGTCGAGGTAGGAGACGATGGGCAGCACGGCCGCCGCGTCGGGCTGTACAGCACCGGCCATGCCGGGCAGCAGTTCCAGGACGCGCAGCGGGGACACCGCGGCCAGTTCGCGCGCCACGGCGACCGCCCGGCCGGCCTCGGCGACGACCTCGCCGAAGGTGCCCTTGGCGGTGAACTCGACCGGCACGAGGTTGATGAACCAGCCCTGGGTGTGCTGCCAGCGCCGCTCGTCGCGGGTGTGGACGACGGTCAGCGCGCGGTAGTCGGCGGGCCCGCCCAGTTCGTGGCCGGTGACGGCGAGCGCGGCCAGCACCCCGGCCAGGAAGCCCGCCCCGTGCGCCTTGCAGGCCGCGGCGAACGCCTCGCCCTCCGCCGCGTCGAAGAGGTCCGCCTCGACGGAGACGCTCGGATGGGAGGCGTCCGGCGTCAGGCCCAGGTCGAGCGGGAAGCCGGGGGGCGGTCCGGCGCTGAAGAACTCCACCCAGCGGCGTACTTCCGGCGCGTCGAGCCCCACCAGGGCCGCGCGGTCGCGGTCGAGGGCGCAGTGGTCGACGTAGCTGCCGGCGGGCGGCAACTGGGCGTCGGTACCGGTGAGCTCGGCCTCGTAGAGGGCGCGCAGCTCGGAGAAGAGCAGCAGGGTCGAGTAGCCGTCGGTGTGGCTGTGGTCGACGGCGATCCAGACGGTCGACGTGCCGTCGCCGTCCGCGCCGCCGTCCGCGTCGTGGTCCGGGCCGTGGTCCGGGCCGTGGTCCGGGCCGTGGTCCGGGAGGACCGCGCCCGCCACGAACGGTGGCCAGGACAGCGGGCTCGTCCCGGCGTCGAATCGTTCCTTCAGGTGGTCCCGGACGGCCGCCGCGGAGTCGTACCGCCCGCAGGGGACGGCCTCGACCGCCACCGACCCGGCGGGCACGGCGTGCCGGCGCAACCGGTCGCCGTCCACCGCGAACCAGGTCAGCAGCGTGGGATGGCGCCGCACCCACGCGGCGAGCGCCGCGGCCATGGCCGTGGTGTCCAGCCTGCCGGGCAGGTCGAAGGCGACGCCGAGCCAGGGCGACTGCGGCCGGCCCGCCGCCCGGTTGGCCAGCAGCCGCCGGATGTGGTTCTCCTGCACGTACGACGGTGGCGCCGGATGCTCGGGCGCCTCGGCAGCGGCCGCCAGGACCGGGGCGGGTATGCGGAATTCGACCAGTTCGCCGGGGTCGGGAACGTACTCGTCGATCGGCGTCATCCGCATACCGCTGCCTCCCGGCCGTCTCGTGCGTCTCGTCCGTCCAGTGCACCGCGTGCACCTCGTGTGTCCCGTACGTCCTCGGCGCCGATGACCCGGGTCACCGCGCGGCGGACCTCGTCGATGCAGGGCGGCACCTCGGCCCTTCCGCGTGCGGTGTCCGGGTACCGGAAGCTCAGGTAGATCCCCTCGAAGGTGCGGTTGATCCAGAAGTAGACCTCGTGGGGGTGCGTGCGGCGGCTGCGCAGCGCGGCCGCCCCCCACTCGCCCCACTGCCGCGCGCCGGGAGCCAGCCGCATGTCCATGTAGGAGACCATGAAGCGCGGTTCGAGGGGTGCGCCGAGCACTTCGGCGACCCTGGCGAAGGGCACCGCGGCCATCGGCCGGGCCTTGTCCAGCGCCCGTACGGCCGCCGTCATCAGCTCCGTGAAACGGTCCCCGGCCCGGACCGCGAACCGCACCGGCGCCAGCCCCACGTACCAGCCCACCGACCGCACCCACCGGGCGTGGCTGCGCGTGTGGAAGGGCACGAGGGTGCGGAACTCTCCGGCGTGCCCGCTGTGACCGGCGCTCGCGCGGCAGGCCGACGCCAGGCAGGCCAGCAGCCCGGCGAAGAGGTTCCCCCCGGCCCGCCGGCACAGGGCGTCGAAGGCGCGCGCCTGCTCGGCGTCGAGGAGCCACTCCAGCCCGCCGAGTTGGGGGGCGCACACGGGGCCGGGCGCGTCGGCGGGGGCGTGCATGCCGGCGGGGGCGTGCGTGCCGGCGGACGGGCCCGTGCCGGCGAGTGCGTCCTTGCCGGCCGAGAGGGCGTCCTTACTGCTGGGGGAGGCAGGAAAGGCGGGCAGCTCGCCGCCGTTCTCGGCGACGAAGTCCCGCCACTGCAGAATCGTTTCGTGGCCGGTGTCGACCAGGGCCGCGCCCGCGCGCTCGCTCCGGGCGAAGTCCAGGAAGCTGCCGACCCGGCCCAGATCCGCCCGTGTGCCGCGGACCGCCGCCGCGTACAGCGCACGGATCTCGTAGGCGACGAGCAGGATGGAGTAGCCGTCGACGTTGGCGTGGTCGGCTCCGACGTAGAGCGTGGTGGAGCCGGCGTGCGTGACGGTGGCGAAGACGTACGAGGGCCAGTCCAGGGGGTCCGTCTCCCGGTCGAACAGATCCTCCAGCCGGCGGGCCGCCTCCCGGTGGCCGAGGCACAGCCCGGCCGCGGACCGCCGGATGCGCACCGCCCCGGGGGCGAGCGTGTCGCGGCGCAGCCGGGCGCCCTCGGGCACCAGGCGGCTGCGCAGCGACTCGTGCCGGTCGATCCAGCGCAGCAGGGCCTCCTCCAGGGCCGCGGCGCGCACCTCGCCGGGCAGTTCGAAGGCGGTGGCCAGCCAGGAGGGCGAGGCCGGGGCGGACGCCGCCAGCGAACGCACGATGTGCGCCTCCTGCGCGTACGACGGGGGCCGGCCGTCCCGTCTCCAGCGGACGCCCCGGCCGCCTCCTGGCTCCGGCCGCCAGACGGTGAGGATTCCCGGGTGTGCGTTCAAGCCGTACATGTCGGTGAATTTCACGCGTCTGCCTTGCGCTCGGGGGAAGGCATACCGAATGCGAGCCCCGGAATACGTCGGACGACTCCGGGGCTTCAGGTTCAACTGGGGCCACGCGCATGCTCATTGGCCCGGCCAGCAGCGGGATGCTACTCAGCCACCGACGGCAGCGGCAAGAGCCGGGAGCTCATCCGTTGCCCTGGGTGGACCGCCGGAACGGTCCACCGGACGGCGACTTCCGGCCGGTCTCAGGCGCGGTTGCGCGCGGAGCGGCGGCGGGCGGTGAGGAAGAGGACTGCGGAACCGGCCGCCAGGACCCCGGCGCCCCCGACGGCCAGCAGGGCCGTACGGTCGTCGCCGCCGGTCTCGGCGAGGTGTCCGCCCTGCGCGGCCGGGGCGTTGGCGTCCCGGGCCGCGGAGTGCGGCGCATGCCCGTCGGCGACGTGCGCGTTCTCGCCGTGCCCGGTCGTGCCGTGCCCTGCCGTGCCGGGGGCGTCGCCGCCGTCCCCGCCGTGTCCGCCGTGGGAGACCGTCGACTTGCCGGCCTCTGCGGCGATCTGCTCCTCGCTGGGGGCGGACGCGGCCTCGGGCTCGGCGGCGGCAGCGGCGGCCAGGGACTTGGTGGCCGGCGCTCCCCCGCCGAGGTCCACGTCGGAGCAGGTGTAGAAGGCTTCGGGGCTGTCCGAGCGCTGCCAGATGCTGTAGACGAGGTGACGGCCGGACTTCTTGGGGACCGTGCCGTCGAAGACGTAGCTCCCGTTCCGCAGCGTGGGGTCGGTGACCTTGGCGAACGGTTTCGCCTCCAGGTCGGACCACTTCAGCGGCTTCTTCGGGTCGTAGCCGTCCTTGGTGATGTACAGCTCGAACGTGCCGCGGTGCGGGGCGGTCGCCCGGTAGCGGAAGGTGTGCTTCCCCGACGCCAGCTTCGTGCCCGGCCAGTCGGCGCGCGCCATGTCGAGCCCCTTGTACTTGTCGCGGCCGGCGCTGCACAGCTTGCCGTCCGGAATGATCTGACGGTGCCGCCCGGCGGCGTCACCGATGTTGACCTCGTTCCAGTCGTAGAGCGGCTGGGTGCCGGCGGCCGCGACCATGGCCTTGCAGGCGGCGGAGCGGGGGTGCTCGGGCCCCTCGGCGAAACAGGCGGACACGCGGCTGACCGGATCCGTCATGGAGCCGTGCGCCTCGGCCGGGCCGGCGGTCAGCGCGGTGAGGGCGAGGGGGGTGAGGCCGAGCAGGGATATCCGTACGGCCTGGTGGCGCATGCGCATGGGGTCTCCTTGAAGGTGGGGGGTGCCCCGCACGCCGGCGCAGAGGTGGGGGGTGCCGGGGCGTGCGGGGCGGTGTGGGGGGACAGTGGGGGGCTGGTGGGGGGCTCGCGGGGGCTCAGCGGGCGGCGAACGCCTTGGTGAAGGCGAGTTCGTCCTGCTGGATCGAGCTGCACGTCGCGGACGCGGAGTTCTGCGGGCCGCCCGGGCAGGGCTTGTCGCGCGCCGCGGACCACATGGACAGCCAGCCGAGTCCCCTGGACCGGGCGAACGCCGCCAGCTGTGCCGCGTCGTCGACCTTGAAGACCTCGGCGGCGACGTCGTTGACGCCGATCATCGGGGTGACCGCGACGGCCTTCCAGGCGGCCGCGTCGCTCAGCCCGAGCACGCCCTTGACCTGGGCCTGCGTCGCGGTGGCGGCGTCGATCGCGTACTGGCCCATGTCGCCGCTGAAGGAGGATCCGTAGTCCATCGCCATGACGTTGACCGCCGATATGGCGACGCCGTTCTTCTTGGCGTTGCCGACGAGGTCGACGCCGTCCTGGGTGAGCCCGGTGGGCATCACCGGCAGCGTGAAGGAGACATCGAGGCCCGGGTGCTTCTTCTGGAGCCGGGCGATGGCCTGGGCGCGGCGGGTGTTGGCGGCGGTGTCGGGCAGGGCGGCGCCCTCGATGTCGAAGTCGACCTTGGTGAGCTTGTACGTGTCCACGACCTTGCCGTAGGCGGCGGCGAGCTCGTCGGCGGAGGAACAGGCCAGCCCCAGCTCGGACCCGGCCGCCCCGCCGAAGGAGACCCGCACGTCGCCTCCCGCCTCGCGGAGCCTGCCGATCTGGGCGGCGACGGCGTCGCTGCCCAGGTCCGAGACGCCGCCCCACTTGGGCGTGCAGCCGCCGCCGGAGGTGATGAAGGCGAGGTTGAAGTGCTTCACGCCCGTCTTCCGGGCAGTGGCCAGGAGGTCGTACGCGGGGTGGAGGGAGGTGTCGACGTACGGCGCGAAGGCGGCGTTCGCGCCGCCGGGGACCGGGGAGGTCGTGGTCGGCCGCGGCGTGGGCTCGCCGGGCTGCGGGGTCCGCGTGGGCCGGGTCGGCTGGGTGGGCTGCGGGTCGGGGGCCCCGTCGAGCGAACACTTGCCGTGGGAGATCCGGCAGCTGACCGGTCCGGCGCCCGCCCCCTCCCCGGCCGCGACGAAGCCGACGGTCACCGATGCGCCGGGGGCGACGGTCGCGTTCCAGCTCTCCGGCTCGACGGTGACGCTCCGGCCGCTGACGGTGTGCTTGCCGTTCCACAGCGAGGTGATCTTCGTGCCGGCCGGAAGCTCGAACGTCAGCGTCCAGCCCGACAGCGCCTTGCCCGTGCTGTTGGTGACGACGAACTGCCCGGTGTAGCCGCCCGCCCAGGAACTTGTCCGGGAAAAGGCCGCGCCGACCGGAGCGGCGCTCGCGGTCCCGGTGAGCGTGAAGGCGGCGCCCGTGGCGAACGCCACGACGACACCGACGCCGGCCAGCTTCGCCTTGCGGCTCACTCGCCGGCGATGTGCGGAGGAACCCATCGCGTACCTGCCTGTCGTGTGGTGGGGGACTGACGCGGCAGCACGCTAGCGAGAACGAACCGGACCAATCGCCGAATCACGAGCGGGGCCCGGCTATTTATGGCGGGCTTAAGGAAGCGCTAACCGGGGGCTCAGGTAGGGCGGTTGCAACACCTCGTTCTGCCTGGGGTCGAGCCGGAGCGTCGTCCGTGGCCGTCCGTGCGCGTCCGCGGTGAGACGCCCCGGTTGGCTCCCGGTATGGCTCCCGCTCCGCCGGCGCCGGGAACGCAAGCCGCCTCAATGAGCACGAGCGGCCTTGGAGACGGAGAGCATGACCAAGCGCTTAGAAGGGGCTTGCCCTTCGGCACCGTGTGGGTTCTGACTTGCATGCATTCACGTAAGCGGTGGTGCATCAAATGGCTTGCGGGACACATGCGGGATGGACTGGGGTGCTTGCAGTGCCTCGTTCCTGGCCTTGCGTCGGCGCGATCGAAGGTGCTCGGCTTGCTGACCGGCGGATCCCATCGCCGTGCGAACACCGCGGGCGCTATGTACCCGGCTGACTCGATCAGGTACCCGTGGTCCGAGATGGAGACCCCGCTGTCGCCTATGGGGCATTTACGTGGAGAGCGTCGATTACGCCGGAAGGTATCGATCTGTGTTCGCTCGCCTACAGATTCTCTGGAGGGCTTTGCGGAGCGGTTGCCCTTCCCGGGCAAGCCGGCGATATGCCTGCCCTTCGAGGCGTTGAGCGACGGCCTGGCGTTGCTCAACGTACGCTGCGTACATGGTTTACGTTATTGCCCTTAGCGCCAAGGAACTGGACCGTATCGATGAGGAGTTGCTGGTGAAGCAATCCTTCACGAAGACGGTTGCCACAGCCTCTCTTCCTCGTGATCGAACGCCCCGTATCGCCCTACTCGTCACGAGGTCTTCCAACGAGGGCGACCAGTGTCCGCTGCGCTGGCTGGGAGTCGTGCGGCAGCCTCGTGGAGACAAGGTGGCGGCCGTTGACTCCCGGATCGCCGTCGAGTTGGTACGGGAGAGTCCCGTACCAGTCAATATGCGATCACTTCTTGACGAGATACCACTTCGTCTACGACGCACTCTGGCGAGTGCCTTGGCGGGTGAAGTCACGGTCATCGGAGACGAGGACTCCGAGGATCTACTCGAGGGTCTCGCGCGGCAGGGCGACGTGCTGCGCAGGATGCTCGACTTCCTGGGTGAGGCGGCCGAGCCCGACCCGTTCGACCCACGGCGCGTTGAGGATCGTGCTTGGCAGGAGCAGTACGACATGACCCGCCTGGGTCTGGCCATCGCTAACATCCCCCCAGCACGGCTCGCAGCCTGGCGGCGCCCGAGTGACCCTGATGCCCCGCACCTGGCCGGGCTCATCCCGGAGCCGTTCGAACAGGGCCTGATCGAAAACGATGCGCGGCGCATCGAGTTCGATACGGACGTGTTCACTGAAGCGGGATGGTCTTCCGGAGGCCGTGCCACCGGGGCGTCGTTCCGCTGCGACATCCATGTCTTCGAACATCTCGGCAGTCGTATCGAGGTGGCGAACATCAACGCAACGCCGGTGGAAGCTCGGCTCGGGGCGGACCTGATCTACTATCACGAGGCCACGCAGAGTTTCATTCTCGTACAGGTCAAGCGGCTCCCCTCAGAGGCAGGCGCCCGGTGGATGTATGCGGATAAGCAACTCCTCGGGCAACTCGACCGTCTGGACCGGGTGGCCGCAATGAGCAGAGCACCATGGGCGCCTCACGAATGGCGGCTGGGTTCGGACCCCTGCTTCGTCAAACTCGCCTACTGGCCGCTGAAGGAGACTGTCGACCCAGGGCCAGCACCGGGCATGTATCTGCCGGTTCCATATGTGCGACTGCTGCTGAACGACGACATGACGAGCGGCCCGAACGAGGGCGCACGCCTTGGGTACGGATACGTCGAACGATATTTGGGAAACACGGAGTTCACTCAGCTCGTGAAGAACGGGCTCGTAGGCACCGTGGGAACCACACTCGACGATCTGAGAATGCTCGGCAAGGAGCGGGCAGAAGAAGGAATGTCCGTATCCATCGTTGTGGACCGCGCCACCGGCCCGACACATGAGGTGGTCAAGGAACGGCACAAGCGAAACCACACACGGGGATACGACAAGGCCCTTGCCGCGAAAGTGCGCCGCAAGCAGTCTCGTGACCCTGGCCCCGGAGAGCAGTTGCTGTTTGAACTTTGAGTCAAGTAGAGGTCGATCGAAGAGCGGTTCATACAGGCAGTCGATGTTCTCGGCGAGGTCATCGAACCTGCGGCCCGCGTGCTCGGCCCCGAGAACGAGGCCGTGCCGGGATTGGGAGACAGCGCACTGCCGTGCGCCTCCTCGGCGGCGACTGCCGCGCCGCACAGCCCGAGTGCGTCACCCTCTCCGACGCATACGCGCGCATCACCGGGCCGACCAGCGAGCAGACCCGCGCCTGCCGGGCTCAGGCGGCACAGTGCCAAGCCTGACTCGGCCTGTTCACCGACGTGCTGGCGCAGCTGGGAGAAGTACTGGACGTCGTACACGCGGTCGACAGCGACGCGAGTGACGAAGCGTCCAGCACAACATCGGCATGCTGCTGCTTGCGCAGGGGCGGAAGACGGAGGCCAAGGATGTCCTGGAACCGCTGTACCAGGATGTCGTCATGGTCAGTGGGCCCGGGGACGAGTTGACGGTCGAGATCGCCGAAGCGCTCGTGGTGATTCAGTTCGGCCTCGACGACCCCGGGTCGGACATCCGACTCGACGCCCAGCCCGGGGTGACTCAAGTGGTCACGGCCGTGGATCGTGGTCGATCAGCTTCAGCAGGCTCAGAAGCTGCTTGGTCTCCGTCAGGGCCTCGGTCTTCGTCTCGGGGGCGTCCATATCCCAGTGAGCCAGTTCGTTCCGGTAGACCTTGACGGCGGTGACGCGGCGGACGAGATCGTCCTGCTCGTACGGCCATCCCAGCATGGCCCAGCAGGCATTGTCCTTGAGGATTTCCGGGTACTGGCCGAGGGTGAGGTACTTGCCCGCGGCGCGCGTCTTGCGTACCCCCGAGCCGACGGGCAGATCGTCCACGGGCAGCCGGTCGGTGAGGCGACGCAGTCGCCGTTCGGCCTCACCGAGAAGGATGAATGGTTCCACCCGGAGCCTGAGCTGGTCGGCCAGGTCGGATGCCGTGAGGATACCGAGGACGAGATTGTCGCCGTCGGTGACGATCAGGAATCCGTGGCGCTGGATGTCGTCGATGCGGACGAACAGCTCTTCCTGTTCCTGCGCGGTGTGCGGATGGGGGTCAAGGGCCGCGGCTATGGTGTCGCCCCGACGGCCCAGCTGGGCGCGGGCGATGCTCTCCCAGGTGACGACCCCGCGGAGCACGTTGTTCCGATTAACCACCGGAAGCTGGGAGAAGTCGCCCTGGACCATGCGCGTGATGGCGCGGTTGAGCGGCTCGTCGAAGCCGACCGTGACCACGTCGCGGACGAAGGGTAGGCTGCCGATGCGCCAGTGGCGGCTCAGATCCTCGCTCGCGCCGTGTGTGGGTGTGGGGCCGATGCCTGTTTCCGGACGGTCCTGAGACGTCTCTCCCGTCAGGGTGGTCTCCTGAGCGGAAACGGTGACCAAGCCGTCGAGCTGAACCTCGGCGAAGTGCGGGACGACCCGCAGACCGCGAGCGGCCAGTTCCCGGTCGACGAGGTCGATGACATCGCCGGTGCGCCTCTGCCAGCCCCACAGGCCGATCAGGTCCCTGGCGGTCAGCTGACGCGTGCCTTCCTCCTGGACGTCCCGCTCCAGCGCCTCGGGGTCCGCAGGCGGCTCGACGGCGCCCTTGTAGCCCGGGTCGACGCCGGTCTGCGCCAGTGTCTCGACGCGGAGCGCCGCGTCACGGCGTCGTAGCTCGCTCACTGTCAGGAACGCACCGATGCTGTCACGGAGGTCACCACCGATCGCGGCACGCTCCACTTGGGTGCGCACCCACTCCACCTTGCGCGTGTGGCGGAAGCCGGGGGCGGCCTCACTCCGGTACTCGTACCCGCCGGTCAGACGCCCAATGGCGACGACAGCCAGATACTTGCGGGGCATCACGACCAGGTCCCCGGTCTCCATCGTGATGAACCGCCACAACTGGTGCTTCCAGTTGTCCACGGTGCCAGGCGCCTCGTCGGGATAGGCGCGGACGAGATGATCCCCCACGTCGGCGATCGACGTGCAGCCGCTGAGGTCGCCGACCTCCTCCCAGCCGGCGATCACCACCCCCTCGTCAAGCGCCTGCTCTTCGCGCTCTCCGAACTGGCCCCCACGGACCGTCCAAGCTCTGCCCACGGCTCCCCACCCTCACGTAACCCGATGACCACATCCGCATCGGGCGGCTCACATTAGGGCTTGAATGTACTTGCGTGTGGCGGTGCACAGACTGGCGTGGGGCAGTTCGAGCCAGTACGAAGAACCGGGAAGCCCTCCGCAAGCGATCTTACGAAGGGCTCCCCGTTCCCCGCCCGCCTCTCCCCCGTCAGGTCCTGGCCTCCCTGCCGCGCCGGCGCGCGGTGGAGAGGCGGCGGCGTACCCGGCGGCGACGGGGGGTGTGCCGGGGGCCGGAGCCGTCGAGGGCGAGCCATACCCGGACCTCCGTTCCGCCGAGCACCGACCGCCCGATCCGTACGTCACCGCCCGTGGACTCCGCGACGCGGCGCACGATGTCCAGTCCGAGGCCCGTGGAGCCCGGGCCGCCGGCGCCGTGGCCGCGGCGCAGGGCGGCGTCCGGGTCGGGGATGCCCGGGCCCGCGTCGGAGACGAGCACGAGCACGGCGTCCTCGCTGTGGTGCACGTCCACCGCGAAAGCGGTGCCCTCGGGGGTGTGGCGGAAGACGTTGCCGAGCATGGCGTCCAGCGCGGCGACGAGTTCGGGGCGGGCGACGGGGACCCGTACGGCCGCGTCGACGCCCGCGAGCCGTACCGTGCGGCCCTCGTCCTCGGCGAGTGCGGACCAGAAGTCCATCCGGTCGCGGATCACTTCGCAGGCGTCACAGCCGAGGGTGGGCCGTTCCGCGCGCTCGCCCTGTTCGCGGGCGGCGCGGATCAGCTGGTCGACCTCGCGTTCCAGCTGGGCGACGGCGGCGCGGGTCTGGTCGGCGGCCGGGCCGTCGCCGAGCGAGGCGGCGTTGAGGCGGAGGACGGTGAGCGGCGTGCGCAGCCGGTGTGAAAGGTCGGCGGCGAGCTCGCGTTCGTTGGAGAGCAGCTGCACGATCTTGTCGGCCATGGAGTTGAACGCGACGGCGGCGGAGCGCAGTTCGGCGGGGCCGTCCTCGCGCACGCGCACGCCCAGCTTCCCCTCCCCCAGCGCGCCGGCGGCCCTGGCGAGCCGCTCCGCCGGGCGCACCAGGCGCAGGCCGAGGCGGTCCGCGGTGGCGACGGAGCCGACGATCAGGCCGAAGCCCACAGCGGCGAGGATCACCCAGGAGGTGGTGACGCCGTTGCCCACGGCGCGGTGCGGGACGTAGACCTCGACGACCGCGAACTCGCCGCTGCTCAGGGCCGTCGGCTGGAGCAGCGCGTAGCCGCCGGGGACGGAGGTGACGGCGGAACGGCCGCGGCGGGCCGTCTCCACGTCGCGCGGGAGGGCACGGGAGCGGCCGATGTCGTAGGCCCCGTGCGGGCCGCGGGGTTCGCGGGTGTCCGGGGTGTCGCGGGCGTCCTGCGGAGCCGTGTCCGCGCCGGGGTGCGGGGCGCCGTTGCCCGGTACGTGCACGGCCATCCGTCCGTCCCCGCCGGCCTGCGAGCTGGCGACGGCCCGTTCGAGCTGGTCGCGGTCGGTGGTGATGGCGAGCGCCGGCCGTATCTGGGCCGCCTGCCGTTCGGCGTCGGCGAACGCGCGGTCGCGGGCCAGCTCCTTGACCACCAGCCCGAGCGGTACGGCGAAGGCCAGCACCACCATCACGGTGACGGCCAGCGACACCTTGACGAGCGCCCATCTCACCGGTGTTCCAGGGCGGTCGGCGGGTGCGCCGGCGGCACCGGCGGCTCCGCGGACGGGGGCTCCAGCTTGACCCCGACGCCGCGCACGGTGTGCAGGTAGCGCGGGCGCGCGGCGGTCTCGCCCAGTTTGCGGCGCAGCCAGGACAGGTGCACGTCGATGGTCTGGTCGTCGCCGTAGGACTGCTGCCAGACCTCGGCGAGGAGCTCCTTGCGCGGTACGACGACGCCGGGGCGGCCGGCCAGGTAGGAGAGCAGGTCGAATTCACGGCGGGTCAGGTCCAGGGCGGCCCCGTCCAGTTCGGCCCGGCGGCGTAAGGGGGCGACCGACAGGCCGCCGACGCACAGCACGTCGGACGGTGCCGGCTCGCCCGCCACGGCCCCGCCGCCCGCGCGGCGCAGCACGGCGGCCATGCGCGCGGTCAGGTGTGCCACGGAGAACGGCTTGACCAGGTAGTCGTCGGCGCCGTCGGTCAACAGCCGGATGATCTCCGCTTCGTCGTCCCGTGCGGTGGCGACGATGACGGGCACGTCGGTGATGCCGCGCAGCATCTTCAGCGCCTGTGCGCCGTCGAGGTCCGGCAGTCCCAGGTCGAGGACGACGAGGTCGAAGCCGACCTGCGCCACCTCGCGCAGCGCCTCAAGGGCCGTACCGACGCTGCGTACGGTGTGCGAAGCCTCGGTCAACTGGCGGATGAGGGCGGAGCGTACGAACGGGTCGTCCTCGACTACGAGCAGTCTTGCCATGGCCCGCACCGTACGCCATACGAGTGAGGCACTATGAGCCAGGTGAGGCGAGGAATCATGCATGCCCTGGCGTGGGCACTGGCGACCGCGGCCGCCATGGCGGTGTCCTGGTACGGGGTGCGTACGGTCCTGGCGGGCACGGCCTACGAGCCGCCGCGCGCGCTGCCGATCTCGGGCTCCGCGGCCCCGGCGATCGGTGAGCCGGCCTCTTCGGCCCGTGCCTCCGGGCCGCCGGCTTCCTCCCCCTCGCCCTCGCTCCCGGCACCGGCCACCGCGGCGCCGTCCGCCGAGCGCTCCACGACCGCCGGTCCCGACGCGTCCCGGAAGCCGGCTGCCCCACCGCCCTCGGGCGGCGGCGAGGTGAAGAGCTTCACGGTCAGGGGCGGGCGTGCGGTCTTCGATCTCGGTCCGGGCTCGGCCACGCTCGTCTCGGCGGCGCCGGACGAGGGCTGGCAGATGCGGGTGTGGAAGCAGAGCGCCTGGATCCGGGTGGACTTCGTGGCCGGCACGCGGACCACCTCGGTGTTCGTCACCTGGAACGGCCACCCGCCGCAGGTGCAGACGGTGGAGGGCTGAGGGCCGGCGCCCCGGGATCGTACGCGGCGCCGGTGCACGCGTGCGGGCATGCAGCAGCCCCCGGCGCTCTTCCTCTCGATCCGCGAGTCCCAGTCGTCGCTGAGTTCTCCGGCCTCGATCGGTGCCTTCCGGGGGCCTAGCCAGTTTGCCGAGATGGGGGTCACTCGGGCCGATGGACGTCTCCACCGATCAGGTGCGGCTCTCACCGGTTGTCTGGTGTAATGGCAATTTTCCTCCGCATTTGTCCGAAGTCAAGAGGTGCGGAGATACGAGTACGACGCCGTCATCGGACGACCTTGATGCCGAAGCGGGTGCCGAAGCCCAGGCCGAAACCGATGGCGGAGTGCATGTGGGCGTACATCTCCATGCCGCGGGCGCAGACGAGGGGGCCGACGTCCAGGACGTCGTTCCAGCCGTAGGACTTCAGCAGCTCGGTGACCTGCTGCTTCGCGTCTGCGTGGTCACCGGCCACGAACATGGTGTGGTCGCCGTTGCCGACGGCCTCGGGGTCGACGACGGTCTCCTGCTCCTGCGTGACGAAGGACTTGACGACCTTGGTCCCGGGCAGGGCGCGCTGGATCTGTTCGGCGAGGCTGTCGGTGTCGCACGGGTCGAGCTTCGGCATGACGCCCCACGGGGTGGGCCAGGGGTGCTCGACGTCGGGGTTGTAGAGGAACGGCACGGCGTAGTCGACGAGCGTCTTACCGGCCAGCCGGTCGGCGATCGCGGACAGCGCCGCGACGGCGTTATGGCCGTCGATGCCGTTGATGACGAACTCGCTCTCCGCGGCCGCCGCACCGAAGGCGTGCAGCCGGATGCCGGAGCGGCCGGCGAGCCACTGGCCGAAGGGCAGGTTGCCCATCATGTCGGGCTCGGTGCGGGCCAGGGTGACCTCGGGATCGCGGGTGCCGACGTGGACCTCGTGGCCGAGTTCGGCGAGCTTGGCGATGTGGGCGCGGGCGCCGCCTCCGGTGCCGAGAACGGTGATTTTCATGGGGAAACTCCCGGTTTGCAGCGTGCGGGGAGGTCCACAGTAGGAGCCTTTCAGGACAATCCCTGTCCTTTGAGAGCGCCATAGTGGGTTTCATGACGAGCGATACGACCGCCCGCGCGCTGCGCCTGCTGTCCCTGCTGCAGACCCGGCGGGAATGGTCCGGATCCGACCTGGCCGACCGGCTCGACGTGACCGTGCGTACCGTCCGCCGCGACGTCGACCGGCTGCGCGAGCTGGGCTATCCCGTCGAGGGCACCCGGGGCCACGCCGGCGGCTACCGCCTGTCCTCCGGCACCGACCTGCCGCCCCTCCTCCTCGACGACGACGAGGCCGTCGCGATCGCCGTCGCCCTGCGCACCGCGGCCGGCGGCCTCAGCGGCATCGAGGAGACCGCCCTGGGTGCCCTGGCCAAGCTGGAGCAGGTCCTCCCCCGGCGACTGCGCGGGCAGGTCGGTGCCCTGCAGGCGGCCGTCGCCGGCATCACGTGGGAGGAGCGGGGCCCGCGCGCCGACCCGGCCCTGCTCGCCACCCTGGCGGCCGCCTGCCGCGACCACGAGATCCTCACGTTCGGCTACACCGCTCGCGGGGGCACGGACACCCCTCGCCGCGTCGAACCCTGCCACCTGGTCGCCTCCGGCGACCTCTGGTACCTCCTGGCCCACGACACCGGCAAGGACGACTGGCGGCTCTTCCGGCTCGACCGCATCACCCGCGCCGTACCCACCGGCCGACGTGTCCCGCCCCGCCGGGTGCCGGGGGACGACCCCGCCGCCTTCGTCGCCGGCCGGCTGTCCGCCGCCCCCACCCGCCACCGCGCCGTGGCCACCGTCCGGGCCCCCGCCGCGTCCGTACGGGCCCGCACCCGCGGCCTGGGCACGCGCATACGGCCCGTCGACGACGACACCTGCCTCGTCGACGCCTCCGACGACCACCTGCCCCGCATCGCCCAGATCCTGGCGGGCCTCGACGCCGACTACACGCTCGACGCCGACCCGGAGGTCCTCGGCCACCTCCGCGACGCCGCCCACCGCGCCCTGCGCGCCACGGGCTGACCCCGCGGGCCGGCCCCGCTCCGGACGGACGGCCCACCGGGCCCTACGGCCTCCGCCCGCCGGCGAGGGCACGCCGCACGCCGTAGGCGGCGGCTCCGGCGGCCAGGACCGCCGTACCGCCGAGCACCGAGGTGACCGGCAGGGCGAAGGCCAGCGCCAGGCAGCCCGCCAGCCCGGCCGCGGGGATCACGCGGGGCGGGCGGCCCTCGGCCGGCGACAGGGTCCAGGCGGAGGCGTTGGCAATGGCGTAGTAGGCCAGCACGCCGAAGGACGAGAAGCCGATCGCGCCGCGCACGTCCGCCGTCGCCGCCACCACCGCCACCACCGCGCCGACCACCAGCTCGGCCCGGTGCGGCACCCTGAACCGCGGGTGGACGGCCGCCAGGGCGTGGGGCAGGTGCCGGTCGCGCGCCATGGCGAGGGTGGTGCGGGAGACCCCGAGGATCAGCGCGAGCAGCGAACCCAGGGCGGCCACGGCCGCCCCGGCCCGGACCACCGGCGCGAGCCCACCGGCGCCCGCGGCGTGGACGGCGTCGGACAGCGGCGCGGCCGCCACGGCCAGTCCACCGGGGCCGAGAACCGTGAGCACGGCGACGGCGACGACGGCGTAGACGGCCAGGGTGATCCCGAGCGCCACCGGGACGGCCCGCGGAATGGTCCGTGCCGGATCGCGGACCTCCTCGCCGAGCGTGGCGATGCGCGCGTACCCGGCGAAGGCGAAGAACAGCAGGCCGGCCGCCTGGAGCAGCCCGCCGAAGCCTGCGTCGTCACCGATGCCCACCCGGGCCGCGTCCGGGGCACCGGAGGCGAGGCAGACGACCGTCACGGCGGCGAGCACGGCGAGGACGACGGCGACGATCACCCGGGTGAGGAGGACGGACCTGTGGCCCCCCACGTAGTTCACCGCGGTCAGCGCCACCACCGCGGCGACCGCGACCGCGTGTTCCCGGCCCGGCAGGACGTACGCACCGACGGTGAGCGCCATCGCGGCGCAGGACGCGGTCTTGCCGGACACGAACGCCCACCCGGCGAGGTGGCCCCAGAAGGCTCCGAGGCGTTCCCGGCCGTAGACGTACGTGCCGCCGGACGCCGGGTAGCGGGCCGCGAGCCGGGCGGAGGAGGTGGCGTTGCAGTAGGCGACCACGGCGGCCAGGGCCAGGCCCGGCAACAACCCCGAACCGGCGGCCCGGGCGGCCGGGGCCAGGGCCGCGAAGATGCCCGCGCCGATCATCGACCCCATGCCGATCACCACCGCGTCGGACACTCCGATCCGCCGGTGCAGCTCGTCCGGCGGTCCCGCAGCGGTCGGCGGCCTGCTCATGCCCGGCTCCCTCTCCCACCCCCGGTCGTACGTCGTGGCCGTCCCCCTCCGCGGCGGCCGGCGCCGCCGGCCGAGGAGCACCGGGACCGCATTCTCTCTCAGCGGCCGCTGAGGAGCCCGCGGTGGAGCAGGTCCGCCAGAAACACCGTCAGGCGCGGCCAGGCTTCGTCCGGTACGGCGGCCCGGAGCTCCTCGGTGGTGTGCCAGGCGCCGTCCCACAGGGTTTCCAGGGCCAGGCGGCGGGCCTTGCCGACCTCCCACTCGTTGCCTGCCGCCGTGAACACCGGTCGTCCGCCGGGGCCGTCCTCGGTGATCCGCCCGCGCGCGTACGACAGCCGCAGGGCGGCGGGCAGGGCGGCGGGCAGGGCGGCGGGGCCGGAGGGCGGCCCGGCGGTGACCGCGGTGGGGAGGTTGGTGTGCATCCGGCGGTTGTCGCCCGAGGCGAAGGCCGCCAGGAACCGGTCGGCGAGGCCGGGCCGGGTGAGCATCTCCCCGAGGACCTCCTTCATCCGCTGCACGTGGGCGTCCCTCTCCTGCGTGGAGGCCCGCAGCGGCAGGTCGACGCGGAAGATCTCCTCGGCGGGCAGGGAACGGACGAACCAGCGGAAGAAGTCGACACCGGTGACGGGGATGGCGGCGTAGGTCAGGTGCAGCGAGTGCGTGCCCTCGCCGGCCGACGCGCCGTGCCACCAGCCCCGGGGCAGGAACAGGACGTCCCCCTCCTCCAGGACGATGTCCGCGTAGGGCTCGCCCACGGGCTTCGGGGGGCGGACGACGTCGTTCAGCAGTGCCGCGGTGCGGGTGGGCGGGTAGTAGCGCCACCGCTTGCGTCCGGAGAGCTGGACGACGACGACTTCCTGGTCGTCAAAGTGCAGGCCGAAGCCCTGGGTTCCGGTCCAGCTCCCGTACAGGTTGGTCACCACGTGCGTGTGGAGGAGGCGTTCGAGGTCCGCGGCGGTGCGCTCGGTGTCCTCGTGCAGTTCGTCGACCGCGTTCACCACCAGGGTCGCGCCCTCGGCGAGGTGCTCGTGGAGCGCCTGGGGCACGACGCTCCTGAGCCGCTGGGAGCTGGGCAGCTGGAGGGTGTAGCTCTCGTGCGGAATGGTGCTGCGGTCCCGTGCCAGGGTCAGGCGGGAGGGCTCCAGCGGCTGCCGGGACAGCAGGTCGTTGAGGTCGTCCCAGGTGAAGAGGGCCGGCGACGTCGCGATGCCGCGCCAGAGGCGGGGCCGGCGTGCGTCGATCTGGGCCAGCAGCGCCTCGCGCCCGATCGCGTCGAGCAGGTCCTTGCGCCGTTCCGTGGCGTCTGCCATGTGCGTCTCCTTGCTGATCCTGATTCCGGTCCTGAGGCGGGATGACACCGCGGTGTCTTCTCAGGCGTCGTCGGCGGTGCCCCCGTGCCAGGGCAGGTACTGTCCCGTCGGCCGGCCGAACTCGGCGCGGCCCGCGTCCAGCCGGTAGACCACCTCGCCCCTGCGGATGGTCGATTCGACGCGTCCCCGGAACGTCCTGCCCTGGTAGGCCGACCAGCCGCAGAGGCTGTGGATGCCGGGCTCGGCGAGGGTCCACAGGGCGTCGGGGTCGAAGACGACCAGGTCCGCGTCGCCGCCGGCGACGATCCGGCCCTTGCGGTCCCCGAGCCCGAACAGCCGCGCGGGGCGCTCCGCCAGCACCCTGGCCACGGTGCGCAGCAGCCGTGCGGGGTCCGCACCGGGCAGGTGCCGGGTCATGCCGCTGTACAGGGCCGGGAGGAGTTCCTGCACGCCGGGGAGGCCGGGCGGGGCGTCGGCGGTCGGCTTGAGCTTGTCGGCCAGGGGGTGCGGGGCGTGGTCGCTGCCGACGGTGGCGGCCTGCCCGTCCAGGACGGCCTCCCACAGCCGGTCCTGGTCGGCGCGGTCCCGGATGGCGGGGCTGAGGCGGATGCGTGCGCCGAGGACCTCGGTGTCGTCCGCGGTGAAGGACAGGTGGTGTCCGGTGACCTCGAAGGTGAGGGGCAGGCCGGCCGCGGCGGCCGCCGTGAGCAGGTCGGCCTCTTCCCGGGTGGACACGTGCAGGATGTGGGCGGGAACGCCGTATTCCTGCACGAGTTCGACGATCCGGGCCACGGCGACGATCGCGCCGGTGCGGGGGCGGCGGCGCTCGTAGTCCGCCCAGTGGCGGGGTTCGCCCTTCCAGTCGTCCAGCATGCGGAAGACCTCGCCCGCCTCGGCGTGGAAGACGAGCTGCAGCCCGGCCTCCGCTGCCGCCCGGAAGAGCTCGCGCAGCGCGGGCTCCCCGTGCAGGACGTGCGGGGCGGTGTGGTGGCCGGCGAGGAACGCCTTGGCCGACCCGGCGTCCGTGCCGGCGAACTCCTTGAGCCTGCCGGGGTGCGCCGGGTCCACTCCCACGTGGAAGCGGTAGTCCACCAGGCTGGTGCCGGCCACCAGTTCCCGCTTGGCGGCCAGGTCCTCGGGGCCGAACAGCGGGGGGACGGTGTTGGGCATGTCGATGACGGTGGTGACGCCTCCGGCGACGGCCGCCCGTGAGCCGCTGGGCCAGTCCTCCTTGTGGGTCAGTCCGGGGGTGCGGAAGTGCACGTGGGAGTCGATGAGGCCGGGCAGCACCCAGCGTCCCGCCGCGTCCACGGTGCGGGTGCGGGGACCGGCGGTGCCGGGCGGGAGGACGGCGGCTATGCGGCCGTCCCGGACGGCGACGTCCGCCGCCCGCACCGCGTCCGGGAGGACCACGGTCCCGCCCTCCACGACGAGGTCGTGGGCATCGGTTGCTGTCGTCATGCGTACCGCCTTGCTCGGAGTCCGGAGGGGGCCGGCGCGGTGACGGGCGCGGGCCCGAGGTAGGTGACGGTGGTGCCGCGGACCCCGACCTCGGTCAGGGCCGGGCCGGCGCCGGCGGTGCGGGCCGTGACGGTGGCCCAGCGGCCGGGGGTGCGGATCCGCAGCGTGCCCGGGGTGGCGTCGTCCGGCGTGCCCGGGATGGCGGCGGCGAGTTGCTGCGGCAGGGAGCCGGGGACGCGGGCCGCCGCGGCCAGGCACACGGCGCCGGTCAGGGCCAGCGTGGGGTGCCAGGAGGGCACGGAGACGGCCCGCGCGGCCAGCCGCCCCGGGCCCAGCGGCAGCAGGGCGGCGATCTTCGGGAAGACCCCGGACGGCCATCCGAGCCGGTCCTGTGCGCTCTCCCGGAGGTCGCAGAGGTCCGCGAACAGGGCGTCGTCGGCGGCGAAGAGCTCCTCCGGCCCGCGCACGCCGAGGTCGGCCGCACGGACGAAGACGTAGGGGTTGCCCATGGAGGCCCCCGTCACCTCGACGGAACCGCCGCGGTGGGGCAGTTCGGTCACGGGCGAACCGAACAGCAGGAGGTCGTCCAGCGGGATGGGCGGGCGGAGGAGGAAGGACGCGCCGAGCCGTTCCCGGTCGGGGTGGGACTCCTCCACCGAGCACTGCACGCTGTCCCCGTTGTTGAGGACGTTCACGCGGATCCGCTGGCCCGGGTGGAGCGGCGGGAGCTCGCCCGACCGGCCCGCCACCGAGCAGGCGGCCAGGATGGAGTGCCCGCAGCTGCCGCGGAGTTCGAAGGCGGGCTCGGCGCCCGGCACGATCTGCACGAACCGGTAGTCCAGCTGGTGGCCCGGGCGGGAGGAGGGCCCGATCAGTGCGATCTTGGTGACGTCCTCCAGCCCGGCCCGCAGCAGCATGCGCCGTACGTGGTCGAGTTCGGCGAGGAAGAGGCCGGGGTCCCGGGTGCCGTCGGTGAAGTTCTTGGCGGGCAGGACCAGCGTGGTGCTGGGGCTGCCGTGCGCCGCGGCGAGGTGGCCCGTCATCAGGCGGCCCGGGCGCCGGTGAGCGCGGGCGCCGCGAGCTGCGCACGCCACGTCCGGTGGATCATCAGCGCCCATACGGCGAGGGCGGTGGTGTCGTCGGGCCGCTCCTCCTGGCGGCGCAGCAGGCGCTGGACGGCGGCTGCGTCCAGTTGCCCGTCCCGGCGCACGTCCTCGGGGGACAACAGGTCCCGGGCGTACTCCATCAGCGGCAGGCCGTCGCGCAGCATCGCCGTGATCGGCAGGGTGAACGGCTGCTTGGGGCGCTGCAGCACGCTGTCCGGGACGAGGCCCCGGGCGGCTTCCCGCAGCGCGCGCTTGTCGTCCCGCGCGGTGAGCTTCCACGGCTGCGGCAGTGCCGTGGCCGTGCGCTGGACGCCGGGCTGGCAGAAGGGCAGGCGCACTTCCACGCTGTGGGCCATGGACAGGTGGTCGACCCGGCGCAGGTGGTAGGCGGGCAGCCGCTCGTCGAGTTCCAGCGCGGTCAGGGCGGCCAGCGCGGCGGAGCCGGGCGCGGCGTCCCCGGGGACGGCGGCCAGGCGGTCCGCGAGCCTGCGGCGCAGCCGGTCCTCGCTGCTGCCTGCGGCGCGCAGCCAGTCCCGGTACTCGCTGCTGTAGAGCTCTTCGCGCAGGGCGCCGGGCACGGCCGCCAGGGAGTCGACGTAGGCGTCCTGCCAGTCGGCGCCGCCGGTCAGGGCCTGTTGCATGCGGCGGTAGCCGAGGAACACCTCGTCCGCGCCGTCACCGGTGAGGGCGACGGTGAATCCGGCCTCCCGTATCGCCCGGAACAGGGCGTAGCTGCTCACGGTGATCGGATCGGCGTTCGGCTGCCCGAGCCGTGCCACCACGTCGGGCAGCAGGGTCACGAACTCCGCGGGATCGGCTTCCACTTCGTGGTGCACCGTCCCGGCGTGCCGGGCGGCCTCCGCCGCGAAGGCACGCTCGTCGAAGGGCCACGTGCCGCGGTAGCAGATGGTGAAGCTGTGCAGCGACGGGATGCGCTCGGCGAGCAGCGCGGTGACGAGGCTGGAGTCCAGGCCGCCGCTGACCACGGCGCACACGGGTGCGTCGGCCTCCGCCAGCCGCCCGGTCTCGGCGCGCAGCAGGTTCCGCACGTGAGCGCCTGCGGCCTCCAGGGTCGCGGGAGGGCCGGCGGGCCCGCCGGGGAACGGCTCCGCGCGGGCGGGGCCGCGGCGGTGCAGCCGCATGCCGCGCCCGGGCTCGAAGACCAGGTCGGTGGCCGCGGGCAGTGCCCGCACCTCTTCGTACATCGTCTCGTCGCCGAACGGCGTCTTGGTCGTGAGGTAGTCGTCGAGTCCGGACAGGCGCGGCACGCGGGGTACGCCCGGCAGGGCGAGCAGCGCGGGCAGTTCGGAGGCGAAGAGCAGGCTCCCGGCGGCCGGGTCCCAGTGGTAGTAGAGCGGCTTCATGCCCGCGCCGTCGGTGGCGAGGACGAGCCGGGGGGTGTTGCGGAGGTCGATCACCGCGATCGCGAACATGCCGTCCAGGTGCTCGGCGAAGCCGTCGCCGTAGTGCGCGTAGAGGGCGGGCAGGACGGCGCCGTCGCAGTCGTCGTCGACGCGATGGCCGAAACCGGCCAGGCGGCGCCGCAGGTCGCGGTGGTTGTAGATCTCGCCGTTGTAGACGACGTGGATGCCCGTGCCCAGGCTGTACGGCTGACGGCCGCCCTGCGGGGCCATGACGGCGAGCCGGTTGGCGCCCAGCGCCCAGCCGTCCCGGGCGGCGAGGTACTGGGCGTCGGGGCCGCCCGCTCGCTGGAGTCCGGCCGCCGCGCGCAGGCTGTCGGCCGAAAGACGTGCTCCCAGATGTCCGATGATGCGGCACATACCGCCCCCTTCATGTCTCTTCGGTGCGCCGGGCGCGGGACGTGACCCGCTCGCCGGGGTGTGTCCGGGGCTGCCCGTTTCAGGTCGTGGTCAGGACCGGGCCGGTGGCGGGTACGGGCTCGGTGGCCCCTTCCGGCCGGACGGCCGGTGCGGGCCCGGTGGCGGGCGTGCGCCAGGCCGGGGCGCGTCGGCGGCCGAGGCTGCGGGCGCCCTTGGCGATCTGGGCGCGCCAGGCCACCCGGTCGTCGGCCGTGACGTCACCGGCCGGGTTGGTCAGGCCGGTGGCCCCGGGGTCCGGCGGCAGGCGCCGGGACTGCCCCTCGTAGCGCTCGCGGTGGACCAGCAGCTCGGTGCGCAGGCGCGGCCGCGCCGCCGGACGCCCCGCGGCGGGGCGGCCCAGGCACAGGCCGAACACGGCGAACACCCCGGGTGGCAGGTCCAGCAGCCCGGCGGTCGCGCCCGGGTCGTTGCGGATGCCGCCGACCATCACCGCGCCCAGGCCCAGGGCCTCCGCCGCCAGCGTCGCGCACATGCCCGCCATGGACGCGTCGATGACCGAGGTGATCAGGGCGTCCGGATGCCCGCTCGCTATCAGCCGGCCCGGAAGGTCGCACAGCTCTTCGATCCGGCGGAGGTCCGCGCACACCACGACGAAGACCGGGGCGTCGACGACGTGCCGCTGGCCGCCGGCGATCCGGGCGAGGGCGGCGCGCTGCTCCGGGTCACGGACGACGACGAACGAATAGGGCTGGAAGTTGAAGGCGGTGGGCGCGCGGACCGCCGCGTCCAGCACCTGGTCCACGAGGGAGTCGGCGAGCGGCTCGGGGGTGAAGTCGCGGCAGCTGGCGCGCTCGGCCAGGAACTGCAGGGCGGTGTCTGTGCGGGTGGTCACTGCCCCTCCCAGGGCTGGATGCGGACGGTTCAGGTGGTGGCGGGGACGTCGTCCGCGGCTTCGGCCGCGTAGCGCCGCTCGGCCTCGCGGTCCCGGCGCCACCACCACAGGGCGCCGAGGACCACCGAGGCGGCTCCGGTGCAGACGCCGACGGTGCGCACGTCGGAGACCGTGAGCAGGACGCCGAAGAGCGCGAGCGAGAGCCGGGCCATGCCGCTGTAGGTGGTCATGTGGATGCTGGAGACCCGGCCGCGCAGGTGCGCGGGCACCGTCGCCAGCAGGACGGTGGTGTCCAGCGCGATGATGACGCCGCTGGCCAGGCGCATGGCGCCCAGCAGTGCGAGGGCGACGACCGGATGCCCGGCCAGGAACAGGGCGCCCCAGGCCAGCCCCTGGAAGATGTAGGCCCCTGCGTAGGCGGACAGGTGGCGCTGCAGCACGATCCTGGCCGCTATCACCGTGCCGGCGATGACGGCGAGGCCGTCCATCACGTACAGGGCGCCCAGCACCGTGCCGCTGCCGTCGAGGGGGCCGGTGGCGTAGGCGGCGAGCAGGACGTCGTACGCCCCGCCGATGCAGCCCCAGGCGATGCCGATCCACACGACCGAGCGCGCCAGCGGCAGGTCCCGCAGCACCCGCACTCCGGCGGTCAGCTCCTTGCGCAGGGACTCCTGCGGGCCGCTCTCCCCGACGGGCTCCGCGTGCGTGAGCGGGCTCTTGGCCTGCTGCAGCAGCGGCAGGGCCGCCAGGATCTGCAGGACGCAGGCGACCGTCATGCCGCCGGTGGGGTTCCAGGCGGACAGCACGCCCCCGAGCGATGCCCCCACGACCGTCATCGTCCCCTGGACGGAGCCCATCCTGGCGTTGGCGGCAGCCCTCGACGCGGGCGGCACCACGCCGTACAGCCACTGCTGGCGCGCCGGCGGCCAGAAGGTGTTGCTGAGCCCCTGGAGGCCGTAGAAGGCCGCGGCCACCCAGAGGGCCGAGTCGAGGGCGAGCGCCATGCCGAGGACGCACAGCGCCTGCGCGACCATCGACCCGATGGCCAGCCGCCGGACGTCGAACCGGTCGGCGAGCGTTCCGGCCACCATCATGAAGGCCAGGGCGGGCAGGGTGCCCACCAGCTCCACCGCCGCGAGGACAGCGGGGGACGAGTCGTGCAGCACCTGGATGAACAAGCTGATCTGCATGACCCAGGTCGATGCGGAGGACAGCGCGCTTGCTGCCCAGAGCCGGACGATGCTGCGGTGGGGGGCAGGGGGCGAGGTCACGCTGGCTCCAGGAGTGCCGGGACGCGGCGGGGTGTGAGCGGCTACGGGCGAGTGAGGGGTGGCCGGCCCGGGGGGTGCCCCGGGCCGACCGGGACATCACGCGGCGATCAGCTCACGCGACAGCATCTCGAAGTCGCTGTCGGTGAAGTTCGCCTTGTTCTTGGCGACGACCGTGCCGGGGCCGAAGTCGTCATCCGCGAAGTTCGCCTTGTTCTTCGCGACAACCGTGCCCGGACCGAAGTCATCGTCAGCGAAGTTCGCCTTGTTCTTCGCCACGACCGTGCCCGGACCGAAGTCATCATCGGCAAAGTTCGCCTTGTTCTTGGCGACAACCGTGCCCGGACCGAAGTCATCATCGGCAAAGTTCGCCTTGTTCTTCGCCACGACCGTGCCCGGACCGAAGTCATCGTCAGCGAAGTTCGCCTTGTTCTTCGCCACGACCGTGCCCGGACCGAAGTCATCGTCGGCAAAGTTCGCCTTGTTCTTCGCCACGACCGTGCCCGGACCGAAGTCATCATCGGCAAAGTTCGCCTTGTTCTTGGCGACAACCGTGCCCGGACCGAAGTCATCGTCGGCAAAGTTCGCCTTGTTCTTGGCGACAACCGTGCCGGGGCCGAAGTCATCGTCGGCAAAGTTCGCCTTGTTCTTGG
>NZ_BMVB01000001.1:0-41905 GCF_014650495.1 Streptomyces cinnamoneus | reverse complement strand
TGGCGACAACCGTGCCGGGGCCGAAGTCAAGGTCGACGTTGGTGGTGCTCATGTAAGGCTCCTCATTTCGTTCCGCTTGTGCGATCTGGCGGGCTGCGGGGTGCAGCTCAGCCAAGCCATTGGCTTTTCCGTACACGCGCGAGATGGTGGCGCTCACCTCCTGTGGTCAGGTTTCTTCGGGCGTCCCCACCGGGCCGTCGCCGCCGTAGGCCGCCAGCTCGGAGGGAAGCATCAGGTGCACGATCTGCCGGTCGTGCAGGCTCTCCACGAGTTCCTTGACGAACCCGTGGGTGAAGTGGGGCAGCACCCCTCCGGCGTCCAGCACTGTCAGGGGCCCCCTGGTCAGGGCCGCCAGGAGCGGGTGCTCGCTCAGGTCGAAGGCCCGGGAGCGCTTGGGCTGCCGCCAGTCCCGCTGGAGCAGCAGCGTCGTGGGGCGGGGCTGCGGGTCGGCGCCGTACTCCTCGTCCTCCTTCGCCAGCCGCAGCACGTCGTAGCGGAACTGGACGACCGCGTGGGGCTTGCGCAGCACGAGGGTGCTGCCGGCCCGCAGGGCGCCTTCCGGCTCGTCCGGGAACACCTTGGGGGTCTCGGCCAGCTCGCAGACGTGGCTGCAGAACCGGAGGAGGTCCACCAGGTATTCCGGCAGCGACCTCTCGACGACGTAGTCGAAGGAGAAGTCGACGAACCGGCGGAGTTCTTCCATGCGCCCGAACTGCCCGACGGAGACCGCCTGGTGGTACGCCTGGAAGAACTTCCCTCGCGGCGTGTAGCGGAACAACGCGTTGAGGAAGAGCCCGAATTCCGCTTCGCGGCGGACGATGCGCTGTTTGATGACGAGCGTGGCGACGCCTTCGAGATAGTCCGGGTCGATGCTCGCGAACTGCGTCTTCTCCGCCTCGGTGAGGCCGAGTTCGGCGGCGGCCCGCTCCAGGCCGTCCGGCTGCAGGACGGAGCGACGGAAGTCGCCGTCCCGCACCGAACGGGTCAGCAGCTGCTGGAGTCCTGCCAGGCTCATCGCGCCTTCTCCTCTGCCTCGATCTGCGGAGCCATGAGTTCACGGACCCATTCCAGGCGCTCCTTGGTCCGTTCCGGTGCCGGGCGGGACGGAGTGCCGCTGGCCTCGACTTCGAGGATCACGGCGGAGGGCCGGAAGTCTTTCTCCTTGAAGAGCCGCTCCAGGGTGGAGAAGTGCCATTTCTCGTTCCTGCGGAACCGGGCGTATTCCGGCTCGGCGAGCTCCTTCTCGTTGGGGAGCGGGAGGTGCACCTGCCAGACGCGGTCCAGCGGGATGCGGCTCAGTTCGCTCTCCCAGTCGACGGGGTGGTAGTCGTCGGAGATCACGAGGTTGGAGAGGCTGAGCAGGATGCCGGCGTCCGCGCCGACCGCGATGTCGGCGACCTGCTGGCACACGCTGCGCGGACCGATCTGGTTGAACAGCATCGGCTGGTTCTCGATGATCAGCGGAACGGATGATTCCGCGTTGGCGGCCCGCAGGTTGTCGATGAACACCTGGGTCTGCTCATCGGTCCCCATCGGCTGCATGAACGTTCCCGTATAGGTGTCCCGGGTGCCCACCATGCCGACGTGCTCGCCGATCCAGCGGCAGTTGGAGACCTCTGCCATCCGCTGCAGCCGGCGGACCGTCTCCGGGTCCGGGTCGTCGACGGAGCCGAGCATGTACTCGTAGCTGTGCAGCGTCGACGGCAGGCCGGCGGTGGAGGCGTTGATCTCCCCCAGGTAGTCGGGGTCGGTGGCGAAGTGCGCCGCGAGGTACTCGACCATGTCGACCCGGGCGTCGAGCTCCATCAGCCGCTCGAAGTACTTCTGGTGGCCCGGAATGCAGTGGTGCAGGTAGCCCGCGCCGATGGTGGCCGGCCGTCGATGCCGTCGCATCTGGTCAGCGCTGGTCATGTTCCGCCTCCGGCAGAGCGTCGGTGGTGAGCAGGTGGTCGGTGATCCGGTCCCGGATCAGTTCGTTGGACGGGCCCATCAGGGCGGTGGCCCTGGCGTCCCGGAGGCGGCGTTCCAGAGGGAACGACGCCAGGAAGCCGCGGGATCCGACCGTGTGCAGGAGCGCGGCGGTGATCTCCTCCGCCGCCGCGGAGGACTGCAGCTTGAACTTGCTGGAGGTCACCGGGGACGCGCCCGGACCGCTGCCCGCCACGGCCAGTGCGGCGTAGGCGTAGCTGGTCTCGACGCGCACCAGGGTGTCGGCCAGGGCCGCTCGCACGTGCTCGGCACCGGTGCGGGGCTGGGTCTCCGGCAGCCGCCCGGTCGCCATCAGGCAGGCGTCCTCGAAGGCGCCGGCGGCCGCACCCAGGGCGAGCAGACCGGGGTTGAGGCAGACCTCGTGGTTGCGGCCCATCAGCTGCCGGCCGCTGCCCGCCTCCCCGACCAGGTCCGCAACGGTGAGTTCGACGCCGTCGAACTCGACCGAGGCCGTCCCCGATGCCCGCAGGCCGAGCAGCGGGTAGGGGGCCGATATCCGGACGCGCGGGTCCTTGGTGTCGACCCGGACGAACGTGGGGCCCTGCCGTTCGCCGTTCAGATGGGTGTCGGCGAGGACGTGCACCACGCCGGCGGTGGCGAGGCCGGTGCAGAAGGTCTTCTCCCCCTCCAGCAGCAACCGGTCGTCGCCGGGGGAGCCTGCGGGACTGCGGGAGTCGTGGGAGGACAGCCGCGTCTGCAGGTTCTCCTTGTTCTTCGTCGTGGCCTTCTCGGTCCAGGCGCTCGCCCCGATGAGCGATCCGGTGGCGAACCCCCGCAGGTCGTCGTCGCGCCACGGACCGGCACCGAAGGTGAGAGTCCGGCGCACGACCTGGTAGTGGAACATCAGGACGGCGGCGGTGGAGGCGCAGGACTGTGCCACCCGTTCGACGACCAGGCAGGCCGCCGCGTCACCGAAGCCGAGCCCGCCGTACTCCTCGGGCACCTGCACTCCCAGTGCCCCGAGGTCGCCGAGCGCTTCGAGCGACCGGAGCGGGGGCTCACCGGTGGTGTCGGCGTCGGCGGCCCCGGCGGCGATCAGGCCGTCCGCGAGGTCGTCCAGGCGCCGGAACCAGTCCCGTGCGCTCTCCGGCAGCCCGGACAGGCAGGCGGCGACGAATTCGTTCCGATACGTTTGGGGCGAAAATTTCATGCGGCCCTCTCCAGGCACAGAAGGTCAACGAAAGAGCAGCGCACGAAACACGGGAAAGCCCTGGCGTCTCGCGTTCTCTTTACTGTCACTTCGATTCGAAGAAGACATGGCAGATTCTGCTCTTCGGCCGCCACGTCTCAATTCGGCACGGTGGGAGGTTTTCCCGAACCGACAGGTTCGTCAAGCACTCTTTTACTACTCGCCACAGGCCCTGCAACTCGCCCGTTCACCAGGCAGCTTCACGTTTCCCCACACTCCCCCGTACAGGCAAGAAAGGCGCCGCGAGACGTTTGCTCGGAACTGAACGCTACCCCAAGGCAAATCGACGGGCCAGGTTTTCCTGGGCCCCATTGGTCGATCAATGATCCAACAAAAACCGATATGTCCACCCACTGCAGATTGGCAATAACCTGCAACCAAGGGGACCGGAGGAGGTTATTCCGAGTGAATTCCCTGACAGAGGTCGAACCGGCCTCCGAACAGAAAAAGAAGCCCCCGACCGGCGTTTCCCGCCGGTCGGGGGCTTCTTTCGTGTCGTCGGGCCTGATCAGGCCGTCGCAGCCGCCGGTACGTCGTCGGCGGACTCGGCCTCTTCGGCCTCTTCGGCCGCTTCAGCAGGGCGGGGGACGCGGTGCAGGCCCTTGCGGTCGTAGAGGCGGGTGACGCCGAAGCCGAAGAGGGCTCCGGTGACCAGAGCGGTGCCCATGGCCACCCAGGCGCGGGCAAGCCCGGCGTCGGCCTGTGCGTCGTAGTAGAGGATGGCGCGCAGGCCACCGGTGATCTGGCGCAGCGGCTCGAACTCCGAGAGGACGCGGAAGAAGCCGGGCAGCGCCTCCAGCGGCACGGTCGCCCCCGAGGAGGGGACGGCCATGGCCACGAAGATGATGGCCGAGAGCACCATGCCGGGCGTGCCGAAGACGGCGAGCAGGGCCAGGGCGCTCACACCGACGGCCGCGATGGTGCCCACGGAGTAGAGCCACAGCAGGCCGAGGTGGGAGGCGTCCATGCCGAGGATGCCGACCGTGGCCAGCTCGACGAGGGAGCCCATGACCACGGAGAGGCCGAGCATCAGGACGGTGCCGATGGCCAGCGTGCGCACCCGGCTGGTGTGCCGGAGGGGCATGCGCTGACGGAAGGGGCCGAAGTCGGTGTGCACGTAGCCGAGTGCGGTGTCGACCTGGGAGCTGATCGCGTTGGCGCCGAGCATGCCGCAGACGACCAGGACGAGCGCGTAGTAGAAGGCGCTCAGGCCCATGGCGCTGTGCGAGTCGAGCGGGTGGCCGTCGGCGACCTGGACGGTCACGGGGTCGGCGAGCATCAGCTGGGCGGCCGGGGCGAGCTTGGCCCCCTGGCTCTTCGCGCGGCCGAGGAGTTCCTTGCCGAGCTGGGCGGAGGCGGCGTGGGCGGCCTTCTGGTTGGCCTGGCTGGCCATGGAGGAGCCGATGCTGCCGGCCGACTGGTTGGTCAGCACGGTCACGGCGGGCCGGGCGGCCTCCGCCTGTCGCGGACTGGTCAGCCCCGACACCGCGGCGGTGAAGTTCTCCGGCACGACGAGGGCGCCGAAGAGCTTGCCCTGGCCCAGCTTCTTGTCGGCCTCCTGCCGGCTGAGCACCTGCCAGTCGAAGCTGTCGTCGCCCTCGGCGGACTTCTTGATCCCGGAGACGACCTGGTCGCCGAGGTTGATCTTCTTGCCGCCGGCGTCGGTGCCGCCCTTGTCACTGTTGACCAGGGCGACGGGAAGGTCGCGCAGGTTGCCCTTGGGGTTGACGTTGCCGCCGACGTAGAGCAGGGCGAACAGGGTGGCGACCACTGCGACGATGAGTCCCGTGCCGATCCACAGCCGCGGGCTGCGGAGTACGGAGGAGGGCTGAGGGGAAGGCATGAACGCTCCGGTGCGATGACACTGCGTAACTAGATATTGAAGGTATCCAGAAGCTAGATAGTGACAGTATCGGGTTGAGGTGTCCAGTTGCCCGACGGATGCCCGGCCGCACCACCAGTCGAGGAAGCCGCATGAAGATCTCGGAGCTCAGCCGCACGACCGGTGTGCCGGTCGCCAGCATCAAGTACTTCCGGCGCGAGGGCCTGCTCCCCGCCGGGCGGGCGACGGCGGCGACGCTGGCCGAGTACGGGGAGGAGCACGCCCAGCGCCTGCGGCTGATCAAGGCGCTGACCACGCTCGGCGGGCTGTCCATCGCCGCCACCCGCGACGTGCTGGCGGCGGTCGACCGGGCCGACAGCACCGACGGCACCCTCAAAGCCATCAGCTACGCCCTGCCGGTGCCCGTCGCCCAGGCCCCGGTCGGCGACGCCGACCAGGCGGCGGAAGCGGAATCGGCCGCGGAAACGGACGTGGCGAACCTGATCGCGGCCATGAACTGGCAGGTCCCCACCACCTCGCCCCACGTCCAGGGACTGACGGCGGCCCTGAGGGAGCTCCGGCGGCTCGACATGAACTACCAGCCGGAGAGACTCGTGGCCTACGCGGAACTGGCCCACGCGGTCGCCCGCCTGGACCTGGAGCGCGCGGCCGCCTTCGACGATTCGCCGGCCCTGGCCGAACAGGCGGTCATCGTCCTGGCCCTCGCCGGCCCCCTGCTCGAACTCCTGCGGCGGCTCGCCCAGGAGGACCAGGTCCGCCGCCGCACACCACTCGAGGAGCCCGACGCAGGGTGACACCCCCCGGCCGGGCCGGCGAAAGGATCAGGAGTCGTACCAGACGACTCCATCACCCCCGTCGTGGCCTATGGTCTGCGCCATGACGTTGCCTTCCTGCCAGTACTTGGGGTGCTGGTTCAGGAAGCCGAGGACGGACCGCACCGAGGTCGCGTCGCACACCCCGTCGGTGCGGATGCAGAAGCGTTGCACCGGTACGCCGTCGAACTTCGCCGGGCCGGCGCCGGGGGAAGTGAACCCCAGGGCGCTCCACCCCTTCGGCAGCTGGGACCAGATGCCGGTTCCGGGCTGCAGGGGGTCGGAGTACAGCATGCCGTTCACCTGCGAGCGGGGAATGCCGGTGGCGCCTTCGGCGATCTTCTGGAGCACCAGGTCGGCCACATGTGCGCCTTGGGAGTAGCCGACGATCGTGAGGCGGGCGGTGGGGTCGCGACGGTGCGTTTCCTGGGCGGTGGTCAGCAGGTTGCGGTACCCCTCGCGCACGCTGGCGTCGAAGCTCGGTGCGGTCGGGTCCGGGACGTTGTGGCCGTTGAGCCAGGGGCCGGCGCTCGCCGGGTAGCAGACCGGCACGGGGATGCCGCCGTTCAGGTGCTTGTTGGCGAGGGCGTAGGTGCTGGTGCAGTCGGGTGCGGGCGCCGCCGAGCCCGTGCCGCCGACCTCCAGGTAGTAGTGGTGCACCGGGTCGGCGTGGGCGACGGTGGGGGCGATGGCGGTGACGGCCACCATGGCCGTCACGGCACCGACGGCGCCGATCGCCTTCTTCCATCTGCGGGCCAGGTTCATCGTTCTGCTTCTCCTTCGTGTGAGGTGGTCATCGGTGACCGGCAGGCGTGCAGCTCAACTGCCGTGGCCGGGCCCGACGTTAGCCACGGCCGGTGACACGACGATGAAACGACGGGCACGGCGGCCCGCTCGTCACTGCAGAGGTGCCCGGGACCGGCGCACGTCAGCGGATGCCGTCCGTTCGAAGGCGCTCCACGAGTGCGCAGAAGACGAAGAGGTTCGGGACCTCGGACGCCGCAGGACCCAGCCGGTGCCATGTCCCGGCGATGTCCAGCCCGACGGCCCCCTTGCGGATCCCGGCCTGCTGCACCTGCGGCCACCGCGCGGACACCCTGCCGGACCCGACCCCCTCCCCCGTCAGCCAGATGTCCCCGAAGGTCAGTCGCTCGCCCCCGGCGAGCGCGGCCAGCGCCCGGGGCAGTCGGGCGCGGGTGACGGCCCGCCGGATCCCGGGCCACCATTCCTCCGCGTCCTCCGCGCCGCCGCGCTCCGGCCCGGCGTGCAGCGTGATCCGTCTCCCGTCGGCATCGCTGATCGTGCAGGTGGTGCCGGCGCGGGCCGGGTCGTACGGTTCCGCGACGCCTTCCTCGAACACGGACGTGGCGTCGTAGCGGACGACGTGGATCCGCCCTTTGAGGGCCACCGTCATTCCGTGCTCGTACAGGTCCAGTCGCGCGTCCCGGCGCGTCTGCGGGGCGGAAGGCCGGCCGTACAGGACGAAGGCCAGCAGCGAGCCGATCCCCCTGACCGGCACGGCATGCGCGGGGGCCGTGTACCCGACGGCCGTGTAGGTGGCGCGCCGCTTGCCGAGGTACGCGCGGCCGGCCGCTGCCGAGATCTTCGCCAGCAGGAGCTCTTCGCCCCGCGTGGGCCGCGTCGGTCCCGTCACGGCGTCGTTCCGGTGAGGATCATGTGGTGCGTCTGCCGCAGCATCCGGCTGGGCGGCACCCCCAGCTCGTCGGCCAGCCGGCGGCGGGTGCGTTCGAACACGATCAGGGCGTCGGCCGGCCGGCCGCTCCGGTGCAGCGCGCGCATCAGCATCGCGGCGACCGGCTCGTTCAGGGGGTGCTCCCCGGCCAGAGCGAACAGCTCGGCGATCGCCTCGGTGTGCCGGCCCAGCCTCAGCTGCCACTGCAGCTTCCGCTGCACGACGGCGATCCTCCGCTCGGTGAGCCGCAGCCGCTCCAGCTCGGCGAACGGCCCGGGAAGGCCGGCCAGGAGCTCCCCGCGGAACAGGTCCAGCGCCCGGGAGCACGCACGGACCGCCTCGGCCAGGTCACCCGCCCGCTCGGCCTTCCCGGCGGCGGTGACCAGCTCCTCCATGCGCGCCACGTCCACCGCGACCGTGCCGGGGGCCAGCCGGTAGCCGCACCGGTCGCGCTCGATGACCGAGTTCGGACTGTCCCCGGTGCGCAGGGCCTTGCGCAATCGGTAGATGTACACCGGCACCACCTTCGTGACCGGTGGCTCCATCCCCCACACCCCGTCGAGGAGCTCCTGTTGACTGACCGTCCGGCCCAGGCACAGCGCCAGCGCCGCCAGTACGGCCTGCTGGCGGAGGTGCCCCAGGTCCACGGGCCTCCCGTCGCGCCACGCCTGCAGCGGTCCGAGCACCGAGATCTGCAGCCTCGGCCCGGCCGTCCGGCGGACGGCGGCCCGTGGCGCGGGGCTCGGCTCCTGCCTGCGCGGGCCGTGGCCGGGGGCCACCAGGCCGCAGTCGAAGGCGTGGACGATGGCGGCGGCCCGGTCACGGAGTCCGAGAACGGCGAGGACCCTCGCGAGGTGTCCGGCCACGGCCTCCTCGGGTATGGCGAGTGCGGCGGCGATCTCGTCGTCCCTCAGGCCGCAGCCGACCGCGTAGAGCACCTCGCGCTCCTGGTGCCTGAGCGTGGTGACGGTCGGCCGGCCGGTGGTTGCGGTGGTTGCGGTGATCGGCATCATGGCTCCCGGGCTTCGGGCTGCTTCCGGCGGGTGGTTGCCGTCGACGCTGGCCCCGGCGGCGGCCGGCGGACAGGCCAAACGACCGGCCGTATCCGGCCGGTGGCCGCGCTAGAGTCCCCCACCTGGGGAAACGCAGATTCGAGGGGGAGGCCGTGACCTGTGGCCAGTGAGTTCAGCGCGCTGTTACGGCGGCTGCGGCGCGAGGCGGGAATGACCCAGGAGACCCTGGCGGAACGCGCCGGAGTGGGCGTGCGCACCATCCGGGGGCTGGAGACCGGCGAGCGCGCCGACCCCCGGGTGACCACGGTGCGGCTGCTGGCCGACGCGCTCGGGCTGGCGCCGGAGGACCGCGAGGAGCTGCTGGCCGCCGCCGTCCGCCGGCCCGGGCAGGAGAACGGGCCCGGGCACGGGAACGGGGCGGACGGCCCGAGCGACAGGGGGAACCCGCCGGACCACGCGCTCGCCCCTCCCGCCCCACCGGCCGTGGAGCGGCAGGGCTCGGCGCTCCAGGAGGCCCTGGCCGACGTCGGCGAGCAGCTCGCGCAGGCGGTGGCCGCCCGCTGGCAACGCGAGGAGGAGCACCGGCAGGTCCACGATCCGTACCCGTTGCCACTGCGCTGGCAGGCGGCTCCGGAGGAGCTGACCGACCACTGGGCCAACATCCGGCGGCTGCCCGCCGGGGTCAGGCACGGTCCGCTGGAACTGGGCGGGCGGCTGGACGAGATCGTCGGCGTGTACCGGCGGATCCCGTCCGGGCGGCTGGTGGTGCTGGGCCGGCCAGGATCGGGCAAGACGGTCCTCGCCGTGCGGTTCGTCCTGGACCACCTGAAGTCGAGGACCCGCACCGACGCCGTACCGGTGATCTTCAGCATCGGCTCGTGGGACCCCACCGCCCTCACGTTCCGTGACTGGCTGGCGAGACAACTGACGCGCGACCATCCCGGTCTCGCCGCCCCGGGACCCGCCGGGCCGAGCCTGGCCGCCGCACTGGTCGAGAGCGGCCGGGTGCTCCCCGTGCTGGACGGCTTCGACGAGATCGCCGGCGGTCTGCGCCGCCCCGCCCTGGAGGCGCTCAACGCCACCACCCTGCCCCTGGTGCTGACGAGCCGGCCGTCCGAGTACGCCGCCGCGGTGGCCGAGACCGACGTGCTCACCTCCGCCGCCGCGGTGGGCCTGACCGATCTCACCCTGAGCGACCTGGCCGACTACCTGCCGCGCACCACGCGCAAGGCCCGCGGCGGGGACCCCGCGAGGACGGCCTGGGACCCCGTGCTGAGCGAACTGGGCGTGCCGGATGGGCCGGGCGAGCCGGGAGACCGGGGCGAGCGACCGCACAGCCAGGCCGGCGCCAACCTCGCCGCGGTGCTCACCACGCCGCTGATGGTGACGCTCGCCCGCGCCGTCTACAGCGACACCCCCGGCCACGACCCGGTCTCACTCCTGGACACCGGGCGTTTCGGCAGCCCGGAGGAGCTGGAGGAGCACCTCCTCGACAACTTCGTCGCCACCGTCTACCGCCCCCGGCCGGAACACCACCCCGGCAGCGGTCCGCGCCGCGACGTCGACCCGGAACGCGCCCGGTACTGGCTCGGCTACCTCGCCCACCACCTGACCCGCCTCGACACCCCCAACCTGGAGTGGTGGCGGCTCGGTTCGGGGCTGCGCCGCTCCACGCGCACGGTGGTGACCGCGCTGCTGATCGCTCTGACCACCGGGCTCGTCGACTGCGCCGTCGGCACCCTCTTCGACACCCTCGGGTTCCAGCTCGCGGACGGGCTGGCCGTGGGGACCATCGCCGGGCTCATGTTCGGATTCACGTACTGGTTCATGGTCGCGGCCAAGGACACGGCGGTGGCGCCGTCGGGCGTGCGCATGAAAATGGGCGGCAGGGACGGGAAGGCCGTGCGGAGGGCCCTCCTCCGGCTGCTGATCGGATTGGCGGTCGGGCTCGTCTTCGGCTTCGGTTACGGATTCATCCGCGGGTTCCACGACGGCTTCGCCTATCACCTCGGGCTTTCGATGACCCTGCGCGCCGGTCTCTACGACGGCATGGTCTACGGGCTCGCGTTCACTCTGGCGGCCGGCCCCGCCTTCGGCCTGCTGGGCCTCCTGGAGACGCCTCTCGACATCCGGTCCGCCATCAATCCGGCCAGCCTGCTGCGCACCAACTGCCGCACGGTCACCGCGCAACTGCTCGTCTGGGCCCCCACGTTCGGACTCCTGGTCGGCTTCGGAGCCGGGGTGGCCATCCGCCTCCTGCCGGCCCTCCTGGGCCCGATCGCGTGGAGCGCCGAGTCCTCGATCAAGATGGGCCTCATCAGCGGGCTCTGCGGTGCCCTCAGTTACTCCCTCAGCCTGACGGCCTGGGGCCAGTGGGTGGTCTTCTCCCGGATCTGGCTGCCGTTGACCGGCCGGCTGCCGTGGTCCCTCGTCGCCTTTCTGGAGGACGCGTACGAGCGAGGTGTCCTCCGTCAGGCGGGCGCGGTCTACCAGTTCCGCCACGCCCGTCTGCAGGACCACCTCGCCCGCACCTACCGGGCGGCCCGCGCACCCCGGCCGCCGGAGAGGGGTGAGTGATCAGGCGGTACCGAACACCACCGCCGAGTTCTGGCCGCCGAATCCGAAGTTCTGCTTGACGGCGACGTTGATCGGGGCGGACCGGCCCACGAGCGGGGTGTAGTCCAAGTCGCAGTCGGGGTCCGGGTTGTCCAGGTTCGCCGTGGGCGGCACGTACTTCTCGCGCATGGCGAGCAGCACGCCGACGCTCTCCAGGATCCCGCACGCGCCGCAGGCGTGGCCGATGACCGATTTGGGCGCCGTGATCGCCATGTGCCGCGCGTGGGAGCCGAACGCGCGCTTGATGGCGGCGGTCTCGGCCCGGTCGTTGAGCGGTGTCGACGTCCCGTGCGCGCTGACCAGGTCCACGGCGGCGGGGTCGAGTCCGGCGTCCGCGCAGGCCAGCTCGATCGTCCTGGCCGCAACGGTGCCGTCCGCACGGGGAGCCACGGGGTGGTGGGCGTCGCAGGTGGTTGCGGCGCCGAGCACCTCGCCGTGCACGGTGGCGCCGCGGCGCAGCGCGGAGCGCTCGGACTCCAGCACGAGCACGGCGGCCCCTTCGGCCGGCACCATGCCGTCGCGGTCGCGGTCGAACGGCCGGGACGCGCGCGCCGCCTCCGCCGCGGGTCGCTGGGAGAGCGCGTCCAGCAGGCAGAACGACGCCAGGCAGGGCAGGTCCAGCCAGCTCTCCACACCGCCGACGAGGACCACGTCGGCGGTGCCGTCGCGCACCGCGCGCAGGCCCGCTCCGATGGCGTCCGTCGAGGACGCGCAGGCGGTCGAGAGGGTGAGCACCGGGCCCGTGATGTCCAGTTCCTGGGCGACGAGCCCGGCGGCCTGGTTGGGCAGCAGGCGCAGCAGGCCGAGCCGGTTCATCTGTGACCAGCCGCTGTGGCGCAGGGTGGTCACGAGCCGCGCGGCTTCGTCGAGCCCACCGCCGCCGGTGCCGACGAACAGCGCGCCCGGCGCCGTGCGCAGCCCTGCGTCCGCCCGTGCCTTCATCGCTGCGGCGAACAGCAGTTGCTGAAAGCGGGAGGTGCGGCGGACCTGCTGGACGGACATGTGCTCGCGGGGGTCGAACCCCTCGACCACGCCTCCGACCTGGCACGGCAGCGGTTGCTCCAGTTCCAGTGCCGAGATCGCGGGGCGCCCTGCGGACAGGGCATCCCACAACGCGTCCGGTGTGCCGCCCGCGCACGACTCGACGCCGATGCCGGTCACCAGCACGCGACGGCGTACCACGTCGTGCATCACGCTGTCCCCGACATGGCCTCGACCACGTCTCCGACCGTGCGCAGGTCGGAGATCCTGATGTCGGTGTCCGCCAGCTGGACCCCGAATTCCGTCTCCAGCACGGAGATCAGCTCAAGTGCCTCCATGGAATCGAGTCCCAGCACCGGCTGGTCGGGGTCGGCGGCGTAGAAGAGGGCCGATTCACGGGTGATCGCCGTTCGCGCCTCTCCCAGGTCCGGCCGTATACCGATGATGGCCCGGGTGACGACGTTCATGACCTCGGTCATGGTGCATTCCTTTCGTGAGGGTTCTTACGGCCGGACGGCGGAGAAATACACGCAGCGCCGCGTGATCGTGAACGGTGCGCGCTCGTACTGTTTTTCCATCGTCTCGGCGAGGAGTGCCCCGGCGGTGTGCCGGTCGAGCCCGGGGAGTGCGGCGGCGGCGAACATCGGGGTCGAGCACAAGGCGGCGAGGAAGTCCGGGCCGAGGGCGAACTCCCGCTCGGTGGTGTCCACACCGGTGAATCCGGCCGCGTCGAGGGCGGCCCGGTAGTCCCCGGCGCTCCTGCGCAGCCCCGAGGGCCGTCCGGCGGCCGACCGGGCGAGGGGGAGCCCGCGCGTCCGGGCGACGCGGCGGGCCGTGCCGACCAGCTCGGCGTACAACGGTAGGTCGGCCGCCGTCTCCGCGCCCGAGTAGAAGGCCGAGTTGAACACCAGACGCCCGCCGCCGGCGAGGACCTGCCCGATCGCGTCGAGCGCCTCGGCGAGGTCCGGAACGAGATGGATGCAGTTGGCCAGCACGACGATGTCGAAGGCGTCCGACGGGAACAACCGGGAGACGGCGGCCGCGTCCCCCAGGACGAAACGGGCCCGGTCGCCCAGGCGGGCCCGTGCCGCGTCGAGCAGGGCCGGGTCGGGATCGGCGCCGATCAAGGACATGGCCGGGTCGCGCAGCAGCAGTTGCTCGCTGACGGCTCCGTCCCCGCATCCCACGTCGAGGACGGCCGGCCCGGAGCCGACCGGGACCAGGTCGAGCAGTGCGCGGTTCAACTCGGCGTATTCCGGGTCTCGGCGCAGCGCGGCGTAGTCCATGGACGGTTTTATGGTTTCTGTTCGTGCGTTCATGAATTGCCTCTCCGTCGATGCGGTCGGCGAATCACCGCAGTGCGGAACGAATGACGGGCGCCGACGCTAGCAGCGCCCCCGAAGGGCAACAAGGGTTTGATTTCCCGCGGCACCGTACCCATGGGCGTGACCAGCAAGGACATCCCTGTTTCATCTTTCTTTCATCGCGGCCGGATAGTTTCGGCGAGTCGCACCGAGGCGTCATGGGGAGAGCGTCGCCGGGTCGGTGGACAGGGGAATTCAAGAATGGGGCGAGGAGAATCTGCCGTGCGTATGACCCAGATCCTCGACTGGCGACCCGAGCCGGGTGAAGTGGTCGAGTTCGAGCTCGCCACCGACCGGACGCCCGTACCGCACGACGTGCCTGCGTCGCACTTCCAGCAGGCGCACCTGCGGTTGGCGGCCGCCCACCGCGCTGCCGGACGACGGCAGTCGCCCTGGGTGGCCATGGTGTTCGACCTGCCGGGCCGGGCCGATCTCGATGCGCTCACCGACGCGTGGCAGGGGCTCGTACGCCGCCACGAGGCGTTCCACACCTGGTACGAGCCGGAGAGCGAGGACCTGACGGGCTTCCGCCTGCCGCCCGGTTCCCTCACCGTGCATCCGGTGCGCGTGGGCGACCTCACGAGCACGGACGAGCTGCGCGCCTACGTGCACCGGAGGATGGACGAGCAGACCTGGACGGGCCGGCCGGGTCTGCTGGCCGGGGTGATCCGCCGGGACACGGCGTCCACGGTGTACTTCGCTATCGACCACGCCTATACGGACGGGCACTCCCTGGCGCTGCTGTTCGACGAGATCTGCAGCCGGTACCACGCGGCCCGCAGCGGCACCCCCATCGACCTGCCGCCGGCACCCGGCTACCTGGACTGCAACCGCCGCGAGCGGAGACGCTCCGCGTCACTGACGGCGGCCGCGCCGGAGCTCGCCGCGTGGTCGGAGTTCCTGGCCGTGCGGGACGGTGACTTCCCCCGCTTCCCCGTCGAGCTGGGCAACGACGCCGACGCGCTGCTTCCCGGCAGGCGACTGCAGTACCCGGTGCTCACGGACGCCGAGGCACGCGCGTTCCGCGCCCATTGCGCCCGGCACCGCGGCGGGTTCGGCGCGGGTGCCTTCGCCGCGCTGGCCCTCGCGCAGTGGGAGTTCACGGGCAACGACGTCTACCGCGTGCTCACGGCCGTGTCGACCAGGGCCTACCCCCGGCTGCTCCCGGTGCACGGCTGGCTGGTCAACCTGGTGCCCCTGCTGTTCCGGCTGCCCGCCTCGCCGACCTTCGCCGACGCGATAGCCGCTGCGCAACAAGGCTTCCAGCGGGCCCGCGCCGGATACGACGTGCCGCTGCACCGGGCGCTCGAACTGCTCCTCGACGGCGGCGACGTCCCCTCGATCCCGCCCATGGTGTCGTACGTGGACGGCCGCGCCGCTCCGGGCTCCCGCGACTACCTGCGCGCGAACGCGACGGTCCTGACCGGCCCCGACAACGCCAGCGGCGTGTCGATGTGGTTCAACTGGTTCCCCGACCGGGCCGACGTCGTGGCCAGCATCCCGGACACTCCCGAGGCCACGGCGGGGGTGCCGAAGTACCTCGACCGGGTCAGGGAGATCATGCTCACCGCGTCGTCGGGAGCCCGCCGGGCCTCCTGACGGTGCAGGTGGTCAGGGCCGGGGTGGGGAGCAGGACGCCTCCCGCTCCTCGACGAGGGCGCGCATGGCGCCGGGGTCGCTCGCGGCCTGGTGGTAGCGGTAGCACAACGCCGCATTGGCCTCGTACTGCAGCCCTTCCTTGGCCCCCGGCGGGTGGTGGAGGGCGTAGACGCGGCCTTCGTGGCGGACGGGCGGTGCGCCCAGAAGGGTGGTGTGGGCGGCCTCCCAGGCGGCGTCCTCGAAACCCCAGCCGCGGAAGCGCTCGTCCTGCCCTCCATGGGCCCACCACGTCGCCGGAGTGGTCACGTAGACGCCGCTGCACGCCCCCGGGACCGTGAGGGCGCTGCAGTCGGACAGCGCCGCTCCTGCGCGATGCTGCGCGCTGCCGTCGGCGTCGAGAGACCGGTATTCGGTGTACGGCAGATGGACGAGGCCGCTCCCGGCGGCGCCCTCGATGGCGTTGTGGAGCGGGCCTTCCTCGACCAGCGTGTCGGCGTCGGCGATGACGACGACATCGGCGCCGGACCGCGCGGCACGGCGCACGCCCGCGTTGCGGCAGGCGGCGGAGTTGAACGGCTCGTCGCCGGTGTCGACGTCGATCACCGGGGCGGCGGGCAGCGCGCGACGCCAGTGGGCGACGCTGATGTCGTAGGCGTACTCGCGGCCGGGCCGGGGCCGCCAGGGCATGGCGACGGCGATGTTCACAGCTCCTCCTGGGACGGTGTGCAGCCGTTTCGGGTGGCGGCGGGTGGTCACGTCGTGGGCGGCGGCAGCCGTACGCGAAAGGCCCTCCGGCCGTCGGGGTCACCGGCAGGAGGGCCTTCGGTCAGCGGCACACGATGAGTCGGCCTCTGCGCGGACCGCCGGCCCCCGGGGTCAGGAACTGGTGAGGTCGGCGATGACCAGCGCTGTGACGGCGCCCCTGTATTGCCAGTTGACATCGCCCTTCGCGTCGTTGGGGTGGTTACGGCGCCAGATGGTCAGCTCGACGGCCGCGTCGTAATCCGGATTCTCGGTCGGAACGATCTTCAACCCCACTTGGTCGAGCGACATCATGCAGTGGGTCACGGTGTGGTTGTACAGCACCTCAAGCGAGTACGACTGAAGCGCCACACTCCAGACGGACTTGTTCTTGACTTTGCGCACCGTACCGGTGAGCGAGAATCCCACCGTCTGCTTGCACGGGCTGTCGCCCATGGGCGTATCGCCCACCGTGAACGTGACCGGCTTGAATTCGATTGGCACTGACTTTCCTCCCGTTCGGGGTTGGAAGTTTCGCCGACGTATTTCTGTCGTGATCACTCCGGGATTCGTCGCGTGAGTGATCGCACATGGGGCGGTCGTCCCGCCGGGAAGGGCGGACGGTCAGCGCGCCGAGCCCGCTACGCGGAAGGGCGTCCTTCGGCTCTCGCGGCCCAGCGACTCGATGGATTCGCACCAGACGTCGAGATCGGGGTTCTTGGTCAGCTCGTCGGAGCGGGCCTTCGCCCGGCGGGAGGCCCTCGCCCAGTTCTTCGGGTCCTTCAAGCCCATCAGAGCGTGGATCCAGGCGTCCATGTCGTCGCGGTAGGCGAAGATCCCGGCCTCGCCGAGGGATTCGATCAGCCCGGGGGTGGGGTGGGCGATCACCGGGATGCCGGAGGCGAACGCCTCCACGGCCACCCGTCCCCAGGACTCGTACAGACTGGGCATGAGCATCACGCGGGACCGGCTGTAGACGTGCGTGCGCATTTCGTTTCCGGGCACGCCGTCCGCGACTTCGCAGTTGGACAGCCGAGGAGGCGGCATGACCTGCTGCCCGTAGGCACCGCGGACGCCCAGGAAATTCCACTCCGGTGTCCACGCGGCGATCTGCCAGAAGAGGTCGCCGCCCTTGTCGGGGTTGAGGTTCACCAAGGTGGCACGGTCGCCCGGTTCGGTTCGGTAGTCCTCCGCGAGTACGGGAGGGCGGACGACGACCGTGCGCCTGGGCATGAATTCCGGGGGGTACCGGGCGTAGAAGATCTCGCCGTCCCGCCGGATCCATTCGCTGTTGTAGACCACGAGATCGGCTCCCGCCGCGTTGTGGAAGCTCGTGGCGAAGTTGTCGTGACAGATCACGGCCACGGGAATCCGGCGGGCCCGGGCCAGTCCCGACACGAGGGGGACGTTCTCGAAGTGGGACAGGAGCACATCCGCCTTCTGTGCGGCGGCGGCGAAGTCGGCGCCCTCCTGGTACGGGACGACGCGCACCCCGTCGATGTCGTAGCTCTTCTCGATGCTCCCGGGATGCGAAAGCCAGACCGTCACCCGGTGGCCGCGCTCGGCCAGGGGGCGGAGCATCGAGTGCAGCATCCACTCGGATCCCGCGTTGTGGGCCGGTGGATATCCGTACACCCGGGCCGCGATGGACATGCTCCACGGCTTGGTGAGCGCGGCCAGAGGAGGCCCCTGCGGGCGGGCCGCCGCCGAGTCCACGTGTATGTACTCCCTCCGGAAGAACGATGTGAGAACGAGGCGAAGGACGCCCTGGAGGCGGCGGGTCTCTCATGCGGCTTTCCGGCCGGAAGGGTCCAGCCGCCACCGGACCTATTCGGCGACCACCTCGACGGGTGCATAAGTCGATTTGTCGCCGACCGTGAAGGCCGGCTTCGCTTCGCCCAGCTCGGCGTCGGCAGGGATCTGCACCCCGATCAGCAGTGAGTTCGACGTCCCTGCTCCCGACAGGTGCAGATCGACGGGGCCGCCGGTGGTGAAGGTCTGCTTGTCGTCCGACAAAATCCCGCCGTAGGAGGCCAATTGCTGGCCATTACCCCACACGAGCAGGTTGCCGCTGCCGTAGAACCGAAGGCCCTTTCCCCCGGGAAGCCGCACGCTGACCCTCTGCGGGGGCACACCGTCTCCGAGTGCCTTCACGTAGATGCCCGGCCACGCCTGGTCCTGGCCGCGCTTCACCTTCGTCGGCCCTCCCGGTGACACCGAGAACCCGACCGTGACGTCGACGGGCGCGGAGGTCGGAGCGTGGTCGCCCACTGTGAAGGTCAGGCGTGCTTCGCCCAGCACGGCGTCGGCAGGGGCTTGCACCTCGACCAGCAGGGAGTTCGTCGTGCCTTCTTTCGACAGGAGCAGGTCGACGGGGCCGTGGGTGGTGAAGGTCTGCTTGTCGTCCGACAAGGACCCGCTGTAGGTGGCCAAGGGCCCGAAGCCGCCGTCTTTCTTCTTGCCGAACACCATCAAACTGCCGCTGCCGGAGAACTGCAGATGCCGTCCCGGGGGGAGCGTCACGCGAACCGTCTGCGGGAGAACCGTGCCGCCTCCGAGTGCCTTCACGTACACGCCGGGCCAGCCGGCCTTGCCGGTGCCGCGCTCCAGCGTCGTCAGGCCCCCCGGCCACACCGAGAACAGGGCGGGGACGGGAACGCCACTCACCTTCCGCACCCGGTTGTTCTGGGTGTCGGAGATGTACAGGCTTCCGTCGGAACCCACCGCTGCACCGCAGGGACCGTTGAGGGCGGCCTTGTCGGCCGGTCCGCCGTCGCCGCCGTAATCAGCGCTGCCGTCACCTGCGAAGGTGATGATCGTCTGCGTCTTCCCGTCCACCCTCCGCACCCGGTGGTTGTGGGTGTCGGCCACGTAGAGACTGCCTTCGGAATCCACCACGACACCGCGGGGACGGTTGAGTCCGGCGTTGACGGCCGGCCCGTGGTCGCCGGAGAAGATGGCACTGCCGTCGCCTACGACGGTGGTGATCGTCCGGGTCTTCGCGTCCACCCTGCGCACCCGGTCGTTGTCGGTGTCGGCGATGTAGAGGTTGCCGCCGGTATCCACCACGACGGCGCGGGGATGATTGAGTGCGGCGTGAACGGCCGGCCCGTCGTCGCCGGAGAAGTCCTCGTCACCGTTGCCCGCGACGGTGGTGATCGTCTGCGTCTTCGCATCCACCTTCCGCACCCGGTGATTGTCGGTGTCGGCGATGTAGAGATGGCCGCCGGAATCCACCACGACGCCGAAGGGCGTATAGAGGCTGGCCTCGTCGGCCGCCTTGTCGTCACCGTCGAAACCAGCCCTGCCGTCACCGGCGACGGTGGAGATCGTCTGCGTCTTCGCGTCCACCCTGCGCACCCGATGGTGGTCGGTGTCGGCGATGTAGAGATTGCCTTCGGCGTCCACGGCAATGCCGCGGGGACCGGAGAGGGAGGCGTCGACGGCCGGCCCGTCGTCGCCGGAGAATTCCTGATTGCCGTTGCCGGCGACGGTGGAGATCGTCTGGGTCCTCGCGTCCACCCTCCGCACCCGATGGTTCTCGGAATCGGCGATGTAGAGATTGCCGAAGGCGTCCGTTGCAACGGTGTTGGGGTGGTAAAGGCCGGCCTCGGTGGCGGCGTGACCGTCACCGGTGTACTCACCGTTGCCTTGGCCCGCCACCGTGGTGATGCAGGGGGCACTCACCGGCGCCAGGATGCTCTGGGTGCCACCGGGTTCACTCATCGTCGTCTCCTTCACGCTGATGATGGGCGACGTACGGGATCTACGACTCTGTCATTCGCTTCGCCTGAGTTATTCATACTTACGACAAATATCTCTGATGCGGCCTTTGTCGTGCCGAACAAGGCTGGCCCGGGTCCGGGATGTAAAGAAAGGGGCTCTCCGCGCGAAGTGCCGTTCCCTGCCACACGGAGAGGCCCCGCCGAGCCCGCATCAGCCGACCACACACGTCCTACGCGTACCGTGCGGGCTCCGCATTGTCTTCCCACGCCCACCACCCGGCACGGCTTCTCCCCGTCACCCCGGGCACCCCGCGCCGGGGCGGTTCACAATGGCCGGGACCGGATCGGGCGAAAACAGGCCAGGCGTTCTCCGGATCCGTCAGCGCTGGGCCGGAAGCATTTCGACGGTGCCGTTCCGTCGTGCTCGCTCCGCGGCGAGAACCGCCAAGTGGCTGGCGAGGGAGTCGCGCGGGCCCGACCTGATCCGTGTGGGGTCTCCCATGGCCACAGCCCCGACGAAGGCGTCCATGAGCCCCGCGTCTCCGCCGCCGTGACCGCCGGCCGCGGTCATCTCTCCCTGCCGCGAGGGCGTGACGTCCGTTGTGCTGCGGGTCAGGAAGTCGTGGACCTGAATGCTCGTGCCGTCACCGCACAACTCGCCGCGGGTGCCGAAGATCCGGGTCTTGCGGGGGGCGGCCTCGGTGAATGCGGTCATGGTGAAGGTGGCGGTGGCTCCGTCGGGAAACTCCATCGCGACGACCTGATGGTCGACCACGTCGTTGTCGCAGGCGTACACGCACCGGCCGTAGGGTCCCGTGCGCAGGGCCCGGTCGAGTGCGTGCGGCGTGAAGGCGTCGACGACGACGCTGAGCGGCCAGCGGTGTTCACCGCGGTCGAGCATGCCGCCGTAGAAGTGCGTGGCCGAGTACGGACAGCTCTGCGCGACCGGGCACTCCACGCACCGGTCGGCCGCCCCGGCGGGTCGGTTGGCCGGGGTGAAGTGCGAGAGGCGGCCGAAGCTGGAGACCCGCCTCGGCGACTGCCCCAGGATGTACTGCAGCCAGTCCAGGTCGTGGCACGACTTGGCCATCAGCATGGACGTCGCCTCGTCGCTGCGGCGCCAGTTGCCGCGGACGAACGAGTGTGCCTGGTGCCAGAAGCCGACCGGCTCCAGGTGCTGGACGTTGACGATGTCGCCGAGCCGTCCGGAGTCGACGACGGCTTTGAGTGCTCGTGTGTAGGGGGTGTAGCGCAGGACATGACCGACGGCGAGCATGACGTCGGCCTTCTCGACTGCGGTCACGACCCGTCGGCAGGAGTCTTCGTCCAGTGCCATCGGCTTTTCCAGCATGATGTGGTAGCCGAGGGCGGCGAACGCCTCGGTGGGCTCGACGTGTTCCCGGTCGAGGGTGCAGATCAGCACGGCATCGGCGATCTTGCCGCGAGCGGCGAGCTCCTTCCAGTCGGACACCGCGTTCCCGGGCGCGATGCCGTGTTCTTCGACGAGCCGGGCGCGGCGCACGGCTCGTGGCTCGGCCACGCCGACGACGGTCGCGCGATCAGGATGTCCGAGGGCCCACGTGGCGTATCCGGTGCCTCGATCGCCGGCGCCGATGACGAGGAGAGAGACAGGCGACATGCCGCCACCCTAAGGAGTCCCGTCACCGGCAGGACGAGAACGGCGGCCATCAGTTCACCCTTCGGGGTGGAACCGGTGATCGACCCCGCGCCGGCGGGGATCAGACCGGTTTACCGGGTGCTCGGGCCGGCCGGTGTGCGGCAGAGTCGGTCACGTACCCCGAAGGTCACCGCCGAGGCCCTGACCGCCACCGGACAACGACCCCCGAGGAGCCTGCGTGGCAGCACGCACCGGCAAGGCGTTTCTCGACCGGCTCGCCGACTCGCGCCCCACCGTGCACGTCCGGGGGGAGACCCTGGCCGGGGGGGAATCCGGCACCACCCCGCGTTCCGCAACGTCGTCCGCACGTACGCCGAGCTGTACGACCTGCAGCACTCGGCCGAGCACAAGGACGTCCTGACCTACCCCTCCCCCGCCTCGGGGGAACCCGTCGCCACCTCCTTCCTCACCCCCACCACGCCCGACGAACTCGTCAAGCGCCGCGAGGCGTTCACGGTGTGGGCCGAGCACAGCAACGGCATGCTCGGACGTACCGGCGACTATCTCAACAGCGGGCTGATGGCCATGGCCTCGGCCGCCGGCTGGTTCGCCGGGGCGGACCCGGCCTTCGGCGACACCGTCCGCCGCTACTACGAGAAGGCCCGCGAAGAGGACCTCCTGCTGTGCCACACGCTCATCCCGCCGCAGGTCAACCGGTCTGTCCCGGGACCCCGGCAGGCCGGCGGGAGCGTCGCCGCGCGCATCGTGCGGGAGGACGACAACGGCGTGGTGATCCGGGGTGCCCGGATGCTGGCCACCATCGCCCCCTTCGCCGACGAACTCCTCGTCCTCCCCTCCACCCTGCTGCGCGGCACTCCCGAGGACAGGCTGTACTCGTACGCGCTCGCCGTTCCCATGGACGCCCGAGGGCTGCGGTGCATCGCCCGCGAACCGCTCGATCACGGCCTGTCGCGCCACGACCACCCCCTCGCCTCGCGCTTCGACGAGCCGGACTGCGTCGTCGTCTTCGACGACGTGCACGTGCCGTACGAGCGGTGCTTCCTGCTGGGCGACGTCGAGCGGTGCACCGACCTCTTCGCACGGACGTCGGCCGTGGTGCACATGTCGCACCAGGTGGTCACCCGCACGGTGGTGAAGACCGAGTACGTCCTGGGCCTGGTCTCGCTGCTGACGGAGGCCATCGGCATCGAGGGGTACCAGCACGTCCAGGAGGACGTGGCGGAGGTGATCGGCACGTTGGAGATCCTGCGGGCGTTCCTGCGCGCGGCCGAGGCCGATGCCGCCGTGAACGAGTTCGGCGTGCTGACCCCGGCGTGGGCCCCGCTGAACGCCGCCCGCACCGTGTACCCCAAGCTCTGTCAGCGCTTCCCGCAGATCCTGCGCAAGCTCGGTGCCGGCGGACTGATGGCCACTCCCACCGGGCTCGACGTCACCGGGCCGGCCGCCGCGGACATCGACGCCTACCTGCAGTCGGCGACGCTGACGGGTGCCGAGCGCGTGAAGCTGTTCCGGCTGCTGTGGGACACCTGCATCTCGGCGTTCTCCAGCCGGCAGGCCCTGTACGAGTACTACTTCTTCGGCGACCCGGTGCGCATGGCCGGTGCGTACGTCGCCTCCTACGACAGGGAGCCGTACAAAGCCCGCGTGCGGGCCTTCCTCGACGGATACGGGGCCGGGGAGGCGCCGGCATGAGCACCACCACTCCCCTGCCGCCCTCCGTCATCGGGCACTGGATCGGAGGCGAGACCGCCGGTGCCGCCGACGGCCGCACCCTCGATGTGACCGACCCGGCCTCCAACCGGCCGTACGCAAAGGTGGCCAGGGGCGGCCCGACCGACGTCGCCCGTGCCGTGGACGCCGCCCGCACCGCCTTCCCCGCCTGGGCGGCGACCGCGCACCACGAGCGCGCCCGTCTCCTGCACCGCATCGCCGACGCCGTCGAGGAGCGGCACGACCGGCTCGCCGCCTACGAGTCGTACGACTGCGGACTGCCCATCGGCCAGGCATGGGGGCAGGCCCGGCGCGCGGCCGAGAACTTCCGCCACTTCGCCGGCGTGATCACCGCGCTCGGCGAGGAAGCCTTCCGGCAGGGCGAGGAACAGCTCAGCTACGTGGTCCGCAGCCCCGCCGGGGTCGCGGGCCTCATCACCCCGTGGAACACCCCCTTCATGCTGCAGAGCTGGAAGCTCGCCCCGGCGCTCGCGGCAGGCTGCACCATCGTCCTCAAGCCCGCCGAATGGACCCCTCTTTCGGCCTCGCTGTGGCCGGACATCCTCACCACGGCGGGCGTCCCGGCCGGTGTGGCGAACATCGTGCACGGCCCCGGCACGGAGGCGGGCCAGGCGCTCGTCGACCACCCCGGCGCCCCGCTGCTCTCCTTCACCGGCTCGACCACCACCGGCCGCCACATCCTGCGTTCTTGCGCCGACCACCTGAAGGCCGCCTCCATGGAACTGGGCGGCAAGTCCCCGGTCGTCGTCTTCGCCGACGCCGACAGGGCCGCCGCGCTCGACGCGGTCGTGTTCGGCGTGTTCTCGCTCAACGGCGAGCGCTGTACAGCCGGATCCCGGGTGCTCGTCCAGCGCCCTCTGTACGAGGAGTTCACCCGCCGCCTCGCCGACCGCGCCGCAGGCGTCCGCGTCGGGCCGCCCTCCGAACCCGCCACCGAGGTCGGCCCGCTCGTCCATGCCGACCACTACCGGCGCGTCCTGGAGTACGTCCGGACCGGCCGCGAGGAGGCCCGCCTCGTCGCCGGCGGCGAGCGGCCGGCGCACCTGCCCGAGGGCAACTACCTCCAGCCGGTGGTCCTCGCCGACGTGCCGCGGGACGCCCGGGTCTTCCAGGAGGAGATCTTCGGGCCCGTGGCCGCCGTGACCCCCTTCGACGACGAGGACGAGGCCGTCGACCTGGCCAACGCCACCCCCTACGGCCTGGCCGCCTACGTCTGGACGTCCGACCTCCGGCGCGGCCACCGCATCGCCCACGCCGTCGACTCCGGCCTGGTGTGGATCAACTCCCACAACGTGCGCGACCTGCGCACCCCCTTCGGCGGGACGAAGGCGTCCGGCGTCGGCCGCGAGGGCGGCGCCCGCAGCATCGACTTCTACACCGAGTCCAAGGCTGTCCACGTCGCGCTCGGCGAGCCCCGGCGGCCGCGGCTGGGAGGAGGACCATGACGACGAGCGAGCACCGGACGGACCGGGCCCCCGACGTCGTCCGCGCCGCCTACGCCCAGCTCACGGTCACCGACCTGGCCCGGGCACGGTGGTTCTGGGCGGACCTCCTCGGTCTCCACGTGCAGTACGAGGACGGCGGCACGCTCTGCCTGCGCGGCACGGACGAGCTGACCCACCACTCCGTGGTCCTGCGCAGGGCCGATGTCGCCGCCCTGGACCACATCGCCTACCGGGTGCGTACACCGGGAGACGTGGAAAGGGCCGAGCGGTTCTTCGGGCGGCTGGGCTGTGCCACCCGGCGCGTCCCCGCCGGGCGCGGGACCCGCGGGGTGGGGGACGCCGTCCGCGTCGTCGACCCGCTCGGCTTTCCCATCGAGTTCTTCCACGGCATCGAGCGCGCCGAACGCCTCATCCAGCGCTACGACCTGCGGCACGGAGCAGAGGTCGCCCGCCTGGACCACTTCAACATCTGCACGCCGGACGTCGCCGCGGCGTACGCGCACTACGCGTCCCTCGGCTTCCGCTGCTCGGAGACCATCGAGGGCGACGCCCACGAGCTGTACGCGGCGTGGATGTACCGCAAACCGACCGTCCACGACGTGGCCTTCACCTCGGGGGCCGGACCCCGCCTGCACCACCTCGGCCTGGCGACCCACGAGTCCCACCATGTCCTGCGCGCCGCCGACATCCTCGGCGCCCTGCACCAGGAACACCGCATCGAACGCGGTCCCGGCCGGCACGGCGTCTCCAACGCCTTCTATCTCTACCTCCGCGACCCCGACGGCCACCGCGTGGAGATCTACACCTCCGACTACTACACCGGTGACCCGGACCACGAGACCCACCGCTGGAACGTCCGCGACGACCGTCGCCGCGACTTCTGGGGCAACGCGGTCGTCGAGTCCTGGTACGAGGACGCGTCCCCGGTCCACGACCTGGACGCCACGGTCCAGCCGCTGTCCGAGGCGGCACGGGACGAGTGGTCCGGCCGGGTGGGCGCGGACGGCCTGGGCTGACGGGCGGCAGCAGGCGCGCAGCCGGTCCGGGAAAGCCCCTCGTCCCTCCTTCACTCGCTCCGCCTACTCGGACGGGCGGTCCGGTCACCGTCTCTTGAGACTGGCAGGGAGAGCACGCTGACCTGCGACCTCGGGGAGCCGGTATGACGATCATCGGTACATGGAACGTGGAGAACCTGTTCCGGGTCGGTGAGCCGTCCGGCCCGGAGACCGAGGAGGAGTACGAGGCAAAGCTCAAGGGGCTGGCCGGCACGATCAACCGGCTCGGTCCGGACGTTCTGGGGATTCAGGAGGTCGGCAATCCGGACGCTCTCGCGGACCTCGTCAGCCGACTGGACGGGGAATGGCACACCGCCCTGTCCGAGCACCCGGACGTCCGCGGTATTCGCGTCGGCTTCATCAGCCGTCTTCCGCTGACCAAGGTGAAGGACGCGACGGCATTCCCTGAGCGTCTTCGGCCGGTGCAGATCGAGGACGACGGAACGTCCGCGGATTCCGCAGGCCGTGGTGTGCTCGCGGTGCGTGTGGAACCCTCCGCCGGACACACCCTTGCGCTGGCGGTGTGCCATCTCAAGTCGAAGCTCCTGACGTTTCCCCCTCCGCCTCCGCAGCGGCATGTTCCCCATGACGAGGGGGAACGCGCGCGCTACAACGCCTACGCGCTCTTCCGTCGTGGGGCCGAGGCCGTCGCCCTGCGCGCTCTGACCGACGAGCTCCTCGCCGGTGACGGCCGTCAGCACGATGTCGCCGTTCTGGGCGATTTCAACGATGGACCCACCGCAGCCACCACACAGATCCTCTGCGGCCCGCCCGGTTCTCAGATCGGGACCGCCGGGTTCGATCATCCGGACAACGGTGACGCGAAGCGGCTGTGGAACCTGGCGCCGCTGATCGGGAAGCAGCCCTTCTCCCGCATCTTCGAGGGCCAGCACGAGTTGATCGACCACATTCTGGTCAGCCGCTCGTTGCTGTCCCGCGTCGAGGAAGCCTTCGTGGGGGCACTGGATCCCTTGCCCGACGTCAACGAGCAGCCGGCTGAACGGCGGGGCAAGCCGGTTTCCGACCACGCACCGGTCATCGCCCGGCTCACGTACTGATCCCGCGGCGGGTACGACGAAGACCCTGTCTCCAATGCTGGATACAGGGCCTCCGACCTGCGAAAATCGCTGGTCGGGACGGCGGGATTTGAACCCACGACCCCTTGACCCCCAGTCAAGTGCGCTACCAAACTGCGCCACGTCCCGGTGCTTGTCCGGCCCGGACTTTCGCCCTTGCCGACCGCGCACGAGAACAATACCGCACTTCGTGAGGTGGTCGCGCACGGCTTTCGGGGGCGGGAAGGGGCGGGAGGCGGCGGGAGAGCCCCCGGGAGGGTCGTCGCGCACGGCGAGGGCGTCGTCACCTCACGTCAGGTCGGGGTGGGCTTCCGTCAGCGTGCGGGGGGCCGTCTGGCGCCAGGAGTCTTCGAGGATGACGCGGAGCTCTGCGGTGTCCTCGACGGCCGTCAGGCGGACGCGCAGCCACGCGTAGCGGTCGTCGTGACCCGTTCGGATGAAGAATTTGCGCGGCTCCGAGGCGATCAGCCCGGCCCTGTCCTGCTGCGGGCACTTCACGCCCATGGAGGCGTCGTCGTCCGCGAGGGACGCGAAGATCTTGCCGCCCACCCGGAACGTGGGCATGCCCCACGCGAGCTTCTCCGATGTCTCCGGCAGGGAGAGGGCGATGGTGCGAACGTCCTCGGCAGTGACCATGGCTGCGCTCCGTTCCCGTCTCACCCGGCGCGTCCGGGGTGGCGCCGGATACCGACGACCCTAGCGCCCGGCACTGACAATGCCCGCTTTCTCAGGCTTGGTGCGGTGTTGACCTGCGACCTGTACGGCATGCAACCATCGCCCTTTGGATTTTAGCTGCCAACTCACCCAACTCCCTTGACACAGGAGGACAGTTGAACACCAGCATGTCGCGTAGAGGATTTCTGCGGACGGCAGCCGGGACGGCCGCCGCAGCCGGGGCCGCGGCCGGTACGGTCGCCGCTCTGCCGCTGGATGCGGCGGCCTCGGCGCGTACCGCCCGCACCGTCCTCTCCTTCTCCGCGGCCACCAACGGGGCGGCCTCCCTCTCGCCTTCCGGCGAGCAGTTGATCGCCGAGGTGCAGAACGTCCTGTGGTCCGTTCCCCGCAAGGGAGGGGAGGCCGTCGCGATCACTCCGGCGGATCTTGAGCCAACCCGTCCCGTCCACTCCCCCGACGGGAGGTCGCTGGCCGTCTGCGCCTACCGGGGCGGCGGCTTCCATGTGTGGACGCTGCGCACCGACGGGTCGGAGCTGCGGCAGCTGACGGACGGGCCCTGGGACGACCGGGGGCCTGCGTGGTCGCCGGACGGGAAGCGCATCGCCTTCGCCTCCGAGCGCGGCGGCGACCCGGTGGCGGGCAGCCCGTACCGCGTGTGGGTGGTGGACGTGCGGACCGGTGCGCTGACGCAGGTCACCGGGCTGGCCGGGCAGGAGGGCCCGGGGCAGGACGGGGCGTGGGAGGACTTCGACCCCGTCTGGTCGCCCGACGGCAAGCGGCTGCTGTTCGTGCGGGGCCGTGTCGTGGCCGGGGCACTGGAGGCCCGGACCGTCGCCTCCGTGCCCGCCGACGGGCAGGGGCCGGTGCGGGCCGAGCACACCGAGACGGTCGCCGCCCAGGTCATGACGCCCGCCGTCGCGCCGAACGGGCGACTGGCCTATCTCCGGACGACGCCCGCGCCCGCCGCCTCCTGCACCCTGGTCGTCGACGGGGCGGCGGTGCCCGTGGACGGGGACGTGGAGCCGGTGCCCCCGCGGTGGGTGGGGCGGGACGAGCTGCTGCTGACGGTGAGCGGCCAGTTCCGTATCGTCCGGCCGGGAGCCGCCGCGGCCGGCGTGACGCCCCCGGCCGCCGACTCCCTCCCCCACCCCTCCGCGGCCCCCGCGCCCACTCCGCCCGCCACGGCCGGCGGTGTGGCGTCGGTCACCCTCCCCTTCTCGGCGAAGCTGCCGGTGGAGCGGCCGCGCTACGACGTCAAGCGGTACGACGTCGCCACGGGGGGCGGCGTACGCCGTGTCCGGGCGCTGCACCTGCCCGCGCTGTCGCCCGACGGGCGCCGGGTGGCCTTCGCCGCGCTCAACTCCCTGTGGGTCGCGGACGTCTCCGGCGGCCGCGCGCCGCGGCAGGTGGTGAAGGCCGATCCCACCCGCTACCTCCTGGGCCCGTCCTGGACGCGGGACGGCCGGGCGCTGCTCTACGCCGACGACCGCGACGGGCTGTTCGCCGTCCGCCGCCGGGACCTGGCCTCGGGCGAGGAGAGCGTGCTGGCCACCGGCGGGCGCGTGCAGCCGGCGCTGTCGCCCGACGGCACGCGGCTCGCCTGTCTGGACCTGTCCGGGAACCTCGTCGTGCGCGATCTCGCGGCCGGCACCGAGCGGGTGCTGGCGGCTCCGCTGGGGGCCGGCGGGCTGCCGGGCAGACCGAGCTGGTCGCCCGACGGGCGCTACGTCGCCTTCTGCGACCGCAACCGCCTCAACCAGCGCTTCCGCGAGGGATACAACCTCATCCGGGTCGTCGACACGGCCGACGGCACCGCCCGTCTGCACGCGATCGCCCCGCACGCCTCCGTCTCCGACCGCTACGACTCCGGCCCGGTCTGGTCGCCCGACGGCCGCACCATGGCCGTGATCAGCGAGTCGGCGCTGTGGCTGGTGCCCGTACGGGCCGACGGAACGCCCGACGGCGCGCCGCGCCGGCTGACGGACGAGGCCGCCGACCACCCCTCCTGGTCCGCCGACGGGCGCTCGCTGCTGTATCTGTCCGCCGGCCGGCTGCGGCTGCTGGACACCGTGGACGGCGGCACGCGCACGGTCCCCGTCGCCCTGGACCACCGGCGCCCGGCCCCCGTCGACACGGTCGTGCACGCCGGCCGGTTCTGGGACGGCACGGGCACGGCGGTGCGCGAGGACGTCGACCTGGTGGTGCGGGACGGCCGCATCGCCGCCGTCGAGGCGCACCGCGCGCGCCGGAACGCCCAGCGCACGGTCGACGCGTCGCGGCAGACAGTGATCCCCGGCCTGTGGGACGCCCACACCCACCCCTGGCAGTACACCTACGGCGGCCGGCAGGCCGCCCTCCAGCTGGCGTACGGGATCACCACAGCCGTCTCCTTCGGCGGGTTCGCCTACGAGCAGGCCCGTATCCGGGAGGCCGTGGCGGCGGGCGAGCTGGCCGGGCCTCGGCTGCTGACCAGCGGGGAGCTGCTGGACGGCCCGCGGGTCGCGTACAGCATGGGCCGGGCGCACCGGACGCGGGAGGGGCTGCGCCGGTCGCTGTCCCGGGCGGAGGCGCTGGACTGGGACTTCGTCAAGACGTACGTCCGCGCTCCCGGCTGGGTGATGGAGGAGGCCGCCCGCTTCGCGCACGAGCGGCTCGGGGTGCGCACGGGCAGTCACCTGTGCTCGCCCGGCGTGCAGCTGGGCCAGGACCTGACGACGCATCTGCAGGCGACGCAGCGGCTGGAGTTCGGGCACGCGACGTCGGCGACGGGGCGGTCCTACCAGGACGTGGCGGAGATCTACACCGCCACCGACTTCCGGCTGATCGCCACGATCTTCACGTCGGTGCCGTTGCTGGGGTCGGACCCGGCGCTGGCCGAGGACCCCCGGGTGACCGCGCTGATGCCGCCGTGGGATGTGACGCTCGTGCAGCAGACGGCGGCGAAGGCGCCCACTGCCGACCAGCTGACGGCGCTGGGCCGCGAGATGGAGGTCTACCGGCGGGTGCTGTCGGGGGGCGGCGTCGTCGCGCTCGGCACGGACGCCCCGCTGGTGCCCGTCGGCCTCTCCCTGCACCTGGGGCTGCGGGCCCTGCACGAGCACGGGCTGTCGGCCGCGCAGGCGTTGCGCACCGCGACCGTGCTGCCCGCGCGGGCCTTCGGTGCGGAGCGGGACCTGGGGACGCTGGAGCCGGGCAAGCTCGCCGACGCCACGGTCATCGACGGGGACCCGTTCACCGACTTCTCCACGCTCGTGCGGACGACGGCGGTGCTGCGCGGCGGCGTCGAGTACCGGCAGAGCGAGCTGGTGGGGGCTTACGAGCGGGCCGGCGCCCCGGCGATGCGCCACGGCCGCCCGCACGGGGACTGGCTGGACGTCGGGCGGCAGCTGCGCCGCGACTCGTGCTGCGACATGGAGCACGGCCCGGGCCACTGACGGCCGGGCTCCGGACGGCCGGCCGCCCGCGCACTGCCCCGAGGCCGGTGCGCGGGCGGTCGTCCCGGTGGGCCGGTCCTATTCCTTGATCTCGAACGCCTCGCCGTAGACCTTCCACTTCAGCGGCGGCTTGAAGGCGAAGTTGCCGTTGTACAGGAACACGCGCTGCGCGGTGTCGACGCGGCTGGTGTCCTCGTGGGCCTTCTCGCTCTGCATGGCCTTCTTGCGGGCGTCGAGGAAGGCGTTGAGGTAGGTCTTCTCGTCGCCGCCCTCGGCCGGGGGCTTGGCCTTGGACAGGGCGGTCTTGCGGATGCCGCCGAAGCTGTACTTGTCGTTGCCGCCGCCGTGCATGACGATCGCGTCGTAGTAGACGAACTGGCCCAGCGCGCGCAGGCCGTCGCTCTTCGCCTGCTTGACAGCGGGGTTGAAGTACACCCGGTCGCGCTCCGACTCCTGGGCGTCCTGGAACGCCTTGTCCTGGGCGGCCTTGCGCCAGGCGTCCTCGAAGGACTTGCCGAGGCCGTCGTGCGAGTCGCTGCCGTTGACCTTGCGCAGGGCGGGGAGGTACGTGGCGAGCGGGTTGCCCGGCTTCTTCTTGGTGTAGAGCTCGACGAGGTCGAGCATGTCGCCGGTGCCGGAACAGAAGCCGATGATGCCGGCGGTGTAGCCGCGGCCGTCGCCTATGTCCTCGATGTACTTGAACTGGCCGCGCCAGTCGAGCGAGGAGTTCTCCGCGCTCGACACCACGCGCATGGCGATGTCCTTCGTGCGGGGGTCGTCCAGGCCGGCCGCGGAGGTGCCGACGGCGTACGCGGCGTCCGCCCGGGCCTGCGCCACCGGCGCCGCCTGGCCGATGCCGCCCAGGACGAGGGTGGCGGGCAGGGACAGGGCCGCACCGAGGAGGACGGCCCGAGTGACCCCTCTCCGCAGGGGCGTCTTCATCTGGTGCGAGGTGCGCGCGGGCATGCAGAACTCCGTTCCCGATCGTTCCGGCAATGCGTTAGGAAGCTTTCCTAACCGTCGTCAGGCATTGAAGCCGCCGTTCCCGCGCATGACAAGGGGGACACGCACATGTGTACGGAAAAAGCCCACCCCGGGTGCCAACCCCGGTGCTAGGCGCGGACGGTGGCCCCGACGGCCGCGGTCTCGACGGCGCCGGCGGCCCGGCCGGCCGGCGACGTTCCTGTTTCCACCGCCGTCCGGCCGCCCTCCGGGCGGGCCGCGACCTGGCGCCACCAGGGGTCGAGCGGCAGCCCGGCGACCGGCTCGAAGGGCTGCCCCGGCCGGGGCACGGCGATCCTTGCGCCGGTGCGCCGGGCCGCGGAGAGGGTGCCCTCGGCGGGCTCCTCCCAGGGGTGCGGGGCCAGGGTGAACGTGCCCCAGTGGATGGGCATCATGAGACCCGACGAGGCGTCGCCCTGGAGGTCGGCGTGGGCCCGCATGCCCTCCTCGGGCGTCATGTGGATGTCGGGCCAGAACTCTTCGCTGTAGGCACCGACTTGCACCATGGTCACGTCGAACGGCCCGTACTGCGCACCGATGGCGGCGAAGCCGGGGAAGTAGCCGGTGTCGCCGCTGTGGAAGATGCGGTGGCCGGGACCGGCGACCACCCAGGAGGCCCACAGGGTGTGCTGGGTGTTGCGCAGGCCGCGCCCGCAGAAGTGCCGGGCGGGGGTGGCGGTCAGGGTGAGGCCCGCGACGTGGGTCTGCTCGTGCCAGTCGAGCTCGGTGATGCGGTCCGCCGGCACGCCCCAGTGCTCCAGGTGGGCACCGACGCCGAGGGGCACGACGAAGGCCGTCCCGCGCCGGGCCAGGGCCCGGACCGTCGGCATGTCCAGGTGGTCGTAGTGGTCGTGGGAGATCACCACCGCGTCGATGCGGCCGGTTTCGGCCAGCGGCACCGGCACCGGGTGCAGCCGCCGGGGGCCCGCGAAGGCGAAGGGCGAGCAGCGCTCGGACCACACCGGGTCGAACAGCACCCGGGCGCCGTCGATCTCGGCCAGCACGCTGGAGTGGCCCATCCAGGTGAGGCGCAGCCCCGAGGCGGCGGGGACGGCCAGGTCGGCGACGGTGGTGGGGTGGACGGGCACGGCGTGCGCGGGTGCTCTGCGCAGGCGCTCCTCCCTGCGGAAGTACGTCGGCAGGTACGTCAGCAGGGAACCGGACGGCGCGTGCCGCTCGCCCTCGGGGTTGACGAACACGCCGTCGGCGAAGTTCGGCGACCGCCTGATGCGCGCCATCCGCTCCCCCGCCGGGTCCGCGCCGAACGCGGCCGGGCGCAGCGAGTCCAGGGGTGAGCTCTTCGGGCGGAAGCCGGGCACGGCGCCTCCTGGGCGGTGGGGGGCGCCCCCACCGCCGGTCGGGCCGTGGGGGAGGGTCAGCAGGTCACCGTCATTATCCGGCCACACGCGTCACACGCTGCTCACCCTCAGCGTGATGTTCAACCGTCCCTTCAGCCCCAGGACCGGAGGTGCGGCGCCCGGACGGCCGCCACCGCTTGCCCAGAGACAGTCTCCGGCCTGCGGTTTCACAAGGGATCCCGGGAGGATGTCACATTTCCGGCCGCGCCGTCCGTCCTCCTGTCGACAGCAACCACACCGTTCCTGACGGAGGCACCGGCCATGGCTCGCATCTCTCTCGACCCGCCCCGCACCCTGCTGACCCGTCTCACCTCCTGGTACAGCAAGCGCGCCTACGGCAAGGTCATCGACCCGCTGCTGGCGCTGGCGCACAACCGCAGGGTGCTGATGACCGACTCCCGGTTCGAGATGTCGCTGGCCCGCTGGAACAGGCTCGAACCGGGCCTGAAGAACCTGGCCGAACTGGCGTCCGCGGCGGCCATCGGCTGCTCGTGGTGCATGGACTTCGGCTACTGGGCCAGCCGCCGGCACGGCACGCCCCACGAGAAGCTGCAGGACGTGCCGCGCTGGCGGGAGAGCGACGTCTACACCCCGCTGGAGCGGGACGTCATGGAGTACGCCGAGGCGATGACCGCGACCCCGCCCACCGTCGACGACGAGCTGGCGGACCGGCTGCGCGGCCGCCTGGGCGAGGCGGCGTTCGTCGAGCTGACCGCGATGGTGGCGGTGGAGAACTTCCGCTCGCGCATCAACGCGGCGCTCGGCCTGAGCAGCCAGGGGTTCAAGGACACCTGTGACGTCCCCGTCCGCCCGGCCGGCTGAGGCCGGTCCGCGGCCGTCAGCCCTTGCGGCCCACGCCTCCGTAGAAGACGGTGTTGTTGAGCTCCTCGGCGCCGGGCACCGGCCCGTCCGGGCGCCACAGCGGCACCCGGACCAGCCCGGGGTCGAGCAGCTCGAAGGGGCCGAAGAGCGGCTCGACGGCCGCGCGCCCGCGGAGGTTGAGGGCGGCGGTGGCGTTCTTGTAGACGTCGACCACCCCCTCCTTGGCCACGTGGTCGATGCGGCCGCCGGCGTACTCCTCGTACGGCTCCTCGGTGGCGTGCGACAGGACGAGCAGGCTGCCGGCGGGCAGGGCGTCGCCGAGGGTGGCGATGATGCCGGCCGGGTCCTCCTCGTCCTTGACGAAGTGCATGACGGCGACGAGCAGCAGGGCCACCGGCTCGTCGAAGTCGATGAGCTCGCGCACCACGGGGTGGCCCAGGACCGTCCGCGGCTCCCGGACGTCCGCGAGGGCGAAGCCCGCGCCGCCCGCGTGGGTCAGCTTCGCCCCGGCGTGGGTGGCCACGATCGGGTCGTTGTCGACGTAGGCGACCCGGACGTCCGGGGCGATCTCCCGTGCCACCTCGTGGGTGTTGGGCGAGGTGGGTATGCCGGTGCCGATGTCGAGGATCTGCCGGACGCCGCCGCGCACGGCCTCCCGCACGGCCCGCCGCAGGAAGGCGCGGTTGGCGCGGGCGGAGAGCCGGACCTGCGGGTGGACGGCGATGACGCGCTCGGCGGCGGCGCGGTCGACCTCGTAGTTGTCCCAGCCGTCGAGGTAGTAGTCGTACATGCGGGCCGGGTGCGGCCTGCTGGTGTCGATCTCCTCGGCGGTGAAGCCCTGCCCGCCCACGCCCTGCCCGTCCACGCCTTGCTCGATCACGCCCTGTTCCCTTCGGTACGCATGCGGCTGTCGCCGGTCGGTCGGTCCTCGCGCGTCCGGCGCCTATTCGGCGCTCACGCTCGGCCCCGCCAGCAGGAAGTCGGCCTCGCCGGCCTTGGCGCCCCGGATGAAGGTCTCCATCTCGTGACGCGTGTAGATCAGTGCCGGACCCCCGGGGTCGGTGGACTGTCTCAGGGCCACCCGGCCGTCCACGAGCCGCAGCACCTCGACGCAGCTGCCGCCGTTGCCACCGCTCCACGGCTTGCTCCACCCCTCGGTGCCGAGGTCGGTGGCGGGCATGCCGTTGTAGATGTGGTCCCGATCCATGGTTCAGATCTCCTTACGAATGCCACCCAGGATGGCCTTGGTGGTGTGTGCCGGCGCGGCCTGCGCGCACATGCGGTCCAGGGCCTCCAGGAAGGCCGAGACGTCGTCGCGCTGGTCGAAGTACGAGGCTCCGACGAGGTTTTCGGCGTACGCGATGTCCGGCAGCTCCTGGAGGGGGAACCGGAAGATGTGGAAGGGGCCGTACATCGCCGGGTGGGGCCCGGCGGCGAACGGCATGAACTGCAGTCGCACGTTGGGCAGGTCGGTGGCCTCGACGAGCCGGTCGACCTGGGCGCGCATCACGTCCGGCCCGCCGATGGGCCGGCGCAGCACGGTCTCGTCCATCACGACCCACAGCAGCGGCGCGCTGTCCCGGGTGAGCAGGCCCTGGCGCTGCCGGCGGACGGCGACGGCGCGCTCGACGTCGGCCTCGCGGGCGTGCGGCATCCCGGCGCGCAGGACGGCGCGGGTGTAGTCCTCGGTCTGCAACAGGCCGGGGACGTAGTGCGGTTCGTAGGCGCGGATGAGGTTGGCCTCTCCCTCCAGGCTCACGAACGCGCTGAACCACTCCGGCAGGACGTCGCGGAAGCGGTGCCACCAGCCGGGGCGGTTGGCCTCGCGGGTGAGGGTGAGGAAGCCCTCGACCTCCTCGGGGTCGAGCACGCCGTAGACGTGGAGGAGCTTCTCCACGTACGGGATCTTCAGGCCGACCTCGGCCTTCTCCATGCGGCGGACGGTGGCGTGCGTGACGTCCAGCGCCTGGCCGGCCTCCTCGTAGGACAGCCCGGCCCTCTCCCTGAGGTCCTGCAGGCGCTTGCCGAGCACGACCCTCAGGACCGTAGGGGCGCCCGTCGGCCGCGAGTCCGCCACTGTCCACCCCCTCCAACTGCCGTCATATGCCAGCAGTGTGCCACGCAGTCCGTCCACCGAACAGACTGTCCGTGCGGTTCTGTAATTTGCAGATTGAACCTTGCCACAGATGAGCTCTATCGCACATAGTTGCGGAGTGCTCCCCTCCCATGACGCACCCTCGCTCGGGTTCCGCGGTGGCTTCCTCGCCGGTCGCCTGCAGGACGCCTTTCACTTCCCGGCCCTCAACACCTCGGTGTCAGAGGCCCGAAAACGAGTCCTCGCACGGCTGCGGGAGTGGGGCATCGACGAAGTGGCCTGCGACGACGCACAGTTGGTCGTGTCGGAGCTGTTCACCAACGCCGTGCGGCACACGGACAGCGACAAGGTCAGCTGTCAGCTGCGGATCAACGCGGTGGCGCTGCGCATAGAGGTCGCCGACCAGGGGCACGCGCCGACGGAGCCGAGGGCGCGGTGCAGCGGGGCGGACGAGGAGAGCGGGCGCGGACTGCTGCTGGTCGGGGCCCTGTCCCAGGCGTGGGGGGTCCGGCCCGACGACACCGGCCGGGGCCGTGTCGTCTGGGCCGACCTGCCGCACGGGCGGCTCCCCCACTGAAGCGAACCTGCCGAACGGGTCCGCTGAAACGAATCTGCCGAATCGGACCGGACGCGCCGGTCGAACCCGCGGTTACAGCGGCAGCAGATCCGGCCGCTTGGGCTCGACGTTGTCGCCCGAGGACTCGCCGCGCAGCCGGCGGCCGATCCACGGCACCAGGTGCTCGCGCGCCCAGTGGATGTTGTCGCGACGCACCTCGGCGGGCGAGCGCTGGCCCTCGTCCGGCCACTCCTGGTCGGGGTCGGCGGGGACCTCCAGGCCCAGGACCTGGGCGGCGCGCAGCGCCACGCGGGTGTGCCCGTCCGCCGAGAGGTGGAGCCGGTCCTCGTCCCAGGCCCGCCGGTCCTGCACCGAGCGCAGCGACCACAGGTCGAGCACCGGGCAGCCGTGGCGGTCGGCGATGGAACGGACGTGGGCGGTGTAGGTCGCGATCTTGCCCCGCAGGTGACGCAGGACCGGCACGCCGCGGGTGTCGAATCCGGTGCACAGCAGCACCGTGCCGACGGATTCCCCCAGCCGGACCACGGCCGCTTCGTAGCGCTCCGCCACGTCGTCCGGGTCGCTGCCCGGCCGCAGGATGTCGTTGCCACCCGCGCAGAAGGTGACGAGATCCGGCCCGAGCTCGATGGCCCGGGGCACCTGCTCCTCGACGATCTGGTCCAGGAGGCGTCCCCGGACGGCGAGGTTGGCGTACGTGAAGGAGTGCTCCGCCTGCTGGTCGGAGAGGAGTACGGCCAGTCGGTCGGCCCACCCGATGAAGGTGCCGTCGGGTCCTGGATCGCCGACGCCCTCGGTGAAGCTGTCCCCGACGGCTGCGTACGACCCGATCGCGCTCTTGCTGAATGTATTCGAATCGTCTGCCACGTCAGTACATCTTTCACCGTCAGGAGTGACCTACGCCACCGTAACCAGGGGTTGACGTGCCGTGATGTATCCCACCCCGGCAAACTCACGTCAGCCGGAATACGATCGGCACCGGCATCCGGCCGAGACCCGAGGAGCGCCCGTGACCCAGACGCCGCACGTCCCGCAGGCCGAACCCGAGCTGGCGGGGGTACGCAACTTCCGTGATCTGGGCGGCCTGCCGGCCGCCGACGGGCGACGCGTACGGCCCGGCGTCCTCTTCCGCAGCGGTCACCTCGCCCATGCGACCGAGGCGGACGCCGCCTTCCTCGACACGCTCGGCCTGCACACCGTCTTCGACTTCCGCAACGCCGCCGACATCGCCCTGGAGGGGCCGGACGTCACCCTCACCGGGGTGCGGAACGTGAACATCCCGCTCTCGGACCCGGCGGACGGCAGCGAGTTCTGGCGGATGGTCCGCGACGGCGGCCTGGAGACCCTGCGGTCCGTGCTGGGGCAGGGCCGGGCGGCCGGCCGGATGGCCGAGTCCTACCGCACCATGATCATCACCCGTACCGCCGAGCACAGCCGGGTGCTGCGCGCCCTCGCCGAGGACAGCGTGCCGGCGTTGATGCACTGCGCCGCGGGGAAGGACCGGGCGGGGCTGTCCGTCGCGATCACGCTGATGGCCCTCGGGGTGCCGCGCGGGGCCATCGAGGCGGACTACCTGGAGTCGAACGCGCCCCACCGCCGCTACCGGGTGCGACGGGGCGACGGCACGGACGCGGACGGCTCGCCGGAGGTGAGCGAGCTGCTGTCGCCGCTGTTCGAGGCGCGGGCGGAGTACCTGGCGTCGGCCTTCGCCGCGATCACGGAGACCTGGGGGAGCACCCGGCGGTACCTGACCGAGGGGCTGGGCTTCGGGCCCGGGGAGCAGGAGCGGCTGCAGGGGACGCTGCTCACCGGCTGAGGCCGGTGAGAGCCCCCTTCCTCCCGGCCCTCAGCGTCCGCCCACCACCTGCTTCACCAGCGTGCGGCCGAAGTCCCACATCAGGCCGCCGCCCGCGTGGGCGTCGTCCATGACGGCGCTGAAGGCCGCCACGAAGCGGTCCACTTCGGGCTCGCCGATGATCAGCGGGGGGATCAGCTTGATCACCTCCAGGTGATCGCCCGAGACCTGGGTGAGGATGCGGTGCCTCTGCAGCAGGGGCACCACGACCATCTGCGCGAACAGGCCCTTGCGCGCCGCCTGCAGCATCGTCCAGCGACTGCGCAGGCCCAGCGACTTGGGCCTGCCGAACTCGATGCCGATCATCAGTCCGCGGCCGCGCACCTCGTGCAGCAGCTCGTACCGGTCCACGAGCGCCGCGAGGCGGGAGCGCAGCAGCTCGCCCGTCCGGTGGGCGTTGGCCACGAGCTGCTCGTCCTCCATGACGGAGAGGACCGCCAGACCGGCCGCCATGGCCTGGGCGTTGGAGCCGAAGCTGGCGGAGTGGACGAGGACGCGGTCCATGGAGGAGTAGACCTTCTTGAAGATCCAGTCCTTGCCCAGCGTCGCCCCGACCGGGACGTAGCCGCCGGAGAGCGCCTTGGCCACGCACACGAGGTCCGGCTCGACCCCGCTCTCGTGCTGGTGGGCGAAGAACGCGCCGGTCCGCCCGATGCCGGTCTGCACCTCGTCGGCGATGAGCAGCGCCTTGTGCCGGTGCAGCAGCTCCTGCGCGGCGCGCAGGTATCCGGGGGGTGCCTCGTGGACGCCCTTGCCCTGGATCGGTTCGATCACCAGGGCGGCCACGTCGCCGCGCTCCAGCTCGCGTTCCAGCCGCTCCAGGTCCCCCATTGGGATCGCGGTGTCGGGCAGCAGCGGTGCGAAGCCGTCGCGGAAGCCGTCCTCGCCGTTGACGGAGAGCGAGCCGACGGTGAGCCCGTGGAAGGCGTGCGTGCAAAAGAGCACGCGCGGTCTGCCGGTGGCGTAGCGGGCGAACTTCAGGGCGGTCTCCACGGCTTCGGTGCCGCTGTTGCCGAAGAACACCCGGTCCAGGTGCGGGGTGTGGGCCAGCAGTCTCTCGGCGAGCAGCCCGGGCAGCGGAGGGCAGTCGAAGCGGGTGAGGTCGGCGAGCGAGGCGTCGAGGACGTCGTGCAGCGCCTTGCGGACGACCGGATGGTGGCGGCCCAGGCCCATCACCCCGAAGCCGGCCAGCATGTCGAGGTAGTCCTGGCCCTCGGAGTCCCAGAAGTAGGCGCCCTCGGCCCGCTCGTAGACCTTGTCGAAGCCGATGGTGCGCAGCATGCGCGGCAGTTGGTGGTTGAGGTGCCGGGCGTGCAGGTCGTAGCGTTCGCCGCCGCGCTCGGCCAGCAGCCGGGCCAGGTCGAACCCCTTCGTGGCGTCGGCGGTCATGCGCGCTCGCTCTCCTTCCCCGCCAGGGCGGCCTCCTTGCCGGCTCCTGCGGCGTCCTTGCGGGCCAGGGCCGCGCTGATCCGCCCGGCGATCTCGGCGGGCGTCAGCCCCAGGTCGGCCAGCACCTCGGCCCGCTTGGCGTGGGCCAGGAACTGCTCGGGGATGCCGAAGGTCCGCACGGGCAGGTCGACGCCGGCGTCGCGCAGCGCCTGGGCCACGGCCCAGCCGACGCCGCCGGTGCGGCTGTTGTCCTCGACGACGGCGACCAGGCGGTGCTTCCCGGCGAGGGCGGGCAGCGCCTCGTCGACGGGCTTGACCCAGCGCGGGTCGACCACCGTGCAGGTGGTGCCGCGTGCGTCGAGGAGCTCGGCGGCGTCCAGGGCGACCGGTGCCATGGCCCCGACGGCGACGAGCAGGACGTCCGCCCCGCCGGCCGCGTCCTCGGGGCGGGCCAGGACGTCCATGCCGCCGATGCGGCCGACGGCGGGAATGTTCTCGCCCACGGTCTCCTTCGGGAAGCGCACGACGGTGGGCGCGTCCTTGACCTCGACGGCCTCGCGCAGCTGGGCGCGCAGCTGGCCGGCGTCGCGCGGGGCGGCGATGCGCAGACCGGGGACGACCTGCAGGATCGACATGTCCCACATGCCGTTGTGCGAGGCGCCGTCGGTGCCGGTGACGCCCGCCCGGTCCAGGACGAAGGTGACGCCGCACCGGTGCAGGGCCACGTCCATCAGCACCTGGTCGAAGGCGCGGTTGAGGAAGGTCGCGTAGACCGCGAAGACCGGGTGCAGGCCACCGGTGGCCAGGCCGGCGGCCGAGACGGCGCCGTGCTGCTCGGCGATGCCGACGTCCCAGACCCGGTCGGGGTAGAGCTCGGCGAACTTCGTCAGCCCCACCGGGTCCAGCATCGCGGCGGTGATGGCCACGACGTCCGGCCGCTCGGCTCCGATGCGGACCATCTCGTCGCCGAACACCGAGGTCCAGGACGTCCCGCCGGACGGCGAGAGGGGCTTGCAGGTGAGGGGGTTCATCACCCCGACGGTGTGGAAGCGGTCCGCCTCGTCCTCCAGGGCGGGCTGGTAGCCGCGGCCCTTCTCGGTCCGGCAGTGCACGAGGACGGGCCCGTGGAAGCGCTTGGCGCGGCGCAGCGCCGACTCGACGGCGCCGATGTCGTGCCCGTCTATCGGCCCCAGGTACTTCAGGCCCAGGTCCTCGAACATGCCCTGCGGGGCGAAGGCGTCCTTGAAGCCCTTCTTCGCGCCGTGCAGCGACTCGTAGAGCGGTTTGCCGACGAGCGGCAGGCGCTGGACGGCGTCCTTGCCCCAGGTCAGGGCGCGTTCGTAGCCGTCGGTGGTGCGCAGGGTCGCCAGGTGGTCGGCGAGGCCGCCGATGGTGGGCGCGTAGCTGCGCTCGTTGTCGTTGACGACGATGATCAGCGGGCGGTCCTTGGCGGCGGCGATGTTGTTGAGCGCCTCCCAGGCCATGCCGCCGGTCAGGGCGCCGTCGCCGATGACGGCGACGACGTGGCGGTTCCAGCGCCCGAGCACCTGGTTGGCCTTGGCGAGGCCGTCGGCCCAGCCCAGCACGGTCGAGGCGTGGCTGTTCTCGATGACGTCGTGCTCGGACTCCTCGCGCGAGGGGTAGCCGGACAGGCCGCCCTTGCCGCGCAGCTTGGAGAAGTCCTGACGGCCGGTGAGCAGTTTGTGGACGTAACTCTGGTGGCCGGTGTCCCACAGGATGCGGTCCGCGGGCGAGTCGAAGGCGCGGTGCAGGGCGATGGTCAGCTCCACCACGCCGAGGTTCGGTCCGAGGTGCCCGCCGGTCCTGGCCACCGCATGGACCAGGAAGTGGCGGATCTCCTCGGCGAGTTCGGTCAGCTCCTCGCCGTCCAGTGCCTTCAGGTCGCGCGGACTGCGGATGTTCTCCAGCAACGACATGCCGGCCCCCTCCTCCTTCGTCGGCCCGCCCTTGCGGGCTCGTTGTCGGACTCCGCCGGTCAGAGCACGGTGACGGCGGGCGGCCCGGAGAGGGCGCCTTCCGCCTCCAGCTGCTCGGCGAGCTTCATGGCTTCGTCGATGAGGGTCTCCACGATCTTCGATTCGGGAACGGTGCGGATGACCTCGCCCTTGACGAAGATCTGGCCCTTGCCGTTGCCGGAGGCGACGCCCAGGTCGGCCTCGCGGGCCTCGC